>NZ_LMEK01000001.1:0-766064 GCF_001426595.1 Variovorax sp. Root434
GCGTGTAGTCCCGCTGGGTGCGTTTGACGCTTGATTCCATTGACTTGCCTTTTCTTGAGGGAAAAGGTGTCAACCCAGGTCAGGACGGGTCACGCCCATGAAAAAAGCCCGGCGCAAGCCGGGCTTTTTTCATCTCGCGAGACACCGCGGATCCGGCTTCGCCGGTCCGCAGGTGTCGCCCCCGGTAGGGGGTAGGCGTAGCGGACACGAAGTGCCGCGCAGCCTGGGGCGAGCAATTACATGCCCATGCCGCCCATGCCACCCATGCCGCCCATGTCGGGCATGCCACCGCCGGCTGCGCCTTCGTCCTTGGGTGCGTCAGCAACCATGGCTTCGGTCGTCAGCAGCAGCGAGGACACCGAAGCGGCGTTCTGCAGTGCGGTGCGCGTGACCTTCGTCGGGTCCAGGATGCCCAGCTCGAGCATGTCGCCGTACGTGTCGTTCGCAGCGTTGAAGCCGTAGTTGCCCTTGCCGGCCAGCACAGCGTTCACCACCACCGAGGCTTCGCCGCCGGCGTTGTTCACGATTTCGCGCAGGGGGGCTTCGATGGCCTTCAGCACCAGCTTGATACCGGCTTCCTGGTCGGCGTTCTCGCCCTTGACCGACTCGCCCACGGCTTGCTTGGCACGCAGCAGAGCCACGCCGCCGCCAGCTACAACGCCTTCTTCCACTGCAGCGCGGGTAGCGTGCAGGGCGTCTTCGACGCGAGCCTTCTTTTCCTTCATTTCGACTTCGGTGGCAGCGCCGACCTTGATCACGGCAACACCGCCGGCCAGCTTGGCCACGCGCTCTTGCAGCTTTTCACGGTCGTAGTCGCTCGTGGCTTCTTCGATCTGCACGCGCACTTGCTTCACGCGGGCTTCGATGTCGCCAGCGGCGCCAGCGCCGTCGATGATGATCGTGTTTTCCTTGCCCACTTCGATGCGCTTGGCTTGACCCAGGTCGGCCAGCGTCACCTTTTCGAGCGTCAGGCCCACTTCTTCAGCGATGACCTTGCCGCCCGTCAGGATGGCGATGTCTTCCAGCATGGCCTTGCGGCGGTCGCCGAAGCCAGGAGCCTTGACAGCCACGACCTTCAGGATGCCGCGGATCGTGTTCACAACCAGCGTAGCCAGGGCTTCGCCTTCGACTTCTTCGGCAATGATCAGCAGCGGACGGCCAGCCTTGGCGACTTGTTCCAGCGTGGGGAGCAGGTCGCGGATGTTGCTGATCTTCTTGTCGAACAGCAGCACGAAGGGGTTGTCCAACAGCGCCGATTGCTTCTCGGGGTTGTTGATGAAGTAGGGCGACAGGTAGCCGCGGTCGAACTGCATGCCTTCGACGACGTCGAGTTCGCTGTCCAGCGACTTGCCGTCTTCCACGGTGATCACGCCTTCCTTGCCGACCTTGTCCATCGCGTCAGCGATGAGCTTGCCGATGGTTTCGTCGCTGTTGGCCGAGATCGAGCCGACTTGAGCGATTTCCTTCGACGTGGTGGTGGGCTTCGAAGCCTTCTTCAGCTCGGCGACCAGGGCCGTCACGGCCTTGTCGATGCCGCGCTTCAGGTCCATCGGGTTCATGCCGGCAGCCACCAGCTTGAAACCTTCGCGAACGATGGCTTGTGCCAGCACGGTCGCGGTGGTGGTGCCGTCACCGGCGTTGTCCGAAGTCTTGGAAGCCACTTCCTTCACGAGCTGGGCGCCCATGTTCTGGAGCTTGTCCTTGAGTTCGATTTCCTTGGCGACCGACACACCGTCCTTGGTGACGGTGGGGGCGCCGAACGAGCGCTCGAGCACCACGTTGCGGCCCTTGGGGCCCAGGGTCACCTTGACTGCGTTGGCCAGGATGTTCACACCCTCGACCATGCGTGCGCGGGCTTCACCGCCGAAGACTACGTCTTTTGCTGCCATGTCTGTTTACTCCGAATGGATTTGTTGAATTACTTCTCGACGACCGCGAACAGGTCGTCTTCCTTCATGACCAGCAGTTCGTCGCCGCCGACCTTGACGGTCTGGCCGCTGTACTTGCCGAACAGGACGCGGTCGCCGACCTTGACGGTCAGTGCGGCCAGCTCGCCCTTGTCGTTGCGCTTGCCCGGGCCCACGGCCAGGACTTCACCCTGGTCGGGCTTTTCAGCGGCTGCGTCGGGGATGACGATGCCGGAGGCGGTCTTGGTTTCGCTGTCAACACGCTTGACGATCACGCGATCGGCCAAAGGACGAAGTTTCATTGCATCTCCTGGATGTATGGATAAGAAACGGGTTTATGGTCGGGTGCCGGACCGGAGGCCGGCAGCCCATCGACTGGAAGCGAGGCTGTTAGCACTCATCAGCAGCGAGTGCTAATCATAAGGGCAATCGGCGGGCTTTCAAGGGGGAGGGGTTGCCGCCGGTGTCTCGGTGCGGAACGACACTGATCCTTCAACGATGCGCCGCTGAACATCCGATTCTTGGCCTCAGGGTGCTTGGCAGGGGTGTTTGGGCCGTCCTGACGGCTACATACGGGTTGGGGTGTTGAGTGGATCGGGGGGCGATTTCCAGCCTCTCAATCCACTCCGGGTGAACATCCGCAACAACCTATTGAAGCTCTACATCTGCGCGGCCCCGGGACGAACGACGATGCCGAGCGCGAGCCACGCCTCCAGCACGTCCACCACATCCCAGTGTTCGACCAGCAGGCCGTCCTGCAGGCGATAGCGGTCCGCCGTCGAGAAGTGCAGTGCCTTGCCCGTGGCCGGCACGCCGAAGAAGACGCCGGTGTGCGTCGCTTCCCACTGCGTCATCGCCATCAGGCCTTCATCCTCGACCATGATCTCCTGGCGCATCGGCTTCAGGTCGGGCAAGCCGACGTAGAAGGCCTTCACAAACTCCTTGTAGGCGGGCCGCACGTCGGGGCGCGGTGCGCCGGCCGATCGCGCCGCCTCCAGCAGCGGACGGACATTGGGGCTGTGGCTCGAAAATTCCGGGTGCAGGTGCTCGTCGACAACTGTGAGATCGTGCTGGTCGTAGAGCCGGCTGCGAAAGTCGAGAAAGCGTTCCCTGATGCGGGCGATGGGTGTCATTCGGTGGTCCTTCGTCAGTTGAAAGAACCAGCGTAGAAGGCCTAATATCCCTCGACAAGACAGGAAGTTATCCAGGTATAAAAACCACCAGCCTCACGCAATGACCCCACCGACCCGCATGCTGGCGCGCGCCGAAATGGCCGCGTTTCTGCGTAGCCGCCGCGAGCGTCTGCAGCCCGCCGAAGTCGGTCTCCCGACAACGGCGAGGCGCCGAACGCCGGGCCTGCGGCGCGAAGAGGTCTGCCACCTCGCGGGCGTTGGCCTGGCCTGGTACACATGGCTGGAGCAGGCGCGCGAGATCGAGGTGTCGGCGCATTTCCTCGACCGCATCGCTCAGGCGCTGAGGCTCGATGCAACCGAGCGCGCGCACCTTTTCACGCTGGCGCACAACCGACCGCCGCCGATCGCGCCCGGCCCCTCGCTCGCGGTCACGCCGCACCTGCGCCGCATGCTCGATGCAGTCACCGGGCCGGCCTACCTCGCGACCGCATCGATGCACGTGATTGCATGGAACGATGCGCTCTCGGCCGTGTTCGGCGATCTCTCGGCAATCGCGCCCGAAGACAGGAACATGCTGTGGCTGGTGTTCGCGAGCCCGGCGCACCGCGCGGCGATACCGCAGTGGGAAACCGATGCACGCGCGATGCTCGCGCGCTTTCGTGTCGAGTTCGGGCGGCATCGCGACGATCCGGCGTTTCTTGCGTTGATCGAACGCCTCCAGATCGCCAGCCCCGAATTCGGACGATGGTGGCCGGACCACAATGTCAGCATGCGCACTGACCGGGCCAAGCGCTTCGAGGTGCGCGGCGTCGGCCGGATGGAACTGGAGCAAAGCTCGTTCATGGTCGAGGAGTCGCCGGACATGCGGCTCGTCGTCTATACGCCGGTCGATGCACAGAGCGCGCAGAAGGTGAAGTTGCTGCAACGCCGCTGGAACGAGCACCGGGTCGGCCACAAGACGCCATGACGCGGAAGGACCGTCCTCTGCATTTCACTTGGCGCGCCGGGAGGTTTTGGCCGCCAAGGTTCTCTGGCGTTCCGCAGCCGCCTACAGCTGGTCGGTCGGCACGAACCACGAGAACAGCAGCAGCTGCAGCCGCGTCAGCATGCTCGAATCCGGTTCGCTGTCGAGCACCTCGTTGTGGACGTCGCCGGTGCCGATCCACTGGACGTTCTGGCCGTCGGGCTTGAGCACCACGCGGTAGACGCCCTCGATGTCGTCGAGCTCGTAGGCGAAAAGCAGCGCCTGCGTCAGGTCGAAGCTGCGCACGCGTATGCCGAATTCGGTGTTCAGCCGGGCGGAACGCGGGTCGAGGTTCATGGAGCCGAGCAGCACCCACTGGCGGTCGACCAGTGCCAGCTTGGCATGCAGGCGGCCGCGGGCCTTCTTGAGCAGGTCGCGGAACTGGCCGCTGCGCCGCAGCTGCTGGGTGCTGACTTCGTACAGGTTCACGCCCAGCTTGAGCATGTCGACGCGGTAGCGGTTGTAGTTGATGTTGACCAGCGGCTCGTCGCTGTCGGCCAGCGAATTGGTGATGACGGTGATGTTCACGCCGTGCTCACGCCCCATGCGGATGCGCTCCATGCCCTCGTCGCCCGGAATGAAGTAGGGCGAGATCACCACCACGCTCGACTTGGCCGTGGCCAGCATCTCGTGGAAGCGCTGCGCCAGCGGCTCCATGGGTTGCGCCATGACGCCCAGCGCCTTGTTGGGGCTGTCGGCGGAGGCGTGGGCCTCGGCGCGCATCCACTTGGCCTCGTCGATGTTGGCGAGCTGGGCGCCCAGCGGCAGGTCGCCGAGCAGGTCGGTGGGAGGCAGCGGGTCGGGCGGCGGTGCGTGGGCCGGGGAGGTCGCTTCCTCGAAATCGGCTTTCAGCGCCTGCGGCGTGCTGCTGGTGCCGGCCACCCGCTGCAGGGGGTAGACCACGTCGCTGTTCCAGTAGGTGTCGAAGATGGCGGCCGTCTCGGGGACCACCGGGCCGGCCAGCAGCAGCTCGAAATCGATGAAGTTCGCGCTCTCGCTGCGCAGGAAATACTCGTCGGCGAGGTTGCGGCCGCCCGCGATGGCCATGGCGCCGTCGGCCACGAACAGCTTGTTGTGCATGCGGTGGTTGAGGCGCCGGAAGTCGGTGAAGAACTCCAGCCACCGCCCCGACGAGTGGTCGCGCGCGTTCACGAACGGGTTGAACAGCCGGATCTCGGCATTGGGCTCGGCGGCCAGGCCGAGCAGCAGGCGATCCATGCCGGCCGTGTAGAAGTCGTCAAGCAGCAGCCGCACGCGCACGCCGCGCCGGGCAGCATTGCGCATTTCCCGCAGCAGCAGGCGGCCGGTCTTGTCGTTGCCGAGCTGGTAGGTCTGGATGTCGAGCGACGACTTCGCGCGCCGCATCAGCTCCAGCCGGGCGTCGAGCGCAAAAGACGCCTCGATCAGCGGCCGCATGCTGCTCAGGCCGTCGGGCGGGGAGTCGAGGCTGACGGCGGCGCGGCCGAGCTCGGTGGCAGGCGAGGCCGCAATCGCCAGGGTGGGCGGTTCAGGCGTGCGCGGTGGGAGCCCCGCGCAGCCGGCCAGCGCAATGGCAGCCGCGAGGACCATCAGCCGCAGAGCCGGACCGCGCAGTGCGGGAAACAGAAAGGCGATGAGCTTGAGCATGAGGGCTTGCCAACGCACGGGAAGCGTGCGGGCGGCATGGTAGCCGGTCCGCCCTGGACCCGCAGACGCAATTTCGCAACGCAACACCCTTCATCGGAGCAGTGATTGGGGGAGGCACAAATAAGTCACGTACTAAAATGCGAATCATTCTTAATAATATTTGGAATGAGACCGGGATGAAGAGGTTGGAGGCGCGGCGCAAGGCTGCATCGGTGCTGATGGGGTGTCTGGCGATCTGTACACAGCGCGAGGTGCTGGCCCAGGCGACGAATGCGGGCGCGCTGCCGGAAGTGCGGGTCGACGCGAATGCCGAAACCGAGACGGCGATCACGCCGGTGATCGGCTACCGCGCGAAAAATGCGATCACCGCGACCAAGACCGACACCCCGCTGTCCGAAACACCCCAGTCCGTGACCGTGGTCACGCGCGACCAGATGGTCGACCAGGGCGCGGTCAATGTGCAGGACGCGCTCAACTACGCGGCCGGTGTGCGTTCCGATGCCTACGGACTCGATTCCCGCACCGACTCCGTACGGGTGCGCGGCGCCTATCCCGACGTCTACCTCGACGGCCTGCGCCAGGCCTACGGCTACTACACCAGCACCACCCGCACCGAGCCGTACACGCTGGAGCGCCTCGAAGTGCTGCGCGGCCCCTCGGGCATGCTGTTCGGCGCGGGTACCGCCGCCGGCGTGGTCAACATGGTCAGCAAGCGGCCGCTGCAGGAGGCGCAGCGTGAAGTGGGCGTGCAGTTCGGCAGCTTCGGCCGCAAGCAGATCCAGGCCGACCTGACCGGCCCGCTGAACGCCGATGGCTCCCTGTCGTACCGCCTGATCGCGCTGCAGCGCAAGTCCGGCACGCAGGTCGACCACGTGCCGGACGACCGCAGCGTGATCGCGCCTTCATTGACCTGGCGGCCCGACGCCATGACCTCGCTGACGCTGCAGGGCCTCTGGCAGAAGGACAAGAGCGGCAGCAGCTCGCAGTTCCTGCCGTGGGAGGGCACCTTGCTGCCGAACCCCAACGGACGCCTGCCGAGCAGCCGCTTCATCGGCGAGCCGGGCGACTACTACGACAGCGAGCGCAAGACCTTCGGCTGGCAGTTCGAGCACAAGTTCGACGACAGCTGGACCTTCCGCCAGAACTTCCGCTATGCGCACAACGAAAACGACAACCGCTACCACTACGGCAGTTCGTTCAGCGGATTCGACAGCTGGTCCACCGACCCGGTCTTCAAGCGCGTGCTCGGCCGCTACTACGACAGCCAGCTGACCCGCAACCGCACGCAGACGCTCGACAACCACGTCGAGGGCCGCTTCCAGACCGGCGCGCTGAAGCACACGCTGCTCGTGGGCGCGGACTTCGCGCGCCAGCGCGAGAACGTCTGGGGCGGCACCACCTTCGACACCATCGATGTCTACGCGCCGGTCTACGGCCATCTCGACGAGCCCGTGCGCGATGCGCGGCCGCGCACCCGCCAACGCCAGACGGGCGTCTACCTGCAGGACCAGGTCAGGCTCGACAACTGGATCTTCGTGGCGGGCCTGCGGCAAGACAGGGCCGTGTCCAGCGCCGCGGGCAGCAACGAGGAAAAGAGCAGCGCCACCACCAAGCGCTTCGGGCTGATGTACGCCTCGCCATCGGGATGGTCGCCGTACCTGAGCTACAGCGAGTCGTTCACGCCGCAGTCGCCGCGCGAAGGCCGCATCTTCACGCCATTGCGCGGCGAGCAGTGGGAAGCCGGCGTCAAGTACGAGCCCAGGGACCGCGCCCTGGCCTTCAGCGCAGCGGTGTACGACCTGCGCGAGAAGAACCAGATCGTCGAGGAGCAGCCCAACGTGTTCTCGCAGCGCGGCCTGACGAAGACGAAGGGCGTGGAGCTCGAGGCCAAGGGCTCGGCTGGCCCGAACCTTGACCTGATCGCCCACTACAACTACACCGATGCCGATGCGCAGATCGAAGGTCTGCCCAAACACCAGGCCAGTTTCTGGGCGAAGTACAGGTTTTCGATCGGCGGCGTGAACGGGTTTTCCGCCGGCGCCGGCGTGCGCCTGATGAGCTCGTTTCGCGACACGCAGTTCGGCACCGGTCCGCGCCTGCCGGGCATCGCGCTGGCCGACCTCGTGTTCGCCTACGAGACCGACCGCTGGCGCTATGCGCTCAACATCAACAACGTGACCGACAAGGTCTACTTCAGCACCTGTCTGTCGCGCGGCGACTGCTGGTATGGCTCGCGCCGCAACATCGTCGCGAGCGCGACCTACCGCTTCTAGAACACGACCTTCAGGAACAGCCCCCAACATGAACAGCCGAAAGATCAAGACCTGGGCCTGGGTGCACAAGTGGAGCAGCCTCGTGTGCACGGTGTTCATGCTGCTGCTGTGCGTCACGGGTTTGCCGCTGATCTTCCATCACGAGATCGGCCACCTGCTGGGCACCGAGGTCGAGGCGCCGAAGATGCCCGCGGGCACGCCGCGCGTGAGCCTCGACCGCGTGCTCGACATCGCGAAGTCGAAGCACCCCGGCCGGGTGGTGCAGTTCGTCTCGCAGCCCGAGGATGACGACGGCCTGTGGTTCGTCACGCTCACGCCCACGCCGCAAGCCACGGAAGACTTCAAGTCGGTCGCGATCGACGCGCGCACGGGCGAGGTTCTCGCGCAGCCGAAGTTCGACGAGGGCTTCATCTACGTGATGTTCAAACTGCACGTCGACCTCTTCGCGGGATTGGCAGGCAAGCTCTTCCTCGGCTTCATGGGCCTGCTGCTGCTGGTGGCCATCGTCTCGGGCGTGGTGCTGTATTCACCCTTCATGCGCAAGCTCGACTTCGGCACGGTGCGGCGCGAGAAGCGCCCGCGCCTGAAGTGGCTCGACCTGCACAACCTGCTTGGCATCGTCACGCTGGTGTGGCTGTTCGTGGTGGGCTCCACCGGCATGATCAACACCTGGGCCGACCTGCTCATCAAGTACTGGCAGCACGACCAGCTCAGTTCGCTGCTCGCGCCCTACAAGAACGAACCCATCGTGGCGGTGAACGAGCGTGCCTCGGTGCAGCGCTCGATGGACGCCGCGATGCAGAAGACGCCCGGCATGAAGCTGTCGTTCGTCGCCTTCCCCGGCACATCGTTCTCGAGCCCGCACCACACGACCTTCTTCGTGCGCGGCAACGAGCCCTTCACGTCGAAGTTGTTCCAGCCGGTGCTGGTCGATGCCAAGACAGCGGAGGTGACCGCGGTGCCGAAGCTGCCCTGGTACCTCACGGCGCTGCTGGTGTCGCAGCCGCTGCACTTCGGCGACTATGGCGGCATGCCGATGCAGATCATCTGGGCGCTGCTCGACATCGCGACCATCATCGTGCTGGGCAGCGGTCTGTACCTGTGGCTCAAGCGGGGCAACCCCGTGCCCGCGTCCCCGAGGGCCGCGGCGCATGAAGCGCGCGTCTCCGGCGGCACTGTGCAACCCGAGCCCGCGCCGGCCATGAAGGTGCAGGCATGAAGCAGCATCAAGGCTTCCGGCGCATGTGGGGCTGGCCGATCGCGCTCGGCCTGCTGACGACCTTCGGGCTGATCTCGGCACTCTTCAGCGACGGCGGGCTGGGCGACGTCCTGGCCTGGATCACGCTGGGCATCCCGGTCGTGGTGGGCGCCTGGCATGGCTGGCGCAAGGCGCCGGCCCGCTAGTTTTCCCTGAGAGTCGCGCCACCGCGACATGCGCGGCCGGTGTGCCGAAGCAGAATCGGCGCGATGAAACTTGCGCCCGTCGCCGCCGCCTGCCTTCTCTTGCTGGGTGTTCCGCTGGCCTCGCAGGCCCAGCAGGAGCCGCCGGCCGATTCAGGCGCCAGCGGCGCGCGCCTGCGCGAGATCACCGTCTCCACGCCGCGCGGCGAGGTTGCGCCCTTCAACGTGCCCGGCTCGGTCGACCGCGTCGACGGCGACGAGATGCGCGACAGCCGCCTGCAGGTCAACCTCTCCGAAAGCCTGGGCGCGGTGCCGGGGCTGCAGGTGCAGAACCGGCTGAACTACGCGCAGGACCTGCAGCTGTCCATCCGCGGCTTCGGTGCGCGCTCGACCTTCGGCGTGCGCGGCGTGCGGCTGTACGTAGACGGCATTCCCGCGACCCTGCCCGATGGGCAGGGGCAGACATCGAACATCGACATCGGCTCGCTGGACCGCGTCGAGATCCTGCGCGGGCCGTTCTCCGCGCTGTACGGCAACTCCTCGGGTGGTGTGCTGCAGGCCTTCTCCGCCTCGGGCGAAGGGCCGCCGCGGCTGTCGTACTCGCTCGCGGGCGGCAGCTTCGGCACCTGGCGGCAGTCGCTGCAGCTCAGCGGGTCGCAGGGCGCGGTCGACTACCTGCTCGACGCGAGCCGCTTCCATACCGACGGCTGGCGCGAGCACAGCGCCGCGCGGCGTGACATCGAGAACGGCAAGCTCGGCATCGCGCTCGACAACGGCGACAGGCTCACGCTGGTCTTCAACAGCGTGCGCGTCGACGCGCAGGACCCGCTGGGCCTCACGGCCGACCAGTACGCGCTGGCGCCGCGCAACGCGCCGCTGGCCACGCAGTACGACACCCGCAAGACGGTCGAGCAGACGCAGGCCGGCCTGCTGTACGAGCGCCGCATCGATGCCACGCAGGGCCTGCGCCTCATGGTCTACGGCGGCGAGCGCAAGACCACGCAGTACCAATCGATTCCGGTGTCGGCGCAGCAGAACCGGTTGCACGCGGGCGGCGTGATCGACCTGTCGCGGCAGTACGGCGGTGTCGACATCCGCTGGAATGCGGCGTTGACCCTGGCCGGTCGGCCCTTCGACGTGGTGGCCGGCCTGGGCTACGACAGCCTGCGCGAAAAGCGCCGCGGCTACGAGAACTACCTCGGCCGCGTCGCGGCGCCCGTGCTGGGCGTGCAGGGCCGTCTGCGGCGCAACGAGCTCAACGACGTCTGGAACCTCGATCCCTACGCGCAGGCGACCTGGCGCTTCGCCGACCGCTGGACGCTCGAAGCCGGCGTGCGCCGCAGCAGCGTGCACTTCAACTCGCAGGACCGCTACATCGTCGGCACGAACCGCGACGACAGCGGCAGCGCGCGCTACAGCAAGACCCTACCGGTGGCCTCGCTGCGCTACCAGGCGACGCCGGACCTGGCCCTGTACGGCTCCATCGGCCGCGGCTTCGAGACGCCGACACTGAACGAACTTTCCTATCGGGCAAACGGCGCGAGCGGGCTCAACTTCGCGCTGCGGCCTGCGGTGAACGACAGCATCGAGCTCGGCGCCAAGGCACGGCTTGCCGGTGGCCTGCTAACGGCAGCGCTGTTCCAGACCCGCACGCGCGACGAGATCGTGACGGACACCAACGTCGGCGGCCGCGCCACCTTCCAGAACGCGGGGCGCACGAAGCGCAACGGCTTCGAGCTGGGCTGGCAGCACGAGACCGCGAACCACTGGCGCACGCAACTGGCCTACACGTGGCTGGACGCGACCTACCGCGACGCCTTCTGCTCGCCGTCACCGTGCGCGGCGGCCAACACCGTGGCCGCGGGCAACCGCATTCCCGGCATCGCGCGGCAGTCGTTGTTCGCATCGCTGGGCTGGGTGCCGCCCGAAGGCTGGCGCGCCGGCGTCGAGATGCGCGCGCTGGGGCGCATCCAGGCCAACGACGCCAACACCGCGAGCGCGCCGGGCTATGCCGTCGCGGCGCTCTATGCGGGCTATCTGAAGAAATGGGAGCGCTGGGAGTTCAACGCCTTCGCGCGTGTCGACAACCTGTTCGACCGGCGCTACGTGGGCTCGGTGATTGTCAATGAAGGCAACGGACGTTACTACGAGCCCGCGCCGGGGCGCAACTGGACGGTGGGATTGAGTGGCGCCTATCGGTTTTGATCGCTGTGTTCTCGGGTCATCCGGGGCGCGATCACGTCGACATTCGCGGAGGGAAGTACCCGGTGGCCTTCGCACGCACCCGGAACGAAAAAACGGCGGGCAAATTGCCCGCCGTTTTGTTTCTTTTCCAGCCGAATCGAACGATCAGAACGCAGCGGGCCGCCACTTCAACAGCCGCTTCTCCAGCGAACTGAGCAAAAAGTCGGCCGCAAGTGCAACAACAGCCAGAACGATCATTGCCGCGAACACGCCGCTTGCATTGAACGCGCCTTGGGCAGTGGAGATCAGCAGGCCGATGCCTTCCTTGGCGCCGAGGAACTCGCCCACCACCGCGCCGACCAGCGCGAAGCCGAAGCTCACGTGCAGGCTGGCCAGGATCCACGACATGGCGGACGGAATGACCACCGACATCGTCACCTGCCGCGGCGAGGCGCCGAGGATCTGCGCGTTCGCGATCATGTACTTGTCGGCTTCTCGCACGCCCTGAAAGGCATTGCCGAAGACCACGAAGAACACCATCACCACCGCCAGCGCCACCTTCGAGGCCATGCCCAGGCCGAGCGCGATCACGAAGATGGAGCCGAGCACCACGCGCGGGATCGAGTTGGCGATCTGGATGTACAGGCTGAAAACATCCGACAGCAGCTTGTTGCGGCCCAGGATGATGCCGCACAGCACGCCGGCGATCGAGCCGATCAGGAAGCCGATGACGGTCTCTTCGAGCGTTACCGCGACCTGCATCCACAGCGAACCCTGCGAGGTGCCGTCGCGCATCCACTCCACGAGCTGGTCGTAGATCATCGAAGGCATCGAATAGAAGAACGGATCGATCCACTTCAGGCGCGCAGCGATTTCCCAGCCGCCGAGTGCGACCACCAGCACGATCAGTCGCAGCGCGATGATCATGCGGCGCCGGCCGCGGATGGCCGCCTGCGCGACTTCGGATTCGCGCGCCAGAGCGGCGTCGCTGAGCGACGAAGGCAGCACGGCTGCCGTGGGGGTGGTGGTGGAAGGCGTCATGGTTCTTGTCGTGGTCGTTATGTTCACTGGATAACCACTTCTTCGCGCAGGTCGTCCCAGATGTGCTTCGAGAGCTCGATGAACTGCGGGTCGTAGCGCACCTCGGACATGATGCGCGGGCGCGGCAGGTCGATCTCGTACACGCGCTTGAGCGTGGCGGGCCGCGCCGACAGCACAAACACGCGGTCGGCCAGCGCGATCGCTTCTTCCAGGTCGTGCGTGACGAACACCACGCTGCCGCCGTTGCCCGACCACAGCTGCAGCAACTCGTCCTGCATCAGCGTGCGGGTCTGCATGTCGAGCGCCGAGAAGGGCTCGTCCATCAGCAGGATCTCGGGGTTGTTGATGAAGGTCTGCGCCAGCGCCACGCGCTTGCGCATGCCGCCCGAGAGCTGGTGCGGGTAGTGCTTGCCGAATTTCGACAGGCCCACGCGGTGGATCCATTCCTGCGCGAGTTCCATCGCTTCCTTCTTCAGCTTGCCGCGGAAGATGGGGCCGGCCGCCACGTTGTCTTCCACGCTGCGCCACGGGAACACCGCGTCGGCCTGGAACACAAAGCCGATGCGTGGGTCCACGCCCGTCACGGGCTGGCCCATCACCCGCACGTCGCCCACCGTGGGCTTGAGCAGGCCGGTGATCATGTTCAGCGTGGTCGATTTGCCGCAGCCCGTGGGCCCGACGATGGCGACGAACTCGCCGCGCGCCACCGACATGCTGAAGTTGCGCAGCGCCACCGTGGCGTTGCCGTCCTGCGAGATGAAGCGCAGCGACACGTCGTTGAAGTCGATCGCCGAGGTCACGGTGCTGCCGCTGTTGGGAGGTGTTCCGTTGCGCATGGTGCTCACTTCATCGCCGCTGCCAGGTAAGCGTTGCTGTAGGTCTTCGACAGGTCGATGTTCTTGCTCTTCACGAGCGGCTTGTAGGTGGCGAGCACCTTCAGCACGGTCTCGGGGCCGCCGGCGGGCATTTTGGCGTCGGCGGTGAACATCGGCAGCGACGCCTTCAGCGCCTGCACGTAGAGCTCCTTGTCGCTGCCGTAGTAGTCGCGCGGCACCTTCTCGGCGATGTCTTCCGCGCTGTGCGTGTGGATGTATTCCATGGTTCGCGCGAAGGCGTGGGCCAGCTTGGTGGCTTCGGCCTTGTGCGACTCGGCCCAGGTGTTCTGCACATACAGGCTGGCCGCGGGGTACAGGCCGCCGAGCGCCTTCACCGTTTCGGGCTCGGTGCGCAGGTCGACCAGCACCTTGGCGTCGCCGGTCTTGAGCAGCTGCGACACGGTGGGCTCGGTGGTCATGCCGGCCTGGATGCGGTCCTGCTTCATCGCGGCGATGAAGGTGTTGCCGGCGCCCACGGGCAGCAGCGAGTAGTCCTTGGAGGCCACGCCGGCACGGTCGGCCAGGTAGCGCGTGAGGAAGTCGGTGGACGAGCCCAGGCCCGTCACGCCCAGCGTCTTGCCGCCCTTGGCGTCGGCCATGGTCTTGAAGCCGGCGGCAGCGGCCTTGGTCGAGACCATTTCCACCTCGCCCGGCACTTTGCAGAACACGGCGATGGCCTGGATCTCCTTGCCCTTGCTCTGCAGGTCGATGGTGTGGTCGTAGAAGCCCACCACGCCTTGCACGGCGCCGGCAATCAGCTGGTTCTCCGCATCGACGCCCGCGGGCTGCGACTGCAGCTCGACGTTCAGGCCCTCGTCCTTGAAGTAGCCCAGCGCCTCGGTGAGCTTGGCCGGCAGATAGATGATCTTGTTGATGCCGCCCACCATGATGGTGATGGGCGCATCGGCGGCCTGCGCGAGCGGCGCGGCGGCGAAGGCGGTGCACAGGGCGGCGGCCAGCAGGGTGCGGCGGGTAGCGGACATGGTATGTCTCTCCGTGTTGGAACTGAATTGGAAGGGTCCGTGCACATCTGCTGATCTGCCGCGGGACGGGGCCAGTCTAGGAAGCGGCGTCTTTCGGCCAGCTTTCGGCGGGCCGCATGATTTGTCATGGTTATCCCTAGGGCTGACCGATGCTTCCTAGAATCCACGGCCACCACCCCAACCCCCCATGAAGCTGCTGCTCATCGAAGACAACCCGCAACTCGCGCACTGGCTTTCCAGCCTGCTGCGGGAGCAGGACTTCGTGGTCGACCACGTGGACAACGGCGATGCCGCCGATCGTCTGCTGATGCAGACGGCCTACGACGTGGTGCTGCTGGACCTGAACATCCCGCAGCTCTCGGGCAAGGCCGTGCTGCGCCGGTTGCGCGAGCGCGGCGACACGGTGCCGGTGATCATCCTCACGGCCACGGCGTCGCTCGATCAGAAGGTGCTGTGCCTGGAGATCGGAGCCGACGACTACCTCGTGAAGCCCTTCGAGATCCGCGAGCTGGTGGCGCGCATCAAGGTGCTGGTGCGCCGGCAAATGCCGGGCAAGGCCAACGACATCGTCTGCGGTGACTTGCGCTACGACTTGCGTACGCGGCAGTTCACGCTGGCCGAAGAGGAACTCGCGCTGCCGCCGCGCGAGCGCACGCTGCTGGAGACGCTGGTGGTGAAGGCGGGCAGTACCGTGTCGAAGCAGGCGTTGATCGATGCGATCTTCGGGCTGGACGACGAGCCGAGCGCGGATGCTGTCGACATCTACATTCACCGGCTGCGCAAGAAGCTCGAAGCGAGCCAGGCGACCATCATCACGCTGCGCGGCGTCGGCTATTTGCTGCGCACGCGACAGGAAGACTAGGGAAGATGAAGCGCGGCAGTCTCCGTCTGCGCCTCGCACTGTGGCTGCTACTGCCGCTGTCGGTCTTCGTGGCGATCTGTGGATATCTCAACTGGCGCAACGCAGCAGAAGTTGCCGACTACGTTCAAGACCACGACCTGCTGTCGTCCGCCAAGGTGCTGTCCGACCGATTGATCTGGGAAGGCAATGACGTGCAGGCCAGCGTGCCGCCTTCGGCGCTGAGCCTGTTCGTGTCACCCGAGCGCGACCGGGTGTTTCTCAGCGTGACAGGAGGCAACGGCGAAGTGCTGGCTGGTTCGGCCGACTTTCCGTTGCCCGCGGTGCGCAAGCCCGAAGGTGTGGACCGTGCGCAGTGGTACGACACGCACTTTGCCGGCATGCCGCTGCGTGCCGTCGTCACCACGCGCGCGATGTACGAAGCCGGCGGTGCGCGCGACATCACCATTGCCGTGGGCAAGACCGAGCGCAGCCGCGACCGCATGCTGCGCACGCTGTGGTGGCCTTCAATGGAATATCTGCTGATCGCGTTGGTGCTGGCCATCGCGCTCGCGGTGGCGGCGCTGACACTGGAGCTGCGCCCCATCGTGCGGCTGAGCCAGCAGCTCGCGCAGCGCGACCCGCTGCATCTCGACCTTGTGGTGGACCCGGCCGCGCTGCACAGCGAATTGCGGCCGGTGGCCGACACCATCAACCGTTTCGTGGGCCAGCTGAAGGCGCATTCCGAGGCGCAGCGCCGCTTCATTGCCGATGCGGCGCATCAGTTGCGCACGCCTCTGGCCATGCAGGCCACGCAGATCGAGTTCGCACGCTACACGCGGCAGCACCGTGGCGAATGGGACACGCGCCGCGCCGACATGGACGCGATGTGGCTGGCCATGCAGACCAGCAACCGGCGGCTGATCGATGTCACGAACAAGCTGCTGTTGCTGGCCCAGGCCGAACATGGCGACGCGCACACGCAGCTTGAACGGGTCGACCTGGCGGCAGTCGCCTTGCGCTGCGTCGAGCAGCTTGCAGCGCTGGCAGACCGGCGCCGCATCGATCTCGGGCTGGAGGCGCCCGACGCGGCTTTCGTGATGGCGCAGCCTGCCTTGCTCGACGCGTTGGCCGGCAACCTGCTCGACAACGCCCTTCGCTACACGCAGGAAGGCGGCCGTGTGACCGTCGGCGTGCGGCAGGTGCAAGGGGCGGTGGAACTGACGGTGGAAGACAACGGCCCCGGCATTGCGCCCGAGGTGCGCGAACGCGTGTTCGAGCGCTTCTACCGCGTGGCCCAGGACGCCGAGGGCACGGGGCTCGGTCTGGCGATCGTGCGCGAGATTGCACGGGCCTTCGCGGCGGACGTGGACCTGGCAGCCAACCCGCGCGAGGCGAGCGGGCTGCTGGTCACGGTGCGCTTTCCGTCGACCGCCTGAAGCGGCGGCCAGGGGTCAGCCGCGGAGGCCGGCGGCCGCGCGCAGTGCGGCGGCCTGTGTCGTCGCTTCCCAGGTGAACTCGGGCTCCTCGCGGCCGAAGTGGCCGTAGGCGGCGGTCTTCTGGTAGATCGGGCGCAGCAGGTCGAGCATCTGGATGATGCCCTTCGGACGCAGGTCGAAGAACTCGCGCACGAGTTCGGCGATCTTCTCGTCGGGGATCACACCCGTGCCTTCGGTGTAGACCGTGATGTTCATCGGCTGCGCCACGCCGATGGCATAGGCCACCTGGATCTGGCACTGGCGCGCCAGGCCGGCGGCCACGATGTTCTTGGCCACGTAGCGCGCGGCGTAGGCGGCCGAGCGGTCGACCTTCGACGGGTCCTTGCCCGAGAACGCGCCGCCGCCGTGCGGGCAGGCGCCGCCGTAGGTGTCGACGATGATCTTGCGGCCCGTGAGGCCGCAGTCGCCCTGCGGGCCGCCGATGACGAAGCGACCGGTCGGGTTGATCAGGTAGCGCGTGTCCTTGAGCCACTCCTTGGGCAGCACGGGCTTGATGATCTCTTCGATGATGGCTTCGTTGAACGAGGCCTTCATCTTGGTCGGCGTCTCGCTCTGGTCGGGGCTGTGCTGCGTGGAGAGCACCACGGTGTCGATGCTGTGGGGCTTGCCGTCGACGTAGCGCATCGTGACCTGGCTCTTGGCGTCGGGGCGCAGGAAGGGCAGGCGGCCGTCCTTGCGCAACTGGGCCTGGCGCTCGACGAGGCGGTGCGCGTAGTAGATGGGCGCGGGCATCAGCTCGGGCGTTTCGTCGCAGGCGTAGCCGAACATCAGGCCCTGGTCGCCAGCGCCGGTGTTCAGGTGGTCGTCGCTCGCGTGGTCCACGCCCTGGGCGATGTCGTTGGACTGCTTGTCGTAGCAGACCATCACTGCGCAGCCCTTGTAGTCGATGCCGTACTCGGTGTTGTCGTAGCCGATGCGCTTGATGGTGTCGCGCGCGACCTGGATGTAGTCGACGTGCGCGTTGGTCGTGATCTCGCCGGCGAGCACCACGAGGCCGGTGTTGGTCAGCGTCTCGGCGGCCACGCGGCTGCGCGGGTCCTGCTCGAAGATCGCGTCCAGGATCGCGTCGGAGATCTGGTCGGCGACCTTGTCGGGGTGGCCTTCGGAAACCGATTCGGAAGTGAAGAGGAAGTCGTTCGCCATTTTTAAAACTCCTTGAAGTTGAGATTGGCGCGTTGCCAACTCTGCGGAGCCCTGGCGAACGCTTTAGCAGATGTCGATGGATCGACGGGGCACAATCGCTTTGCGCTTGTGTTTGTCGCCCTGCAAGTTGTTCCGTAACTCGGCGACAATTTGGATTCTATTCGAGCCGTGCATACCATGCGCGCGCGTCCGTTTTTTGACCCTCCCGCTTTCAATGATCACCCTGTTTCGCCTGCTTGCCCGCGTGCCGATGCCGTTGATGCATCGGCTCGGCGCCATGCTGGGCTGGCTGGTCTGGTGGAGCGCGCCGGACTACCGCCGCCGCTTCAAGGCCAACGCCGAGAGCGCGGGCTTCGCGCCCGATCAATACCGTCCCGCCATCGCCGCCGCCGGCAAGATGGCTTCCGAACTGCCCTGGCTCTGGCTGCGCCCGCATGGCGAGACCGTGCTGCACCGCGTGGTGCGCTGGGAAGGCGTGGAGGCCTTCGAGGCCGCCATGCAGGCGAAGAAAGGCGTGATCCTGGTGGCGCCGCACCTCGGCAGCTGGGAGATGTGCGGCCAAGCCATCGGAGAGCGCTTCCTGTCGGCCTACGGGCCGATCACCGCGCTGTTCAGGCCGGCGCGCAAGAAGTGGATGGCCGAGCTGATCGCCGCCGGCTCGCGCGATCGGCCCGGCCTGCAGACGCTGCCCACCAACAACAGCGGCGTGCGCGGCCTGATCCGCACACTGCGCAGCGGCGGCTACACCGGCATCCTGCCCGACCAGGTGCCGCCGATGGGGCAGGGCGTCTGGGCGCCGTTCCTGGGCCGTCCCGCTTACACCATGACCCTCCTTCCCCGCCTTGCGCAACAGACCGGCGCGGCCTGCTTCCTGAGCGTCTGCGAGCGGCTGCCGAACGGCGCCGGCTACGTGGTCCGCTTCGAGCCCATCGTCGGCACGGCGCTGACCGACCCGTCGGCCTCCATCGAGGACGCGGCCGCGGCCATGAACGACGCCATCGGCCGGTTGATCCACAGCCTGCCGGGCCAGTATGTGTGGGACTACGCCCGCTACAAGGAGCCGCGCGCCGAGCGCGTGGCCGCAGCCACCGGGGAGGCCGCATGAGCCTCGGTTCCCGGCTCGGCATCGGCTTCATGCGCGTGATCGCGCCGCTGCCGCTGCCGCTCGTGCGCGGCTTCGGCGCGTTCCTCGGCCGCATCCTGCACACCGTCGCCGTGCCGCGGCGGCGCGTGGTCGACACCAACCTGGCGGTCTGCTTTCCCGGCAAGTCGGAGGCCGAGCGCCGCGCCATCGCGCGCCAGACCTTCGTCTACGTGGCGCAGTCCTGGCTGGACCGCAGCTGGCTCTGGCATGCGCCCGAGAAGGTGGTGGCGAGCCGGCTCAAGGTGGTTGGGGCGGCGTCGGAGATCCGCGAGATCGCGGATGGAGAGGCGCCGATGATCCTGTTCGCGCCGCATTTCTACGGCCTGGATGCCGCGGCCACCGCGCTGACCATGCACACGGCGCGCCCCTCGGCCACCATCTACACGACCCAGCGCGATCCGATGGTCGACGCCTGGATCCGCGAGGGCCGCACGCGCTTCGGCGATGTGGCGGCGCTCAATCGGGTGGACGGCATCAAGCCCGTGCTGCAGGGCCTGCGCAAGGGCGGCCTGCTGTACCTGCTGCCCGACATGGACTTCGGCCGCGACCAGACCATCTTCGTGCCGTTCTACGGCGTGCAGGCGGCCACCGTGCCTTCGCTGTCGCGCTTTGCGCGATTGGGCAAGGCCAAGGTGGTGCCGGTGGTGTCGAAGCTCACGCCGGGCGGCTACGAGATCGAGGTGCTGCCGCAGTGGCAGAACTTCCCGACCGACGATGTGGAGGCCGATACCGCGCTCATGAACACGCGGCTGCAGGGCTACATCGACACGATGCCGTCCCAGTACTACTGGGTGCATCGCCGTTTCAAGACCCGTCCCGAAGGCGAGCCGCCTATTTACTGATTGCGCTGCAGGAAGGCCTCGATCTCGCGGGCCACCAACTGCGGCTGCTCGTGCACGATCCAATGGGTCGCGTTCGGCACTTTCTTGACCTCGAGCTTCGGCACGTATTCCTCCAGCCCTTCGAGCAGGCCGGGCAGCAGCGCTGCATCGTCGAGCGCCCAGAACACGAAGGTCGGCACGTCCACCGTGAGCCGTTCGCGCGGCAGCACCGGAATGCCGTCGATGGTCTGGCCCGGCAGCGGCGGCTTCATCGGCGTCACGCGATAGAGGTTGCAGGCGCCGGTGAGGCCTGCGCCCCAGACTTCGCGGTACTTCTGCTTCACCTCTTCGGTGAGCCAACCGAATCCGTCCGGGCCGGCCTTCATCAGCGTGAAGAAGGGCCACATGCGCTTGAAGTCGTCGGCGGCGAGCAGTGCCTCGGCATCGGGGCGCGCGAGGAAGTTCATGTAGGCGCTGGCTTGCTGCTGCGCCGGGTTGTTGCGCAGTTCGCGCGTGAAGGTGCCCGGGTGCGGCGAATTGATGATGACCAGCTTGCCGATCTGCTGCGGGAACGCGTTGGCATAGCCCCAGGCAAAGGCGCCGCCCCAGTCGTGGGCCACCAGCGCGGCCATGGTGCCGTCGGTGCTCTCGGTCGCCACGAGCTGCTGGATGTCCTGGATCAGCAGGTGCGCCTTGTAGGCCGCCACGTCGGTCGGCGCACTCGACTTCTCGAAGCCGCGCAGGTTGGGTGCCACGCAGCGGTAGCCGCCGTGGGCGGGGTCCGAGAAGTACGCCAGCAGTTCGTCCCAGATGAATGCGGCTTCGGGGAAGCCGTGCAGGAACACCATCAGCGGCCGACCCGGCTGGCCGGCAGCGCGGCAACTCAGGGTGGTGCCATTGGGCAGGCTGCGTTGGAAGGTCTCGATCATGCTTCTTGTCTCCTTGGGTTGACTGTCGCTATTCTTTTGATAGTGAACTACGCACGCTGGACGGCCGATGCAGCCTGTTCTGTGAGTCAGGCCTCTGCTGGCGGCTCCGGTGGTTCGTCGGGGGCTGCTGCAGTCTCTTCCGGGTGCACCCAGCGCCACAGCAGCTCGGCTGCTTCGCCGACGCCCTGCTTTTTCAGCGCGGAGAACAGTTTCACCTCGCCGCCGCCGGCGTTCAGTCGCGTAATCGACAGCACCTTGGCGGCTTCGCTGCGCGTGAGCTTGTCGGACTTGGTCAGCAGCACGAGGAACTTGAGGCCCTGCTGCACGCGCGGGCGGATCACGTCGAGCAGGATCTCGTCGAGCTCGGTCAGGCCGTGGCGCGGATCGCACATGAGTACCACGCCGCGCAGGCTCTCGCGCGTCATCAGGTAGTTGCCCATCACGCGCTGCCAGCGCAGCTTGGCCTCCTTGGGCACGGCCGCGTAGCCGTAGCCGGGCAGGTCGGCCAGCACCGCATCGTCGACCTTCTGCTTGCCGATGCCGAACAGGTTGATGTGCTGCGTGCGGCCCGGCGTCTTGGAGGCGAACGCCAGCCGCGTCTGCTGCGTGAGGGTGTTGATGGCGGTCGATTTGCCCGCGTTGGAGCGGCCGACGAAGGCGATCTCGGGCAGGTCGACGGGGGGCAGGTGTTCGAGCTGGGGGGCGCTGGTCAGGAAGTGGGCGGTGTGCAACCAGCCCAGTGCCACGCGTTCGCGTTCGGCGACCTGGGGGTCCGCGGCGGGAGCCGCGCGGGGAGGATAGGCAGCGGGCTTGGCGCGCGGGGAGGGCATCTACGGACTTTCGAAACAAGGCCCACATTGTAGAATCGTGAGGTTTTGCGCCATAAATTCGAAGCCCCCGATATGAAGTTGTTTGCCAATATTCTGCTTGCAGCCCTCGTGGGCATCGCATCCAGCGCGAGTTTTGCAGCCGATGAACACGCGGCTGCTCCGAGTGCAGCGGCGCCTGCCCAGCCCGCCAAGCCCGACCCCGCCAAGGGGGACACGCTGTTCAGCGCGAGCACCCCGACGATCCAGAGCTGCGCCTCGTGCCACAACGCCGACGGCAATTCGACCATCGCGGCCAATCCCAAGCTGGCGCAACAACACCCCGAATACATCGTCAAGCAATTGCAGGACTTCAAGTCCGGCAAGCGCAAGAACAGCGTCATGACCTCGATGGCCTCGCACCTGAGCGACCAGGACATGCGCGATATCGCCTGGTTCGTCGGCTCGAAGAAGGTCAAGCCGGGCTTCTCGAAGGACAAGGACACGATTGCCCTGGGCGAGAAGATCTACCGCGGCGGCATCGGCGAGCGCCAGGTCCCGGCCTGCGCCGGCTGTCACAGCCCGAACGGCGCCGGCATCCCCGCCCAGTACCCGCGCCTGGGCGGCCAGAACGCCGACTACACCGTGGCCCAGCTCACGGCCTTCCGCGACAACGTGCGCCTGAACAGCATTCCCATGAGCGGCGTCGCCGCCAAGCTCAACGACAGGGAAATCAAGGCCGTCGCCGACTACATTGCCGGTTTGCGTTGATGATGGCGCTCCCTGGAGCGTGAACCAGCCGCCGAAAACAACCCCAAACAAAAGGCGGGCCGATCCAGCAGGATGGCCCGCCTTTTTGCTTTTTTCTTCTCTTTCCTTACTGTCGTCCGATGTCCGTCTCCACCCATGGCCTTCGCGTTCATCGCGGCCCGCAGATGCTTCGCGCTGCGGTGGAGCTGTTTTCGTCGATGCGCTTCGCGATCGCGCTGCTCACCATCATCTGCATCGCGTCGATCATCGGCACCGTGCTCAAGCAGCATGAGCCGATCAACAACTACATCAACCAGTTCGGGCCGTTCTGGGCCGAGCTGTTCCGCGCGGCCAGGCTCGACTCGATCTACAGCGCCTGGTGGTTCCTGCTGATCCTGCTGTTCCTGGTGATCAGCACCACGCTGTGCATTGCGCGCAACACGCCGCGCATCATGGTCGACCTCAAGACCTTCAAGGAAGACATCCGCGCGCAGAGCCTGAAGGCCTTCGGCCAGCGCGCCGAGAACCGACTCGGCGAAACACCCGAAGCGGCGGCCAACCGCATCGGCCAACTGCTGGTGAGCGGTGGCTGGAAGGTCAAGCTGCAACGGCGCGACGCCACCGGCGGCAGCCGGCCGACTGGTGCCGGCTGGATGGTCGCCGCGCGCGCCGGCGGCGCCCACAAGCTGGGCTACATCGCGGCGCACAGCGCCATCGTGCTGGTGTGCATCGGCGGCCTGCTCGACGGCGACCTGGTGGTGCGCGCGCAGACCTGGTTCAACGGCAAGAGCGTGTTCACCGGCGGCGGCATGATCGCCGACGTGGCGCCCGAGCACCGCCTGTCGGCCGCCAACCCGACCTTCCGCGGCAACATCCTCGTGCCCGAAGGCGGGCAGGGCAGCGTGGCCATCCTGAACCAGTCTGACGGCGTGCTGCTGCAGGAGCTGCCGTTCTCCATCGAGTTGAAGAAGTTCATCGTCGACTACTACTCGACCGGCATGCCCAAGCTCTTCGCGAGCGAGGTGGTGCTGCACGACCGCGAGACCGGCGCGCAGGTGCCGGCGCGCATCGAGGTCAACCATCCGGCCAGCTACAAGGGCGTGGAGATCTACCAGTCGAGCTTCGACGACGGCGGCTCCAGGGTGAAGCTCAAGGCGGTGCCGATGGCGGCCGCGGCCAAGCCCTTCGAGGTGGAGGGCATCATCGGCGGCCCGAGCACCGAAATCACCAACGGCCGCGACAAGCTCACGCTGGAGTTCGCCGCGCTGCGCGTGATCAACGTCGAGAACTTTGCCGATGGCGGCGCCATGGGCAGCGGCGCCGACGTGCGCAAGGTCGACCTGCGCCACGACATCGAGTCGCGCCTGGGCGCGGCCAACAAGACCAACAAGCCCAAGGTGCTGCGCAACATCGGCCCGAGCATCGGCTACAAGCTGCGCGACGCCGCCGGCCAGGCGCGCGAATACCAGAACTACATGGTGCCGGTCGACACCGGCGACGGCCAGCCGGTGTTCCTGCTGGGCATGCGCGAGAAGCCCGAAGACCCGTTCCGCTACCTGCGCGTGCCGGCCGACGAACAGGGCTCGATGGACGGCTTCGTGCGCATGCGCGCCGCACTCGGCGATGCCGACACCCGCGCCCGTGCCATCGAGCGCTACATCGCGAAGGCCACCGACTCCAAGCGCCCGGAGATGGCCGGGCAGTTGCGCGTATCGGCCACACGCGCGCTGGCGCTGTTTGCGGGTACCGAGCGCGCCAAGGCCGACGCCACCACGGCGGGGGGATGGCAGGCGATTGCCGAGTTCATGGAAGTCAACGTGCCCGAGGCCGAGCGCGAGCGCGCCGGCGGCGTGCTGGTGCGCATCCTCAACGATGTGCTGTTCGAGGTGCTCAACCTGGGCCGCGAAGGCGCCGGCCTCGCCGCGCTGCCGAACGACCAGAAATCGCAGGCCTACCTGACGCAGGCGGTACTGGCCATCAGCGACGCACATTTCTACCCGGCCCCGGTCGCGATGATGATGACCGACTTCACCCAGGTGCAGGCCAGCGTGTTCCAGGTGGCGCGTGCCCCTGGCAAGAACGTCGTCTATCTGGGCTGCCTGTTGCTGATCGTCGGGATTTTTGCCATGCTGTATGTGCGCGAGCGCCGCCTTTGGGTGTGGCTGACGCCCGACGGCTCGGCTGCCGAAGGCGAGACATCCGGTACAGCGGCCACGATGGCGTTCTCGGTCAATCGCAAGACCATCGACAGCGACCGCGAATTCGAGCACCTCAAGCACAAGCTGCTCGCCCTGAGCAAGACAGAAGCACAGACACGATGAACACCACGACCCTCACGCTCAATGAAAGCTGGCTTTCGCGCCGCAACCTGTTCGACTGGGTGTTCGCGGCGCTGGTCCTGGCCGGTGGGCTGTTCGCGTTCACGCGGTACGCGGGATCGATGGACTACTACGAGAAGCCGATCCTGGCCGCCGCCGTGATCGCGATGATCGCCATCGGCTGGTTCTGGCGGCCGCTTCGGGTGCTGGCCATCGTCGTGGCAGCGGCGTCGCTGCTGGCCATCAGTTCGTACCAGGGCGAGCTGGCGCGCGCCGACACGGTGTTCTGGCTCAAGTACTTCCTGTCGAGCCAGTCGGCCATCCTCTGGATGAGCGTGCTGTTCTTCATGAGCACGCTGTTCTACTGGCTCGGCTTTTTCGGCGGCAAGCAGTCGGACACCTTCGACATGATCGGTTCGCGGCTGGCCTGGGCGGCCGTGACGATGGCGCTGATCGGCACCATGGTGCGCTGGTACGAAAGCCACCAGCTCGGCCCCGACATCGGCCACATCCCGGTCAGCAACCTGTACGAAGTGTTCGTGCTGTTCTGCTGGCTCACGGCCGCGTTCTATCTCTACTTCGAAGAGCGCTACAAGACGCGCGCGCTCGGTGCCTTCGTGATGCTGGTGGTCAGCGCCGCGGTCGGCTTCCTGCTCTGGTACACGATCGTGCGCGAGGCGCACGAAATCCAGCCGCTGGTGCCGGCCCTGCAGAGCTGGTGGATGAAGCTGCACGTGCCCGCCAACTTCATCGGCTATGGCACCTTCTCGCTCGCGGCCATGGTGGCCTTCGCCTACCTCATCAAGGAGCAGGCCGACGAGAAGCGCTGGTACAAGCTCACGCCGATCTGGCTGCTGGGCGTGGCGCTGTGCTTCGTGCCGGTGGCGTTCCGCCAGCGCGTGCAGGAAGCCGGCGGCAGCTACTGGGTGGTCTACGCGGGCATCTCCGCGCTGATCGCGGCCGGGATCCTCCTGGGGCGCAAGCGCATCGCGGCGCGGCTGCCGGCCAACGAGGTGCTCGACGACGTCATGTACAAGTCGATCACCGTCGGCTTCGCCTTCTTCACCATCGCCACCGTGCTCGGCGCCCTGTGGGCCGCCGACGCCTGGGGCGGCTACTGGAGCTGGGACCCGAAGGAAACCTGGGCGCTGATCGTCTGGCTCAACTACGCGGCCTGGCTGCACATGCGGCTGGTCAAGGGCCTGCGCGGCACCGTGGCCGCATGGTGGGCGCTGGGTGGACTGGCGGTCACCACCTTCGCCTTCCTCGGCGTGAACATGTTCCTGAGCGGGCTGCACAGCTACGGCACCCTGTAGGCACGGGCCTGCGGTCTTTCGCGAAGAATTGAAACCGCGCGCCGCTGCGGCGCGTAACCAAATCGGGACTGCTCACGAACTACCCTGAGCACAACGATTCACGCGAAAGGCCTGCCATGTCGTTCCAATTCCGCCCGATCCGTCGCAGCAACAGCGACAACGGCTTCATCCACCCGCTGTCGAGCGAGATCACGCCGCGTGCCGCCTACGAAGGCCGGCGCGACCTGCTCAAGCTCATGGCGGGCGGCGCGGCGGGTGCGGCGCTGGCCGGCTTCGCCTCCCGCGAAGCCTGGGCCCAGGCTGAGCGGCCCAACAAGCTCGCGCCGCTGCCCGGTGGCAAGTCGGCCGTCGCGGGCGCCATGTCGATGGACAAGCTCACCGACTACAAGGACGTCACGAGCTACAACAACTTCTACGAGTTCGGCACCGACAAGGCCGACCCGGCCAAGAACGCCGGCACGCTGAAGACGCGGCCGTGGACCGTGGAGGTCGAGGGGCTGGTCAAGAAGCCCGGCAAGTACGGCATCGAAGACCTGCTCAAGCTCAGCGCGCAGGAAGAGCGCATCTACCGCCTGCGCTGTGTCGAAGGCTGGTCGATGGTCATCCCGTGGGTCGGCTATTCGCTGGCCGAACTGATCAAGAAGGTCGAGCCGCAGGGCAACGCCAAATACATCGAGTTCGTGACGCTGGCCGACCCCAAGACCATGCCTTTTGTCGGCTCGCGCGTGCTCGACTGGCCCTACACCGAAGGCCTGCGCATGGACGAGGCGATGCATCCGCTCACGCTGCTGGCCTTCGGCATGTACGGCGAGGTGCTGCCCAACCAGAACGGCGCGCCGGTACGGCTCGTGGTGCCGTGGAAGTACGGCTTCAAGTCGGCCAAGTCGATCGTCAAGATCCGCTTCGTCGAGAAGGAGCCGAGCACCGCGTGGAACAAGGCGGCGGCCAACGAATACGGCTTCTATTCGAACGTGAACCCGAACGTCGACCATCCGCGCTGGAGCCAGGCCACCGAGCGCCGCATCGGCGACGGCGGCGGCCTGTTCGCCAAGCGGCGCAAGACCGAGATGTTCAACGGCTACGAAGCCCAGGTCGGCCAGCTGTATGCGGGCATGGACCTGAAGAAGAACTACTGATCGCGCCCCGGCAACCGGCGCCCGCCCCATGAACAAGCTGCTCATGCATCCGGCGACCAAGCCGGTCATCTTCCTGCTGTGCCTGCTGCCGTTCGCGCGGCTGGCCTACGGTGCCTTTACGGACGGGCTCGGTGCCAACCCGGCCGAGTTCCTGATCCGCGCCACCGGCGACTGGACGCTGCGCTTCATCTGCATCGTGCTGGCGGTGACGCCGCTGCGCGTGATGACCAAGTGGAATGCACTCGCACGCCTGCGCCGCATGCTGGGCCTGTTCGCATACTTCTACGTGGTGCTGCACCTGCTGTGCTACAGCTGGTTCGACATGGGCTTCGAGTGGGGCGACATCGCCAAAGACATCGCGAAGCGGCCGTTCATCCTGGTGGGCTTCTCCGCCTTCGTGCTGCTGACGCCGCTGGCGGCCACCTCTTTCAACCGCGCCATCAAGGCAATGGGCGCGAAGCGCTGGCAGACGCTGCACAAGCTGGTCTACGTGATCTCGGGGCTCGGGCTGCTGCACTTCTTCTGGATGCGCGCGGGCAAGAACAACTTCGCGGAAGTGTTCGTCTACGCCGCGATCATTGCCGCGCTGCTCGCGTGGCGGGTGTGGAATTTCGCGAGCAAGCGGCGCAAGGCGAAGCCGCCCGCGGTGGCGGTGCGCGGCAGCGAGAAGCCGCTGCGCACTGGCTGAACGCCGGCAATCAGCCGTCGATCTCGGCGCGCAGCTGGTCTTCCATCGTCTCGCGGCGTCGGATCAGCTTGGCGGTGGCGCCGCTCACCAGCACTTCGGCGGCACGGCCGCGCGTGTTGTAGTTGCTGGCCATGCTCATGCAATACGCACCGGCCGACAGCACGGCGAGCAGGTCGCCAGCCACCACGTTGAGCGCGCGGTCGCGGCCGATCCAGTCGCCGCTCTCGCAGACCGGGCCGACCACGTCGTAGGTCGGTGCATCGCCGGCGCGGCTGCGCAGCGGCACGATGCGCTGGAAGGCCTGGTACATCGCGGGGCGCGGCAGGTCGTTCATGGCCGCGTCGACGATGCAGAAGTTCTTGTCTTCACCGGGCTTGGTGTAGAGCACCTCGGTCACGCAGACACCAGCATTGCCGACCAGCGAACGGCCGGGTTCGATGACGAGCTTGCGCTGGCCGAAGCCGCGGGCGTCGAGCTTGGCGAGCAGCTGCTGCCAGAGCGCATCGGCCTTGGGCGGCACTTCGCCGTTGTAGTCGATGCCCAGGCCGCCGCCGAAGTCCAGGTGATGGATCGGCACGCCGGCTGCCTCGATCGCCTCGACCAGGTCCAGCACGCGGTCGCAGGCGTCCAGGTAGGGCGAGGCTTCGGTGATCTGCGAGCCGATGTGGCAGTCGATGCCCACCACTTCCAGGCCCGGCAGCCGCGCGGCGTGCCGGTAGGCCTCGACGGCGCGGTCGTGCGCGATGCCGAACTTGTTGCCCTTGAGGCCGGTGGAGATATAGGGGTGCGTCTTGGGATCGACGTTCGGATTGATGCGGATGCTGATGGGCGCGCGCTTGCCCTCGGCCAGCGCCACCTCGTTGAGCACGTCGAGCTCGGCTTCGCTCTCGACGTTGAAGCAGGCGATGCCGGCGGCAAGGGCTTCGCGCATTTCCGCGCGGGTCTTGCCGACGCCCGAGAAGATGATCTTCTTCGGATCGGCGCCCACGGCCAGCACGCGTGCCAACTCGCCGCCCGAGACGATGTCGAAGCCGCAGCCGGCCTGCGCGAACACGCGCAGCACGCCGAGCGACGAATTGGCCTTCATCGCATAGCAGATGAGGGCGTCGCGGCCCTCGAAGCCGCGCTGGTAGGCCGCGAGGGCGTCCAGCATCCATTGCTTCGAATAGACGAAAAGAGGTGTGCCGTGCTCGCGCGCCAGCGCTTCGAGCGCGACGCCTTCGACGTGCAGCGCGCCGTCGCGTTGCGCAATGTGTGGTTGGCCGGGCAGGGCGATGGAGTTGATGCCGGCACTCATTTGCGCGGTTCCGTGCTGTTGCTGGCCGGTGCGCTGGCGGCCGCGGCCGGTGCGGGCGCTGCCTCGCTGGAGCTGGACGAAGATGACCGCAGGCTGTCGGGCGTCATGAGCTGCGGCAGCGTGGCTCGTCCGGCGGCGGCAGGATCGGTCGGCAGGTACAGCGCACCGCGCTGTCCGCAGGCAACCAGGGCGGTGGTGCCTGCAACGAGGCAGACCATGAGCGCAGCGCGGGCGCGGGTGCTCACTAGAATTTGGCGAACGTTCAACATAGCGAAATTGTAATGACCGACACCGAGTACATGGACCGCGCCGAAGCCGCGCTCACCGCCATCGAGCAGGGATGCGACCGCATCAACGACGCGACCGACGCCGACATCGACAACCAGAGGGTGGGCGGGATGATCACGATTTCATTCCGCAACGGCAGCCAGTTGATCGTCAATCTGCAGAAGCCCCTGCAGGAAATCTGGCTTGCCGCGCGTTCCGGCGGCTACCACTACCGTCACGACGGCCAGGCGTGGGTCGATACCAAGACCGGGGAAGAATTCTTCGGCAACCTGTCGCGTGAAGCGACCCTGCAGGCAGGCCAGCCGCTGACGTTCGCGGCCGCCTGATTCTTCTTCGTCAGTTGCGGAACAGGTCGAGGATGCGGTTGCGCTCCTCGGGCGGAGCCGGCGGGCTCACCGGGGCGCCGGTCAGGGCTTCCACCGGCGCCGTAGTCGCGGACTCCACGCCCAGGCTTGCCACGCCGCGTCCCGGCGCATAGTCGTCGTAGTACCACTCGCCGCCCACGTTCACGATGCCGGAAGGCGGTGCGGTGGCGATGTCGGTCACGGGGATGCCCTTGATGGCGGTCTCCATGTAGGCGATCCAGATCGGCAGGCTCAGGCCGCCGCCGGTTTCGCGGTCGCCCAGGTTGCGCGGCGTGTCGTAGCCGATCCACGAAATGGCCGTCATGGTGGGCTGGAAGCCCGCGAACCACGCGTCGAGCGAGTCGTTGGTGGTGCCGGTCTTGCCGTACAGGTCGGGGCGCTTGAGCGTCGCCTGTGCCTTGGCGGCGGTGCCGGCGCGGGCCACCGACTGCAGCAGCGTGTCCATGATGAAGGCGTTGCGCTGGGGAATCGCGCGGTTCGCCTCGTTGAGCACCGAGGGCTGCTTGTCAACCAGCACCTTGTCCTTGTGGTCGGTGATGCGGGTCACGAGGTACGGATTGACCCGGTAGCCGCCGTTGGCGAACACCGAGTAGCCCACCGCCATCTGCATCGGCGTGACCGAGCCGGCGCCCAGCGCCATCGGCAGGTAGGCCGGGTGCTTTTCCTTGTCGAAGCCGAAGTTGGTGATCCACTCCTGCGCGTAGCGCGTGCCGATGGACTGCAGGATGCGGATCGACACGAGGTTCTTCGACTTCATCAGCGCGGTGCGCATCGACATCGGGCCGTCGTAGCCGCCGCCGTAGTTCTTGGGCTCCCACGGCTGGCCGCCGGTGGTGCCGGCGTCGAAGAAGAGCGGGCCGTCGTTGATCACCGTGGCGGGGGTGAAGCCCTTCTCGAGCGCCGCCGAATAGATGAAGGGCTTGAAGCTCGAACCCGGCTGGCGCCAGGCCTGCGTGACGTGGTTGAACTTGTTCTTGCCGAAATCGAAGCCACCGACCAGTGCCTTGATGGCGCCGTCGCGCGGGTCCATGGCGACGAACGCGCCTTCGACCTCGGGCAGCTGCGTGATTTCCCAGGTGTTCTTGGGCGTCTTCACCACGCGGATGACCGCGCCGCGGCGGATCTTGATGTTGGGCGGGGCCTTGTCGGAGAGGCCGGACTGCGCGGGCTTGAGGCCTTCGCCGGTGATCTGCACCGGGTCGCCGTTGCCGCGCACGGCATCGATCTGCTTGGCCGTGGCCTTGAGGACGACCGCGGCCATCACGTCGCCGTTGTCGGGGTGGTCGTTGAGTGCATCGTCCACGGCCTCGTCGAGGTCCTTGGCGTCGTTGGGCAGGTCGACGAACTTCTCGGGGCCGCGATAGATCTGGCGGCGCTCGTAGTCCATGATGCCCTTGCGCAGCGCCTTGTAGGCGGCGGCCTGATCGGCTGCGACCAGCGAGGTGTAGACCTTGAGGCCGCGCGTATAGGTGCTGTCGCCGTACTGCGCGTACATCAGCTGGCGCACCGTCTCGGCCACGTACTCGGCGTGCAGGCGGTTCGGGTCAGCGGCATCGCGCAGGTGCAGTTCTTCCTTCTTGGCTTCGGCCGCCTGTTCGGCGGTGATGAAGCCGGCTTCCTGCATGCGGTCGATCACGTAGAACTGGCGGCCGCGCGCGCGTTGCGGGTTGTTGACCGGGTTGTTCGCGCCCGGCGCCTTCGGCAGTCCGGCCAGCATGGCAGCCTGGGCGATCGTGAGGTCCTGCAGCGGCTTGCCGAAATACGCTTCGGAAGCGGCGGCAAAGCCGTAGGCGCGATTGCCGAGGTAGATCTGGTTCAGGTAGATCTCGAAGATCTGGTCCTTGGTGAGCAGGTGCTCCAGCTTGAAGGTCAGCAGCACCTCGTAGATCTTGCGGGTGAGCGTCTTCTCGGAGCTCAGGTAGACGTTGCGCGCCACCTGCATCGTGATGGTCGACGCGCCCTGGCTCTTCACGCGGTTCATGTTCGCCAAGCCTGCGCGCACCATGCCCTTGTAGTCGACCCCGCCATGATCGTAGAAGCGCGAGTCTTCGGCCGCGAGCACGGCGTCTTTCACGACCTTCGGAATGGCCGAGATCGGGGTGAGGTTGCGGCGCTCCTCGCCGAACTCGCCGATCAGGGTGCCTTCGGCCGAGAAAACCCGCAACGGCAGCTTGGGCCGGTAGTCGGAGAGTTCACTGATGTCGGGCAGGTTCGGGTACGCGACCGCCAGGGCCACCGCTACTACGCACAGCACCGCGAGCACACCGGCTGCGGCAATGCCGAACCCCCAGAAGAAAAAGCGCAACAGCCATTTCAGCCAGGTCGGGCGCTGGGGCTTGGGGGAGGGGGTCTTGGCTGGCCCTTTGGGGCTTGAGGTTTCTTGCATGGAGGGCCGGAGAGTCACCGGACATTATAAAAAGCAGCCCTCTTTGCACGATCCGATCTTTTGTTGCTGCTGCATCGCTCTAATTCAAAAGTTACAAAATGCAGATTTGACGTCAGGTTTTGACAACGCTTCAGGGTTTTGCCCCCCGCGGTTGCTTGGTTGCCGCCACGCCTGCTGCTAGCATGCAACCGAACGCATTTTTTTCTATTGGTTACAAATACAGGGGGAGAGGGACCTAACTTGGCTGCTCTTGGATCATTGTTTCGTCGTCAGAACGCTCCCCTGCTTGGGCTGGATGTCAGTTCGTCCAGCGTCAAGCTGGTCGAGCTCGGCCGTGAGGCCAGCGGCAAGCTGGTTCTGGAACGCTGCGCCATCGAACCCCTGGAACGTGGCTGGATCACCGACGGTAACGTCGAGAAGTTCGACGAAGTGGCGGAAGCCGTTCGGCGCGTCGTCCGCAAAAGCGGCACGCGCACCCGCAACGTGGCGCTCGCGCTGCCGCCCTCGGCCGTGATCACCAAGAAGATCATTCTTCCGGGCGGCATGAGCGAGCAGGAGCTCGAGATCCAGGTCGAGTCCGAAGCCAACCAGTACATCCCGTTCTCGCTGGACGAGGTCAGCCTCGACTTCTGTGTCACGGGGCCGAGCACTACGTCCGCAGGCGACGTGGAAGTGCTGATCGCCGCGTCCCGCAAGGAAAAGGTCCAGGACCGCGAAGGCCTGGCGGAAGCCGCCGGCCTGAAGGCGATGATCCTCGACGTCGAGTCTTATGCATCGCGCCTGGCGACCGCCCGCCTGATCGAACAGCTGCCCGGCAAGGGCGTGGACTCGATCGTGGCGCTTTTCGAAGTGGGCGCCTTCACCACCAGCATGCAGGTGCTGCGCAACCAGGAAGTGCTGTACGACCGCGATCAGGCGTTCGGCGGCGCCCAGCTCACGCAGCTGATCGTGCGCCAGTACGGTTTTTCCGCCGAGGAAGCCGAAGCGAAGAAGCGCAGCGGCGACCTGCCCGACGACTACGGCTCCGGCGTGCTCAAGCCTTTCGTGGAGGGCATCGCACAGGAAATCGCGCGTGCGCTCCAGTTCTTCTTCACGAGCACGCCGCACAACCGCGTCGACTATGTGCTGCTGGCTGGCGGCTCGGCCTCGCTGCCGGGCCTGACCAACGCAGTCACGCGGCAGACCTCGTTTGCCTGCTCGCTGCTGAACCCCTTCGACGGCATGGACTTCAGTTCGAACATCCGTGAAAAGAAGGTCCGTCGCGAAGCGCCGTCCTACCTGACCTCTTGCGGGTTGGCCATGCGGAGGTTCCTGCAGTGATCCTCATCAATCTGCTTCCGCACCGCGAAGCTGCGCGCAAGCGGCGGCGCGAGGCCTTCTTTGGCACCTTGGGTGCTGCAGCGGTGCTCGGCCTGCTGATCGCCGGCCTGGGCTACCTCTGGTTCGAAGCCCAGATCTCGGCGCAGCAATCGAAGAACGGCTTTCTCCAGGCCGAGATCAAGAAGCTCGAAGTCGAGATCAAGGAGATCTCGACGCTGCAGGAAGAAATTGCAGCGCTGCGCGCGCGCCAGCAGGCGGTCGAAGACCTGCAGGGCGATCGCAACCTGCCTGTGCACCTGCTCAACGAACTGGTCCGGCAGCTGCCCGACGGCGTCTACCTGACCAGCATGAAACAGGACAACCAGACGGTCACGCTGCAAGGCATGGCGCAGTCGAACGAACGGGTTTCGGAGCTGCTGCGCAACCTGGGCAACAACAGTCCGTGGCTGGTCAAGCCGGAGCTGGTCGAAATCACGTCGGCGAACGTGAACCTGACCGCGCGCGACCAGCGCCGCGTTGCCAACTTCACGATGCGCATTGGCCTGAAACGCCCCACCGATGCTCAAAAGGCCGCCGCCGACAAGGCTGTGGCTGCAGCGGCGCAATCCAAGGGGTAACGGAACATGGCAAGCAATCGCCCCTCCCAGAAAATAGATGTCGGCGCTGCATTGCAGCGTGTCGGCGGGCAGTTCCGCGGGCTCAACCCGAACGATCCGTCGATGTGGCCCGCGGTGCCGCGGTACGCGCTGTGCCTGGCGGTCACCGCCCTGGTACTGGTCGCTCTGTGGTTCGTCTGGCTGACCAACTCGAACGACGAACTCGAGAGCGAGCGTTCGAAGGAAGTCGCGCTGAAGGCCGACTACCAGAAGAAGGTGGCCCAGGCGGCCAACCTCGAACTGTTGAAGAAGCAGCGCGAACAGGTGCAGCAGTACGTGACCCTGCTTGAGAAGCAACTGCCCAGCAAGGCCGAAATGGACGCCCTGCTGTCGGACATCAACCAGGCAGGCCTCGGCCGCAGCCTTCAGTTCGAGCTGTTCCGTCCGGGGCAGGTGTCGGTCAAGGACTACTACGCCGAGCTTCCGATCGCCGTTCGCGTGACCGGGCGGTACCACGACATGGGCGCCTTTGCCGCCGACGTCGCGGGCCTCTCGCGCATCGTGACGCTGAACAACATCACCGTCACCCCGCAGAAGGACAAGGACGTGCTGACGATGGACGCCACCGCGCGCACCTTCCGCTACCTCGACGAAGACGAGCGGGCCGCGCAGAAGCGCGCCGCCGCACCGAAGGCGAAGAAATGAAGATCGCCGCCAAAGTACTGTGGCTGACACTGGCCGCGCTGGGCTTGAGTGCCTGCGATTCCGGGCAGGACGACCTGCAACGCTGGATGGCCGAGCAGCGCGCCCAGGTGAAGCCCTCGGTGCCGCCTATTTCAGAGCCCAAGAAGTTCACGCCGCAGACCTACACCGAGGCCTCGTCGTTCGAGCCCTTCAACATCCTGAAGCTGACGCAGGCGCTGCGCCGCGAGTCGAACCAGCCGAGCACTTCGGAGCTGATCGCGCCCGAACTGGCACGCCGCAAGGAGGCGCTCGAAGCCTTCCCGCTCGACTCGATGGCAATGGTCGGCAGCATGAACCGCAACGGCCAGCCAGTGGCGCTGGTCCGTGTCGACAAGCTGCTCTACAAGGTTCGCGTCGGCGAATACCTGGGACTCAACTACGGGCGCATCACCCGTATCAACGAAACTGAAGTCGCCTTGCGTGAGATCGTGCAAGACGCCGCCGGTGAATGGATCGAACGCGTCGCGACGCTGCAGCTGCAAGAGAGTGCGAAATGAACCAAAAGAAATCAACGATGGCACAGTGGCTGCGCGCTGCCGGCCTGGGTCTGCTGGCCTTCGGTGCAGTGGCCGTGGCCCATGCGCAAAACGCCATCCAGGCCGTGACCAGCTCGACCCAGTCCGGCGCGGAAGTGATCCGCATCGATCTGGCGCAACCGCTCACGGCGGTGCCTGCCGGGTTCGCCGTCCAGACGCCGGCCCGCATTGCGCTCGATTTTCCGGGCGTCACGAACGCCATCGGCCGTTCCGCGATCGAAGTGAACCAGGGCAACCTGCGTTCGGTGAACGTGGTCCAGGCCGGTGAACGCAGCCGCGTGGTGCTGAACCTGAAGCAGGCCACCGCGTACAAGGCCGAGATCCAGGGCAATTCGCTGCTGGTCATTCTCGAGCCGGTGGCCGGCTCGGCGTTGGTCGCGTCTGCCGGCACGACCTTCGCGGAAAACCGCAACCGGGACATGCTGCCGCTGCGGGACGTCGATTTCCGCCTTGGCGCCGACAGCACCGGCCGCGTCATCGTCGACCTTCCGAACAACCAGGTCGGCGTCGATGTCAAGCAGCAGGGCAAGAACCTCGTCGTGGAGTTCACCAAGTCGACGCTGCCCGAGGGCCTGCGCCGCCGCCTCGACGTGGCCGACTTCGGAACGCCGGTCCAGCTGATCACTTCGCAGCAGTCGGGCGACCGCGTGCGCATGACGATTGAGGCCAAGGGCGAGTGGGAACACAGTGCCTACCAGAGCGAGAACCAGTTCGTGGTCGAGGTCCGCGCCCGCAAGGTCGATCCGACCAAGCTGACGCAAGGCGTGGGCTACAACGGCGAAAAGCTGTCGCTCAACTTCCAGAACATCGAAATCCGTTCGCTGCTGCAGGTGATTGCCGACTTCACGAACTTCAACATCGTGACCTCGGATTCGGTGAACGGCGCGCTGACGCTGCGGCTGAAGGACGTGCCCTGGGACCAGGCCCTCGACATCATCATGCAGGCGAAGAACCTGGGCATGCGCAAGAACGGCAGCGTGCTGTGGATTGCGCCCAAGGATGAAATCAACGCCAAGGAAAAGCTCGAATTCGAGGCCAAGGCCGCAATCGAGAACCTGGAGCCGCTGCGTACCCAGTCGTTCCAGCTCAACTACACCAAGGCGATCGCGATTGCGCAGGGACTGACCGGCACGGGTGCCTCGGCCGGCGGCGGCGGCGGTGGCGGCGGTACGACGACGCGCATCCTGAGTCCTCGCGGCAGCGTCATCGCCGAGTCGCGCACCAACCAGCTCTTCGTGTCGGACGTTCCGTCGCGCCTGGCCCAGATCACCGATCTGATCCAGAAGCTGGACATCCCGGTTCGCCAGGTGCTGATCGAGGCCCGCATCGTCGAAGCTTCCGATACCTTCGGCAAGTCGCTCGGCGTGCGGCTGGGTGGCGGCATCGCTGGCGAGCGCTTCGCATCGTCCGCCGGCAACCGCGCATTCGCCAACCTCGGCGCGATGCCCGTCGTCACGGCAGGCACCAATGGCGGAGCCAGCACGGCCACCTCCACGTTCACCAACTCGAACTTCATCAACCTCCCGGCGGGCGATGCGGGCGGCACGGGCAACGCGGCGGGCACCTTCGCGATCTCGCTGTTCAACTCGAGCTTCTCGCGCATGCTGAACCTCGAGATCTCGGCGCTCGAAGCCGACGGCAAGGGCAAGCTGGTGTCCAGCCCCCGCGTCATCACGGCCGACCAGACCAAGGCGCTGATCGAGCAGGGCGAGGAAATTCCTTACCAGCAGGCCACGTCCAGCGGCGCCACCTCGATCTCGTTCCGCAAGGCGGTGCTGAAGCTGGAAGTCACGCCGCAGATCACGCCGGAAGGCAACATCATCCTGACGCTGGACGTGAGCAAGGACGCCCGAGGCGTGAACACGTCGGCGGGTCCGGCCATCAACACCAAGCACGTGCAGACCGAAGTGCTGGTCGAGAACGGCGGCACGGTCGTCATCGGTGGTATCTTCGAGCTCACCGAAACCAATGACGAATCGCGCGTGCCGGTGCTGGGTGAAGTGCCCTACCTGGGGGCACTGTTCCGCAAGCGCGAACGCGTTGCCAACAAGACCGAAATGCTCGTCTTTATCACTCCGAAGATGATTACCGACCGCAACGCCGCGCGCTGACGCGCGGGCGTAGCAGCCACCGCGTGGCGGTCGCACTCGTCGGCTTGCCCGGCGCCGGAAAATCCGCAGTGGGCCGGCGCCTGGGGATGCGGCTGGACCTTCCCTTCATCGACACCGATCACGTGATCGAGCAGCGCATCGGCTGCTCGATCCGCGATTACTTCGAGCGCGAAGGCGAGGTGGCCTTCCGGGATCTCGAACAAACGGTCATTGCCGAGCTGGCGGCCAATGCCCACGGCGTGCTGGCCACCGGCGGCGGTGCGGTGCTTCGGGAGGCCAACCGCACCCAGCTGCGCGATCACTTCCACGTGATCTACCTGCGCTCCTCCCCCGAAGACCTGTTCCGGCGCCTGCGCCACGACGTCAAGCGCCCCCTGCTGCAGGTGGCTGACCCGTTGGGGCGGTTGCGGGAACTGCACGATGCGCGCGACCCGTTCTACCGGGAAACCGCCCACGACGTGGTCGATACCGGCCGGCCCTCGATCGCGATGCTGGTGAACATCATCGTGATGCAGCTCGAGCTGGCGGGCATCGTCGAGCCGGGCGCCCATCCGGAAGAGCCCACTGCCTGAACTGCGCCGGCTGCAGCGCCTAAACTCGCTGCCCATGTCCCTGCCCGTACTTTCCGCCCCGCCCGAACGCGTCGACATCCAGCTCGGCGACCGCAGCTACCCGATCCTGATCGGTGCCGGCCTGCTGGACGATCCCCTTAGCTTCGCCGCCACGCCTGCCGCCGCCACGGCCCTGATCGTCAGCAACACCACGGTGGCGCCGCTCTATGCCAAGGCGCTACAGGGTGCCCTGGCGGGCCGTTTCCGCACGGTCCACCTGCTGGAGCTGCCCGACGGAGAGGTGTACAAGAACCTGCAGACGCTGAACCTGATCTTCGACGACCTGCTGGGTCACGGCAGCGACCGCAAGACCGTGCTGTTCGCCCTGGGCGGCGGCGTGGTGGGCGACATGACCGGCTTTGCCGCCGCCAGCTACATGCGTGGCGTGCCTTTCGTGCAGGTGCCGACCACGCTGCTGGCGCAGGTCGATTCCTCGGTCGGCGGCAAGACGGCCATCAACCACCCGCTCGGCAAGAACATGATCGGCGCGTTCTACCAGCCGCAACTGGTGGTCTGCGACCTGGCCACGCTGCAGACCCTGCCGCCGCGCGAACTCAGCGCCGGACTGGCCGAAGTCATCAAGTACGGCCCGATCCACGACATGGCGTTCTTCGACTGGATCGAAGTCAACATCGACGCCCTCGTCGCGCGGGAGCCGGCCGCGCTGGCCTATGCCGTCAAGCGCAGCTGCGAAATCAAGGCGCTGGTGGTCGGGCAGGACGAGCGCGAAACCGGCCTGCGCGCGATCCTCAATTTCGGCCACACCTTCGGCCACGCGATCGAATCGGGCCTCGGCTATGGCGAATGGCTGCACGGCGAGGCCGTCGGCTGCGGCATGGTCATGGCGGCGCGGCTGTCGCAGCGGCTTGGCGGCGTCGATGCCGCCTTCGTCGAGCGGCTCACGCGGCTGATCGAACGCGCCGGCCTGCCGATCGTCGGTCCTGCGCTGGGCGCGGATCGCTACCTGGAGCTGATGCGCGTCGACAAGAAATCGGAAGCCGGCGAGATCCGCTTCGTGGTGATCGACCGGCCCGGCTCCGCCGTGGTCCGCAGCGCACCCGACGCACTCGTGCGCGAAGTGCTTGCGCAGAGCTGCGCGGCGCAATGAGCCTCGCGGCCTATGCCTGCCTGCCCGCGCGGTCGCGCGGCCGCCGGCATGCCGAGCCGCCCGCGCCCACGCGCGACGCTTTCCAGCGCGACCGCGACCGCATCGTGCATTCCACGGCCTTTCGCCGGCTGGTCTACAAGACGCAGGTGTTCCTGAACCATGAGGGCGACCTGTTCCGCACCCGGCTCACGCACTCGCTGGAAGTCGCCCAGCTCGGCCGTTCGATCGCACGGGCCCTGCGCATCAACGAAGACCTGGTCGAAGCGATCGCCCTGGCGCACGACCTGGGCCACACGCCCTTCGGCCATGCGGGTCAGGACGCGCTCAACGACTGCATGGCCGCACATGGCGGCTTCGAGCACAACCTGCAGAGCCTGCGCGTGGTCGACGCGCTGGAGCACCGCTATCCGCAATACGACGGCCTGAACCTCAGTTTCGAGACCCGCGAGGGCATCCTCAAGCACTGCTCGCGCGCGAACGCCGAACGGCTGGAGGCGGCCGAACCGCACGGCGTGGCCCGGCGGTTCCTCGACCGCACCCAGCCGGGGCTGGAGGCGCAGCTGTGCAACCTTGCCGACGCCATCGCCTACAACGCCCATGACATCGACGACGGCGTGCGATCGGGCCTCATCGGCGTCGAGCAGTTGTCCGAGGTCGAGCTGTTCGAGCGCTACCGCCGCGAGGCGCTCGCCGAGCACCCGCAGCTGCAGGGCCGCCGCGTGCTCTACGAGACCATCCGGCGCATGCTGAGCGCGCAGGTCTACGACGTGATCGATGCGACCCGCGCGGCGCTCGAAGCCCTCGCACCGGTCGATGCCGACGCGGTGCGCATGGCCCCGCCTGTCGTCGCGTTCAGCACCGCCATGCAGGCCCAGTCGGAAGACCTCAAGCGCTTTCTTTTCCACAACCTCTACCGGCATCCCCAGGTCACGCAGACCACCGACCAGGCGCGCGACGTGGTGCAGGAGCTGTTCGAGGCCTATCTCGAGCGCGGCGCCGAGATGCCTTCTTCCTATGCCGAGCGCCACGACAGGCACCGTGCCGTGGCCGACTACATCGCCGGCATGACCGATCGTTTCGCCATGCGCGAACACGAGCGGCTCACGGGGCGCCGGGGCATCGCGTGAGTCCATCCGCAGTCCGGCCGCGCGTTCCCGCCGCTGCCCTGGCCGTCCTGCTGGGCGGCGTCAGCGCGGCCTTGCACCTGGGCAAGCTGCCGCCCGCCGTGCCGGCGCTGCAGGCATCGCTCGGCATTGGCCTGGTCGAGGCGGGATTCCTGCTGTCGCTGGTGCAGGTCGCGAGCATGACGCTGGGGCTGCTGGTCGGGCTCGCGGCGGACACCATCGGCTTGCGCCGCAGCATGCTGACGGGGCTGGCGGTGCTGACGGTCGCCAGCCTGCTGGGCGGCATGGTCGATGGGGCGCACGCCGTGCAATGGCTGCTCCTGCTGCGTGCCGTCGAAGGCATCGGTTTCCTGCTGACGGTCATGCCGGGGCCGGGGCTGATCCGCGCGCTGACCCCGCCGGGTGCAGACAAGGCGGCGCTGGGCCTCTGGGGTGCGTACATGCCGCTCGGCGTGGCCCTCGCGCTGCTGCTGGGCCCCGCCCTGATCGCCTGGGGTGGATGGGCGGATTGGTGGTGGGCACTGTCGATCGTGTCGGCCGGGGCCGCACTCTGGCTGTGGCTGGTGGTGCCAGCCGACCGGCTTCGGCCGGCCGTGGCGGGCCAGGCCGCCGGCGGCTGGTCTTCGCGCCTGCGCGCCACGGTCGGTGCGCGCGCGCCCTGGCTGGTGGCGCTGACCTTCGCCGTGTACTCGTCGCAGTGGATGGCGGTGATCGGCTTCCTGCCCGCCATCTATGCCGGCGCGGGTGTGCCGGCCGCCTGGAACGCGGTGCTCACCGCGCTCGCTGCCGCCATGAACATCGTCGGCAACATTGCAGGCGGCCGTTGGCTGCAGCGCGGCGTGGCGCCGGAGCGACTGCTGCAACTCGGTTTCCTGACGATGGCGCTCGGGGGCGTGGCCGCCTTCGCGCAGGCAGGGCAGGGCCCGGACGCCCTGGGCCTGCCGCCCGCGCTGCGCTACATCGCCGTGTGCGCGTTCTCGCTGGGCGGCGGCATGGTGCCGGCCACGCTGTTCCTGCTGGGCGTGCGGCTTGCGCCCGGGCCCACCACCGTGTCGACGACGGTCGGACTCATGCAGCAGGCGTCCTCGCTCGGCCAGTTCCTGGCCCCGCCCGCAGTGGCGTGGATGGCTCACCGCGTTGGCGGCTGGCACTGGACCTGGACCGCCACGCTGGCCTGCTCGCTGGTCGGCATGGCGATCGCGCGGCGCCTGGGGCGGATTCGCCCTGCGGCGGAGATGGCATGACCCACGCGGCGACAATCGCATCCGCCCAGGCCGAAGCCGATACGCGACGCTGGCTCGAACGCGCGGTGATCGGCCTCAACCTGTGCCCGTTCGCAAAGGCCGTGCACGTGAAGGCGCAGGTCCACTACGCCGTGTACGAGCCGGCCGAGGAGGTCGACCTGATGGACGCGCTTCTTGCCGAAGCAAAAGACCTCGCCGCACTCGACGCCGCCGTGCGCGACACCACCCTGCTCATTGCACCGAACACCTTGGCCGACTTTCTGGACTTCAACGACTTCACGGCGCGTGCCGAACGCCGGCTTGCGCGCGCCGGTTTCGACGGCGTGTTCCAGCTGGCGAGCTTTCATCCGCGCTTCCAGTTCGCCGGCACCGATGCCGACGACATCGGCAACGCCACCAACCGCGCGCCGTACCCCACGCTGCACCTGCTGCGCGAAGACAGCGTGAGCCGCGCGGTCGAGGCGTTCCCCGAGGCCGAGGCCATCTTCGAGCGCAACATCGACACGCTCGAAGCGCTGGGCCCAGAAGGCTGGGCGGCGCTCGACGTCGGCCCCAGAAGCGCCAAGCCATGAACACGAACAACGCGACAAGAACCGTGAAAACGAACAAGGCCGCCAAGGCCGATGCGGAGCTGGCCGACGCGCTGCGCCCCGGCCAATCCATCGAATTGCTCAAGGAACTGCACATCCTGACCCGCGAGGGCCGGCTCAACCAGGACTCGCGGCGCAAGCTCAAGCAGGTCTACCACCTGTTCCAGTTCATCGAGCAACTGCTGCGCGAGTTGCCGGAAGAGGGCGCGAGCGCGACGCTGGCCGACCATGGTGCGGGCAAGTCGTACCTCGGCTTCATCATCTACGACCTGTTCTTCCGGCCGCGGCAGGGCAGCGGCCACGTCTACGGCATCGAGACGCGCGGTGAACTGGTCGAGCGCTCGCGCGCGCTGGCGCAGCGCCTGGGCTTCGAGCGCATGTCGTTCCTGAACCTCACCGTGGCCGAATCGGCGCAGGCGAGCGAATTGCCGGCGCAGATCGATGTGGTCACCGCGCTGCACGCCTGCGACACCGCGACAGACGATGCCATCGCATTCGGCTTGGCCAAGAAGGCGCGCTGCATGGTGCTCGTTCCCTGCTGCCAGGCCGAAGTGGCCGCATGCCTGCGCGAAACCAAGGCGCTGGCGCTGTCGCGCACGCCGCTGGCCGAGCTGTGGCGCCATCCGCTGCACACGCGCGAAATCGGCAGCCAGCTCACCAACGTGCTGCGCTGCCTGTATCTCGAAGCCAACGGCTACAGCGTCACGGTGACCGAGTTGGTTGGCTGGGAGCACAGCATGAAGAACGAGCTGATCCTGGCGCGCTACACCGGGCAGCGCAAGGCGAGCGCGGCCACGCGGTTGCGCGAGCTGCTAGGCCAGTTCGGGCTCGACGCGCTGGGCGATACGCGCTTCCGGCTGGCCTGAAAGCGGGCGCGCAATCCGCCGCGTCCACTGCGATCCATGGCCCGTCTTCCCCGCCTCACGCTGGCCGGCATGCCCCACCACGTGATCCAGCGCGGCAACAACCGCCAGCCGATCTTCGTGGACCGCGCGGACCGCGAAAAGCTGCTCGCGCTGCTGGCCGAGAACGCCACGCGTTTCGGCATCGCGCTGCATGCCTACGTGCTGATGGACAACCACTTCCACCTGTTGGCCACGCCCGACAGCCCCACCGGCCTGCCCCAGTTCATGCAGTCGGTGGGGCGCAGCTACGTGCGCTACTTCAACGACCGCCATGGCCGCAGCGGCACGCTGTGGGAGGGCCGCTACCGGTCCACGCTGATCCAGACCGACCGCTACCTGCTGACCTGCATGGCCTACATCGACCTCAACCCGGTGCGCGCGGGCATGGTGGCCGATGCGCGCGACTTTCCCTGGTCCAGCCATGGCCACTACGCCGGACTGCGGCACGACCGCCTGCTGACCCCCCACCCGCTGTATTGGGAGCTCGGCAACACCCCGTTCGCGCGCGAGGCCGCGTATGTCGAACTGGTGCGCGGCGGGGTGCGTGCGGCCGACCAGAGCGCGCTGACCGAGGCCACATTGCGGGGCTGGGCCGCTGGCGACGACGACTTTCTCGACAGCCTGCAGAAGTCCACCGACCGCCGGGTCGTCAAAGCCAAGGCCGGCCGGCCGCCATCGAACACTTCATCCTGAGCTGGAAAAGCGGCGTCGGCCGGCTGTGGCGCTGGTTCTTTTGCTCCTCTTTTTAATATGTCCCCAATTTAATTCTGACCAGATAACTCAAGATTTAATAGGAATCTGACCCCCATTAAAGTGTTTGGCATTCTTTGTGCATCGCAATATGCTCCATTTCCCTGCGAAAACTGAAGGAGCGCGCCATGACGACGGCTGCCGAGATCAAACATCTCCAAGAACACGGTCTGTATTCCGGTGCCGACGAGCACGATGCCTGCGGCGTCGGCTTCGTGGCCCACATCAAGGGCGAGAAGAGCCACGCCATCGTGCTGCAGGGCCTCAAGATTCTCGAGAACCTCGACCATCGCGGCGCAGTGGGCGCTGACAAGCTGATGGGCGACGGCGCCGGCATCCTGATCCAGCTGCCCGACCACCTGTACCGCGAAGAAATGGCGAAGCAGGGCGTCACGCTGCCCCCGCCGGGCGAATACGGCGTCGGCATGATCTTCCTGCCGAAGGAGCACGCCTCGCGCGAAGCCTGCGAGCAGGAAATGGAACGCGCCATCAAGGCCGAAGGCCAGGTGCTGCTGGGTTGGCGCGACGTGCCGGTCAACCGCGACATGCCCATGTCGCCCACCGTGCGCGAAAAGGAACCGCTGCTGCGCCAGGTCTTCATCGGCCGCGGCAACGACGTGATCGTGCAGGACGCGCTGGAACGCAAGCTCTACGTGATCCGCAAGACCGCCAGCGCCAACATCCAGCGCCTGAAGCTCAAGCACAGCAAGGAATACTACGTTCCCAGCATGTCGAGCCGCACCGTGGTCTACAAGGGCCTGCTGCTGGCCGACCAGGTGGGCACCTACTACCTCGACCTGCAGGACAAGCGCTGCATCTCGGCCCTGGGCCTCGTGCACCAGCGCTTCTCCACCAACACCTTCCCCGAGTGGCCGCTGGCCCACCCGTACCGCTATGTCGCCCACAACGGCGAAATCAACACGGTCAAGGGCAACTACAACTGGATGAAGGCGCGCGAAGGCGTGATGTCGTCGCCCGTGCTGGGCGCCGACCTGCAGAAGCTTTACCCGATCAGCTTCGCGAACCAGTCCGACACCGCCACCTTCGACAACTGCCTCGAGCTGCTGACGATGGCCGGCTACCCCATCAGCCAGGCCGTGATGATGATGATCCCGGAGCCCTGGGAACAGCACGCCACCATGGACCCGCGCCGCCGCGCGTTCTATGAATACCACGCCGCCATGCTCGAGCCGTGGGACGGCCCGGCCTCCATCGTGTTCACCGACGGCCGCCAGATCGGCGCCACGCTCGACCGCAACGGCCTGCGCCCCTCGCGCTACTGCGTGACCGACGACGACCTCGTCATCATGGCTTCCGAATCGGGCGTGCTGCCCGTGCCCGAGCAGAAGATCGTGCGCAAGTGGCGTCTGCAGCCCGGCAAGATGTTCCTGATCGACCTGGAGCAGGGCCGCATGATCGACGACGAGGAGGTCAAGGCCACCCTCGCGAACAGCAAGCCCTACAAGCAGTGGATCGAGAACCTGCGCATCAAGCTCGACAGCGTCAAGGCCGAGCCGGTCTCGGCGCCGCTGTCGCAAGTTGCATTGCTCGACCGCCAGCAGGCCTTCGGCTACACCCAGGAAGACATCAAGTTCCTGATGAGCCCGATGGCCCAGGCCGGCGAGGAAGGCATCGGCTCCATGGGCAACGACAGCCCGCTGGCCGTGCTCTCGAGCAAGAACAAGCCGCTGTACAACTACTTCAAGCAGCTGTTCGCGCAGGTGACCAACCCGCCGATCGACCCGATCCGCGAAGCGATCGTGATGTCGCTCGTGTCCTTCATCGGCCCCAAGCCCAACCTGCTGGACATCAACCAGGTCAACCCGCCGATGCGGCTCGAAGTGAGCCAGCCGATCCTCGACTTCGCCGACATGGCGAAGCTGCGCGACATCGGCAAGTACACGCAGGGCAAGTTCAAGAGCTACGTGCTCGACATCACCTACCCGCTCGCCTGGGGCGACGAGGGCGTCGAAGCCAAGCTGGCCTCGCTGTGCGCCGAAGCGGTGGATGCCATCAAGGGCGGCCACAACATCCTGATCATCAGCGACCGCGGCGTGAGCCCGACGCAGGTGGCCATCCCTGCCGTGCTGGCCCTCTCGGCCGTGCACCAGTACCTGGTTCGCGAAGGCCTGCGCACCACGGCCGGCCTCGTGGTCGAGACCGGTTCGGCGCGCGAAGTGCATCACTTCGGCGTGCTGGCGGGCTACGGCGCTGAAGCCGTGCACCCGTACCTCGCCATGGAAACCCTGGCGGCCATGCACGCCGACATGCCGGGCGAGCTGAGCGCCGACAAGGCGGTCTACAACTACGTCAAGGCCATCGGCAAGGGTCTGTCGAAGATCATGTCGAAGATGGGTGTCAGCACCTACATGAGCTACTGCGGCGCGCAGCTGTTCGAAGCCATCGGCCTGAACAGCGAGACGGTGAACAAGTATTTCACCGGCACCGCCAGCCGCGTGGAAGGCATCGGCGTCTTCGAGATCGCCGAGGAAGCCATCCGCATGCACAAGGCCGCCTTCGGCGACGACCCGGTGCTGGCCCACATGCTCGACGCCGGCGGCGAATACGCCTGGCGCACGCGTGGCGAAGAGCACATGTGGACGCCCGACGCCATCGCCAAGCTGCAGCACAGCACGCGCGCCAACAACTGGAACACGTACAAGGAATACGCCCAGCTCATCAACGACCAGAACCGCCGCCACCTGACGCTGCGCGGCCTGTTCGAGTTCAAGATCGATCCGGCCAAGGCGATTCCGGTGGACGAAGTCGAATCGGCTGCGGAGATCGTCAAGCGTTTCGCCACCGGCGCGATGTCGCTCGGCTCGATCAGCACCGAGGCGCACGCCACGCTCGCGATTGCCATGAACCGCATCGGCGGCAAGAGCAACACGGGCGAGGGCGGTGAAGACCCGGCGCGCTACCGCAACGAACTCAAGGGCATCCCGATCAAGCAGGGCGACACGCTCAAGAGCGTGATCGGCGCGGCCAACGTCGAGGTCGACCTGCCGCTCGCGGACGGCGACTCGCTGCGTTCGCGCATCAAGCAGGTCGCGTCGGGCCGTTTCGGCGTCACCGCCGAGTACCTGCATTCGGCCGACCAGATCCAGATCAAGATGGCGCAAGGTGCCAAGCCGGGCGAGGGTGGTCAGCTGCCCGGCGGCAAGGTCACCGAGTACATCGGCAAGCAACGTTACGCCGTGCCGGGCGTGGGCCTCATCAGCCCGCCGCCGCACCACGACATCTACTCGATCGAAGACCTGGCCCAGCTCATCCACGACCTGAAGAACACCGCGCCGCACGCCAGCATCAGCGTGAAGCTGGTGAGCGAAATCGGCGTCGGCACCATCGCGGCCGGCGTGGCCAAGTGCAAGAGCGACCACGTCGTGATCGCCGGCCATGACGGCGGCACGGGCGCCTCGCCCTGGTCGTCGATCAAGCATGCGGGCAGCCCGTGGGAAATCGGCCTGGCCGAAACGCAGCAGACGCTGGTGCTCAACCGTCTGCGCAGCCGCATCCGCGTGCAGGCCGACGGCCAGATGAAGACCGGCCGCGACGTCGCCATCGGCGCGCTGCTGGGCGCCGACGAGTTCGGCTTCGCCACCGCACCGCTGGTGGTCGAGGGCTGCATCATGATGCGCAAGTGCCACCTGAACACCTGCCCGGTGGGCGTGGCCACGCAAGACCCGGTGCTGCGCAAGAAGTTCTCGGGCAAGCCCGAGCACGTCGTCAACTACTTCTTCTTCGTCGCTGAAGAAGTGCGCCAGATCATGGCCCAGTTGGGCATCCGCAAGTTCGATGACCTGATCGGCCGCGCCGACCTGCTCGACATGCGCAAGGGCATCGAGCACTGGAAGGCCTCGGGCCTCGACTTCAGCCGCCTGTTCGCACTGCCGAACGTGCCGGCCGAGGTGCCGCGCTTCCATGTGGAGAACCAGGACCACGGTCTCGAGCGCGCGCTCGACGTGAAGCTCATCGAGAAGTCGCGCCCCGCCATCGACAAGGGCGAGAAGGTGCAGTTCATCGAGGTGGCGCGCAACGTCAACCGCTCGGTGGGCGCGATGCTTTCGGGCGCGCTGACCAAGGTGCATCCGCAGGGCCTGCCCGACGACTCGATCCGCATCCAGCTCGAAGGCACGGGCGGCCAGTCGTTCGGCGCCTTCCTGGCGCGCGGCATCACGCTGTACCTCATCGGCGACGCCAACGACTACACGGGCAAGGGCCTCTCCGGCGGCCGTGTGGTGGTGCGCCCCAGCCTCGAGTTCCGCGGTGAAGCGGCGCGCAACACCATCGTCGGCAACACGGCGCTGTATGGCGCGACCACCGGCGAGGCCTACCTGTGCGGCGTGGCCGGCGAGCGCTTCGCCGTGCGCCTGTCGGGCGCCACGGCGGTCATCGAAGGCACCGGCGACCACGGCTGCGAGTACATGACCGGCGGCACGGTGGCCGTGCTCGGCAAGACGGGCCGCAACTTCGCGGCCGGCATGAGCGGCGGCGTGGCCTTCGTCTACGACGAGGACGGCCAGTTCGCCACGCGCTGCAACCTCTCGATGGTTTCGCTCGACAAGGTGCTGACCTCCGCCGAGCAGACCGCCAGCGTGCATCGCAAGATCTGGCACGGCGGTGTGACCGACGAAGCGCAGCTGAAGAAGCTGCTCGAAGAGCACCACCGCTGGACCGGCAGCAAGCGCGCGCGAGAGCTGCTCGACAACTGGGCGGTGTCGCGCACGAAGTTCGTGAAGGTGTTCCCGAACGAATACAAGCGCGCGCTGGCCGAACTGCACGACCGCAAGGTCGAGCTCACGAGCAGCGGCAACAACGCGCACATCGGCCTCGAGCCGCATGCGCTGGCAGCATCCGCACCGCAAACGGCCCCGGCTTCGGTCTGAGCGCCCACGAGTACAGAGAACAAAGGAAAGCACGATGGGAAAGATCACCGGCTTCATGGAGCATGAGCGCGTTGAGGAGGGCTACAAGCCCGTCGACGAGCGCGTCAAGCACTACAAGGAATTCGTCGTCGGCCTGAACACCGAACAGGCCAAGGTGCAGGGCGCGCGCTGCATGGACTGCGGCACGCCGTTCTGCAACAGCGGCTGCCCGGTCAACAACATCATTCCGGACTTCAACGACCTCGTGTACCGCAATGACTGGCAAAACGCCTTCGCGGTGCTCGATTCGACCAACAACTTCCCCGAGTTCACCGGCCGCATCTGCCCCGCGCCCTGCGAGGCGGCCTGCGTGCTCAACGTGAACGACGACGCGGTCGGCATCAAGTCGCTGGAGCACGCGATCATCGACCGCGCCTGGGACGAAGGCTGGGTGGCGCCGCGCGCCGCCAAGCACAAGACCGGCAAGAAGGTGGCGGTGGTGGGTTCGGGCCCGGCCGGCATGGCGGCCGCCCAGCAGCTGGCGCGCGTCGGCCACGACGTGACGCTGTTCGAGAAGAACGACCGCATCGGCGGCCTGCTGCGCTACGGCATCCCCGACTTCAAGATGGAGAAGGCGCACATCGACCGGCGCGTCGAGCAGATGAAGGCCGAAGGCGTGACCTTCCGCACCGGCGTGATGGTCGGCGCCGCGAAGGATCCGCTGGGCAAGGGCTCCAAGGTCACGAACCTTGCCAAGGAAATCGTCACGCCCGAGCAGCTGCAGAAAGAGTTCGACGCCGTGGTGCTCACCGGCGGTGCCGAGCAATCGCGCGACCTGCCGGTGCCCGGCCGCGACCTCGACGGCATCCATTTCGCGATGGAGTTCCTGCCGCAGCAAAACCGCGTCAACGCGGGCGACAAGGTCAAGGGCCAGCTGCGCGCCGACGGCAAGCACGTGATCGTCATCGGCGGCGGCGACACCGGCTCCGACTGTGTAGGCACCAGCAACCGCCATGGCGCCGCGAGCGTCACGCAGTTCGAGCTGATGCCGCAGCCGCCAGAGGAAGAAAACCGCCCGCTGACGTGGCCGTACTGGCCGATCAAGCTGCGCACCAGCTCCAGCCATGAAGAGGGTTGCGAGCGCGAGTTCGCGATCTCCACCAAGGAGTTCATCGGCGAGAAGGGCAAGGTCACCGGCCTGAAGACCGTTCGCGTCGAATGGAAGGACGGCAAGATGCAGGAAGTGGCCGGCAGCGAGCAGGTGCTCAAGGCCGACCTCGTGCTGCTCGCCATGGGCTTCATCAGCCCCGTGGCCACTGTGCTCGATGCCTTCGGTGTCGAGAAGGACGCACGCGGCAATGCCAAGGCGACGGTCGACTTCATCGGGGGCTATGCCACCAACGTGCCGAAGGTGTTCGCCGCTGGCGACATCCGCCGCGGACAGTCGCTGGTGGTCTGGGCGATCCGCGAGGGCCGTCAAGCTGCCCGCTCGGTCGATGAATTTTTGATGGGATTCAGCGACTTACCTCGCTGATTTTTGTTTCAGTTTCGCGGGTCCGGGTTTGTCCCCGGTATCATCCGCCGGAAACCGCATGCCGGGATGCTTGAAAGGGCGCCCGGCTTTTTTATTGAGATGGACCCAGCCGCACCACTGCCACATCCCTTCGTAGAGTTCCGCGACGTCACGTTCGGCTACGGCGCGCGCGCCATTCTCGACGGCGTGTCCTTCACCGTGCCGCGCGGCAAGGTGACGGCCCTGATGGGCGCGTCGGGCGGCGGCAAGACCACCGTGCTGCGCCTGATCGGCGGACAGCAGAAGGCGCAGCGCGGCGAGGTGCTCTTCGATGGTCAGGACGTCGTCAGGTTCGACGCCACGGCGCTCTATGCAGCGCGGCGCCGCATGGGCATGCTGTTCCAGTTCGGCGCGTTGTTCACCGACATGAGCGTGTTCGACAACGTGGCCTTCCCGCTGCGCGAGCACACCCAGTTGTCCGAAGCGCTGGTGCGCGACATCGTGCTCATGAAGCTCGACGCCGTCGGCCTGCGCGGTGCGCGCGACCTGATGCCCAGCGAAGTGTCGGGCGGCATGGCGCGGCGCGTGGCGCTGGCGCGCGCGATCGCGCTCGATCCCGACCTCGTCATGTACGACGAGCCCTTCGCCGGCCTCGACCCGATCTCGCTCGGCACGGCAGCGCGGCTGATCCGCCAGCTCAACGACACGCTCGGGCTCACCAGCATCATCGTGTCGCACGACCTCGAGGAAACCTTCCGCATCGCCGACCACGTGATCATCCTTGCCAACGGCGGCATTGCCGCGCAGGGCACGCCCGACGAAGTGCGCGAGAGCGACGACCCGCTGGTCCATCAGTTCGTCAATGCGCTGCCCGACGGGCCCGTGCACTTCCACTACCCCGGCGTCAGCATCGAAGACGACTTCGGCAATGTGGAAGGAGGGCGTTCATGACCTGGTGGAAACCAGCCGACCTCGGCTTCGCGGTGCGCCGCCATCTGGCGAACCTGGGCTATGGCGCGAAGCTTTTCACGCGCCTGGTCGGCCCGGGCGCGCAGATCATGCGCCGCTTCGGGCTGGTGCGCGACCAGATCCATTTCCTGGGCAACTACTCGCTCGCGATCATCGGCGTGTCGGGGCTGTTCGTCGGCTTCGTGCTGGGGCTGCAGATGTACTACGCGCTGCAGCGCTACGGCTCTTCCGAAGCGCTCGGCCTGCTGGTCACGCTGAGTCTTGTGCGCGAACTCGGGCCCGTGGTGGCGGCCCTGCTCTTCACCGGACGCGCCGGTACGTCGCTTACCGCGGAGATCGGCCTCATGAAGGCCGACGAGCAATTGAGCGCCATGGAGATGATGGCGGTCGATCCGGTGCAGCGCATCCTCGCGCCGCGCTTCTGGGCCGGCGTGATCACCATGCCGCTGCTGGCGGCGGTGTTCAGCGCGGTCGGCATCATGGGCGGCTACGTGGTGGGCGTGCTGATGCTGGGCGTGGACCCGGGCGCGTTCTGGGGCCAGATGCAGGGCGGCGTCGACGTATGGCGCGACGTCGGCAATGGCGTCATCAAGAGCATCGTCTTCGGCTTCACCGTGACCTTCATTGCGCTGCTGCAGGGCTACGAAGCTCAGCCCACGCCCGAAGGCGTGTCGCGCGCGACCACGAAGACCGTGGTCACGGCATCGCTGGCGGTGCTGGGGCTCGACTTCCTGCTCACCGCCATGATGTTCAGTATCTAAAGAGGCTCGGCCTCCATCGTTCTAGACAGAGATCAAACCATGCAACGTTCCAACAACGACATCTGGGTCGGCCTGTTCGTGCTGATCGGCGCGGCGGCGCTGCTCTTCCTCGCGCTGCAGTCGGCCAACCTGCTGAGCCTGAATTTCCAGAAGACCTATGCGGTCACCGCGCGCTTCGACAACATCGGCGGGCTCAAGCCCCAAACCGCGGTCAAGAGCGCGGGGGTTGTGGTCGGCCGTGTGGAATCAATCGCCTTCAACGACAAGTCCTTTCAGGCCGACGTGACGCTGGCTTTGCAAAACCGTTACAGTTTTCCCAAGGACAGCTCGCTCAAGATCCTGACCAGTGGCCTGCTCGGCGAGCAGTACATCGGAATCGAGGCGGGCGCCGAGGAGAAGGCACTGCAGGCCGGCGACACCATCACTTCGACCCAATCGGCCGTGGTGCTGGAGAACCTGATCAGCCAGTTCCTGTACAGCAAGGCGGCCGAAGGCAATCCTTCGACGCCTGGAACAGCCAATAAGAAATGAAAACACGATTTCCCCTGTCGTTTGCTATGAATAACGTAGCAAACCATGCGCGCTGGATGGGCGCAGCAGCCGTCTTCGCGCTGGTGGCCGGTTGCGCCACCGGCCCCAACGCCAATCCGGCCGACCCGTTCGAGCCGTTCAACCGCGGTGTTTCGCGCTTCAACGACACCGTCGACGACGCGGTGCTCGTCCCCGTGGCCACGGCTTACCAGAAGGCGCTGCCCTCGATGGTGCGCACCGGCGTGAACAACTTCTTCTCCAACATCGGCGATGTCTGGAGCCTGGCCAACAACGTGGCCCAGTTGAAGCTGCAGAACAGCGCCGAGACCTTCATGCGGCTGAACGTCAACACCTTCTTCGGCCTCGGCGGCCTGCTGGACGTTGCGACCGAAGCGGGCATTCCCCGCCACGAGGAAGACTTCGGCCAGACCCTGGGCTACTGGGGCGTCGGTGCCGGCCCGTATGTCGTACTGCCGCTGCTGGGCCCCTCGACGGTGCGCGACACCGCGGCCAAGCCGCTCGACATGTACGGCGATCCGCTGGGCCATGTGAGCGACATCCCTTGGCGCAATTCGCTGACGGTGCTGCGCGTGGTCGACAAGCGCTCGCAGTACCTGCGTGCCGGCCGCCTGCTGGGCGACGCGGCGCTCGACAAGTATTCGTTCACGCGCGATGCGTTCCTGCAGCGCCGCCGCAGCCAGGTCTACGACGGCAATCCGCCCAACGATGGCGGCGGCAGCGACGGCGGCGACGGCAGCGACAAGTAAGCCGAGGAGCGCATGGAGGGGAGGGCGCTTGCATCCGGTTGCAAGGCTTCACCTCCCCGACAGGAACCCGGTCGGCCCCATGGGCCTCGAATCCGTTCCTGTTTCAGCATCCGGCTTTTCCGGATGCCTGTGGATTTTCAAACTTGAATAAGGGACTCTCCATGAACGACAAGACCTTGCAACGTCGCGATCTCGGCCGCCTGGTGCTGGCCGGTGCGCTGCTGTTCAGTGCGGCTTTCGCATTCGTCCAGCCCGCCCGTGCCGCCGACGAAGCGCCCGATGCGCTCGTCAAGCGCCTCTCGACCGACGTGCTCGAGACGATCAAGGCCGACTCGTCCATCAAGTCGGGCGACGTCAACAAGATCATGCTGCTGGTCGACAGCAAGATCATGCCCAACGTCAACTTCCAGCGCATGACGGCCTCGGCCGTCGGCCCGGCCTGGCGCACGGCCACGCCAGAGCAGCAGAAGCGCCTGCAGGAAGAATTCAAGACCCTGCTGGTGCGCACCTATGCCGGCGCGCTCGACCAGGTGACCGACCAGACCGTCACCATCCGTCCGTTCCGCGGCTCGCCCGACGACAAGGACGTGCTGGTGCGCACCGAGGTCAAGGGCCGCGGCGATCCGGTCCAGCTCGACTACCGCCTCGAGAAGACCCCCGGCCAGGGCGCCGGCTGGAAGGTCTACAACCTGAATGTGCTGGGCGTCTGGCTGGTCGACACCTACCGCACCCAGTTCGCGCAGGAAATCAACAAGAGCGGCGTCGACGGCCTGATCGCCGCACTGGCTGCGCGCAACAAGGGCAACGGCAAGAGCTGACCGGAGCGCACGATGCTGGTCCTGCCGACCCGACTCACCCACGACGAGGCCCCCGCCTGCATGCGCATGCTGCAGCAGGGGCTGAAGGGCCAGGTCGACTCGTCGTCCACCGTGGTCGACGCGACCGCGCTGGCCCAGTTCGATTCGTCGGCGCTGGCCGTGCTGCTCGAATGCCGGCGCGAATCCAGCGCGCTGGGACGCGGCTTTTCCGTCAAGGGCCTCTCGCCCCGGCTGCGCGAGTTGGCTGCGCTGTACGGCATTGCGGGCCTTTTGCCCGCGGCGCCCTGACATTGTTGGCCCCCCGGCTTTTCACTCCGCTTTGCTGCGTGTAAGTCGCCACCCCCCGAGGGGGAGGCGCGGCCCGCCTTGGGGCGGCCCGGCGGCGGCCGCATGAGGGTATCGGGCCGCTGCGCGGCAGCTTGTAAAGCGGCCCCGTAAAATCGCGGGCTCCCATGCCCGCGATCTCATTCCAATCGGTCTCCAAGACCTACCCTCCCTCCAGACAGCAGAAAGCCCAAGGCAAGCAAGGGCTGAAGGCGGTCGACGAGGTCAGCTTCCAGATCGAGCCGGGCGAGTTCTTCGGCCTGCTGGGCCCGAACGGCGCGGGCAAGACCACCCTCATCAGCATGCTCGCGGGGCTTTCGCGCCCGACGGCCGGCGCCATCACCGTGCACGGCTTCGACGTGCAGCGCGATTACGCCGAGGCGCGCCGCCAGCTCGGCATCGTGCCGCAGGAGCTGGTGTTCGACCCCTTCTTCAACGTGCGCGAGTCGCTGCGCATCCAGTCGGGCTACTTCGGCATCAAGAACAACGACGACTGGATCGACGAGCTGCTGCACAGCCTGGGCCTGGCCGACAAGGCCAACGCCAACATGCGCCAGCTTTCGGGCGGCATGAAGCGGCGCGTGCTGGTGGCGCAGGCGCTGGTGCACAAGCCGCCGGTGATCGTGCTCGACGAGCCCACGGCCGGCGTCGACGTCGAATTGCGCCAGACGCTCTGGCAGTTCGTCGCCCGGCTCAACAAGCAGGGCAGCACCGTGCTGCTGACCACCCACTACCTCGAAGAAGCCGAGGCGCTGTGCAGCCGCATCGCGATGCTCAAGCTCGGCAAGGTGATCGCGCTCGACCGCACCAGCGAACTGCTGAAGTCGGCCGCGAGCAACGTGCTGCGCTTCAAGACCGACGCCATGCTGCCCTGGGCCATTGCCCAGCATGCACGCATCACCGGGCGCATCGTGCAGCTGCCGGCGCAGAACGCCCATGAAGTCGAACAACTGCTGGCCGCGATCCGCGAAGCCGGCGTCGCGGTGGAAGACGTGGAAATGCGCAAGGCCGACCTGGAAGACGTGTTCATCGACCTGATGGCCGGCGAGCAGACCCCGCTGGAGGTGGCGCGATGAGCGCCGCGCCGGGCCGCCCCAAGCAAGCGAAGCTCCCCCTCGGGGGGAAGCGAGGACACGCAGTGCCGAGCAAGGGGGCTCCATGATGGCTGTGACGGGGTGGCGCGCGCTGCTCTACAAGGAGACGCTGCGCTTCTGGAAGGTCGGGTTCCAGACGGTCGGCGCGCCGGTGCTCACCGCGCTGCTGTACCTCATGGTGTTCGGCCATGTGCTCGAGGGCCGCGTGACGGTCTACGGCACCGTCGGCTACACGGCCTTCCTCGTGCCGGGCCTCGTGATGATGAGCGTGCTGCAGAACGCGTTCGCCAACAGCTCGTCCTCCATCATCCAGAGCAAGATCATGGGCAACCTGGTGTTCGTGTTGCTCACGCCGCTGTCGCACTGGGGCTGGTTCTTTGCCTATGTGGGCTCGTCGGTCATCCGCGGGCTGGCCGTGGGGCTGGGCGTGTTCGCGGTCACGATCTTCTTCGCGATGCCGAACTTCGTGGCGCCGGTCTGGATCGTCGTTTTCGCGCTGCTGGGCGCCGCGATGCTCGGCACGCTCGGGCTGATCGCCGGCCTCTGGGCCGAGAAGTTCGACCAGATGGCGGTGTTCCAGAACTTCCTGATCATGCCCATGACCTTCCTGTCGGGCGTGTTCTATTCGATCGGCTCGCTGCCGCCGTTCTGGCAGAGCGTGAGCCACCTGAACCCGTTCTTCTACATGATCGACGGCTTCCGCTACGGCTTCTTCGGCGTGAGCGACGCATCGCCCTGGCTCAGCCTGGGCATCGTCGGCACCGCGTGGCTGGCGGTGAGCGCCATCGCTGTCCATCTCCTGCGCATCGGCTACAAAATCCGAGGCTGAACGCTTCTTCTCCAGACCCCATGACCGCCGAACAACTCCAGGCCCTGATCCAGTCCCACCTCCCGTGCGAGCACATCACGCTCGAGGGCGATGGCCGGCATTGGTATGCCACCATCGTCTCGGCCGAATTCGAGGGCAAGCGCGCGATCCAGCGCCATCAGCGGGTCTACGCCACCCTCGGTGCGAAAATGCACACCGACGAGGTGCATGCGCTTTCGATGAAGACCTACACGCCGGCCGAATGGGCGGCGGTGGAAAAATAACTCCCCGGCCCTCGCGGGCCCCTGATTTCGCTGGAATTTCGATGGACAAACTTCTGATTCGCGGCGGGCGAGAGCTTCGCGGCGAAGTACTCATTTCCGGCGCCAAGAACGCCGCGCTGCCCGAACTGTGCGCGGCGCTGCTGACCGACCAGCCCGTGACGCTGCACAACGTGCCGCGCCTGCAGGACGTGTCGACCATGCTCAAGCTGGTGCGCAACATGGGCGTCGTGGCCGAGCGCGGCCAGGATGGGAAGGACGGCGGCACGGTGCGCCTGAATGCCGGCGACCTGAACAACCCGGAAGCGCCTTATGAGCTGGTGAAGACCATGCGCGCCTCCGTGCTGGCCCTGGGCCCGCTGCTGGCGCGCTTCGGCCATGCCAAGGTGTCGCTGCCCGGCGGCTGCGCCATCGGCTCGCGGCCGGTCGACCAGCACATCAAGGGATTGCAGGCCATGGGCGCCGAGATCGTGGTCGACCACGGCTACATGGTCGCGCGCCTGCCCGAAGGCCGCACCCGCCTGAAGGGCGCGCGCATCCTGACCGACATGGTCACCGTCACCGGCACCGAGAACTTCCTCATGGCCGCCGCGCTGGCCGAGGGCGAAACGCTGCTCGAGAATGCCGCACAGGAGCCCGAGATCGTCGACCTGGCCGAAATGCTGATCCGCATGGGCGCCAAGATCGAAGGCCACGGCACCAGCCACATCCGCATCCAGGGCGTCGAGAAGCTGCACGGCTGCGAACACGCCGTGGTGGCCGACCGCATCGAGGCCGGCACCTTCCTGTGCGCCGTCGCGGCCACGGGCGGCGAGGCCTTCCTGCGCCACGCGCGCGGCGACCACATGGACGCCGTGATCGACAAGCTGCGCGATGCGGGCTGCACCGTCGCCTGCGAGAAGGACGGCGTGCGCGTCAGCTCCAAGGGCCCGGCCTGCGAACACCTGAAGGCGCAGAGCTTCAGCACCACCGAATACCCCGGCTTCCCGACCGACATGCAGGCCCAGTTCATGGCCCTGAACGTGATCGCGCGCGGCGCTTCGATGGTCACCGAGACCATCTTCGAGAACCGCTTCATGCACGTGAACGAGATGGTTCGCCTGGGCGCCAACATCCACGTCGAAGGCAAGGTCGCAATGGTCGAGGGCGTGCAGCAGCTCTCGGGCGCGACCGTGATGGCCACCGACCTGCGCGCTTCGGCCAGCTTGGTCATCGCCGGCCTCGTGGCCGAGGGCGAAACCCTGATCGACCGCATCTACCACCTCGACCGCGGCTACGACCGCATGGAAGCCAAGCTGCGCGGCCTGGGTGCCGACATCGAACGCGTGACGGGAGCCGCCGCATGATCACCCTGGCGCTTTCCAAAGGCCGCATCTTCGAAGAGACGATGCCCCTGCTGGCGGCCGCCGGCATCGAGGTCACCGAAGACCCCGAGAAGTCGCGCAAGCTCATTCTCGGCACCACCCGCCCCGACGTTCGCGTGGTGCTGGTGCGCGCATCCGACGTGCCCACCTACGTGCAGTACGGCGGCGCCGACCTCGGCGTGACCGGGCTCGACGTGCTGCTCGAACACGGCAACCAGGGCCTGTACCAGCCGCTCGATCTGCGCATCGCGGCCTGCCGCCTCAGCGTGGCCGTGCGCGCCGACTACGACTACGCCTCGGCCGTGAAGCAGGGCTCGCGCCTGCGCGTGGCGACCAAGTACGTGGGCCTGGCGCGCGAATTCTTCGCCAGCAAGGGCGTGCACGTCGACCTGATCAAGCTCTACGGCAGCATGGAGCTCGCGCCGCTCACGGGCCTGGCCGACGCCATCGTCGACCTGGTCTCGACCGGCAACACGCTCAAGGCGAACCACCTCGTCGAGGTGGAACGCATCATGGACATCAGCGCCCGACTGGTGGTCAACCAGGCGGCACTCAAGCTCAAGCGCGAGCCGATCCGCCGCATCATCGACGCGTTCGCGTCGGCCATTCCTTCCGCCTGAACATCACGCACATGACTCTGAAAGCAGCCCCCGCCCGACTGTCCACGACTTCAGCCAGCTTCGACGCTGAATTCAAGGCGCGGCTGCATTGGTCCGCGGACGCGGATGCGGCCATCGAGAAGGTGGTGGCGGACATCCTGGCCGACGTTCAAACGCGTGGCGACGTTGCGGTGCTGGAGTACACGAATCGCTTCGACAAGCTCGACGCGAAGACGCTGCCCGAGCTGGAGCTGACCCAGGCCGAACTGAAGGCCGCCTTCGAGTCGCTGCCCGCCGCGCAGCGTGACGCGCTCGAAGCCGCCGCACGCCGCGTGCGCAGCTACCACGAGGCCCAGAAGAAGGCCTCGGGCGAGAGCTGGAGCTACCGCGACGCCGACGGCACGCTGCTCGGCCAGAAGGTCACGCCGCTCGACCGTGTCGGCATCTACGTGCCGGGCGGCAAGGCTGCCTATCCGTCGAGTGTGCTGATGAACGCCATTCCCGCGCACGTCGCGGGCGTCGCCGAAATCATCATGGTCGTGCCGACGCCGAAGGGCGAGAAGAACCAGCTCGTGCTGGCCGCCGCCTACGTGGCCGGCGTCACGCGCGCCTTCACCATCGGCGGCGCACAAGCCGTGGCCGCGCTGGCCTACGGCACCGCGACCGTTCCCGCCGTCGACAAGATCACCGGCCCCGGCAACGCCTATGTGGCCGCAGCCAAGCGCCGCGTGTTCGGCACCGTGGGCATCGACATGATCGCGGGCCCGAGCGAAATCCTCGTGCTGGCCGACGGCACCACGCCGCCCGAGTGGGTGGCGATGGACTTGTTCAGCCAGGCCGAGCACGACGAGCTGGCACAGAGCATCCTGCTGTGCCCCGACGCCGCCTACATCGACCGCGTGCAGGCCGAGATCGATCGCCTGCTGCCCACCATGCCGCGCGCCGAAATCATCGCCGCCTCGCTCAACGGCCGCGGCGCGCTGATCCACACCAAGAGCATGGAAGAGGCCTGCGAGATCAGCAACCGCATCGCGCCCGAGCACCTGGAGGTCAGCAGCAGCGAACCGAACCGCTGGGAGCCGCTGCTGCGCCACGCCGGCGCGATTTTCCTCGGCGCCTTCACCAGCGAGAGCCTGGGCGACTACTGCGCCGGGCCGAACCACGTGCTGCCGACCAGCGGCACGGCGCGCTTCTCGAGCCCGCTGGGCGTCTACGACTTCCAGAAGCGCTCCAGCCTGATCGAGGTCAGCGAGGCCGGCGCCCAGGTGCTCGGCCCGGTCGCCGTCACGCTGGCCGAGGGCGAGGGCCTGCAGGCGCACGCCGAGGCCGCCCGCATGCGGCTGCGTAAGATCTGAGCTCCAACAACAACCCGTCCCCGGGAGGAGCAAGCAAGATGATCGATCGTCTCTTCGGTTCGCGTCTGTTCAGGTTCGCCGCGACTGCCATTGCGGGGGCCGCGCTGTTGGCCGCCTGCAGCCAGATGCCGCAGGCTCCGCGCGAATCGGCCGCCGCCAGCGCCATGCCCAGCGCCGCTGCGCCGGCCGCACCCGCGCCGCAGCTTGGCACGCAATGGGGCGAGGGCATCGAATCGAAGACCCGCACCGTCGTCGCCAAGCGCCTGTCCGACCGGCCGGACGACGTGGCCTCGGTGGGCTACAACGAAGCCTCCGCCGTGCGCCGCGTGGTGGGCAGCAATCCCGAGCGGCGGCTGAACCTGCTGCTGGCCGACGGCGATGTCGAATGGTCCGTGCTCGACGAGGACGGCCGTCCGCTGCCCCTGCAGCGCACCCGCCGGGGCAGCGGCGGGGAGGACATGTTCCGTCTCGCCGGTGTCGAAGGCGCGCGCTACACACTGCGCTTTCGCAACCTGAGCGAGCGCAGCTACGAAGTGATCGCCACCGTCGACGGCCTTGACGTGCTCAACGGCAAGCCCGGCAGCATGCGCAACGGCGGCTACGTGCTGCGGCCGCTGCAGTCGCTGACCATCGAGGGCTTCCGCAAGAGCCAGAACGAGGTGGCGGCCTTCCGTTTTTCCGCGCCCGGCCGCGCCTACGCCGCGAACACCGAAGCCGGCGACGTGCGCAACGTCGGCGTGATCGGTGCCGCGCTGTTCGAACTCGAAGAGCGCGATGCCCCGCGCCGCCAGCGCCGTGGCGCCGACGCGTCGCAGCCCAGCGCCTTCCCGGCCGACGGCGCCTACGCGCCGCCGCCGCGCTACCGCAGGTGATGCCGATGAAGCGTGCCGCGTTCCTGCTGCTCGCACTCGCCGCCGCCGCCGGCGCGCAGGCCATGAGCATTCGCGAGCTGCGCACGCTCGAGGCCAACGAGAAGGAGGGCAAGGCCTACGCCAGCTACTACCTGGTCGGCGTGCTCGAAGGCCTGCGCGAAGGCGTCGAATCTTCGCAGCGCAACGGCCAGAAGCCGCTGTTCTGCGTCGAGGGCCGCCGCCTCGAACCCTCCATGGCCCGTTCGCTCTACCAGACCGAGCTGACCCGCAACGCCGACAGTTACGAAGCCGACATGCCCGTGCAACTGGTCATGTCCGGCGCCCTCAAGAACAGCTACCACTGCACCCGATGACCGCTCCTGAATCCGCTCGCCCGCCGTTCGACCGCATCCGCCACGACGTGCGGGCCATGCATGGCTATGCGGTGCAGGACGCGCGCGGCTTCATCAAGCTCGACGCCATGGAAAACCCCTTCGGCCTGCCGCCCGCGCTGCAGGCCGAACTCGGCAAGCGGCTCGGCGCGCTGGCGCTCAACCGCTACCCCGGCGACCGCGGCGCCGACCTGCGCAGCGCGCTGGCGGCACATGCGCAAATGCCTGAAGGCTTCGCGCTGATGCTGGGCAACGGGTCAGACGAACTGATCTCGCTGCTGGCCATCGCCTGCGACCTGCCGGGCGCGACCGTGCTGGCACCCGTGCCCGGCTTCGTGATGTACGCCATGAGCGCGAAGCTCCAGGGCCTGAAGTTCGTTGGCGTGCCGCTCACGGCCGACTTCGAGCTCGACGAGGCCGCCATGCTGGCCGCCATCGAGCGCGAGAAGCCCGCCATCGTCTATCTCGCGTACCCCAACAACCCGACCGCCAACCTCTGGGACGACGCCGTCCTCGAGAAGATCGTCGAAGCCCAGGGCGCGCAGGGCGGCCTGGTGGTGATCGACGAGGCCTACCAGCCCTTTGCCGCCCGCAGCTACATCGACCGGCTGGCGAAGCACGGCCACGTGCTGCTGATGCGCACGCTCAGCAAGTTCGGGCTGGCCGGCATCCGCCTGGGCTACATGATGGGGCCGGCCGCGCTGGTCGCCGAGATCGACAAGGTGCGCCCGCCCTACAACATCAGCGTGCTCAACTGCGAGGCCGCGCTGTTCGCGCTGGAGCATGCCGACGTGTTCGAGGCCCAGGCCCGGCAGATCCGCGAGGAGCGCGAGCGCCTGATCACGGGGCTCGGCCGCCTGCCCGGCGTGAAGACCTGGCCCAGCGACGCCAACATGATCCTCCTGCGCGTGCCCGATGCCGCCAGGACTTTCGAGGGTATGAAGGCTCGCGGCGTTCTGGTGAAGAACGTTTCTAAAATGCATGAACTGCTCGCGAACTGCCTGCGCCTCACCGTCGGAACGGCCGACGAGAATGCGCGGATGCTCGCGGCGCTCGAAGCCTCACTATGACCACCCCCCAGATTGCCGATCGCACAGCGACGGTCACCCGCAACACCGCCGAGACGAAGATCACCGTCAGCGTGAACCTCGACGGCACCGGCCGCGCCAAGCTTTCCACCGGCATCGGCTTCTTCGACCACATGCTCGACCAGATCGCCCGCCACGGGCTGATCGACCTCGACATCGACTGCCAGGGCGACCTGCACATCGACGGGCACCACACGGTGGAAGACGTGGGCATCACGCTGGGCCAGGCCGTGGCCAAGGCCGTCGGCGACAAGAAAGGCATCCGCCGCTACGGCCATGCCTATGTGCCGCTCGACGAGGCGCTGAGCCGTGTCGTCATCGACTTCTCGGGCCGTCCGGGCCTCGTGATGCACGTGCCTTTCACCAGCGGGATGATCGGCACCTTCGACAGCCAGCTCACCTACGAATTCTTCCAGGGCTTCGTGAACCACGCCTTCGTCTCGCTGCACATCGACAACCTCAAGGGCGTCAATGCGCATCACCAGTGCGAGACGGTGTTCAAGGCTTTTGCGCGCGCCATGCGCGGCGCGCTCGAAATCGATCCCCGCTCCGTCGGGGTCATTCCATCGACCAAGGGTTCGCTCTGAAGCCCGCCAGCGAACAGCTATGAAATCTGTAGCAGCAAATACCGTCGCGGTCGTCGACTACGGCATGGGCAACCTGCACTCGGTGTCGCAGGCCGTTCGCCATGCGGCCGACCAGGTGGGCGTGGAGGTGTTCGTCACCTCCGACCCCGACGTGGTCCGCAAGGCGACCCGTGTGGTGCTGCCGGGGCAGGGCGCCATGCCCGACTGCATGCGCGAGCTGCGCGACTCCGGCCTTCAGGAGTCGGTGCTCGAGGCGGCCGCCAGCAAGCCGCTGTTCGGCGTGTGCGTGGGCATGCAGATGATGCTGTCGCGCAGCGACGAAGGCCCGACCGACGGCTTGGGCCTCATTCCAGGTGAAGTCGTCAAGTTCGACCTGATCGGGCGCCTGCAGGCCGACGGCAGCCGCTTCAAGGTGCCGCAGATGGGCTGGAACCAGGTGCGCCAGGCCCAGCCGCATCCGGTGTGGGCGGGCGTGCCCGATCTGAGCTATTTTTACTTCGTGCACAGCTTCTACGCCTGTCCGGTGAACCCCAAACACAGCGTGGGCGAGGCGGAATACGGCGCGAGCTTTACCGCGGCCATCGCACGCGATAACATTTTTGCCACCCAGTTCCACCCGGAGAAGAGTGCGGACCACGGGTTGCAGCTCTATCGCAATTTCCTCCACTGGAAACCCTGAACCTATTTTTCCGACCGGGCCGACACTCCCACAGCCCGGATCTCGCATACTCGCGTCACTTCCATGCTCCTCATTCCCGCCATTGATCTCAAAGACGGCCACTGCGTTCGCCTCAAACAGGGCGACATGGACCAGTCCACCATCTTCAGCGAAGACCCTGCCGCCATGGCCCGCAAGTGGGTCGAGGCCGGCGCGCGCCGGCTGCACCTGGTCGACCTGAATGGCGCCTTCGCCGGCAAGCCGCAGAACCATGCGGCGATCAAGGCGATCCTGAAAGAGGTGGGCGACGACATCCCGGTGCAGCTCGGCGGCGGCATCCGCGACCTCGACACCATCGAGCGCTACATCGACGACGGCCTGCGCTACGTGATCATCGGCACCGCCGCAGTCAAGAACCCCGGCTTCCTGAAGGACGCCTGCAGCGCCTTCGGCGGCCACATCATCGTGGGCCTGGACGCCAAGGACGGCAAGGTCGCCACCGACGGCTGGAGCAAGCTCACGGGCCACGAGGTGGCCGACCTGGGCAAGAAGTTCGAGGACTACGGCGTCGAGTCGATCATCTACACCGACATCGGCCGCGACGGCATGCTCTCGGGCATCAACATCGAGGCCACCGTCAAGCTCGCGCAGGCGCTGACCATCCCCGTGATCGCCTCGGGCGGCCTGTCGAACATGGCCGACATCGACAAGCTCTGCGAAGTCGAATCCGACGGCGTGGAAGGTGTGATCTGCGGCCGCGCGATCTACTCGGGCGACCTCGACTTCGCCGCCGCGCAGGCCCGCGCGGACGAACTGGCGGCCTGACGCATTGCCGGCGCCGGCCGGGGCGGGCGCGCCGGTTCCTGTTCAGGCTCGGCTTCCTCGAGGTCTTGATCGCCTGCCAGCAGGCTCAGGAGGACCCCGGCGAGGACGATCGCCAGTCCGAGTACCGCCACCGCTTCCAGAAAGAATGTCATGGCGCCATGCCGTTGAGATGCTCCCAAGGTTTCTCAGGCGATTGGACGAAATCCTCCTGACCGTTCGCTGAGTAAGAAAACGTCAGGCCGCGCCACGAAAAGAAGCTATTCGGACTTCACCGACATCGTCTGGATGATCGTTTCCAGCTGCGCGCTCATCGGCAGATTGATGCTCTCCCCCGAAGGCAGCTTGCGCAGGAACCAGCGCTTGTACTGCCGATGGATCTCGCCGTCTTCCGCCAGCACCTGGAAGGTGTCGATGACCAACTTGTTCAGCTGCGGATCGTCCTTGCGGTACATGATCCCGTAGGGGTCGTAGGAGAGGAAGTCGCCGACCACCTCATAGTTGCCCTTGGCGGCGTCCTGTGCAATCAGGCCGTAGAGCAGCACGTCGTCGGTCGCGAAGGCGTCGGCCTGGCCGCTCTTCACCAGCGCGAACGACTCCGCGTGGTCGCGCGCCACCCGCAGGTCGATGTTCAGCTTGAACTTTTCCGACAGGTCGCGCAGCGTCTTCTCGTTGGTGGTGCCGGCCGTCACCGCCACCTTCTTGCCCGCGAGGTCGCGGAACGACTTGATTGGCGAGCCCTTCTTCACGAGCACCTTGGTGCCCGAGACGAACATCGTCGGCGAGAAGCTCACGCGCTTCTGGCGCTCGAGGTTGTTGGTGGTCGAGCCGCATTCCAGGTCGACCTTGCCGCTCGCGACCGCGTCGATGCGCGAGTCGGGCGTGACGGGCACCCACTTGATGGTGAGGCTCTTGTTCACCGCGTCCTCGATGGCCGTCACCAGCGCGCGGCAAAGCTCGATCGAATAGCCGATCGGCTCCTTGCGCGCATTGAGGTACGAGAACGGCACCGACGACTCGCGATAGCCGATGGTGATGGCGCCGGTTTCGCGCGCCTTGGCAAGAGTGCCGGTCAGCGCGACGGGGGCTTGCTCCTGCGCCTGTGCCGGCCTTGCCGGCACGAGCATGGCGGCCGCCAGCAGTACGGCGAGAAAAACCGACGGCGTGGCCTTGGGCTTCATGGCGCGCCTCACGCGTGTGCGGGGTGGGCGAGGGTGGCCGCCGCCTCTTCGTCGATCGCGCGGGCGTTGACCTCTGCATCGCGCTCGGACATCAGTTCGCCCTCCCACTTGGCGACCACCGCGGTGGCAATGGAGTTGCCCACCGCGTTGGTGGCCGAGCGGCCCATGTCGAGGAAGGTGTCCACGCCCAGAATCAGCAGCAGGCCGGCTTCGGGAATGTCGAAGTGGTTCAGCGTGGCGGCAATCACCACCAGCGAGGCGCGCGGCACGCCGGCCATGCCCTTGGACGTGAGCATGAGGATCAGCAGCATCGTGATCTGCGTGCTGATCGGCATGTGGATGTTGTAGGCCTGGGCGATGAAGAGCACCGCGAAGGTGCAGTACATCATCGAGCCGTCGAGGTTGAACGAGTAGCCCATCGGCATCACGAAGCTCGAGATCTTGCGCTTCACGCCGAAACGGTCGAGCGCCTGCAGGATCTTCGGGTAGGCCGCTTCGGAGCTCGCGGTGGCGAACGACAGCAGGAAGGCTTCCTTGATGAGCACCAGCAGCTTGAACACGCGCGGGCCCAGGAACGAGAAGCCCGCCAGGACCAGCACGCCCCACAGCACGAACAGGCCCAGATAGAAGTCGCCCATGAACACCGCGAACTTCAGCAGGATGCTCAGGCCGTTGACGGCCACCGTGGCGGCCATGGCGGCCAGCACCGCCAGGGGTGCGAGCTTCATCACGTAGCCGGTGATCTTGAGCATCGCGTGCGACAGCTCCTCGATGGCCGCCACCAGTGTCTTGGCCTTGTCGCCCAGCGAGGCCAGCGCCACGCCGAAGAACATCGAGAACACCACGATCTGCAGGATCTCGTTGTTCGCCATGGCCTCGACGAACGACTTGGGCACGGTGTGGCTCACGAAGTCCTTCAGCGTGAACTTGGCGGTGGCCAGGTTGGCCGAGGCGCCGATGTCGGGCAGCGGCAGGCCCAGGTTCTCGCCGGGCTTGAGCAGGTTGGCCATGACCAGGCCGATCACCAACGAGATCAGCGAGGCGGTCAGGAACCAGCCGATGGCTTTGCCGAACACGCGGCCGACCGACTTGGCGTCGCCCATGTGCGCGATGCCCACCACCAGCGTGGAGAACACCAGCGGGCCGATCAGCATCTTGATCAGGCGCAGGAACACGTCAGAGACGATGGAGACGTAGTCTGCAATTTCTTTCGCGGCCTTTTTGTCCGGAAAGCTCGAGAAGATCATGTAGCCGACGACGATGCCGAGCACCATCGCGATCAGGATCCATGCGGCCATCGGCAGCTTCTTCATGCGTATCCCCTTTTGTCGTGTGAGAGTGATTTTCGAGTGCACGGGGCCGACTTGCATGCTGTCCCCGGATGCAAGCGGCCACAGGGTATCCAAGAAGGCCCCGTGCACGCAATGGGCCCTTGATGCCAATTCCGTGCCACCGCACGGTCGCTGCCTACAATTCCGGGCATGGAAACCAGCCTGATCGAGTTCCGCGGCCAGCCCGCCATCCGCGCCACGGGCGCCGATGGAAGCACCCTGACCGTTGCATTGCACGGCGCTCAAGTGCTCTCTTGGGCCACGGCCAGCGGGGTGGAGCGACTTTATCTGAGTCCGCGCGCGGTGTTCGACGGGCAGGCCGCCATTCGCGGCGGCGTGCCCATCTGCTGCCCCCAGTTCAACCAGCGCGGCATGCTGCCCAAGCATGGATTCATGCGCAATTTGCCTTGGTCGCAAGCGGCCGCCGATGCGCCGCAGACGCTGCGGTTGACGCTGCGCGACAACGAAGCCACCCGCAGGCTCTGGCCGCACGCTTTTGAGGCACGACTGGAAGCAACCCTGTCCGCCGGCGGGCTGCGCACCACGCTCACGCTCGTCAACATCGACCATGCGCCCTGGACCTTTGCGGCCGCGCTGCACACCTATCTGCGCGTCGACGACATCGCCCACGTGCGCCTCGAAGGCCTGCAGGGCGCCAACCGCTGGGATTCGCTGCGCGACGACCGCCATGTGGAAACCGCCGCGGCGCTGCATTTCGACGCGGAATTCGACAGCGTCTACGCCGCGCCCGCCAAGCCGCTGCGCCTCGTGCAGCCGGGCAGCACGCTCGAAATCGCGCAAAGCGCGAGCTGCAGCGAAACCGTGGTCTGGAACCCTGGCGCGGTGCTCGGTGCGAAACTCGCCGACATGCCCGAAGACGGCTTCCGCCACATGCTCTGCGTCGAGGCGGCCCGCATCGACGAGCCCGTCCTGCTGGCGCCCGGCGCCCAATGGCAGGGCTGGCAACAGCTCCGCGTTCTCTGATCTCCTACCGGTTCATCTTTTCATGCTTGCCAAACGCATCATTCCCTGCCTCGACGTCACCGGCGGCCGCGTCGTCAAGGGCGTCAACTTCCTCGAACTGCGCGATGCGGGAGACCCGGTCGAGATCGCCGCGCGCTACAACGCGCAGGGCGCCGACGAACTCACCTTCCTCGACATCACCGCCACCAGCGACGGACGCGACCTGATCCTGCCGATCATCGAAGCCGTGGCTTCGCAGGTCTTCATTCCGCTGACCGTGGGCGGCGGTGTGCGCACCGTGGCCGACGTGCGCCGGCTGCTCAATGCGGGCGCCGACAAGACCAGCTTCAACTCGGCCGCCATCTCGGATCCGCAGGTGATCAACGACGCCTCGCAGAAGTACGGCTCGCAGTGCATCGTGGTCGCCATCGACGCCAAGCGCCGCAGCCCCGAAGAGGCCGCCACGCGCGGCGCGGGCTGGGACGTGTACAGCCACGGCGGGCGCAAGAACACCGGCCTCGACGCCGTCGAATGGGCAGCCGAGATGGCGCGCCGCGGCGCCGGCGAGATCTTGCTGACCAGCATGGACCGCGACGGCACCAAGAGCGGCTTCGACCTGGAGCTGACCCGCGCCGTGAGCAATGCCGTCAACGTGCCGGTGATCGCGTCGGGCGGCGTGGGCAGCCTCGACGACCTGGCCGATGGCATCCAGACCGGCGGCGCCGACGCGGTGCTGGCGGCCAGCATCTTCCACTACGGCGAGCACACGGTGGGCGAGGCCAAAGCCCGCATGGCCGCGCGGGGCATTCCCGTGCGGATCGACCGTTGAACGTGCCTCAAGGGTCTTTTCCCATCCCCGACAATACCGCGATGAATTGGCTCGATGACGTGAAGTGGGATGCGAACGGCCTGGTGCCCGTGATCGCGCAGGAACAAGGCAGCAACGACGTGCTGATGTTCGCCTGGATGAACCGCGAGGCGCTCGAAAAGACCGCCGAACTGGGCCGCGCGGTGTATTTCAGCCGCTCGCGCAACAAGCTCTGGTTCAAGGGCGAGGAATCGGGCCACGTGCAGACCGTGCACGAGATCCGCCTCGACTGCGACAACGACGTGGTGCTCCTCAAGGTCACCCAGCTCGGCCACGAGCCCGGCATCGCCTGCCACACCGGCCGCCACAGCTGCTTCTTCAGCAAGTACGAGAACGGCGGCTGGACCGTGGTCGAACCCGTCTTGAAAGACCCGGAGTCGATCTACAAATGACGGCCACAGTGAACAACAGCACCTCCGACGCCCTTGCACGCCTGGCCGCGGTCATCGAAAGCCGCCTGCCCGCGCGCGGCGGCGACCCCGAGAAGAGCTACGTCGCGCGCCTGCTGCACAAGGGCCCCGACGCCTTCCTCAAGAAAATCGGCGAGGAAGCCACCGAGGTTGTGATGGCGGCCAAGGACGCCGACCACGGCGGCGATCGCGCCAAAATAGTGAACGAAGTGGCCGACCTCTGGTTCCACACCATGGTGGCGCTGGCGCACTACGGTTTTTCCCCCGCCGACGTCACCGCGGAACTCGAGCGCCGCGAAGGCACCAGCGGCATCGAGGAAAAGGCGCTGCGCAAGGTGCAGGCGCGGGAATCCGAAGCCTCCAACGATTGAAAGGACATCGACCATGGCCAACGACATCGTGAACGTGGAACCCGACGACTCCCTCAAGACCTGGGGCTGGGTCAGCTACATCCTGCACCTGATCGTGGCCATCGGCGCCGTCGTGCCGGGGGCGCAGGCCTCCGTGCTGCTATTGCTGATTGCGCTGGTGATCGACTTCGTCAAGCGCGACGACGCGGCCGGCACCTGGCAGGCCTCGCACTTCAGCTGGCGCATCCGCTCGGTGCTGTGGGCCGGCCTGCTGTACATCGTTACTTCGTGGCTCTGGCTGCTGTTCTTCGTGCCGGGCTGGATCGCCTGGAGCCTGATCTCGCTGTGGTTCCTGTACCGGATCGTGAAGGGCATGATCCGCATGAACGACGGCCGTCCCATGGAACCCAAAGATGTCATCTGACCCGAACTGCGTCTTCTGCAAAATCATCGAAGGCAAGATCCCCTCGCGCAAGGTCTACGAAGACGACGACCTGTTCGGTTTTCACGACATCTCGCCCTGGGCGCCGGTGCATTTCATGCTGGTGCCCAAGAAGCACATCGCCTCGATGGCGCAGCTTACGCCCGAAGACTCGGCGCTCATGGGCAAGATCATGATCCTGGCGCCCAAGCTGGCGCTGGAGCAGGGCTGCAGGCCCTATCCGGACGGCGGCTACCGGGTCGTCGTCAACACGGGCAGCGAGGGCGGGCAGGAGGTTCACCATCTCCATGTCCATGTCATGGGCGGCCCCCGCCCGTGGCTTCGCGGTTGAGTGGCATTAGTCCAAACTGTCACATTCCGCCCGACTAAAATCGGACACATTCTTAGGAGTTCTCCATGGGTTCTTTTTCCATCTGGCACTGGCTGATCGTGCTGCTCGTCGTGGTCATGATCTTCGGCACCAAGAAGCTGCGGAACATGGGTTCGGACCTTGGCGGCGCCGTCAAGGGCTTCAAGGACGGCATGAAGGACGGTTCGTCCGACGCTGCCACCCCGCCGGCCCCCACCCAGCAAGTGACTGGCCAGCCGGCCAACAGCGACAAGTCGACGATCGACGTCGAAGCGCGCCAGAAGTCCTGAGCGCGGGCAGCAGCACGTGCTCGACCTCGGCATTGAGAAGCTGGCGCTGATCGGCGTCGTGGCGCTGATCGTCATCGGTCCGGAAAAGCTGCCGCGCGTGGCCCGCACCGTCGGCACCTTGCTCGGCAAGGCGCAGCGCTACGTGAACGACGTCAAGGCCGAAGTCAACCGCTCGATGGAGCTCGACGAGCTCCGCAAGATGAAGACCACCGTCGAGGATGCGGCGCGCGACGTCGAGCACAGCATCCACACCGGCGCGAGCGAATTCGAGAAGCAGTTCAGCGGTTCGGGCGAAACCCTCTCGGCGCTGGCCGAACCCGAGCCGTCGCCGCCCGAATACAAGCATCCCCGCAAGAACTGGCGCCTGAAGCAGGGCGCCACGCCGCAGTGGTACAAGGCGCGCAACGGCGTGCGCACCAAGGCGCTGTCGGGTGCCGCGCGTGTCGCGCGCTTCCGCCCGCACACGATCAACAAGATCAACTAGCGTCCCCCACCACCGCGTTCCCCGAGCGCCGCACGCCGGCCGACGTCACGCTATCTTCTTTTCCAATGGCCGATTCCGACAACAAGAACAAAGACAAAGAAGACGAACTGGCGGGCACCGAACAGCCGTTCGTGGCGCACCTGGTCGAGCTTCGCGACCGCCTGCTCTACTGCGTCTATGGCCTCGTGGTCGCGGGCATCCTGCTGGCCATCTGGCCCGGCCCGGGCGGATTGATCGACCTGATCGCGATGCCGATCAAGGCGCACATGCCGCACGACGCGAAGCTCATCGCCATCGGCGTGTTCTCGCCGTTCTTCGTGCCGCTCAAGGTGCTGATGATGGCGGCCGTGCTGCTGGCGCTGCCCTGGCTCATGTACCAGGCGTGGATGTTCGTCGCGCCCGGTCTCTACAGCCATGAAAAGAAATTCGCGCTGCCACTGATCTTCTTCGGCAGCCTGCTGGCCTATGCCGGCATTGCGTTCGTGCAGCTCTTCGTGCTGGACAAGATGTTCAGCTTCATCCAGCGCTTTGCGCCCGCAGCGGTGCAGGCGACGCCCGACATTTCATCGTACGTCGAGGCCATCCTGTCGCTGTACATCGCCTTCGGCGTGGCCTTCCAGGTGCCGATCGTCGTGATGCTGCTGGTGCGCTTCGAGATGGTGACCATCGAGAAGCTGAAGTCCTTCCGCGGCTACTTCATCGTGGTCGCGTTCGTCGTGGCCGCGGTGCTTACGCCGCCCGACGTGGTGTCGCAGCTGGCGCTGGCGGTGCCGATGTGCCTGCTGTACGAGGTGGGCATCATCGGTGCCAAGTACTTCGCCAGTGCCGCCAGGAAGCCCGAAGAAGACGAAAGCGCCGATTCGGCGCAGTCCTGACCGGCTGGTCCGACGGCAGCCCGTTATTCGGGCTGCTGCTGATTCGGTACCTGCCGCACCGGGCTCTTCGGCCGCAGGCCCGGCATCACATCCAGTTCCATCTTGTCGCTGCCGCGCTGCAGCGCAAACCTCGCGGTGCTGCCGGGCTTCAGGCCGGCCACCGCGGTCAGCAGCGCCTGCACGTTGTCCGTCTTCTTCTCGCCCACCGAGGTGATCACGTCGCCGGGGCGGATGCCGGCCTTGGCAGCCGGGCCGTTCTGCAGCACGCCGGTGATGATCACGCCGGTGTCCGCCTTCACGCCGAAGGTCTCGGCCAGTTCGGGCGAGAGTTCATTCGGCTCCACGCCGATCCAGCCGCGGCGCACCTGGCCTTCCTTCACGATCCCTTCGAGCACGATCTTGGCCATCGACACCGGAATGGCGAAGCCGATGCCCATGCTGCCGCCCGAGCGCGAATAGATCGCGGTGTTGATGCCCTGCAGGTTGCCGTTAACGTCGATCAGCGCGCCGCCCGAGTTGCCGGGATTGATGGCCGCGTCGGTCTGGATGAAGTTCTCGAAGTTGTTGATGCCGAGCTGATTGCGGCCCAGCGCCGAGACGATGCCGCTGGTCACGGTCTGGCCCACGCCGAAGGGGTTGCCGATGGCCAGCACCTGGTCGCCCACCTGCAGCGCGTCGGAGTCGCCCAGCACGATCGCCGGCAACTTGTCGAGCTCGATCTTCAACACGGCCAGGTCGGTGTCGGGGTCGGTGCCGATCACCTTGCCGCGCGCGTGGCGGCTGTCGTTGAGCGTTACCTCGATCTCGTCGGCGCCCTCGACCACGTGGTTGTTGGTGAGGATGTAGCCGTCGGCGCTCACGATCACGCCGCTGCCCAGGCCCACCTGGGGCTGGTCATCCTGGTCGCCGAAGAAGAAGCGGAACCACGGGTCGTTGCTTCGCGGATGGCGCTGCGCGGCCTTGCTGGTGTTGATGCTCACCACCGCCGGCGAGGCCTTCTTGGCCGGCACGCTCAGGCTGCCGGCCGTCGGGATGTTCGGGTTGCCCGCGGGCGCCTCCACGATCGACACCACGCCGCCCAGCGAGGTCGCGCGCTTGTGGATCCACTCGGGCTTGAGCGTCGCGACGACGAAATAGGCCGCGAGCAGGACAGTCACGGCTTGTGCAAAGAGCAGCCAGGTGCGTTTCATGAAAGATTGGTGAAAAAGACGTTGGAAGGCTGCCGTGGAGCGCAGCGATGTTGTCAATTGTCCCTCAACCGCACGGAACAGAAACCGCGCCACGCGGTCGAGATTGGGCTGACTGCCTGCGTGAATCCGGGTTAACCCGTAGCATCGCCCAGCAGGTCCCACCCGGCCCATGTTTCCCCGGCCTCCCGCGCTGCCCACCCGGCGGAAGCGGCCAGGCATTTCGTCGGCGCGCCATTTTTCCGTTTTCTCACCCGGTTTCGCGGGCTGGCGCGCGGTCACGACCTTCCTGCCAGCCATGACTTCACAAGCAACCCTCCCGGACGGCGCGCAGCCGGCACCGGCACGCACGCTCGGTTCGAGCGACTACAAGACCCTCGGCCTGTCCGCCCTCGGCGGCACCCTGGAGTTCTACGACTTCGTCATCTACGTGTTCTTCGCCACGGTGCTCGGGGCGCTGTTCTTCCCGGCCGACATGCCCGACTGGCTGCGGCAGCTGCAGACCTTCGGCATCTTCGCGGCGGGCTACCTGGCGCGCCCGGTGGGCGGGATCGTCATCGCGCATTTCGGCGACATCTTCGGCCGCAAGCGCATGTTCACGCTGTCGATCTTCCTGATGGCGGCGCCCACGCTGGTGATCGGCCTGCTGCCGACCTACGCGAGCATCGGCGTCGCGGCGCCCCTGCTGCTGCTGGCCATGCGCGTGCTGCAGGGCGCGGCCATCGGCGGCGAGATGCCCGGCGCCTGGGTGTTCGTGGGCGAGCACGTTCCGGCCAGGCGCTACGGCTTCGGCATCGGCATGCTGACCTCGGGCATCACCGGCGGCATCCTGCTGGGTTCGCTGGTTGCGGTGGCCATCAACCGGCACTATTCGCCGGTGCAGGTGAGCGAGTTCGCCTGGCGCCTTCCCTTTGTGCTGGGCGGTGTGTTCGGGCTGGTGTCGGTGTACCTGCGCCGCTTCCTGCACGAGACGCCGGTGTTCAAGGAGCTGGCCGGGCGCCGCAGCGTGGCGCGCGAGATGCCGCTGCGCACCGTGCTGCGCGAGCACCGCTTGGCCTGCGTGTACGTTGCGCTGCTGACCTGGGTGCTGTCGGCCGCCATCGTGGTCGTGGTGCTGTACACGCCCACCTACCTGCAGAAGGTGCACCACATTCCCGCCGCGCTGGCGCTCGAAGCCAACGCGCTCGCCACGCTGACCCTGACGCTCGGCTGCATGCTGGCCGGCTGGGCCAGCGACCGCGTCGGCACACGCACCGTCATGCTGATCGGCTGGGGCGGCCTGTTCGCCACGGCCTACCTGTTCTACAGCGGGCTGCCCGGCACGCCGTCGACGCTCTACGCGCACTACGCACTGGTGGGCCTGTTCGTGGGCACCATCGCCACGGTGCCGATCGCGGGCGTGCGCGCCTTCCCGGCGCCGGTGCGCTTCACCGGGCTTTCGTTTGCCTACAACATGTCGTACGCGGTCTTCGGCGGACTGACCCCGGTGATCCTCACGCTCTGGCTGCAGCGCGACACCATGGCGCCGGCGCACTACGTGGCGGCGCTGGCCGGGCTGGGCTTCCTGCTGGCGCTGTTGCCACTGGCCGCTCGTGGCCATGCCATGCGGGATGGCGCGGCCATCGCGGGCGGCGCGACAATGGCGCGATGAGCACCACCCGCCACGAACTGCTTCACGCATTCGACCTGCTGCTCGCCCCCGGGCGCTTCAAGGACTACGGACCCAACGGCCTGCAGGTCGAAGGGCGCACCGTGGTGCGCAAGATCGTTTCGGGCGTAACCGCCAGCCGCGCGCTGATCGAGGCCGCGATCCACGCCGATGCCGATGCCATCTTCGTCCACCATGGTCTGTTCTGGCGCGGCCAGGACGGCTGCGTCACCGGCTGGATGAAGCAGCGCCTGGGCCTGCTGCTGGGCGACGACGTCAATCTCTTCGCCTATCACCTGCCGCTCGATGCGCATCCCGAGCTCGGCAACAACGCACAGCTCGGCCTGCAACTGGGGCTCGTGGCCCATGCCGGATCGGCCGGGCGCTTCGGCGAGCAGGAACTGGGTTTTCTCGGCGCGCAGGAAAACGGCGAGAGCTTCGCCAACGCCAGGACGCTCGCCACCCACGTCGAAAAAGTGCTGAAAAGGCCGGTCACGCTCGTCGACACGGCGCATCGCGCCATCAGGAACATCGCGTGGTGCACCGGCGGCGCACAGGGCTACTTCGAAGCCGCCATTGCGGCCGGTGCTGACGCCTTCATCACCGGCGAGATCTCGGAGCCCCAGGCCCACTACGCACGCGAGATGGGCGTGGCCTTCCTGGCGTGCGGGCATCACGCCACCGAACGCTACGGCGCGCCAGCCGTGGCCGGGCACGTTGCGGCGCAGCTCGGGCTGAAGCACGAGTTCATCGACATCGACAACCCGGCATGAGCGCAGCGCCGGGCCGCCCCAAGCAAGCTTGCACCGCAGTGCGGAGCACGGAGGTGCCTTTCCAATGAGCGCTGCCATCGCCATCACCCTCGGGGATCCCGCGGGCATCGGCCCCGAGATCATCGCCAAGGCCTTTCGCGACGCGCCCGATGCAACGCATGGCGCGTTCGTTGCCGGCGATGTGGGCACGGTGCGCAAGGCCTCGCAGGCGCTCGCAGCACCTGGGCTGCCGGCATGGCCGGTGCTGGAAATCGAATCCGCCGCCGAAGCCGCAACGGTGCCGCCGGGCTGCATTCCCGTGCTGCAGGTGATTGCGCCGCCATCGCCAATTGAGCTGGGCCAGATCAGCGCCGAAGCCGGCCGTGTGGCTGGCGCATGCGTCGTCTGGGCCGCGCGGGCCGCGCTGCGCGGCGAAATCGGCGCCATCGTGACCGCGCCGCTGCACAAGGAAGCGCTGTCGGCCGCCGGCTTTCCGTACCCCGGCCATACCGAGCTGCTGCAGGCCGAGGCCGCCGCCCACCTGGGCCGCACCCTGGCCGACGTGCCGGTGCGCATGATGCTGGCCAATGACGAGCTGCGCACCGTGCTCGTCAGCATCCACATGTCGCTGCGCCACGCCATCGAGGCGGTGCACTTCGACGGTGTGCTCGAAACCCTGCGCATCACCCACCGCGCGCTGACGCATGCGCTCGGCCGCGTGCCGCGCATCGGCGTGGCGGGCCTCAACCCGCATGCGGGCGAGGGCGGCCTGTTCGGTTCGGAAGAGCGCGAGATCATCGCGCCGGCCATCGAGGCCGCGCGCGCCGAAGGCATCGACGCCAACGGACCCTATGCGCCCGACACCGTCTTCATGCGCGCGCGCGCCAGGCAGGGCGTGCCGTCCAGCGGCGAGTTCGACGTGGTGGTTGCGATGTACCACGATCAGGGCCTGATTCCCGTCAAGTACCTGGGCGTGGAGAAGGGCGTGAACGTAACGCTGGGACTGCCGCTGGTGCGGACCAGCCCCGACCACGGCACCGCGTTCGACATCGCGGGCACGGGCCTGGCCGATGCGTCGAGCCTCGTCGAGGCGCTGCGCATGGCCCGGGTGCTGAAGGGCGCTTAAGGGCTTAAGGGCGCTTGAGGCTGTCGCGGATTTCGCGCAGCAGCGTGATGTCTTCCGGCGTTGCGGCCGGAGCAGGCGGCGCGGCCTCGGTCTTCCGCAGCCTGTTGATCTGCTTGACCATCATGAAGATGATGAAAGCGAGGATCACGAAGTTGACGGCCACGGTAATGAAGCTGCCATAGGCCAGCACCGGGACGCCGGCCTTCTTCAGGTCTGCCAGCGTGTTTGCCACGCCCGGGGGCGCCGTGCCCAGCACCACATAGAGGTTCGAGAAATCGAGCTTGCCGAACACCACGCCCACCAGCGGCATGATGATGTCGCCCACCAGCGAGTCGACGATCTTGCCGAACGCGGCGCCGATGATCACGCCCACCGCGAGGTCGATGACGTTGCCCTTGACGGCAAATTCCTTGAATTCACTGAGGATGCTCATGATTCAAAAGCTGCTGGAGCTCTGCTGTTGAAAGAGGGTCGAGTATGCCCGCGGAAGCACGCCGGAATCGGCCGCCCGGCGTGAAGCATTCGGCGCATTTGATCTATTTGCCTCATCCGCAATGTGGAAAGAAAAGTGCGTGCTTAGGTGTACCCAGTTTCAGTAGTTTTAGTTACAAAAGGAAACGGGACCCCCGTGGTGACTCATCTGAGCGGGGCTCCACTGTTAGGATCACGCCGCCGCTAAGACAAGCGGACCAGTAGTGACATGCAGTTGCATGTTCTCGGTTCAGCGCCTCCACGAGGCACTCTGCGCCCTGACAGTGCCCAGCAGTGTGCCTGCGGTAACCACGAATTGTGAAAAAGAATTGCACCGCAATAAGTGCGTGCGTAGTTTTTATCGCCTGCTATTTTGGCGCTAAAAAATTGGAATTTCCTTGGGGGATCGGAATTGAGAAGAAATGCAAATGTCCTGAAGTGGGCTTCGACACTGGCATGTGTGGTGGTGCTTCAAGGCTGCGCGGTCGTGCCGGGCATGGGCAACGTGGAGCCCTACGAGGCAGGGGGCGAACTGGCAAACCAGTTCCGCTATCTTCCCGACGAGGCACCCGAGGGGCAGATCACCCCCATTTCACTCGCGCTCGTGCGCACGCTGGCGCAGGCGGCTCCGAAGGGCGTCCCGCCTGAGGTCAATGCGCTGTTCGGCAAGAGCGAGCGCTACACCATCGGTTCTGGCGACGTGGTGGGCGTCATCGTTTACGACCACCCCGAACTGCTGCCGAATGCCGGCGCCGTCATTTCGCAGTCTGCGGACCCGACCGGCGTGCAGGTGGCTCCCGGCTTCATTGTCGATTCCGACGGAGAGGTCGCCTTTCCGTACATCGGCCGCGTGCGGGTGGCGGGGCTGAGCGAGGGCGATGCCTCCGACCTGATCGGCAAGCTGCTCACCCCGCACATCCGCGACCCGCAAGTGACCGTGCGCATCCAGTCGTTCCGCAGCCGCCGTGCGTATGTAGAAGGCGAAGTGCGCACCCCCGGCTCGCAGATCTTCACCGACGTGCCGATGACGCTGAACGAAGCCATCAACCGGGCCGGCGGCATTACGGCCGCGGGCAACCGCTCGGCGGTCACGCTCATTCGCAACGGCCAGTCGATCCGGATCGACATGACCAGGCTGCGCGAAGCCGGCTACGACGGCAACAGCATTCCGCTGAAGAACGGCGACACCGTGCGCGTGGCCAACCGGGAAGACGACAAGGTCTTCCTCATGGGCGAAGTCGTAGCTCCGCTGGCATTGCCCATGCGAAGCAACGGCCGCCTCAGCTTGAGCGAAGCGCTGGGCGAAGCCGGGGGCACGTTGAATTCCACCGCCAACGCCGGCCAGATCTACGTCATTCGCCAGGGCGCCACAGGTGCACCCGCCATCTTCAACCTCAATGCGCGGAACCCGGCAGCGCTTGCCATTGCGAGCCAGTTCCGACTGCAGTCGCAGGACGTGGTCTATATCGACCCCGTGCCGCTGGTCAAGTGGAACCGCGTGGTCAGCTTGATCCTGCCGTCGGCGACGGTGGCCAATGCCGCCAGCGAGATCTACGTCAGGCACACGAACTGAAGCCGAGGCCTGTTCTTTCTCTGACGAGATGCGGGGAGTGGACGGGCCTTTGAAGGTGACGGTTCAGGTGCGATAGGGCGACGGCTTCCATCGAGAGGACGCTGTCGAAGTTCTTGTTCCAGCGTTCCCATCATGCAAGCCATTCATCCAAATCAACCCATTGCAATCATCGGCCTTGGTTATGTAGGCCTACCTCTTGCCGTGGAGTTCGGCAAGAAGCGTTCCGTGGTCGGGTTCGACATCAATGCCAAGCGCATTGCCGAACTGCAAGGGGGGCATGACCACACCCTGGAAGTCACGCCGGAAGAGCTGAAGGCTGCCACGCAGTTGGCCTTCACGTCGCATGCCGACGACCTGCGCGATTGCGCCGTTTTCATCGTGACTGTGCCGACGCCCATCGACAACGCCAACCGGCCCGACCTGACGCCCTTGGTAAAGGCCAGCGAATCCGTTGGCAAGGTGATGCGCCAGGGCGCGATCGTGATCTTCGAGTCGACCGTGTATCCGGGCGCCACCGAGGAAGTTTGCGTGCCTGTGCTGGAAAAGTTCAGCGGCAAGAAGTTCAACGTCGACTTCTTCTGCGGCTACAGCCCGGAGCGGATCAATCCGGGTGACAAGGTCAACACGCTCACCAAGATCAAGAAGATCACCAGCGGCAGCACCCCTGAAGTCGCAGACGTGGTCGATGGCCTTTACAACGAGATCATCACTGCCGGTACACACAAGGCCGCCAGCATCAAGGTGGCCGAGGCTGCCAAGGTGATCGAGAACACGCAGCGCGACCTGAACATTGCATTGGTCAACGAGCTCTCCGTGATCTTCGAGCGCCTGGGCATCGACACGCTCGATGTGCTTGAAGCTGCCGGCAGCAAATGGAACTTCTTGCCGTTCCGTCCGGGCCTGGTGGGTGGGCACTGCATCGGCGTGGACCCCTACTACCTGACGCACAAGGCAGAACAGGTCGGCTATCACCCTCAAGTCATTCTGGCTGGCCGTCGCATCAACGACAACATGGCGCGCTACGTTGCCCGCAACACCATCAAGCTGATGTTGAAGAACGGCATGGACGTGCCTCGCTGCCGCATCGGCGTGCTGGGCATCACGTTCAAGGAAAACTGCCCGGACATCCGCAACAGCAAGATCGTGGACATGGTGCGCGAGTTCGAGGCGTGGGGCGCTTCCGTCGAAGTCGTGGACCCATGGGCTGACGCCGAAGAGGTGGACCACGAGTACGGCATTCGACTTGGCCAGATCGACGCCGCACATCCGGTCGATGCGCTCGTTGTCGCAGTGGGCCACAACCAGTACCGCCGCGCGACCATGGCCGAGTTGCGCGCTCTGTGCCGTGGTGAGCAACCCGTGCTGGTCGACGTCAAGAGCCTGTTCGGTGCGCAGGAGGCGCGCGACAGCGGCTTCTCGTTGTTCCGCTTGTAAGCCATCTCCCGTTTGCTTCTTCTTCGACATGAAAAACTTTGCTCTGATCGGCGCCGCCGGATACATCGCCCCGCGCCACATGCGTGCCATCAAGGACACGGACAACCATCTTGCGGTGGCCTACGACATCAACGATTCGGTCGGCATCATCGACAGCATTTCGCCGCAGAGCGAGTTCTTCACCGAGTTCGAGCGCTTCTACGAGCATGCGCAGCAACTCAAGCGCAACCCCGCCACGGCGCTGGATTACGTGGCGATTTGCAGTCCCAACTACCTGCACCATCCGCACATTGCTGCAGGCCTGCGCCTGGGTTGCGACGTGATCTGCGAAAAGCCGCTGGTACCCACGCCCGAGCTGGTCGATGAGTTGGAGCGCGTTGAAAAGGAAACCGGCAAGCGCGTTTTCAACATCCTGCAGCTGCGCCATCACGAAGCCATCCTGAAGCTGCGCGACAAGGTGGCAGCGGCGCCCGCGGAGACCAAGTTCGACGTCGAGCTGACCTACATCACCTCGCGCGGCAAGTGGTACATGGAAAGCTGGAAGGGCGACAACCGCAAGTCGTTCGGCGTGGCGACCAACATTGGCGTGCACTTCTACGACATGCTGCACTTCATCTTCGGCAAGCTGCAGCGCAACGTGGTGCACTACAGCGGCACGGCAAAGGCGGCGGGCTACCTCGAATACGAACGCGCGCGCGTGCGCTGGTTCTTGTCCATCGATGCCAACGATCTGCCGGCCGATGTGAAGGGCAAGAAGACCACCTTCCGCAACATCGACATCAGCGGCGAGAAGCTCGAATTTTCGGAAGGCTTCACCGACCTGCACACGGTGAGCTACAAGGAAATTCTGGCCGGTCGTGGCTATGGCCTCGAAGATGCGCGCCACTGCATCGAGACCGTCAACGTGATTCGCAGCGCCACGCCCGTCCAAGGCGAGCAGGGCGAAGTGCATCCGTTCGTGCGGCATCTCGCCTGACGCGCCGCGAGCTCCGCATGGCATACAAAGCCCACCCCACCGCGATCATCGACGAGGGCGCCCGCATCGGCGACGGCACCCGCATCTGGCATTGGGTGCACGTCAGCGCGCAGGCTTCCATCGGCGAGGGCTGCTCGCTCGGCCAGAACGTCTATGTAGGCAACGACGTTTCCATAGGCAATAACGTCAAGATCCAGAACAACGTCAGCGTCTACGACGCAGTGACGCTGGAGGACGACGTGTTCTGCGGACCGAGCATGGTCTTCACCAACGTCTACAACCCGCGCTCTGCCGTCACACGCAAGGACGAATATCGCCGCACCCTCGTGAAGCGGGGCGCCACGTTGGGCGCCAACTGCACCATCGTCTGCGGCAACACCGTGGGCGAATTTGCCTTCATCGGCGCGGGTGCCGTGATCAACAGGAACGTGCCGGCCTTTGCGCTCATGGTCGGAGTACCTGCCAAGCAGATCGGCTGGATGAGCGAGTTTGGCGAGCAGCTTGCACTGCCGCTGCAGGGGGCAGCTGAAGCCGTTTGCGCGCACACCGGCGCGCGTTATGTACTCGACGGCAATGCCGTGACCAAGCTGGAAACGAAGGCACCATGATCGAATTCATCGACCTCAAGACTCAGCAAGCCCGTATCAAGGACCAGATCGACGCGGCCATCCAGCGCGTGCTGGCACACGGTCAATACATCCTCGGCCCCGAAGTCGCCGAGTTGGAAGAGAAGCTTGCGGCCTATACGGGCGCCAGGCATTGCATCACCGTGGCCAACGGCACGGATGCCTTGCAGATCGCCCAAATGGCGCTCGGCATTGGGCCGGGCGATGAAGTCATTACTCCAGGCTTCACCTACATCGCTACTGCTGAAACGGTAGCGTTGCTGGGCGCCAAGCCGGTGTATGTAGACATCGATGCGCGCACCTACAACTTAGACCCAGCGCTCTTGGAAACTGCGATCACTCTGCGGACCAAGGCCATTGTTCCAGTGAGCCTATATGGCCAGTGCGCTGATTTCGACGCGATCAATGCCATTGCCGCCAAACACGGGATTCCGGTGATCGAGGATGCGGCGCAGAGTTTTGGCGCTACCTACAAGGGGCGCAAGAGTTGCAATCTCAGCACCATTGCGTGCGCCAGCTTCTTTCCCAGCAAGCCACTGGGTTGCTATGGGGATGGGGGCGCCATCTTCACCAACGATGACGAACTGGCCAAGGTGATGCGGCAGATTGCTCGGCATGGGCAGGATCGGCGGTATCACCATGTGCGGGTGGGGGTGAACAGTCGGCTGGATACGTTGCAGGCCGCGGTACTGCTGGCGAAGCTTGAGATCTTCGACGACGAAATCGCTAGCCGTCAGCGTGTGGCTGCGGAGTACGGACGCTTGTTGAATGAGGTTGGCGTAGCTATGACTCCGCACGTCGAGTCGCACAGCCAGAGTGCTTGGGCGCAATACACCGTGCGCGTTAGCGATCGCGAGGCGTTACAGAGCCGTATGAAGCAGGCCGGCGTGCCGACTGTTGTGCATTACCCAATTCCTTTGAATCAGCAGCCTGCAGTGGCAGATGAGTGGGCCAGATTGCCAGTAGGTGATGCGGTAGCGCGGGAGGTTCTGAGCTTGCCGATGCATGCGTACCTAGCTTCCTCCGAGCAAGCCGCAATAGCTACAGCCTTGATCCCTGGTTGAACGCAGATGCCCCTGCGTCAAGTAGTGTTGGTGCTGCGCGCGCGGCTCCGATCGATGAACCGAACTGGCTTTGCACGCTCTGTTGGCGTGCTGGTAGGGGGGACTGCATTTGCGCAGGCCTTTTCCATCTTGGTGTTGCCACTTGTCACTAGGCTGTACACGCCCGCCGATTTCAGCGTCCTCGCGGTATTCGCTTCTATTTTGTCGATCGTCTCGGTTGCCGCGTGCCTGCGACTAGAGATCGCGATTCCGCTACCCGAAGATGATGAGGATGCCGCCAACCTGTTGGCAGTGGCATTGTGCACCTGCACTATCGTCGCCGTGTTAGCAGGGGTTGTGATCTGGTGTTTTCCGGCGCAAATTACGGCTTTGGTGGGTCAACCTGCATTGCGCCCATATTTATGGCTGCTACCCATAGGCATTTGGCTCGGGAGTGCCTACGCAGCAGTCCAATTCTGGGCTACTCGCAAGAAGCGTTTTAGCGGGATTGCCAAAACCCGAATGACCCAAGCGATAGGGGGGGCTGGAACTCAGATCGGAATGGGTTGGGCTGGACTCGCTCCTTTGGGGTTGCTGGTAGGGCAAGTAGTCAACAGCGGCGCAGGATTGCTTGGATTGGGACGTGTGGCACTCCGTGAGGATCGAACCGCCTTTCAAAGAGTGAATTGGAGTGGCATGAGTCGCGTTTTTCGGAAATACGACCGCTTTCCTAAATATTCCACTTTCGAAGCATTCGCTAACAGCGCCAGCATTCAGCTCCCGGTTCTTTTCATCGCCGGAATTGCCGTGGGCCCTGAAGCCGGTTATTTGATGTTGGCGATGCGCGCCATGGCTGTGCCGATGGGCTTAATCGGTGCCGCAGTCTCGCAGGTTTATTTATCGCGAGCGCCTGAGGAATTGCGCGCTAGGCGGCTCTCCGGATTTACTCTGCAAATAATTGGCGGCTTGGCTAAAAGTGGCGTAGGGCCTTTGTTATTTGCCGGAATTGTCTCGCCGACATTTTTTCCATTGATATTTGGGGAGAAATGGTTGCGAGCTGGCGAACTGGTGGCTTGGATGACCCCTTGGTTTGTCATGCAGTTTTTAGCATCTCCAATTTCTATGACCTTGCATGTAACCGGAAACCAGCGTAGTGCGTTAAATCTGCAGCTATTTGGTTTGCTGCTACGGGTTGGTAGTGTGGTACTAGCTGGATTGTGGATGCAATCGCGGATTGTTGAAGTCTACGCTGTTTCTGGATTTATTTTTTATTCCCTATATTTGTACGTGGTGGTTCGAATGGCAGGAGTAAAAATGGCCGAATTATTGAATGTCTTGATTGCAGCTTTTCGTAGCGCTTTTGTTTGGATGGTTGCAGGAGTAATTTTGGTTGCCAGCTCGTCGGTATTGCCGAAATTCTGAGTGCGACACGAAGAGCGAGCAAGCTTTTAAAAACGCTGGTTTGTTTTGGCTATTTATGGGTTAAAAATCATTAATAGTCCGATAGGTTTTTACGGTGTGCTCGGAGAGTTTTATGACTGAAAATTCCGTCGAAATAAAATAATGAAATATCCACTCGATGCCAAGCAACTGGGTCAAGATTACTTCGATCTTGCGATAGTCTTCTTCGTGTTGCTTGTTTCTTACGCAGTTAAATTTGCGGAGTTAGTCGAACTAGATGTGGTCGTCGTCGGCTGGACCGCGGTGATGCTCTATGCCCTGTATAGAGTGAGGCTGAGTTTGTTTTTTATCCCGGCAATTTTTTATCTTGTGCTCTTTCTGGCCTACTTGAGTGGCACGGTTTTCGTCCCGCTCAATCCTGCTGAACTTGAGTATGGCCGCGTTTTATTGACGTCTTTTATTCTCTCAACCCTCGTCTTCGGACTGATGATTAAAAAAAATGGCGCTTCTGGAATTGCTGCAGGAAGCTCATTGAGCGCGCGATGGATTTCCTACCTGGGGTTAATTGCTATAACCGCGTGGACGATATTTGTCTACACGGAAGGAAAGAACATCGGGGGCTCGGTCGTTAAGGAGTATGGAGGGGCTAATTATCTGACAAGCTCCGATTTGCTGGCAATGTTTTCGTTGTCGGTATTGGGCTCGCGAAACATTTCGACAAAAGAAAGTTTGATTTTTTTCGCGATTTCCGTAATGGCGCTGATTTTTCTTGGTTCTCGCGCTTCTTTGCTTATTTTTTGCGTCGCATACATTTTTTGCGTCGGCCAAATTCGAGGAAGAAATAAGCTGATCATCTTCTTTGGGGTTTTGTTAATTGCCGTTGCTCTTGGTCTTGCAGTTCAGAGCGATGAGTCTGATTTATTTTTTAGATTCAAGACCCTGTATGACTTAGGGGGAGATGAAAGTTTGACCGCACGGGAGGTTTTCTTTTCGAGCTATGTGTCGACGATTGATCAACGGGTCGAGTGTTTATTTTTGCCCTGCATGCCTGCTAGTGGCGACTATGTACACAGCATAATTTCAGTCCACCAATATTTCGGCATCGCTGGTGTCGTTGCCATTGCATTTTTATTGGCGCTGGTTTTGATGTACTACCTGAAATTTCGAAATTTCCTCCTTCCCGGTTTATTTTTCTACGTGTGCATCAATATGTTTTTCGCTCGCGCGTGGGTGTCGCTGGTGTTTCCTGTTTTTATTGGAATGCTCCTGTTTTTTGCGACGAAGGTCCTCGTTGCAACTAAAAAAGGGAGTCCATTGATCGGCAAAACTGAACTGTCGCACTAGAAAAAGTTGAGTTCGCATTCAGAATTCCAAACTGGTGAAAATTCGAGCAATCCATGAAAATATTCATTGTTTTATTATTCTCTTTTGGATTGAGTTGCGGGCAGCCAATTTTTGCAGAGCCTTCCCAAAAGAAATTTATGGTTGTGCAGTCAATGCATTACAAGGGCGGGGTGGATGTTTCCGAATTTGGCGTTGGTAGGAATCCGATTATTTACGAGTCATCGTTGCTTCCTTCCAAGTCCTCGGATCAAATCGCTCGAGGAGCTGTTTTTGATGGACTGGTCGCTAGCCTAGAAAAAGGGCCTCTTCCGACTGTCATCGATATAGAGCGATGGTCTATTTACACGGAAAATGAGATCGAGCGAGTCAAGAACAAAGAGAAGTTTTTGGAAATACTGAAGCGAATTCGCGCCGCTCGCCCCGAAATTTCATTTGGTTTCTACGGCGTGATTCCCGAGCGAACCTATTGGCCACTTGTTGATAAAAATAAATTAGCTGAAAAACGCACGTGGGAAACTCTTAACAATAAAGCGTTGGCCGATTTTGCGCCTTACGTCGATGCAATTTATCCTTCTCTCTACACGTTCTATGAAGATCAGGCAGGGTGGCGACGCTATGCGGAAGAAACTTTGAAGGTGGCCCGAAAATTTGGCAAGCCAGTTTATTGCTACTTGTGGCCCCAATACCATAGCAGCAATCTCAGGCTTAAAGAGAAATATCTGCCCGTGGACTATTGGGGCATGGAGCTGGAGACCTGCTACCAATACGCCGATGGGATCGTGATTTGGAATTACGAACCTGATGTGAGTTGGGATCCTAATGCTCTATGGTGGCAGCAGACGCTAAAATTTTTGAAATCTCATGCGATAAAAAACTAAGACACTGCATTGTTTGTGTCGAATCTTTCTTTGCGGGTCGATTTTTATTTTGGCTTTGATTGCTGAGGCTGGTAATGAAGAATTTTATTGTTTTTAGTAAAAGCAATTGGGATGAGTCGCCGCGGTTGCGACACCAGCTAACAAATCTTCTTTTGAATTCCGGGAATAACGTCATTTTCGTGCAAAAGCCATTGTTTTTTTGGCAGCGCCGGAGGAATGATTTTCCGATCAGTGACGGCGGGCTCGCAATTGTCACTACGAAGCAGATTTTTCATCATCAACTCCGTTTTTTCTTCCTTTTAAGATGGATTAATAATCTATTTGAAATTTTTAGCATTAAGGCAAATTTGCCATCAAGGCTTTGCGAAAATGCAATTGTGATAAATTTCAATTACGATTACTACTTTTTGAGATCGGTTTTCGGGAGTAATAAAATTATTACAATCGTGAACGACGATTTTGTTGCGCAGGCTAAACTCGCGGGCAAGGCCCGCGTACGAAATGCTTTGGCCAAAACTTGCGGCGTTAGCGATGCTGTTTTAACTGTGTCGTATCCCTTAATGCAGCAACTATCTGCTTGGTGCAAACCGAAGCTTTTTTTTCCTTGGAGTGATGATCGGTATAGTTTGCCGAATTCTGATTCGCTTAGGAATGCTGTTTTGATCTGGGCATCGATTAATGAAATTATTGACTTTGAACTGCTTGCTAATGTTTCTCGACGGCTTCCCCAGATAAATTTCTATCTTGTCGGCCCACTCGCAACGGCGAGCAAAACTGTCGTTTCAGATTTGTGTGCTGTTTGCAAGAATATCTTCTACTTGCCGCCCTCGACCCTGGAAGCTCTCCCGTTAGAAAAATTCTTCGCAGGTTTAATGCCTTATAAAGCCGGTGTTCCCTCTACAGAAGCTGTAACCCTCGCGAACAAGTCGCTGAGGCTGATGAGTAGAGGATTGCCACTGATTGTTCACGGGATGCCAAACTTCCTGGAGCATGAGGCAATATTTTCTTGCAGCGGAGAATTGGAGATGGCAAAAAAAATCGAATTTTGCCTGGAGAATTTTTCGGAATTGCAGGCGCCGATAAAGAAGCTAGTGGATGTAAATGGCTCTGACGATAGATACAGAGAATTTCTGAAAATCCTTAACGAAATTAAATAGGTTGCCATATGTTTGCTGGAAAAAATCTTCTTCTCACCGGCGGCACTGGTTCCTTTGGTAACGCCGTTCTCAAAGGATTTTTAGATACCGGGATCGCTGAAATTAGAATCTTTAGTCGCGATGAAAAAAAGCAGGATGACATGCGCAAGCGCTACAACCATCCCAAGCTCAAGTTCTATATTGGTGATGTACGCGATTCGCGAAGCGTGGGTGCGGCAATGCGCGGCGTGGACTACGTCTTCCATGCGGCGGCACTCAAGCAGGTGCCTTCCTGCGAATTCCACCCAATGCAAGCAGTCCGCACCAATGTGCTCGGGACCGAGAACGTATTGGAAGCAGCAATTGCCGCAGGCGTGAAACGAGTCGTGTGCCTCAGCACCGACAAAGCCGTCTATCCAATCAACGCCATGGGCATCAGCAAAGCCATGATGGAGAAGGTGATGGTCGCCGCCAGCCGCAATCTGGAAAGCACGAACACCGTCATTTGCGGCACTCGCTACGGCAACGTCATGGCCTCGCGCGGTTCGGTCATCCCGCTGTTCGTGGAGCAGGTGCTGGCAGGCAAGCCCATCACCGTGACCGACCCGTCTATGACTCGCTTCATGATGACGCTGGAAGATGCCGTCGAACTGGTGCTGCACGCCTTTGAGCACGGCAACAACGGCGACATCTTTGTGCAGAAGGCCCCGGCAGCCACCGTGCAGGTGCTGACCCGAGCGATTCTAGAGGTGATGCGCAAACCCGATCACGAGGTGCGCGAGATCGGCACTAGGCATGGCGAAAAGCTCTATGAAGCGCTACTGAGCCGAGAGGAAATGGCCTGCGCCGAAGATCAGGGCGACTATTACCGCGTGCCGCCCGACGGCCGTGACCTGAATTACGCCAAGTATGTGGAGCAGGGCGAGCAACGCATTACCCGAAGCACGCACGGCGAAGACTACAACTCGCACAACACCACCCGTCTCGACGTCGAAGGCATGAAGAAGCTGCTGCTCAAGCTCGACTTCATGCAGCGCATTGCACGCGGTGAGGTCGCCGAGGCGCAGGAATAAGACCATGAAAGTGTTGATTACCGGCGCCCGCGGTTTCGTGGGCAAGAACCTCCAGTTGCACCTGGCTGAGCGCAAGGACGTGCAGGTGGTCTGCTTCACTCGCGACGACAGCGTGGACCAACTGCCCGCGCTGCTGCAGGGGGTGGACTTCGTGTTCCATCTCGCGGGGGTCAATCGCCCGCAGGACCCGCAGGAATTCGCCACCGGCAACGCGGAACTCACGCAGAGCCTGAGCCGCGCTGTCTGCGCAGTGGCCGAAGCCACGGGCAAGAAGGTGCCGGTCGTCTACACCTCTTCCACCCTGGCGGGGTTCGACAATCCCTACGGCCGCAGCAAGCGCGGGGCCGAGGAGACGCTGCAGGCAGCCGCTCGCAGCCACGGCATTCCAGTGCATCTCTTCCGGCTGCCCAACGTCTTCGGAAAATGGTGCCGGCCCAACTACAACTCGGCAGTGGCCACGTTCTGCCACAACATCTCGCGCGGACTCCCCATCCAGGTCAACGACCCGGCAGCGGCCGTCACGCTGGTGTATGTGGACGACGTCATCGAACGCTTCGTTCAGCTGATGGATGGCGCAGACGCCGCGGCGGACGCGGAAGGGTTCGCCACCGTGGCGCCGCAGTACACCACCACTGTGGGCGAACTGGCCCGGCAGATCCAGTCGTTCAAGGACAGCCGCAGCACCCTCATGACGGACCGCGTGGGCACGGGGCTGGTGCGGGCGCTTTATTCGACTTATGTGAGCTACCTTCCGCCCGAGTCGTTCGCCTACCCGGTGCAGCAGCATGGGGACGCGCGCGGCGTGTTCGTCGAGATGCTGAAGACGCCGGATGCCGGCCAGTTCTCGTTCTTCACCGCGCACCCCGGCATCACGCGAGGCGGTCACTACCACCACAGCAAGACCGAGAAGTTCCTGGTCATCAAGGGGCAGGCACGCTTCAAGTTCCGGCACATGCAGACCGGTGAAACCCACGAGCTGGTTACCGCTGGCGACAAATCAGAAATCGTCGAGACCGTGCCCGGTTGGACGCATGACATCACCAACATCGGCACCGAAGAAATGGTCGTCATGCTCTGGGCCAACGAGGTGTTCGACCGCGCGCGGCCAGACACCTTTGCCTGCCCGCTGTAGACCCCAGGACTTTCGATTTTCCCCATGAAAAAACTCAAAGTCATGACCGTGGTCGGCACCCGGCCTGAAATCATTCGCTTGTCGCGCGTGCTGGCCCGGCTCGACGAGCACTGCGACCACGTGCTGGTGCATACCGGCCAGAACTACGACTACGAACTCAATCAAGTCTTCTTCGACGACTTGGGCGTGCGCAAGCCCGATCACTTCCTGAACAGCGCGGCCAACGCCACCAGCGCGGCGCACACCATCGGCAACCTCATCATCGCGGTGGACCAGGTGCTGGCCGAAGTGCAGCCCGAGGCCATGCTGGTGCTGGGCGACACCAACAGCTGCCTTTCGGTGATCCCGGCCAAGCGCCGCAAGATCCCGATCTTTCACATGGAGGCGGGCAACCGTTGCTTCGACCAGCGTGTGCCCGAAGAAACCAACCGCCGCATCGTGGACCACACGGCGGATGTCAATCTCACCTACAGCACCATCGCGCGCGACTACCTCCTGCGCGAAGGGCTGCCGCCCGACCTGGTCATCAAGACTGGCAGCCCGATGTTCGAGGTGCTGACGCACTATCGCCCGCGCATCGAGGCGTCCGACGTGCTGGAGCGTTTGGGCTTGCAGGCTGAGCAGTATTTCGTGGTCAGCGCCCACCGCGAAGAGAACATCGAGTCTGCGCAGTCCTTCACCAAGCTGGTGGCTGTGTTGAATGCGGTTGCTGAAGACCATGGCTTGCCGGTCATCGTCTCCACGCACCCGCGCACGCAAAAGCGCATCGACGCAACGGGCGCGCGCTTTCATCCGCAGGTGCGGCTGCTGAAGCCGCTGGGCTTTCATGACTACGTCAAGCTGCAGTTGTCCGCCCGAGCCACCTTGTCCGACAGCGGCACGATCAACGAAGAGTCGTCGATCCTCAATTTTCCGGCGCTCAACCTGCGCGAGGCGCACGAGCGGCCCGAGGGGATGGAAGAGGCTGCCGTGATGATGGTGGGCCTCGAAGTGGAGCGTGTTCGCCAAGGCTTGGCCATTCTGGACGCCCAGCCCCGAGGCGAGGCACGCGGCCTGCGCCAGGTGGCCGACTACAGCATGCCCAATGTTTCGGACAAGGTGCTTCGCATCGTCCACAGCTACACCGACTACGTGAATCGCGTGGTCTGGAAAAAGTACTGAGGCATGGCAACTCGCGTGTTGCTGTTGACGCAGTGGTTCGACCCCGAGCCGACGTTCAAGGGCATCGTGTTCGCTCGCGAACTCGTGCGCCAGGGCTTCGAGGTCGAGGTGCTGACGGGTTTTCCCAACTACCCGGGTGGCAAGGTGTATCCGGGCTACCGCATCAAGTTGCTGCAGCGTGAAGTGATCGACGGTGTGCAGGTAACGCGCGTGCCGCTCTATCCCAACCACGACCAGTCGGCGATCAAACGGGTGTTGAACTACGCCAGCTTCGCTGCCTCATCGCTGTTCTATGGCTTATTCATGGCGCGGCGGCCCGATGTGATCTATGCCTACCATCCTCCGCTCACGGTGGGCATCACGGCCGGGCTGCTGCGGCTGCTGCGCCGCGTTCCGGTGGTCTACGACATACAGGACATGTGGCCCGATACCTTGCGCGCCACCGGCATGGTCAACAACGCCCGGGCCTTGAGCGCGGTGGCCGCCGTATGCCAATGGGTGTATCGCCGCGTGGATCACATCGCCGTCCTCTCGCCGGGTTTCAAGCGTCTGCTGCTGGAGCGTGGCGTGCCCGATGCCAAGGTCGAAGTGATCTACAACTGGGCCGATGAAGTTGCGTTGGCTTCGCCGCAGGGGCATCCGCCAGCCAGCTTCCCAGGGCCGGAAAAATTCCGCATCCTCTTTGCGGGAAACATGGGCAAGGCCCAGGCACTCGATGCGGTGCTCGACGCGGCCGCTCTCCTGCAGGCGCGCAACTCGCGGGTGTGCTTCGTGCTGCTGGGCGGCGGTGTCGAGGTGTCCCGGCTCAAGCAGCGGGCGACCGACCTGCAGTTGGGTAACGTGACCTTTCTGCCGCCGGTGCCGATGTCGGAGGTGGGGGCGTTGCTCAATGCCGCCGAGGCTCTGTTGGTTCACCTGCGCAAGGATCCGTTGTTCGAGATCACCATTCCCTCCAAGACACAGGCCTACATGGCCGTTGGCAAGCCGCTGCTGATGGCGGTCGATGGTGATGCGGCCGGGTTGGTTGCACAGTCAGGCGGCGGCGTGGTCGTTGAATCCGAAAACGCCAACGCACTGGCCGACGCCGCCGAAGCGCTCGCAGCCATGCCGCCTGACGCCTTGGTGGCCATGGGGCATGAGGCGCAGCGCTACTACCGGGAACAACTGGCCCTGAAGGTCGGCGCCGCCAAATTCGGTGCCATCTTCACGCGCCTGGCCAATGGTGCGAAATCGAAATGAAGCGCTTTTTTGACATCGTGCTCGCCTGCCTGGCGTTGCTGCTCCTGGGCCTACCGCTGTTGTTCCTGACGTGGCAGGTGCGCCGCAAACTGGGCAGTCCCGCGTTCTTTCGCCAGACGCGACCGGGCTTGCACGGGCGACCGTTCAACATGGTCAAGTTCCGCACGATGACGGACGCGCGCGGCGTCGATGGTCAGTTGTTGCCCGATGCAGATCGGTTGACGCCCTTCGGCCGCTTCCTGCGCGCCAGCAGCCTCGACGAGTTGCCCGAACTCTGGAACGTGCTCAAGGGCGACATGAGCCTGGTGGGTCCACGTCCGCTGCTGATGGACTACCTGCCTCTGTACTCCGCAGAGCAATCGCGCCGCCATGAAGTGCGCCCCGGTATCACGGGCTGGGCTCAGGTCAACGGGCGCAACGCGTTGAGCTGGGACGAGAAGTTCAAGCTCGACGTGTGGTACGTCGACCACCGGTCGCTCTGGCTCGACATCAAGATCTTGTGGCTCACCGTGCGCAAGGTGCTGGTGCGTGATGGCATCAGTGCGGCGGGCGAAGCAACGATGCCCCGATTTTTGGGCTCGCGAACAGGAGACAAGCTGTGACCCTTCCTCTCTTTGCCGTTTATGGCGCCAGCGGCTATGGCCGTGAAGTAATGCCTTTGGCACGCGAGCAATTGCGGCATCAAGGCATATCAGCCGAGCAGTTGGTGTTTGTCGACGATCACTCCGAAGTGCAGATGATGAATGGCCAGCGTGTGCTGCGCTATGCAGAATTCTTGCAGGCAGAAGCCAGCGCGCGGCATGCAGTGCTCGCCATCGCCAACAGCGCGATACGAGAGAAATTGGCTGCACGCTGCGCTGAGGACCGGGTATTGCCATGGACTGTGGCCGCTGCCAACGTAGTGATGCTGGACGATGCAGTGCTGGGGGAAGGTGCCGTATTGAGTCCCTTCGCCATGCTTACGTCCAATATCCGGATCGGGCGGTACTTTCACGCCAACATCTATAGCTATGTGGCGCACGACTGTGTAATCGGCGACTTCGTTACCTTTGCGCCCGGCGTCAAATGCAATGGCAATGTGCTCATAGAAGACCATGCATACATCGGCACCGGAGCCGTCATCAAGCAGGGCAAACCGGGCCACCCCCTCGTCATCGGTCGTGGCGCTGTCGTCGGCATGGGCGCGGTAGTCACCCGCGATGTGCCAGCCGGCGCCACTGTGGTCGGCAATCCCGCCAAACCATTCATCAAAGGTTGATTCGTCGTGTTGAATACCTCGTTCTCTCCCTGGCCCAGCTTTACAGCTGAAGAAGCCGATGCCGTGCAACGCGTGCTCCTGTCCAACAAGGTCAATTACTGGACCGGCCAGGAGTGCCGCACATTCGAAAGCGAATTCGCAGCCTGGGCAGGCACCGCACATGCGCTTGCGCTGGCCAATGGCACGCTGGCACTGGACGTGATTCTCAAGGGCATGGGCGTCGGCCCCGGCGACGAGGTGATCGTCACGCCACGCACCTTCATTGCCAGCGTGTCGTGTGTCGTGAATGCGGGGGCCACGCCGGTGTTTGCGGATGTCGATGCGCAAAGCGGCAACCTGTCGGCCGAGACCATCGCTCAAGCGATCTCGCCGCGCACCAAGGCCGTCATTTGCGTGCACCTAGCTGGTTGGCCCTGCGACATGGACCCGATCATGGCGCTCGCCGCCACGCACGGCTTCAAGGTAATCGAAGACTGTGCGCAGGCGCACGGCGCGCGCTACAAAGGCAGGTCGGTCGGCTCCATCGGCCATGCAAGTGCATGGTCTTTTTGCCAGGACAAGATCATGACCACGGGCGGCGAAGGCGGCATGGTCACGACAGACGACGAAGCGCTGTGGCGTGCCATGTGGCAGTACAAGGACCACGGCAAGAGTTACGAGGCCGTGTACGAGCGCAAGCACGCACCGGGTTTTCGATGGCTGCACGAAAGTTTTGGCACCAATTGGCGCATGCTCGAAATGCAGGCTGTCATTGGCCGCATTCAATTGAAGCGCATGACCGAATGGACCGCCGCGCGCACGCGCCACGCGCAGGCGTTGTGGGCGGCAGCACGCCCCCATTCCGCGGTGCGCGTGCCGGAGTTTCTTGCGCATCACGTCGAGGCCGGCAGTGTGCATGCGCACTACAAATGCTATGTGTACGTTCAGCCCGAGCGGTTGGCTCAAGGCTGGAGCCGCGACCGCATTGCCGATGCCATTCAGGCGCATGGCGTGCCTTGCTACCAGGGTTCGTGCTCGGAGGTTTATCTGGAGCGTGCATTCGACGGTACCGGCTGGCGGCCGACCGAACCGCTGCCCGTTGCACGCGCACTGGGCGAAACGAGCCTGATGTTTCTCGTTCATCCCACATTGACTGCTGTCGAGGTCGACAAGAGTTGCACGGTCATTGCGCAGGTGCTGGCCGAGGCGTCGGCTTGAAGCTGCAGTCCCGCTTCGCGCAGAGGGCTGCCCTTTGGCGTTGGCTGCTGTTCGTCGCAATGCTTGCGTTGCTGGTGCTCAGCCTGATGCCGCCATCGCCGCAAATGCCCAGCACGGGGTGGGACAAGAGCAACCACGCCCTGGCGTTTGCGGTGTTGGCCTTTCTTGGGAATCGGGCGTGGCCAAAACAGCCCGTCCCGGTACTTTTGGGGCTTCTGGCCTACGGAGGGCTCATCGAGGTGTTGCAGTCCTTCACGCCCGACCGGTTTGCCGAGTGGGAGGATTTGCTGGCAGACGCGGTTGGGCTCTTGCTGGGAGAGGTGCTGGCGCGGCTGGTGTGGCATCGCGCATCGGAGCGTGCATGAGGCTTGTTGCGACTGCCGGGAACTAAAATACTATTGGAAGGGGAGTTTTCAAATTGTGATTAATAGTCTTGTGCGACCACCGGGTGTCGCTGACCTGATGGGCCGTCCCGCGTCATGAAGTCCGTCCTGGTCGTATGTATCGGCAACATCTGCCGCAGCCCGATGGGAGAGGCCTTGATCGCCGCTGCCTTGCCGCAGCTCGAGGTGGCTTCAGCGGGCGTTGGCGCGCTGGTGGGGCAGCCGGCTGATCCCCTGGCGCGTCAACTCATGGCCGAGCGCGGGCTCGACATCGAGTCTCACCGTGCGCGCCAACTGACCAATCTGATGTGCCAGCAGGCCGATCTCATCCTTGTCATGGATGAAGAGCAGCGTCTGCTAATCAACCAGCGTCACCCCCTCACGCGCGGCAAATTGTTCCGTCTGGGTGAGGTTGCGCGCGTCGACATCCCCGACCCCTACCGCTTGGGTCGACCGGCCTTCGAGCAAGCCCTGCAACTCATCGATGCCGGCGCCAGTGCGTGGGTCGAACGCATTAGAAAACTCTCATGACATCCCTTACTACCCCATCTCCCTCGTCGGTTGCCGTTACCGGGCCTCTGCGCGACGACGACGATGTAGTTCATCTGTCCGAATACCTGGACATCCTGATCGACCGCAAATGGTTGGTGGCAGGCATCACGTTTGTCGCCGTCGCTCTGGGTGTCGCCTACGCGGTGCTGTCAACGCCCGTCTATCAGTCCAACCTGCTGGTCCAGGTCGAAGACTCCGCGCCCGATGCGAAGAGTTTTCTTGGCGATACGGGGGCACTGTTCGACGTGAAGACGCCAGCCATTGGCGAAATCCAGATCATCCGGTCACGAATGATCTTGGGCGGTGCGGTCGAGGCAACGCGCTTGTACATCGATGCGCAGCCGCGCTATACGCCGCTGATCGGCGAGTGGCTCGCCCGCCGTGCCAAGGAGCTGTCGGAGCCCGGTTTTCTGGGGATGAGCGGTTACGTTTCGGGCACGGAGACGATCGACATCGCCAAGTTTGATGTTCCCCCTGAGTTGGAGGACCAGAGGCCTTTCACCATCACGGCACAGGCCAATGGCCAGTACACGCTTGCCCACCCTGACCTGGCCGAGCCGCTGACCGGCACGGTAGGCAAGTTGCTGAGCCAGCAGGTGCACGGCGGCACGATCGTGCTCATCGTCTCGCAGCTCGATGGCAAGCCTGGCGCGCAGTTTGTCGTCTCTCGCGCTTCTGTGCTTGCCACTACCGAGGACCTGCAAAAGCGAATTCAGCTCAGTGAGCAGGGCAAGCAGTCGAACGTGATCAGCGCAACGCTGGAAGACAGCGATCGCGATCGCTTGCGGCGTATCCTCGATGCAATCGGCGCGCAGTACGTGCATCAAAACGTTGAACGCAAGGCCGCCGAGGCAGAGAAGACGCTCGAATTTCTCGACCGGCAGTTGCCCGAGTTCAAGAAGCAACTCGAAGGCTCTGAAGATGCGTACGCGAACTTCCGGAACAAGAACGGAACCGTTGCCTTCGATGAGGAAGCCAAGGCAATCTTGACCCAGGCTGTGCAATTGGAGACCAAGAAGCTCGAGTCCGAGCAGCTGCGACGCGATCTGCTCTCGCGCTTCACTGAAACGAACCCCAAGGTGCGCGTGGTCGACGGGCAAATCGCTGCCTTCCGTCACGAACTCGATGCCATCGACCGCCGCGTGAGCGCCATGCCGGTTCAGCAGCGAGACGCGTTGCGGCTGGAGCGAGACGTTCGCGTCAACGGTGAACTCTACAAATCGCTGCTCAACAGCTCGCTGCAATTGCGCCTCGTCAAGGAAGGCAAGGTCGGCAACGTGCGCTTGCTCGACAAGGCTACCGAGCCCAAGAGGCCTGTGAAGCCACAGAAGCAGCTGGTTGTGGCGCTGTCGCTGGTGCTGGGTTTGTTGGCTGGCATCTCGCTGGCCATCCTGCGCAGCAAAATGGCCAACGGCATTCGGAATCCTCAAGAGATCGAAGATCGTCTCGGATTGAACGTCTATTCCGTTGTCCCTCTTGCCGTCGAACAGGAGAAGATTCTCCAACGTATTGCCGGCGGTGCAGGCGGCGTGCAGGTCCTGGCCGTCACGGAGCCGGGGAGTGTCGCCATAGAGAGCTTGCGCAACCTGCGCATCTCCCTGCAGCTGACCTTGATGGAATCCGGGAACAACCGGGTGCTCATCACTGGTGCGACACCGGGTGTGGGCAAGAGCTTTGTTTCGGGCAACTTCGCAGTGATCATGGCGCAGGCTGGCAAACGCGTGCTGCTGATCGATGCCGACTTGCGCAAGGGGCACATCCAGAAAGCCTTCGGCCTTCCACGGCAGGGCGGCCTGGCCGACGTTCTGGTGGGAGACCTGAGCACCGAGCAGGCGATCCATGCCCAGGTTGTACCTAACCTCGACGTTCTTACGACCGGTAACTACCCGGTTAACCCAGCAAACATGATGTTGTCGTCCAGGCTGGGCGACTTGCTGAATGCCATGTCTGCCCAGTACGACCTGGTGGTGATCGACAGTCCGCCAGTGCTGGTTGCGGCTGATGCCGCGGCAGTGGCCGCACATACCGGGGCCATCCTGCTGGTTGCTCGCGATGGCCTCACGCAACTTGGTGAACTCAACGAGAGCGTCAAGCGCCTGGCGCACGCGGGGCAGCAGGTTAACGGCGTGGTCTTCAACGGCATGGACCTCTCGCGCAGGCACTACGGAAGCTACGGCTACAAGTACGGCGGCTACCGCTATACCGAGTACAAATACAAGGAAGCGGCCTGAGTTTGCGGCTTGTACTGAGCATGGCTTCGGTTTGAAGAATGAGAAATCTTCTTCAGTACCGTGTCACTTGCCTCGACACAAACAATACAAAAACTCACATCTGACCGTGGCGGAATACCCAGAACAGGGGGTGTGCCCTGGTATTTCTTCACAGAGAATGAAGAAATGAAACAGCGCTTCCGGCGAGTGGAACTCAAGTGATCAATCGTTTGGCTGCCCCGCTGCTTGCGCTGCCGCGCCCCGCCAAACGCTTGCTGGCATTGGCCGTGGATGCGGCTTTGTGCTTGCTGTGCGTTTGGCTCGCATTCAGTTTTCGGTATGAGCAATGGGTAACCCTGCGCGGGGTGCAATGGTCGGCGCCGGTGATGGCCGTGGTCCTGGCGTTGCCGCTCTTCGTGGTCTTCGGCTTGTACAGGGCCATCTTTCGCTATGCCGGCAGCGCTGCGTTGATGGCAATCGTGCGGGCCTGTGCCGTGTTCGGTCTCGGTTATGCACTGATGTTCTCCGTGGTCGGCGTAAAGGGCGTGCCGCGCACGGTGGGTATTCTGGTGCCGCTGTTGCTCTTCCTCGCGATTGCGGGTTGCCGCATGTTTGCGCGTTATTGGCTGGGTGGCCTGTACATGAGCGCACTTCATCGCAAGGCCCTGCCGCAAGTGGTGATCTACGGTGCTGGCGGCGCCGGTCTGCAGCTGGCCGCGGCATTGGCACAAAGCCGCGAAATGATGCTTTGTGCTTTTGTGGACGATGCAGCCCACCTTCAGGGCAGCACGCTCAACGGTGTGCAAATTCAATCGGTTGAGTGGTTGGAGCAGAACGCCGCCAAGCAGGGCATTACCGATGTGCTGCTGGCCATGCCTTCGGCCAGCCATCTGCGTCGCGTTGAAATTTTGAATCGGCTCTTGCCGCTGCGTCTGCATGTGCGCACATTGCCGGCCCTGGCCGATCTGGCCAACGGCAGGGTGCAAGTCAATGACCTGCTCGAGGTGGATATCGAAGACCTGCTGGGCCGCGATCCGGTGGCACCGGTGGCCGACTTGCTGCACAAGCACATTCGCAGCCAGGTGGTTCTGGTTACCGGGGCTGGTGGCTCCATCGGCAGCGAGCTTTGCCGGCAGATCGTGCAACTTTCGCCATCGGTCCTGCTGCTGGTCGACTTGAGCGAATACGCGCTCTATGCCGTTCACCAGGAGCTCGAGGAGCTTGCACCTGAAGTCCGCGTCATCCCGCTCCTGGCCTCGGTGTGCGATGCCCGCCGGCTGCGCGAGATCATGCATGCGTGGCGCCCTGACACGGTCTATCACGCGGCCGCCTACAAGCACGTGCCCCTCGTCGAACACAACCCGATCGAAGGCGTGCGCAACAACGCGATCGGCACGCTCACTGCAGCGCGAGTGGCAATGGAGTGCAAGGTTCGGCGCTTTGTGCTGGTCAGCACGGACAAGGCTGTTCGGCCGACCAACATCATGGGGGCCAGCAAGCGGTTGGCCGAGATGGCTTTGCAAGGGCTGGCGCAGCAGAGTACCGAAACCTGTTTCTCGATGGTCCGTTTCGGCAATGTGCTCGGTTCCAGCGGTTCGGTGGTGCCGTTGTTTCGGCGCCAGATTGAGGCCGGTGGGCCAATCACGCTCACGCATGCCGACATCACGCGCTATTTCATGACGATTCCCGAGGCCGCCCAGCTGGTGATCCAGGCAGGCGCAATGGCTTGGGGTGGCGACGTGTTCGTGCTCGACATGGGCAACCCGGTGCGCATCATCGATCTAGCGCGTCGGCTGGTGGAGCTCTCGGGGCGCACCGTGCGCGACGAGGCAACGCCCGAAGGCGACATCGAGCTGCACATCACCGGCTTGCGTCCCGGCGAGAAGCTGTACGAAGAGCTGTTGATCGGCAACAACGCCATGCCCACGGTGCATCCGCGCGTGATGAAGGCGCACGAAAATTGCCCGCCGTGGGAAGAGCTTTGGCGCCAATTCGATGTGCTGAAGGCAACGCTTGAAAGCAGCGATGTTCCAGCCTTGAAGGCTGCACTGAAGCAGATGCTGGCTGGCTACCAGCCGCACCTGGAAGTGGTCGATTGGGTGCACATGGAGCGGCATCGTGTGCGGCCCGCGAGCCAGCCACTTGCCATCGAGCATCATCATCGCTCCGACGATGGTGGCACGCCCGCATCGCCGATCGCGATAGCCGCCTGACTTTCTTCTCTGCTCGCCAAGTGCGAGATTCGATAGCCAGGCCTCTCTCGCAAGCCGCGGTTATTGAGCCGGCCCGAAATCCAGAATGTTGTCCCCAGCCTTGGGCTTGTTGTCGTCCGGCGGCGAGAAGCTGAACGCCCTCGGGTCCCGCGAGGTCGTCATCTCGTAGAGTGGGTTGATTCGTCCCAGCTTTGCACCACCGTCCCGCACCAGGGGAGCCCAGGTGAAGTTTGCGGAGAACTTGCTGGACCTCGGCAGCAGCGCGTCGAATGGCAGCGAAATGTAGATGCCCTTATCGAAGCTGCCTTCGCCGAACCGCGCCGCCGACACATTGGTCTTGGTGGCATAGGCGCCGATCGTCACGCCGTTGTCGAAGCGGCGGCTGATGTCGATGGACACGCCGCGATCGCCGGCCAGGTACTGGCCCACGCTGACCCTGGCTTGCACGCCGTTCCAGCCGGTGTCCCAGTACAGGGTGGCATGGCCGGTGTTGACCTTGTAGTCGCGCAGGCCGAAGTCCTGCGCGAAGTCGCGCTGCCGTACATGGTTGATGTCGATGCCCAGGGCAAACTTGCTGCGCCATGGCCGGTACAGCCATTCGGCGCCGACGCCCGCGAACATGGGTTCGAGCGCACCGCCATACACGCTGTAGTACTGGTCTTCGTTCAGGCGGCCCACGTGGGTCAGCTGAAGCACCGGCAGGGTCAAGCGCTTCGATGTGACGTACTCGCGCTGGAAGGTTCGCACGCGCGGCAGGTTGCTGGGCGCGGTGTAGGTGAACTTGTCGAAGTTGTCCACCAGGCGCCAGTTCAGCGCGGCATTCACCCAGGTGCTCCGCGTAAAGCGGTACTCGGCCGTCGCCTGAACGCCGAGCTGGTAGAGCACGAAAGCATCGGGCCCGCCCAGAATCTGCGAGAAGCTGGGCGTCAGCCCGAAGAAGAATTTCTGGGGACGATGCTCCCAGGCAGCCATCACGGGTTCGGCGGGCTGCGAGGTGTTCGTTGCCGCGGTGGTGGCCGCGTTCTTCGACGGAAACTCGAGGAGCCGGTCTTCGCTGTTGTCCTGCGGCGGTGCGTACTCGCGTTGGCTGACGGCCCGTTTCTCGGCGGGCGTTTGTGCCTGGTAGTGCGCCGTCACCCATTCGGCCCTGTCGACGACCTGGGCGTGCATGGCCAGGCCGCGTTCGTTGTAGTGCAGGATGAACGTTTTTGCCGACGCCGGTGCGTCGCGATGCAGCACGGCAATGATCTGCTGCACGCGCGCTTCGCGATAGACGGTGTTGCTCTCGGTGATCCAGACGTGCAGGCCGCTGCCTTGCGGCGCGATGCGCTGGACCGTCCATTCGGTACGGGACTCGATCTCGGCAGCCGTGGATGCCCACCCGGGTGGATTCGCGGGTGCTTCCGGGGTAAAGCGTGGCTGGGGCGGATCGGCGACCTTGCTGGATCGCATCGATGCGACGTTGGTCGACAAGGTGATGCCAACCATCACCTTGTTGCCGCGCTCGAAGCCGGCACTGAAGGCCACGTTCGGCGAGTAGCGGTACTCGAGGCCGATGTTGAAGGGGGAGCGTTGCCGCTGGTTGTTGTTCTGCGGCTCGTGCTGGTAGTCGTTGCCTTCGTACTCGAGCTTGACGGTCAGCGGCTCCCAGGGAGTGCGCCACGCCACGCCGCCGAACAGGGCCGCAGGGCCGCGGAAGTAGGAGCCGAAGTTCGCCTCGCCCCCCGTTGACGATGAACGACCGGAGCGCGTTCTGAATCGGCTGCTCAGCGCGATCAGCGGGTTGCGGATGTTGCCGCTGCTGCCCAGGTATCCCCAGCCGATGCCAAGGCTGAAATCCAGGTCGCCGTGGCGCTTGTTGGCAACCAGGTATTCAGAAGAAAACAGGCCGGTACCGCCAAGGTCTCGAAAGCCCAGGGCCAGCTCTGGCACATAGGCGGATTCGCTCAGGAGCCGCACCTTCAGGTCGATGCTCTTGTCCTTGTTGCTCTGGCCGGTTGTGCTGGCTTCGTAGGCGCGATTGCTGATGGACGTGTAGCGAAAGCCGGCCTCCAGCCAGTCCAGCGGCTGGAACATCACGTTGAGCCGCGAGTACGGGTGCACGTTGCTCAGGGAAGTCCGGAAGTCGCCGGCCTGGCCCATTCGGGCTGTGGGCGTCTGCAGCAACCCGGTTTCGCCCCAGTCGTTGCCGCTGGCGCGGTAGGGCTGGTACTGCGGAACGGGCTGCGGGCGCACGGATACCGTGGTTGAGGGTGCCGTCGCAGCTTGTTGCGGATCCATCCGCGCGGGCGATGCCGCCGCGAGGCTGTCCTTGCCTTGTGGCGCAGGTCCCTGCGTCGCAAGGAACTTGATGATCCCCTCGGAAGCGGCGACCAGATCGGTCATGTCGCGCGGCGCGGCCCAGATCCACGCGCCCGGCGCCGGCTCATCGGAGGGTTGGCTGTTCCATGGCGCAACGCCCACGCGAGCGGTGCGGCCGTCGGGCTGGGCAACCCATGCCCAGTCGTAGGAGCCCGCGGGTTCGCATGCCGTGACGTAGTCCCATGCAGACCGGCCGGCTTCGTGCGCCACGTGGCAAAGCTCGCCGTTGGGGCGGACGACAGCAACGGTCTTCAGGTCGGCTGGCGGTGCGACGAGTTGCTGGCCTGCACTCAGGACCGGGTCTTCTTCCGGATGGGCCTGCAGCCATCGCGGGTCGACCACGCCGAGTGCCACCCGGCCGGTGACCGGCATTTGCTGCAGCCAGGTGATCAGCTTCAGGCGTTCGACCTGATCGGCCCGCGCCGCCAGCCGGTTCGCTGCTTCGATGCGAACCAGCAAGGTGTTCTTGAGGAATTGCTGCGCGAGTCGCTCCTGCGGGACCCGCCATGCAAGGCCGGGCGCAGCGGCACCCTCTGGCTGGCGCAGCAACCAGGTGCTCAGGCGTTCGCCGGGGCGCACGTCGGCATCGCTTGCCGGCGCGTTGGCTGCGGTTTTGTCCCAAGACTGTGCCAGCGCGCTGAAATTTGCCGCCAATGCGCAGGCGACCGCCACGTGACGGGGCCAGTGGTGTTTGCTGCGCGTGCGAAACGGGGCGCTCATGTCCCGGCGCTCGCCGGGGAGCCGGCTGCTGGCGCGGGAGGTGTCCACCGCTCGAAGCTCATGCAGAGGTCATTGGAAATGCATTGCTCCGAGTACACGACTTGAGGCGTACCCGAAAGAAGCGAGACGGCAAAGCGCGCGTTCGGCAGCGAAGAATTTGCGGGCAACGACACGCTGCGCTCTTCATACCATTGCAAGGAGTTGGCGGTGGTCCCGGAGAGGGCGCTGTTGCTGGGCGGCGCAATCGGTGCACGAACGACCTCATCGCGAATGCCGAAGCGATAGCCCGGCATGAGATCCCGCTCGCGCCTGTACCGTTGCTCTTGCGCAGCAGAAGTGCCCGCGTCGGCTTGCCATGAAGGAAGTGAAGAGAAGCGCACGGTGCGCCAGTCGAGGCTGAGGCCGGTGGTCCCTGCCAAGTGGCCGTTCAGGAGCTTGACGACCTCGCCGGAGCTGCTGTACCAGACTTCCACCGGCCCTTCGGCGCGCCTGTCGACATAGCCGAGGACCATGAAAATGGTTCGGCCGTCAATGACGGTTTTCAGGTAGCGGTAGTTGGGATTGAAGTTGGGTTGCGCCGACTCGGGTGCACCTCGATAGAGGAGGCGAGCCGTATCCAACATGGCAGAAGATCCGGAGGAGCAACCGCCAACGCCCAAACAAAACGTTGCCCAAAGGCAACGTTTCAAGAATCGCGTGGCGGAACCTACGCGCGGACTTTTCAGCGAATGCCCTCCCGAGGGGAGGGCACGCGGCATTAACGCGTGCCGGTGGTACCGGTGGTGCCAGTGCCCGTCGTGCCGCCAGGGCCGATGCCGAAGCCGCCGCCCGAATTGCCACCGTTGCTGCTGCCAAGAGCGGCAGCGAGCGCCACGCCAGCGGCAACACCACCAACCACTTGGGGGCTGACTCGTCCGACTGCGGCATTGGTGGCGCCACCAGCGCCGGCCGCGCCCTGGATAATCAGGGCTCTATCGCTCGCACCGGTGGTCTGAGCAAAAGCAGAAGAAGCTGCCAGAGCGGCGAGGGCCACGGCTGCGGAGAGCTTGAAAATTGTCATGCTGATCCCTTGGAATTCGGTGTTTATCGCAATGAGGTTAACAGCATCGCAAATGTGCCGCAACAAATTCCCCCGCCTCTTACAGCGGGAGACGGGCGCAGTCGTGACTTTAGCCCAGGCGTGTTTCGCGGTGCTACGTAACGTCTTCGGTGGGCCGGACGTAACGACGATGGCGCGGCAAGCCCGCCGCTGCCGGTCGCTACTTGAAACTCACGCTGGCAGCATCGCATTCCTCAATGAAATCAAGGCATTTGACGTGGCGGAGGTATTTGCAACTCAAAGTGCTCTGCGTAGGCATTGTTCCTGCAGTGTCTGAAACGAAAGTGAGCATTTATAGTTCGGAGTTGTCGCCATGAGTGTTGCTTGTCATCCGTTGTCTTCACAGTCGATCCTGGAGCTCGAAGCGCCCAGGAATTCCTATGGCGGCACTTTTCGCAGTGCGTTGATCGTCGAGGAAGACATCGCCATGGCCGAGCGCATGCGGCGCATCCTGGGCGGACTTGCGCCAGGGCGGCGCGTGGTGGTCGCGTCCACTCAGTCCGAGGCCCGCAACCTGCTGGCAGCGTTGTCCTATGACCTGATGTTGGTCGACATGAATCTGCCGGCCCGCGACGGGGTGTCGTTGATTCAACATGCCCGCCAAGCCTATCCCTGGATCGAGAGTGTCGCCATGTCGGCGGCCGACGACCGAGAACTGGTGGATGCCGCCATTGCCGCGGGAGCCGTGGGCTACTTGCTGACGGAGGCAGACGATGCCGAACTGGCCTTTCAACTGCGCTCGATCGAACGTGGCGGTGCGCCGATGGACTCGCGCGTCGCGCGTCGTCTCCTGGGCATGATCGCGGCATCGGCCAGGCCGAAGGCCGCCGCGCCAGTCGTGGCCATTTCGCCTCCGCAACCGCGGCCCCGGCCGCAGCCGGCATCCGGGTTGTTGTCGCCGCGCGAACTCAACGTGCTGCGGCTGATTGCGCAAGGGTGGAGCAACCGGCAGATCGCCGAGTCGGTCTTCCTGTCGGTCAACACGGTCGAGTTTCATGCCAAGAGCATCTACCGCAAGCTCTCGGTGAAGTCCCGGACCCAGGCGGTTCACGAGGCGACGCAGCACGGCCTTCTGAACTGAGGCCGGTGCGCCCATGCCGCCTGCTTGCGGGTGGCGAGCGGTCCACGCCATGGCGCGCAACGCCCGGTCGCGCGCCTGCGCGCCGCTTCCGCGGGTTGGGGCCCGTTGAAAATCCATCCGGCGCCCCGCTACAATCCTTGGTTGACCTTGCTACGGTTAAGGTTGGCCCTGCTCCAGCGAAGAAGACAAGAGGATCCCCATGAGTGACATGACCTCCGGCTCGCCCCGGATCGACACAAGCAAGCGGACGTGGTTGATCGCATCCAGCTGTGCCGGCGTAGCGGGCGGCGTGGCCACCGCCATTCCCTTTGTGAGCACTTTCCAGCCTTCCGAGAAGGCCAAGGCTGCGGGTGCTGCGGTCGAGGTCGATATCTCGGCACTCAAGGTCGGCGAGAAAATGACCGTCGAATGGCGGGGCAAGCCGGTCTGGATCCTCAAGCGCACTCCCGCGCAGGTCGCGGAACTCCCCAAGCTGGATGGCCAGCTGGCCGATCCCCTCTCCAAGCGCCACCCCGACGAATTCACCCCCAAGTACGCGCAGAACGAGCACCGCTCGATCAAGCCCGAAGTGCTGGTCGTGGTCGGCATCTGCACCCACCTGGGCTGCTCGCCGAGCGACCGCTTCCAGGCCGGCCCGCAGCCCTCGCTGCCCGCCGACTGGGAAGGCGGCTTCCTCTGCCCCTGCCACGGTTCCACGTTCGACCTGGCCGGCCGGGTCTTCAAGAACAAGCCTGCGCCCGACAACCTGCCGGTGCCGCCGCACATGTACCTGTCGGACACCAAGCTCCTGATCGGTGAAGACTCCAAGAAGGCCTGAGGCGGAACAAGAACATGGCTGAATTCCACGAGATTTCCCCCAACGCACCCGCCGGCGAGAAGCTGCTGAACTGGGTCGACAACCGCTTCCCCCTCACCAAGCTCTGGAACGACCAGTGGGGCAAGTACTACGCGCCGAAGAACTTCAACTTCTGGTACATCTTCGGCTCGCTGGCGATGCTGGTCCTGGTGATCCAGATCGTCACCGGCATCTTCCTCGTCATGCACTACAAGCCCGACGCGAACCAGGCGTTCGCATCGGTCGAGTACATCATGCGCGACGTGCCATGGGGCTGGCTCATCCGTTACATCCACTCGACGGGCGCCTCGGCGTTCTTCATCGTGGTGTACCTGCACATGTTCCGCGGACTCATGTACGGCAGCTATCGCAAGCCGCGCGAGCTGATCTGGGTGTTCGGCTGCGCGATCTTCCTGTGCCTGATGGCCGAGGCCTTCATGGGCTACCTGCTGCCCTGGGGCCAGATGTCCTATTGGGGCGCCCAGGTGATCGTGAACCTGTTCGCCGCCATCCCCTTCGTCGGCCCTGACCTGGCCCTGCTGATCCGCGGCGACTACGTGGTGAGCGACGCCACGCTGAACCGCTTCTTCAGCTTCCACGTGATCGCCGTGCCGCTGGTGCTGCTCGGCCTCGTGGTGGCCCACCTGATCGCGCTGCACGAAGTGGGTTCGAACAACCCCGACGGCATCGAGATCAAGGCCAACCGCGGCCCCGATGGCCATCCGCTGGACGGCATCCCGTCGCATCCGTACTACACGGTGCACGACATCTTCGGCGTGGTGGTGTTCCTCACGATCTTCTCGGCGGTGATCTTCTTCGCCCCTGAAGCCGGCGGGTACTTCCTCGAGTACAACAACTTCATTCCGGCCGATTCGCTGAAAACGCCGAACCACATCGCCCCGGTCTGGTACTTCACGCCGTTCTATTCGATGCTGCGCGCGACCACCGACGACATGGTCAACGTGTTCTCGCTGATCGTCGCTGCAGCCGCCATCTGGAACTTCGTCAAGGGCAAGTCGGGCATGGGCCTGAAGATCGCCGGCGTCGTCGTTGCGGCTGTCGTGATCTTCCTGCTCAAGAACTTCGACGCCAAGTTCTGGGGCGTGGTCATCATGGGCGGCTCGGTCATCATCCTGTTCTTCCTGCCGTGGCTCGACCACAGCGAAGTCAAGTCGATCCGCTACCGTCCGGGCTGGCACAAGTACGTGTACGGCCTGTTCGTTTTCTTCTTCCTGATCCTGGGCTACCTGGGCATCCAGCCGCCCGGCGTCTGGGGTGAGCTGGCCATCGGCTCGTTCAAGCTGGACATCGCGCAGACCGTCTCGCAGATCGGCACGCTCGTGTACTTCGGCTTCTTCCTGCTGATGCCGTGGTGGAGCCGCAAGGGCGAGTTCAAGACCGTGCCCCAGCGCGTGGTCTTCGCCGCCCATTGAGAACCACAAGCGCCAAGAGAGCTGAGAGAAACACGATGAAGAAGAAAAGCATTTCCGGCTGGCTCGCGGTCCTGGGTCTTGCACTGGGCCTGACCTTCTCCGCGGCAGCATCGGCCGAGTCCGAGGGCATTGCGTGGGACAAGGCACCCAACAAGACGACCGACGTGGCCGCCTTGCAGAACGGCGCCAAGCTGTTCGTCAACTACTGCCTGAACTGCCACTCGGCTGCCTTCATGCGCTACAACCGCCTGCAGGACCTCGGCATCACCGAGCAGCAGATCAAGGACAACCTCCTGTTCTCGACCGACAAGGTCGGCGAGACCATGAAGGCCAACATCGACGCGCGCCAGGCCAAGGAATGGTTCGGCACCACGCCCCCTGACCTGACGCTGGTCGCCCGCTCGCGCGCCGGCCACGGCGGCACCGGCGCCGACTACCTCTATACGTACCTTCGCACCTACTACCGCGACGACACCAAGGCCACCGGCTGGAACAACCTCGTGTTCCCGAGCGTCGCCATGCCGAACCCCCTGTGGGAACTGCAGGGCGAGCGCCGACCGGTCTACACCAAGATCGAACAGCACGGCCACGAGGCCGAAGTGTTCAAGGGCTGGGAGCAAGTCACTCCCGGCACCCTGACGCCCGTGCAGTACGACCATGCGGTCGGCGACCTGGTGAGTTACCTGCAATGGATGGCCGAACCGGCACAGAACACCCGCATCCGCATCGGCGTGTGGGTGCTGCTGTTCCTGGCCATGTCGGTGGTTTTCGTGTGGCGACTGAACGCCTCGTACTGGAAAGACGTCAAGTAGTTCCGTCCACGCCGACCGGGCGCCTCGTGCATCCGGTCCCACAGAGTGGGTTGCCAACGCGACCCACTCTTTTTGATTTTTAGGAGTCTCTCGCCATGATGGTCTTGTATTCAGGAACGACCTGCCCCTTTTCCCACCGCTGCCGCTTCGTGTTGTTCGAAAAGGGCATGGACTTCGAGATCCGCGACGTCGATCTCTACAACAAGCCCGAAGACATCAGCGTGATGAACCCGTACGGCCAGGTGCCGATCCTGGTCGAGCGCGACCTGATCCTGTACGAGTCGAACATCATCAACGAGTACATCGACGAGCGCTTCCCGCATCCCCAGCTGATGCCCGGCGACCCGGTCGACCGCGCCCGCGTGCGCCTGTTCCTGCTCAACTTCGAGAAGGAACTCTTCGTGCACGTCTCGACGCTCGAGAACCGCACCACCAAGGGCAACGAGAAGGCGCTGGAAAAGGCCCGCTCGCACATCCGCGACCGCCTCACGCAGCTGGCCCCCGTGTTCCTCAAGAACAAGTACATGCTGGGCGACAACTTCTCGATGCTCGACGTGGCCATCGCGCCGCTGCTGTGGCGCCTGGACAACTACGGCATCGACCTCAGCAAGAACGCTGCGCCGCTGCTGAAATACGCCGAGCGCATCTTCTCGCGCCCGGCCTATATCGAGGCGCTGACTCCGTCTGAAAAGGTCATGCGAAAGTAAGTAAGCTTCGTGCCTGCTTTCATCGTTTTTCGCCGTCTTTCATGATCAACGCGCTCGAGTCGTCCTCCACCCGCCCGTACCTCATCCGGGCGTTGTACGAATGGTGCACCGACAACGGGTTCACGCCCTATGTCGCGGTGCAGGTCGACGAAACCGTCCAGGTCCCGCGCGAGTACGTGAAGAACGGCGAGATCGTGCTCAACATCAGCTTCGACGCGACCAGCTCGCTCAAGCTCGGCAACGATTTCATCGAGTTCAAGGCCCGTTTTGCGGGCAGTGCGCGCGAAATCAGCGTGCCAGTGGGGCGCGTGATCGCGATCTACGCGCGCGAGAACGGGCAGGGCATGGCGTTTCCGGCGCCGGCGCCATCGCTCGGCACCGAGCAAGGCGATGTGCCGTCGTCCGCCGCATCGTCGTCGTCCCAGGGCCAGGCCCGCATGCCCTTGCGTGACGCCTCGCGCGGCACCGAAGGCGACGCGGGCAAGGTCGTCCATCTGGTGACGGGCGAGGACGCCGACGAAGCCATCGACACCGGCTTGCCCGCCGATCCCGACGACGAGCCGCCGCGCCCGCCGGCCGGTGGCGGTGCTCGGCCGTCGCTCAAGCGCATCAAGTAGCAGCGGCCGGCCACCCCGGCTGGCGCCACTAGAATCACGCATTGGAATTTCGCCGCTTTAGCTCAATTGGTAGAGCACCCGCCTTGTAAGCGGAAGGTCGTCAGTTCGATTCCGACAAGCGGCACCACACAAAAAAGAACCCCTGAGTCTTCACCGGCCCAGGGGTTTTTTCATGCCGAGGCCGATTGCGCCACGCCCTGCATCAGCAGACCCAGCATCGCCAGTTGGGCCACCAGCGCCGGCCGTTGCGCCGACCGCAGGTTCTCGAGCACCGCCTCCAGCAAGCCCGCACTTCGCCCCAGACCGGCCTGCTTCAGCCGCAGCACCTGCGCCTGCGCTCGCGACAGCGCGCCGCCGCCCTGATGGCGCAGGCCCTGGCGCAGCCACAGCGCCAGCAGATCCAGCGTGTCGCCGGCCAGCGCGTTCAAGGCGGGCACGTCCTCGGCATCGCTGCGAAGGCCCAGCGGCTGTGGTGCCACCGCCTCGACCTGGAGCACCACGGCACGTTGCGCCGTCAGCAGGCTCAGCGGCTGCATCACCGCCTGATCGCCCTGCAGATGCACGGTGCCGGCCACGGCGCGCAGCGGGCCGTATTCGCCGGCCAGCGCACGGGCCAGCGCATCGACGGCGCCGGGCGCGACCGCGCGATGCGGCAAGGCCAGGTGCAGCCAGTCGCGTTCGTTGTTGTCGTCTTCGGCCGGGGCTTCGGCCGACCCCTCCGGTGCTGCCTGCTTCAGCCGCGCATGCAGCACCTGCGCCGCGGCATCCCAGTGGCACGACACCGCCTCCATGCGTTCGAACGCCACCACATGCAGCTGCCCCGACGCACCCGCCGATGCACCGCCCGCGGCCTGCCGCGGCCGTACGAAGTCGGGAGCTGCTTCGCGCAGATGCGCCACCAGCGCGGCCACGCTGTCCTGCCGCAGTGGTGCGACCAGGTCGTCCCACGACTTGGGCGACAGCGGCAGCACGCCCGTCTGCCGCGCGCCGGCCGTGATGTCGACGAGCCCGTTGGCGCGCCGTGTCGCGGTCTTGGTGATGACCTGTCCGCTCGCCAGTTGCCGCAGGGGAAAGCCCGCGACGCGGCGGTTCATCAGCGTCTGCGCGGTGCCGCCCGCGGCGGCATCGGCCGCGCGCGACCACTGGCGCTCCAGCACGGTGACGTTCTGCGTGTCGGGGTCCGCGAACAGGATGCTCGCGCCTTCGGCGGCGTCGTCGGACCAGAGCTCGGCCCCGAGCGACACCAGCCGCAGGTGATCGAGCGCGACCTCGCCCTTGACGCCGATGCCGAGGATCCGGCTGGCCGGCAGCGCGGGCCGCACCTGTGGCCGTGAGGCATGCGCCGCTGCCTGCAATCGCGCCCACAGCTCGGTCAGCACGCGTACCAGCCGCAGCGGATCGAAGCGGCTGCTGCGCGCATGCTGGGCCTGCAGCAGTTGCCAGAGTTCGTCGAGCGCATCGTCCACCCAGCTCCAGGCCAGCGCGCGCGCCTGGTCGCGCACGGCCTCGAAGCGGGCCGCGAGCGCCATCGGCGGTTGGCTCGAACCGTCGAGCCAGAGCGACAGCAGCAGGGCGTCGATCTGCGCACGCAGCGCAACGGCGGCTTCGCCCTGCATCGCCGCCGATGGCGGTGCCGGGTCCGAGGCGTTCGCGCCTGCCGAAGTGGGCGGCGACACCTCGAGCAGCACCTCCGCCGAACCCGGCGCCAGCGGCCCGGCCTGCCGGAATGCCCACACCGCGATGACCACGTGCGCGCAGCCGCTGCCCTGCTTGCAATCGCAGCGCGCATGAACCAGCGAGCTGCGCGAGAAGAAGCGCACGCTGCACATCGGCAGCCGTGCCACCGGCGGCGCGCTCGCGCTGCGCCAGGCCTGCACGCCGACCACCGGACGTGCGGCGGCGAGCTTGTTCGCCTGTTCGAGCACGGAGGGCGCGAGGCTGGCAGCCAGCGCGGCATCGTCGAACTGCGCGGGGCTCCATGCGCCGTCCTCCGGCTCGGCGGCGGCTTCTTCCGCGTCGCGGGGCGCATCCGCCTGCGTCGACGCTGCCTGCGCCTGGTAGGCCAGCACCAGCATCACCCGATGCCGGCACATGCCGCTCGCGGGGCAGCTGCACTGCGCATCGCGCAGCGTGCGCCCCGGCGGCAGGCTGGTGCGCACGCCGTCGTCGAACTGCGCCTGCACCACGCCGTCGGCGCCGGTCTCCAGCTTTGGCAGCAGGCCGGCCGCCACGTCCTTCTGCGCGCGCTTCACGAAGCCCGCGTTGGCGAGCGCCGTCAGCGCCTCGGGCGTCAGCTCCAGCAGGTCGGCCCGCCATGCCGTGGTGCCGCTCATCCCTGCACCTTCTCGGCCAGCCAGCCGGCCAGCTGGCCCGGCGTCATCGCGCCGATCTGCGCGCCTTCGCGCACCAGCCGCGCGGCCATCTCGCGGTCGTAGTTGGGTTCAGCCTTGGAGTCGAGCGCCGCCAGGCCCAGCACCTTAGCGCCGGACTCGACCAGCGCCTTCACGCGCCGCACCAGCTCGTGCTCGCTGCCGCCTTCGTAGAAGTCGCTCACCAGCACCACGATGCTCTTCGAGGGATTGGCGACGAGCGACTGCGCATACGCCACCGCTTTCGCAATGTCGGTACCGCCGCCGAGCTGCACCTTCATCAGCAGCTCGACCGGGTCCGACACGTCGGCGGTCAGGTCGACCACCGCCGTGTCGAAGGCCACAAGCCGCGTGCGCATGCCGGGCAGCTGCCACAGGCAGGCGGCCATCACGGCGCTGTGGATCACCGAGTCGACCATCGAGCCGCTCTGGTCGATCAGCAGGACGATGTCCCACGGCTCGGCGTGCCGCTTCGTGCGGCTGATGAACACCGGCCGCTCCACGTAGAGCTTGCGGCGCTGCGGGTCGTAGCGGTGCAGGTTGGCGGCCAGTGTCTGCCTGAAGTCGAAGTTGCGCGCGACCTTCATGCGCGAGCGGCGGCGCCGGTCGCGGCTGCCGCTGAAGGCTTGGCGCACTTCGGTGGCAAGCTTTTCCATGATGCGGCGCACCACCTCGGCCACCAGCTTGCGCGCGGCCGCGAGCACCTCGGGGTTCATCAGGTGCTTGGTGTGCAGCACCGCGCGCAGCAGCGATTCGGAGGGCTCGATGCGTTCGAGCACCTCGAGGTTGGTCACCACCTCGTCGATGCCGTAGCGCTCGACCGCGTCCCGCTCCAGCCGCTCGATCACTTCCTTCGGAAAGAGCGTGTGGATGGTGTTGATCCAGTCCGGCGTGCTCAGCGCCGACGGGCCCAGGCCCGCGCTGCGTTCGCCGCGGCTCGCGCGGTCGCTGTCGCGGCCGTAGAGCCAGTCGAGCGCGGCATCGGCGGCTTGCGCCTCGGCGCTCAGCCCGCCGCAGGCCGCTTCGGCCGGGTCGCCCAGCAGCAGGCGCCAGCGCTGCAGCGGATCGGGAATGTCGAGGCTCATGGGCGGGGGGCTTCCTCTGTGTCTTCGAGCGCCACGCCCCAGGCCGCGAGGCGCGCGAGCACCGCGTCTTCCACGCGGCGGGCCTCGGCCAGCTGTTCGGGTGCCGCCTCTCCCGCATGGTGGGCGGTGAGCGTGCGGCGCGAGAGGTGCGTGGCGTCGTGCAGCGCCAGCACCTGGTCGGCCAGCAGCCCGCGTTCCTGCGGCGGCAGCCAGGCGAAGGCGGCGCGCAGGCTGGGCATGGCGCGCACGAAGTCGGCGTTGTCCAGGGCCTGCACGGTGCGGTCCATGCCGGCGACAAAAGCGGGTTCGGACGCGAGCACCTCGCGTGCCAGCGCCAGCAGCCCGGTGAGCGCATCGCCGAGCACGGGAGCGGGGAGCGAATGCAGCAGTTGCATCGCCTCGGCCACGCCGTGGTCGTCGTGCGTTTGCGCGTTGGCGGCGCGTCCGGCCAGGCTCAGCGTGGCACCGAGCGCCGCGCCGCGGCTCACCGGAGCGGCGCTGGCGTCGGCGGCCTTGCGCTGCCACACGGCGAGCGCGCGGGCCGGCTCCACGTCGAGCAGCGACGGCGCGTGCGCGTCGTGCGCATGGTCTTGCGCGTGGGCCAGCACGTCGGCCACGATCCGCCGCAGCGCAAGATGGCCTTCGAGGTGGGCTTGCATGTCGGCCGGGGCGATGTCCGCGGGCGGCTCCAGCAGCCACAGCGCGCGGTCGAAGCCCGACTCGATCACTACGCGCAGCACGGGCGCATCGGCCATGCCCAGCATCTGGCCGTGCCGCAGCAGCGTGTGCAGCACCGACAGCGCGGGGCCGAGCGCCTCGAAGCGCGGCTCATTGGCAACGGCGCCCTGCAGTTCGCGCAGCAGCGCATCGCTGAGCGCCGACAGCCCCGCCCATGCGGCTTGGTTGAGGCCGTCGGCGAGCGGGCCGATGTGGCCGTGGGCCTGGCGCAGATCGTCTTCGAGCCGGGCGCGCGCTGCGTCGTGCAGGCTCGCGCCCCAGGCGCCGGCCTCGATCATCGCGGCCTGCTGCTCCAGCGGTTCGCTCAGCGACCACAGCTCGGTGCGCTCGCCCGACATCGCGAGCTTCGGCCCCTGGGTGCGGCGCACGCCGGGCAGCCGCAGGATAGCCAGGCGGTGCAGCACGCGGCTTTTCGCGCGGTCGGCTTCGAGCAGCAGGTCGAGCTTGATCTGGCCGCGCAGCACGATGCCGTGCGCCGCGAGTTCGGCCTGCACCGCGGCCACCAGCGGCGGCTGGGGCGTGCCGGGCGCCAACTGCCCGACGGTGTCGCCGGCCAGCACGTCCATCGCCTGCACCAGCACGGGATCGGTGCCGGGACGGATCGCGCCGCGGTAGGTCCAGGGCAGCGGCGCGTCGAGCGCGTCTTTCACGAGCGCACCGGCCAGCGCGTCGAGCCAGTCGGAGCGCAGCGGCTTCTCGTGGCCGCGCAAGCGCGCGAGACCTTGTGCGCGCAGGTGCACGGCCATCAGGTCGGCGGTGGAGGCGGGGAGTTTCTTCTCGCGCAGGCGCTGCATCACGTGCTGCAGCGCGCGGCGCGCGGCGCCTTCGGGGCCGTGGTCCCAGACCCACTGGTAGTAGGCGGGGGAGGGCATGCCCGAGGCATAGCCTGCGAAGGCGTCGAGGCGCTTGAAGGTGTAGGGCACGAGGTAGGAGCCGAATCGCAGCGCGGTGTCGGCGTCGTGCGTGTCTTCTTCGTCGGTGGATTCGAGCGAAGGCTGCGGCGTGGCGGGCAGCTCCGCAGGCATGCCTTGCCACAGCCGCGCCAGCGCGGGCGCGTGATAGCCGCCGCACACCACCAGCGCCTGCGCGCGGCCCGGCTCGCCCGGCTGCGCCATCGCCCAGGCGATCCAGCGCGCCATCATGGCTTCGCGCGCCTGGTTGCCCTGCGAGCCGCGGTCTTCGCCGCGCAGGTGGTCGAAGTAGGTCGAAAGGCGCTGCGCCAGCTCGGCCGCATCGCAGCCGTCCTCGAACAGGTGGTCCCACAGCGCATCGCGGCCCTGCACCGAGAGCTTCTCCGTCAGCGCGCGCTCGTAGGCTTCGGCGCGCTCCTCGTGCTCGTGGTCGGCCACGTCGGCATAGCGGTTCTCCATGCGCGAGAACGCGTCGTGCCAGGCCGGCAGGTCGATGAAGCGCACGGTGGAACCGACCTCGCGCGCGACCTGCAGCGCCTGCCACTCGGGCGAATGCTCGGCAAAGGGCGACCACGAACCGCGGTGCGTGTCGTCGCCCGAGAGATAGCTGTAGATCGCCACCGGCAGCCGGTGCGGCAGGTACATCTCGTCGAGGCGTTCGTTGAAGTCGGCCGGGCCTTCGATGAGCACGTACGCGGGGCGCAGCGTGCGGATGCGCTCGGCCACCAGCCGCGCGCAGGCCGGGCTGTGGTGGCGCACGCCGACGATGTGAAGCGATTCGCTCATCCTCGTCACCGATGGCGCGCCAAGCGAAGCGAGGGCCCTTCGCGGAACACCGCGGAACCGGCTTTGCCGGGCCGCAGGTGTTGCCCCCTGCAAGGGGGTTGGCGAAGCGACACGGAGTGCGCGAAGCCTGGGGGTTTGCTCATGTCAAGGCAGGCGGTGGCGAGCGTCGTAGTACGCGCGCCAGTGCGAGCCGCTTCGCTTTGCCGCCTTCTGCTCGAAGTAGCGCCGCAGCTTGGCGCGGTCGTCGGCGTTGTCCTTCACCACCGTGCCGGCGATGCAGTCGACCAGGTCGGCCGGCGAGCCCTCGCGCTGTTCGAGGAACCATGCGCGCACGCCCACCGCATGCGCCACGTTCACCGCCTCGGCGGTGGACATCACGGCGGTGAGCCGGTCCATCGCCGCGTCGCCCGAGTTGCCGTTGTCGCCCTTCGCGGGTGCGCCGCGCAGGTCGCGGAAGGTGGACACCAGCAGTTCCAGCACCGGCGCAGGAACCGTCTTCGGAATGCCGCTCTGCGCGAGCAGCCGCGTGGACGATTCCTGCACCAGCGCCAGCTCGCGGTCGAAGTCGAGGATGGGGAACACCGTCTCGAAGTCGAAGCGCCGCTTCAGCGCCGCGCTCATCTCGTTCACGCCGCGGTCGCGCGTGTTGGCGGTGGCGATGATGTTGAAGCCCTCGCGCGCATAGAGCATGCCATGCTCGCCCGACAGCTCGGGCACCGCCATCACGCGGTCCGACAGCATGCCCAGCAGGCAGTCCTGCACCTCCAGCGGCGCGCGCGTGATTTCCTCGAAGCGCACCACCTGGCCCTGCTGCATGCCGAGGTACAGCGGCGCCGGCACCATTGCGCGCGGACTCGGGCCTTCGTTGATGAGCAGCGCGTAGTTCCAGCCGTACTTGATCTGGTCTTCGGTGATCGAGGCGCCGCCCTGGATGGTGAGCGTCGAGACGCCCGAGATGGCCGTGGCCAGCAGCTCCGACAGCATCGACTTCGCCGTGCCCGGCTCGCCCACCAGCATCAGCCCGCGACCGGTGGCCAGGGTGACGAGCATGCGTTCGATGCTGGCCACGGGCGCGACGATCTTGGGCGCGATGCCGAGCGCCGCATCGCCGAGGATGAACGAGCGCGCGGCCTTCAGGCCCAGTGCCCAGCCGGGCGGGCGCGGGTCGGTGTCCTGCGCGCGCAGCCGCGCGAGCTGTTCGGCGTAGAGGATCTCGGCCGGCGGGCGCTGCAGTTGCTGCTGCGCCGTGCCGGTGTCCTTGGTCGTGTTGTTGATGGCCATCTTTGATTCGGTCAGGTCAAGTTCGGGGAACGCCGCGGAACCGGCTTTGCCGGGCCGCAGGTGTTGCCTCCTGCAAGGGGGTTGGCGAAGCGACACGAAGTGCGCGAAGACTGGGGGTGTGCCTCATGCCGCCCGCAGACCTTCCATGTCGCGGATGAGTTCGCTGGCGGAGATCGGGTCGAGCAGGTGCAGTGCCTCTGCATCCTGCATGTCGCCCCAGCCCGAGGGCTGGCCCACCTGCACCTGGCCGAGCGTCTGCTCGGGGTATTCGTCCACCATGCCGACGATGATGCCGGGGTCGAGGCTCAACTCGATCACGCGGCTCGTGCCCAGCGGCTTGCTGAAGTACCAGATGCAGCCCGAGTCCTGCGCCTGGCCGCGCCGCCAGCCCTTGTTGGCCAGCCCCAGCACGCGGCCGGTGGGCACCTTGACGTCTTTCCAGCGCTCCAGCTTCAGGCTCTTCTTCTCCTCGTCGGACAGCGTGTAGACGTCGCGACCGATCTGCGCGAAGGGCTGCAGCAGCTCGTAGTCGGCGAACACCTGCCCGAAGGCGGCGGCGTCGGCGGCCGGCAACTCCAGCGCGTGCGGCACGCCGATGCGGATGTTCTCGCCCACGGGCAGTTCGAACGGATCGTCTTCCGCGGTGGTGAAGCTGCCGTCTTCCGCCACGCGGAAGCAGGCCTGCAGCGTGCCGCCATAGCTGGCACCGCCTTCCACCGCGTACACGCCCCAGATCAGCCGCTGCACGATGTGGCGCACCAGCGGATGTTCGACCAGGAAGGTGCGGAAAACCTCGGGCGTCCAGCGGCGGCGCGCGCACATCGCCACCTCGAGGCGCAGCAGCTGCTGGCTGGCGATGGTGCGCACGTCCTTCTTCAGCAGCTTGAAGCGCTCGACCGCTTCCTTGCCCAGTTCGGCGTCGTCCGTCTTCTTGGGCTTGGGCAGGTCGGGCAGGCGCGCGCCGTCCGTGCCGTCGGCGCCGGTCTCGCGCACATAAGGCTTGAGCGACTCGTCGAAGCCGACCTTGAAGGCGCGCGGACCGAAGTCCAGCAGCATGGTGCCCTGTTCGTCGAGGCCGAGGTCGGGCGCGAGCCGATCCTCGAGTTCCTCGGTGCTGAGGCCGCGCGCCTCGGCGATGGCGTCGATCTTCTCGCGCGCCTTGTCCTGCAGGCCCTTGAACTTGACCTTCTGCGCGATGCCGTTGAGCAGCATCAGCGCGACGTCGCTGCCGATGGCGGCCAGCACGTCGAGCCCGGTCACGGCGCGCGCATGCGCGGCCTCGCCGGGCCATGCGCGGATGAAGGGCGTGAGCTTGCGCGCGGTGTCGTCGTTGCCCAGCAGGCCGAGCGCGGTGAGGGCCCAGCCTTCCTTGCTGGGGCCGCCGGCCTCGAGCCAGGCGGTGAAGGCGTCCCAGGCGAACTCGGCCAGCGAGCCGGCGTCGCAGGCTTCCTTGGCCACGGCGATGCCGCCGTAGATTTCCTCGTTGGTCGGAAAGGTCAGCATCTGGCCCAGATGGTCGAGCGCGTCGTCGGGCAGCGCCTTGCCGTTTCGCAGCACGGGCCGGCGCCAGCCGCGCGGCTGCCAGAACTCAGGCAGCTTCGCGCGCCGGGTGGGGAAGCGGTCGATCGGGCTTTCGTCGAGCACGGCGCGCATCGCTTCCACCACTTCGGGCTTGCCGTAGCGGCCAGCCACTTCGAGCAGCAGTGCCTCGTGGCCGTTGGCCTGCAGCAGGCGCAGCGCGGAACCCGCACAGTCGCGCGCCTCGCCGGCCTTGCCCAGCGCCGGCGCGATCAGGCCGGCTGCGCTGTGCTCGGGATACTTCAGCAGCCATTCACGCCCTTCGGCGCGCAGCGTCTTGAGCTTGGCGAAGGCGCGCGCGGCCGGCGCGGCCAGCTCGACGGCGCCGTAGTTCAGGGCGTGCGAGAGGTTGTCGGCGGGCTTGGATCGCACCATGGCCACCAGGCCGGGCAGCACCGCGAGGCCGTGGGTGGCCAGGATCAGGCCGATGTTGTCGCTTTCGGCCTCGCCCGCGACGGCGTTCCAGAACGGCACGCCGATCGCCGCCGGCAGCAGCGTAACGAAGCTCGCGTGGAAGTTGAACCAGTAGTAGCGGTCCTTCTTCCGCTCGGCCACCATCTCGCGCCAGCTGGTGATCAGCGCGCCGGCGTCGCCGGCCGCGACGGCCGCGGCGGCGGCCTTGGCGAATGGCACAAGGCTGTGCCTGCCCTTGTCGAAGCCCAGTTCGTCGAGCAGCACGTCGACGCTCTTGCGCGCGGTGTCGTGGCGGCCGGTCTGCCACGAGTTCAGGCGCTGCGCGCTCTCGCGCTTGCCTTCGCCCCATTGCTCCACCGATGCCAATGCCAGCGGCTCCAGCACCAGGGTGCCGGCCGCCTTCTTCTGCACCTTGGCGAGCCAGGGCGGCGCGGCCAGCACGCCGGGCAGTTCGCTTGCATCGGCCACCTCGCTCGGGCCGGCCAGCAGCGCCAGTTGCCGGTCGATCACCGCCTGCGCACCCGCGTCGAGCCAGGGCCGCAGGGTGGGCAGGGCAGGGCCATGCGCGCGCAGCAGGCGCGTGAGGCCGGGCGTGACGAGGTTGGCGTCCTTGCCGCCGGCCGCGACGAGCCGCGACAGCGCGGGAATGGCCGCCATCGGCCAGCGGTCGACGGCCAGCGCCAGCCGCGCCAGCGCGCCCTTCGAACTGCCCGCCACGCGGGCCAGCGCGAGCACGGCGTCGGGCGTGCCGATGCAGGCCAGCGCGTCGCCCGCGTGGTCGTCCGCGGCGCCGCGCTCCAGCACCGGCACGGCATCCACGCCGCGCTCCTGCACCAGCGTGCTCGTCATGGAGCCGCTGCCCCAGAAGCCGCTCGAATAGCTCAGGCGGACCTTCGCGGCCAGCGCGATGGCGTAGGGGTGGGTGGCCGTCAGCAGCAGCCAGTGCATGTTCTCGGTCGTGTTCTTGTCGGCCGCCAGCGTGTGCACGAGCGCGTTGGAGATTTCGGGGGCGTCGGGCAGCAGCATCGCCAGCACGGGCTGGCGGGCCGGGTGAACCTTGGGCAGGCCGGCCTCGATGCGGTTGCGGCAGTCCTGCCAGACCTCGGGGGCGGCCAGCGAGAGGTGCGCGCGCAGCGCCTGTTCGCCCGTTCCCAGCGGACCGTAGTAGGAGCTGCCCATTTGGCGGGTGACGGCGGCGCAGAAGCTGTACTGGTGCTTCTTCGTCGAACGGTCGTAGGTGGACTGCACTTCGATCTGCTGGGCGGCCAGCAGGATGTCGATGGTGTCCGGCAGTCCGTACTGCTTGACGAGGTAGTGCACCACCACTTCGCCCATCTCGTTCGCGTTGTAGTTGCCGCCGGTGCCCAGCGCGAACGCCAGCAGCAGGGTGTCGGCCTCGGCATCGGCCGCGGGGGAGGGCTGCGTGCCGCGGTCGATCACGCGCTGGGCAACCGCGCGCAAGGCCGCGTCGGTGCTGCTCATGTTGACGTCGAGGCTGAGCTTGCGCCGCACCGGCAGCCAGGCCGCGGCGGGGCTCGCCGTTTCGTCGAAGGGCTTTGGCGGAAAGCGCCGCGAAGGGAAGGCTGCGCGCTGCATGTCGGGCGAGAGCCGGATGGGCGTGCCGGCGGCGAGCCAGGGCGGCGTGTCCCCGTCCGCGGGCGGCAGTTCGGCGGCGGGCGCGGTCAGGGCCACGGACGATGCGGCCGATGCATTGGCGCCCAGTTCCTTCGCGATGGCCTGTGCGTTCTTGGGGGGTGCGCAACTGGTGCCCCAGCCGTACAGAAGGCCCGCGGACTGAAGCCGCTTGAAGGCGATCGCTGCACCTTGCTCGCTCACGCCATGCTGGCGCTTGAGTGTTGCGGTGGAGAGCGTGTCGCTGGCGGTCAGCGTGCCGGCCTCGATCTGCGCGCGCACGGTTTCGAACACGCGGTCGGCCTGGCTGTCGATGCCTTCGGTGGGCGCGGCAGCCTCTGCGCTCGCGGTGGCCTTCGCGGTGGGCGGGGCCGCAGTCTTTTCCGTTGCCGTCTCGGCCTTCGGCTTCGCCTCGGTCTTGCCGATGGCCGTGCCGGCCGCCACGCCCACTTCGGCGTAGCCCTTGCCCGTCTTCTCGGCCACCAGCTTGGTCAGCGCGGTGGCGGCCTTGGTGGCGTCGGCGAACGACTTGGTCTGGCTCTGGCCCGCGGTGCCGATGCGGCCCCAGCGGATGTTGAGTTCGGCATCTGCCTGCTCGACTTCCCAGAATTTGCTGGCGGTTCCCTCGATCAGTTCAAAGCGGCGCATGGAAAAAACATCCTCCTGTATGTTCGCCGCAGAGGATAAGGGGCCGGCGTGAAAGCTCGGCCCCGAGTAACGAGAAGATTTCGCTTTGCACGTCGGTGAATACGAAATAAATATTCACCTGCTTCGGGATCGCCGATGGCGGCCCCCAAACAGCGCCCGCCGGAGCGCCGCGCCCCGGAAGAAAAGGTCAGACGAAGGGCCTGGCCTGTGGCTCCGCGCTGCCGGGCTCGGCGATGCGCCGGTGCTGCTCGGCCAGCCTTGGCGCCGGCATCACGCGCGACAGCGCCACCTGCATCTTGTTGCGCCATCCCGCGATCACGCCGCTTTCGCCGCGCATCATCGCCTCGAAGCCGGCCCGGGCCACCTCTGCCGGGTCGGCCTTGTCGCTTTGCTGGGCCACGCGCGTGTCGAGCATGTCGGCGCGCGCGAAGAAGTGGGTGTCGGTCACGCCCGGCATCAGGCAGGTGACCGAGACGCCGGTGCCCTTGAGCTCGTTGCGCAGGGCCATGGCGAACGAATCGATGAAGGCCTTGCTGCCGTTGTAGACGGCCTGGAAGCTGCCCGGCTGGAAGCCCGCGATCGACCCGGTGATCAGGATGCGCCCCTGCCCGGCCTCGCGCATGCCGCGGCCCACGCACTGCACGAGATAGATGGTGCCGGTGATGTTGGTGTTGATGACGTGCTGCACGTCGTGGAAGTCCTGGTCGAGGAAGCCGTGGCCCAGCCCGTGCCCGGCGTTGGCGAACAATGCCGCGATGGGGCGGCCTTCGGTGGCAGCGAGCAGCGTGTCCACGCCGTCGCGGGTGGCGAAGTCGGCGCGCACCGCGGCCACATTGGCGCCGAGCACGCGCAGTTCGGTCTCGGCCTGTTCCAGCGGCTCGTCGGCGCCGATCAGCAGGTCGTGGCCCCGGCGCGCGGCCAGCAGCGCGAGCTGAAAGCCGATGCCGGACGAAGCGCCGGTCACCACCGCAAGGGGTCGGATGTCGTTGGGTTGCATGTCGGTCTCCTGATGAAGTGGATGAACCTTGTCGGACCACCCTAGGAACGCCGGCTTGCCGCACGCGTAGGAATCCGTCCCGACTGCCCGCCCGCCATGGCATGCGATCGCAGGCTTTTCCAGGGACAGCCCCCCTAGAACTCCGCCCCTTCGACCAGGAACCGCAGCCGCCGCACGCCCTGCCATTCATCGGCATCGAGCCGGAACGCCAGCTTCACGCGCGGCGGCAGCGGCTCCGTGTGGCTGAACCAGATCGCGTCGATCGGCTGGCCCTGGTGCCTGAGCTTGAGCGACAGGTGCTTCTCGCCCACCAGCCGCTGCGACACCACTTCCACCTCTTCGCTGAAGGTGGGCGGCGCGAAGCCCTGGCCCCACACCTCGCGGTGCAGCGTGTCGACGAGGTCGATGCGCATGTACTCGCGCGAGATCGGTCCGTCGGTCTCGATCTGCCGCGTGAGCGCGGCTTCGGCCAGCCATTCGCCGGCGACCTGCGCGAAGCCTTTCTCGAAGGTCTCGAAGTGCTCGCGCGCGACCGTGCAGCCGGCCGCCATCGCATGGCCGCCGAAGCGCAGCAGCACGCCCGGATGGCGCTTGGCCACGAGGTCGAGCGCATCGCGCAGGTGGAAGCCCGGAATCGATCGGCCCGAGCCTTTCAGCTCCTGCTCCTTGCCGGGCGCGCCGCTCGCGGCGAAGACGAAGGTCGGCCGGTGGAAGCGGTCCTTGATGCGCGAGGCCACGATGCCCACCACGCCTTCGTGGAAGCCCGCATCGAACACGCTGATGGCCGGCGGCGGCGCTTCGATGCCCTCGCCATCGGTGGCGAACAGCGACTCCGCCAGCAGCAGCGCCTGGTCGCGCATGCCGCCCTCGATGTCGCGGCGCTCGCGGTTGATGCCGTCGAGCATGCGCGCGAGTTCCTCGGCGCGGCCCGCGTCGTCGGTCAGCAGGCATTCGATGCCGAGCGTCATGTCGGCCAGTCGGCCGGCGGCGTTGATGCGCGGGCCGAGTGCGAAGCCGAAGTCGAAGGTGGTGGCGACAGAGGCATTGCGGCCCGCGGCCTTGAACAATGCGGCAACGCCCGCAGGCATTGCACCGGCGCGGATGCGGCGCAGGCCCTGTGCCACCAGGCGGCGGTTGTTGGCATCGAGCTTCACCACGTCGGCCACGGTGCCGAGCGCGACCAGCGGCAGCAGCGCATCGAGCTTCGGCTGGCTGGCCGTGTCGAACACGCCGCGCTTGCGCAGCTCCGAGCGCAGCGCGAGCAGCACATAGAACATCACGCCGACGCCAGCAATGCTCTTGCTTTCGAATTCGCAGCCGGGCTGGTTCGGGTTGACCAGCACGTCGGCCACCGGCAGCTCGGGGCCGGGCAGGTGGTGGTCGGTCACCAGCACCTGCAGGCCGCGCACCTTGGCGGCGGCCACGCCTTCGACGCTGGCGATGCCGTTGTCGACGGTGATCAGCATGTCGGCGCCGCTGTCGGCCACGCGTTCGGCGATGGGTGGCGTGAGCCCATAGCCGTCGACCACGCGATCGGGCACGAGGTAGCTCACGTGCTTCGCGCCCAGCAGGCGCAGGCCGCGCACGCCGACCGCGCAGGCGGTGGCGCCGTCGCAGTCGTAGTCGGCGACGATGCACAGGCGTTTGTCCTGCGCGATGGCGTCGGCCAGCAGCACTGCGGCCTCGTGCGTGCCGCGCAGCGTGTCGGGCGCCAGCAGGCGCGCGAGGCCGTCATCGAGTTCTTCCTTGGCACGCACGCCGCGGGCGGCGAACAGCCGGGCGAGCAGCGGGTGCACGCCGGCCTGCTCCAGCGCCCAGACGGTGCGCGGCGGGATCTCCCTGGCGATGATCTTCATAGCGACTCCAGCACGGCCGATGCCCGCTTGCGGTCGAACAGGCTCCTGGCCCAGCCAGCCAGGCCGCGCGGCTGCACGGTGTAGCGCTGCGCCGCGCGGTCGCCGCACAGCGTGAGGGACACCTCGGCGCCGCCTGTGTAGCTGGCCAGCAGCGAGGCGACCGGGCCGGCGTCCAGCGCGTGCCAGGCGGCAGCCCAGCCCATGCCGTCGTCGCGCAGGGCGGTTTCGCGCAGTGCATCGCTCACTGCCGGCACGGCGGCGGGCGCAACTTCGTGCTTCAGTGCGCCGGTGCCGCTGAGCCAGAAGGAGTTGATCGGCGGCACGCCGCGCGCGGCGCGGTCGTCGTTCACGCGCTGGGTGTACAGCAGCATCTGCATTTCGTTCTGCAGGCGGCGCAGCGGCCGTGCCGAGTCGCCGAGCGGCGACCACTGCGAGATCGGGTAGCCCACCGCGCGGTCGATGGAGGCGGTGGCCAGGCCGTCGAAAATGGGGGCGCGCGCCAGCCATCGGCCGGGTACGGGGGAGGGGTGCAGCGCGATGCCGTCTTCCTCGAAGAAGGGGCGCGCGGCTTGCAGCAGCGCGGCCGATTCGGCGGCGTCGATCTCGATGGCGGACGGGTCGCCCAGCACCACGTCGTCGATGCCGATCTGCCAGTTGCATAGCGTGACGAGGCCCCAGCCATCAGGGTCGTTGGGCGCGGCGATGCCCAGTTGCCGCGCTTCGAGCGCAGCCCAGGGAATGCAGCCGTCGGCCGCGGCGATGCCCGCTGCCCGGGCCAGCGCGCGTTCGTGCGGAGGCGAGCGCGTGCTTTCGTCCTGCGTGTCGGTATCGGCCAGCGTGAGCCGCGCCAGCAAGGTTTCGAGATTGGGGAGCCGCAAGGTGGGCAGCGCAGCGCGGCATGCAGGGGAACCGCGGCCGGCAAAGGGAATCAACAGGTGACGTGGGAGGGTTTCGGCCATCTCCCTATTGTCCGGGAAGCCCTCAGGGTATCCGGGATGCCACAATTCCGCCCCTATGCGACTTCCCTACGAACTGCAGCTCGGCTGGCGCTACACGCGCGCAGGCCGGGCGACGCGGCGCAACGGCTTCATCTCCTTCATCTCCGGTGTCTCGATGCTCGGCATCGCGCTGGGCGTGGCGGCGCTGATCATTGTGCTCAGTGTGATGAACGGCTTCCAGAAGGAAGTGCGCGACCGCATGCTCGGCGTGGTGTCGCACATCGAGATCTTCTCGCGCGACGGGCAGGCGCTGCAGAGCCTCGACGCGATCACGGCCGCTGCCCGCAAGAACCCCGAGGTGGTCGGCGCAGCGCCCTTCATCAACACGCAGGCGCTCATTGCGCGCGGCGAGGACATGAAGGGCACCATCGTGCGCGGCATCGATCCCAAGCTCGAGCCCGAAGTCACCGACATCAACGGCATCGCCTCCAAGGGCACTTTCGACAAGCTGGTGCCGGGCGAATTCGGCATCGTGCTCGGCGCGGAGCTGGCGCGTTCGCTCTTCGTGCAGCCGGGCGACCAGGTCACGCTGGTGGCGCCGGGCGGGCAGGTCACGCCGGCGGGCGTCGTGCCGCGCCTGAAGCAGTTCACCGTGGTCGGCACCTTCGACTCGGGCCACTACGAATACGACTCGGCGCTCGCCATGGTCCACGAGCAGGACGCGGCCAAGGTGTTCCGCCTCGAAGGGCCCACGGGCATCCGCCTGAAGCTCAAGAATCTCAACGAGGCGCGCGACGTGGCAGACCAGCTCGCCGTGACTCTGCCGGGCGAGTTCCTCATCCGCGACTGGACGCGCCAGAACAAGACCTGGTTCGCGGCCGTGCAGGTCGAGAAACGCATGATGTTCATCATCCTCACGCTGATCGTGGCAGTGGCGGCCTTCAACCTCGTCTCCACGCTCGTGATGACCGTGACCGACAAGCGCGCCGACATCGCCATCCTGCGCACGCTGGGCAGCTCGCCGCGCAGCATCATGGGCATCTTCGTGGTGCAGGGCGCGATGGTGGGCGTGATCGGCACCGTGGCCGGCCTGCTGCTGGGCCTGGGCATCGCCTACAACATCGACGTGATCGTGCCCTTCCTCGAGCAGCTGTTCCATGCGAGCTTCCTGCCGAAGGACATCTACCTGATCAGCAAGATGCCGAGCGATCCGCAGCAAAGCGACATCGTGCCGATCGCGATCATTTCCCTGGTGCTGGCCTTCGTCGCCACGCTGTACCCGAGCTGGCGCGCCAGCCGCGTGAACCCTGCCGAAGCCCTGCGCTATGAGTGAAGTTGTATTGAAGGCCCGTGGATTGACCAAACGGTTCCACGAGGGCAGGCTCGACCTGACCGTGCTGCACGGCGTGGACCTCGACGTGCATGCCGGCGAAACACTGGCCATCGTCGGCGCCTCCGGCTCCGGCAAGAGCACGCTGCTGCACCTGATGGGCGGGCTCGATGCGCCCACGACGGGCAAGGTCGAGCTGCTCGGCAAAGATATTGCGCACGCCGATCCGGCGGAGCAGGGGCGCCTGCGCAACCAGCACCTGGGCTTCGTCTATCAGTTCCATCACCTGCTGCCCGAGTTCAGCGCGCTCGACAACGTGGCCATGCCGCTGAAGATCCGCCGCGTGGAGCCGCATGCGGCTGCGCAGTCGGCGGCGAAGATTCTCGAAAGCGTGGGCCTGGGCCAGCGTTTGCACCACCGTCCGGCCGAGCTGTCGGGCGGCGAGCGCCAGCGCGTGGCGATCGCGCGTGCGCTGGTCACGCAGCCGGCCTGCGTGCTGGCCGACGAGCCTACCGGCAACCTCGACCGCAGCACGGCGGACACAGTGTTCGCGCTGATGCTCGACCTCGCGCACCGGCATCGCACGGCGTTCGTGATGGTCACACACGACCAGGACCTGGCGAAGCGTTGCGACCGGGTGCTGCAGTTGGTGGCGGGGCGGCTGGCGGGGTGAGCCGCTACTGATCAGCGCTGCTGGCTTCGCGGCGTTGCATGGCGGCCCGCAGTTGCGTCAGATGGCGGTTGGTTCGCCAGCGTGACCAGATGGACAGCAGTGCGAGCAGGATGCCCCCTGCTGCGCCTGAGAGGGTCCAGCGAAGGTTGTCGCTTCGTTTTTCTGCCCTGGCTTGGACAGTGGCCGCATAGGTGCATTGCAACTGGCCATTCGCTGCGATCTCGAAGAGCGTGTGGTCATCGTGCAGCGTGATGACGGGAGTGCCTTTCGGCAGTTGGGCGATCTGTTGTTCGCATGCATCGATGGCGAGCTGCCGGGAATTGCCATCGGACTCGACGACCGCGTAGTTGTTGGATCGCGCACGTCCCTTCCCCGGTTCGATGCCCATGAACAATCCCGAAGTGCGCGAAAGATCTTCTTTTTTCGTCTCCGGGATGAGTGCCAAAGTGCTGAGTGCGGCGAGCAACACGGCGACAAGAACCCCGACATAGAGCGCACCAGAGATCCCCCGCAGGCTTTTGTTCATTGCCGGATTCTGCCTCCGGGGCGCGCTGGATCAGCCATGGCGAGAAATGGCGCTCGCCGAGTACCTGAGCAGCTTGCCATTGATTGAAATGTCGCGAAACTGGGGGCTAGTCCGCCAAATAGTCCGACAGTCCAAAACCACAGGAGCCTGCTTCATGCTGCCCATGTTCTCAATGGAATCCGAAGACGACACCAAGCCCGCGGCCACCGCCGAGCCGCGCAACTCCTACCTGGAGGAGAAAGCGTTCAAGTCGCGCACGCTGCTGATCTTCGGCACCGTCACCGACTCTGTGGCCGCCGACGTGACGCGCCGGCTCATTGCGCTCGATGCCGACAGCGCCGACAAGCCTATCGACATCCTCGTGAGCTCGCCCGGCGGGCATCTGGAGTCGGGCGATGCCATCCACGACATCGTGCGTTTCATCAGCGCGCCGGTGAACATGATCGGCACCGGCTGGGTCGGCAGCGCGGCCACGCACCTGTTCCTGGCCGCGCCGCGCGAGCGCCGCGTGTGCCTGCCCAACACGCGCTTCCTGATCCACCAGCCCAGCGGCGGTGCGGGCGGGCAGGCGACGGACATCGCGATCCAGGCGCAGGAAATCATCAAGGCCCGCCAGCGCATCGCGCACGAGATCGCGCGAGAGACCGGCAAGCCCATCGACGTGGTGCTGGCCGACATCGAGCGCGACCGCTGGCTGTCGGCTGCGGAGGCCGTGGAATACGGCTTGGTCTCGCGCATCATCCAGCGCAAGACCGAGTTGAAGGGCTGAGGTTTGAGCCCGCGTCCTCAGGCCTTGGGCTTGTAGGCCACCACGTCGATCTCGACCTTGGCGTCGACCATCAGCCGCGCCTCGGTGGTCGAGCGCGCCGGCTTGTTCTCGCCGAAGTAGCCCATGTAGATGCGGTTGAAGGCACCAAAGTCGCGCGCGTCCTGCAGCCAGACGGTGCTCTTGCACACGTCGTCGAGCGTGGCGCCGGCCAGCGCGAGCACGGTCTTGAGGTTTTCCATCACCTGGCGCGTCTGCGCCTCGATGCCGCCCACCACGATCTCGCCATCCTTGTTCGCCGGCACCTGGCCCGACACGTAGATGAAGTCGCCGGCGCGCACGGCCGGGGAGAAGGGGCGGGCCTGGCGGTCGGACGCGACGGGCGGGGCGCCGAGGTATTCGAGGGGCATGAAGACTCCTGAGAAGTGGTGAAAGAAGGGAGAAGGGAGCCGCGAGTATCGCGCTCAATCTGAAAATCTCTTTCAGATTAACCCTCAATCAAGGGTTAACACGGATGATTTGGCATGAATGCTGCTTCAAAGTCCAGGCCGAAGAGAAATTTTCTTTCACAAACTCGCAAGCCCCATGAAGGAGTTCCCCATGCCCCACGTCGGTCCTGTTGTCCAGCGCCTGCCCAAGCTGTCGAAGCGCAGCCTGCTGGGAGCCTCCCTGCTCGCGATGCTGTGCGCCGCGCTGCCCTATCAGCAAGCTCACGCCCAGGGCCCGCGCAACTTCGCCACGCTGGCGATGGTGGCCGAGCCGCAGACGCTCGACCCGATGGCCTCCACGGCCGACCTGGTCGGAACCATCATGCAGCACGTGTACGAGACGCTCTACACCTTCGACGCCAAGTGGAACGTGGTGCCGATGCTGGCCGAAGGCATGCCGAAGATCTCGGCCGACGGCAAGACCTACGCCATCACCCTGCGCAAGGGCGTGATGCTGCACAACGGGCGCGAACTCAACGCCGACGATGTGGTGGCCAGCCTGCAGCGCTGGATGGACCAGTCGCCGCGCGGCAAGGCCGTGGGCAAGGAGGTCGCCAGCCTCAAGGCCAAGGGCCCGCTGGCGGTCGAGGTCGTGCTGAAGGAGCCTTATGCGCCGCTGCTGTCGCAGCTCGCGCTGCCCAGCGGCATGGCCGCCATCATGGCCAAGGATTCCATCGCCTCGCCGCTGAAGGATTTCGTCGGCACCGGCCCCTACAAGTTCAAGGAACGCCGCCCCGACCAGTTCGTGCTGCTCACGCGCTTCGACAAGTACAGCGCGCGCAAGGAACCGGCGAGCGGCTACGGCGGCAAGCGCGAAGCGGCGATCGAGGAGCTGCGCTTCGTGCCCGTGCCCAACGCCAGCACGCGTGTCGAAGGCGCGCTGGCCGGCCAGTACGACTTTGCCGACCTGCTGCCGGTGGAAGCGCTGCCGCGCCTGGAGAAGTCGGGCGGCAAGACGGTGCCGATCATGACGCCGTCGTTCGGCTTCCCGTACCTCGTGCTCAACACCAAGGAAGGCGTGGCCGCCAGCCAGCCGGTACGCCAGGCGATCCAGACCGCGCTCGGCGAAGGCGAGATGCTCGCTGCCGGCTTCGGCGACACGCGCTTCTTCGTGGCCGAAGGCAACCACTTCCCGAAGGGCTCGCCGTTCTATTCGGCGGCCGGCGCCGACCAGTACAACCAGCGCAACGCCGCCAAGGCGAAGGAAGCCGCGGCCAAGGCTGGCTACAAGGGCGAGCCGATCCGCGTGCTCACCAGCCGCCAGTACGACTTCCACTACAACATGGCGCTGCTGATGGCCGAGCAACTCAAGCGCGCCGGCTTCAAGGTCGACCTGAACGTGGTCGACTGGGCCACGCTGGTGCAGCGCCGCAACGACGCCAAGCTGTGGGACATCTACGTCACGCACTCGGGCCAGTTCCCCGAGCCCATGCTCTCGCCGCCGCAGCTCGGCGACGGTGCACCCGGCTGGTGGGACACGCCCGCCAAGAAGACGGCACTGCAGGCCTTCAACGTCGAGAGCGACCCTGCCAAGCGCGGCGCACTGTGGGGCAAGGTGCAGCAGGTGGTCTACGACGAGGTGCCGTACATCAACGTCGGCAAGTTCAACGGCCTGTCGGCAAAGAGCCCGGCGCTGGACAACTACCAGCCCGCGACCTGGCCGTTCTTCTGGAATGCCCGGATCAAGTAAGTAATGAGGCCGTTGAAACGATAACCGCCCCATGATCCGCTACATCGCTTCCCGCGCCGCAGGCATGCTCGTCGTGCTCGCCATCGTGGCCGTGCTCGTCTTCGTGCTCACGCGCGCCGCATCGGGCGACCCGGTCTCGGTGCTGCTGGGCGACCAGGCCACCGCGGCCGACATCGCCCGCGTGCAGAAGGAGTACGGCCTCGACAAGCCGCTGCCCGTGCAGTTCGGCTACTGGCTGCGCGAGGTGCTGCAGGGCAACCTTGGCACCTCGATCTTCCTGCAGCGGCCGGTGACCCAGGCGCTGTGGGAGCGCTCCGAACCCACCACGCTGCTCGCGCTGATGGCCGTGGCCATCGCCGCGCTGATTGGCGTGCCATGCGGCATCGTCTCGGCCGTGTTCCGCGGGCGCGTGGTCGACCAGCTGTTCACCGGCATCGCGATGTTGGGCGCGAGCATTCCGAGCTTCTGGCTGGGCATCGTGCTGATCCAGATCTTCGCGGTGTCGTTCGGCTGGTTCCCGGTGTCGGGCTACGGCGCGCCCGATGCGGCGCTGGCCGAGCGGCTGCATGCGCTGGTGTTGCCGGCCACGGTGCTGGGCCTCTTGAACTCGGCGCTCATCATCCGCTTCACGCGCGCCTCGATGCTCGACGTGCTCGGCGAAGACTACGTACGCACGGCGCGCTCCAAGGGCCTGAGCGAAAGCACGGTGGTGCTCAAGCACGCGCTGCGCAATGCGCTGGTGCCCATCGTCACGGTGATCGGCCTCACGGTCGCGCTGATGATCGGCGGCGCCGTCATCACCGAGACCGTGTTCGGCCTGCCCGGCGTGGGCAACCTCGTGGTCAGCGCCGTGCTGCGGCGCGACTACCCGGTCATTCAAGGTGCATTGCTCGTGATCGCCGCGATCTATGTGCTCATCAATTTCTCGATCGACCTGCTGTACGCAGTGGTCGATCCGCGCGTGAAGGTCTGAGCGATGCGCATGCCTCGAATGCTCCGCCAGCTGATGCATCGCCGCATCGTGATGGTTTCCGCCCTGGTGCTGCTGGTGATCGCCATCCTGGCGATCGGCGCACCGCTGTTCGCCTCCATCGATCCCAACGACACGGCGGTGCTGCAGCGCCTGAAGGCGCCCAGCGCCGAGCACCTGCTCGGCACCGACGAACTGGGCCGCGACCTGTATTCGCGCATCGTGCATGGCGCGCGCTACTCGCTGGCCATCGCGGCGCTCACCGCGCTGGGTGCGGTCATCGCCGGCACGGTGCTGGGTTTGATGGCCGGCTTCTTCCGCCGCCTCGACGCCCCGCTGATGCGCGTGGTCGACGCGATGATGTCCTTCCCCGACATCCTGCTGGCCATCGCGCTGGTGGCGATCCTCGGGCCCTCGCTCATCAACACGGTGCTTGCGCTGGTGCTGGTCTACACGCCGCGCGTGGCGCGGGTGGTGCGGGCCTCGACGCTGGTGGTGCGCGAACTGCTGTTCGTCGAAGCGGTGCGTGCGCTGGGCGTGCGCACCTCGCGCATCCTGTGGCGGCACATATTGCCGAACCTGATGTCGCCGATCCTGGTGCAGGTGTCGTTCATCTTCGCCTACGCCATCCTGGCCGAAGCGGGTCTGTCGTTCCTCGGCGTCGGCGTGCCGCCCGAGATCCCGACCTGGGGCACCATGGTCGCGGGCAGCCAGCAGTACGCGCACCAGGCCTTCTGGGTGGTGTTGTTCCCGGGGCTTGCGATCATCTTCACCGCACTGTCGCTGCAACTGCTGGGCGACGGTGTGCGTGACCTGCTCGACCCGAAGCTCAAGAAGACCTCGTGATGAACAACGCCAACCAGACACCACGCCTCACGGTCAGCAACCTGAGCACCAGCTTCCCCACCGAAGACGGCCTCGTGCGTTCGGTGGCCGACGTGAGCTTCTCCATCCAGCCCGGCAAGACCACCGCGCTGGTCGGCGAATCGGGCTCGGGCAAATCGGTGACCAGCCTCACGCTGATGCGCCTTCTGCCCAAGACCGCGAACGCGCAGGTCAGCGGCAGCGCCTCGTTCGTGACGCGCGAAGGCAAGACGCTCGACCTGCTGCAGATCGGCGAACGCGAGATGCGGTCGCTGCGCGGCAACCAGCTGTCGATGATCTTCCAGGAGCCGATGACCAGCCTGAACCCGGTGTTCACCATCGGCGAGCAGATTGCCGAGAGCGTGCGCCTGCACAAGGGGCTCGACCGCAAGGCGGCGCTGGCCCATGCGCTGCGCATGCTGGAGTTGGTGGAGATCCCCGCCGCCGCGCAGCGCATCCACGAGTACCCGCACCAGCTTTCGGGCGGCATGCGCCAGCGCGTGATGATCGCGCTGGCCATGGCCTGCGACCCGACGCTGCTGATCGCCGACGAGCCCACCACCGCGCTCGACGTGACCATCCAGGCGCAGATCCTCGAACTCATGCGCCGGCTGCAGGCCGAGACGGGCATGAGCATCCTGTTCATCACGCACAACCTCGGCGTGGTCGCGCACCATGCCGACGACGTGGTGGTGATGTATTCGGGCCGCGTGGTCGAGAGCGCGCCCGTGCGGCCGCTGTTCGCGCAGCCCGAGCATCCGTACACGCAGGGCCTGCTGGCCTGCCTGCCGGGCAAGGCGCGGCTGCCAGGGCAGCCCAAACCGAAGCGGCTGTTTGCCATTCGCGGGCAGGTGTCGAGCCCACTCGCGCCGCCGCCCGGCTGCGCTTTCGAGCCGCGCTGCGACCTCGCGCTGCCCGAATGCAGCGCCGCGATGCCGCCGCTGCTCGACATCCGGCAGGGCCGCCAGGCGCGATGCATCCGCGTGCAGCCCGAGCAGCCGCTCGCGAGGGCCGCATGACCCGCGCGCCACTTCTGTCTTGCTCCCTCCCCCTCTGGGGGAGGGCCGGGGTGGGGGCACTCGGCCGTTCCATCGCCGCGACGGTCTCCACCGCCCAGAGCCCCCACCCCAACCCTCCCCCAGAGGGGGAGGGAGCCAATACCGAACACCCACGATGACCACCGCAGCCCCCCTCATCGAAGTCCGCGGACTCAAGAAATACTTCGGCAGCAGCGATCGCCCCGTGCGCGCGGTCGACGACGTGTCGTTCGCGATCCAGCCCGGCGAGACGCTGGGCCTCGTCGGCGAATCGGGCTCGGGCAAGAGCACCATCGGCCGCACCGTGCTGCGCCTGCTCGAACGCACCAGCGGCCAGGTGCTGTACCGCGGCGACGACATCGGCACGCTGTCGGGCGAGCGCATGCGCAAGCTGCGCAGCAAGCTGCAGATCATCTTCCAGGACCCGTATGCCAGCCTGAACCCCAAGATGCGCATCAGCGCCATCCTCGGCGAGGCGCTGTCCACGCACGGCCTGCACAAGGGCGCGGCCGCGCGCGACAAGCGCATTGCCGAACTGCTCGAAACCGTGGGCCTGCGCGCCGAGCATGCGAGCCGCTTTCCGCACGAGTTCTCGGGCGGGCAGCGCCAGCGCATCGGCGTGGCGCGCGCTCTCGCGGTGGAGCCCGAATTCATCGTGGCCGACGAGCCGCTGTCGGCGCTCGACGTGTCGATCCAGTCGCAGGTCATCAACCTGCTGGCCGACCTGCGCGAGCGGCTCGGCCTGACGATGCTCTTCATCTCGCACGACCTCGACGTGGTCGAGTACCTGTGCGACCGCGTGGTGGTGCTCTATCTCGGCAAGGTGATGGAAGTCGCCAGCACCGACGAACTGTTCGCCCGTCCCTCGCACCCCTACACCCAGGCGCTGCTGGCCGCGAGCCCGAAGCCCGACCCGGAGGTCGCGACCGAGCGCATCGCGCTGAAGGGCGACATTCCCAGCCCCATCTCGCCGCCCTCGGGCTGCGTGTTCCGCACGCGCTGTCCGCACGCCGTCGAGGCCTGTGCGCAGACGGTGCCGCCGCTCGACGAGATTTCCGCCGGACACTACAGCGCCTGCATCCGCAAGGAATTGCTCTCCAACATTGCCGCACGACCATGACCGATACCGCCACCACCGATTTCAACGACCCGCTGCTGGGCAGCAGTTTCAAGGGCTACCCGCGCACGCAGCCGCCGCGCCGCCGCAGCGAGATCGGCGCCGCCGGCTGGAACGTGCTGGCCGGCGACCTGCCGCTGCCGCTGGCCGTGCTCAAGCGCGAGGCGCTCGAGCACAACCTCGCGTGGATGCAGTCGCGCGTGCGCGAATGGGGCATCGACCTCGCACCGCACGGCAAGACCACCATGTCGCCGCAGCTGTTCCAGCGCCAGCTCGACGCTGGCGCCTGGGGCCTGACCTTCGCGACCGTCACGCAGCTTGCCGTGGGCGTGGCGGCCGGCGCGCGCCGCACGCTCATCGCCAACCAGGTGGTGAGCGACGAAGACCTCGCGGGCATCCAGCTGCTGCTGGCCGACCATGCCGACCTGCGCATCGTGTTCCTGGTCGATTCGCTGGCGCAGCTCGCGCTGATCGAGGACTGGTCATCGCGCCATCCCGCGAGCGTGCCTTTCGAGGTGATGCTCGAGATCGGCGTCGACGGTGCACGCACTGGCTGCCGCACGCATGAAGAAGCCGTCACGCTGGCCACGCGACTGCGCGCCAGCAGCGCCGCGAAGCTCGTCGGCATCGAGACCTACGAAGGGCAGGGCGCGACCGGCGTCAGCGAGCCCGACACGGCCTACGCCACCACGCTGATGGACCGCGTGGAAGCCGTCGCCCGTCATTGCGACACCGAAAAACTTTTCGAGACCGACGAGGTGCTGGTGTCCGCCGGTGGCTCGGCCATCTTCGATCTCGTGGCCGGACGGCTCAAGCCCGCGCTCGGCGCGCCGGTGCGCGGCCTGCTGCGCTCGGGCTGCTACGTCACGCATGACCACGGCTTCTACAAGCGCATGGTCAGCGCGGTGGACGAGCGCCTGGGCTGCAACTGCGGCGAAAGCCTGGTGCCGGCGATGGAAGTCTGGGCCACCGTGCAGTCGCGCCCCGAGCCCGGCCTCGCGATCCTTGCCGTGGGCAAGCGCGACATCTCCTTCGACCTCTCGCTGCCCGTGCCCATCGCGCGTGCCGCGCGCGGTGTGCTGCAGCCGCATGCCGTGCCCGCCGGCTGGAAGATCACCGCACTCAACGACCAGCATGCCTACCTGCGCTGGGACGCGGGCGAGGAAGCCGAGGCGCCCAAGGTCGGCGACCGCGTCGGCCTCGGCATTTCGCACCCCTGCACGACCTTCGACAAATGGCACTGGATGCCTGTCGTCGAGCAGGACTACCGCGTGAGCGACGCCGTCGCCATGCACTTCTGAACACGCACCGATGACTCCTTCCCTGCTTCAGAAAATCGGCGAGATCCGCAGCGACGCCCCGGCGACGCGGCGCGCGATTCTCGACCTGATCCTCGAAGACCCCGACCGCGTGCTCGAGGAAAGCTTCGAGCAGCTGGCCGAACGCTCGCGCAGCTCGGTGCCGACCATCATGCGCACCTGCCGCGACCTCGGCTTTGCCGGGCTGCGCGAGTTCAAGCTCGCGCTCGCACAGGAGCTGGCGCTCGGCGGCTCGCCGCTGCACCGCCGCGTGAACATCGAGGACGCGGCCGACGAAGTGGTGGGCAAGATCGCGCGCAGCGCGGCGGCCTCGGTTTCGGGCGTGCGCGGCCAGCTCGACATGCAGGTGCTCGACGGTGCAGTGGCCGCCATCGCGGCCGCGCCGCACGTCGACCTGTACGGCGCGGGCGCCACCTCGTGGTTCATGGCCAACGACCTGCAGGCCCGGCTATTCCGTCTCGGCCTGTCGGCCAACGCCTGGGCCGACTACCACCTGCAGCAGGTGGCCGGTGCGGCGCAGCGCCCGGGTGGCGTGGTCATCGCCATCTCGCACGTGGGCGGCATGCCCTCGCTGCTCGACGCGGTGGACATCGCGCGCGGGCAGGGTGCCAAGGTGGTCGCGATCACCCGGCCCGGCACGGCGCTGGCGGCCAAGGCCGACTTTCTGCTCGGGCTCTCGGTGCCGGACGACGCGGTGATGCACGTGGGCATCGACGCCTACCTGACGCACCTCACGGCGATCGAGATCCTCACCGTGCTCGTGGCACAGCGCCGCGGCGAGCCCGCGGTGCAGCGCCTGCAGCGCGCGCGCGAGGCCTTCCAGCGCCATGGCATCGACGCCACCACGCATCCGCTGCAGAGCTGGGATGGCGGCGGCATCAGCGGCGGAGGGCGCGCATCGTGAGCCAGGACTCCAAAGCCATCCTGCTCGAGGCCGGCCTCGTGGTCGACGGCTCGGGCGGCCCCTCGTGGCCCGGCGACGTGCTGCTGCAGGGCGACCGGATCGTTGCGCTCGGCGAAGGCTTGCGCGAGCGGCTGCCCGATGGCCTCGCGCTGGCCGACGTCGAGATCGTCGACTGCCGCGCCAAGGTCATCGCGCCCGGTTTCATCGACGCGCACACGCACGACGACGCCATCGTGCTGCGCGACCCGCTGTGCCTGCCCAAGGTGTCGCAGGGCATCACCACCGTGGTCACGGGCAACTGCGGCATTTCGCTCGCGCCGTACCGCACGCCGCAATCGAAGCCGCCGCTCACGCTGCTGGGCGCCGATTCGTTCAAGCACGCGACCATGGCGGAGTACCGCGCGGCCGTCGATGCGACGCAGCCCGCGCTCAACGTGGCCGCACTGGTCGGCCACACCACGCTGCGCTTCGCGACCATGCAGGCGCTGGACCGTCCCGCCAGCGCCGACGAACTGGCGCGCATGGAAACGCTGCTCGACAGCTGCATGGCCGACGGCGCGCACGGCATGTCGTCGGGCCTGTTCTACGAAGAAGCCTTTGCCGCGCCCGCCGAGGAAGTGACGGCGCTGGCGCGCGTCGTGGCCCGCCACGGCGGCGTCTACGCCACGCACCTGCGCAGCGAGATGCAGCAGATCATCGAGGCGCTGCATGAGGCCGGCGACTCGGCCTTCAGCGCTGGCGTGCCGCTCGTCATCTCGCACCACAAGTGCGCCGGGCCGGCCAACTGGGGCCGCACCAGGGAAACCCTGCCGCTGATCGAGTCGCTGGCGCAGCGCCAGAAAATCGCGATGGACGTCTACCCCTACGTGGCTGGCTCGACCGTGCTGCGCGAGGACCTGGTCGACGGCGTGATCGACGTGCTGCTCACCTGGTCCGACCCGCATCCCGAGATGATGGGCCGGCTCATTTCCGACATCGCGCGTGAATGGGGCACCACCGAGCAGGAGGCCTGCCTGCGCCTGAAACCGGGCGGTGCTTGCTATTTCCAGATGCAGGAGGAAGACGTGGAGCGCGTCATCGCGCACCCGCTCACGATGATCGGCAGCGACGGCCTGCCGCACGACCGCCATCCGCATCCTCGCCTATGGGGCGCCTTTCCGCGCGTTTTTGCGCGCTATTGGCGCCAACGTCGCCTTTTCACGCTTGAACAGGCGGTGCACAAGATGACAGGCATGACGGCGCGCAACCTGCGCATTGCCGACCGCGGCCTGTTGCGCGCGGGCACCATGGCCGACGTGGTGGTGTTCGACCCCGAGACCATCGCCGACACCGCCACCTACGAGCAGCCGCACGGCGTGAGCCTGGGCGTGGAACGGGTGTTCGTGAACGGCGTGCTGGCCTATCGGGGCGGCGAGGCCGAAGCCCGGGTCCTTGCGCGGGCGGGCCGGATGCTGGCGCGGGGGGCCTGAAGAGCAGGGCGGGGCCGCCGTATCTGACCGGGAATAACCTCAAGACCTCTAAAGTTCTAACGCTCTCGGCAAAAATCAGTCAAACTTGTACATCTTATTGGCCGTCGAATTCCGACAGGAGCAAAGATGGACAAGGACGCTGAAGGCCTTGGTGCTGATTTCGAGCTGTGGCAGCAGCTCACGGACGACTACGAAGCCGCATTGGGCGCCCTGGCCCGGGGCGAGCCGGGCGCGCGAGAGCGGGTGGTCCGGTTGTCGTTGGCACTTCAGCAACTGCACCCGGACCTCTCCCCCGTCGACCACGACTACTGAGGCGCCGCACAAGATCAGCAAGCTCAGTCCTGCGCCGGCTCCTCTTCCGCCTGCGCCTGGAACATGCGAGTGAAATCGCAGCACTCCTGCGCCAGCATCACGATGGACGAGGTGAGCGCGCTGCGGTGCTCGCCCTTGTGCATTGCCACGTAGCGCACCACGGGCAGCGCCGGCGCCACGTCGATCACCGCCAGCATGCCGGCCGCCACCAGCGGCTGCAGGCACTGGCGCGGCAGGTAGCTCACGCCCAGCCCCGACACCGTGAGCCCGGTCAGCGCCACCAGGTTGCTCACCACGATCACGTTGGCGGGCTGCACGCCTTGCTCCTTCATCCAGGCGTCATAGGCGCGGCCGGTGCCCGAGTTGTTGCCCTGCACCAGCATGCGATGCCGCGCGAGCTCGTGCAGCCGCACGGTGCCGCCGGCCGGCACCACGCCGGGCTTGCACATCCACGCGCTCGTCACCTGGCCAATGGCCTTGTGCTGCAGCCGCGAGTCGGCGAAGGTGTCGGGCACGATGACCAGGTCGAGTTCGTCGGCCAGCAGCTTGTCGCGCAGCTGCAGGCTGTCGTCCACGTCGGGCTCGAGGATCACCTTGGGATAGTGCTGCTGGATCAGGCCGACCAGCCGCGGCAGCCACGTCATCGCGGTCAGCTCGGTAACCCCGATGCGGATGCGCCGCTCCACCACGCCGGGCTTGCCGAACTGCTCGACGGCCGCGTCGCGCTGCGCCAGCAGCTTCTGTGCGAGCACGTACATCTCCTCGCCCTTCTCGGTGAGCCGCGCGGTGCGTTGGCTGCGGTCGAACAGCTCGGTGTCGAACAGCTGCTCCAGCTCGTGCACCCGCTTGGAAATGGCCGACTGCGAGGTGTTGAGCTGGTTGGCCGCCTGCGCAAAGCCGCCGAGGCGGGCGATCCAGTACAGGGCTTCGAGTTGCTTGAAGGTCATCACGGTCGGCGGCTCCAGCGATATCGGGTTGATTGAACGCTTTTATTCATGCAATTCGATCACAAAAAATCGCTTTTAGAAATTCATCGCGAAGCCGAAGATTCGCCCGAGCCAACGTCATCGACTCTTCAAGGAACCACCATGGACCTCAGGAAACTGCCTCTCGCACTCGGCCTCACCCTTGCTTTCGCCTGCGGCGCCGCCAGCGCCCAGGACGGCGGCACCCTGCAGAAGATCAAGGAGAGCGGCACGATCCAGATCGGCGCGCGCGACAGCCAGATCCCGTTCTCGTACAAGCTCAGCGCCGACAGCGCCCCCATCGGCTTCACCAACGACATCTGCCTGAAGATCGTCGACGCGGTGAAGGCCAAGCTTGGCCTCGCGAAGATCGAGGTGCGCTACACCATGCTGAATTCGACCAACCGCATTCCGCTGCTGCAGAACGGCACCGTCGACCTCGACTGCGCCACCACCACCAACACCACGCAGCGCCAGCAGCAGGTCGACTTCGCGCCCAGCCACTTCGTCACCAACATCACCGCTGCCGTGAAGAAGGCCTCGGGCATCAACGCGCTGGCCGACCTCAACGGCAAGAACGTGGCCACCGTCTCGGGCAGCACCTCGATCCAGCTGCTGCGCGGCGCGCGCAAGAGCGGCACCATCGAAGTCAACGAGATCGCCGGCAAGGACACCTCCGACGGCTTCCTGCTGCTGTCCACCGGCCGCGCCGATGCCTATGTGCTCGACGACGTGCAGCTCGCCGGCATGGTCGCCAGCGCGACCAACCCGGGCGACTACAAGCTGCTGAAGGAGTCGCTGCGCCAGGAGCCCTACGGCATCATGCTGCGCAAGGACGACCCGCAGTTCAAGGCGCTGGTCGACGAGACCGTCACCGGCCTGATGAAGTCGGGCGCCATCGAGCAGCTCTACACCAAGTGGTTCCTCTCGCCGATTCCGCCGAAGAACGTGAACCTCAACTTCCCGATGTCGGACGCGGCGCGCGAGATCTACAAGAACCCGAACAACAAGGGCGTCTGAGCGATGGATCTCCAGCTTCCGAACTTCCCCAAGGGCCAGGCCTTTTCCGATGCGCTGATGCGCGAGGTGAAGGCGCGCTTCCTGCAGGTCGACCACGACCACCACGGCCGCGAACGCCTGTACTTCGACAATGCGGGCGGCTCCTTCCGCCTCAAGGCCGCGGCCGAGCGCTTCGCGCAGGTCGACGCCATTCCCGACAACGCCGAGCGCATCCACGCCACGGCCGTCGAGTTGCAGGACATCCAGGCCAAGGGAAGCGCCGACCTGCGCACCATCCTCAACGCCACGGGCGGCAGCGTGTACGCCTCGCTCACCGCTTCGGGCGCCATGTTCGACATGGTGCGCGCGGTGGCCGAGAACGTGCCGGGCACGAACATGGTCACCACCGTGCTCGAGCACCCCTCGGCCTTCGACGCGATGAGCCTGTATGCCGAGCGCCTCGGCCGCGAGCTGCGCGTGGCGAAGAGCAACCCGGTGACCGGCGGCGTCGACGTGGACGAGATCGTGCGGCTGGTCGATGAGAACACCTGCCTGCTCAACGTGATTTACGCGTCGAACATCTCGGGCGTCAAGCTCGACATGGCCGAGATCGTGCGCCGCGCACGCGAGATCAAGCCCGACCTGTACATCCTGGTGGACGCCGTGCAGCATGCGCCGCACGGCCTCATCGACCTGCAGAAGACGCCGGTGGACGGCATCAACCTCGCACCCTACAAGTTCTTCGGCTGCCGGGGCTCGGGGCTGTCGTGGATGTCCGTGCGCGCGGCCGTGCTGCCGCACCACAAGCTCGCGGGCAAGAAGACCGACTACTGGGACCTGGGCAGCGCCGCGCCGTGGCAGTTCGCGGTGCTCACGGAAATCGTCGACTACGTGTGCTGGCTCGGCGGGCACTTCACCGATGCCGTCGACGCCACCGACCGGCGCGCGTTGTTCGCGGCAGGCATCACGCACATCGAACTGCACGAGCGCGCACTGCTGGCGGTGCTTCTGGACGGCAACGAGAACGCCACCGGCATGCGCAAGCTCGAAGGCGTCAATGTGTTCCTCGACTACCAGGACCTGAGCAAGCGCGACCTGATCCTGGGCATTGGCTTCGACCGCATCGACTGCACGCAAGCCGTGGTCGAGTACGCGAAGCGTGGCGTGACGGTCTACGAGCGCGTGGCCACCAGCATCTACTCGAAGCGCATGCTCGAATCCTTCGGGCTCGTGGGCACGGTGCGGGTGTCGCCGCTGCATTGCAACTCCATCGCGGACGTGGAGAAATTCCTGCGCATCACGCGGGAGATCGCTGCAGACATTTGAAGGTGCAGGGCGCGGCGCCGTGTACGCCCCTTCGCGCGGCAGCCACGCGCGAGTTCAGGCGGCAGGAGGAGCCACGCCGACCGGCTGCGCGCGCTGCAGCTGCACCGCGTCGTCCACGCTCCATGGCGCATACACCTCGGCGTGCAGATCGGGCGAGTCGACCTTGGCCAGCAGGTCGCGCACGCTGTCCTTCACGCGCGCCAGCGTCAGGCGCGTGCCCCGCACGCGCACATAGGCCGCAAAGTCGCACAGCGCCTCGATGCTGGTCGCGTCGAGGTCCGGCGACTCCTCCAGGCTCAGCACCATGCGTTGCAGGCCCGGCGTCGCGTCGATGCGCGCGCGGATCGAGGCAAACACCGCATCGGCGTTGCCGAAGAACAGCGGCACTTCGGGTCGCGCGATGAGCACGCCCGGCGGCACCACCGCCTCGGGGTGGCGTGCCGTGTCGACAAAGTCATGGCTCCCGCCCAGCCGCCCGAGCCAGCTGACGGTGGTGCGCGAGAAGCCGCGCAGCAGCAGCAGCAGGCTCACGCCAATGGCGGCCAGCAAGCCGTCGAGCACACCCAGCAGCAGCACCGCGGCCACCGCCACCAGAGCCACGAGCCGGTCGCGCCGCCACTGGAAGTACGGCCGCAGTGCTGCCGGGTTCAGCGTATGGCTCACCGCGTGGATCACGATGGTCGCCAGCAGCGGCTCCGGTGTGTGCGCGATCCACGGCAGCAAAGTCAGCACAGCCACCAGCACCACCAGCCCCGCCACGATGCCGGCCGCGCGGCTCTGCGCACCGGCCGATTCGTTGGCCGACGTGGCCGAGTAGCCCGCGCCCACCGGCATGCCCTGGAACAGGGCCGACAGCAGGTTCGCGCCACCGAGCGCCAGCAGGTCGCGGTTGGCCGACACGTTGTCGCCGTGGCGCATCGCGAAGGTGCGGATCGAGCCGTACGACTCGGCATAGAGGATCAGCGCCATCGCAAAGGCCAGCCCGCCGAGGCTTTGCCATTGCGAGCGGTCGAGCTGCGACACGCCCGGGTGCGAGAAGTCGAGCGAGATCGGCCCCACCGCCGCCACGCCCCAGGCATGGCACAGCCCGCTCACGTCGAGCGCGATGCCGGCCACGATCACGAGCAGCGCCGCCGGCACCGCGCGCCATCGCGCCAGGCCGCGCAGCAGCACGAGCGCCACCAGCGCCATGGCAGCCCCCGCAAGGTTCCAATGCCGCCATTGGTCTGCGAGCCCCGCGGCGAGCCGGAAGAAATCGCTGTGCGCTGGCTGCACCGCCAGCACCTTGGGCAGCTGCTTGACCACGATGGTCAGCGCAAGCCCCAGCGCGAAGCCGCGCAGCACCGGCTTGGCGATCAGGCTAGACACCGCGCCGAGCCTGGCAATGCCGGCGATGACGAAGAACACCCCCGCCAGCAGCACGATGCCCGCGCCCATCGCGAGCCGCGTGCCCGCATCGACACCCGTCACCGACATGGTGGCCGCGAACAGCACCGCGGCGGAAGACGAGGTGGCCGAGACGATCGCGAAGCGGCTGCTGCCGACGAAGCCGTAGACGAGAAGGCCCGCGAACAGCGCAATCACGCCGGCCTGTGGCGGCAGCCCCGCGATGCCCGAATAGGCCACTGCCTCGGGCAGCAGCAGGCCCGCGATGGAGACGCCCGCCACGATGTCGGCAAGGCCGGGGCGGCGAGGGGTGGGCGTGGGCATCGGCGTTGGGGGAGTTTCCTCGGTCATGGGCAAGTGTGCTGTGGCCGCCCCCATGCTGGCAACGGGTGGCGGACCGGAACCTGACGGCGGGGCGCCGGGGGTGCCGCGCGACCGGGCATACTCGCGCGCGCTCCACATTCCAACACTTCACAGCAAGGACCCCATGTCAGGACACGGCTTTCACGTGCACGGCCCGCACGATCACGAACTCGAACACGCCGCAACCGCCGGCCATGGCCACGGCCCCGAAGACGGCGCCGCGGCTCATTCAGGCGGCATGAACATGACGAGCAAGATCGCGGTGTGCACCGCCGTGATCGCCACCTTCGGTGCGATCTTCTCGTACATGGGTGGCGCCACCCAGGCGAACGCCGGCCTCTACAAGAACAACGCCGCGATCAAGAAGACCGAGGCGTCGAACCAGTGGAACTACTTCCAGTCGAAGAGCACCAAGCAGGCGCTGGCCGAGTTCGCGCGCGACACCGCGACCGACGACGAGCGCAAGCAGGGCTGGCAGGCCAAGGTGACGCGCTACGAGCAGGAGAAGACCGACATCCAGACGGCAGCGAAGAAGCTGGAGGCCGAGGCCAGCCAATGGGACGCGCAGTCTGAAGAGCAGATGCACCAGCACCACCGCTGGGCGCAGGCGACCACGGTGCTGCAGGTGTCGATCGCGCTGGCTGCTATTGCGTTGCTGACGAAGAAGAAGTGGCTCGAGCGCGCGATGTTCGGGGTGGCGGTGGCGGGGCTTGTGGTGGGTGGGTTGGCGGCGTTTCACGTATAGGGCAACGCAGCTCGCCGCGGTGCGGCGCGACATTCCGCTTGTGCGTCTGCGCTTTGTGCCCAAGACCGATAGTGATGCGCTGGCCCTGCGCGAAGGGCGCATCGATCTCGAGGTGGGCACTCTGTTCGACAAGGGGCCGGAGATGCAGGCCTCGCTGCTGTGCGCGTTTGAAACTGGTTGCTTGCGTGTCGGAGCCGCTGGCGCGCCCGTGGCGGCGAGTCTCGGCCTGGCGATCTTCACGCTGCCCGTGGCCGTTCTCATGGCGCCTACGCCGAGATAAACTCGCGCCCGTTCGGGGCCTGAGAATCCCGACAGTACCGGCGCAATGCTGGTGCATCGCCAGTCGGCCAAGCTGCCGGCGCCCGCGCTGCGCCAAGCGTCAACGGGGAGTCACTTCAACGTGAAACCTATGACGCGCAGAAAAAACCTTCACGCGCTCCGCGAGAGCGCTTCCTCGACTCAAGGCCATCTTTGTTTTTACTGCCGGCACCCCATGTGGCGCCAAGGCGCAAAAGCATTCGCTACAGAACACGGCATCTCGCGCGAGCAAGCGCGAATTACATCCTCAAGGGCAGCCTGGAAGACCAAGTTCATCTGGAGCCCATTGACTATCGAGCGTCGTTCCGACGGGTGGTCGGGTGATCTACAGCGGCTGAAAAGTCTTGTCCCTTTTGCACTTTGCCTGCTGAGCAAGCCTTGGGGCAGATCGCCGACGCACTCTGACTTCGGAGCCGGTCAGCGGCATCTACAGAGATAGCTTCAATCGGAGAAGCGATTGCCCTGGATGATCGGCGAGATCTCTTACTCAGCCGCCGACTTAGTCCGCAGCTCTTTCTTGTAGCGCTTCATCAAGGAACTCATGAGTTCCGACGGCTCTACCTCGAGCCCATTGCACAAGAAGATGAGACTGGTCAATGAAGGGCTGGTAGTGGCCGTCTCCAATTTGGCAATGAATGTGCGATTGAGGCCCGACGCAAAACCGAGCTCTTCCTGATTGAACCCGCGCACTGCCCGCCGAGCCTTCAGCTCGGCCGCAAAGGCTTTCAGTAGTGCGGGATCCTGCGTTGATCGCATGCAACGAATCTCGCTGCATGGACTTCTTTATGCACCCGCTTGTATGGTACATAATGAGTTGCGCATCTGCGTTTCTAATTTCGCAATGGATCGCTCCTCCTGCGGGTTGCCTCTGTTGCCGAGATTGAAAGCTCTTACCGCTGCCAACGAATCCAATGACGCGTCGACAGATCGCTTCGCCTCTACCAACGGCTCACCCTCTGCGGTTGCCGGTCTCGGTGACGCGTGTCCGACCGAGGCAACCCGCGCCTGTCGTGCGCAGCCTGTCCGCGGTACGCATTGGGACGCAGGTGAGGGCGCTGCGCATGGCGGCCCAGGTGTCTGGCGGCGAACTGGCCAAGACCTCGGGGATTTCTGCATCGATGCTTTCTCGCATCGAGCGCGGGTTGGTCTCGCCTTCGGTCGAGACCTTGGAGCGCCTCGCGCAGGGGCTGCATGTGCCGACCTCGCGCTTCTTCAGTGATCAGGCGCGGCGCACAGACTTTTGTCATGTGCGTGCAGGACATGGTGTCTTGGTCGATCGCATCGGCGCGGTGGCGGACTACCGCTACGAGCTGCTGGGTCACCTCCTGTCGGGCAACCTGTTCGTCGAGCCCTATCTGGTCACGCTGCTGCCCGGCGCCGATCCCTACGTGACCTTCCAGCACCCGGGTCTCAAGTTCCTGTACTTCCTGTCCGGGGAGGTCAGCTACCGTTACGGCGGCAGGACTGTGGAGGTGAGGGCAGGGGACTCGTTGCTGTTCGATGCGACCGCACTCCATGGGATCGAGGCCATTCAGACGCAGCCGGTCTCTTACTTGTCAGTGGTGTTCACGCTGCGGGAGTAGGCTGTTCTTGGCGGCCCTGCCGCGCTGCGCGGGCGACGTGAATGCCCATTCGATGGCCCCCCGAATTCGCTACGTGTCGAATTCACTTCTCTGTCCGGCTCTATTTCTCCGTGTTCGGCATGTCGAACACCGAGAAATCTGCGGCTTTCGTCGCAACGGGTTACTCGGGACGCCAATCCCGATCACGCTTTTTGACGTGACGGGGCGCAGTATTGCCACGCAAATACCTGCAGATGCATTGGCCGGTCAGAGCCCCCGGCAAACGCATCCCCATCCGCGAAAGATCGCGGGGGCCGCGACCGCTATTGCTTACTCCTGCGGCTCCAACGCAACCGGTGGCTGGATCCCGCTCTTCCTCCGAGCCTGGAGCACGAACGAAACCACCTGCCACACCACAAAGATCCCGATCAGGCTCAGCAGCGTGCCGCTGATCGGCCGCGAGACGAACGTGCCGAAGCTCCCGCGGCTCAGCAGCATCGCGCGGCGGAAGTTCTCCTCCAGCATCGGGCCGAGGATGAAGCCGAGCATGAGCGGCGCGGCGTCCATCTCCAGCCGCATGAACATGTAGCCCATGAAGCCGAAGGCGGCGGTGATGAAGATGTCCTCCATGTTGTTGTTGACGCTGTAAGTGCCGATGCAGCAGAAGAACAGGATCGACGGGAACAGCACGGCGTACGGAATCTTGAACACCGACAGCCAGTAGCGCACCAGCGGCACGTTCAGCACCAGCAAGAAGACGTTGCCGATCCACATGCTGGCCACCAGGCCCCAGAACAACTCGGGGTGGCTGCCGATCATGTTCGGCCCGGGCTGGATGCCCTTGATGATGAAGGCGGCCAGCATCAGCGCCATGACGGCGTTTTCCGGAATGCCGATGCTCATCAGCGGAATGAAGCTCGTGCGCGCGGCGGCCTCGTCGGCCGCGGCCTGGCCGGCCACGCCTTCGATGCAGCCGGTGCCGATCTCGTGCTTGTACTTGCTGACCTTCTTGTCGATCGCGTAGGCCGCAAACTGGGCGATGGTCGGGCCGCCGCCGGGCAGGATGCCCAGGAAGGAGCCGACCACGCTGCCGCGCAGGGCGCTCGGAATGATCCGCTTGAACTCCGCCCAGGTCGGAATCAGATTGATCTTGCCGTTGAAGGGCGAGCGCTCCTCGCGCGAGTCGAGGTTCTTGGTGATCTCGGCGATGCCGAAGCAGCCCAGCGCGATGCTCACGATGCCGACGCCGTCCACCAGGAACGGCAGGTCGAGCGTGAAGCGCTGCGCACCGCTGTTCACGTCGGTGCCGATGGTGCCGAGCAGCACGCCGATCATGCACATGGCCAGCCCGTTGAGCAGGCTGCCGGTGGTCACGAAGCTCACGCACACAAAGCCCACCAGCATCATCGCCACGTAGTCCGCAGGGCCGAAGAGGAATGCCACCTCGCCGAGCACGGGCGCCAGAAACGTCAGCACGAGGATTGCGACCGTGCCGCCGATGAAGCTGGAGAAACCCGCCGTGAATAGCGCCAGCCCCGTCTGCCCTTTGAGCGTCATCGCATATCCGTCTATGCAGGCCACGATGCTGCTCGCATGCGGGATCTTCATCGTGATGGCGCTGACGCTGTCGCCGTACTGCGCGCCGTAGTAAATGCCGGCCAGCATGATCAGCGCGCCGGTCGTGGGAATGGAGTAGGTCAGCGGCAGCAGCAGGCTGATGGTGGCCAGTGGGCCCAGACCGGGCAGCAAGCCGACCAGCGTGCCCACCGTGCAGCCGATTGCGCAGAACATGAGGTTCTGCCAGGTGAGGGCGTGCGAAAAACCGAACGCCAGGTTGTTGAGGACTTCCATGGTCTTTCCTTTTTCTCTCTTTTTCTCAGTAGAGCGGCAGGTTGAGACCCAGCAGCTTCTGCAGTGCCAGCGCCATGACGATCAGGCCGGCGGAAACCTTGACGTTGCGCACCCACGAATAGGTGGATGCGGCGAAGCCCGAGCAGAAGACCATGAAGACGATGCCCGCGATCATGTTCAGGTACATCGAGATCACCGCCAGGCCGCAGAGGCTGGCGAGGATCACCGAGATGTTCCTGAAGTTGAACTCCAGCGGCACGCTTTTCACGATGAACGACCGGATCACAGTCGCCACCGCAATGATCAGCAGCATGCCGCTGATCATTGCGGGGAACAAGCCAGCCCCGGCGCGGCTGAAGTCTCCGATGGGGTAGCGAAGCGCGGTCAGGCCGAAGGCCAGCGCGATTGCCATGAGGAAGAGTCCCCTGACAAGATTTCTATTTTTCATACGCTCACGATGTAGTGGGATTGAATGCGCCCGGCTCCGCTCGAACCGGCCCGGGCCTGTCTCCATCCGGATGTGATTCCGGACGCCCCGATGCTCTTCGGGCCTGGCTGATCGGAATCTGACGCGTGCGTGAGGGGAACTACGTATGAAGGGGCGCGGAGCAACGGTGGCGCGCGCGACGTTGCCGTCAGGATGGCCGGGGCAGGCACCGCGAGAGCGGCGCGAGCGCAATCCCGCCGCTCCCGATGCCCGCTGCAAGCACCAACCCGCGCAGCACGGCGTACTCGCGCAACCGGGCGCCGCCGTGCGGGTCGCCGGGCAGGATGCCGGCGGACGGGTGGCACATGAGCACGTCGCCGGTGCGGCAGGCCGATAGCCATTCGGACAGGCGCTGTTCGTGGCGCTGCATGTCGCCCGAGAAATCGTAGACGCCCAGCAGGCGGCTGCTCATGGGAATGCCGCGTTGCGCGGCCAGCGCGGCCAGCCGCGCGCCGCCCAGTGCGTGGATGACCCGGGCCTTCAACCGGTCGGGGCCATGCTGCGCGCCCGGTGCCGTGTTGCGGATCCAGGGCGGCGACGCCGCATAGCGCCGCGCGATCTCCTCCACCAGCAGTTCGCGCACCACCGGAAACTGGTGCACGTGCCGGTGCCCGTCGACGAACACGGGCGCGCGGCCCATGGCGTCCTCGAAGCGCGTCAGCTGGTCGCGGATGTCGGCCTGGAGCCCCGGCGCGAACACCGTGCGCGTGTACGTCCGCGCGAGCAGCCCCAGCAGGCCGGGCTCGGGGCCGCCGGCGAGCGCGGGCCGCGTGAGGTCGAGGTGCAGGCCGACGTCGAGCCGTGCCGGGTCGATGAGCTTCAGCACCTTCGCGCCTTCCTCCCAGGCGTCGCGATGCACCATGCCGCTGGTGGCGGTGATCTTTCCCTGTTCGGCCAGGTCGAACACGGCGGAGTTGATGCCCGCGCTCATGCCGAAATCGTCGGCGCAGATGCAGAGGTAGCGCGTCGCCTCAGTCATTGCCGCTCGTTCCGGAAGCCGGGGCGGGCGCAACGTCCAGGCAGTGCGGATCGCGCGTGGCGCTGCCCGCGAAGCGCCACGCGGCGGCGCTTTCGTTCACCGCCACCAGCTGCGCGCGAAAGAGCCACGGGTTGGCGAGCTGTGCCGTGTTCGAGCCGACGAGCCAGGTGACGCGCGGCGCGCACAGCGTGGCCGCGAGCTGCGTGCGGTCGAGCAGCGTGGCTGCGGCGCGCGCGGGCTCGAAGCGGCCGGCGTCCGAGATCTCCTTGCGCCAGTTGTCGCGGGTGTCCCGGGCCGCGGCCTGCCAGTCGTCCGATATCAGCACGGGCTCGCGCAGGTTCCAGTAGAAGGGAATCTCGTAGTAGTAGCTGTCGAGCATCAGCACCTGGTCGCCGGGCGCCACCGCCTGCCCGGGCGGCAGCCGCAGCCGCGCGCCCGGCGGTGACGCCAGGACCGTGACGGCGGCCACGCAGGCGATGCACACGGCGGCGGCGGCCAGCGTCATCGCGCGCACCTTGGGCAGCAGCGTTTCCGGCACACGGCCCGCGAGCACGCGCTGCGCGATCAGGAAGGCCAGCGGCGGCAACGCCGGCAGCACGTAGCCGACGAGCTTGGAGCGCGGCAGCGAGAAGAACACCACGATGACCGCGAGCCAGATCCACATCAGCCAGTCGACATCCGAGCGCCCGGGCCGCGCGGCATCGTCCTTGCCCCGCGGCACGAACACCCACGCGAACCACGGCAGCGTGAGCCCCGCCAGCACCGGCAGGTAGAACCAGAAGCCGTGCTCGTTGTTGAAGCCCGAGGACGCAAAACGCCGGAAGTGCTGCGTGATGACGAAGTAGTCGAAAAACTCCGGGTACTTCATCTGCATTGCGACGAACCACGGGCTGGCCACGGCCAGCAGCACCGCCCAGCCGGGCAGCCACAGCGCGAGCCGCAGCGCCGCGAACCTGCGCGTTGCCGCACACCAGATCGCGATCACCGCCACGGGCAGCACGAGGCCGATCAGCCCCTTGGCCAGCAGCCCGGCCGCCGCGAACAGGTAGGCGCCTGCGAGCAGCGCCCGCCAGGGTTCCTCGCGCTCCTTCGCTAATGCGGCGCCGGCCGCCAGCAGGATCGTGGCCGAGATGCAGCCGGCCACCAGCATGTCGAGGTTCGCGAACTGCGCGCCCAGGAAGAAGAAGGGCGTAGTCACCAGCACCACGGTCGACAGCAGCGCGAGCTGCACTGTCGACCACCGGCGCAGGAACAGGAACAGCGTTGCCGCCGCCGCGCCCGCGCCCAGCACGGATGGCAGCCGTGCGGCCCATTCCACCGGCCCGGTCACCGCCATTGCGGCCGCGCCGATCCAGTAGAACAGCGGCGGCTTGTGGAAGAAGGGCAGGCCGTCGAGCCGCGGCACCAGCCAGTCGCCCGAGCGCAGCATCGCGAGCGCGACACCGCCGTAGCGGCCCTCGTCGGGCGCCATCAGCGGGCGTACCCAGGCCGTGGCCAGCAGCCACGCGAAGAGGGCGGCAATGAGCCACAGTGCCTGCGGCGCAGTCCACCATGCAGGGGCGGTTCGCTTCATGGTTTTTCGGCCGCGAGTCCCGTGCCGCTCTCGCGGCGCACCACGTACAGCGGGCGGCCCTTGACCTCCTCGTAGATGCGCGCGATGTACTCGCCCACGATGCCGGTGGAGATCATCTGGATGCCGATGAAGAACATCAGGCTCACGACGATGGTGGTCCAGCCCGAGACCGCGTTGCCGAACATCAGGTAATCGATCGCCACGAAGGTGCCATAGGCGAAAGCCGGCAGCGCCAGCAGCAGCCCCGCCACGCTGACGATGCGCAGCGGCCAGGTGGTGAAGGCCGTCAGCCCGTCGAGGGCCAGGCGCACCAGCCGCCGGGCGTTGAAGGAGCTGCTGCCTGCCGCGCGCGGCGCGGGCGTGTAGGGCAGCGCCACGGCGCGAAAGCCCACCCAGGCGTACAGGCCCTTCATGAAGCGGCTGCGTTCCGGCAGGTTCATGAGGGCATCGACCACCTTGCGATCCATCAGGCGGAAGTCGCCCGCGTCTCGGGGCACGGCGAAGCGGTCAGAGGAATTGACGAGGCTGTAGAAGAGCTTGCTGCCGATCTGCTTGAAACGGCTTTCGTCGCTGCGTTTCTCGCGCACCGCGTACACCACCTCCGCGCCGGCCACCCATTGCGCGACCATCGTGTGGATGAGTTCGGGCGAGTGCTGCAGGTCGCCGTCGAGCAGCACCACCGCATCGCCGGTGGCCGCGGCGAGGCCCGCGGTGAGCGCGGCCTCCTTGCCGAAATTGCGCGACAGCGAGATGCAGCGAAAGCCGGAGAGCTCGCACCACGCCTCGGCCACGGCGGCGGTGTCGTCGGTGCTGCCGTCGTCCACCACGATGATCTCCCAGCGCATGTGCGTGGCCCAGAGGATGTCTTCGAGCAGCGGCAGCAGGTGGCGTAGATTGGCCGCTTCGTTGAAGCACGGGATCACGCAGGAAATGCTGCGCGCGCCTGCCTCTGGTGCGAGCGGCGTGGCCGTGTGCGGCGCGGGAGCCTCAGCCTGGGGGAGACCGGCCGGTGCGCGTGAATGCCTGGTGGTGTGGGTCGAGGAGATCATGGATGCCTCCAGAAAGAAGCGGCCGTCGTCTTGTCGTCGCGCGTGCGGCCGGCGTGCGACGCCTGAAAAGAGAGGAAATGGCGTACGAACCATTGCGCGGCGGCGAGCACTCCCACGATCGCGCACGCGAGCAGCAGGCCTGCGGCGATGTCGAGCGGGAAATGAACGCCCACGTACACGCGCGCCCACCCGGTGAGGGCCGCCAGCGCCAGCAGAGGCACGCCCAGCCTGCGCAGGCTGGGACGCAGCAGGAAGGCCAGCGCCACCAGGAACATCACCGTTGCGTGCGTGCTGGGCAGAGACCCGCGGCTCGCATGCTCGATATACGACGGTGCCAGCCCCAGCACGAAGGGGCGCGGCATGTTGAGCGACAGCGAGATCGCGTGCGAGGCCATGGAGGCGAGGCCCGCGAGCGCCGCCACGATGCACAGGTAGGCCCGGTCGGCGCGATGCCGCCACAGCGCCACGGCGACCACACCGGCACTCAGCCAGCTGCCCCAGAGCGCGAGGGCCAAGGCCACGGACAGCACCCACGGCGTCGGCTGGCTGCCGGCTGCGAGCCATTGAAAGAGCGTGAGGTTGAGCGCGTTCATGGCGCCACCTTCGATGGACGGGAGAAAACAATGGGCGTGCAGCAGCACCCGGTGGGGTGTGTGCAACAGCAAGAACCGGACATGGTCAAACCTTTCGACGGGACGAGAGAGCCCGCTGCGCGACGCAGCGGACGGCCCGACGCGCGAGGCGTCGTGTCTCAGATCCCGGAAGGTGGTGCGGCAGTGGGCGGCAGGCGTCGCCAGGGTTGCGCGGAGGGTGGAGCACCGCCATGCGGCGGCACGTATTCGATCGCTTTGCGCACGACGGGCACTGCCAGCCGTGCGACTGCAATGGCAAGCGGCAGCAGCGCCAGCACCATCGCCATCAGCATGTCCAGCGCGGAGCCGAAGGCATCGGGGTGGTCGATGCTTGCCGGCGTCTGGGCGAACACGGTGGTCTCGCGGTCGGACGGATGGTCCGCGCGGTCGTCGGCTTCGAACTGAGTGGTGTCGCTGGCGCTGCGCACCCGCAGCATCGGCTCGTCTTCCAGGCCGTCGCAGCGGAAATGGACCGCGATGAAAGGCTGCAGGAAGATCAGCAGAATGCCTGCGACGCACCACGCCCTGTGGTGCGTTTCGGCGAAACGGCGGATGCGTGCGAACAGCATGCGCGAATGCTAGGCCGCTCTTGTGAACGGAACCTGAGCACGCGGGTCAGCATCCCGCAAGGTAGCGCATGACGCGCGTGTGAACGGACCCTAGGGTCTGTCATCAATCAAACGCCCTCGCGCTGGCCCCGCCATGCGGTGGATGTGCGGAGGGCGGCGCGGCCCATGGTCACCCATGGGCAAGCCGGCCGACAAAGCAGACGCCGTATGGCGGGGCCAGCCCGGAGGGAACCCCTGCTGTGCGGTGCATTGCGGCGTTGCCCTTCACTTGCGTGGCGATGCTACGCGGCGTTCAGGGCGCCTTGCACTGCACCGCGCAGCAGGGGTTCGCGAGGGCGTTTGATTGATGACAGGCCCTAGAGCACGAACGGAATGAAGCGCCGAGTGCCGCGCATATAGGCGCGGTAGGCGTCGCCGAAATGCGCGATGCATTCCTTCTCGTCGCGCAGGGCAGTCAGGAACAGCAGCACCGTGGCCGCGAGCACCAGCGCCAGCGTGAACCAGGTGAACTGCTTGAGGAAGGCGCCCCAGGCCAGCAGCATCAGCGCCGTGTACATCGGGTGTCGTATGTACCGGAAGGCGCCGGTGGTGACGATGGACGAGGTTTTTTCGAAACCATACAGCGCGGGGTCGTCGCTGCGCGCCTCGGTCGGCTTGCCCTGCGCCTTCAGCAGCCGCACCGCGTGGATCGGCAGCCAGATCGACAACACGAAGAAGAGCGAGGAGACGATCTGCCTCGCCGAAAACGGATCGTCATGCCACACGGGCAGGTTCACCACGACCAGCACCAGCATGCATTCCCATGCGAAGAAGCGGTAGAAGCCGTGCGAGCCGGGCCGGCTCAGCGGGCCGCGCGACACGTACAGCAGCGCCGCTGTGCCGGCGACGAAAAGGAAGAGCTGGAACCAGAAGAGCATGGCGGGCGAATTTACACGGCCTTGCCCGCTTCATGGCGCATCAGGAGGCCGCTGCCACGGGTTTCTTGGAGACCAGCGTCAGGATGTCGTAGCTGGCGACCAGCTCGCCGTCCTGGTTCGTCACCTCCACGTCCCATGCGACCACCCCCTGGCCCTGGCCGCTCGCGTCCTTCCTGTTGCGGTCGATCTTGCGCTTGCAGGTCAGTCGCGCCTGGATGGTGTCGCCGATGCCCACGGGCTTGGTGAAGCGCAGCGTGTCGAGGCCGTAGTTGGCGAGCACCGGGCCCGGCGACGGCGACACGAACAGGCCGGCCGCGGCCGACAGCACGAAGTAGCCGTGCGCGATGCGCTTGCCGAACGGCGACTGCTGCGCGGCCACCTCGTCGAAGTGCATGTAGAAGTAGTCGCCCGAGATGCCGCCGAAGGCGACGATGTCGGCTTCGCCCACGGTGCGGCGGTGCGTGAGCAGCGAGTCGCCGATGCGCAGGTCCTCGAAGTAGCGGCGGAAGGGGTGTACCTCGCTCTCGCGCACGGCCGCGCCGCGCACGTGTTCGCCGGTGATGGCGGCCAGCATGGTGGGCGAGCCTTGCACCGCGGCGCGCTGCAGGTAGTGCTTCACGGCGCGCAGGCCGCCGAGCTCTTCGCCGCCGCCCGCGCGGCCCGGGCCGCCGTGCTTGAGCTGCGGCAGCGGCGAGCCGTGGCCGGTCGATTCGGCGGCGGCCTCGCGGTCGAGCACCAGCAGGCGGCCATGCCACGCGGCGGCCACCGGAATGGCCTTGGCCGCAATGGCCGGGTCGCGCGTGACCAGCGTGCCGACGAGGCTGCCGCGGCCGCGCGCGGCCAGCGCCAGGGCCTCGTCGATGCCCTCGTAGGGCATCAGCGTGCTGACGGGGCCGAAGGCCTCCACGTCGTGCACCGCGTCGTGCTCGAGCGGCTTGCGGCTCAGCAGCAGCGTGGGCGCGAAGAACGCGCCATCGGCCACGCCGTCGCCAATCGGCGAGAAGCCGTCGCGCTCGCCGTAGACCAGCTCGGCGCCTTGCAGCAGCGTGGCGACACGCGCGGCCACGTCGGTCTGCTGGTCGCGCGAGGCAAGGGCGCCCATGCGCACTTCTTCGCGCGACGGGTCGCCGACCACCGTCTTCGCGAGCCGCGCGCGCAGCCGCTCGGCCACCGCATCGAGGTGCTGGCGCGGCACGATCGCGCGGCGGATGGCCGTGCACTTCTGGCCGGCCTTGGTTGTCATCTCGCGCGCCACTTCCTTCACGAAGAGATCGAACTCCTCGTCGTCGGGCGTCAAATCGGGCGCGAGGATCGCGCAGTTGAGCGAGTCGGCCTCGGCATTGAACGGGATCGACTGGCGCACGATGTTCGGGTGCACGCGCAGCTTGGCGGCGGTGTCGGCCGAACCGGTGAAGGTGACCACGTCGGGCCCTTCGAGCCGGTCGAGCAGGTCGCCCGTGCCGCCGATGACGAGCTGCAGCGCGCCCGCGGGCAGGATGCCCGACTGCACGATCAGCCGCACCACGGCTTCGGTCAGGTAGCTGGTGGCCGTGGCCGGTTTGCCGATGCAGGGCATGCCCGCGAGGAAGCTGGGTGCGAACTTTTCGAGCAGGCCCCACACCGGGAAATTGAACGCATCGATGTGCACCGCCACGCCGCCGCGCGGCACCAGGATGTGCGTGCCCGCGAAGCCGCCCTTCTTGCCGAGCGGGAAGGCCGGGCCTTCGTGCACGAGGTTGCCGGAGGGCAGCTCGTTGGTGCCGATGCCGGCGTAGGCGCTCAGCGTGCCGGCGCCACCTTCGATGTCGATCCAGCTGTCGGCGCGCGTGGCGCCCGTGTGGGCCGAGATGGCGTACAGCGTTTCCTTGTTCGCGGCGATGTACTTGGCCAGCGCCTTCAGGCGCTCGGCGCGCTGCTGGAAGTCGAGCGCCATCAGCGCGGGAATGCCGGTGCGGCGTGCGTACTGCAGCGCTTCGGCGAAGTCGATGGCTTCGGCGTGCGTGGCTGCCACGGGCTGGCCGTTGACGGCGCTGCGCAGCTGCTGCGCGGCCTGCTGGCCGATCCAGCGGCCGGCGATGTAGCTTTGGAGGGTGGTGGTCATGAAGGGTGTCCTTGTGTGGCTCCTTCCCCCTTTGGGGGAAGGCTGGGATGGGGGCAGCGCCCAACGAGCGTTGCGTTTCGTTCGAGGCCGTCGTGCCCCCACCCCAGCCCTCCCCCGGAAGGGGAGGGGGCAAGAAGGGGAGGCACTTCGGTCATTCCTTCTTTCCTATACCGAGGTACGTGTCGATGATTCGCTGGTCGTGCAGCAGGTCGCGCGCCTTGCCTTCGAGCGCCACGGCGCCCATCTCCAGCACGTAGGCGCGGTCGGCCACCTGCAGCGCGGCGCGTGCGTTCTGCTCCACGAGCAGCACCGACACGCCATGGCTGCGCAGCTGCGACACCACGCGCAGCACCTCGCGCACCACCAGTGGGGCGAGGCCCAGCGAGGGTTCGTCGAGCATCAGCAAACGCGGCCGCGCCATCAGTGCGCGGCCGATGGCCAGCATCTGGCGTTCGCCGCCCGAAAGCGTGGAAGCCATCTGTGGGCGGCGCTCGCGCAGGCGCGGGAAGATCCCGAAGACTTCGTCCATGCGCGCTCGCTGGTCGCGCTTGCCCTTGCGCCACTGGTAGAAGCCGCCGAGCAGCAGGTTGTCTTCGACCGACATCTCGCCGAACAGCTCGCGCCGCTCGGGCACCAGCGCGACGCCGCGCGCCACCATCGTCTCGACGCTGGGCCGCGCGACGCGCTCGCCGTCCAGCATCAGCTGGCCGGTGGAAGGCAGCAGGCCCATGGCCGCGCACAGCAGCGTGGTCTTGCCGGCGCCGTTGGGGCCGATCACGGTGACGATCTCGCCCTCGTTCACCTGCAGGCGCACGCTGTGCACCGCTTCCACGGTGCGGTAGGCGACGCAGAAGCCGTCGAGTTGAAGCAAAGGATGGCTCATCGGGCGTCTTCCAGCAGTTCGTCGTCGGCGCCGCCGAGGTAGGCCTCCAGCACGCGCGGGTTGGCCTGCACTTCGGCCGGCGTGCCGGTGGCGATGACGGTGCCGAATTCGAGCACCGTGATGCGGTCGGCGAGGTTCATCACGAACTCCATGTCGTGCTCCACCACGAGGATGCCGAGGCCCTCGGCGCGCAACTGGCTCAGCAGCACCGAGAGCGCGCGCTTTTCAAGATGGCGCAGGCCGGCCGCGGGTTCGTCGAGCAGCAGCACCGAGGGCTGGCCGGCGAGCGCGCGGGCGATCTCCACCACGCGCTGCTGGCCGAGCGAGAGCGATGCTGCAGGCGTGTCGGCATGCGCGCCGAGACCGCAGCGTTCGATCTGCCTGCGGGCCTCGGCCAACAGCGCGGCTTCTTCGGCGCGGTCCAGCCGCAGCATGGCGGCAAGCCAGCCGCGCTTCGCACGCAGGTGCGCGCCGAGCGCGACGTTCTCGGCCACGCTGCGCTGTCCGAGCAGGCGCACGTGCTGGAAGGTGCGGCCCAGGCCCAGCGCGGCGAAGGCGCGCGAAGGCTTGGCCGCCATCGGCTGGCCGGCGAGCTTCACCTCGCCCGAGGTCGGGTCGTCCACGCCCGAGATCATGTTGAAGAAGGTGCTCTTGCCGGCGCCGTTCGGGCCGATCAGCGCATGGATCTCGCCGGCCTTCAGCGTCATCGAGATCGCGTTGTTGGCCACGAGTCCGCCGAATCGCTTGCTCACGTCGCTGGCTTGCAGCAGCAGTTCGCCACTCGCGGGCAGCGTGCGCTGCGCGAGCTGCACCGTCGGCGCCTTCGACGCGGGAGCCGGCGCCTTGCGCGCCGCATCGTTGCGCACCCAGCGGCGCGTGATGCGCGCCAGCGTGGGCCACAGGCCGTCGGAAAAACGCTGCAGCACGAAGAGCATCAGCAGCCCGAACACGATCACCTCGAAGTTGCCGCTGCTGCCGAGCAGCGAGGGCAGCACGTCCTGCAGTTTCTCCTTCAGCAGCGTGATCAGCGCGGCGCCCAGCACCGCGCCCCACAGGTGGCCCGCACCGCCGACCACCGCCATGAACAGCAGCTCGATGCCGATGTTCAGGTTGAACGGCGTCGGGTTCACGAAGCGCTGCAGGTGCGCATAGAGCCAGCCCGACACCGCCGCGAGCAGCGCGGCCAGCACGAACAGCTTGATGCGGTGGCGCGCCGTGTCGACGCCCATCGACTCGGCCATCAGCCGCCCGCCCTTGAGTGCGCGGATGGCGCGGCCTTCGCGGGAATCGAGCAGGTTGTGCAGCGCCCACAGCGCGAGCAGCAGCACGGCCCAGATCACCACGCCGAGCGCGCGCGGCGTGGCCAGCGACACGCCGAACACCACCAGCGGCGGCACGCCCGTGATGCCGGTCTGCCCACCGAGGAAGTCCATGTTGCCCAGCAGGTAGTACAGGCTCAGGCCCCAGGCGATGGTGCACAGCGGCAGGTAGTGGCCCGACAGCTTGAGCGTGACCGCGCCGAGCATCCAGGCCAGCGCGAAGGTGAAGGCCAGGCCCAGCAGCAGGCCGGCCCACGGCAGCAGCGCAGGGCCGACCGCGCCACCCAGCCATGCGGCAGCCGTGGGGGAGGTGCAGATCCACGCGGTGGCGTAGGCGCCCATGCCGACGAACGCGGCCTGCCCGAACGAGGTCATGCCGCCGACGCCGGTGAGCATGACCAGCCCGGCCGCGACCAGCGCATACAGGCCGATGTTGCTGAGCACCGAGACGGTGAATTCGGGCAGGAAGCCCCAGGCCAGCGCCAGCAGCACCACGCACACCAGCGTGAGCTGGCGCGGCGTGACCAGCGGCTTGCCTTCGGGCGGTGTGTTCAGGGTCGCGGGATTCGAAGACGCGCTCATTCTTCGTCCTCCACGTGGCGGCTGTGGAGCGAACGCCACCACAGCACCGGAATGATCAGCGTGAAGACCAGCACCTCCTTGAACGGGCTGGCCCAGAACGAGGCGAAGGCTTCGAGCTGGCCGACCAGCAGCGCGCCGGCCAGCGCCAGCGGATAGCTCGCGAGCCCGCCGACGATGGCGGCGACGAAGCCCTTCAGGCCAATGAGGAAGCCGGTGTCGTAATACACCGTGGTGATCGGCGCGATCAGCAGCCCCGAGACGGCGCCGATGAGCGCCGCGAGCGCGAAGCTCAGGTCGCCCGAGAGCTCGGTCGGAATGCCCGACAGCCGCGCACCCACCCGGTTGATGGCGGTGGCGCGCAGCGCCTTGCCGACCATCGAGCGGCCGAAGAACAGGAACATGGCGATCACCAGCAGCAGCGTGACGCCGACCACCACCAGCGATTGTCCGCTGATCGGAATGCCGCCGACGTCGAAGCGCGCTTCGGAGAACGCCGCGGTGCGCGAACCTTCGGCGCCGAAGAACAGCAGGCCCAGCCCGACCAGCACGCCATGCAGCGCGACCGAGACGATCAGCAGCATCAGCACGTTGGCATCCGCCAGCGGCCGATAAGCCAGGCGGTAGAGCAGGGGGCCGAGCGGCATGATGAGCACCAGCGTGGTGAGCGTCTGGCCCGTCATCGACGTGGGCTTGAGCAGCAGCACCAGCGCGGCGGCGGCTGCCGGCAACACCACGCACCATGCGAGCGCGGAGGCCCAGTCGACCACCGCGCCGCGCTTCCATCGCAAGATTTCCACCAGCAGCACCGCGACCGCCAGCACCAGCAGCAGCCACAGCGTGGCCGGCACACGGCCGGCCTGCAGCATCGCCATCGAGAGCGCCCCGAAGGCGACGAACTCACCCTGGGGAATGAAGATGACGCGCGTGACTGAAAACACCAGCACCAGTGCGAGCGCCATCAAACCGTAGACGGCACCGTTGACGATGCCGTCCTGCCCCAGAAGAAGGGCGATCTGCGAATCCATAAAAAACTTTCGGGCTTGGCCCATGTGTCTCTGCGCTGTCTCGCTCCTTCCCCCTCTGAGGGAAGGCTGGGATGGGGGCTGCCCCCGCATTGACGGCCGCGCGGCGGTCAATGCTGTCGTGCCCCCACCCCGGCCCTCCCCCGGGAGGGGAGGGAGCAAGGCCGGGATCAGGGCTGGTATTTCCAGGTGCCGTTTTCGATCTTGACCATCACGCGGGCGCGCTGGTCGAGACCCAGGTGGTCCTTCTCGGTCATGCTGAACACGCCGTGCGCGCCCGACACTTCCTTGACCTGCTCCAGCGCATCGCGCAGCGCGGCACGGAATTCCGGCGTGCCGGGCTGTGCCTTCTTCAGCGCGGCGGGCACGGCCGAGGTCATCAGCAGGCCGGCGTCCCAGGCGTGTGCGCCGAAGGTCGACACGGTGCCCTTGCCGTAGGCGGCTTCGTAGGCGCTGACGTAGGCCAGTGCAGATTTCTTCACCGGGTTGCTGGCGGGCAGCTGCTCGGCCACCAGCACGGGACCTGCGGGCAGGAAGGTGCCTTCCACGTCCTTGCCGCCCACGCGCAGGAAGTCGGCGTTCGCCACGCCGTGCGTCTGGTACATCTTGCCGGCGTAGCCGCGCTCCTTGAGCGTCTTCTGCGGCAGCGCGGCCGGGGTGCCCGAGCCCGCGACCAGCACCGCGTCGGCCTTGCTGGCCATGATCTTCAGCGCCTGGCCGGTCACCGAGGTGTCGGTGCGGGAGTAGCGTTCGTTGGCCACGATGGTGATCTTCTTCAGCGCGGCGGCCTTGGCGAATTCTTCAGACCAGCCTTCGCCGTATGCGTCGGAGAAGCCGATGAAGGCCACGGTCTTCACGCCGTTGGCGGCCATGTGCTCGGCGATGGCAAGCGACATCATGATGTCGTTCTGCGGCGTCTTGAACACCCACTTCTTCTTGGCGTCCATCGGCTCGATGATGCGGGCCGAGGCGGCGATGGAGATCATCGGCACCTTGGCTTCGCTCACCACGTCGATCATGGCCAGCGAGTTGGGTGTGGTGGTGGAGCCCAGCACGACGTCGACCTTGTTCTCCGCGATGAGCTTGCGCGTGTTGGCCACGGCCGCGGTGGTGTCCGAGGCATCGTCGAGCACGATGTAGTTGATCTTCTGGCCGCCGATGGTCTTGGGCATCAGCGCGATGGTGTTCTTCTCCGGAATGCCGAGCGAGGCGGCCGGGCCGGTGGCCGAGAGCGTCACGCCGACATTGACGTCGGCCCACGCCGCGGCGGCGGTGGCGCACAGCGCGGCGATCAGCAGGGGCTTGAAGAAGAGTTTCATTGGTCTTGTCTCCGGTTGAATAATCTTTGAAGTTCTAGCGCTCGTCGAATGAGAGCGTGACGCGTTCGGTCAGGGGGTGTGCCTGGCAGGTCAGCACGAAACCTGCTGCCACTTCATTCTTGTCGAGCGCAAAATTTCTTTCCATGCGGACTTCCCCGTCCACGCATTTCGCGCGACAGGTGCCGCACACGCCGGAGGTGCACGAGAACGGTACTTCGAGCCCCGCGGCCGAAGCCGCATCGAGGATGCTGGGCTGGCCTTCGGTGTAGGTGATCTCGCGCTGCAGCCCGTCGCGCACGATGACGATGCGTGCCTGCCTGGCGTCGCCGGGCTGCGCCTCGTGCACCACCGCGCCGACCTGCGTGGCCGAAGGCAGCGCCACGCCGAAGCGTTCGATGTGGATGCGTTCCTCGGGCACGCCGGCGGCCAGCAGCGCGGCCTCGGCCTCGTCGTTCATCTGGAACGGGCCGCAGACGTAGACATGGTCGATCGTCTTCGCGGGCACCACCGACGCCAGGAACTCGCCGATCTTCTCGCGGTTCATCACGCCGAAGCCCAGCGGCGAATCGGTGTGCTCGTCGGAGAACACGTGCTGCAGCACCAGCCGCGTCATGTAGCGGTTCTTCAGGTCTTCGATTTCTTCCTTGAACATCGTGGACTGCAGCTGGCGGTTGCCGTAGATCAGCGTGAAGCGGCTCAGTGGCTCGCGCGCCAGCACTGTCTTCATGATCGACAGGATCGGCGTGATGCCGCTGCCGCCCGCGATGCCGACGTGGTGGCGTGCCGAAGCCGGCTCGATGGGCACGAAGAAGCGACCCTGCGGCGCCATCACCTGCAGGGTGTCACCCGGCTGCAGATGGGCGTTGATCCAGTTGGAGAACACGCCGCCGCGCACCTTGCGCACGCCGACGCGCAGCTCGCCATCGTCGAGGCCGGCGCAGATCGAATAGGAGCGGCGCAGGTCCTGGCCGTCGATGTCATGGCGCAGGGTGAGGTACTGGCCCTGCGTGAAGCCGAAGACCTGCTGCAGGTCGGCGGGCACTTCGAACGAGACGACGACGGCCTCGGCCGTGTCGGGCTCGATGGCCTTCACGCGCAGGGGGTGGAAGAGGGTGCTCATCGTGTGGGGCGCCTTAGATAGGCTTGAAATGTTCGAAGGGTTCGCGGCAGGCCACGCAGCGGTACAGCGCCTTGCAGGCGGTGGAGCCGAAGGCGGAGAGGCGCTCGGTGCGCTCGCTGGCGCAGCGTGGGCAGGCGATGCGTTCGCCGGCGATGCGGCCGAAGAGCTTGATCGGCATGGCGGTGTCGGCCGCCTGCTGGGCGTTCAGGTGCGCGGGCGGTGCGATGCCATAGGCCTTGAGCTTGGCGCGGCCTTCGTCGCTGATCCAGTCGCTGGTCCAAGCGGGCGCGCGGCGCAGCGTGGCCCGCGCGCGGCCGAGGCCGGCCTGCTCGATGGCGGCCAGCACGTCGTGCTCGATGGCTTCGGTGGCCGGGCAGCCGGAGTAGGTCGGCGTGAGCACGATCTCGAGACCGTCGTCGTGTTCGATCACGTCGCGCACGATGCCGAGGTCGCAGACCGACACGGCCGGCACCTCGGGGTCGGGCACGGTGTGCAGCACCGCCCATGCCGCGTCGATGCGCGAGGCGAGGGCGTTCGTCACCACACGCCTCCCGGAAAGCTGCGCTGCAGGTGCTGCATCTCCGCGAGGATGTAGCCCATGTGCTCGCTGTGCACGCCGTGCTTGCCGGTGCTGCGGAAGGCGGCTTCCTGCGGCATGGCGAGGCCGGCGGCGTTGAGCACCTGTTGCATTTCGGCGAGCCAGGGTTCGCGCAGTTCGCTCCACGCCGGACCGAGACCGCTGGCGCTGGCTTCGGCATCGACCGCGTCGCTGAAGAAGAGCTCGGGCATGTAGAGCCACAGCTGCTTGAGTGCCTTTTCGGTGCGGCGGCGCGATTCGTCGGTGCCGTCGCCCAGCCGCACCACCCAGTCGCCCGAATGCTGCTGGTGGTAGCGCGCCTCCTTTACGGCCTTGCCTGCGATGGCGGCCACTTCGGGGTCATTCGATGCGGCCAGGCGCTGCCACAGCAGCTTGAGCAGCGTGGACACCATGGTGTTGCGCACCACGGCAAAGGCGAAGTCGCCGCGCGGCAGTTCGGCGATGGTGAGGTTGAAGTAGTCGCGTTCGTCGCGCAGGTAGGCGAGCTGGTCTTCGTCGTGCTCGCGGCCTTCGATGCGGCCCGCGTGTGTCAGCAGCGCGCGCGCCTGCCCGACGAGGTCGAGCGCGATGTTGGCCATCGCGATGTCTTCCTCCAGCACGGGTGCGTGGCCGCACCATTCGCCGAGGCGCTGCGCGAGCACGAGGCATGTGTCGCCGATGCGCAGCAGGTATTGCACGGCGGGTGTTCGGTTCAGTTCGATCGAGGCTTGCATTTCATTGGCTCTGTCTTGCTCCCTCTCCCCTTGGGGAGAGGGTTGGGGTGAGGGCGCGGGCGGTGGAAAAGGTCTGGCGGTAGCGAAGGCCGGGAGCCCTCACCCCAACCCTCTCCCAGAGGGAGAGGGAGCAACACGAAGTCCACGTGCAGGCGTTCATCGGAGGCTCACATGTGATCCACGGACTTGGGCAGTGTGTAGAAGGTCGGATGCCGGTACACCTTGTCCTCTGCCGGATCGAAGAACATGTCCTTGTCCCCCGGATCGCTCGCCACGATCTGGTCCGAGCGCACCACCCAGATGCTGCTGCCTTCCTGTCGACGCGTGTACACGTCGCGCGCCATCTGAATCGCCATCTTCGGATCGGCCGCGTGCAGGCTGCCGCAATGCTTGTGATCGAGCCCAGCCTTGCTGCGCACGAACACTTCCCACAAGGGCCACTCTTGCTTCTGTTCGACGGTCATGCCGCCTCCTTCATCGGTTGTTTGTTGGCGTGGGACATCGCGGCTTCGCGCACCCACGCGCCCTCTTCCCAGGCGTCGACACGGGCCTGCAGCCGTTCGCGGTTGCAGGGGCCGTCGCCGCCGATCACGCGCCAGAACTCGCTCCAGTCGATCGCGCCGAAGTCGTGCGCCTGGCGCTCTTCGTTCCACTTGAGGTCGGGGTCGGGCAAGGTCACGCCGAGGATGGCGGCCTGCTCGACGGCAGCGTCGATGAACTTCTGGCGCAGCTCGTCGTTGCTGAAGCGCTTGATGCCCCAGCGCATCGACTGCGCGCTGTTGGGCGACTGGTCGTCGGGCGGGCCGAACATCATGATCGACGGCCACCACCAGCGGTTGACCGCGTCCTGCACCATCGCCTTCTGCGCCTCGGTGCCGTGGGTCATCATGGTCAGCAAGGCTTCGTAGCCCTGGCGCTGGTGAAAGCTCTCCTCGCGGCAGATGCGGATCATGGCGCGCGCATACGGCGCGTATGAGCAGCGGCAGATCGGCACCTGGTTCATGATGGCCGCGCCATCGACCAGCCAGCCGATGGTGCCCATGTCGGCCCAGGTCAGCGTGGGGTAGTTGAAGATCGAACTGTACTTGGCCTTGCCGCTGTGCAGCGCGTCGAACATCTGGTCGCGCGAGGTGCCCAGCGTTTCGGCGGCGGCATACAGGTAGAGGCCGTGGCCGCCTTCGTCCTGCACCTTGGCCAGCAGGATGGCCTTGCGCTTGAGCGTGGGCGCACGGCTGATCCAGTTGCCTTCGGGCAGCATGCCGACGATTTCCGAATGCGCGTGCTGGCTGATCTGCCGCACCAGCGTCTTGCGGTAGTGCTCGGGCATCCAGTCCTTCGCCTCGATGAAGTCGCCGGCGTCGATGTGCGCGTCGAAGCGCTCTTCGAGCTTCATCTCCTCGGCGGAGCGCACGGCCTTCTGCTTGCCGTCGCCTGCGTCCTTGCCCATGGTGTCCATTGCCTGGGTGTACATGTGCGTGTCCTTTCGGTGAATGGATGTGGAATGGCTTCAGCGCGGGCGCGTGTCGATCACGCGGCGGGCCTTGCCGGTCTGCGTGCGCTCCATCTCGTCGGGGCCGTGCACGACCACACGGGCGGAGATGCCGATCAGCGTCTTCACGCGGTGCTGCACCCACTCGGAGATGGCGCTGCGGTCGGCCGCAGCAGCCTCGTGGGGCGTCAGTTCGCAGTGCACCTCGACCTGGTCGAGCAGGCCCTCGCGGCTCACGCGCACCTGGTAGAGGCCGGTGAGGGCGCTGTGCGCGAGCACGATCTCTTCCACCTGCGTGGGGAAGACGTTGACGCCGCGGATGATCATCATGTCGTCGCTGCGCCCGACGATCTTGCCCATGCGGCGGAACGAGCGCGAGGTGGGCGGCAACAGGCGCGTGAGATCGCGCGTGCGGTAGCGCACGATGGGCATGGCCTCCTTGCTCAGCGAGGTGAAGACGAGTTCGCCTTCTTCGCCGTCGGCCTTCAGCTTGCCGGTCTCGGGGTCGATGATCTCGGGGTAGAAGTGGTCTTCCCAGATGACGGGGCCGTCCTTGCTCTCGACGCATTCGCTGGCCACGCCCGGGCCCATCACTTCCGATAGGCCGTAGATGTCGACCGCGTCGATGCCGGCCTTGGCCTCGATGTCGCGGCGCATGGCTTCGGTCCACGGCTCGGCGCCGAAGATGCCGACCTTGAGCGAGCTGTCTTTCGCGTCCAGGCCCTGGCGCTCGAACTGCTCGATGATCACCTGCATGTAGCTGGGCGTGACCATGATGATGTCGGGCTTGAAGTCCTGGATGAGCTGGACCTGCTTCTCGGTCTGGCCGCCTGACATCGGGATGACGGTGCAGCCCGCGCGCTCGGCACCGTAGTGCGCGCCGAGGCCGCCGGTGAACAGGCCGTAGCCGTACGACACATGCACCATGTCGCCGGGCCGTCCGCCCGCGGCGCGGATGGAACGGGCGACGAGGTCGGCCCAGGTGTCGATGTCCTTCAGTGTGTAGCCGACCACGGTCGGCTTGCCGGTGGTGCCCGACGAGGCGTGGATGCGCGCCACCTTCTCGCGCGGCACGGCGAACATGCCGAAGGGGTAGTTGTCGCGCAGGTCGCTCTTCACCGTGAACGGGAACTTCGACAGGTCGGCGAGTGACTTCAGGTCGTCGGGGTGCACGCCCTTGGCGTCGAAGGCCTTGCGGTAGTGGGGCACGTTGTCGTAGGCGCGCTGCAGCGTGGCGCGCAGGCGCTGGATCTGCAGCGCGGTGATTTCGTCGCGGCTCGCGGTTTCGATCGGCTCGAGGTCGCCGGGGTTGGGGCGTTTGACTGTCATGTGTCTTGTCTCCTCAGGCAGCAACGGCGGGGCGGCCCTTGGCGGTGTAGGAGCGGCCGCGGAACATCGCGATGCGCTCGCCGCGCTGGTTGGTGATTTCGGTGTCGTACACGCCGGTGCGGCCGGCCTTCGACACTTCGTGGCAGCGCGCGGTGAGCACGTCGCCCTCTCGCGCCGGGGCGATGAAGTCGATGGAAAAGCCCGAGGCCACGGTCAGTTCGTTGTACGAGTTGCAGGCAAAGGCGAAGGTCGAGTCGGCCAGCACGGCCATGAAGCCGCCGTGGCAGGTGGCGTGGCCGTTGAGCATGTCAGGGCGCACCTTCATCTCTATGGTGGCTTGGCCGGGGCCGACCTCGACGATGCGCATGCCGAGGCCCTGGGTGGCGTTGTCGTTCGCGAGCATGCCGTCGCGGACATACTCGGCCGTTTGTTGAGGAGTGCGGGTGGGTTCGGTCATCTTTTTTCAGCTGGCTCGAAGTTGCGTATTTGGGTTCGGGGCGCGTGCCCAGGCCACCGGGTACTCCCCTCCGCGAATGTCCCCCGGCCTGCGGCCTCCTCCTTTATTTCGCTGCGGGGAGCACCCGATGTCCTGCGCACAGGGCACGCTGCTGGTTTGCGGCCAATCAACCATTGCTCTGAACGCTCACGCCGGCGGGGTGCCTTGCGCAGCGAAATAAAGGAGGAGCCCGAAGGGTGGGGGACATTCGCGGAGCAAGGCACCCCCTCGGCGTGAGCGCGCCCCGAAGCACCCGTTTCACGCACAACGCGAAAGATCGAGAAGCAAGGCTTCATCTCAGCGGTCCTTGAACACCGGCGCACGCTTCGCGCGGAAGGCTTCGACGCCTTCGCGGTAGTCGTTGGCATTGCCCATGACGCGCTGCAGTCGGGCTTCTTCGTCGAGCGCCGTCCGCAGGTCCATGTCCTGCGCATCGGCCATGGCCTGGCGCGTGGCGACGAGGGCGCGGGTCGGCATGGCCGCCAGCTTCGATGCGAGGGCCGCCGCGGTTTCGGCCAGCGCCGCGTCGTCCACGCATTGCCAGATCAGGCCGATGCGCGCTGCGTCTTCGGCCGGCAGCTTGTCGCCCAGCATCGCGATGCCCAGCGCGCGGGCCGAACCCACGAGGCGCGGCAGCAGCCAGGTGCCGCCGGTGTCGGGCACGAGGCCGATCTTGGTGAAGGCCTGGATGAAGCTGGCCGAGCGGCCGGCCACGACGAGGTCGCAGCACAGCGCGAGGTTGGCGCCCGCTCCGGCCGCAACGCCGTTCACCGCGGCGATCACCGGCACCGGCATCGAACGCAGGCGTGCGACGAGCGGGGCGTAATAAGTGGAGATGACATGGCCCAGGTCCTTGGGTGCGGCGCCCGGAGTCGGGTCGGGCGCGACAGAGGGATCGGCGAGGTCCTGGCCGGCACAGAAGGCGCGGCCGGCGCCCGTGAGCACCACGCAGCGCACGCTCTCGTCTTGCGCTGCGGCTTTCAGCGCCGCCATCAACTCCGCATGCAGCTCGGTCGTGAAGCTGTTGAGCGCCGCAGGGCGGTTGAGGCTCAACGTGCGGACGGTGCCGGCGTTGCCGGTGAGTACCAATGGCTCAGGCATGGCGTGTCTCTTTCATCCTCTGTGGGGGGGTGGACCGGCGTGCAAACACTATTGACCGACCGTTCGGTTGATTTTAGGATCGACCTCAATCCCGGCACAAGCGGGGTTGGTTCAGGGCAAACCCTGAGTCACGGAAAAAAGGAGCCCGACCCAATGCCCAGCTATTCCATCGACGGCGTGATTCCCGTCGTCGACCCGAGCGCGTACGTGCACCCCACGGCGGTGCTGATCGGCGACGTGATCGTCGGCCCGAACTGCTATGTGGGCCCCTGCGCCAGCCTGCGCGGCGACTTCGGCCGCATCGTGCTGGAGGAGGGCTCGAACGTGCAGGACCATTGCTGCGTGCACGGCTTTCCCGACAACGACACGGTGATCGAGGTCAATGGCCACATCGGCCACGGCGCGATCCTGCACAGCTGCATCGTGCGGCGCGACGCGCTGGTGGGCATGAACGCGGTGGTGATGGACGAGGCCGAGATCGGCGAGAAGGCCATCGTCGCGGCCTGCGCCTTCGTGCCGGCCGGCATGAAGGTGCCGGCGCGCTCGCTGGTCGCGGGCATTCCGGCGAAGGTGAAGCGCGAGCTGGGCGAGGACGAGATCGCCTGGAAACTCGAGGGCACGCAGACCTACCAGGCGCTCACGGTGCGCAGCCTCGCGAGCCTGCATGAAGTGGCGCCGCTCGCGCAGGTGGAGCCGCACCGCCCGCGCCTGCCGGCCACGGAAGTGCGTTCGCTCATCGCCACGAAGCGGGGCTGATCCGGCTCGCGCTTCGTGCAAGATCGCCCGTTGCCCTCAACAGTCCAACCCAGGAACAAGAACCGATGCCGCGTGGAAGATCCGCCACCTACGACGACCAGCGTGAACTGATCCTCGCGCAGGCCGCCCAGCTGTTCGCACGCAGCGGCTATCCCGCCACCTCGATGAACCAGGTGGCCGAGGCCTGCGGGCTCTCGAAGGCGACGCTCTACCACTACTACAAGGACAAGAGCAGCCTGCTGATCAGCATCGCCGAGACGCATGTGTCCAAGCTGGCGGCGCTGGTGGCCGAGGAAGAGGCGTCGACGCACACCGACGAGCAGCGCCTGCGCCGCTTCATCTACCGCATCGTCGAGGAATACGCCGGCGCGCAGGACGCGCACCGCGTGCTCACCGACGACGTGCGCTTTCTCGAAGAGGCCGACCGCGAGCGCGTGCTCGACAAGGAGCGCGAGGTGGTCGCGGGCTTTGCGCGCGCCGTGTCGGCGCTGCGCCCCGGCGCGCCGAGCGACGATCTCGCCAAGCCGCTGACCATGCTGCTGTTCGGCATGATCAACTGGATGTTCACCTGGATGAAGCCCGATGGCCGGCTCGACCACGCGGCCATCGCGCCGATCGTGGCCGACCTGTTCCTGGGAGGCATCGGCGCGGTCAAGTCGCCCGATGCGCCGGCCGCCGTGCCGCGCGGGCCTAGAGAATCCGGTTGAACCAGAGCAGCGACAGCCCCGCAGACAGCAGCGTGAGCACCGCGGCACCCAGCGCGAACAGCGCCGAGATCTCGGTTTCCTTCTTCTCCACGGTGAGCTTGGAGCTCAGCGTCTCGTAGACCTTCTTCAGGTCGTTCGCCGTGCCGGCGTAGAAGTACTCGGCGTTCGTCTTGTTGGCGATGGCCTTGAGCGTTTCCTCGTCGAGCCGCACGCGCATCGACCAGCCCTCGAAGCCGATAGTCTCGCCGTCGACCGTGCCCACGCCCACCGTGTAGATGCGCACGCCGCGGTCGGCCGCAGCCTTGGCCGCGTCGAGCGGGTCGACGCCGGTGGTGCGCTGCCCGTCGGTCAGCATGATGATGGCGGCCGAGGTAAAAGAGCCCGGCGCCACGGGCGTGAAGTCCTTGAGTTTCTTCTCCGACTGGTCGATGGCCGCGCCGCGCTGGCGGCTCGGCGCGCTGAACTGCTCGACGTCGATGCCCGCGTCGGGGAACAGCGTGGCCAGCGACACCACGATGGCGTTGCCCGTGGCAGTGGCGCGCTGCAGCTGGAAGCTGTCGATGGCGGCCACCAGGTCCTCGTGGTTGGTGGTGGGCAGCTGCGCCACCTGCGCGCTGCCCGCGAAGGCGACGATGCCCACCTTCACGCTGCGCGGCAGGTCCTTGATGAAGCTCTTGGCCGCCTCCTGCGCCGCCACGAGCCGGTTGGGCTGCACGTCGGCCGCGCGCATGCTGCCCGACACGTCCATCGCCAGGATGATGGTCTGCTGGTTCGACGGCAGCACCACCACCGCCATCGGCCGCGCCGCGGCCACCAGCATCGCAGCCATCGCCAGCAGGAACAGCGCGGGCGGCAGATGCCGCCGCATGCTCTGCCCGGCACCCATGGCCTCGCGCACGATCGACAGGCTCGCGTAGCGCACCGCCAGCTTCTTCTTGCGGCGCAGCAGCCAGAGGTAGAGCAGGATCAGCAGCGGCAGGGCCGCCAGCAGCCATAGGAATTGAGGCCAGAGAAAAGTCATGCTGCCACCGCCTTCATGCCTGCCGGGCCGATGCGCGCGCGGCGCTTGCGCAGATCGGCGAAACGAACGATGGCTTCCACCAGGTCGTCATTGGTCGAGAGTTCGAGCGCGTCGACGCCGGCCCTGGCCAGTGCCTCGCGCAGTGCGGTTTCACGTTCGGACGCCAGGCGCGCGAAGCGCTTGCGAAAGCCCGCGTCGTGGGTGTCGACCCACAGCTGCTCGCCGGTCTCGGCGTCGCGCAGCGGCACCAGGCCGAGGTCGGGCAGCTCGAGTTCGAGCGGGTCGAACAGGCGCACCGCGATCACCTCGTGGCGCTGCACCAGCTGGCCGAGCGGGCGCTCCCAGCCGGGCTCGCTCAGGAAGTCGGACACCACGAACACGGTGGAGCGGCGCGGCATCAGCGTGGCGGCCGACTTGAGCAGGTCGGCCAGGCGCGTCATGCCTTTCTGCGTGGGCGCGGCCTCGGCCTTTTCAGCGCGCTTCTCCATCGCGTGCAGCAGGTGCAGCACGTGGCGCCGTCCGGTGCGCGGCGGAATCACCGCTTCGAGATCGCTGCCGTAGACCAGCGCGCCCACCCGGTTGCCGTGCCGCGTGAGCAACCGCGCCAGCACGCCGACGAAACCCGCCGAGACCTCGCGCTTGGCCTTCAGGCCCGAGCCGAAATCGACCGAGCGGCTCAGGTCGAGCACGAACCACGCAGCCATCTCGCGGTCTTCGGTGAACACGCGCACGTGCGGCGTCTGCAGCCGCGCGGTGACGTTCCAGTCGATGTGGCGCACGTCGTCGTGGTGCTGGTACTCGCGCAGGTCGGCCAGGTCGAGGCCGGTGCCGCGCATCAGCGTGCGGTAGTCGCCCTGCAGCAGGCCGTCGAGGCGGCGGATCACGGTCCATTCGAGCCGGCGCAGCGCGCGTTCGGCCCCGCCGGCTTCTGCGGCGAGCCGTTCGTCGTTCGCGGCCGCGGGGGCCTTACGCCACCAGCTTTTCATGTTCGAGAGGTTTGGGTGGAGCGGGAACCGCACGCATGATCTTCTCGACCAGTCCGTCGGGCGTCAGTCCCTCGGACAGGCCTTCGTAGGAAAGCGTCACGCGGTGGCGCAGCACATCGGGCACCAGCGCCGTCATGTCTTCCGGCAGCGCGTAGCTGCGGCCGCGCAGCAGCGCCAGGGCACGCGCGCCCTCGGTCAGGCTGATGCTGGCGCGCGGGCTGGCACCGAAGGTGATGAAGCGGCGCAAGTCCTTCAGGCCATGTTTCTCGGGCGTGCGCGTGGCCGACACCAGCTTCACTGCGTACTGGATCAGCGAAGGGTCGACATACACGCGCCGCGCCTCGGCCTGCAGCGCAGCGAGCTGCTCGGTGGTGGCCACAGGCGTGGCGTTGACGGGCGGGCCGATCACGCGCTGGACGATGACGAATTCTTCCTCGTCGCTCGGGTAGTCGACCAGCACCTTCATCATGAAGCGATCGACCTGCGCCTCGGGCAGTGGGTAGGTGCCCTCGGTCTCGATGGGGTTCTGCGTGGCCATCACGAGGAAGGGGCGCGGCACCTTGTGCGTCTCGCCGGCGATGGTCACCTGGCGCTCCTGCATCACTTCGAGCAGCGCGCTCTGCACCTTGGCCGGCGCGCGGTTGATTTCGTCGGCCAGCAGCAGGTTGGCGAACACCGGTCCCAGCGAGGTGCTGAACTCGCCCGTCTTCTGGTTGTAGATGCGCGTGCCCACGAGGTCGGCGGGCACGAGGTCGGGCGTGAACTGGATGCGCTTGAACTGGCCGCGCACGATGTCGGCCAGCGTCTTGACGGTGAGCGTCTTTGCCAGGCCGGGCACGCCCTCGACCAGCAGGTGCCCGCCTGCGAGCATGGCGACCATCACGCGCTCGAGAAAGCGGTCCTGGCCCACGACCACGCGCTTCACCTCGTAGAGGATCTGCTCCATCAGTTCGGCGGTGCCGGCGGGCGTGGGATTGACGGTTTCTGAGCTCATGCGAAGGACTTTCGAAAAGAATCGTCAGAACGGCGGCGAACCCGCGGCGGACGCGGCGTTCTCGATGGGCACCGCGAAGCCGATGCCGATGAAGGTGCGCTGCTGTGTCGGGTTGAGGATGGCGGTCACGATGCCGAGCACCTCGCCGTCCATGTTGATCAGCGGCCCGCCCGAATTGCCGGGGTTGGCCGCCGCGTCGAACTGGATCAGGTTGCCCAGCTCCTGCTTGCCCTCGGGCGAGCGGAACGAACGCTTCAGGCCCGACACCACGCCAGCCGACACGGAGGGCCCGATGCCGAACGGAAAGCCCACGGCCGCCACCTGGTCGCCGGGCCGCAGGTCGGCGGTCGAGCGCATGGTGGCGGGGATCAGGTCGTCGGGAATCTTCTGCGCCTGCAGCACGGCAAGGTCGTTCTCGGGTTGCACGCCGGTGATGGTGGCCACGGCCTCCAGGCCGTCGAAGAAGGTGACCTTGATCTTGTCGGCGCCCGCGACCACGTGCAGATTGGTCAGGATCACGCCCTTGTCGACGATCACCACCCCCGTGCCCACGCCGCGCTCGACCTCGCCCGGTGTGCCGCCATCGCTGGGGGCTTCGGGCGGCTTGCCCTTGGCGAGGTTGCGGCCGCGCTTCTGGATCTTGGCTTCGGGCGTGTTCTTTTCTTCGCCGTAGCTCACCACCCGCACCACCGAGGGCCGGATGATGTCCGCGGCCTTGGCGGCCGGCGAGGGCAGGGTGTTGGTCTGCAGCGTGCGCAGCACGGCCGCGTCGATGTCTTTCTGCGTGAGGGCCTTGGGGCCCGGACGCGGGACCCACAGCGCCGCGCCGGTGACCAGCGCGGCCGACAGCACGACCAGCATCGCGAAGCTGCGGCGGCCGGGTTGCCAGCCGGTCTTCCTTGCGGGGGCGGCTTGCAGCGCAGGGCCCGCGCCGACCGCCTCGGGCGAGGCTGGCGCCCCTGCCCGTTCGGCCGCCTCGTCTGCGGCCGGTGGCAGCGTGCGGGGCGAATGGCTGTAGACACCTGGCCTGCGCATCGGAGCACCTCCGGCAAAAAAATCGCGTGAAGGAGTTCACAGTAGCACGCTTTCCACGCCTGCGCATCCCATCGGGCATCATCGCGCGATGGCTACCTTCGTCGATACCCACTGCCACCTGGATGCGCCTGAATTCGGTGCCGAGATGCCCGTCCTGCGCGCCCGCGCCGCCGCGCGGGGCGTGGCGATGTGCGTAATCCCGGCGGTGGCCGCCTTCAACTTCGCCGCCGTGCGTGAACTGGCCCATGCGCAGGGCGATGCCTACGCGCTGGGCATCCACCCGCTGTGCACCGGCGAGGCGAAAGACGAAGACCTCGAAACCCTCGATGCCGAGCTGGCCGCGCGGCGCGGCGACCCGCGGCTGGTGGCGGTCGGCGAGGTCGGGCTCGACTACTTCGTCGAGGGGCTCGACGGCGAGAAGCAGGAGCGTTTTTTTCACACTCAGTTGCAACTGGCACGCAGGCACGGGTTACCCGTGCTGATCCATGTGCGGCGCTCGGTCGACAAGGTGCTCAAGCACCTGCGGCAGACGGCAGCCGGCAAGCCATGGCAGGGCATTGCGCATGCCTTCAACGGCAGCGAGCAGCAGGCGCATGCGTGCATCGAGCTCGGGTTGAAGCTCGGCTTCGGCGGCGCGGTGACCTTCGAACGCGCGCTGCAGCTGCGGCGGCTGGCCGCCACCTTGCCGCTCGGATCGATCGTGATGGAAACCGATGCGCCCGATATCCAGCCGCACTGGCTGTACCGCACGCAGGCCCAGCGCGATGCCGGCGAGCCGCAGGGCCGCAACCAGCCGGCCGAGCTGCCGCGCATCGCCGAAGTGGTGGCCGGCCTGCGCGGCATCGGCCTCGACGAGCTGGCCGCAGCCACCACCCGGAATGCGCTCGAAGCGCTGCCGCGTCTGGAAAATCTCATGGCCATGTCGGCGCGTCCGCCGCACCCCGCGTAGGCCAATGCCCCGTCCTGCCTGCATGCGGGCAGATGCCGCGGATTTGCTGTCATCCTCGAGCGCCACCAGTTCGTTGCTGGTTCAGTGGCAAGCAAGTCACTCAAAACTTCATCCAACAAGGAGCTTTTACATGAGCACGTCTTTCGTTCGCACCATGCCCGTCGTCCTCGCACTGGCACTCGCCTCCATCGGCGTGTCGGCCGTGGCCCAGACCACCGCGCCTGCAGCCGCGCCGGCCCCCGCTGTGGCCCCGGCCGAGCCCACAACCACCGAGAAGATGAAAGAGACTGGCAAGGAAGCCGTCGACGCCACCAAGCGCACGACCAAGAAGGCTGTCGCCGCCACCGAGAGCGGCACCAAGAAGGCCTGGAATGCCACCAAGCGCACCACCAAGAAGGCCACCAACGCCACCAAGAAGGCAGCCACCAAGACCGGCGAAGCCGTCGAGAACGCCGGCCACAAGACGGCCGACGGCATGCGCAGCACCGGCAAGGCCATCGGCGAGAAGATCCCCGGCACGGCCGAGAACGAAGCCGCCAAGAAGTAAGTGATCCCGGACCTGTTCCGGCCTTCGCGAAAGAACCCGCTTCGGCGGGTTTTTTCATGGGCGGTGCAAACGCGCGCGCGACGGTGGCACGATTGCCGCCCATGAATCCACCCGCCGCATCCGCTACCGCCGCGAGCACGCTGCTCACAGGGCTCGCGCCCATCGTGTCGCCGGCCACCGTGGTGCTGGTCCTCGGCAGCTTCCCCGGGGTCAAGTCGCTCGAACGGCAGCAGTACTATGCACACCCCCAAAACCAGTTCTGGAAGATCTTGCAAGCCGTCTGGCCCGAAGTTCCCTTGCCGTCGGGCATAGACAGCTACGCGCAGCGCTGCCGGTGGCTGCTCGACCGCGGTCTGGGCGTGTGGGACGTGTACGGCGCCTGCGAGCGCGAGGGCAGCCTCGATTCGGCCATCCGCGCGCCCGTGGCGAACGACATCGCCGGGCTGCACCTGCCAAAGCTCGCGGCCATCGCGCACAACGGCGGCGAGAGCTTCAAGCACGCACGGCACACGCGCACCCTCGGCGTGCCGGTCTACCCGCTGCCTTCCACCAGTCCCGCCAATGCGTCGTGGAGCTTCGAGCGCAAGCTCGCGGCCTGGCGCGAGGTCTTCGCCGCCCACCAACTCGTCTGATGGCATCCAGCAAAATTCCCGCCGTTCTTCCCGAAGTCAATTTTTCCGACTGGGGCGACATCCGCTACCTGCACCTGGGCACCGAATGGGTCCAGGGCTCGATGAAGCTGGACGCGCCCTTCGAGATCGAACTCGAATACGTGCAGCGCATGATGGCCTGGCTGCTGTTCGCCGACAGCAAGACCGTGGCCAGCCGCCATGCGATGCAGCTCGGCCTGGGCGCGGCCACGCTCACCAAGTTCAGCCGCAAGATCCTGCGCATGCGCACCACCGCGATCGAGCTCAATCCGCAGGTGGTGTCGGCTTGCCGCGGCTGGTTCAAGTTGCCGCCGGACGACCCGAAGCTGCGCGTGGTGATCGCCGATGCGGCCGCCGAGATCCGCAAGCCCGAATGGCACGGCACGGTCGATGCGCTGCAGGTCGACCTGTACGACCACGAGGCCGCCGCACCCGTGCTCGACAGCGAAGACTTCTATGCCGACTGCCGCGCGCTGCTCACCGAGGACGGCTGCATGACGGTCAACCTCTTCGGCCGCTCGTCGAGCTATGAGCGCAGCCTCGAAAAGATCGCCGGCGCCTTCGGTGCCGATGCCGTCTGGGCCTTCAGGCCGACGCGCGAAGGCAACACGGTGGTGCTCGCGCAGCGCACGCCGAGCCGCCCGAAGCGCGAGGCGCTTGCCGAGCGCGCCCAAACGATCCAGACTCGCTGGAGCCTGCCCGCGCCGAAATGGCTGCGGGTCTTCAAGCCCCTGAATATTTCACTTACCCGACCTGCCGGCTCATGAGCGTTGTTCCCGCTGTTTCTGCTCCCGCCCCCCTGGCTGCCCGCCACGAAGGCCCGCTCGACCTGCGCCGCCTGATCGAATGGCTGGCTACCGACGGCGTGATCTCGCCCATGGAGGCCAAGCGCACCATCGCGCGCTGCGCCCAGGCCGAAAGCCGGCAGGCGCCGCTGGTGCGGCTGGCCAACGTGGCCATGACGCGCGAGGGCGACGGCAAGCCGCTCGATCTCGAAATGCTCACGCAATGGCTCGCGGGCCGCGCCGGGCTCACGTACCTGCGCATCGATCCGCTCAAGGTCGACGTGGGCAAGGTGGCCGACACCATGAGCGCTGCGTATGCCGAGCGCCACAAGGTGCTGCCGGTGCAGGTGCTGCCCAACGAGGTGGTGGTGGCCACGGCCGAGCCCTTTCTCACCGACTGGATCGCCGAGGTCGAGCGCCAGTCGCGCCGCGCGGTGCGCCGCGTGGTCGCCAACCCGGCCGACATCCAGCGCTACACGGCCGAGTTCTTCGCGCTCGCGAAGTCGGTGCGCGCCGCGCAGAAGGCCGGCGGCAACACCGGCGGCGCGAGCTTCGAGCAGCTGGTGGAGCTCGGCAAGAGCAACAAGCAGCTCGACGCCAACGACCAGAGCGTGGTGCAGGTGGTCGACTGGCTCTGGCAGTACGCCTTCGACCAGCGTGCGAGCGACATCCACCTGGAGCCGCGCCGCGAGCAGGGCGTGATCCGCTTTCGCATCGACGGCATCCTGCATCCGGCCTACCAGATGCCGATGGGCGTGATGAACGCGATGGTCGCGCGCATCAAGCTGCTGGGCCGCATGGACGTGGTGGAAAAGCGCCGTCCGCTCGATGGCCGCATCAAGACCCGCAACATGCGCGGCGACGAAGTCGAAATGCGCCTGTCGACCCTGCCGACCGCGTTCGGCGAGAAGATGGTGATGCGCATCTTCGACCCCGACACCGCAGTGAAGGATCTCGACGCGCTGGGCTTCTCGCAGCACGACGCGCAGCGCTGGGAGCAGCTGGTGACGCGGCCCAACGGCATCATCCTGGTGACCGGGCCCACGGGCTCGGGCAAGACCACCACGCTGTACTCCACGCTCAAGCGCGTGGCGACCGAAGAGGTCAACGTGAGCACGGTGGAAGACCCGATCGAAATGATCGAGCCGTCGTTCAACCAGACGCAGGTGCAGCCGCAGCTCGACTTCGGCTTCACCGAGGGCCTGCGCGCGCTGATGCGGCAGGACCCGGACATCATCATGGTCGGCGAAATCCGCGACCTCGCCACCGCCGAGATGGCGGTGCAGGCCGCGCTCACCGGCCACCTCGTGTTCAGCACGCTGCACACCAACGATGCGCCGAGCGCCATCACGCGGCTGATGGAGCTGGGCGTGCCCTCGTACCTCATCAACGCGGTGATGCTGGGCGTGCTCGCGCAGCGGCTGGTGCGCACGCTGTGCCCCAACTGCAAGCAGCCCGACGACACCGTCACGCGCGAGAAGCTCGAGACCATCGTCAAGCCGTGGCAGATCACGGGTTCGGTGCGTGCGTACAAGCCCGTGGGCTGCGTCGATTGCCGCATGACCGGGTACATGGGGCGCATGGGCCTCTACGAACTGCTGAGCATCAGCGAGGCGTTCAAGGGCAACGTGACCAAGGAGCCCAACCTCGCGGGTCTGCGCCGCCAGGCCGTGATCGACGGCATGCGGCCGCTGCGGCTGGCCGGCGCGCTGCGCGTGGCCGAGGGCGTGACCACCATCGAGGAAGTGCTGAGCGCCACGCCGCCACTGGAATAGTCTTTCGCCCCAGGACCCTGAGTCCTTTCGGGTTATCCCTAGGCCTTTTGTTAGTGGAATCCACATCAGGCTGACCGGAGGCTGACTCGACAATCCCGCATCGAAATTTGTTCGAGGAGACTGTTCGTGAAGATCAAGAGTCAGAAAGACTTTTTCTCGGGCCTGATGTTCACGGTGGTGGGTGTGGCGTTCGCATGGGGCGCCACCACCTACACCGTGGGCAGCGGAGCCCGCATGGGTCCGGGTTATTTCCCGTTGATGCTCGGCATCCTGATGGCCCTCATCGGCCTCGGGATCATGTTCAGCGGGCTCACCGTTGAAACCACCGACGGCGAGAAGATCGGCAAATGGGCCTGGAAGCAGGTGGTGTTCATCCTGGGCGCCAACCTCGCATTCGGCATCCTGCTCGGCGGCCTGCCGAGCATCGGCGTTCCCGCCATGGGCATGATCATCGCCATCTACGCGCTGGTGATCATCTCCAGCCTTGCGGGCCATGAGTTCAAGCTGCCCAGCGTGCTGATCCTGGCCACCGTGCTGGCCATTGGCAGCTATGTCGCATTCATCTGGGCGCTGAAGCTCCAGATCCAGGTCTGGCCGACCTTCATCACCGGCTGAGAAGAAAGCTGCTCACATCATGGAATTGGTTGAACACCTCTCGATGGGTTTTGGCGTTGCCTTTACCTTCACCAACCTGCTGTACTGCCTGATCGGCTGCATCCTGGGCACGCTGATCGGCGTGCTCCCGGGCATCGGCCCGGTCGCGACCATCGCGATGCTGCTGCCCGCCACGTACGCGCTGCCGCCCGTGTCGGCGCTGATCATGCTGGCCGGTATCTATTACGGCGCCCAGTACGGTGGCTCCACCACCGCGATTCTGGTCAACCTGCCCGGTGAGTCTTCATCGGTGGTGACAGTGATCGACGGCTACCAGATGGCCCGAAAAGGGAGAGCCGGACCGGCGCTCGCCGCCGCCGGCCTGGGTTCGTTCTTCGCGGGTTGCGTCGGCACGCTGATCCTGGCTGCCTTCGCACCGCCGCTGACCGAGCTGGCCTTCAAGTTCGGCCCGGCCGAATACTTCTCGCTGATGATCCTGGGCTTGATCGGCGCCGTGGTGCTGGCTTCGGGATCGCTGCTCAAGGCCATCGCGATGATCGTGCTGGGCCTGCTGCTGGGCCTGGTCGGCACCGACGTGAATTCGGGCGTGGCACGCTACAGCTTCGACATTCCTGAACTCACCGACGGCATCGGCTTCGTGGCCATCGCCATGGGCGTGTTCGGCTACGGCGAAATCATTGCCAACCTCTCGCGCCCCGACGACGAGCGTGAAGTGTTCACCGCCAAGGTCTCGGGCCTGTTCCCGACCAAGGAAGACTTCAAGCGCATGCTGCCCGCGGTGCTTCGTGGCACGGCACTGGGCGCGGCACTGGGCATCCTGCCCGGCGGCGGCGCGCTGCTGGCGGCCTTCGCGGCCTACACGATCGAGAAGAAGACCAAGCTGAAGCCGGGCGAAGTGCCCTTCGGCAAGGGCAACATCCGCGGCGTGGCGGCCCCCGAGTCGGCCAACAACGCCGGTGCGCAAACCTCCTTCATCCCGCTGCTGACGCTGGGCATTCCGCCCAACGCGGTGATGGCGCTGATGGTGGGCGCCATGACGATCCACAACATCCAGCCCGGCCCGCAGGTCATGACCAGCAACCCCGAGCTGTTCTGGGGGCTGATCGCCTCGATGTGGATCGGCAACGCGATGCTGATCATCCTGAACCTTCCGCTGATCGGCATGTGGATCAAGCTGCTGTCGGTGCCGTACAAGTACCTGTTCCCGGCGATCGTGCTGTTCTGCGCGATCGGCGTGTACTCGACCAACAACAACACCTTCGACATCTGGATGGTGGGCATCTTCGGTCTGGTGGGCTACACCTTCTTCAAACTCGGCTGCGAGCCCGCGCCGCTGCTGCTGGGTTTCATCCTCGGCCCGATGATGGAAGAGAACCTGCGCCGCTCGCTGCTGCTGTCGCGTGGCGACTGGAGCGTGTTCGTGACGCGCCCGATCTCGGCGAGCCTGCTGGCTGCGGCTGCGCTGCTGCTGATCATCGTGCTGCTTCCGGCTGTGAAGTCGAAGCGCGAAGAGGCTTTCGTCGAGGAATAAGCTCACCCCCAGGCTGCGCGCACTTCGTGTCGCTGCCCCTTCCCCCTGCCGGGGGCAACACCTGCGGCCCGGCGAAGCCGGTTCCGCGGTGTTTCACGAAAGACGGCGCCCCTTCTGGCGCCGTTTCATTTTCAGGACTTGCTCGCCCGCGGCGGCTTCATGTGCTGTCGTGCCATCGCCAGGAAGGCCATCCCGGCCGGGCTCAGGGGATGCTTGGCCAAGCGCACGGCGACCACCGGGTACTCCAGCGTGGGCCGCGTCACGCCCACGGCGCGCAGGTTGCCCGGCATCAGCACCTCCACGTAGCGCGGCAGCAGCGCCACCCCCGCGCCTGACTGGATGAGGCCGAACGCCGTCGACAGCATCGACACGTGATGCACCACGCGCGGGTACACGTTGGCCATGCTTGCGAGCTGGCGGCTCACGGCGCGCCACACATTGGCGTCGGGGTTGACGTGGATGAACGGCAGTCCCTCCAGGTGCTTGGCATCGACCACCGCGTGCTGCGCCAGCGGATGGTCTTCGCGCACGAACAGGGCCATGCGCTCCGAGAACAGCGGCTCGGTCGCCAGCTCCGAATGCTTCTGGCCGATGTCCGAGCCGAAGCCCAGGTCGGCCTCCTGCGAGAGGATGCGCGAGATCATCTGCTCCGCCGTGCTGTCGAGCAGCGTGGTCGCGAGCGTCGGGTGCTTCTGCGAAAAGCGCCCGAGCAGCGGCGGCAGCAGGGCGCCGGCCGTGAGATGGCCCACCGCCAGCACGATGCGGCCTTCGCGCAGCTGCGACTGCGAGCGGCAGGCGCCCACGGATTCATCGATCAGCCGCAGCGCCCGCACCGCCGTGTCGACCATCATCTGGCCCGCGTTGGTCATGCGGATGCGGCGCCCGCGCACCACCAGCGGCTGCGCCAGCTCTTCTTCCAGCCGCTTGATCAGGTGGCTGATGGCGGGCTGCGTGAGCTGCAATGCCTCGGCCGCGAGCGTGAAGCTGCCCGTCTCGGCCACCGCCGCCAGCGCCCGCAGCTGCTGCAGCGAGATCTCTTCCGCGGTGGTTCTTGTCATAAGCAATGTTCATAGTTGAATAAGCAGAATTATCTGGCTTGATGCGCCGCTGCTGCATAGCATCAACTTCTCGTTCACAGGCACAGATCCCGCACATGAAACGCCTCCAGTTCCTCCAGGTGCTTGCCGTCGCACTCGGCGTGGCCGCCTCGTCCACCAGCCTCGCGCAGGGCTATCCGAACAAGCCGATCCGCCTGATCGTGCCGTTCCCGGCGGCCGGCGCCACCGACCTGTTCGCCCGCACGCTGGGGCAGAAGATGGGCGACAAGCTCGGCACCACGCTGGTGGTCGACAACAAGCCCGGCGCGGGCGGCGCCATCGGCTCCGACCAGGCCGCCAAGGCCGCGCCCGACGGCTACACGATCCTGCTGGCCACCACCAGCACGCACTCGATCGGCCCGGCCGTCAGCAAGCTGCCCTACGACACGGTGCGCGACTTCACGCCCATCGCACACGTGGGCGATGCGGCCAGCATCATGTTGGTGCCCGTGAATTCGCCCGCGAAGACGGTGCGCGAGTGGATCGACTACGCGAAGAAGAACCCCGGCAAGCTCAACTACGCGTCGAGCGGCAACGGCACCATCGTGCAGCTCACGGCCGAGCTGTTCAAGGCGCAGGCCGGCGTGTTCGTCACGCACATTCCCTACAAGGGCACGGCGCTGGCCATTCCTGACCTGATCAGCGGCAAGGTCGACGTGCTGTTCGATTCGCTGCCCACCGGCATGCCGCACGTGCGCGACGGCCGTCTGCGCGCGCTGGGCGTCACCTCGCTCAAGCGCAGCCCGCTGGCGCCCGAGCTGCCGCCCATCGCCGATACGCTGCCGGGCTACGAGTCGAACACGTGGTTCGGCTTCTATGGTCCGAAGAACCTGCCGGCGGACATCGTCGCGAAAATCAACAAGGCCGCCAACGAGGCGCTGGCCGACCCCGATGTGAAAGAGAAGCTCGCGCGCCTGGGCATCGAGTCCGCGACGCCGGGCACGCCCGAGCAGTTTGCGAAGATGGTGGCAGCAGACGCCGCCAAGTGGAAGAAGATCGTGGTCGACCGCAAGATCACCAACGAATAAGGCAAGGCACACCGACATGAACTTCGACTTCAACAATCCGTACCTCTCCACCCGCATCCCGATCTTCGCGCGCAACGTGGTGTCGACCTCGCACCCGCTGGCCTCGCAGGCCGGGCTGCGCATCCTGCAGCAGGGCGGCAACGCGGTCGATGCGGCCATCGCCACCGCCGCCGTGATGACGCTGGTCGAGCCCGTGAGCAACGGCCTGGGCAGCGACGCCTTCTGCATCCTGTGGGACGGCAAGGAACTGCACGGCCTGAACGCCTCGGGCCCCGCGCCCAAGGCCTGGACGCCCGAATACTTCAAGGCCAAGTACGGCGCCGACGCCACGACGCCGCCGATGCGCGGCATCGACTCGGTCACGGTGCCGGGCGCGGTGCGCGGCTGGGTCGCGATGAGCGATCGCTTCGGCAAGCTGCCGTTCGCCGACCTGCTCGCGCCGGCCATCGACATCGCCGAGCGCGGCTACCTCGTGCCGCCGGTGGTGCAGGGCAAGTGGGCCGCGGCCACGCCGGTGCTGCAGTCGCAGCCGGGCTTTGCGCAGACCTTCCTGCCCTGGGGCCGTGCGCCCGAGATCGGCGAGCTGTTCCGCTTCACGGCCGCTGCGCGGGCGCTGAAGGCCATCGCCCGCACCAAGGGCGAGGCCTACTACAACGGCGAGATCGCCGAGGCGCTCGCGAAGTTCTCGAAGGAGCAGGGCGGCGCGCTTACCGTGGCCGATCTCGCGGCCTACCAGCCCGAGTGGGTCAAGCCGATCTCGCGCGACTACCGCGGCCACACGCTGCACGAGATTCCGCCCAACGGCCAGGGCATTGCGGCGCTGATCGCGCTGGGCATCCTCGAGAAGTTCGACATCGCCTCGCTGCCGGTCGACTCGGTCGCCTCGCAGCATCTGCAGATCGAGGCCATGAAGCTGGCCTTTGCCGACGTGTACCGCTACGTGTCGGAGCCATCGTCGATGACGGTGACCCCCGCGCAAATGCTCGATGACGCCTACCTCGCATCGCGTGCGAGACTCATCGACGTGAAAAAGGCTCAGGACTTCAAGGCCGGCAACCCCGTGAAGGGCGGCACCATCTACCTCACCGCGGCGGACGAGCGCGGCATGATGGTGAGCTTCATCCAGAGCAACTACATGGGCTTCGGCTCGGGCTGCGTGGAGCCCGAGTTCGGCATCAGCCTGCAGAACCGTGGCCACGGCTTCAGCCTCAAGGCCGAGAGCCCGAACGTGGTGGCGCCGGGCAAGCGGCCGTTCCACACCATCATCCCGGCCTTCCTCACGAAGGACGGCCAGCCGGTGATGAGCTTCGGCGTGATGGGCGGCAACATGCAGCCTCAGGGCCACATGCAGACGCTGGTGCGCATGCTCGACTACGGGCAGAACCCGCAGGCCGCGTGCGATGCGCCGCGCTGGCGCTTCAACGCGGGGCTCGAGATCAACGTCGAGGCCGCGATGAACCCGGCCACGGTGCAGGGCTTGCGCGACCTGGGCCACCACCTCGACGTGATCGACGATTCGTACCAGGACTTCGGCGCCGGCCAGTTCATCTGGCGCGCGGGCGAGCCGTCGGTCGAAGGCTACGTGGCCGCGAGCGACCCGCGCCGCGACGGTCTCGCTGCAGGCTACTGAGGATCAAGGGATGATCGGGGAATGAACAAGACAGCCGCATCGATCGGCATTCCCCCTCACCAGGGCGCAAAGAAAGGCGTTGCGTCCGGCCTGATCCTCGCCACGCTGGGCGCTATCGCATTCAGCGGCAAGGCCATCATCGTCAAACTCGCGTACCGCTACGGCGTGGACGCCGTGACGCTCATCATGCTGCGCATGCTGTTCGCACTGCCGCTGTTCGCGCTCATGGCGTGGTGGGCGGGGCGCGGCAAGCCGGCGCTCACCGGCCGCGACTGGATCGGCGTGATCGGGCTCGGCTTCTCGGGCTACTACCTCGCGAGCTTTCTCGACTTTGCCGGGCTGGCCTACATCTCGGCCGGCTTCGAGCGGCTGATCCTGTATCTCAACCCCACGCTGGTGCTGTTCTTCGGCTGGCTGCTGTACCGGCGCCATCCGACGCGCCCGCAGGTGCTGGGTATGCTCGTGAGCTATGCCGGCGTGCTGCTGGTGTTCGGCCACGAACTCTGGACCGGCGGTGGCGGCAAGGGCGGCGGCGCGGCGGCCTGGGGCGCGTTCCTGGTCTTCCTGAGCGCGGTGAGCTATGCGGGCTATCTGGTCTACAGCGGCGAGTTCGTCAAGCGCCTCGGGTCGCTCAGGCTCGTGGGCCTGGCGACCACCGTGGCTTGCCTGCTGTGCATCCTGCAGTTCGTGCTGACGAGGCCGATGAGCGCGGCGATGCAGGTGGCGCCCGAGGTGATCTGGCTGTCGGTGCTCAACGCCACGCTGTGCACGGCGGTGCCCGTCCTCATGGTGATGATGGCCATCGAGCGCATCGGCCCTGCGGTGGCCGCGCAAACCGGCATGATCGGGCCGCTGTCGACCATCCTCATGGGGGTGGTCATACTCGGCGAGCCGTTCACCGCGTGGATCGCGGCCGGCACGGTGCTCGTGATCGCGGGCATCTTCGTTTTCACACGCAAGGGGCGCGAAGCCCCTGCACGATAGGAGCGACAACATGGATCTGGGTATCGCAGGCAAGACCGCGCTGGTATGCGGCGCGAGCAAGGGCCTCGGCTACGGCTGCGCCGAAGCGCTGGTGCGCGAAGGCGTCAACGTGGTGATCGTGGCACGCGGTGCCGAGGCGCTGGAAGCGGCGGCGAAGAAGCTGGCCGAAGCGGCAGGTGCATCGGGCGCCGCGTTCGTCAAGCACGTGGCGGCCGACATCACGACCGAAGCCGGCCGCGCGGCAGTGTTCGCGCTCGGCCACGACTTCGACATCGTCGTCACCAATGCGGGCGGCCCGCCGCCGGGCGACTTCCGCAACTGGGACCGCGAGGCCTGGATCAAGGCGGTCGACGCGAACATGCTGACGCCGATCGAGCTCATCAAGGCCACGGTCGATGGCATGGCCAAGCGCGGCTTCGGACGCATCGTCAACATCACCTCGAGCTCGGTGAAGTCGCCCATCGACATCCTCGGCCTGTCGAACGGCGCGCGCAGCGGCCTGACCGGCTTCGTGGCCGGCGTGGCGCGCACGCCCATCGCGGCGCAGGGCGTGACCATCAACAACCTGCTGCCGGGCTCGTTCGACACCGACCGCCTCAAGGGCACGATGGCCGGCGCTGCCCAGAAGTCGGGCCAGGACTTCGACACCGTGTGGGAAGCCCGCAAGAAGAACATCCCGGCCAGGCGCTTCGGCACGCCGGCCGAGTTTGGCGCCATCTGTGCCTTTCTTTGCAGCGTGCAGGCCGGCTACATGACCGGCCAGAACGTGCTGGCCGACGGTGGGGCCTACCCGGGCACGTATTGAGCTCGCCCCCAGGCTTCGCGCACTTCGTGTCGCTACTCCCACCCCCTACCGGGGGCAACACCAGCGGCCCGGCAAAGCCGGTTCCGCGGTGTTCGCTTGAAGAGGGCGTTGTTGAATCAGCGCCGTGACGACACCGCGATCCCGGCCACGATCAGCAGGAACGCCGCGCCGTGGTACCAGTGTGGCGGCTCGCGCAGGAAGGCTGCCGAAAGCACTGCCGCGAACAGTGGCGTGAGGTTCATGAAGATGCTCGCCGCCTGCGGACCCGCGCGCTGCACGCCGGTGCCCCAGCAGCGATAGGCCACCACCGCGGGGCCGATGCCGATGAACAGCATGGCGGCGACCAGCGGCCAGCCGATGTCGAGGTGCACGTCGGTCAGCGTCCACTCGCCGGCGGCCAGCGCGCCCGACCACGCGAGGCCGAACACCAGCTGCGCCATCAGGAACGCGGCCCAGTCTTGCCGCAGGGCCCTGGGCTCGTTCGTACGTGCCAGCAGCCAGCTGTAGAAGGCCCAGGCGATGGTGCCCAGGATCATGTAGAGGTCTCCCGGCACCAGCCGCAGCCCGAGCAGCTGCCGCCATTCGCCGCGGCTGAGCACCAGCAGCACGCCCGCCATCGACAGCAGCGCGCCGAAGATCTCGCGGGAGCTGACGCGTGCGCCGAAGAACAGCGTGCCCACCGCGAGCATCCACAGCGGCAGGCTGGAGCCGACCAGCGTGACGTTGATGGGCGTGGAGGTCTGCAGCGCGAGGTACTGGAAGGCGTTGTACAGGCCGATGCCGAGCAGCCCGAGCACGGCGTAGCGCTTCCAGTGCGCCCACACCGGGCTGCCGCGGCGCAACACCGGCGTGGCCAGCGGCAGCAGGAGCGCGAACGCGACGACCCAGCGCACGAAGTTCAGCGTGAGCGGTGAAACCAGTTCTCGCACCAGCCGGCCGACCACGGCATTGCCGGCCCAGAGCAGCGGAGGAACGACAAGCAGGAGGACGGTGGAAGGGGCAAGGCGCCGGTGCTGTGTCTGCATGGCGGCCGACTCTACCCGGGCAATGATGTCCCGCGCCGCCACGGGAAACCCAAACATGGCAGGATGCCCCTCCCTCTTCTTTTCCTGTACGTGGAGACTGCAACGATGATGAGCAAAGCCGTCCGTATCGACCGCAATGGCGGCCCCGAAGAACTGAAGATCGTCGACGTGGAAGTCGGCGAACCCGGCCCCGGCGAGATCCGCATCCGCCACAAGGCCGTGGGCCTGAACTTCATCGACACCTACCAGCGCAGCGGGCTCTACCCGTTCCAGATGCCGCTGCAGCTGGGCATGGAAGCCTCGGGCATCGTCGAGGCGGTGGGCGAGGGCGTGACGCACCTGAAGCCTGGCGATCGCGCAGCCTATGCCAGCCCGCCGCCCGGCGCCTACTGCGAGTTGCGCGTGATGCCCGCCAAGTGCGTGTGCAAGCTGCCCGACGACATCTCCTTCGAGACCGGTGCGGCCATGATGCTCAAGGGCCTGACCACGCAGTACCTGCTGAAGAAGACGCTGCCGGCCGAAGGCCTGCAGGCCGGTGACTTCATCCTGTTCCACGCTGCGGCCGGCGGCGTCGGGCTCATCGCCTGCCAGTGGGCCAGGGCGCTCGGCCTGCAGCTGATCGGCACGGCCGGCAGCGACGCCAAGTGCAAGCTCGCGCTCGACCACGGCGCGGCGCATGCCATCAACTACAGCACCGAAAACTTCGCGGCGCGCGTGAAGGAGATCACCGGCGGCAAGGGCGTGAAGGTGGCATACGACTCGGTCGGCAAGGACACCTACGAAGGCTCGATCGACAGCCTGCGCCCCTTCGGCCTGCTGGCGGTGTTCGGCAACGGCTCGGGACCGGTGCCGCCGATCAACCTCGGCACGCTGGCGTCCAAGGGCTCGCTCTACGTGACGCGGCCGACGCTGTTCACGCACATGGCCACGCGCGAAAGCACGCAGGCGATGGCCGACGACCTGTTCGCGGTGGTGCGCAGCGGCGCGGTGAAGATCCCGATCGGACAGCGCTATGCACTGGCCGACGTGCAGCAGGCGCACCGCGACCTCGAAGCGCGCAAGACCACCGGCTGCACGATCCTCACGCTCTGAATCCGCGGGCGCGGGGGCGCCAGCCTTGTCCTACCCGGCGTGGAGTGTCATACCTTCGACTTGTGCCGGGTGCAGTTTGTAGGCTGTGAACACAGCGCAGAGGCAAGCCGTCATGACCACCGTTCGCACTTTCATCGTGGAAGACAACCCCACCATCCGCAAGAACCTCATGGGCGCGCTGCGCGAGGTTGCGCGGGTCGATCCTGTGGGCGAAGCGGAGTCGGAGGAGGAGGCCTCGCGCTGGCTCTCATGCAACCTGTCGCAATGGGACCTGGCCATCGTCGACCTGTTCCTGAAGGACGGCACAGGCTTTAGCGTGCTCGAGGCGTGCCGTCACCGCGGGCCGGCGCAGAAGATCGTGGTGCTCAGCAACTTCGCCACGCCCGACATGCGGCGCAGATGCGCCCAGCTCGGTGCCGATGCCGTTTTCGACAAGGCCACCGAGATCGAGGACCTGATGGACTATTGCCTGCGCCGCCGTCAGGCGCAGTTCAGTTCATCGGCCGCACACTGAGGCAGGGGCATTCTTTCGCCGGCCGGCAGCGATGCCGGGCTTCGCCGAAAATTGCCCCCAGGGCGCGAGGAGCACGCGCCGGGCTCCGCGAAGTGGCGACGAGATTCATGCGCGGAAATCACACATTCCCTTGCTGAGTCGGCCTGCGCGCTTGCGGCGCGTGGCGCCCAGGTTCCATTCATGTCCCGCTCCCGCTTCCTTCCCGACAACTTCACCTTCGCGCTGCTCTCGGCGGTGACCCTTGCCAGCTTGCTGCCCGCGAGCGGGAAGCTGGGGCATCTCTTCGAGCTGCTCACGAGCACTGCCATCGGCCTGCTGTTCTTCCTGCACGGGGCCAAGCTGTCGCGCGAGGCGATCATGAACGGCCTCATGCACTGGCGGCTGCACCTGCTGGTGTTCGGCAGCACCTTCGTGCTGTTTCCCGTGCTCGGGCTGGCACTCAAGCCGCTGCTGTCGCCACTGGTGACGCCAGGGCTCTACACCGGCGTGCTCTATCTCTGCGTGCTGCCGGCCACGGTGCAATCGGCGATCGCCTTCACGGCCATGGCGCGGGGCAACATGCCCGCCGCCATCTGCAGCGCATCGGCGTCCACCCTGCTGGGCGTGTTCATCACGCCGGTGCTGGTCAATCTCGTGGTGTTGCCGAATGGTGGCCATGCGAGCTCGTCGCTGGATTCGATCGGCCGCATCCTGCTGCAGCTGATGGCGCCGTTCGTGCTGGGGCACCTGCTGCGGCCGTGGATCGGCAAGTGGATACAGCGCCGCGCCGCGGCGCTGAAATTCGTCGACCAGGGCTCGATCCTGCTGGTCGTCTACACGGCGTTCAGCGCGGCCGTGATCGAGGGCCTGTGGAAGCAGGTGCCCGCCCATGCGCTGGTCGGGCTGCTGGTGGTGTGCGCGGTGGTGCTGGGGCTGGCGCTGAGCCTCACGACCCTGCTGGCGCGCAAGCTGGGTTTCGACACGGAAGACGAGATCACGATCGTGTTCTGCGGCTCCAAGAAGAGTCTGGCCAGCGGGATACCCATGGCCAAGGTGCTGTTCGCCTCTCACGCGGTGGGCGCGATCGTGCTGCCGCTGATGCTGTTCCACCAGATGCAGCTCATGGTGTGCGCCGTGCTGGCGCAGCGGTACGCGCGGCGCGGGCGCGAGGCGGCCCTGTTGAAGACCGCCGAGTAAGACGCTACCCCTCGATCTTCCCGAGCCGCGATTCCCTGAGCCGGCTGGGCGCCAGCGCCCCTGCCGACTCGAGGATCGGGTACGCGATCGAGCAGATGTGCGAGTTGATGCGCTTTAGGTCGCTGATCAGGTCGATGTGCAGTGAGCTCGTCTCGATGCTCAGCGTGGTGCGGTCCGACAGCCGGTCGAGGTGGGTCGTCGCATAGGCCCGTTCCAGGTCGCGAAAGCGCATCTTCTCTTCCAGGAGCTTCTGCGCGTCCCGCACGTTGCCGTTCAGGAACACGCTCATGCTCAGCCGCAGGTTGGCCACCAGCCGCCCGTGCAGCTCGACGATCTCCGCCATGCCGGCCTGCGAGAAGTTGCGCTGCGGTTTGATCTTCTTGTCTTCCACGTCGATGATCACGCGCTCGATGATGTCGCCGATCTGCTCCATGTTGATCGTGAAGCTGATGATGTCGGTCCAGCGCCGGCTTTCCTCCTCGCCCAGCGCCTCGCGCGAGATGCGGGTCATGTAGTACTTGATGGCCGAGTACAGCTGGTCCACCGTGTCGTCGAGCTGCCGCAGCTCCTGCGCGAGCCGCAGGTCGTTGTGGCGGATCACGTCCAGCGTGCCGATCAGCATGGTCTCCACGATGTCGGCCTGGTGCAGGGCTTCGCGCGCCGCATTGGAAATGGCGAGCGACGGCGTCGACAGCGCCGAAGGATCGAGGTGGTGCGGCCGCGTGGTGCCGGCCGGCTGCTGGGGCACCGGCAGGACGCGCGTCACCAGCCTGGCGACCCACTGCGTGAGGCCGATGAACCCCACGCTGATCACCACGTTGAACGCCAGGTGGAACAGCACCACGCCATGCGTCTGGTTCGGCAGCTCCGGCTGCACGTAGCGGATCCACAGTCCGATGAAGGGCGCGACGATGGCCACGCCCAGTGCCTTGAACAGCAGGTTGCCCACCGTCACCTGCCGCACCGACACGGCCGACTTGGCCGTGGTCAGCACCGCCAGCAGGCCGCTGCCGAGGTTGGCGCCAAGCACCAGGCCGAGCGCCACGTCCAGCGGCACCACGTTCGATGTGGCCATGGCCGCGACCAGCAGCACCACCGCGAGGCTCGAATAGGCCACGATGGCCAGCACCGCGCCGACGGTGATCTCGAGCAGCACGTCGCTGCTGATCGACGCGAGCAGTGCGCGCACGGCCGGCGAGGAGAACAGCGGCTCGGTGGCCTCCACCACCAGCTGCAGTGCCAGCAGCATCAGCCCGAGCCCGATCAGCACGCGGCCGATGCGCCCCGCCATGGAGGCTGAGCGGCTGATGAACAGCACCACGCCCACGAAGATGAACATCGGCGAGAGCCAGGAAAGGTCCGCCGAGAAGAGTACGGAGATCAGTGCGGTGCCCACGTCGGCGCCCCGCATCACCGCCAGCGCCGCCGGCAGCGTGACCAGGCCCTGCCCGACGAAGGACGAGGTCATGAGCGAGGTGGCGGTGCTCGACTGCACCAGCGCCGTCACGCCGATGCCCGAGAGGGCGGCCGTGAAGCGGTTGCGCATGCTCTGCACGAGGATCTTGCGCAGGTTGGCGCCGAACACACGCAACACACCGGTACGGACCAGGTGCGTGCCCCACACCAGCAGGGCCACGGCCGCCAGCAGATTCAGGAGATGCTTCATGGGGGGCGGGTTCTGTCCTTTTCGTTTTGGTTCGTTTCGCCCCCATTTTCCACAAGCGGGCGCTTCAGTCGATCAGGGCTCCGTTGTCGTGGAAAGGATAAGGGCCTTCGAAGCTGCCGGAGGCCGCCAGGTGGGTGATCAGCCGGCGCCCGCGCGCGGACCAGGCGTGCACCCGGAAAGAAGGCGGCTCGAGCGTCCAGGCCGATTCGGCGTCGGGCGCGAGGTCGAGGCAGACCTGGTGGGCCTGCGCCGGAGAGGTCGAGGCAATGGTGCCGCCGAAGCGCACGTCGATGGCGCGGTGCAGATGGCCGCAGATGATGCGTTCGACGTTCGGGTGGCACGAGATCAGGGCTTCGAGCGCGTCGGCGCCCTGTAGCAGGCCGATCTCGTCCATGTGGCCGATCAGCGTTTCGAAGGGCGGGTGGTGCATGGCGACCACCACGGGCTCGCCGCGGCAGGCGTCCAGCTGCGCTTCGAGCCAGCCCAGGCGCTTCTTGCACAGCGAGCCATGGCTGGCGCCGGGCACGCAGGTGTCGAGCGTGAGCAGCCGAAGGTCGCCGACGCGCACCGAGTATTGGATGAAGCCGTCGGTGTCGGCGCCCGTGCCGAGATAGGCGTGGCCGGGGAAGCTGCGGCGCAACTGGTCGCGGTCGTCGTGGTTGCCCGGCATCAGGTAGACCGGCATGGTCAGCGGGGCCAGCAGGCGGGCAAGGTGCTCGTATTCGGCGGCACGGCCGAAGTCGGTCAGGTCGCCGGTGATGACCACGGCATCGGGCTGCTGGCGCAGCGCCAGCACCGACTGCACGGCGCGTTCGAGGTACGGCGCGGTGTCGATGCGGCCATAGGCCAGCCGGCCCGGCTCGCGGATGTGCAGGTCGGTCAGCTGGACCAGGAAGGTGTTTTCTGCTGTTGTCGTCATGCGCTGTTCTCCTGCGACGTCATCAGGCGGTCGGGGTGGATGTGAAGGCCCACCGCGTCGCCCGGTCCGAATGGATTGTCCCGCCCCACGTCGGCCATCAGCACGGGCTGGTCTTGAACACGCAGGTGCAGCTGCACGCGGTCACCGAGGAAGGTGCGGCGTTCGACGGTGGCGGCGCCCCAGCCTGGCAGGGGCGCACCGACCTCGATGTCTTCGGGCCGAACGAGCAGCGTCGCATGGCCCCGCCACGCCGACGGGCAGGGCAGGGCTGACCCTCCGAGTCGGACAACGCCTTGCGCGATGGCATCGGCCTCGCGCTCCAGCCGGTTGACCCGGCCCAGGAACTCGGCGACGAAGGGATGCGCGGGCGCGCGGTAGAGGTCTTCGCCGCGGCCCACCTGCACGATGCGGCCGGCGCGCATCACGGCGAGGCGGTCGGCGATGGCCAGCGCTTCCTGCTGATCGTGCGTGACGTGGATGGCCGTGATGTGCAAGCGGCGCAGCAGTTCGGCCAGCTCGTCGCGCAGCGATTCCTTGAGCTTGGCGTCGAGCGCGGCCAGCGGCTCGTCGAGCAGCAGCACGCGCGGGCGCACGGCCACCGCGCGCGCCAGGGCCACGCGCTGGCGCTGGCCGCCGGAAAGCTCGGCGGGGCGCTTGTTCTCCAGCCCGCCGAGTCGCACGAGGTCGACCAGCTCGCCGACGCTGCGCTTTTCTTCATCGGGCGCCACGCCGCGAATGCGCAGCCCGTAGCCGATGTTGGCCGCGACCGTCATCTGCGGAAAGAGCGCATAGCTCTGGAACACCATGCCCACGCCGCGGTGCTCTACGGGGCGCTGCGTGACGTCCTGTCCGCCGAACACGATGCGGCTGCCCGCGTCGGGCGATTCCAGCCCGGCGATCAGTCGCAGCAGCGTGGTCTTGCCGCAGCCCGAGGGGCCGAGCAGCGCCAGCACTTCGCCGGCTTCCACGTGCAGGTCGGTGGGCTGCAGGCCGCGTGTGCCGTCGGCGTAGGTCTTCGCACAGTTGGCGATATCGATGGGAATGCGTTCAAGTTCCATGGCGTTTCTGCATCAGGTTGGCAAGGTACTGCAGAGCCCACAGCACCGGAAGAATGACGGCGAAGAAGACCAGCGTGTAGGCCGATCCGATCTCGATGCGCATCGAGGCATAGCTGTCGGCCAGGCCCACGGGCAGCGTGCGCGTGAGCGGCGTGTGCAGCATCCACGTGAGGTTGAATTCGCCCACCGAGAGCGTGAACACCATCAGGCTGCCGGCCACGATGGCCGGGAACACCGCGGGCACGAGGATGCCCATGAAGCGCTGGCGGAAGTTCGCACCCAGCGAGCGCGCGGCCTCCTCGAGCGCGAGCAGGTCATCGCGCTGGAAGGCCGAGCTCACGGTGCGCACCATGAACGGCAGCGTGAACACCATGTGGCCCACGAGGATGAAGGCGAAGCTCTGGCGGAAGGCGGTGAGCTGGCCATAGGCGAGGATCAATGCGAGCGCCGTCGCAAGGCCCGGCACCGCGACCGGCAGCGTCAGCAACTCCTCGAAGACGCGCGCCGTGCGCGAGCGGCTGCGTGCCAGCGCATAGGCACAGGGCACGCCCAGCAGCACGGTGCCGATGACGCAGGCCACGGCCAGTGCGAGCGACCAGCCGACAGTGCCGCCGTAGTTCTCCCACACCTCGCCGAGCCAGCGCAGCGTGAGGCCGCTCTTGAGGCCGGTGCTGTAGTTGTTGACGAGGCCCGCCATCACCGACAGCAGCATCGGCGCGATCATGAAAAGGCTCACGATGACCGTGACGGCGAGCAGGAAGGGCGCTTTGGCCTGGGTATTGGTTCGCATGGTGCGTGGGCTCTCAGCGTGCGACGGGATTCGCGCCAAAGCGGCGCGCCACGAACAGCACCAGCCATGTCACGATGCCCAGCGAGATCGACAGCGATGCGGCAAGCGCGAAGTTGGCGTAGTTGGTGAACTCGTTATAGATGGTGATCGGGATCACCTCGAACTTGCTGGCCAGCGTGAAGGCCGTTCCGAAGGCGCCCATCGAGGTGGCGAAGAGGATGGCGCCGCAGGCCAGCGTGGTGGGTGCAAGCTCGGGCATCCACACGTCGCGCGCCACGCGAAGCCGCGAGGCGCCGAGCGAGCGTGCGGCTTCTTCGAGCTGCGTGTTTATCGATTCGGCCGCTGCGGCGTAGGTTGCGATGGCGCGCGGCAGCGAGAAGTACAGGTATGCCAGGAACAGCCCGAGCAGGCCGTAGGCGAAGGTGATGCGCTCGCCGAAGAGGCTGTCGCTGAGGTCGGCCACCACGCCTTGCCGGCCGCCCAGCAGGATCACGAAGAAGCCGATGATCACGCCCGGGAACGAAAGCGGCAGCGTGAGCAGCGAAAGCAGCACGCGCTTGCCGACGAAGGCATGGCGCGCGAGGTAAATACCGACGGCCGCGCCCAGCACCAGCGTGGCCAGCGTCACGGCCACCGAGAGCGCGACGGTGTTGGCCATGCTCGTGAGGTAGCGCGCGTCGGTCAGCACGGCGAAGTAGGTGGACCAGCCCTTGTCGGCGGGCAGCGTGAGAAGACGCACGACCGGCAGCAGCCAGAAGGCCGCGAAGAAGGCGGCCGCGGGTGCCGCGCAGGCCAGCAGGCGCCAGCGTGGGTTCCAGGAGGTGTCGGACTTCATCTCAAATATCGCCTCGCGTTGTGTTTCGGGGTGATTTGTTCAGGGCGCGTGCACAGGCCGCCGGGTACTCCCCTCCGCGAATGTCCCCCGCTTCGCTCCTCCTTTATTTCGCTGCGGGGAGCACCCGACGCCCTGTGCACGATCACGCCGGCGGGGTGCCTTGCGCAGCGAAATAAAGGAGGAGGCCGCAGGCCGGGGGACATTCGCGGAGCAAGGTACCCCGTCGGCGTGATCGCGCCCTGAACAACGGACCGACTTAGCGCACTTCCTTCAAATACTCATCAGAGAAGGCCTTCTGCGCGGCAGCCATGCGCCCGTAGTCCACGCTCTTGGCGCGCGCGTATTCGCTCGCCGGCAGGAACTGCGCTTCGATGTCCTTCGGCATGGCGCTCGCGCGCACCGGCCGCAGATAGGCCTTGGCCCAGATCGCCTGGCCTTCGTCGGACAGCGTGAAGTCGAGCACCTTCTTCGCATCGGCCGCGTGCGGGGCCTTGGCGACCAGGCTCATGACGTAGGGCACGGCCAGCGTGCCTTCGCTCGGGATCACGAAGGCGACGTTGGCCTTGTCCTTGTACTTGGCGCGGTAGGCGTTGAAGTCGTAGTCGAGCAGGATCGCGATCTCGCCCGACAGCACGCGCGCATACGAGGTCTGCTTCGGCACGATGGGTTCGTTCTTCTGCAGCGCCTTGAAGTAGTCGATGGCCGGCTTGAAGTTGTCGAGCGTGCCGCCGCGTGCTTCGTTCACCGCCACCGCGCCGACGTAGCCCACGAAGGCCGAGGCCGGGTCGAGGTAGCCGATCAGGCCCTTGTATTCGGGCTTGAGCAGGTCGGCCCACGACTTCGGGATCGGCTTGCCCTTGAGCGCGTCGACGTTCACCATGAAGCCGAGCGTGCCCGAGTGGATGGTGAACCAGTTGCCGGCCGGGTCCTTCAGGCCGTCGGGAATGTCTTTCCACGCGGCGGGCTTGTAGGGCTCGACCACGCCGTCTTTCGCGGCCTGCACCGCGAAGGTCACGCCGAGGTAGGTGACGTCGGCCACGGGGCTGGCCTTCTCTGCGACCAGCTGCGCGAGCGACTGGCCCGAGTTCTTGTTGTCGGCCGGCACGGTGATGCCGGTCTTGGCCTTGATGGCCTTCAGCTGCGTGCCCCAGTCGGCCCATTCGGTCGGGCAGTTGTAGCAAATGGCGGTCTGGGCCATGGCGCTGCCGGCGGCGAGCGCGGCGGCCAGGATGCCGAGACGAGCCAGGCGGTTGAAGCGAAGTGACATGGTGGGACTCCTTGGATGGATGTGGTCGGAGAACGAGGGGAGGTCAGGGAATCGCGGCGTTGTTGTTCTCGCGCGCCGAAGCGCACGACTCGCCGTCTCGGAAGGCATGGGGAAGCAGCAGGCTCGCGTCGGGCTGCAGCGTCGCGCCCCCGGCGATGGCCGGGATCAGCAACTCGACGCTGTGGCGGCCGATGTCGCTGTTGGGCTGCGCAATGGTGGTGAGCGCGGGCGTGAGGTCTTCACCGAGCGCGATGCCGTCGAAGCCGACCACGCTGAGGTCGTGGGGCACCGCGAGGCCGCTCAAGTGCGCGGCGCGGATGCTGCGGATGGCCAGCAGATCGTTCGAGCAGATCAGTGCGGTGGGGCGGCGGCGCGCCTGCAGCTGGCGAGAGAGCGCATCGACCGCGGTTTCGACGAAGGGCACTTCGATCAGCGCGGGCGCGGCGAGCCCGGCTTCGGCCATGCCTTTGCGGTAGCCGCGATAGCGCTGCTGCGCACGGTCCGACGCGGCGAGCGTGCCGCTTACCATCGCGATGCGGCGATGGCCCAGCAGCACGAGGCGCGCGACCGCATCGGCCACGGCGCCTTCGCTGTCGACCGACACGCAGGGATGGTCCGCATGGCGGTTGTAGGCCAGCACGTAAGGCACCCCCGCCACCTGGAGCCGGGGCAGCGCGGCCGACGTCGAAGGATTCGACACCACGAGGATCAGCCCGTCGACATTGCCGGCCAGCAGCAGTTGCACCGCGCGTTCTTCCTCGTCGAGCCGGTAGCCCGTGGTGACGGGAATGATCGCGTAGCCGCCCGCGATGGCCGCGCGCGCGATGCCCTGCAGGCACTCGGCGAAGGTCGGGTTGAGCAGTGTGGGGAGCACCACGCCGAGCACGCGGCTGCGCTGGGTGCGCAGCGTGCGCGCGCTGGCGTTCGGCACATAGTGGAGCTCCCGCGCCACGCGCTCCACAAGTTCGCGGGTGACGGGCGTCACCTTGTCGGGAAAGTTGAAGGCCCGCGACACGGTGGCCACGGAGACCCCGGCTTTGGCTGCAACGGCTTGAATGCTCATCGTGCGGTGTTCATGTAATCGATTACATTGGACCGCCGCAGTATGACTTTGTTATGACATTGCGAGAAAGCGGGGAGAAACCCTCGGACTTTCGCGAGGGGGCGGACCCAAATAAGAAGGGGGCCCGTAGGCCCCCTGAGAAAAGTTACTTGCCCCGGCGAACCCGCCGGATCTCGTCCAGGATCAGGCAGATGGCGCCCAGCGTGATGGCGCTGTCCGCGGCATTGAAAGCAGGAAAGTACCAGTTGCCGGCGTGGAAGCTCAGGAAGTCCACGACATAGCCGTGCATCATCCGATCGACCACGTTGCCGATGGCGCCGCCCAGGATGCAGGCCATCGAAAACGAGAACAGCTTCTGCCCGGCATGCGAGCGCAGCATCCAAACGATGAACACAGCAGCCGCCACGCCGATGGCGGTGAACAGCCAGCGCTGCCATCCCGAGTGGTCCGCCAGGAACGAGAAGGCCGCCCCCGTGTTGTGCGCGCGCACGACGTTGAAGAAGCTCGTCACGTAGGTCGCGTCGCCGAGCTTGTAGTAGCCCAGGATCAGCGTCTTGGTGAACTGGTCGATGATCACGATGATCACCGCCAGCCCGAGCCAGGGCCAGATGCTGCTGCTGCCGCCGCGTGAACGCGATGCCGACATGGAACGTGCCGCCGCCATCAGGCAACGCTCCGCGATTCGCCGGCGCCGAACAGGTTGCTCGTGCAACGGCCGCAGATCGTGGGATGCGCGGGGTCGTGGCCCACGTCGTCGCGGTAGTGCCAGCAGCGCTCGCACTTCTGCGCGGCGCTCGGCGTGACCACGGTCGACAGCGCATCACCACCGGCAGCCAGTTCGATGGCCGAGGCGATGAAGACGAACTTCAGGTCCTCGCCCAGCGTGCCCAGCAGCGCGAAGTCGTCGGCCGGTGCCGTCAGCTGCAGGTTGGCCTGCAGCGACGAGCCGACCTTGCCTTCGGCGCGCACGGCTTCGATGTCCTTGTTCACCGCGTCGCGGATCTCGCGGATGCGCGTCCACTTGGCGAGCAGGGCTTCGTCAGGTGCGGGGAACTGGCTGTAGGTCTGCGCGAAGATCGATTCGCCCGGCTTGCCCGTGCCCACGATCTTCCACGCCTCTTCGGCCGTGAAGCTCAGGAACGGCGCCATCCAGCGCAGCATGGCTTGCGAGATGTGCCACAGCGCGGTCTGTGCGCTGCGGCGCGCCAGCGAGCCCGGGGCCGTCGTGTAGAGGCGGTCCTTCAGGATGTCGAGGTAGAAGCCGCCCAGGTCTTCCGAGCAGTAGATCTGCAGCTTGGCCACCACCGGGTGGAACTCGTACACCTTGTAGTGCGCGAGGATCTCGGCCTGGAACTGCGAAGCGCGCGCGAGCGCATAGCGGTCGATCTCGAACAGCTGGTCGAGCGGCACCGCATCCTTCTGGATGTCGAAGTCGCTCGTGTTCGCGAGCAGGAAGCGCAGCGTGTTGCGGATGCGGCGGTACGCATCGACCACGCGCGCCAGGATCTTGTCGTCGCCCGCGATGTCGCCGGAGTAGTCGCTCGCGGCCACCCACAGGCGGATGATTTCCGAGCCCAGCTTGTTGCTGATTTCCTGCGGGTCGATGCCGTTCTTGAGCGACTTGCTCATCTTGATGCCCTTGGCATCGACGGTGAAACCGTGCGTGAGCAGGCTCTTGTAGGGCGCGCGGTCTTCCAGCATGCAGGCGATCAGCAGCGACGAATGGAACCACCCGCGATGCTGGTCATGGCCTTCGAGGTACAGGTCGGCCTCGGGGCCGGTGTCGTGGTGCACCGTGGGGTGCGTGCCGCGCAGCACGTGATAGAAGGTCGAGCCCGAGTCGAACCACACCTCCAGGATGTCGGTGCTCTTGGTGTAGTGCGGCGCGTCTTCGGCGCCGAGGATCTCCTCGACCGTGACGCGGCTCCAGGCCTCGATGCCGCCCTTCTCGACGATGTCGGCGGCCTGGTCGAGGATTTCCATGGTGCGCGGATGCAGCTCGCCCGAATCCTTGTGCAGGAAGAACGGGATCGGCACGCCCCAGTTGCGCTGGCGGCTGATGCACCAGTCGGGACGCCCGGCGATCATGTCGTGCAGGCGCGCCTTGCCGTTCTCCGGATAGAAGCTGGTCTCTTCGATGGCGTCGAGCGCGGTCTGGCGCAGCGTCTTGGGCGCCTTGTCCTTGGTGAACACGCCTTCGCCCTCGTCCATGCGCACGAACCACTGCGCGGCCGCGCGGTAGATCACCGGCGTCTTGTGGCGCCAGCAATGCGGATAGCTGTGGGTGATGGTCTCGGTGGTCATCAGCCGGTTGGCGTCGCGCAGCGCGGCAATGATCACCGGCACGGCCTTCCAGATGTTCTGGCCGCCGAACAGCGGGAAGTCGGGCGCGTAGCTGCCGTTGCCCTGGACCGGGTTCAGGATGTCGTCGTACGCCACGCCGTGGGCGATGCAGGAGTTGAAGTCGTCCACACCGTAGGCGGGCGAGGAGTGGACCAGGCCGGTGCCGTCGGTGGCGGTGGCGTAGTCGGCCAGGTACACGGGCGACAGGCGCTTGTAGCCGGCATCGACGTCATAGAGCGGGTGTTCGAATTCGAGCCCGCCGAGCGCCTCGCCCTTGACCGTGGCCAGCACCTTGCCGTCGAGCGCGTAGCGCGTCATGCACATCTCGACCAGCGAGTTGGCCAGGATCAGCAGGCCGCGCTCGGTGTCGACCAGTGAGTACTCGAGCTCGGGGTTCAGGTTGATCGCCTGGTTGGCCGGGATGGTCCACGCGGTGGTGGTCCAGATCACGGCGAAGATGTCGCCGAGGATCGTGTGGTCGGTGCCGAAGGCCTTGAGCACCTTCTCGCGCTCGTGCGCCTTGAAGGCCACGTCGAGGGTCTGGCTCTTCTTGTCGGCGTACTCGATCTCGAATTCGGCGAGCGAGGAGCCGCAGTCGAAGCACCAGTACACGGGCTTCAGGCCGCGGTACACAAAACCGCGCTCGATCACGCGCTTGAACGCGCGCAGCTCGCCGGCTTCATTGGCGAAGTCCATCGTCTTGTACGGATGGTCCCATTCGCCCAGCACGCCCAGGCGTTGGAAGTCGGCCATCTGCTGGGCGATCTGCTCCGTGGCGTAGGCGCGGCTCTTGGCCTGCATCTCGTCGCGGCTGAGGTTGCGACCGAACTGCTTTTCGATGGCGTTCTCGATCGGCAGGCCGTGGCAGTCCCAGCCGGGCACGTAGAGCGCGTCGAAGCCTTCGAGCTGGCGCGCCTTGGTGATCATGTCCTTCAGGATCTTGTTCACCGCGTGGCCCATGTGGATCTGGCCGTTGGCGTAGGGCGGGCCGTCATGCAGGATGAACTTGGGGGCGCCGTGGCGGGCGTCGCGCAGGCGGTGGTAGCGGCCCTCGTCGTTCCATTCCTTGACCCAGCCCGGCTCGCGCTTGGGCAGGTCGCCGCGCATCGGGAAGGGGGTGTCGGGCAGGTTCAGCGTGGAACGGTAGTCGGTGGAGGTGGCAGCGTCAGACATGTTGGGGTGCGAAACAGGGGCTTCGACAGGCTCGGCCCGAACTGCCCGGAGAAAAAAGGAGCGCGTCGGTGCGGAAGGTAAAGCCGTTCGCCCTGAGCTTGTCGAAGGGCGGCAGCACGGTGCGTGCAGGGCTAAATTCGATCGCGCGTGGTCTGGCGGTGGGTTTCGGCGTGGGTCGATGCAAAGAACGCACGTGCGTCGCGCCCATCCTTCGCGATGCCCGCAGTGAGGGCTTCGAGGCTGGTGTAGCGCAATTCGTCGTGCAGTTTGTGCAGGAGTTCCACGCGGACGATTTTACCGTAGGCCCCTTCGGCGCCCAGATGCGAGGGCCACTCAAGGCAATGCGTCTCCAGCAGAACCCGGCCGGCGTTGACGTCGTTGGCGTCCAGCGAGGGCCGCACACCGAGGTTGGCCACGCCCGGCAGCGGCTGGTCGGCCAGGCCGTGGACCAGCACCGCGAAGATGCCGCTGGCAGCCGGCTTCCAGTGCTTGAAGCGCAGGTTGAGGGTGCGAAAACCGTCGTCCTTGCCCGGCGCGGAGGCGCCCAGCGCGCGGCCCAGCTTGCGGCCATGGACCACGTGGCCCGAGATGGTGTACGGGCGCCCCAGCAGCGTGTGGGCGTCGGCCATGCGGCCTTCGGCCAGCGCATCGCGCACGGCCGAGCTGGAAACGCGCAGGCCATGCACCTCGTAGCTGTTCATGCGCGCGACGTCGAAGCCGCGGGCCTCGCCGGCCGCGTCGAGCATGGCGTAGTCGCCGGCCCGTTTGGCACCGAAGCGGAAGTCGTCGCCCACCAGCACGTAGCGCGCGCCCAGGCCGTCGATCAGCACATTCTGGATGAACGCCTCGGGCGACTGGGACGCCAGCCGGCCGTCGAACGGCAGCACGATGGTCTGGGCCACGCCGCAGGCCGCCAGCTCGGTCAGCTTGTCGCGCAGCGTGCCGATGCGCGCCGGCGCCAGGTCGGGTTTCCTGGTGACGGCGGCGAAATAGTCGCGAGGGTGCGGCTCGAAGGTGAGCACGCAGCTCGGCAGCCCGCGGTGGCGGGCCTCGGTCTGAAGCAGCGCCAGCATGGCCTGGTGGCCACGGTGGACGCCGTCGAAATTCCCGATCGTGAGGGCGCAGGCCGGAGCTACGCCCGGGTGCCGGAAGCCGCGAAAAACCTGCATCGGTGAGTATCTTTTTGATAGCGCCTTTCGCCCGTCGAATGGGCGAATCAGGCCGATTTGTCACAAAGCCGGTATATTGTGACGCAGTGCGTGGTCTGAAGTGAGTCCCCGATGCACCCCGAGTCTCTGGTCTCTGCGTGGTTTTCTCGTTTCGAGGAGTCGTGTGTGAAGGTCTTGAAGCTGTCGGCCCAAGGGCTGCCCCAGTCATGGATTTCGCTGGAACAGGCGGTGATCCACTACGCGGCGGACGAAGTTCGCTGGGAAGTGGGCGCGCAGGTGGCGGTGTTTCGTGGCGGCCACAACGCGATCACGGGCGAGCAGTCGCAGATCGCGATCAACAGCATCATCGGCACCAAGGGCGTGCCGCGCATCAATCCCTTCACGCAGCGGCCTGGGCTCACCAACAGCAAGCTGTTCTCGCGTGACCGCAACGTTTGTGCTTACTGCGGCGGGCATTTCCATGAAGACGAGCTCACGCGCGAGCACATCATCCCGTTCGCCCAGAGGGGCATCGACACCTGGATGAACGTGGTCACGGCCTGCAAGCCGTGCAACCACCGCAAGAGCAGCCGCACGCCCGAGCAGGCGAACATGCCCTTGCTCTACGCGCCCTACGTGCCCAGCCTCTGGGAAGATTTCATTCTGCGCAACCGCCGCATCCTGGCCGACCAAATGGAATTCCTGATGGCGCACCTGCCCCAGAGTTCGCGGCTGCACGACGGCTAGGCCGCTGCGCTTCGCGCCAGACTGCTCCCACGCGCATCCGCTGCGCCCTCCGACCAGGCGCACCGTCGTTTTGCCGAACATGGCGGAACTTCTTCCTCCGTCGAGGGGGGGGTGCACATGCCAGGAGGCGCCATGAGCATCGCCGTGAAACCGCTCCCCGGCTCCGCGGTGTCGGGTTCGTCCCGTCTGCCGCCGGGCCTTCGCAGCGTCGTGACCTGGGACGTGGACCCGCACGGCTACTGCACCGAGCACGAGCATGCCACGCGCGCCCACTTCGCACGGCGGCTGGCGGCTCTCAAGGGCTGCACTTTCGCGGGCGTCTACGATCCTCGGCAAGCCTACGACAGCGTGCCTTACTTCGTGCCGAGCGACACCCTGACCGATCCGGTGCTCGTGCGCACGATGGGCATCGCCGGCGTGGACGATCTGTTCGGCGGGGTGGTGCCGTACCCCTTCGTCGCCACCAAGGCGCTCACCCATCCGTTGATCGGCGCCGATGCTTCTCGGCCGGCGGGCTGGTCCCTGCGCTTCGCGACCGAGGTCGCGGATGCGGTACTCCCCGGCTATTCGTGCTTCTCGCGCGAAGAGGCGCGCAAGGCGGGGCGCATGCTGCTCGACGGCGGCCTCGCACGGGTCAAGCCGGTGATCGCGACCGGTGGACGTGGGCAGGTCGTCGTGGGAAGCGTCGATGCGCTCGACCGCTGTCTCGATGCCATGGACGAGACCGAGATCACGGCCCGCGGCCTCGTGCTCGAGGAGAACCTCGACCGGCCGCGGACCTACAGCGTCGGACAGGTGAGCGTGGAGCACCTTGTCGCCAGCTATTGCGGCGAGCAGCGTTTGACCCGGGACAACGCCGGGCAGGAGGTCTACGGCGGTTCCGACCTGATGCTCGTGCGCGGCGATTTCGACAGGCTGCTCGCCGTCGTGAATCCGGCGCCGCCGCTTCGCCGTGCGATCGAGCAGGCGCGGCACTACCACCGGGCCGTGTCCGGCTGCTACCCGGGCTTCTTCGCCTCGCGGGTGAACTATGACGTGGCGCAGGGCATGGGCAGCCGGGGCGACTGGCGCTCGGGGGTGCTGGAGCAGTCGTGGCGCGTGGGTGGCGCCACGGGCGCGGAGATCGCGGCGCTCGAAGCGTTCCACGCGCATCCGAAGTGCGACCGCGTGCTCGCGTCCTCTTTCGAGGTCTACGGAGCGGCCGCGCCGCCCGCCGACGCCATCGTGGCCTACCACGGCACCGACAGCGAGATCGGGCGGCTTTCGAAATTCACACTGCTGAAGCGACATGCCGACACGCCATAGCCTCATCGACATTGCCGTGGACGACCAGCACATCCAGGGCACATTGTTTGCCGCGTCGACGATGGTGCCCGGTGTGCTCCTGGTCCACGGCTGGGATGGAAGCCAGGAGCAATACCTGAAGCGGGCCAATGAAATCGCGGCGCTGGGCTGTGTGTGCCTGACCTTCGATCTGCGGGGGCATGCGCGCCACGCGGCACAGCGCCTGGAGGTGACCCGCGAAGACAATCTGCGCGATGTGCTGGCTGCGTACGACGTGCTGGTCGGCCATCCGACCGTCGACCCCGGCGCCATCGCCATCGTCGGCAGCAGCTATGGCGGGTATCTCGCTTCGCTGGTAAGTGCCCTGCGGCCGGTGCGCTGGCTCGCGCTGCGTGCGCCGGCGCTCTACCGCGACCGCGAGTGGGACACGCCCAAGGGAAAGCTGAGCCGGTCCGACCTCGTGGCCTACCGCCGCTCGCTGGTGGGACCGGGTGACAACCGGGCACTGGCGGCATGCGCGGCCTTTGCCGGCGACGTCCTCATCGTCGAGTCGGAGGATGACCAGATCGTCCCCCACCCCGTGGTGGAGAACTATCTGGCTGCCTTCAAGCGGGTGAAATCGGTGACCTACCGCGTGCTCTCCGGCGCGGATCACGCGCTGTCCAAACAGGAGTCGCGCCAGGCCTACGGCTCGTTGCTGGTCTCGTGGATCACCGAAATGACGCTCGGAGCGCGGGCGACGGTGACCATCACGAAGCCGGTTGCCAGCAGTTCGGCCTGAGCAGCAGCGTACCGCCAAGCCGAAAGCCGCTCAGCTACTTTTTCATCGCCTTGACTTCGGCCATGCCCTTGGCCTCGTCGGCCTTGGCCTGCTTCACGCATGCGGACTTCGCATCGCCCTTCTGGTCGTCGCATTTTTCCTTCGCGATGCTGTAGGCCGCTTCCACCTTGGCCTCAGCCACCTTGCGCGCATTGCTGTCGCTGGGCTTCAGCTTCTGGTCGAGTTCAGCCTTGGCGATCTTTTCCTTGCCCTTGGCTTCTTCGACGCAGACGTCCTTGGCGTTGTCCTTCATGGCATCGCATGCTGCCCGGTCGGCCTTGTAGTCGGCGGCGATCTTGTCGCGGCCAGCCTTGAGTTCAGCGACGGCGGGGTCGACGGAGGCCGGCGGTGGCGTGTTCACTTGAGCTTGCGCTGGCAGCATCGCAAGGAATGCGACTGCAGCGCAGATCTGCATGAGCTTTTCCATGATCAATCTCCTTGACGTCGGCATCGGATCTTCAGCAACAGGCATGAGGTCCGACACCGAAAATCCATCTTAGGAATCGAGGTCATGGAGGCGGTAGGACGCCTTTCGGTGCGCCCGTAAGCGCATGCCGACGGGCAGTGGACTTTCTTCTCAGCGCTTCCAGTCCGGCGGGCGTTTGTCGATGAAAGCTTGAACGCCTTCGAGCGCACTCTCGTCCATCATGTTGCAGGCCATGGTCTGGCTGGCATCGGCCAGCGCGGCCTCGATGCCGGTTTCGAGTTGGCGGTAGAACAGAGCCTTGCCCAGCGCGAGCGCCTTGCGGGGCTTGGCGACGATGCTGGCCACCAGTGTCTCTACAGCTGCATCGAGCTCTTCGGGCGGCGCCACGCGGTTGACCAACCCTCTCTCGCGCGCTTCCCGCGCATCGATGAAATCGCCCGTCACCAGCATCTCGAAGGCTTCCTTGCGGCCGAGGTTGCGCGAAAGCGTGACGCTCGGCGTGGCGCAGAACAGCCCCACGTTCACGCCGCTGACCGCGAAGCGCGCCTCGCTCGACGCCACCGCCAGGTCGCAGACCGCGACGAGCTGGCAGCCCGCCGCCGTCGCGATGCCGTGCACGCGCGCAATGACGGGCACCGGCAGCTTCTGGATCGACAGCATCATCGCGCCGCAGCGTTCGAACAGCTGTCGGTAGTAGCCGAGCGAGGGTGTGGCGCGCATTTCCTTCAGGTCGTGGCCCGCGCAGAAGGCCTTGCCCGCCGCCGCGATGACGACCGCGCGAATGCTGTCGTCTGCCGCGATCTCGCCGAGCGCCCGCTCGAGCGCGCCGAGCATGCCTTCCGACAGCGCGTTGAACGAGGCCGGCCGGTTCAGCGTCAGCGTGGCCACGCCGCGGCTGTCGCGCGCCTGCAGGACGAAGGGCGTGCTCGCGTCGTTCATGGCTGGCCTCGCTTCAGTAGGTCAGTTCGAGCACGGTCGTGTGCTCGCTCGCGGCCGGCCACGTGAGGCCCGTGATGCGCTCGCCGTTGAATTCACCGGTCACCGCGCGCGGGGCGCCACCGCCCTCGATGCGCAGCCGCGAGGTCGAAACGCCCGAGCCCTGGGGTGGCACACCTGTCGGAGGGCTCTTGCCGTCGAAGCGCATGGTGTCGCGCTGTGCGTCGAAGTAGCCGCGCGGCCGCGTGAACACGACGACCGCGCTGGCCCCGTTGTCGGCTGGAATGATGCGCTCCGGCCGCAGGTTCACGACGCTGCTGCTGCGCGGAAAGGGGCTGCGGTAGATGTGCGTGGTGCCGTAGCTCGGCGTGGCCAGGACGAACTCGTAGGCCGCGTCGCCGCGCGCCTTGAAAGGCCCCCAGCGGCCGTCGGCGCCGACCGACTTGGTGAAGACGGCCTCGCCGAGCCGCGCGCCGGTGGCGGGGTCGACGGCATACACGGTGACCTTCGCGCCGTTCAGCGGAAGGTTTTCCGCACCGAGCGCACGGCCGTTGAGCACGACATCCGCCTCGGCCGCAACGTCGGTGCTGCGCGGCGCCTGCCCGTTCAGGAACTGCCAGGTCGCGGCGAACGCCGCGGGCGAGAACGAGGTCTCGCGATGATCGACGCGCGGCAGCACCACATTGGTCGCGCCCTTGAGCGCCGGCCCGTCGAAGCCGATGTTCGTCGGCTTGCCGGGTGCGCCGATCCACACGCCATCGGGCTGCGCATACTTGTCGTTGTTGTCCGAGCGCAGGGTCATCCACTTCACGCCCGGCGTGACCTCCTCGCCATTCGGCCCCTTCGGCGCATTGAGCTGCTGCATGAAGCCGGACAGTCCCGAGAACTCGTTGTTCTCGCGGAAGCCCTTCACCACCCAGATGCCGTGCGCCGGATTGCCGCCCAGCACCACATGGCTCACCACGGCCGCGCCGCCGCCGTTCTGCACGTAGTTGCGGATGGTGTTGCCGCCGCGCGAGTTGCCGATCAGCACGACCTTGCTGGCGCCGGTGGCCTTCAGCACCTTGTCGACCTCGGCCTTCAGGAACACCGCCGAATCGCCTGTCGAGCTGCGCCCGGCCTGGGCCACGGCGTCGTCGTCGCGCGCGACCGGGTTCGGCTGGTCGACCGCGAAGAGCCGCTCGCGCGGCCAGCCGTTCGACTCGAAGCGCCAGATCGTCGTCTGCCAGAGCGCGGCCGAGTCGCCGTTGCCGTGCATGAACACGATGGGCGGACGCTCGGTGTACGAGGGCGATGGGGCGGTGGCGCAGGCGGTCAGCATGGCGGTGGCCGTCCCGGCGACGGCCATGGCGGCAAGAAGGGTGCGGCGGGTCTGCATGTTCTGTTCCTGGATTCCTGAAGTAGGGGGCCAAGTGAAAACGCCCGCCAGCGAGAAGCGGGTGGGCGTTGGATGCTAGCGGAACACCGCGGAACCGGCTTTGCCGGGCCGCTGGTGTTGCCCCCGGTAGGGGGGTGGCGTAGCGACACGAAGTGCGCGCAGCCTGGGGGCGAGCCTTGTCCTAGGCGAAGACGCCGGCGGTGTCCTGCATGCGGGCCGACACTTCGCCCAGGTGGTGCAGCGTGTCGCCGAAGGTCATTTCCATCTGCGTGAGCTTGCGGAAATAGTGGCTGCCGATGTATTCGTCGGTCACCCCGATGCCGCCGTGCAGCTGCACCGAGTTCGCGGCCACGAAGCGCATCGACACGCCGAGCTGGTACTTGGCGCGTGCCAGCGCCTGGCGGCGTTCGTCCGCCGGGGCGTTGAGCTTGAGCGTCGCGTAGTAGCTCATCGAGCGCGCGAGTTCGAGCTGCATCTTCATGTCGGCGACGCGATGGCGCAGCGCCTGGAAGGTCGAGATGGCCACGCCGAACTGCTTGCGCTGGTTCATGTAGTCGACGGTGACGGCCATGGTCTTGTCCATCACGCCGACCGCTTCGGCGCAGGTGGCGGCAATGCCGACGTCCACGGCGTATTCGAGCGCGGCCAGGCCATCGAGCGTGACCAGCGTCGCATCGGCCTTGTCGAACACCACTTCGGCCGCGCGGCTGCCGTCCTGCGTGCCGTAGCCGCGGGCCTCGACGCCGCTGGCACTGCGTTCGACCAGGAAGAGGGCGATCTTGCCGCCGACCTTGGCGGGCACCAGGAAGGCGTCTGCCTCGTCGCCCACCGGCACCACGCTCTTGGCGCCGGTCAGCGCATAGCCGTCGCCCGACTTGGTGGCCGTGGCCTCGCACACGTCGAGGCGCCAGCGTGCCTTGCGCTCCTGGTACGCCAGCACCACGATGGCCTGGCCGCCCGCGATGCGCGGCAGCCAGTTGTCCTTGGTGTCGGCGCCGGCATAGCCGCTGAGCACCGCGCCGGCGATCAGCGTCTGCGCGAAGGGCTCCAGCACGATGCCGCGGCCCAGTTCTTCCATGACGACCATGCCGGCCACCGGGCCCATGCCCAGTCCGCCGTCGTCCTCGCTGATGTACAGGCCGCCCAGGCCGAGTTCAGCCAGCTCGTCCCAGGCCTCGCGCGAGAAGCCGCCCTTGGCCTCGATGCCGCGGCGGCGCTCGAAGTCGTAGCCCTTGTCGACCCACTTGCGAACGGCGTCGCGCAGTTGTTCCTGGTCGTCGGTGAAGTTGAAATCCATGTTCTTGTCTCCTCAGCCCAGAACCGTCTGCGCGACGATGTTGCGTTGCACTTCGTTCGAGCCACCGTAGATGGTGGTCTTGCGCATGTTGAAGAAGGTCGACGTCAGCGGCGCGAGCGCCGGGTTGCCGCCCGGGAAGTTGCCCTGCCAGCCGGCTTCCATCGCCTCGCGGATCAGCGGCAGCGAATACGGGCCGCCGGCCAGCATCATCAGTTCGCTGTAGCGCTGCTGGATCTCGCTGCCGCGGATCTTGAGCAGGCCCGCGACGTCGAGCGAGTTCTTGCCCGAGGTGGCGGCCGACAGCACGCGCAGCACCATCATCTCCAGGGCGACGATGTCGACCTCGAGCTTGGCGATCTCGTCGCGGAAGCGCTGGTCTTCGTAGACGCCTTCGCTCTTCGCGATGCGCTTGAGGCGCTCGAGTTCGCGCTTGGCGCGGTTCACGTCGGCGATGTTGGTGCGTTCGTGCGAGAGCAGGTGCTTGGCGTAGGTCCAGCCCTTGTTCTCCTCGCCGATCAGGTTCTCGGCGGGCACTTCGACGTTGTCGAAGAACACCTCGTTCACCTCATGGCCGCCGTCGAGCAGCTTGATGGGGCGCACGGTCACGCCGGGCGACTTCATGTCGAGCAGCAGGAAGCTGATGCCGGTTTGCGGCTTGCCTTCGTTGCTGGTGCGCACGAGGTTGAACATCCAGTCGCCGTGCTGGCCGAGCGTGGTCCAGGTCTTCTGGCCATTGACGATGTACTTGTCGCCCTTGCGTTCGGCCTTGGTCTTCACGGACGCGAGGTCGGAGCCCGAACCCGGTTCGCTGTAGCCCTGGCTCCACCAGACTTCGCCGCTGGCGATGCCGGGAAGAAAGCGCTTCTGCTGCTCGGCATTGCCGAAGGCCATGATCACTGGCGCCACCATCACGGGGCCGAAGGGGATGATGCGCGGCGCGCCGGCCAGCGCGGTTTCTTCCTCGAACAGGTGGCGCTGCACGGCGGTCCAGCCTGGGCCGCCGAATTCCTTCGGCCAGCCGTAGCCGAGCCAGCCCTTCTTGCCGAGGATCTTGGCCCAGCCTTGCAGATCGTCGCGCGTCAGCTCGAGCGCGTTGTGCACCTTGTGCGAAATCTCTTGGGGAAGGTTCTCTTTGACCCAGGCGCGAACTTCTTCGCGGAACTTCTGTTCTTCGGGTGTGAAGCTCAAATCCATGCGTGCCTCGCTGTGTTGATCGGTTCACCGCAGACGCGGTGTGTCTCCGGAACCGTGAGTTTTAGCACGGTCGTGCTGTGAAACGGTGTCCGCGCCGCGACAAGCGTGGGCACAGATAATCCCGCCTTCCCATGAAGAACATCGTGATCCTGATCTCCGGCGGCGGCTCCAACATGGCGGCCATCGTGCGCGCCGCCGAGCGCGACCGCTGGGCCGAGCGCTTTGGCGCACGCATCGCCGCCGTGGTGAGCAACAAGGCCGAGGCCGGCGGGCTGGCAATCGCCAAGGCGCACGGCATCGATACCGCAGTCATCCCGCACAAGGATTTCGCCACCCGCGAAGCCTTCGACACAGCGCTGGCGACGGCGGTCGACGGCTACGCGCCGGCCCTGGTGGTGCTGGCGGGGTTCATGCGCATCCTGACGCCGGGCTTCGTCGAACGCTACGCCGGCCGGCTGGTGAACATCCATCCCTCGCTGCTGCCGGCGTTCCCGGGACTTCATACGCACCAGCGCGCCATCGAGGCGGGCTGCAAGGTGGCGGGCGTGACGGTCCATCAGGTGACCACCGAGCTCGACCACGGACCGATCCTGGCCCAGGCCGTCGTGCCCGTGTTGCCCGACGACACGGCAGTCACCCTGGCCGGGCGGGTGCTGGGCCAGGAACATCTGTTGTATCCGCGTGCCATTGCTGCGTGGCTGGCAGATACATCGAGTCACAATCGGTAAAGTTGTTTATATTCGCGGGTTTTCGGGAGCTTAGAAAGTGAAAACCCAATCGTTGCTGCTGGCTGTTGCCAGCGCCGCCCTGATGGCGGCCTGTGCCGCTCCGGCGCCCGCGCCCGCCCCGGCACCTGCCGCGCCGCCGCCTGAACCGGTCTACCAGTGCAACGCCGATGGCGCCCGCTTTGCCGTGGGCCAGCCGCTGACGCCCCAGCTCGAAGCCGCCGCTCGCGTGCGCGCAGCCGCCGGCACGGTGCGCGTGCTGAAGCCCGGCGACGCGGCCACGACAGAACTCAATGGCGGTCGACTCAACCTCGACGTCGACGCCCGCAGCCGCGTGACGGACGTCCGCTGCGGTTGATGGAACCCGGAATTGCTGCGAAAAATGTAGCAGTTCATTCAGGCAAGTCGGGCATGCACGCCCGCTTGGCTAGATCGGGGTGAATCTTTGCCGGGGCGTACCGTCGATCTCGATGGTTTCGCCGAACATGGCGGCCGGCCGGACCCAGAGGCCATGGGCGCCGTACAGGGCGCGATACAGCGTCATCGGCTCCAGCGTCTCGCTGTGGCGCACGGTGCCGATCACCTCGTATTCGCCGCCCTTGTAGTGGCGGTAGCGGCCGGGGGTTGTTTCGATCAGGGGCGGGAGGTCTTCGTCGTTCAACGGGGCTTCTTTCTTCAAAAACTGTCGGGGCTTGATTTGACGGGAGTCGGATGGATCGCGCTGATTTTGTTCACCTGGTTCGACTGAGCGAGCACGCCAGCGCGGACGATGGTGCGCGCTATCGACGCAGCGTCGCGGCCTTTGCCGCGCTCGGCTACCTGTGGGTGCTGGGCTGTCTCGGGCTTTCGGTGGGCATCATTGTCTGGGTGGTTTCCTCGATCGGGGAAGCGCGCTTCAATTTCACGCGGGGCTGGCTGCTGCTGTTCGCCCTGGGGCTGCTGTGGGCCACGCTGCGTGCGCTCTGGGTGCGCTTCGACGAGCCCGAGGGCGTGGAACTCCGCAGGGCCGACGCGCCGGCGCTCTTCGAGGCGCTGGACCGCATCCGCGGCAAGATCAAGGGGCCGCCGGTCCACCACGTCTATCTCGATGACGAATTCAATGCCAGCATCCGGCAGGTGCCGCGCTTCGGGCTGTTCGGCGGTGCCGTCAACTCGCTGAGCATCGGCCTGCCGCTGATGATGATGCTCGACCGGCGGCGGCTGCTGTCGGTGCTGGCGCACGAGTACGGCCATCTGCGCGGCAACCACGGCAAGTTGAGCGCCTGGATCTACCGCACCCGCCTGTCGTGGCTCAAGCTCGATGCCGACCTGCAGCGCAACGAAGGCGTGATGGCGCTGTTTTCGCAGGCCTTCTTCCGCTGGTACTTCCCACGCTTCGCGGCCAAGACCTTCGCGCTGGCCCGCCAGGACGAGTACGAGGCCGACCGCATCTCGGGCCGGCTGCTGGGCGCTTCCGTGGCGGCGGCTGCGCTGACCGAGATCGCGATCAAGGGCAACTGGTACGCCAACGAGTTCTGGCCCGGGCATTGGGCCCGCGCCGAGCACGAGCCGCAGCCGCCGGGCCCGTTCGAGGCCCTGCGCAAGCGCGTGCACACGCCGCCCGGCGAGGACTTCGCCCGTCAGGCGCTGCGCGAGGCGATGCGCCGCGTCAGCGACCTCGAAGACACCCACCCCGTCTTGCGGGATCGCCTGGAGGCGCTCGACCAGAAGGCGGTCATGCCCGAATGGTCGATGCGCCCGGCACTCGAGCTGTTGGCCGACGAAAAGCAATGGATCGAGCATTTCGACCAGCAATGGCGCCGCGCCCACGCCTCCGACTGGAAGCAGCACCATGCACACCGGTCGCGCATCCGCGAGCGCATCACCGTGCTGGCCGCGCGTGGCGAGCGCAACACGCCCGACGAGATGGTCGAGTGGGCCGATTCCGAACGACGGCTAGATCCCGCTGCCCCCGTGCGCGTGCGCTACGAGAGCGCCCTGCAGATCGCGCCGGAGCATCCCGGCGCGCTGCGCGGGCTGGCCCAGATGCTGCCCGCGAGCGATCGCGAAGCGCGTCTTGCCGTGCTCGAACGGCTGCACGGCTCCGGCGCCGCCAGCCGCTGGTGGGCGGCCAAGAGCGCCGTGGCCTCGCTCGAAGATCCCGACGCGGGGCCGCACGACGAAGAGGCGCTGAAGCTGTGGCGCGGCCGTCTCAAGGAGGCGGAAGAGGCCGAGACGCGTGCCTGGGAAGAGATCACCGGCACGCCGGTCTTCAGCCAGATCTCGCGGCACGACCTGAACGATTTCGAGCTGGGCGAACTGCGGGCCGACCTGGTGCGCTGCCTGCCTGCTTCGCGGGCCTGGCTGGTGCGCAAGAACCTGCACGAATTCCCGTGGCGCCGTGCCTACATCGTGTTCGTCGAGCTACCGGGGCTCGACGACGAAGACCGCTGGAGCCTGTGCCGCCAGCTGGAGCAGACCCTCACGCTGCCGGGCGTCGCGCTGGTGCTGTGGGCTGGCCATTCGCCCAAGCTGGAAGACGTCGAGCGGGAGGCCTTCGGGGCCGTCTGGATGCGCGGCGCATAGCCCTTCGGACTGGACGGGGCGGCGGCTGAGACAATCGGGGGATGCACCCCAAAGCCCTGTTGGAGGCCACCGCCGATCTGGTCGGCCTTGTCCTGAAATTCGATCACCCGGCCGACCAGGTCGTTTCGCGGTTCTTCCGCGACCACCGCGAGTTCGGCCCGCGCGAGCGCGCGACGCTTGCCGAAACCGTCTACACCGTGCTTCGCAAGAAGCTGCTGTTCGATCACCTCTCGCCCTCGGGCAGCGGCTCGAAGGAGCGCCGCATGGCGATCCTGGGCTTTCACGGCCCGCGCGATTTTCTGAAGAGTGCGCTCAACGACACCGAAAAGCGCTGGCTCGACAACTGCGACGCCGTCAAGCCGGACGACCTGCTGGAACGCCATCGCCACAACCTGCCCGAGTGGCTGGTGGCGCCGCTCAAGGCGCAGCTGGGCGACGGTTTCTGGCCGCTGGTCGAAGCCCTGCAGCAGCCCGCACCGCTCGATCTGCGCGTCAATGCGCTGACCGACAAGCGCGCGGATGTGAAGGCGGAGCTTGCGAAGGCTGCTATCAAATCGGAAGCGACCCCGTTCTCGCCCTGGGGCCTGCGCATCGAGGGCAAGCCGGCACTGACCAAGCTGGACGCCTTTGCCCGTGGCGCCATCGAGGTGCAGGACGAAGGCTCCCAACTGCTGGCGCTGCTGCTGGATGCCAAGCGCGGCGAGATGGTGGTCGATTTTTGCGCCGGTGCCGGCGGCAAGACGCTGGCCATCGGCGCGACGATGCGCAACACCGGCCGGCTGTATGCCTTCGACACCTCGGCGCACCGGCTCGACGCGCTCAAGCCGCGGCTGGCGCGCAGCAAGCTCTCGAACGTCCATCCGGCCGCGATCGCGCACGAGCGCGACGACCGCATCAAGCGCCTGGCGGGCAAGATCGACCGCGTGCTGGTCGACGCGCCCTGTTCGGGGCTGGGCACGCTGCGGCGCAATCCTGACCTGAAATGGCGCCAGTCGCTCAAATCGGTCGAGGAATTGACGATCAAGCAGACGGCAATCCTGCAAAGCGCGGCGCGACTCGTGAAATCGGGCGGCCGTCTGGTTTATGCCACGTGCAGCGTGCTGCCGGAGGAAAACGAGGCGATTGCGGAGGCCTTCGGCGCCGCCAACCCCGATTTCGTGCCCGTGGATGCGGCGGAGTTGTTGCAGGGCCTCAAAGTCGAGGGCTTCGAGGCGCTGTGCGCTGGCGGGGAGGGCGGCCGCCGCTACCTGCGGCTGTGGCCGCACCGTCATTCGACCGACGGTTTCTTCGCCGCGGCGTGGAACCGGAAATAGAGGCGGAACTCCAAACTAGGGTTAATCTGCGCTTTTCTTGAAGGTTTAAAGGCTTTGCTTTAGGCCTGCCGCTTTAAAATCGCGGGTTATCTAAAGGCTGCACCTTCGTGTGGCCATGGAGTACCTGACTCAATGTTGCTTCCTGACTCGGCCGTCCTGAATGCGGCTATCCAATGGCTCGGACACGGCCTGTGGGACCTCGCATGGTGGCAAGTCGTGCTGTACACGCTTGTCACCACGCACATCACGATTGCCGCGGTCACGATCTTCCTGCACCGCACGCAGACGCACCGGGCCATGGATCTGGGCCCGATCCCGTCGCATTTCTTCCGCTTCTGGCTGTGGCTCGGCACCGGCATGGTGACGAAGGAATGGGTTGCCATCCACCGCAAGCACCACGCCAAGTGCGAAACCGTCGACGACCCGCACAGCCCGCAGGTCAAGGGCATCGACGAAGTGCTCTGGCGCGGCGCCGAGCTGTATCGCGCCGAGTCGAAGAACAAGGAAACGATGGAGCGCTACGGCCACGGCACGCCCGATGACTGGATCGAGCGCAACCTGTATACGCGCTACAGCTGGCAGGGCGTGGGCTTGATGCTCGTGATCAACCTGGCGCTGTTCGGTACGCTCGGCATGGCCGTGTGGGCCGTGCAGATGCTCTGGATCCCCATCACCGCCGCCGGCGTCATCAACGGCATCGGCCACTACTGGGGCTATCGCAACTTCGAGGCGCCGGACGCCAGCCGCAACATCATGCCCTGGGGCCTGATCATCGGCGGCGAAGAGCTGCACAACAACCATCACACCTATCCGACCTCGGCCAAGTTCTCGGTCAAGAAGTACGAGTTCGACATCGGCTGGATCTACATCCAGGTGTTCCAGAAGCTCGGCTGGGCCAAGGTCAAGAAGGTGCCACCGAAGATGCTGATGGGCGACATCCAGCCCGTGGCCAACGAGAAGACGCTCGAGGCCGTCATCGCCAATCGCTATGAAGTCATGGCTGGCTATGCGCGCGAAATGCGCCGTGCCACCAGCCAGGAGCTGGACGCGCTGAAGACCAAGGGCGCCGACCTATCGGTGCTCAAGGCTGCCAAGCGCTGGCTGCACCGCGACGACGACAAGGTGCCTGCCGCGGCCCGTTCGCATGTGGTACAGGCCCGCGCCGCCCACCCCGTGCTCGATAAGATGGCCACGATGCGCGAAGAGTTGCGCCAGCTGTGGCTGAACACCTCCCAGTCGCGCGAGCAGCTGGCGGCCGATCTGGCGGCCTGGTGCCACCGGGCGGAAGCCAGCGGCATTGCCGGCCTGCGCGACTTCTCGACCCGCCTGCGCGCTGCACGCGCCTGACGCGCGAGCCACGTCAGTCAAAAAAAGGCCGGCTTGATCGCCGGCTTTTTTACGCCTGTCGTTTCTTGCGGCATGCCCCGCTTTTCCGATGAGGGGAGGGCGAGAGCGAAAACTGCAGGCAACAAAAAACCCGCTGGGTAAGCAGCGGGTTTTTTGTTTGGGAAAGCCGAGAGCCGAATTACTTCAGCTTGATTTCCTTGTATTCGACGTGCTTGCGCGCCTTTGGGTCGAACTTCATGATCGACATCTTTTCAGGCATCGTCTTCTTGTTCTTGCTGGTCGTGTAGAAGTGGCCGGTACCCGCGGTGGATTCCAGCTTGATCTTTTCGCGTCCGCCTTTGCTCGTTGCCATGTTTCAGCTCCTTAAGCTTGGCCGCGTGCGCGCAGGTCTGCGAGCACGGCGTCGATACCGTTCTTGTCGATCAGGCGCAGTGCAGCGCTCGAAACGCGCAGGCGAACCCAGCGGTTTTCAGTCTCGACCCAGAAACGGCGGTATTGCAGGTTCGGCAGGAACCGGCGCTTGGTTTTGTTGTTGGCGTGGGAAACGTTGTTTCCGACCATCGGGCCTTTGCCCGTTACGTCGCATACGCGTGCCATGTGGACACTCTTTCTTGAACAGCTGGCACCGGCGCAATCGTGGCGATTGCAGGTGTTTTGCAGCTTGACCTCGCCAGAAAACGGGTGGCGGTACCCCGGCTTTGCCTGTATGCCAGGAATCCTCGTGAGAGGGCCCTGTTTCGGCAAAGCCTTGGATTATAGCCCTTTTGGGGCCCGCACCGGTTACAGCGTGCCGTCCTGCTCCAGGAATCGCTGGGCGTCGAGTGCCGCCATGCAGCCGGTGCCGGCGCTCGTGATGGCCTGGCGGTACACGTTGTCCTGCACGTCGCCGGCGGCAAAGACGCCTGGAATGCTGGTCATCGTGGCGAAGCCCTGCAGGCCCGAGCGGGTCAGGATGTAGTTGTCCTTCATCTCCAACTGGCCCTGGAAGATGTCGGTGTTGGGATGGTGCCCGATGGCAATGAAGCAGCCCTTGAGGTCGATCTGCTCGGTGGCTCCAGTCTGTGTGTTCTTGATCCGGATGCCCGTCACGCCCGAGTTGTCGCCGAGCACCTGGTCGAGTTCGTTGTGCAGCTTCAGCACGATCTTGCCTTCGGCGACCTTCTCGTTGAGCTTGTCGATCAGGATGGGTTCGGCGCGGAACTTGTCGCGGCGATGCACCAGCGTCACCTTGTTCGCGATATTGGCGAGGTAGAGCGCCTCTTCGACAGCAGTGTTGCCGCCGCCGATCACGCAGACCTCCTGCTCGCGGTAGAAGAAGCCGTCGCAGGTCGCGCAGGCGGAGACGCCGCGGCCCATGAACTGCTGTTCGGAATCGATGCCCAGGTACTTCGCGGAAGCACCCGTGGCAATGATCAGCGAGTCGCAGGTGTAGGTGCCGCTGTCGCCGGTGAGGGTGAAGGGGCGCTTGCCCAGGTCGACCTTGTTGATGTGGTCGAAAACGATCTGCGTCTTGAAGCGCTCGGCGTGCTCCAGGAAGCGCTGCATCAGGTCGGGGCCCTGCACGCCGTGGACGTCGGCCGGCCAGTTGTCGACCTCGGTGGTGGTCATCAATTGCCCACCCTGGGCGATGCCGGTGATGAGCAGGGGCTGAAGGTTTGCGCGGGCTGCGTAGACGGCTGCGGTATAGCCGGCCGGGCCGGAGCCGAGAATCAAAACCTTGGCGTGTCGAGGAGCGGACATGAGTAGAAAACCTAAGATATACGCTGCTTCAGCGTGTACATTTTCAGGGTGGTAGCGATATATATGGAGTATCACTGCCCGGTTCAACACCGGGTAAACGGTGTTTTCAATGCGCGCGATTGTAGTAATCCATCGGCTTGCTCTTCGGACTGCTCCGCGCGCTGTCTCAGGGATTGATAAATGTCGATGCTGTCCAACCTCGAATTGCTTCGGCGCGTTCCGCTGTTCGCGTCGCTGACGGCCACGCAGTCCGCCAGCATTGCGGACGCGATCATCAAGAAGCGCTTCAAGCGCGCGGAGGTCGTGGTGGAGCAGGGCAAGAAGTCCGATGCGCTCTACATCATCCTGACCGGCCGCGCGCGCGTCACCAGCGCCGACAGCCGCGGGCGCGAGGTCATCCTTGCCACGCTGCACCCCGGCGACTACCTGGGCGAGATGAGCCTCATCGACGACGAGCCGCACTCGGCCACGGTGCGCACCGAAATCCAGTGCGACGTGCTCATGCTGGGCCGCGACGCCTTCGCGCGCTGCCTGCCCGAGAACTCCTCGATGGCCTACAACATCATGCGTGGCCTGGTGCAGCGCCTGCGGCATGCCGACCGCAAGATCGAGTCGCTGGCGCTGATGGACGTCTACGGCCGCGTGGCGCGCTCGCTGCTCGAGTTCGCCGTCGAGGACGGCGTCGGCAATCTCAAGGTGCGCGACAAGATTTCCCGCCAGGACCTGGCCAAGATGGTGGGCGCTTCACGTGAAATGGTGAGCCGTGTGATGAAGGACCTCGAAGAGCGAGGTTTCGTGCAAACCCTGGATGACGGGTCGATGATCGTCAAGGAACGGCTCCTGTCGTTGGCTTGAAGCTCCAGGGCCGGGCCCGCCGTTGCCGGCGGCCCCGGCCTTTTGTTGTAGTGTTCGTGCTTCCGGCCCCCGATTTTTTGGGCCGGGCGCCGTGTTTTTCATGACCTATTCGCTCAATACGCTTCAATCTTCTTCTGCTGCCGAGGGGCAACCCGTGCGCATGCGCGCCATGCGCTTCGCCCACGAAATCACGCTGATCGCAGGCTTCGCGGCGCTGTTGTTCTGGCTGCTCGCGATGCTGAGCTTCACGCCTTCCGATGCCGCCTGGTCGACCTCGGGCACAGGGGGCGAAATCAAGAACTGGGGCGGCCGCATCGGCGCCTGGCTGGCCGATGGCAGTTATTACCTCGCCGGTTATTCCGTGTGGTGGTGCCTTTTCGCCGGACTGCGCGCATGGCTCTCATCGCTGGCCAACTGGCTGCGCGGCGGCGAGCCTGCATCCGGCGAGCAACCGGCGCCGCGTGGGCGCTTCAATCGCAGCCGTCTTGCCTTCTGGTTCGGCCTCGTCCTGCTGCTGTGCGCAAGCACCATGCTCGAATGGTCGCGCCTGTACCGGCTCGAGGCGCATCTGCCGGGTTCGGGCGGCGGCGCGCTGGGCTATCTCGTGGGGCCGGCCAGCGTGCGCTGGATGGGCTTCACTGGATCGGCGCTGGTGGCCATCGCCGGCGGCGTGATCGGCTCGGCGCTGGTGTTCCGTTTCTCCTGGAGCCTGATCGCCGAGCGCATCGGCGCGCGTGCCTACTCGCTGTTCGAGTCGCGTCGCGAGAAGCGTGAAATGGCCGCCGACATCGCCATGGGCAAGCAGGCCGCCCGCGAGCGTGCCGAAGCCGACGAACCTGCGTTCACGCGCGACGACGCGGCCAGGGCGGAGCCCTCGCTGGTTTCGTCGTCAGGTGGCGCCTTCGACGACGAGGACGAAATCCATATCGAGCCGCGCCCCAAGCGCCGCCCGCCATCGCCGCCGGTGCAGATCGAGCCCGCGATGACCGAAGTGCCCAGGAGCGACCGTGTCGTCAAGGAGCGCCAGAAGCCGCTCTTCAAGGAGTTGCCCGACAGCAAGCTGCCGCAGGTCGACCTGCTCGACGCCGCGCAGGCGCGCCAGGAAACAGTGTCGGCCGACACGCTCGAGATGACCTCGCGCATGATCGAGAAGAAGCTCAAGGACTTCGGCGTCGAGGTGCGCGTGGTGCTCGCTTCGCCCGGCCCCGTCATCACGCGCTATGAAATCGAGCCCGCCACGGGCGTCAAGGGCTCGCAGATCCTCGGTCTTGCCAAGGACCTCGCACGCTCGCTCTCGCTGGTGTCGATCCGCGTGGTCGAGACGATCCCGGGCAAGAACTACATGGCGCTCGAGCTGCCGAACGCCAAGCGCCAGTCGATCAAGCTCAGCGAAATCCTGGGCTCGCAGATCTACAACGAAGGCAAGTCGATGCTCACCATGGGCCTCGGCAAGGACATCATCGGCAACCCGGTGGTGGCCGACCTCGCGAAGATGCCGCACGTGCTGGTGGCCGGTACCACCGGCTCGGGCAAGTCGGTGGGTATCAACGCGATGATCCTGTCGCTGCTCTACAAGGCCGAGGCACGCGACGTCCGCCTGCTCATGATCGACCCGAAGATGCTCGAAATGTCGGTCTACGAAGGCATCCCGCACCTGCTGGCGCCCGTGGTCACCGACATGCGCCAGGCGGCGCACGGCCTGAACTGGTGCGTGGCCGAGATGGAGCGCCGCTACAAGCTCATGAGCAAGCTCGGCGTGCGCAACCTGGCCGGCTACAACACCAAGATCGACGAAGCCAAGGCGCGCGAGGAGTTCATCTACAACCCCTTCAGCCTCACGCCGGACGATCCGGAGCCGCTGCGGCGCGAACCGCACATCGTCGTGGTCATCGACGAGCTGGCCGACCTGATGATGGTGGTGGGCAAGAAGATCGAAGAGCTGATCGCCCGCCTCGCGCAGAAGGCGCGCGCCGCCGGCATCCACCTCATTCTTGCCACCCAGCGCCCGAGTGTCGACGTGATCACCGGCCTCATCAAGGCCAACATCCCGACCCGCATCGCCTTCCAGGTGTCGAGCAAGATCGACAGCCGCACCATCCTCGACCAGATGGGCGCCGAAGCGCTGCTGGGCATGGGCGACATGCTCTACATGCCCAGCGGCACCGGCCTGCCCATTCGCGTGCACGGGGCCTTCGTCAGCGACGAGGAAGTGCACCGCGTGGTGGCCTACCTCAAGAGCCAGGGCGAGCCCGACTACATCGAGGGCGTGCTCGAAGGCGGCACGGTCGATGGCGACGGCGATGGCGACCTGCTGGGCGGTGGCGACGGCGAGAAAGACCCGATGTACGACCAGGCGGTCGAAGTCGTGCTCAAGAACCGCAAGGCCAGCATCTCGCTGGTGCAGCGCCACCTGAAGATCGGCTACAACCGCGCCGCGCGCCTCGTCGAGGACATGGAAAAGGCCGGCCTGGTCAGTGCCATGAGCGGCAGCGGCCAGCGCGAAATTCTGGTGCCGGCGCGCGCGGCGGAGTAATTCGCCGCGCTGTGGTTCTCAAGATTCAGGTTACGTGCTGAAAGGCAATTTGCAAAAACGCCCGGCGGCATTGCAAATCTTCATGAAGTCCTGCAGCTGCCGCAATTCGCGGCGGTTAGGGTCGATGCCAATGCCACAGCTTTTCCAAGCGAGGAATCCAAATTGAAATTGCGTCATTGGCTGTTGATCGGCCTCCTGAGTTCCGCCAACGCCTGGGCCGGCGGGCTCGAAAGCCTTGAAACCTTCGTCAGGACGGTCAAGTCCGGCCGCGCCGATTTCACCCAGACCGTGACCGCCCCGGCGCGCGAAGGGCAACCGGGCCGCACCAAGACCTCGAGCGGCACCTTCGAATTCCAGCGCCCCGGCAAATTCAAGTTCGACTACCAGAAGCCCTTTGCGCAGGTCATCGTGGCCGACGGCAAGACGCTGTGGCTCTACGACGCCGACCTGAACCAGGTCACGCAGCGCGCGCAGGCGCAGGCGCTGGGCTCCACGCCGGCGGCGCTGATCGCCGCGGCGCCCGACCTGAAGGCCCTGCAGGCCGATTTCACTCTCGAGGCCGCGCCGGAGCGCGATGGCCTGCAATGGGTCAAGGCCACGCCGAAGAACAAGGACGGCCAGCTGCAGAGCGTGCAGGTCGGCTTCCAGGGCGAGGCGCTGGCGGCGCTCGAAATCCTCGACAGCTTCGGCCAGCGCTCGGTGCTCAAGTTCGGCAAGGTCGAGGTGAATCCCTCGCTGCCGGCGAGCGTGTTCGACTTCAAGCCGCCGGCCGGTGCGGACGTCGTCAAGCAATAAACCCGCAGGCTTGGCCACCACCGCCCACCAACCCCTTGCCGAGCGCCTGCGTCCCAAGACGCTGGGCGACGTGATCGGCCAGCAGCACCTGCTCGGCCCGGGCATGCCGCTGCGCATCGCCTTCGAATCGGGCCAGCCACATTCCTGCATCCTCTGGGGGCCGCCGGGCACCGGCAAGACCACCATCGCGCGGCTCATGGCCGATGCCTTCGACGCGCAGTTCCTGAGCATCAGCGCGGTGCTCGGCGGCGTGAAGGACATCCGCGAAGCGGTAGAGCGCGCCACCGCCGCGCGCGACGGGCTGGAGCAGCAGCGCACCATCGTCTTCGTGGACGAGGTGCACCGCTTCAACAAGAGCCAGCAGGACGCCTTCCTGCCGCATGTGGAGTCGGGCCTCTTCACCTTCATCGGCGCGACCACCGAGAACCCTTCGTTCGAGGTCAACTCGGCCTTGCTTTCGCGTGCCGCCGTGTACGTGCTGCAGTCGCTCGGCGAAGACGACCTCAAGCAGATCGTGGCGCGCGCGCAGGCCATCCAGGCCGTGCCCGCCATCGACGCCGCGGCGGTCGATCGCCTCGTGGCCTATGCCGACGGCGATGCGCGCCGGCTGCTCAACACCCTCGAGACCCTCGCGGTCGCGGCCCGCGCCGAAAAGCTCGACCACATCACCGACGAGTGGCTGCTGCGTGTGCTCGGCGAGCGCATGCGGCGCTACGACAAGGGCGGCGAACAGTTCTACGACACCATCAGCGCGCTGCACAAATCCGTGCGCGGCAGCGACCCCGACGCCGCGCTCTACTGGTTCGTGCGCATGCTCGACGGCGGCGCCGATCCGCGCTACATGGCGCGCCGGCTGGTGCGCATGGCCAGCGAAGACATCGGCCTGGCCGATCCGCGCGCGCTGCGCCTGGCGCTCGATGCGGCCGAGGTCTACGAGCGTCTGGGTACACCCGAGGGCGAACTGGCACTGGCCGAATGCGTGGTCTATCTCGCCATCGCTCCCAAGTCGAACGCCGTCTACAAGGCCTACAACGCGGTGCGCGCCCTCGTGAAGACGGACAGCACGCGACCCGTGCCCATGCACCTGCGGAATGCGCCCACCAAGCTCATGAAAGAGCTCGACTACGGCAAGGGCTACCGCTATGCGCACGACGAGGAGGGCGGTTTCGCCGCCGGCGAGCGCTACCTTCCGCAAGGGCTGGAAGGCCAGGTCTTCTATGAGCCCGTCGAGCGTGGACTCGAGATTCGCATCGCGGAAAAGCTGCGCGAACTGCGCCGCCGGAACGCCGAAGGCAACGGCTGATACTTGTTTGCAGCACGCTTGCAAAGCGTGCATGGCCCCACGCGCATACAGCATGACGTGAGCGGGTAAACCCCCGTCGCCGCGCACCAAATCGACGCTGGTGCATGACTACAATCCCGCCCACAAATCCGCCGGCGACACATGTTGGCTGGTTTTTTGCTTGTCAACCCAGGGGCGCCAAACCGGTGCCCGGCGGGTGAATGGCACCCCGCAACGGTGCAACACATAGGAAATCGCGTTATGGACATTTTGCTGCAGCAGATCATCAACGGTCTGGTACTGGGCAGCATGTATGCCTTGATAGCCTTGGGCTACACCATGGTGTACGGCATCATCAATCTGATCAACTTCGCGCACGGAGAAGTGCTGATGGTGGGGGCGCTCACGAGCTGGACCATCATCGGGCTCATGAAGGACGGCATGCCCAACACACCGGGCTGGCTGATCCTCCTCATCGCGTTGATCATTGCCTGCGTCGTCGCGGCAACCCTCAACTTCGTGATCGAGAAGGTGGCCTACCGGCCGCTGCGCAACAGTCCCAAGCTCGCGCCGCTGATCACGGCCATCGGCATGTCGATCCTGCTGCAGACGCTGGCCATGATCATCTGGAAGCCGACCAACAAGGCCTATCCCAACCTGCTGCCGACCGACCCCATCCACGTGGGCGGCGCGGTGATCTCTCCCACCCAGGTCATGATCCTGAGCGTCACGGCGTTCTCGCTCGTGGTGCTCATGTGGCTGGTCAACTACACCAAGCTCGGCCGTGCAATGCGCGCCACAGCGGAGAACCCGCGCGTGGCGGCACTCATGGGCATCCGGCCCGACATGGTGATCTCGGCCACCTTCATCATCGGTGCCGTGCTCGCGGCCATTGCCGGTGTGATGTACGCATCGAACTACGGCATCGCGCAGCACGCGATGGGCTTCCTGCCCGGCCTCAAGGCCTTCACTGCGGCCGTGTTCGGCGGCATCGGCAACCTCGCCGGTGCGGTGGTCGGCGGCATCCTGCTGGGGCTCATCGAGGCCATCGGCTCGGGCTACATCGGGACGCTGACGGGCGGCGTGCTCGGCAGCAACTACAGCGACATCTTCGCGTTCATCGTGCTGATCGTCATGCTCACGCTGCGTCCGTCCGGCCTGCTCGGCGAACGCGTGGCGGACCGTGCCTGAGGAACGAGCCATGAAAAACAGCAAGAACCTCGCCTTCTACATCATCGGCATCGTCGCCGTGCTCGCGCTGCCCCTGCTGCTGCAGATGCAGGGCAACGCCTGGGTGCGCATCGCCGACATCGCATTGCTCTACGTGATGCTGGCACTGGGCCTGAACATCGTGGTCGGCTATGCCGGCCTGCTCGACCTGGGCTACGTGGCCTTCTTCGCGATCGGGGCCTACCTGTACGCGCTGATGGGTTCGTCGCACCTGAGCGAGACCTTCCCGTGGTTCGCACAGATGTTCCCGAACGGGCTGCACACCTCGCTGCTGATCGTGATTCCGCTGGCCCTTGCGGTGGCCGGTTGCCTGGGCGTGCTGCTCGGCGCCCCCACGCTCAAGCTGCGCGGCGACTACCTCGCCATCGTCACGCTCGGCTTCGGCGAAATCATCCGCGTGTTCCTGAACAACCTCGACCAGCCGGTGAACATCACCAACGGGCCGAAGGGCATCACCGCCATCGACTCCATCAAGTTCTGGGGCCTCGACCTCGGCAAGGCATGGAAGTTCGACGGCTTCTCGATCTCCTCGGTCTCGCTGTACTACTACCTGTTCCTGGCGCTGGTGATCGCCACGATCATCATTTCGCACCGCCTGCAGACCTCGCGCGTCGGCCGCGCCTGGATGGCCATCCGCGAAGACGAGATCGCGGCCAAGGCGATGGGCATCAACACCCGCAATATGAAGCTGCTGGCCTTCGGCATGGGCGCCAGCTTCGGCGGCGTGTCGGGCGCGATGTTCGCGGCCTTCCAGGGCTTCGTGTCGCCCGAGTCCTTCAGCCTGATGGAGTCGGTGATGATCGTCGCGATGGTGGTGCTCGGCGGCATCGGGCACCTGCCCGGCGTCGTCCTCGGTGCCGTGCTGCTGGCCGCGCTGCCCGAAGTACTGCGCTACGTCGCCGGCCCGCTGCAGTCGCTGACCGACGGCCGCCTCGACGCGTCCATCCTGCGTCAGCTGTTCATCGCGCTGGCCATGATCGTCATCATGCTGGTGCGTCCGCGCGGCCTCTGGCCCTCGCCGGAACACGGCAAGACGTTGACCAAGAAGGGCGCAGTGCCCGTCGACCCGGCCCATGCGGCCGTGGCTCCCGGATCGCTGCAAACGCATGCGCCGGGCATCGATACGCCCGCCGACGAATTGCCGGGTGCGGCTTCGCGTCCCATGTCGATCAATCCCTGAACGCCGAAGGAAAAATCAACATGACGACAGACACCATCCTCGACGTCCGCGGCATTTCCAAACGCTTCGGCGGGCTGCAGGCCCTCTCCGACGTGGGCATCACCATCAAGCGCGGCCAGGTCTATGGCCTGATCGGCCCCAACGGCGCTGGCAAGACCACCTTCTTCAACGTGATCACCGGGCTGTACACGCCCGACAGCGGCACCTTCGAGCTCGCCGGCAAGCCCTACCAGCCGACGGCTGTGCACGAAGTGGCCAAGGCCGGCATCGCGCGCACCTTCCAGAACATCCGCCTCTTCGCCGAAATGACAGCGCTGGAGAATGTGATGGTCGGGCGCCACATCCGCACGCACTCGGGCGTGCTCGGCGCAATGTTCCGCACCGGCGGCTTCAAGGCCGAGGAAAAGGCCATTGCCGACCGCGCGCACGAACTGCTCGATTACGTCGGCATCGGCAAGTTTGCCGACTACAAGGCGCGCACGCTGTCGTACGGCGACCAGCGCCGCCTGGAAATCGCCCGCGCATTGGCCACCGACCCGCAGCTCATCGCGCTGGACGAGCCCGCCGCCGGCATGAACTCGACCGAGAAGGTCGCACTGCGCGAGCTGATCGACCGCATTCGCCGCGACAACCGCACCATCCTGATCATCGAACACGACGTCAAGCTCATCATGGGCCTGTGCGACCGCGTCACCGTGCTGGACTACGGCAAGCAGATTGCCGAAGGCACCCCGGTGGACGTGCAGAAGAACGAGAAGGTGATCGAGGCCTACCTCGGCACCGGAGGCCACTGACATGAGCACCGCAACCATGAGCGAACAAGAAACCTCGTCCACCGCCGCGCAAGCCAAGGCGGCCGGCAAGACGCTGCTGAAGGTCACCGGCCTGAGGGTCGGCTACGGCGGCATCCAGGCCGTGAAGGGCGTGGACTTCGAGGTGCGCGAAGGCGAACTGGTGTCGCTGATCGGCTCCAACGGCGCCGGCAAGACCACCACCATGAAGGCCATCACCGGCACGCTGCCGGCCGGAGCAGGCAACATCGAATTCCTGGGCCGCAGCATCAAGGGCCGCGGTGCCTGGGACCTGGTGGAAGAGGGCCTCGTGATGGTGCCCGAAGGCCGTGGCGTGTTCACGCGCATGACCATCACCGAGAACCTGCAGATCGGCGCCTACATCCGCAAGGACAAGGCCGCCATCGCGAGCGACATGGAGCGCGTGTTCGTCACCTTCCCGCGCCTGCGCGAGCGCAAGGACCAGCTGGCCGGCACGATGTCGGGCGGCGAACAGCAGATGCTGGCCATGGGCCGCGCGCTGATGGCGCGCCCCAAGGTGCTGCTGCTCGACGAGCCGACGATGGGCCTGTCGCCGATCATGTGCGACAAGATCTTCGAGGTGGTGCAGACCGTGGCCTCGCAGGGCGTGACCATCCTGCTGGTCGAGCAGAACGCAAACCGCGCGCTGCAGCTGGCCGACCGCGGCTACGTGATGGAATCGGGGCTTATCACCATGAACGGTGAAGCCAAGGCCCTGCTGAGCGACCCGCGCGTGCGGGCCGCCTACCTCGGCGAATAAGCGAGCCTCCTACCCCATTGCCGCCGCCGCAGCCTTGATGGCCTCGCGGATGCGGCCGTAGGTGCCGCAGCGGCACACGTTCTCGATGGCGTCGATGTCGGCGTCCGTCGGGTTGCGCGTGCGGCGCAGCAGGTCCACTGCCGCCATGATCTGGCCCGGCTGGCAGAAGCCGCATTGAGGCACGTCGAGGTTCATCCAGGCCTGCTGCACCGGGTGCAGCGTGTTGCCGTTGGCCAGGCCCTCGATGGTCGTCACCTGGCGGCCGCGCACGTCGGACACGCGCACCGAGCAGGTCGTCACGGCCTTGCCGTCGACGTGGCAGGTGCAGGCCTTGCACACGTTGATGCCGCAGCCGTACTTCGGGCCGGTGATGCCGAGCTTGTCACGCAGCACCCACAGCAGCGCCAGGTCGTCGGGCGCCTCGACGTCCACGTTCTGGCCGTTCACCTTGAAAGATTGCACAGGCATGGCGGGTCTCCTCAGGCGGGAATCGGAACGTTGACGGGCGTGGGCAGCTTGCCCGGCGGGATCGGCGTGAAATCGACCGGGAAGTTCAGCGGGAAGCTGCGCGGCTTGATGCCGGTGGCGCGCCCATAGGCGTTGGCGATGGCGCCCGAGCTCGCCGACAGGCCGACCTCGCCCAGCCCTCCGATGGCCTCGCCGTTGGCCGGCAGGATGATGACCTTCACGTCCTTCGGGTAGTGCTTCATGCGCGAGAAGTGGTACTGCGAGTAGCTGCCTTCCAGCGGCAGGCCGTTCTGGATGTGCAGCCCCGCCGACAGCACCAGCGCGATCGATTCGCACAGGCCGCCCTGCAGCTGCGCTTCGATGCCCGAGGGGTTGATCGGCGTGCCCACGTCGATGGCGATGGTCGCGCGCACCACGCGGGCCTGCGCCGGTACCCGCGCGTCGATCTCGACGATGCAGGCCGTGAACGACTTCGTCTCCTGGTGCACGCCCACGCCCTGCGCAAAGCCCGCCGGCATCGCCTTGCCCCACTGCGCGGCCTCCGCCACCGCCTTGAGCACCGCACGGGCGCGCGGCAGGCGCAGGTACTCGAGCCGGAAGGCGACCGGGTCCTTGCCCGCGGCGCGGGCCATCTCGTCGACCAGGATCTCTTCCACCAGTCGCGCGGGCTGGATGTGCACCGAGCGGTACGAGCAGGTGTTCATGTCCATCGGCACCGGCGTCAACAGCTTGGTCGTGACGCCGAAGTTGTAGGGCGAGGTCACCATGGTCTTGAACATCACCTGCTCGATCGCGAAGTTGCCCACCGTCTGCGGGAAGGCATTGGGCAGTGCGATGGCGGCGGCCTCGAGCATGTTGCCGAAGCCGTGGCGCGTGTCCAGCCGCACGCTGGCGATGCGCTGCTCGAAGGCGATGACCTGGCCCAGCAGCATCGTGGCGCGTGCCTTCTGGTAGATCGGCGGGCGGATGCGCGTGTGGCGCATGTCGTCGGTGCGGTGGTACATCAGGCGGCAGGGGCGCCCCAGCGCCTTCGACACCTGGATCGCCTGCAGCACCGGGTCCCAGAACAGGCGCCGCCCGAACGAGCCGCCCGAGGGCACCACATGCACGACAACCTTGTTCAGCGGCAGGCCCAGCTCGGCGGCCACTGCCTGCTGGGTGACGATGGGGCTCTGCAGCCCGGCCCAGATTTCGGCGCGATCCGCTCGCACGTCCGCAATCGCACATTCGACTTCCATCGGGCAGTGCGCGGCCGGCGCGAACTCGAACTCGGCCTCGACCGTCAGCGCGCCCAGCGGTGGCAGCGCAAAAGGCAGCAGCGACGACTTCAGCTTGCTCATGATGGTGGCGTTCGACTCGCCGTCGAGCGGGCCGGCGCCCCAGGTCACGTCGAGCGCGTTCACCGCGGCCCAGGCCTGGCCGAAGGTCTCGGCCATCACCGCCACGCCCGGCGGCGTCGGCGTGATGCCGTTGGTGGCGGGAATCGGCACCACGCCGATCACGCCCGGCATGCCCATCACCGTGTTCAGGTTGTTGATGCCGACGAACTTACCGTTGATGGTCGGCGGGCGCCGCACCATCGTCGGCTTGGCGCCGGGCACCGCCTGGTCGAGCGTGAACTTCTTGCGGCCGGTGACGATGTCGAGTGCGTCGAGCCGCGTCACGCGCTGGCCGACCACCGAGGGCGTGGAGCCCGAGAGCAGGCCGCCGAGGCCGCCCAGCGTCGGCATGCCGGCATGCATCGAACGCACGCTCGACGAGCCGCCGGTGAGCTGGTTCCAGATCAGCTCGGGGCTCGCGTCGGCCGAGGTGACCTCGATCGCGCTCAGCGGCAGGCGCAGCTTGTCGGCCAGCATCATGGCGCTGGCCGTGGCGATGCCCTGGCCCACTTCGAGGCGCGGCAGCGCCAGGCGCACGCGGCCGTCGCCGGTGTTCGTCACCTTCACCAGCGGCATGGTCGGCAGCGACGTGAGCGTGACCGCGTCGCCGATGTCGATCAGGTCGGTGGTGTCGGGCGGGGTCATCGGCAGCAGCGCGGCCACCGCGGAGGCGGGCGCCGTGAGGGCGCCGAGCCCCGCGATGCCGGCCGCCGCCGATGCCAGCGGCGCGGCCGTGGCGTAGCCGAGCACGTCGCGCCGGCGCAGGCCGTGCGCATCCCCGCCGTCCGGTCCGCGCGCGGGGCGCGGGTCCTTGTTCGAACGCTTCATCGTTGTCTCCTTGTTGTTTGGCGAACGCGGATGACTGTGGCACCATCGCCGCGCCGAAGATGTCGTTGCAACGACATTTCTTACGGTCCCCGCCGACCGGCGCCTGCGACGGATCGGCCGATGCGATGTCACGAGGGACGACAGCAGGAGGCGCGATGTCGAACGCGTTGGAGAACATGCTCCGAGAGAGCTTGTGGGCGCGCGCGCTCACGGACGACGAACTCGACCGCGTCGTCCAGGAGTCGCACGAGCGCGTGGTCCCGGCCGGCGGCTTCGTCGTGCGGCGCGGCGAGCCGGCCGATCACTGGATCGGCGTGATGGATGGCCTGCTGAAGATGTCGGTGTCGCTGCCCGACGGGCGCGTCTCAACCTTCACCGGCGTGACCGCTGGAGGCTGGAGCGGCGAAGGCTCGCTGCTCACCCCCGGATGCTGGCGCTACGACGGCGTGGCGCTGCGGCCCACGCGCGTGGCCTGCGTGCCGCGGCGCAGCTTCGAGCGGCTGATGTCCACCAGCATCGGCTTCAATCGGTTTCTGTTGTTACACATCAATGCGCGACTGAGCCTGTTCATCGGCCTCATGGAATTCGATCGGCTGCTCGGCCCCGACGCGCGTGTGGCGCGTTGCCTGGCCAGCCTGTTCGACCCCATCCTCTATCCGCGTGCCACCCGCTTCGTGCGGCTGAGCCAGGACGAGATCGGCCTGCTGTCGGCCGTGTCGCGCCAGCGTGCCAACCGCGCGCTGCATGCGCTGCAGCGCGACGGCCTGTTGCGCATCGAACATGGCGGCGTGGAAGTGCTCGACCTCGCAGGCCTGCGCACTTACCAGAGCGGGGCGGCCGAAGCGGCGGCGGCCGTGGCTGCGGCCACCGACACGCAGGCCGCAGCGCCCCTGAACGACCTCGTCAGTCCACCTTCGCCCCGGTGGCCTTGACCACCTTCTCGTACTTGGCGAGTTCGCTCTTCATGAAGCTGCCGAACTGCTCAGGCGAGTTGCCGACCGGCTCGGCCAGCATCGAGGCGAAGCGGGTCTTCGTTTCCGGCGCGTTCAGCGCGGCGACGAAGGCCTGGTTGAGTTTCGCGACCACCTCGGGCGGCGTGCCGGCCGGTGCGACCAGGCCCCACCAGGTGTCGATCGAGAAGCCCTTGAGCGTGTCGGCCACGGGCGGCACGTCGGGCAGGGCGCTGCTGCGCTTGAGCGTCGTGACCGCGATCGCCTTCAGCTTGCCCGAGCGGATGTTCGGCGCGGCCGTGGCGAGGTTGTCGAAGTTGAAGTCGACCTGCCCCGAGATCAGCGCCAGCTGCGCCGGGTTGCCGCCGTTGTACGGAATGTGCACTGCAAAGATGCCCGCTTCCTTCTTGAACAGCTCGCCCGCCAGGTGGCCGGCGCTGCCGTTGCCGCCGCTGGCGTAGTTGAGCTTGGCCGGGTTGGCCTTGGCATAGTGGATCAGGTCGGCCACGCTGTTGATGTTCAGGCGCTTGGCCGTGTCGGCGTTCATCACCAGCACGTTGGGCACGCGGACCATCTGCGTGATCGGTGCGAAGTCGGTCGCGGCGTTGAACGGGATCTTGTTGTAGAGCCACGGGTTCACCGCGTTGGTGGCGGTGGCCGCGACGCCGATCGTCAGGCCGTCGGCGGGTGCCTTCGCCACGATGTCGGCACCGATGTTGCCGCCAGCGCCGGGCTTGTTATCGATGATGACCGGGCCCAGCGTGTCCTTGACGCGCTCGGCCAGGATGCGAGCGGTGTTGTCGATCGGGCCGCCTGCCGCGTAAGGCACGACGAGGCGGATCGGTCGCTGTTGCTGCTGCGCCATCGCCTGGCTGGTGCCCAGCAGGGCCGCGACGCCGGCGAGCAGGGTGAGTAGGAAGTGTCTTGTCTTCATTGTCTTTTTGGGGTGTCTCAGGGAAGGGCCTTGTCGGCCTCTGTGGTGAATGCGTCGGCAAAAAATTCTTCTTCCGGCAGGCCCGCCAGCGCCACGTAATCGCGCTTGGCCGAGTCGACCACGATGGGCGCACCGCAGGCATAGACCTGGTGGCCCGACAGATCGGCGAAGTCTTCCAGCACGGCCTGATGGACGAAGCCGGTGCGGCCGGTCCAGTTGTCTTCGGGCGTGGCATTGGAAATGACGGGCACGTAGCGCAGGCTCGGCATCTGCGCCATCTGCTCGCGCACCCAGGCGTCCATGTACAGGTCTTCGGGCCGCCGGCCGCCCCAGTAGAGCGTGGCGGGCCGCTCGATGCCCTTGAACTTCATGTGCTCGAGCAGCGCCTTGATCGGCGCGAAGCCCGTCCCCGAGGCCAGCAGGATCATCGGCTTGCCGGAATCCTCGCGCAGGAAGAAGCTGCCGAAGGGGCCCTCGATGCGCAGGATTTCCTTTTCCTTCATCGTGCCGAACACATGGTCGGTGAACTTGCCACCGGGCAGGTGCCGCAGGTGCAGTTCGATGCCCGTGCCGGGCTGGCCCAGCGTGTGCGGCGCATTGGCCATCGAGTAGCTGCGGCGTGCGCCATCGCGCAGGATGAACTCCACGTACTGGCCGGCGTAGAACTGCAGCGGCTCGCCTGCCGGCAACTGCAGGCGCACCATCATCACGTCGTGCGACAGGCGCGTGAGGCCTTGCACCCGTACCGGCATCTTGCGGATCGGCAGCGCGCCGGCTTCCGTGACCTGTCGCGATTCGAGCACCACGTCGCTCCGGGCGTGCGCACAGCAGGTCAGCACGTAGCCGGCGAGCTGTTCCTCGGCGCTCAGGGCCTTGCTCTGATGGGGGCCCAGGGTGACCTCTCCCGACAGCTTCTTGCACTTGCACGAGCCGCAGGCGCCGTCCTTGCAGCCATAGGGAAGGCCGATGCCCTGCCGGATGCCTGCCGCGAGGATGGTCTCGTCGCCGTGAACCATGAAATGGCGTCCACTGGGTTCGACGTGGATGGAAAAGCCCGCTTCGTGCGGTGCTGTAGCAGTCATCGGTATTCTTCGAGGTGAACTCTTCGCGGGCCGTACGAAGCCCGGTGAGCAACTGAATTGGGACAGGAACAGGATTTTGCCTTCAATCAATAGCCCCTCCGGCGCTCTGCCAGCGCGGTTCCGGCGCGAGCGCCTGCTGATCGTGGGATGCGGCGACATCGGCCAGCGTGTGGCGCGCGATCTGCGCGGCCGCATGCAACTGGTGGCACTCACTTCGTCGGCCGACCGCGTGGGCGCCCTGCGCGCGGCCAGCATCCGACCGCTGGTGGGCAATCTGGACGACGCGGCCACCCTGCGCCGGCTGGCGGGCATCGCCACGCGGGTGTTGCACCTGGCGCCGCCCGCCCGCGACGGCGGTGCCGCCTGGTGGCGCGACCAGCGCACCACCGAGCTGGCGCGGGCATTGCGCCTGCGGTCGTTGCCTTCGGCTTTCGTCTACGGTTCGACCAGCGGCGTGTACGGCGATTGCGGCGGCGCCCGCGTCGACGAAACCCGCGGCGTGCGCCCCGACACACCGCGCTCCCATCGCCGCGTGGATGCCGAACGCGCCGTGCGCTGGCTGGGCCGCAGCGCCGGTGTGCGTGCCAGCATCCTGCGCATTCCGGGCATCTATGCGCCCGATCGCGAAAACGGCACCCCGCGCGGCCGCCTGCAGCGCGGCACGCCGGTGCTGCGGCGCGAGGACGATGTCTACACCAGCCACATCCACGCCGACGACCTCGCGCGCGCCTGCGTGGCGGCCCTGTTCCGCGGCAAGCCGCAGCGCATCGTGCATGCCTCGGACGACACCGAACTGCGCATGGGCGACTACGTCGATCTGGCCGCGGACCTCTACGGCATGCCGCGCCCACCGCGTGTGGCGCGCGGCGACGCCGAGCGGCAGCTGCCGCTGCAATTGCTGAGTTTCATGGGGGAGTCGCGCCGGCTGGACAACACGCGGCTGAAGCGTGAGCTGCGGGTGCGGCTGGCGCATCCGACGGTGCATACGGGCCTGCGCGAGGCGGCCTGACCTGTGAATCGGGAGCGGTTCCCTTCCAGGGAAACCGCGGAACCGGCTCTGCCGGGCCGCCGGTTGCGCCCCCGGTAGGGGGTTGGCGAAGCGACACGAAGTGCGCGAAGCCTGGGGGCGAGAAAAATCTGGTGCCCGGGGCCGGAATCGAACCGGCACACCTTTCGGTGGGGGATTTTGAGTCCCCTGCGTCTACCAATTTCACCACCCGGGCAGGGTTCTGAACGAAGCCCAAAATTATGGCACAGTGGCTGCCATGAATTATCCGACGATCGAAGACGCCATCGGCAAGACCCCTCTGGTCGCACTGCAACGCATCAACGCCGCAGAAAACGCCAAGCGCGGCAACGTCATTCTCGGCAAGCTCGAAGGCAACAATCCCGCGGGCTCGGTCAAGGACCGGCCGGCCCTCTCGATGATCAAGCGCGCCGAGGAGCGCGGCGAGATCAAGCCCGGCGACACCCTGATCGAAGCCACCTCCGGCAACACCGGCATTGCCCTGGCCATGGCTGCTGCCATCAAGGGCTACCGCATGGTGCTGATCATGCCGGAGGACCTCTCGATCGAACGCGCCCAGACCATGAAGGCCTTCGGCGCCGAACTCGTGCTCACGCCCAAGAGCGGCGGCATGGAATACGCCCGCGATCTCGCCGAACAGATGGTGGCGCAGGGCAAGGGCCGGGTGCTCGACCAGTTCGCCAACCCCGACAACCCGCGCATCCACTACGAGACCACCGGCCCCGAGATCTGGGCCGACACCAAGGGCAAGATCACGCACTTCGTGAGCGCCATGGGCACCACCGGCACCATCACCGGCGTGTCGCGATTCCTCAAGGAGAAGAATCCGGCAGTGCGCATCATCGGCGCGCAGCCGGCCGAAGGTTCGCGCATTCCCGGCATCCGCAAGTGGCCGGCCGAGTACATGCCGAAGATCTACGACCCGAGCTGCGTCGATGAAGAAATCAGCGTGAGCCAGGACGACGCCGAAGAGATGTGCCGGCGCCTCGCGCGCGAAGAGGGCATCTTCGGCGGCATCTCGGCGGCCGGTGCGCTGTGGGCCGCGCTCCAGGTGGCGAAGACGGTCGAGAACGCCACCATCGTGTTCGTGGTCTGTGATCGCGGCGACCGCTATCTCTCCACTGGCGTCTTCCCCGCCTGACAAGGCCCGCCCCCAGGCTATGCGCACTTCGTGTCGCTTCGCCAACCCCCTCCGGGGGCAACACCTGCAGCCCGGCAAAGCCGGTTCTGCGGTGTTCCTGGAAGGGGCCACTACTCAACAACAAGAAGGCTGAGAACCCCATGCCCCACCCCAAGTTCTGCCAGGTCTGTGCCACGCCCCTCGAGTGGATCGCGCTGATGGAAGACGGCGGCCCCAAGGAGCGCCTGCGCTGCCCCAACTGTGGCCACACGCACTGGAACAACCCGACCCCGGTGCTCGCGGCCATCGTCGAGTACCGCGGCCAGGTGCTGCTCGCGCGCAATGCGGCCTGGCCCGGCAAGATGTTCGCGCTGATCACCGGCTTCATGGAAGCCGGCGAGACGCCCGAGGAGGGCATTGCGCGCGAGGTGAAGGAAGAAACCAACCTCGACATCAGCGCCGCGAAGATCGTCGGCGCCTACGACTTCCAGCGCATGAACCAGATCATCATCGCGTACCACGTGGTGGCCGATGGCGAAGTGAAGCTCTCGCCCGAGCTGGTGGACTACCGCCTCTACGACTTGCCCGACCTCAAGTGCTGGCCCGCCGGCACCGGCTACGCGCTGGCCGACTGGCTGCGCACGCGCGGCCATGAGCCCGTGTTCTTCACCGCGGCCGAGAACGAAGAGCGCCGCCGCGGCCTGAACCTGCCGCCGGAGCCGGGCAATGCAAGTTGATCGCGAGCTCGACACGCGCGGGCTGAACTGCCCGCTGCCGATCCTCAAGGCCAAGAAGTCGCTCAACGAGATGGCGAGCGGGCAGCTGCTGAAGGTGGTGTCGACCGATCCGGGATCGATCCGCGACTTTCAGGCCTTCGCACGCCAGACGGGCAACGAGCTGATGGCACAGGAAACCGTGGGCGGCGACTTCATCCACGTGCTGAAGCGGCGCTGACAAAGAGAAGAGAAAAGAAAAGGGCCGCGTCAGCGGCCCTTCCTTCGTTCACGATGGCGCTCGAAGAAGAAGCGACTACAGCTTCAGGCTCTTGAGGTATTCGCGGAACTCCGCGCCCACCTCGGGGTGGGCCAGCGCCAGTTCCACCGACGCCTGCAGGAAGCCTTCCTTGCTGCCGCAGTCGTAGCGGATGCCCTTGTACGAATAAGCGTAGACCGATTCCTTCTTCATCAGCGCGGCAATGCCGTCGGTCAGCTGGATCTCGCCGCCCGCGCCCTTGGGCTGGTTGCGGATCTCGTCGAACACGCCTGGCGTGAGGATGTAGCGGCCGGCCACGCCCAGGCGCGAGGGCGCGTCTTCGGGCTTGGGCTTCTCGACCATGCGGTTGACCTTCACCAGGCCTTCCTCGATCACGTCGCCGGCCACGATGCCGTAGCGCTTGACGTGCGCCAGCGGCACTTCCTGCACCGCAAGCAGCGAGCCGCCGAGGCGGCTGAAAGCCGCGGTCATCTGCGCCAGCACGGGCTGGCCGCCCTCGGGGCCGACCATCAGGTCGTCCGCCAGCAGCACGGCGAAGGGTTCGTTGCCCACAAGGTGCTCGGCGCACAGCACCGCATGGCCCAAGCCCAGCATGCGCGGCTGGCGCACGTACGAGCAGGTCATGTCGTCGGGCGACACCGAGCGCGCGATGTTGAGCAGCGCATCCTTGCCGCTGGCTTCGAGCTGGCTCTCGAGTTCGTAGGCGGTGTCGTAGTGATCTTCGATCGCACGCTTGTTGCGCCCGGTCACAAAAATCATGTCGCGGATGCCCGCGGCGTAGGCCTCCTCGACGGCGTACTGGATCAGCGGCTTGTCGACCACGGGCAGCATTTCCTTCGGCTGTGCCTTGGTGGCTGGCAGGAAGCGAGTACCAAAGCCTGCAACGGGGAATACGGCCTTGCGAATGCGGGTCGAGGAAGTGGACATGGGCAGTACAGCGTCTTTCTTCAAAAGGGGGTGCAGGATGATGCGACGGCGCGGCGCGAAGCCGTTCTCAACATCCTAAACGCCTTCCCGGCCCCTCGTGTGTCAGCCAAGACGCACAAGCTGATCGCGCAAACGCTCCAGCATGGCCGTGAAGTCAGCCAGGCGTTTGCGTTCCTGCTCGATCACCGCCGGCGGCGCCTTCGCAACGAAGGCTTCGTTGCCGAGCTTGCCGTTCACCTTCGCGATCTCCCCTTCGATGCGCGCGATTTCCTTGCCGATGCGAAGCTTCTCGGCAGCCTTGTCGATCTCCATGTGCAGGCACAGGCGCGCAGCGCCGACCACCGCCACGGGCGCCGCCTCGGCCGCGGCCGACCACGAAGCCTCGTCGTCGAAGACCTTCACTTCCTTGAGCTTTGCGAGCGCCTGAAGCACCGGCGCCGATTCGCGCAGGAAGGCCGCGCCTTCGGCGTCGTCGGCCACCGCGTAGAGCGGCAGTCGCGTGGCCGGCGACACGTTCATCTCGCCGCGCAGCGTGCGGCATGCATCGACCAGCGCCTTCAACCTCGCCACGTGCGCCTCGGCCGCCTCGTCGATCTTCTCGGGCTGGCTCTTCGGATAGGCGGCGACCATGATCGACTCGCCCTCACGTCCCGCAACCGTCGACACCTTCTGCCACAACTCTTCCGTGATGAACGGGATCACCGGATGCGCCAGGCGCAGCAGTGTTTCGAGCGTGCGGATCAGCGTGCGGCGCGTGGCGCGCTTCTGCGCGTCGTCGCCGGTCTGGATCTGCACCTTGGCGATTTCCAGGTACCAGTCGCAGAACTCGTCCCAGGCGAACTGGTAGATCGCGTTGGCCACGTTGTCGAGGCGGTATTCCTCGAAGCCCTTGGCCACTTCGGCCTCGACGCGCTGCAGCTGCGACACGATCCAGAAGTCGGCACGGCTGAACTTCAGGTAGCCGTGGGCCTTGCCGCCGATCTTGCAGTCTTCCTTCGTGTGCTCCAGCAGGCCGCAGTCCTGGCCTTCGCAGTTCATCAGCACGAAGCGCGTGGCGTTCCACAGCTTGTTGCAGAAGTTGCGATAGCCCTCGCAGCGCTTGCTGTCGAAGTTGATGCTGCGGCCCAGCGAAGCCAGCGAAGCGAAGGTGAAGCGCAGCGCATCGGCGCCGAAGGCCGGGATGCCATCCGGAAACTCCTTCTGCGTGTTCTTGCGAACCGCGGGCGCCGTCTCGGGCTTGCGCAGGCCCTGCGTGCGCTTGTCGAGCAGTTCGGGCAACTGGATGCCGTCGATCAGGTCAACCGGGTCGAGCACGTTGCCTTCCGACTTGCTCATCTTCTTGCCCTGCGCATCGCGCACCAGGCCGTGGATGTACACGTCCTTGAACGGCACGTTGCCGGTGAAATGCTTGGTCATCATGATCATCCGGGCGACCCAGAAGAAGATGATGTCGTAGCCCGTCACGAGCACCTGCGAGGGCAGGTACAGCTCCAGGTCCTTCGTCTTCTCGGGCCAGCCCAGCGAAGAGAAGGGCACCAGCGCCGCCGAGTACCAGGTGTCGAGCACGTCCTCGTCGCGGCGCAGCGTCTTGCCCGGCGCCTTGGCCTGCGCGTCGGCCTCGTTCTCGGCCACGTACACATTGCCTTCCTCGTCGTACCAGGCGGGAATCTGGTGGCCCCACCAGAGCTGGCGCGAGATGGTCCAGTCCTGGATGTTCTCCATCCAGTGGTTGTAGGTGTTGACCCAGTTCTCGGGCACGAAGCGCACCTCGCCGGACTTCACCACATCGATGGCCTTCTGCGCGATCGACTGGCCATCGGCGCCGGGGCGCGTCATGGCCACGTACCACTGGTCGGTGAGCATCGGCTCGATGATGGCGCCCGAGCGCGCGCAGCGCGGCACCATCAGCTTGTGCTTCTTCACCTCGATCAGCAGGCCCAGTGCGTCGAGGTCGGCCACGATGGCCTTGCGCGCGACGAAGCGGTCCAGGCCGCGGTACTTCTCGGGGGCGTTGTCGTTGATGGTCGCGTCCAGCGTCAGCACGCCGATCATCTCGAGCTTGTGGCGCTGGCCGACGGCGTAGTCGTTGTAGTCGTGGGCCGGAGTCACCTTCACCACGCCGGTGCCGAATTCCTTGTCGACGTAGTCGTCGGCAATGATCGGGATCAGCCGGTCGACCAGCGGCAGCTTCACGCGCTGGCCGATGAGATGCTTGTAGCGCTCGTCTTCCGGATGGACCATCACGGCCGTGTCGCCGAGCATGGTCTCGGGCCGGGTGGTGGCCACGGTCAGCGTGCCGCTGCCGTCTTCCAGCGGATAGGCGATGTGCCAGAGCGAGCCGTCTTCCTCTTCGCTCTCGACTTCGAGGTCGCTCACCGAGGTCTTGAGCACCGGGTCCCAGTTGCCCAGGCGCTTGCCGCGGTAGATCAGGCCTTCTTCATACAGCTTCACGAAGGTGTGCGTGACCACCTTCGAGAGGTCGTCATCCATCGTGAAGTATTCGCGGCTCCAGTCCACCGTGTCGCCCATGCGGCGCATCTGCTCGGTGATGGTGTTGCCCGACTTCTCTTTCCATTCCCACACGCGCGCCACGAAGTTCTTGCGGCCCAGGTCGTGGCGGCTGATCTTCTGCTCCTGCAGCTGGCGCTCCACCACGATCTGCGTGGCGATGCCCGCGTGGTCGGTGCCCGGCAGCCACAGCGTGTTGTCGCCCTTCATGCGGTGGTAGCGCGTGAGGCTGTCCATGATCGTCTGGTTGAACGCATGGCCCATGTGCAGCGTGCCCGTCACGTTGGGCGGCGGCAGCTGGATCGCGAACGATTCGGCGCCTTCCTTCGGTTGCTGCGTGCCTCTGAAGCCGGCCTTGGCGTAGCCGCGCTTCTCCCATTCGGGGCCCCAGTGCGCCTCGATGGCGGCGGGCTCGAACGATTTGGAAAGGCTGTCCAGGCCAGGCTGGGCGGGAGAAGTGGTGGGTTCGCTCATGGGAATACGGAACGGCCCTTCAGGGAGCCGTGGGGAGACAGGGTGGGATAGCCCGCGATTTTACCGGCGCGGCCCAGCGTCACGGCAGCCACTGATAATTCCGCCATGCTGTTCCTGCTTTCCCCTGCGAAGTCGCTCGACTACGACACTCCGGTTCCCTCCGAAATCCCCGCCACCCAACCCCATTTCGAATCTCCGCGCGGCCCCTCGGTCGAGCTGATCAGGCTGCTGCGCGAGAAGTCGCCCCAGCAGATCTCCGAGCTGATGCACCTGTCGGACAAGCTCTCCGCCCTGAACGTGGCCCGCTACCAGGCCTGGTCCGGCAAGAGCACCGAGAAGAACGCCCGCCAGGCCGCCTTCGCCTTCGACGGCGACGTCTACGGCGGTCTCGATGCCCGCACGCTCACCAAGGGGCAGTTGGCCTGGGCGCAGGACCACGTCTGCATCCTCAGCGGCCTCTACGGCCTGCTGCGCCCGCTCGACCTGCTGCAGCCTTACCGCCTCGAGATGGGCACGCAACTGGCCAATCGCCACGGCAAGGACCTTTACGCCTTCTGGGGTTCGCGCATCGCCGAGCACCTCAACGAGCGCCTCGCGGCCGACCGCACGCCGGTGGTCGTCAACGTCGCCTCGCAGGAGTACTTCAAGTCGGTCGACAAGAAGGTGCTCAAGGCCCGTGTGGTCGAATGCGTGTTCGAGGAGTGGAAGGGCGACAGATACAAGATCGTGAGCTTCTTCGCCAAGCGCGCGCGCGGCCTGCTGGCTCGCTGGGCCGTGCAGCACAAGGCGGCCACGCCCAAGGCACTGGAAAAGTTCGACCTCGAGGGTTATGGTTTCGATGCAGAAGCATCGACAGCCGAAAGGCTGGTGTTCAGGAGAAGGTTGGACTGACCCCCAGTCTTCGCGCACTTCGTGTCGCTGCGCCAACCCCCTTGCAGGGGGCAACACCGGCGGCCCGGCAAAGCCGGTTCCGCGGTGTTCCTGGAATGGGGCGTGGCGGTTTTTTCATGCGTTGCGGGGCTTGCTGCAACGTGGAGGAGTATTGAGATGTCGCAACCGATCAGTCCGGAACTGCGCGAGTGGCTGGTGGCCCAGCTCGCGGCCGGGCATTCGGTGCCAGCGCTGCGCGCTTCCATGCGCGCGGCCGGCTGGCACGATGCCGCCGCCGACACGGCGCTGGCCCAGCTCGAGGCCGGATTCCCCAACGTGGAGGTGGCCCTGCCGCCCGTGCGCACCAAAATGCCCGGCCCCGACCTCGACGGTGCGCCGCTGTACCTCGATGCCGGCGACCGCCGCGTGCAGGTGCTGCAGACCATGCGGCATCCGCGTGTCGTCGTGTTCGGCAACCTGCTGTCGGCCGAGGAGTGCGAAGGCCTGATCGCTGCGGCGCGCGTTCGGCTCGCGCGTTCGCTCACCGTGGAGACCCGCACCGGCGGCGAGGTGCTCAACGTCGATCGCACCAGCGACGGCATGTTCTTCGAGCGCGGCGAGAACGAGATCGTCGCGCGCCTGGAGCAGCGCCTCGCCACGCTGCTGCGCTGGCCGCTCGAATTCGGCGAGGGCCTGCAGATCCTGCGCTACGCCCCCGGCGCGCAGTACCGCCCGCACTACGACTACTTCGACCCCGGCGAACCCGGCACGCCCACCATCCTCAAGCGCGGCGGCCAGCGCGTCGCCACGCTCGTGATGTACCTGCAGGAGCCCGAAGGCGGCGGCGCCACCACCTTCCCCGACGTGGGCCTCGAAGTGGCGCCGGTGCGCGGCTGCGGCGTGTTCTTCAGCTATGACCGGCCCGACCCCGTCACTCGCACGCTGCACGGCGGCGCGCCGGTGCTGGCGGGCGAGAAGTGGGTCGCCACCAAGTGGCTGCGCGAGCGCGAGTTCAAGTAGCAAGAAGCCGATGAAAGTCACCGCCAACGGCCTGCAGATCGAAGTCGACGACACCGGAGGCGAGGGGCGCCCCGTGATCCTGCTCATCATGGGCCTGGGCATGCAGCTGGTCGCATGGCCCACGGGCTTCGTGCAGCAGCTGGTCGAGGCGGGTTTTCGCGTGGTGCGCCACGACAACCGCGACATCGGGCTGAGCCAGGGCTTCGACCATGCGGGCGTGGGCAACGTCGTGTGGGAAACCATCCGCCATCGCCTCGGCCTGCCGGTGCGCTCCGCCTACACACTGCAGGACATGACCCTCGATGCGCTCGGTGTACTCGATGCGCTGGGCATTGAAAGGGCCCACATCGTCGGCGCTTCCATGGGCGGCATGATCGCCCAGCGCATGGCCGCTACCGCACCGCAGCGCACGGCAAGCCTCGTGAGCATCATGAGCTCCAGCGGCGCACGCGGCCTGCCCGGGCCGCGCCGCGAGGTGGCCTCCATGCTCATGCGTCGTCCGGTGGGCCGCGACGAGGCCGCGCTGGTCGCGCACAGCATCCGGCTGCTGCGGCTGATCCAGAGCCCCGCCTACCCGCAGAGCGACGAAGAGCTGGCCGCGCGCCTCACCTTCAGCATGCGCCGTGCGTACCGCCCGGCCGGGCTGATGCGGCAGATGCTGGCCGTCGGCGCCGATGCCGACCGGCCGCAGGTGCTGGCGCGCATCCAGTCGCCCACGCTGGTGCTGCACGGCGACGCCGATGCGCTCGTGCCCATCGCCTGCGGGGAAGACACCGCCAGGCGCATTCCCGGGTCGCAATTCGTCGCCATCCCCGGCATGGGCCACGACCTGCCGCCCGAGGTGTGCACCATCCTCGCCAACCACATTGCTCCGTTCGCGCATGCAGCGGAGGCCAGAAACGCCACACCATGAGCCACGACCCGAACCCCAACACGCCCGAGCAATCGCAACTCGGCCGCGCCTCGGCCTACGCCGACCGCTACGACCCCACGCTGCTGTTTCCCATCGCGCGCGCCACGCAGCGCGAGACCATGGGCATCAGGTCCGATGCCTTGCCCTTCTTCGGCGCCGACCTCTGGACCGCGTTCGAGGTGAGCTGGCTCAACCTGCGCGGCAAGCCGCAGCTGGCCATCGTGCACTTCACCATTCCGTGCGAGACGCCCAACATCATCGAGAGCAAGAGCTTCAAGCTCTATCTCAACAGCTTCAACAACAGCCAGTTCGCGAGCGCCGACGCGGTGCGCGAGCGCCTGCGCGCGGACCTGTCCGAAGCCGCGTGGCGCGGCAGCGACCAGTCGGCCGGCATCGGCGTGAAGCTGATGGCGCCCGACATGTTCGACCGCGAGCCGGTGCACGAACTCGACGGCCTCGACCTCGACCGCCTCGACATCGAGTGCACCCACTACCAGCCCGCGCCGGAGCTGCTGAGCAGCGACGCCACGCAGGTGCATGTGAACGAAACCTTCACCAGCCGCCTGCTCAAGAGCAACTGCCTCGTCACCGGCCAGCCCGACTGGGGCAGCGTGCAGATCCGCTACAGCGGCCCGCCCATCGACCAGGCCGGGCTGTTGGCGTACATCGTGAGCTTTCGCAACCACAACGAGTTTCACGAGCCGTGTGCCGAGCGCATGTTCACGGACATCTGGAGCCGCTGCAAGCCGACCAAGCTCGCGGTGTATGCGCGCTATACGCGGCGCGGCGGGCTGGACATCAATCCGTTTCGCACGAGCTGGCCGCAGGCGCTGCCGGCGAACATCCGCACGGCGCGCCAATAGCCGTCCCCGGGCCGCGCCGAAGGCCCTCTTCGGAAACCTGGAACCCGCTCTCGCTGTGCCTGTGGCATTCTGAAATATGCCCGCGAACCCGCGGTCGAAAGAACCTCCGGAGCACAGACAAACATGGTTGAAGGAAAAGTGGTCGTCGTTACGGGCGCGGGCGGCGGCATCGGGCGCGACATCGCGCTGGCCATGGCGGCCCACGGCGCGAAAGTGGTGGTCAACGACATCGGTGCCGCGCTCGATGGTGCCGGCGGCAGTGCCGGCCCCGCGCAGCAGGTGGTCGACGAGATCCGCGCGGCCGGCGGCCAGGCCGTGCCCAACACCGACAGCGTGGCCGATGCCGCCAGCGCGGCGCGTATCGTGCAGTGTGCGCTCGACAGCTTCGGCCGCATCGACGCGGCGGTCAACAACGCGGGCATCCTGCGCGACCGCTTCTTCCACAAGATGTCGGTCGACGAGTGGGACTCGGTGCTCAAGGTGCATCTCTACGGCGCCTACCACGTGAGCCGTGCGGCGGCCACGCACTTCAAGGAACAGAACGCGGGCGCGCTGGTGCACATGACCTCCACCTCGGGCCTGATAGGCAACTTCGGCCAGGCGAACTACTCGGCGGCCAAGCTCGGCGTCGTCGCGTTGTCGAAGTCGATCGCGCTCGACATGCAGAAATTCAACGTGCGCTCGAACTGCATCGCGCCTTTTGCCTGGAGCCGCATGATTGGCGCCATTCCCACCGACACTGACGAGCAGCGCGCACGCGTCGACAAGATCAAGCAGATGACGCCGGCCAAGGTGGCGCCCTTGGCGGTGTACCTCGCGAGCGAGGCGGCGGGCGCGGTCAACGGCCAGATCTTCTCGGTGCGCAACAACGAGATCTCGCTCATCAGCCAGCCGCGGCCGGTGCGCTCCATCCACCGCTCCGAGGGCTGGACGCCGCAGAGCATCGCCGAGCACGCCATGCCCGCGATGCGCGCGAGCTTCTTCCCGCTCGATCGCTCGGCCGACGTGTTCAGCTGGGACCCCGTCTGAGGACAAACCCGCAAGCGGGCGCGCACGGCGCCGTTCGCCGGACAATGCACGTTCCCTTCCTTACTCGTGCCTGCGCCCGGTGAACCTGCATTTCGACCTGTTCGACCTGAAACTGTTCGTCTACGTGGCGGACGCGCGCAGCCTCACGCGCGGCGCCGAGAAGGCCTGCATCTCGCTGGCTGCCGCCTCCACCCGCATCAAGCAGATGGAAGAGGCCGTGGGCGGCAAGCTGCTGCACCGCAGCGCGCAGGGCGTGACACTTACGGCCGCGGGGCAGGCCGTGCTGTACCACGCCAAGCGCGTGATGCAGCAGATGGAGCACCTGCGCTGCGACATGCAGGACTTCGGCAAGGGCATCAAGGGCCATGTGCGCGTGTTCGCCAATACCACCTCCATTACCGAGTACCTGCCGCAGAAGCTCGCGGGCTTCCTCACGCAACATCCGGCCGTGCAGGTGGACCTGCGCGAATACCTCAGCGAAGAGATCGTGCGCGCTGTGGCCGATGGCGAGGCCGACATCGGCATCCTCGCGGGCGACGTGCACACGGGAGATTTCGATGCGCGTCCCTTCGGAAGCAACCAGCTCGTGCTGGTGGTGCCGCTCACGCACCACCTCGCGGGCGCCCCTTCGGTGGCCTTCGCCGACACGCTCGACGAGCAGCACGTGGGCCTGCACCATGGCAGCGCCATCCACCGCTTCCTGCAGCGCCGCGCCGAACTGGCGGGGCGCGGCTTCAATCCGCGTATCCAGGTCAGCAGCTTCGAGGCGATCTGCCTGATGATCGAGGCGGGCGTGGGGGTTGGTGTGCTACCCGCGTCTTCCGCTCAGCGGCTGTCGATGGCGATGCGCATCTCGACCGTGGCGCTCAGCGATGCGTGGGCCGAACGGGAGCTGAAGTTGATCGCGCGCGATCGGGAACAGCTGCCTGCTTCTGCCCGGGAGCTGTTCGATCACCTGATCGCTTCCTGAGCCTGCGCATTCCATCCGGCACCGCAGACCGGGCCCCGGGGCGGGTTTGAGGCCCTTCCTTCCTCAGGGCAACCAGCGCGCCACGTTCTGGGTCTCGCCCAGTTGCCAGATGCGGTTGCACAAGGCCTTTGCTTCTTCTGCCGTCACGCCTTCACCGTAGTGCGCGAGGCGCTGCATCTTGTCCTCGATCTCGGCGCGGCTCAGGCTGTTGCCGGGGTCGCCCTTGGGTTCGTCGACGCGGCCCTGCAGTGTGCGACCGTCGGTGGTGTGCACACTGACCTTGCCGATCCAGCGTGCGGGGTAGGCGGTGTCGACTTCGGCGTCGAGCTGCATCGTCACCTTGTCGCGGAAGGCCGAGACTTCGGGCGCGAGAAAGTCGCGGTCGAATTCGCCGAGGCCTGCGCGGCCGTGCACGGCAATGAGGCCGAGTACCGTGCCCATCGAGAACTTGCCCTGGTGCACGGTCGCCGGCACCGTCACGCGGCCCAGCACGTCGATCGCACCCTGGTGCACATGCGTGGTCACTTGCGACACGTCGGCGGGCTTGAGCTTGTTCTGCGTCATCACCTGCAGCAGCGCGTCGGCAGCGGGGTGGGTGTGGCGGCAGGAGGCGTGGTACTTGAAGGAGGTTTCGGCCAGCGTCCAGCGCGTGCCGAGACCGTCGGTGAGCTTGGCCGGGTCGGCGTCGCTCGACATGCCGACGCCCAGGCCCTGCGCGCCTTCGAGGATCTTCGCCGCGCCGGTGAAGCCGTCCTGCGCGAGGTAGGCCGACATCAGCCCGCTCGCCGCCGCGTGCGCGCAATGCAGTTGCTTGGAGTCGGCCGCATCGCGCAGGAACTCCCACACACCGGCCGACTGCGTGCCGGCCGAGCCGAAGGCGTGCAGCATCTGCTGCGGCGTGAGATTCAGCAGGCGGCCGACTGCTGCTGCAGCGGCGAGCGTGCCCGCCGTCGCGGTCGTGTGGAAGGTCTTGTAGTGCGAGCGACCGAGAAATTCGCCGACGCGGATGCCGACCTCGTAGCCCGCGACCACGGCCGTCAGCAGTTGCGCACCGCTTGCGCCGAGGCTCTGCGCCACGGCCAGCGCGGGCGCTATGACGACGGCGGCAGGGTGGAACACCGAGCCGTTGTGCACGTCGTCCTGCTCGACATAGTGCGAGGCCGCAGCGTTGACCAGCGCCGCGAACACCGGCGAACTGGTGCGGCGCGAGGTCAGTATCTCGCTGGGCCCGTCGGCCGGCCCCATCATCTGCGCGAAACGCTCGATGCTGCGCACCGGCCGTGCCGTGCGGGCGGCGAGCACCGAGCCCAGCCAGTCGAGCATCAGGTCTTCGGTGCGGCGCAGCACGGGCGCAGGAATGTCGGCGAACTGCAGTTCGGCCGCGAAGGTCGCGAGCACCTTGCTCGGATGGTCGGCGGTAATGGGAGTCATGAACGATCCTTTCGTGGAACACCGAGGAACCGGCTTTGCCGGGCCTCAGGTGTTGCCCCCGGTAGGGGGTGGGAGAAGCGACACGAAGTGCGCGAAGCCTGGGGGTGAGTCAAAAAGACCGTGGGAGGCCGAGCATGTGCTCCGCTACGTAGCTCAGGATCAGGTTGGTCGAGATCGGCGCCACCTGGTACAGCCGCGTCTCCCTGAACTTGCGCTCGATGTCGTATTCGCATGCAAAGCCGAAGCCGCCGTGGAACTGAAGGCACGCATTCGCAGCCTCCCAACTCGCCTTGGCCGCCAGGTACTTCGCCATGTTGGCCTGCGCGCCGCAGGGCTGGTGTGCGTCGAACAGGCGGCAGGCTTCATAGCGCATCAGGTTCGCCGCTTCCACTTCGATGAACGCTTCGGCAATCGGAAACTGCACGCCCTGGTTCTGCCCGATCGGGCGGCCGAACACCACGCGCTCCTTGGTGTAGGCCGTCACCCGGTCGATGAACCAGTAGCCGTCGCCGATGCACTCCGCGGCGATCAGCGTGCGCTCGGCGTTGAGCCCGTCGAGGATGTACTTGAAGCCCTGGCCTTCCTCGCCGATCAGGTTCTCGGCCGGGATCTCGAGGTTCTCGAAGAACAGCTCGTTGGTTTCGTGGTTCACCATGTTCAGGATGGGCTGCACCGTCAGCCCCTTGCCGATGGCCTCGCGCAAGTCGACGATGAAGATCGACATGCCTTCGGACTTCTTCTTCACGTCCGCCAGCGGCGTGGTGCGCGCCAGCAGGATCATCAGGTCCGAATGCTGGATGCGCGAGATCCACACCTTCTGCCCGTTGATGACATAGCGGTCGCCCTTCTTCACCGCCGTGGTCTTGATCTTGGTGGTGTCGGTGCCGGTGGTGGGCTCGGTCACGCCCATCGACTGCAGGCGCAGTTCGCCGTTGGCGATCTTCGGCAGGTAGGCGCGCTTCTGCGCCTCGCTGCCGTGGCGCAGCAGCGTGCCCATGTTGTACATCTGGCCGTGGCAGGCGCCGGAGTTGCCGCCGCAGCGGTTGATCTCTTCCATGATCACCGAGGCCTCGGTCAGGCCCAGGCCGGAGCCGCCGTACTCCTGCGGAATCAGCGCGGCCATCCAGCCGGCCTTGGTGAGCGCATCGACGAATTCGGCGGGGTAGCCGCGCGCCTCGTCGATCTTGCGGAAGTAGGCATCGGGAAACTGCGTGCACAGGTCGCGCACCGCATCGCGGATGTCGGGGAAGTTCTTGTCGTTGGCGTTGTTCATTGTTTGCTGCTGCTCATCAGTCCTGGCGTGGGCCGCCGGCTTCCTTTTCCACGCGCTGCCAGATCTCGACCGCCATCGGGTCGTCGATCTCCTCGAGGATGTGGCCCACGAGGCCGATGGCGCGCGCCATCACGCCGAAGCCGCGAATGATCTTCCAGGGAAAGCCGAACTCGGCCGCAATGGCGCCGATGGCACCGGTCGCGTTGATCGGCAGCGATTTGCCCGACACGCGCTCGGCTTCCTCCTGCACCGCCTGCATCAGCGCGACATAGTGGCTCGACAAGCCGTTCTCCGCCGCGATCTGGAACAGCCGCGGCGTGCGCGGGTCGATCGGCTTGTGCAGCGGATGACCCAGCCCCGGCACGATCTGCTTGCGCGCGCGGTGGTCGGCCACGATGTCCTTCGCCATGTCCGCAAGCGGGCGCGTGGGCTTCTCGCCGAAGGGAATCGCTTCGTAGAGCATCTTCGCCGCGCCTTCGGTGCTGCCGACGAACACCGTGCCCAGGCCGCAAAGACCCGCTGCCACAGCGGCTTGCAGCGCTTCGGGAGCACCCGCATACGTGAGGCGCGCAGCCAGCGCGCTGGGGGTGATGCCGTGCTCCACCAGCGTGACGACGATGGCGTTGAAGGTGACGGATTCCTGCGGCGTCGGGATGCGGCCCGTGAGTTCCAGGAAGGCCATGTCGCCGAGGTTCAGGTGGCCGAGGATTTCCGAAGGCAGGTCTCGCCCGCGCACGGTGATCTTGTCCGGCGTGCTGTGGCCCAGCTCGGTGTGCAGGGATTTCTTGATCTTGGTCATGGCGCCGAATCTAGCCCTCCATCGCGCGAGGCGGCTCCGTGATTGCGAAACCCTCCCTTCGGCAAATGCGAATGCCGCCCGGCAGGGCCTTCTGTCACGCTGCGGCGATGGACTTCGAATCACTTTCGGCGATGCGCGAAGCGGCGCTCGACTACTTCGTTCGCAGCCGCGCCATCCAGCGGCGGCGCGAGCGCATGGAACAACCTGATGCCGACGAGGCGCACGGCTGGCGCGCGATCGCCGAGCTCGGCTGGCCCGGCATGCTGGCCCCCGAATCGGCTGGCGGTCTCGCATTGGAGCTCGACGGCGCAGCGGAAATCCTGCGGGCCGCGGGCGAGCATGTGGCGCCCGAGCCGCTGCTGGCCGTGGCCGGCCTCAGTGCGCTGCTGCTGGCGCGGCTCGGTACGCCGGGCGCGAACGCCTTGCTCGCCGAACTGGTCGCAGGCCGCAGCCTGCCCGCACTGGCATGGCAGGAGAGCGCGGGCGACCTCAGCGCCGTGCCGCTGGCCTGCGGCTGCGAGCCGCGGCCCGGCCACATTGGCGGCGTGCTGCTGCAGGGCGAGAAGCTCATGGTGCTGCCCGGCGCGGCCGCCAGCGGCTGGCTGGTGTCGGCGCGCGGCGACGACGACGCGGTGCTGCTGTGGGTGCCGCGCGGCACCGATGGCGTGACGGAAGCGCTGGTGCCGCTGGTCGATGGTGGCCAGGCCTCGAACCTGCGCTTCGAGCAAGTCGCGCTGCCGTCGGAAGCCGTGCTGGCCGAAGGGCCGGCTGCGCAGGATGCCTTGCGCCATGCGCTCGCGGCCGGCCAGATCCTTCAATCGGCCGAACTGCTGGGTGCGGGGCAGGCCATGCTGGCGCAGACGCTGGCCTACCTGCGCACGCGCTCCCAGTTCGGCAAGCCCATCGGCAGCTTCCAGGCGTTGCAGCACCGCTGCGTCGACATGTTCATTCACCTCGAAGTGGCGCAGGCCACGTTGAACGAGGTGCTGGCGGTGGCAGGGCAGGGGTTGCCGGTGGACCGGCTCGAAGCCGAGGCAAGCCGCGTCAATGCGCGCTGCACGGCCGCCGCGCTGCAGGCTTCGCGCACGTCGGTGCAGCTGCATGGCGCCATCGGCTACACGCAGGAGTGCGACCTGAGCCTGTTCTACAAGCGCGTGCTGTGCCTGTCGGCGTGGCTTGGGAATGTCAGTGCGCATCAGCGGCGGCATGCCGTACTGGCTGGCGATGCCGAAGCGACTACAGGCGCGGCTACATGGCAAGGAGAGTTCCCGCGCACGGCAGACTGGTCCACCATGCCCGAGGCCGAGTTCCGCCGCATGGTGCGCGCCTTCCTGCAGCAGCGCTATCCGCAGCAGCTGCGCTACCTCTCGCACCGCGCACGCTGGAGCGAGATGCGCGAGTGGTATCTCACGCTGTCGGCACAGGGCTGGATCGCGCCCGCCTGGCCGCAGGCGCACGGCGGCATGGGCCTGCCTGCCGACAAACTCATCGCGTGGATCGAAGAGCTCGAACAGTACGGCGTGGCGCGTGCGCCCGATCAGGGCATCGTGATGATCGGCCCGTTGCTCATCCAGCACGGCACGCCCGAGCAGCAGCAGCGCTTCCTACCGCGCATCCTCAGCGGCGAGAACGTCTGGTGCCAGGGCTACTCGGAGCCCAACGCCGGCTCCGACCTCGCGGGCCTGCGCACCGAGGCGCTGCCCGCGCGCGATGCGCAGGGCGAGCACTTCGTGGTCAACGGCCAGAAGATCTGGACCACGCTCGCGCAGGACGCCAACCACATCTTCATGCTGGTGCGCACTGACAAGGAGGCGCGCAAGCAGGAGGGCATCAGCTTCCTGCTGTGCGACCTGCACACGCCGGGCATCACCATCCGGCCGATCCACACGCTGGCGGGCGAGCCCGAGTTCTGCGAAGTGTTCTTCGACAACGTGCGCGTGCCGGCCGAGAACCTCGTGGGCAAGCTGCACGGCGGCTGGACCATCGCGAAGGCGCTGCTGGGCTTCGAGCGCATCTTTCTCGGCAGCCCCAAGCAGTCGCAGTACGCGCTGGGCCAGCTCGCGCGGCTGGCGCAGGCACGGCGCCTGTTCGCCGACCCGGTGTTCGCGCAGCGCTTCGCGGCGCTGCGGCTCGACGTGCTGGACCTGTCGGCGGCGTACACGGGCTTCGCGAACATCGTGCGTGCGGGCAAGCCTCTGCCTGCTTCGGTGTCGCTGCTGAAGATCTGGGCCAGCGAGACCTACCACCGCATCGGCGCGCTGCTGGTCGAAGCGGGCGACGAGCAGGGTGCCGTGGCCGGCGACCAGGTGCTCGACGGCCAGACCTTCAACGTGCTCGCGCCACTCATCGGCTCCACGGCCGCAATGATCTACGGCGGCACCAACGAGATCCAGCGCAACATCCTCGCGCGGCAAGTCCTCGACCTGCCGACCTGAGCGACGCAGCCGCCAAAGCAATTCATAACAGGAGACAACGCTCATGACCTCGATCGACTTTTCGCGCCGGCAATGGGTGACCGCGCTGGCGGGCGGCGCGGCGCTGGCCGCCGTGCCGCATCGCGCCTTCGCGCAGCAGCCCCTGCCGTCCCTCATCAAGCTCGTGGTCGGCTATTCCGCGGGCGGCCCGGTGGACGGTGCCGCGCGCCTGCTCGCGCCCGCGCTGAGCCAGGCACTCGGGACGCAGGTCATCGTCGACAACCGGCCCGGCGCCAGCGGCTCGCTCGGCGGCGACGCGGTCGCGAAAGCACAGCCCGATGGCGCGACGCTGTTCTTCGGTGCGAGCCCGACCATCACCATCAACCCGAACGTGCAGCGCCGCATGGCCTTCGATCCGATGAAGGACCTGACGCCCATCGCGCCGCTGGTGGACTACACCAACGTGCTCGTGGTCAACAACGAAGTCCCGGTGCACAGCGTGGCCGAGCTGCTGGCCTATGCGAAGGCGCGGCCCGGCAAGGTGTTCTATGGCTCGGCGGGCGTAGGCGCGTCCAACCACCTGAGTGGCGCGCTGCTCGAGAAGATGACCGGCGTGCAGCTCACGCACGTACCCTACAAAGGCAGCGCGCCGGCGCTCGCCGACGTGATGGCCGGCACCGTGACCATGATGTTCGACATCATCGCCACCTCCAAGCCCTTCATTCAGACGGGCAAGGTGCGCGCGCTGGCCGTCACCTCGCGCCAGCGCAACCGCATGCTGCCGGAGGTGCCGACCATGGTCGAGTCGGGCGTGCCCAGCTACGACGTGGGCGGTTGGTTCGGCCTCTACGGTCCGGCGCGCATGGACCCGGCGCTGGTCGCGCGCATGAACGCCGCCGCGCAGAAGATGCTGGCGCGCGAGGACATCGCGAACCGGCTGCGTGAACAGGGCTACGACGTGTGGTCCGGCGCGGCCGATCTGCTGGCGGCCAAGGGCAAGTCCGACCGCCAGCTCTGGGCGACCGCGTCCAAGGGCATCGAGGCGGAATAGCCGATGCGCCGTATCCACAGCCTGCTGGAAGAACGCGTGACAAGCACGCCCGATGCCGTCTTCCTCTTCGAGCCCGCGGGCACCACGACCTATGCCGCGCTGCAGGCGATGGTCGACGTTGCCGCACAAGACCTGCTGGCCGCCGGCGTGCGGCCGACCGACCGCGTGGTGCTGGTGGCCGAGAACTGCGCCGCGCACATCGCGCTGCTCATGGCCTGCAGCCGTGTCGGGGCATGGTCGTGCGGCGTGAACGCGCGCATGTCGCCGGGCGAGATCGCGGCCATCGTCGAGCGCGCCGATGCCCGTGTCTGCTACTTCACGACCGCCGCCTCCGAAGCCGCTGAAAAGCATGCGCAGAGGGCCGATGCAACGCCCGCGGCGCTCGGTGGCGTGATGCGTTCGGCCGTGCGTGCCGAAGCGCGCACCGAGCCTGATCCGGCACTGGCCGACACGGCCGCCATCATCTTCACTTCCGGCACGTCGGGCACGCCCAAGGGCGTGATGGTGTCGCACCGCGGCCTGCTGCACTTCGGCCGCGTGTCGGCCCAGGTGCGCGCCCTGGGCGAGCGCGACCGCGTCTATGCCTTCCTGCCGATGACGCACATCTTCGGCATCGGCACGGTGTTGATGGCTGCGCTCACGGGCGGCGCGGCGCTGGTGCTGCGCGGCAGCTTCTCGCCAGCCGACGTGTTGCACGCGCTGGCGCACGAGCAGGTGTCGAACCTGCTCGGGCCGCCGACGATGTATGCGCGGCTGCTGGCGCACATCGAGGCGGAGGAGGCGACGCCGTGCTTTCCGCAACTGCGCTACGTCTACACCGGCTCCGCGCCGCTCGACCCGGCACTCAAGCAGCGCGTGGAGCAACTGTTCGGGCAGCCGCTGCACTATGGCTACGGGCTGTCGGAGTACGCGGGCTCGGTGTTTCTCACACGCACCGAGTCGCCGCGCGCCGACACCTCGGCGGGGTATGCGGTGGAGGGCGGCGAGGCCCGTATCGTGTCCCTCGACGGCAACGACGCCGCCCCCGGCGACACCGGCGAGATCTGGCTGCGCGGCCCCGGCCTCATGCTCGGCTACTTCCGCGACACCGCCGCCACGGCGCAGGTGATGCGACCCGGCGGCTGGTACGCCACCGGCGACCTCGGCCGCTTCGGCGAGGACGGCGCGCTGTTCGTGGTCGGGCGGCTGAAGGAAATGATCATCCGCTCCGGCTTCAACGTCTACCCGGCGGAGATCGAGGCCGTCATCGGCCGCTTCGAGGGCGTGCACCTGTGCGCGGTGGTCGGCGTGCCAGAGGCCGACGGCAACGAGCAGATCGTCGCCTTCGTCGAGCTGAAGCCCGGCGCAACGCTCGACGAAGCGGTGCTGCGCGCGCACCTCGTCGAACACCTGTCGCCCTACAAGCGCCCGGCCCGCATCGAGGTGATCGACGCGATGCCCACCACCGCCAACGGCAAGCTGCTCAAGCGCGAACTGCAGGCGCGCTGCGGGCCGGCCGCGGGCTGATTTCAGCCGAAGATCGCGGCCCGGCCCTTCTGCGTGTCCATGTACTCGCGCACCCGGGCGATGAGGCCTTCGCGCAGCTCGAAGACAAAGCAGTAGTCGTTGTCGTAGTGCCGGCCACTGGCCAGCGTGGCCTGCATGCGCTCTTCGAGGATCACGGTGTCGCCGTCGCAGTGCAGGTGGGAGAACGCCACTTCGACGTCGGCGACGAAGAGCCTGGGAAAGGCGTCGACCAGGAAGTGCGCGATCGCCGCCGGCCCGATCATGTGGTCGGGCACGCCGAGTGCCACCGCCGTCGCGTTGCCCTTGGGCGCCAGCCATTCGGCGTCCTCGGTGAAGACGGCCTGGATGCGTTTCGGATCGCGGCTTGCGAAGGCCTTCCAGGCTTCGGTGACGGCGCGCTTGTTCTGCTCTGGGGTCATTGGGTCGGGTCGGGATTGGACGAAGGCCTGAAGGTAGGGGCCGGGCCCTGTGCCGGCACGCCGTTTCCGGACATCTCCAATCCGTGGGCGGCGCCATCGTAGGCACGCTCCTACACCCGGGGTGGGAGGTGGGGCCGATACTTGTTATTCCCCCTCGTTTCAGGAAGTACCCGTGACCGTGCCGATGAACCCGACGCCCGTGGCCGCTGCGAAATGAAGTCCTCGCCGAGTGCGCGCAGCTGGATTGCCGCCGGCGTGCGCCACGAATTGCTCACACGCGCGCTGCCCGCCTTGCGGCACGACATGGCGGCACCTGTCTCGGTGGTCCGCATGGCGCTGCTGATGCTCAAGCGGCAGGTCGGCGCAGCCACCATCGACGCCGCCGCCTGCGAAGAACGGGTGGCGCTGATCGACAACCAGGTGTCCGAACTGGTCGAGGCCATCCGCTCGCTGCGCGACTGGGAACTGGCCACCACGGATGACGGCATCACTCGCAGCGCGCTGGTGGCGCAGTGCGTGGCCCTGATGCGCTCCGCCTTCGACCTGCACGGCGTGACACTCGATGCGGACGCCTCGCTGGACCCGCAGGAAGGCGAACATCGCTGGCCCGCCGCGGCTGCGCTGCGCTACCTGTTTCTCGGCGCGCTGGGCTACCTGCACGACGGCGCGGCCGAGGCCGGGGCGATCCGGGTCGAGGCGGACGGCGCCAATGCACTGCGCCTCACGGCCCTGCCGCGCGAACCCGGCGGCACGCATGCCGTGCTCGACGCGCACCGTGCGCCGCGTGCGCTGGCCATCGACGCCGTCGCATTGCAGAACCTGGCCGAAGACCTCGGCTACGCCGTGGCGCTGGAAGGCGACAGCGTGCGCCTCGTGCTCGCGACCGGCAACTGAGTCTTTGCGCGTTTGCGCGCTGCCTGGCCGCCCCGCTGCGCGCGCAGGAAGGCCAGCAGCCGACGCTCGGCCGCATGCAGCCCGCGCGAGGGCTTGGCGGTGCGGTGCGCGGCGATCTTCTCGAGCAGCGCACCCGTGGCCTCGTCGCCATCCGAAAGCGCACTGCCCAGCGCCAGCACCGCCGGATGCACGTAGGCCTTCTTGCAGACGGCCGGCGTGTTGCCCAACTGCCTGGCGACAGCCGCCAGGATGTCCTTGGCGCTGTAGCGGCTGCCGTCGGCAGCGACGCGGCCCGGTTCGCAGGCCAGCAGGGTGAGCTCCAGCGCCTGCACCGTGCCGTGCCAGGTGCGGAAGTCCTTGGCGGTGAAGCGCTCGCCCTGCGTGGCCTCGGCCAGGTAGTCGTTCACGTCGGTGGACGAGATGCCGCGCAGTTCGCCGTCCTCGTCCTCGTACTGGAACAGCGCCTGCCCCGGCAGCTGCTGGCATTGCCGCACCACCCGGGCCACGCGCGGATCGTCGAGCTTCGCCTCGTGCATGACGCCGCTCTTGCCCCGGAAGCGCAGCCGCAGCGCCTGGCCCTGCACGGCGGCATGCCGGTTGCGCAGCGTGGTGAGGCCGTAGGAGCCGTTGCTGTTCGCGTATTCCTCGTTGCCCACGCGCAGCAGCGTGGTGTCGAGCAGGCGCACCACCGCCGCGAGCACCTGGGTGCGGCCAGGCGCCTTGCGGCCCTTCGTCGACCGCAGGTCGCGCGCCACGCGGGCGCGGATGCGCGGCAGCGCGAGCGCGAAGGCTTCGAGGCGATCGAACTTGGTTTCGTCCTTCATCGAGCGCCAGTCGGCGTGGTAGCGGTACTGCTTGCGCCCGCGCGCGTCGATGCCGGTGGCCTGCAGATGGCCGTTGGGCAACGGGCAGATCCACACCTGGGTGTAGGCGGGCGGGATGGCCAGCATGCGGATGCGCGAAATCTCGTCCACGTCGCGCAGCCAGCGTCCATTGGCGTCGCGGTAGCGGAAACGCTCGCCGTGCTTCAGACGGCGGATGCCGGGCATGTCGGGGTTCACGTAGACGAGGCCGTTGGCGATGGGCGTCGGCTTCGAAGGCGGCTTGGCAGGGGGAGAAGAGGCCGGCATGGGGTTTGCGTGGTGGCGTGACATCGCGCTTTTGCCAGCATCGACAATCGCCGGTTGTAGGACGCCGCAAGCGCCCTCGGTGCGGCAGGCGCGCTTGTGCGCCTGCGCTGCCTTCTTCGTCTTTCCTCTTGAACGGGTTCCAGAATGACTTCTTCCAGGTCCACTCTTTTCACCGCCCGCTGGCTGGCTGTGCCTGCCGCAGCGCTGTTGTTCACGGCCTGCGCGTCCACCACTTCCACCCCGACCGCCTCGGCCCCGGGCGCGCCCGTGAAGGTCAAGGTCTTCGTCGCCGCCATGTTCGAGATCGGCCAGAACACGGGCGACCGCGCCGGCGAGTTCCAGCATTGGTACGAACGCTACTGGAAGGGCGCCAAACCCATTGCGGTGCCCGGTGCGCTGCAGCCTGTGTACTGCAACGCCGACGGCGTGTGCGGCGCGGTGCTCGGCATGGGCAAGGTCAACTCGTCGTCGTCGATGCAGGCCATCCTGCTGAACCCGCAGTTCGACTTCTCGCAGAGCTACTACCTGATTTCGGGCGTGGCCGGCACGCCGCCTTCGCGCGGCACCATCGGCGAAGTGAGCTGGGCCACCTGGCTGGTCGACTACGATCTCGGCCACCGCTGGGCCCCCGAGGAGAACAAGCCCGGCGAGCCGACCTTCATGCCGCGCAAGGGCTACGAGGAGTACCGCCGCTTCAAGCTCAACCCCGACCTCGTGAGCTGGGCCATGAGGCTCTCGGCCGACACGCCGCTCAAGGATTCGGACGGCGCGCGCAAGTACCGCCTGCGCTACCCCGATGCAGCGGCCCGCCGCGCGCCTTTCGTCGGCACCGGCACGCACATGACCGGCGACACCTTCTTCCATGGCCCCGGCATGTCGAAGCAGGCGCAGTACATCGCCAGGCTCTACGGCGCCGACGACTACGTCATCACCGAAATGGAAGCCGCCGCCATCACTCTCGTGATCAAGCGCACCCACGGCACCGACCGCGTGATGAGCCTGCGCGGCGCGGTCAACTTCGACCAGGGCAGCCCGAAGGAAACCACGCTGCAGCACCTGGACCCGGCGCCGGGCGAAACGGCCGGCGGCTTTGCGGAGACGGTGGAGAACATCGAACTGGTGGGCTCGCGCGTGGTCGATCACATCGTGACCAACTGGCCGAAGTGGCAGGGCGGCGTGCCGAAGCCCTGAGCGGGTTCAGGGCCGTGAAGGCTTCAGATGCCATGTCACCGTGAAGTCGAACGGCGTCCAGCGGCTGACGGTGACGCCTGCCTGCCGCAGCCCGCGGCCGGTCCAGGTGTTGCAGGTCTCGAAGAGGTGATAGCCGCCTTCGGCTTCGTAGAAGGCGTCGTCGTCGCCGTAGTGCGCGCCGGCGATGGATGAGGCATGGCCCGAGGGCAGGGCGGCGCGCACGTAGCCGACCAGTTGCGCGTACTGCGCGTGCGAGAGCGGCAGGCTGTAGGCCCCGCGCGCCAGCTGTTCGCGCCGCAGGTAGCTCACATGCATCAGCGCGCGGTTGCCGCCCGACAGCGCCCCGAAGGCGCGCGCCGCCGTCAGGTCGCCCCAGGTGGGCGTGTTCAGGTAGAACTCGCGATCGCCCCAGCCGATGGCGATGAATTCGGCATCGGGCGGCGGCGCCCTGAAGTCTTTCAGCGCAAACACCTGCAGCCAGTCGATGGTGGCCGAGCGGATCGGAAACACGTAGTCGGTGTGCACACCGTTGCTCAGCACCCAGGCCTGTACGTCGGCTGGTGCATCGCCCGCAGGCCTGGCATTGGCGGGCCAGAACACCAGCGCGCAGGCCACGATCAAGTAAAGGCCGATCAGCGCGACGAAGCCCAGCAGCGTGAAGGCGATGCGGCGCAGCCAGCGTTTCGCCACGGCGGTTTCAGAACAGCGACGCGGTGGTCGATGCGGGCTCCGGTGCCGCGCGGTGCGCGCCGGTCCCGGCGGGCGCGAGCGCCTCGGGGCTGCCCGCCTTCGCCAGCGCGCCCACGCGCACGCCCAAGAGGCGCAGCGGGCGCTCCAGCGGCACGCGCTTCAGGCACAGGCCACCCGTGTGGCGGATGGTCTTCGCGTCGGACGTGAAGCGCTCGATGGTCTGGTCGCGCGTGGCGATCTTGAAGTCGTCGTAGCGCAGCTTGATGCCAATGGTCTTGCCCACGTAACCCTTGCGCTGCAGGTCGGCGGCCAGCTGCTCGCACAGGTGGGTGAAGATCGCGCCCAGCTCGGCGCGGTCGCGCACGGCGTGCAGGTCGCGGTCGAAGGTGGTCTCGCGGCTCATCGACACGGGTTCGCTCTCGGTCACCACCGGCCGGTTGTCGCGGCCCCAGGCCACCTCGTGCATCCACGCGCCCGTGGCCTTGCCGAAGGTGGCAACGAGCCAGTCGCGGTCGCGCGCCGCGAGCTGGCCCACGGTCTCGATGCCGAAGCGTTTGAGCTTCTCGTCGGCCTTCGGCCCGATGCCGTTCACCTTGCGGCAGGGTAGCGGCCAGATGCGCGTTTCGAGGTCGTGCTCGTAGACCACCGAGATGCCGTTGGGCTTGTTGAACTCGCTCGCCATCTTGGCGATGAGCTTGTTGGGCGCCACGCCGATGGAGCAGGTCAGGCCGGTGGCGTCGAAGATGGCGGTCTGGATCAGCCGCGCCAGCGAGCGCCCGCCGTCGCGCTGGCCGCCGGGCACGTCGGTGAAGTCGATGTACACCTCGTCCACGCCGCGGTCTTCCATGAGCGGGGCGACCTCCAGGATGATGTTCTTGAAGGCGCGCGAATAGCGCCGGTACTCGTCGAAGTCCACCGGCAGGATGATGGCCTGCGGGCACAGCTTGGCGGCCTTCATGAGCCCCATGGCCGAGCCGATGCCGAACTGCCGCGCGGGGTAGGTGGCGGTGGTGATCACGCCGCGGCCCGTGTAGTCCTTCAGCAGCGGAAAGGCCGCGACCGGAATGTCGGCCAGCGTGCCGCCCTCGGGCAGGTCGCGGATGGCCTCGTCCACGCGCCGCCTGCCGCCGCCGATCACCACCGGCAGGCCCTTGAGCTGCGGATAGCGCAGCAGCTCGACCGACGCGTAGAAGGCGTCCATGTCGAGGTGGGCGATGCGGCGCATCGGCGGGGATTTCGGGGGCTCGGAACTCACGTTGACGATTGTCTCGCGCTCCGGCGATGTTCGCCTGCCGGGCGACCGCGTGCAAGAATGCGCCCGATTGCAGATGGACCCTCCGATGGCATGGGAAAGGGAAATGGCATGGACGACGAAGTCGAAGGCTTGAGCATCGCGCTGACGCCGGTGCAGATGGCCGCGGTGCTGGACGGGCAGGACGTGCCCGAATCCGCGAGCTGGAGCAACCGCCTCTGGGGCACCGTGGGGCTGGTGGGCGGTGTCGTGGAACTGGTCGGCGCCGGCGTGCTCTGCGTCGCACCCGAACCCACGATGGTGACCAAGGCCGGCTGCGTGGTGCTGGGCGTGCACAGCTTCGACACCATGGCCACGTCGGGCCGCCAGATCTGGACCGGCACGCCGCAGCGCACGGCCACCGCCGTGACTGCCAGCTCGGCGGCCGAGGCGCTGGGTGCTTCGCGCGACACAGCCGATGGCATTGGGCTTGCGGTGGATGTGGCGGTTCCGCTGGTCGTGGCAACCGGGCTCGTCGCGTCGCGTGTGATCGCGGTGCGCGCCAGCAGGTTTCGCCTGGAGCCGGTCGACCTGTTGCGGCATGAAGGACCAGTAGGCACAAAGATCGGCGGCCACGCGATCCGGGAACATGTCGGCAAGACCGAGGCGGAACTTTTCCAGCGATTGGTGAACAAGCCATCGCTGCCCAAAGTGTCGTCGTTCCACAATCTCGACATCGCGGAGCGCGCCATCAGCGCCACTGTTCGTGCCAACGCCAGAGCCATCAAGGCGTGGTCGCGCTCGGCCGCAGTGGGCTCCAAGCCCATGGCGTTCGAGCACAACGTGGGCAGCGTGGTGGGCATCGGCGTGCAGCGGGGCAGCACCGCCGTCAGTCAGCTGAGCAAGGTGCGCGTGATCCTGAACATGAAGAGCTACAACGGAATGCCGTACTACATACTGACGGCGCACCCCATTTGAAACCAGCAGCCGAATCGCCATGAAGCGCTACGAACTCATCGAGAACCTCACCGAGGTCTACTTCGGCCAGGATTACGATTATTTCGGCGAGACCGGTGCCGAAGTCATGGCCGAATACCGGAAAGCCTGCACGCCCGCCGAACTTGAGGCGTTGCGCGTCGAGATCGTCGATTTCATGCGCTCGCACCCGGACCTGGAAACCGACTTCCCGCGCCGGTTCGAGCGCCCCGCCCAGCCGGAAGACTTCGGATCCACCATACGCGAGTTCCTGGAAAACGTGCTTGCCGCATTGAAATAGCAGCGCGCGCCCCATCTGATTGTCTTGTCCGCGGCGCGGGCAATTTCAGCGCAGATCAAGTGCCCCGGCCGGTTGCATCTCGCCACCAGGCCACGCCTGCGGTCCAAGCTCTTTCGCAAGATAGGCCACGAGCTTCGCGGTGCGCTCGCGCAGCGGGGCAATGCGGGCCTGCACGCCGGCCCTGGGCAGCGCAATGGCCTGGCCGGGTTCTTTGGAGTCGGGGTCGCTTTCGCGGATGTAGAGCGTGCCGTTGCGAGCCCACACCTCCACCGCCCAGCCCTGGTCCTGGTCGTCGTAGATATTGCCCTCGTCGTGCCCGACCACGGCGCCGAGGAAGTGGTCCATGGAAGAGAAGGTGTCGTACCAGGGGAAGGACAGGTGCACGTCCGCCTCCTCGTTGTCGAGCCGCAGGTCCATCCAGAAATACTGGCGCACCTGGTGGAGTTTCAATGCGTGCTGCCGGGCCAGCGCGGCCACCTGGGCGTAGTACGCGGCAAGTTCCGCCTCGTGCCCGACGGCCTCCGAGGTGCGCACCCGCAAGCGCTCGGCGCGCTGGAATTCCGGCAACGCGAGCGGCTCGGGCCGCTGGTACGGCGCAGCGTTGAACGCATCCCACAAATGAAACGCGATCTCGGGCTCCAGCGAGTCGATCGGCTTGGCATCGGCGAACCACGGTTCCACTTGCGCGCTCCTCTGAATGGTCGAGCGGACGATGTTAGCCCGCGCCGAGGAGCGTGTGCCGACTTCCACCTGCGGGCGCCACGGGTCATAGCTTGCGCAGTGCAGCATGCCGGTGCCATCATCCGCGCCATGCAAACCGTCGCCTCCATCCTCTGGCGCAGGCTCGATGTACCCGGCCACGACGCCTGCCGTCTCGAACGCAATGCCTCGGCCTGGCAACTCGATGGCGCGGCCGTATTCCGGCTGGAAGACGGCCGCAACGGCCAGCTGCACTACCGCGTGCGATGCGACCTGCACTGGCACACCCAATGGGGCACGGTGCGCGGCTGGCTCGGCGATTCGGCCGTCGACCTGTCGATCGCCCGCGACGCGCACGGCCGCTGGAAGCTCAACGACGAGGCGGTGCCCGACCTGTCGCACTGCGTCGACCTCGACCTGGGCTTCACGCCCGCCACCAACCTGCTGCAGCTGCGCCGGCTCAACCTGGCGAAGGGCGAGGGCGCCGACGCGCCGGCGGCCTGGGTCGACCTCGACGGCGGCGGCGTGCTGAGCGAGCTGATGCAGCGCTACGAGCGGCGCAGCGACACCGAATATGCCTACGAGGCGAAGCGCTTCGACTATGCGGCGACGCTGGGTGTGACGGAAGACAGCTTCGTGCGCGACTATCCGCGGCTCTGGGTCGCCGAAAAGTAAGGCCGCCCGGGTGTCGTCGTCAGCTGGCGAAGCGCCTGCGGTATTCCACGAGGCTCACGCCCAGGCGGCGGCCGAACGCGCGCCTGAAGCCGTCCACGTTCGCATAGCCCACCGCGTCGGCCAGCCGCTTGGCCGGCAGGTCTGATTCCTCGGCCATGCGGCGGGCGGCGTCGATCCTCGCATTCTCGACAAACTCCGCCGGCGTGGTTCCGGTTTCGTCGCGGAAGATGCGCGCGAAGTTCCGCTCGCTCATGCCCGCGCGCAAGGCGAGGGCCGGCACGGAGAGGTCGTCCTTGAGGTTTGCGAGCACATGGTCCTGCACCTCGCGCATGCTGGAGCGCTCCGAGGTCTGTGCCGCCAGGTGGGCGCTGAACTGGCTTTGGCCGCCGGGCCGCTTGAGGAACATCACCAGCTGGCGCGCCACGCTCAGCGCGAGGTCGCGGCCGTGGTCTTCCTCCACCATGGCCAGCGCGAGGTCCATGCCGGCCGTGACCCCGGCGGAGGTGAAGAGCTGGCCGTCCCTCACGTAGATCGCATCCGACTCGACGGTGGCGAGCGGGTAGTCCGAAGCGAGTCGGCCGGCGAGCTTCCAGTGGGTGGCCACGCGCTTGCCGTCGAGCAGCCCGGTGGCGGCCAGCACGAAGGCGCCGCTGCACACCGAGCCGTAGCGCCGCACAGTGCGCGCCTGGCGCCGCAGCCAGTCCTGCAGCTGCGTGTCGGCCGCCATGTCCTCCACGCGGGGGCTGCCCGCGACGAGCAGGGTGTCGATGGCGCTGCGATGCGTGGCCACCGTGGAATCGACGCCCAGCCGCAGCCCGCCGCTGCTCTTGAGCATGCCTTCGCCGGTGGCTATCACCTGGACGTGATAGGCACGCCGGTCGCCCAGCTGCTGCGATGCCTCGGCGAAGACGTCGGCAGGCCCGGCCACGTCGAGCAGCTGGAAACGGGGAAAAGCGAGGATGGCGACGCGCATGGCAGACAAGGCCCCGGGATTGGCGGAAAACGCCGTGAGTTGGTGGAAACGACGACTGGAGTCTGGCGGAAAATACCAACTAATGCAAATTCAGCCAAGGGCGTCCAACATGCAAAACCAAGCTCTGAATCCTTCTTCACCTGCCATTGCGTCGATCGCGCCTCGCGCGGAAGCCTCCGTGCGCAACCTCCCGGTCAACCTCTTCGCCTCGGTGATGGGCCTTACCGGACTGGCCCTCGCATGGCGGCTCGCGCACGACAGCCTGGGTGCGCCGGCCATCATCGGCGAGGCCGTCGGGGCGTTCGCGCTGGGCGTCTTCGTGCTCATCTCGATGGGCTACCTGACAAAGCTCGTGAGGCACCCGCAGGCGGTGCAGGCGGAATTCCTTCACCCCGTGGCGGGCAACTTCTTCGGCACCATCGCGATTTCCATCCTGCTGCTGTCGGCCGTCGTGGCGCCGTACAGCACGCCGCTGGCGCACCTCGCGTGGACCGTGGGGCTGCTCGCGACCCTGGTGCTGAGCTTCGTCGGACTGTCGAGGCTGCTGAAGGGGCAGGTGGATGCCTCGCTCGCCGTGCCGGCCTGGATCCTCCCGGGCGTGGCCACGCTCGACATTCCCGTCACCGGCGCGCACATGCCGATGGCATGGGCGCCAGAACTCAATCTGGCCGCCAGCGCGATCGGCGCGGTGCTGGCGCTCGTGCTCTTCACGATGGTCATCGGCCGGCTGGTGCATCGCGACCCGCTCGCTCCCGCCATGGAGCCGTCGCTGATGATCCTGGTGGCGCCCTTTGCGGTGGGCTTTCTCGCGTACACCAACATCGTCGGCGAGATCGACCGCTTTGCCTCGCTGCTCTTCTACTTCGGCCTCTTCATGTTCGCGGTGGTCGCGCCGAAGGTGTTCCGTCGCGGCGCCACGTTCTCGCCGAGCTGGTGGGCGATCGGCTTCCCGGTGGCTGCGCTCGCCAACGCCGCGCTGAAGTACGCCGGGTCGCGCGCGAGCGAGCCGCTCTGGGTGATTGCCGTGGCGCTGCTGGTCGCGCTCAACCTGGCGCTGGCGGTTCTCACGGTGAAGACCGTGCGGATTGCGCTCAATGGGAAGCTGTTCGCCTGAGCCTCAGGCAGATGCGTTCGCCCCGCGCGCAACGACCATCCAGCAGGCCGCAGTCAGGCGGACCTCGTCGCCATGCACATAGGGCTCGAAGGCGGTGCGCACCGTGTCGATGACCTGCACACGCGTGCGCTCGTCCGCCTGCTGAAGGGCAAGGCCGACGGGACCGAGCCGGCCCAGGTAGCCGAGCAGCGCCGTCTCGGACATCGTGCAGGGCACGTCGATGGGCTGGATGTCGATGCCGGCCCAGCCGCTCTCTTCGAGGATCGCCTGGACCCGCTGCCTGTCCGCGAAGGCGAACTGGCCTGGCGCGTCCGGCCGGCGGGCAGGGAGGTTCGGCAGCAGTGGTGCGGCGGCGCGCTCCGCGGTCGTCATGAACGGGTTCTCCGCCGCACTGCGCCAGGCGATGAACCGCAGCTCGGCACCTTCTCTCGCGGCCCGTAGCAGGTTCGCGAAGGCCTGCACGGGGTCGTCGAAGAACATGACGCCGAAGCGCGACATGATGCGGTCGAAGCTTGCGGGCCCCAACGCGTGGGTCTGCGCATTGGCGCAGATGAAGCGCGCCGGCGTGCCTTCGCGTTCGGCGCGGATCCGGGCGGCGGCGATCATCGGCTCCGAGATGTCGATGCCGACACAGCCACCTCCGCTGCCGTGCCGCCGCGCGACGGCGAGCGTGGTGCTGCCCGTGCCGCAGCCAACGTCGAGCACACGGCTCGCGGGGTTGGCGGACACCGCTTCGACGAGCAGGTCTTCGAGCGGCTGGAACAGATGGTCGAGCGTGGCCTGCGCGTCGACCCAGGCGCGCCCGGCCAGGCCGTTCCAGAGCCTGCCCTGTTCGTCGCCGGGCTGTCGTGTGGCTTCCATGGTCGTTTCCTTTTGCTTGCCTTCAGGAGGCGGAAACCGCACTATGCAAGTTCAAGTCGACTTGAGGTCAAGAGGGCGATGAAGCATCTGGATATCGGCGAGGTCGCGCAACGCTCCGGCGTGCCCGCCTCCACACTGCGCTACTACGACGAAAAAGGCCTCATCGCCTCCACAGGCAGGCAAGGCCTGCGCCGCCTGTTCGATCCCGGCGTGCTGGAGCGGCTCGCGCTGATCGCGCTCGGGCGTGCCGCCGGCTTTTCGCTGGACGAGATTGCGCGCATGTTCGGGCCCGACGGGCAGCCGCGCATCGACCGGGTGATGCTCACGGCCAAGGCGGAAGAACTCGACCGCACGATCCGCAGCCTGAGCGCCATGCGCGACGGCCTGCGGCACGCCGCTGTGTGCCGCGCGCCCAGCCACATGGAATGCCCGACCTTTCGCCGCATCCTAGGAGCTGCGGCGTCCGGGGCCATCGGCGGGCGAAGGAAGAAGGCCCCGAAGTAGTCAGGCTGCGTTCGCCATCAACGACAGGTCGCGCGCCGCCTGCAGCATCAGCTCGCGCGCGCGGTCCAGCGACGGAATCGCATGGCGGTCGATGCGCCGGATGTACGGCGTGGTGAGCACCGCCAGCGCATGCCCGTGCGGGCCGAAGATAGGACACGAGATGTCGATCACGCCGAAGTACTGCAGGCTCTCGCGCTGCCGGTAGCCCGTGGCGCGCACCGCTTCGAGCATGTGCTCCAGCTCGTCGGGCGGGATCTGCACCTCGCCGTCGAGCGCCACGTGCTCGGCCACCATCTGCCGGCGCCGCTCGTCCGATTCGCAGGCCAGCAGCACCTGGCCTGAACCGGTGTCGAGCAGGTTCACGCGCGTGCCGGGCCGCACCGTCATGCTGCTCGCCGCCGGGCTGTTGACCTGCGCCACGATCTGCACGTTGCCCCGGTCGTACACGCCGAGGTGGCAGGACTGCTCGGCTTCCTTCACGTAGCGATCCATCACCGGCAGCGCCTGCGTGACCAGCCGGTGGTTCGGCGGGTAGCGGTGCGCCAGGTCGAACATCTTCAGGCTCAGGCTGTAGCGGTCGCCGGCGAGCGAGCGCAGCACGTACTGGCGCGCCACCAGCCGTTCGAGCATGCGGTAGATCTCGCTCGGGCCGCGGTCCAGCGCTTTCACGATCTCGCCGCGCGTCAGGCCCTCGGGCTGGTCTGCCAGCAGTTCGAGGATGTCCAGGCCCTTGTCGAGCGCGGGTGCGCGGTAGCGGTCCTGGTCTTCGGTCGGCTTGCTCAAGATGTCTGGATGGATAGATTTGTTCACGTATGAATTTCAACAGCAGACCCATCTTTTTGCAAGTTTGGTTCTACGGGTAAGCACTCATCAAGTGGGCTTGACGCCAAAAGTTCGTCTGTAAATACTCTGTTCACAAATGGACTAAGAGACAAGACCTTCGGCAGGCCCCTCGCCGCCCGCGACCCACATGATCCAGCGCATCGACTCGCATCAGCATTTCTGGCGGCCCGCGCGCGGCGACTACGCGTGGCTGCGTGCGGACGTGCCCGCCCTGGCGCCGCTGGTGCGCGACTTCCTGCCCGAGCATCTCGCGCCGCTGCTGCAAGCACATGGCATCGGGCGGACCGTGCTGGTGCAGGCGGCCGACTCGGAAGCCGAAACGGATTTCATGCTCGAACTGGCCGCTGCGCATGACGTGGTCGGCGGCGTGGTCGGCTGGGTCGACCTGAGCCGGGCCGAGTCCGTCGCGTCGCTGGAGCGAATGGCGGCGCACCCCAAGTTCAAGGGCGTGCGGCCGATGCTGCAAGACCTGCCCCAAGACGACTGGATCGCGCACGCGCCGCACCCCGACGTGCTGCGGGCCATGGTGCGCCTGGGGCTGCGCTTCGATGCGCTCGTGACGCCGCGGCACCTGGCGCCGCTGCTGCAGTTCCTGCGCGAATGGCCGCAACTGCCGGTGGTGATCGACCATGCGGCCAAGCCGCCCGTGGGCAGCGCCGATGGCGAAGTCATCGCTGCGTGGCGCCGTCAGATGCGCGAGATCGCGGCGCTGCCGCAGGTCTGCTGCAAGTTCTCGGGCCTCTGGACCGAGGCGCCGCCCTCCATGCACCGCGATGCGGATGTCGTCACCTATGCCGTGCGACCGCTGTGGGAGCACCTGCTCGAATGCTTCGGCCCCGATCGCCTCATGTGGGGCAGCGACTGGCCCGTGCTCACGCTGGCCGGCGACTACGCGGGCTGGATCGCCCTCAGCGAGGCCTGCATCGGCAGCCTCGCGCCCGGCGAGCAGGCCCATGTGTGGCACGGCACCGCGCAGCGCTTCTACAACCTGCCATTGCATCGGGAAAACCCATGACGCAACCCATCGTCGTCCTGCGCGACCTGAGCAAGTCCTTCGCCGGCGTGCGCGCGCTCGACAAGGCGCAGTTCGACCTGCTGCCCGGCGAGGTGCACGCACTCATGGGCGAGAACGGCGCGGGCAAGTCCACGCTGATGAAGGTGCTGGCGGGCGTGTACCGCAAGGACTCGGGCGAGGTGCTGCTCGACGGCCAGCCCGTGGACATCGCGAGCCCGCGCGCGGCCCAGGCGCTGGGCATCGGCATCATCCATCAGGAGCTCAACCTGATGAACCACCTGAGCGCCGCGCAGAACATCTTCATCGGCCGCGAGCCGCGCGGGCGCCTGGGCCTCTTCATCGACGAGGAAGCGATGTGCGCCGAGACGCAGCGCATCTTCGAGCGCATGAACCTGCGCCTGGACCCGCGCACGCCCGTCGGCGAGCTCACCGTGGCCAGGCAGCAGATGGTGGAGATCGCCAAGGCGCTGTCCTTCGACTCGCGCGTGCTCATCATGGACGAGCCCACCGCCGCGCTGAACAACCAGGAGGTGGCCGACCTGTTCCGCATCATCGGCCAGCTCAAATCGCAGGGCGTGGCCGTCGTCTACATCTCGCACAAGATGGACGAGCTCAAGCGCATCGCCGACCGCGTGACCGTGATGCGCGACGGCCAGTACATCGCCACCGTGCCGATGGAGGCAACGCCGATGGACTCGCTCATCGCGATGATGGTGGGCCGCCAGCTCACCGAGGTGGAGAACGACTTTCCCGACACCGCGGGCAACGAGATCGTGCTCGAGGCGCGCGGCATCACGCGCGGCACGATGGTGCGCAACGCGAGCTTCGTGCTGCGCCGTGGCGAGATTCTCGGCTTCGCGGGCCTCATGGGCGCGGGCCGCACCGAACTCGCGCGCGCCGTGTTCGGCGCCGACCGCATCGACGCGGGCGAGGTTTTCGTGCACGGCAAGAAGGCGCACATCAAATCGCCCGAAGACGCGGTGGCCTGCGGCATCGGCTACCTGTCGGAAGACCGCAAGCACTTCGGCCTGGCCACCGGCATGGACGTCGAGACCAACATCGCGCTGCCGAGCATGAAGAAGTTCTTGTCGATGGGCCTGTTCATCGACCAGGCCGCCATCGAGGCGGCCGGCGAGCGCTACGTGAAACAGCTCAGCATCAAGACCCCCTCGGTGCGCCAGCAGGTGCGGCTGCTGTCGGGCGGCAACCAGCAGAAGATCGTGATCGCCAAGTGGCTGCTGCGCGACTGCAGCGTGCTGTTCTTCGACGAGCCCACGCGCGGCATCGACGTGGGCGCCAAGGCCGAGATCTATCGCCTGCTCAACGAACTGGCCGCGCAGGGCAAGGCCATCGTGATCATCTCTTCGGAGCTGCCCGAGATATTGCGCGTGAGCCACCGCGTGCTCGTGATGTGCGAAGGCCGCATCACCGGCGAGCTTGGGGGGCGCGAAGCCTCGCAGGAAAAGATCATGCAGCTCGCCACCCGGCGCGAAGCTGCCGCCACCGCATGACGACTGGAGACAACCCCTTGACGACCCCCACCGCCACCACCGCCGCGACGACCACCGATGCACCGGGCTTCTCGCTGAAGGCGCGGCTCTTTCGGCCCGCCACGCGCCAGAAGTTGCTGGCCTTTGCCAGCCTCATTGCGCTGATGGTGTTCTTCAGCTTCGCGTCGCCGCAGTTCCTGCAGACCGACAACCTCGTGAGCATCCTGCAGTCGACTGCCGTGAACGGCGTGCTCGCCATCGCCTGCACCTTCGTCATCATCACCGCGGGCATCGACCTCTCGGTGGGCACGCTGATGACCTTCTGCGCCGTCATGGCCGGCGTGGTGCTCACCTACATGGGCATGCCGCTCGCGCTCGGCATCGCGGCCGCGATCTTCTTCGGTGCGCTGGCCGGCTTCGTCTCGGGCGTGCTGATCGCCAAGCTCAAGATCCCGCCCTTCATCGCGACGCTGGGCATGATGATGCTGCTCAAGGGCCTGTCGCTGGTGATCTCGGGCACCAAGCCGATCTACTTCAACGACACGCCGGACTTCCCGGCGATCTCGCAGGATTCGCTCATCGGCTACTTCATTCCGTCGCTGCCGATCCCGAATGCGGTGCTGATCCTGTTCCTGATAGCGATTGCCGCGAGCCTCGTGCTCAACAAGACCATCCTCGGGCGCTACACCTTCGCGCTCGGCAGCAACGAGGAGGCGGTGCGCCTGTCGGGCGTGAACACCGACTTCTGGAAGATCGTGGTGTACACGGTGAGCGGCGGCATCTGCGGCATCGCGGGCCTGCTGATCGCCTCGCGGCTGAACTCCGCACAGCCCGCGCTCGGGCAGGGCTACGAACTCGATGCGATTGCGGCCGTGGTCATCGGCGGCACCTCGCTCAGCGGCGGCACGGGCACCATCGTCGGCACGATCATCGGCGCCTTCATCATGAGCGTGCTGACCAACGGCCTGCGCATTCTCTCGGTCGCGCAGGAATGGCAGACGGTGGTCACGGGCGTGATCATCATCCTGGCCGTGTACGCGGACATCCTGCGCCGACGCAGCAGCAGCAAGCAGTGAACCACCCGGATTTCCACAACCACAGGAGACTTCGCATGATCCAGAGAAGAGCAGTCGCAACCACGCTCGGTGCAGCCCTCATCGGCCTGTCGGGATTCGCACAGGCACAGCAGGCGCAGGAGATCTACATCCCGCTCGTGTCCAAGGGCTTCCAGCACCAGTTCTGGCAGGCCGTGAAGTCGGGCGCGGAGCAGGCCGCGAAAGACCTGAAGGTGAAGGTCAGCTTCGAGGGCCCCGAGACCGAGGCCATGGTCGACAAGCAGATCGACATGCTCTCGGCCGCGCTCGCCAAGAAGCCGCAGGCCATTGGCTTCGCCGCGCTCGACAGCCAGGCCGCGATTCCGCTGTTGAAGAAGGCGCAGGCCGCGAAGATCCCGGTGGTGGCGTTCGACTCGGGCGTGGACAGCGACATTCCCGTGACCACCACCACCACCGACAACAAGGCCGCCGCCGCGCTCGCCGCCGACAAGATGGCCGAAATGATCGGAAAGTCGGGCGAGGTGGCGCTGGTGGTGCACGACCAGACCAGCCGCACCGGTGTCGACCGGCGCGACGGCTTCGTCAACCGCATCAAGTCGACCTACCCGAACATCAAGATCGTGAGCGTGCAGTACGGCGGCGGCGACCAGTTGAAGTCGACCGAGATCACCAAGTCGATCCTGCAAGCCTCGCCCAACCTCAAGGGCATCTTCGGCGCCAACGAAGGCTCCGCCATCGGCGTGGTCAATGGCGTGAAGGAGATGAAGCGCAACGGCAAGGTCGTGATCATCGGCTACGACTCGGGCAAGCAGCAGAAGAACGCGATCATGGACGGCAGCATGGCCGGTGCCATCACGCAGAACCCCGTGGGCATGGGCTACAAGACAGTCGAGATGGCGGTGAAGGCCATCAAGGGCGAGAAGCTGCCGAAGGTGGTCGACACGGGCTTCTACTGGTACGACAAGACCAACATCGCCGACCCCAAGATCGCCTCCGTGCTGTACGACTGATCGCGTGCCCGCGAAGACCCCATGACCATTGTTCGCTCCATGCGCGTGCTCGACGTGCGCTTTCCGACCTCGCAGCATCTGGACGGCTCCGATGCGATGAACCCCGACCCGGACTACTCCGCGGCGTACGTCGTGCTTGAAACCGACCAGCCGGGGCTCGAAGGCCACGGCCTCACATTCACCATCGGCCGAGGCAACGAGATCTGCTGCGCGGCCATCGAGGCGATGCGCCATCTGGTCGTGGGGCTCGACCTGGCGTGGGTGGCCGAGGACATGGGGCGCTTCTGGCGCCACATCACTTCCGACAGCCAGCTGCGATGGATCGGTCCCGACAAGGGCGCGATCCACCTGGCCACCGGTGCCGTGGTCAATGCGATGTGGGACCTGTGGGCCAAGTCCGAGGGCAAGCCCGTGTGGCAGTTGGTGGCCGACATGAGTCCCGAGGAACTGGTGCGCTGCATCGATTTTCGCTACATCACCGACTGCATCGGGCCCGATGAAGCGCTGGCGCTGCTGCGCGAGGCCGCCGTCGGCAAGGCCGAACGCATCGCCACGCTGAAGGCCGAGGGCTACCCCTGCTACACCACCTCGGCCGGCTGGCTCGGCTACTCCGACGAGAAGCTGCGGCACCTCGCGCAGGAGGCGGTCGATGCGGGCTTCAACCACATCAAGCTCAAGGTGGGGCGCGACCTGCAGGACGACATCCGTCGCCTGCGCGTGGCGCGCGAGGTGCTCGGGCCCGAGCGGCACCTGATGATCGACGCCAACCAGGTCTGGGAGGTCGGCCAGGCCATCGACTGGGTGCGGCAGCTGGCGTTTGCCAAGCCGTGGTTCATCGAGGAGCCCACCAGCCCCGACGACGTGGAGGGCCATCGCAAGATCCGCGAGGGCGTCGCGCCGGTGAAGGTGGCCACGGGCGAGATGTGCCAGAACCGCATCATGTTCAAGCAGTTCATCATGCGCGGCGGCATCGACGTGGTGCAGATCGACGCGTGCCGGCTCGGCGGCGTGAACGAGATCCTCGCGGTGATGCTGATGGCCGCGAAGTACAAGCTGCCGGTGTGTCCGCACGCCGGCGGCGTGGGGCTGTGCGAGTACGTGCAGCACCTGTCGATGATCGACTACCTCTGCATCTCGGGCACGCGCGAAGGCCGCGTGGTCGAGTATGTGGACCATCTGCACGAGCACTTCGTCGAGCCCTGCGAGATCCGCAACGCGGCGTACATGCCGCCGAAGGGCGCGGGCTTCTCGATCACGATGAAGCCGCAGTCGCTCGAGCAATACCGTTTCCGCGGATAGAGAAAGGCACCGCGTAACATGGACCTGAAACTGAAAGACAAGGTGGTGATCGTCACCGGCGGCGGCAGCGGCATCGGTGCGGCCATTTCGATGACGCTGGCGCAGGAGGGCGCGGTGCCGGTGATCTGCGGGAAGAATCCGCTCGACGCACCGTTCGAGGAGGCGCTGCGAGCCTTGCAGCCGCGCGCGCGCTTCTTCCAGTTCGAGCTGATGGAAGAGGCCGCCTGTGCCAAGGCCATTGCCGACACCGCCGCGGAGTTCGGTCGCATCGACGGCCTGGTCAACAACGCGGGCGTGAACGACAGCGTGGGGCTGGAGGCGGGGCGCGAAGCCTTCGTCGGTTCACTCGAACGCAACCTCGTTCACTGCTACGTGATGGCGCACTATTGCCTGCCGCACCTGAAGGCGAGCCGAGGCGCGATCGTCAACATCTCGTCGAAGACGGCCGTGACGGGGCAGGGCAACACGAGCGGCTACACGGCGGCCAAGGGCGCGCAGTTGTCGCTCACGCGCGAGTGGGCTGCGTCGCTGCTGGAAGACGGGGTTCGCGTGAACGCGGTGATTCCGGCCGAGGTGATGACGCCGCTGTATCAACGGTGGATTTCCGCATTCGACGAACCCGACCGAAAGCTCGCCGAGATCACCGACAAGATTCCGCTCGGCCGCCGCATGACGACGCCGCAGGAGATTGCAGACAACGTCGTGTTCCTGCTGTCGGAGCGGGCCTCGCACACCACCGGGCAGTGGGTGTTCGTGGACGGTGGGTATACGCACCTGGACCGGGCACTGACCTGATCTATTTCCTGATTTGACTGGAACGACCCATGCGCCATTTCCTGGCTCTCGATTTGAAAGACGATCCCGCATTGATCGCCGAATACGAGGCTTATCACCGCGACATCTGGCCAGAGGTGCGAGCGCATCTGCATGCGCACGGCGTAACGGGCATGGAGATCTACCGGCTCGGCACGAGAATGGTGATGTCGATGGAAACGGACGATGCGCACTACGACGCCCGGGCCATGGCGCTTGCAACGCAGAACAATCCAAAGATTCGGGAATGGGAAGAACTGATGTGGAAGTTTCAGGCACCCACGCCCTGGACACCCGAAGGAGAGAAGTGGACGGAGATGGCCAGGATCTTCTCGCTGTAATCAAAAGATTCAAATTTCGATTCCGGGGAAATTAATAATCTTTCCCGCCGCTTACATTTGGTCGGCACAATGCCGCCATGCCAAATATCGCGTCCATCCTTAAATCCGAAATCTCCCGCGTCGCCCGCAAGGAAGTCCGCGCGGAAATCGAATCCCTCAAGAAGGCATCCGTCCAACACCGGTCCGCCATTGCCGCGCTGCGTCGGCAGGTGGTTGCGCTGGAAAAGGAACTGCGCAACGTTGCCAAGGGCTCCGCCCGCAGTGCACGTGCAAGCGAGCCCGATGAAGAGGGAGACGGTGGGCCGAAGCGCCGGTTCAGCGCTGGTCGGTTGGCTGCACATCGCACGAAGCTGGGTATTTCCGCCGCGTCTTATGGACAGCTGGTGGGGGTGTCCGGCCAGACCATCTACCACTGGGAACAAGGCAAGGCCCGCCCGAGGGCTGCGCAGCTGGAGAGCCTGGCTGCCGTGCGCGGGATGGGGCGGCAGGAAGTGGCGCAGCGACTGGAATCCAACTAGCTGCAGAGCCCTTCTTTCGGGGCTCAGTAAGTCACGGTCACCGTGATGGTGTCGGTATAGCTTCCTGGCGCTGCCGTGTATTGGCCCACAGGTATGCGGCCGTAAACGGTATGCGTGGTGCTGGCGCTCGCGTTCCCGTTGAACCCCACCGAGGCAGAGGCGCTGCCCGACACCGTGTCGGTCGCCCAGACCGTCCCGTACGTCGAACTGGTGTAGAGGTTGTAGTTGAGGACATAGCTGCCGTAGCTCATGTAGCGGCTTGTGGTCGTTCCCGAGTTCCCGCCACTCAGGCTGACCGTATAGCTCAAGGTATCGGTTCCGAGGATGCGCCCTGAAAACGTAGCCATCACCGTGACGGTGCCGGTCGTGGTCGTGGCGCTCGTTGTGCCCGCGCTGTAGTTGCCGAAGCTCAGGGCCGTCGCGCTGACGGTGGCGGAGCAGTTCAGCGTTCCCAGTCCCGATCCCGAGCACGTCGCATGTGCCGATGCGGCGCACAGGGCGCCGATCAGTCCGGCAGCGCATGCCGGCCACCAGCGGAATGGCCGGGGCATCGCGCTCAGCGTGCCGAGGGCGCAGGCATTTTTGTTTCGCATGTGTAGGGCCCGATCTGTGGCAAGGCGCCGGTGGTCGGAATGGGGCCGACCGTGAAACTGCAATGGCCATTGCGCCATCTCGCCTCGAAGCGTTCGCCCGCGCGGGGGCGCTCGAGCTGGAGCGTGCCGCCGTAGCCGGTGATCAATGCGAAGGGGCGGTCCTCGCCGGTGACGTCGATGCCCGCCGGCAGCGGCGAGGCGTCGGGCAGCAGAATCTGCATGGTGGCAATCGGGTCGCGCGCGATGTCGAAGGTGGCCGCCGCAACGCCCTTGTACGAAGGCACGACCTGCAGCACGTCGGAGTGCACCTGCGCCGAAATCGGCAGGTCGCCGTTGTCCACGCTGATCTTGTTCAGCTCATAGGCACGCAGCCCGGTCACGAGAGCGCGGCCCTCGCTGTCGGTCGTCGTCGCCGGATTGTTCTCCCTGTAGACCTTGATGCCCGGCGCACCGGGCACGGTCACCAGCGCAAATCCGTCGCTGGACGACTGCGCCGCGAAGAACATCCCCGACGTGTAGCCCAGTGAGCCCTCGGCAAGCAGCCTGGCGCTGGTTTCGTTGTCGAGGTTCACGGCCTGCGCGGTAAGGCTCGCATAGGGAGCCCGCCAGGTGGCTTCGGCCTGGGCGCGTTCGGTTTCGCCGTGTGCGGCAATGACGCGCCAGCCCCAGCCCTGGTCGCTCGGCGCCGCCTGGTTGACGTCGATCGTGGTGGTGGTCTTGTCGTTTTGCCGGTTGGCGGAGGCCGATGCGGTTTGCCGGTCGCCCAGCGGAAGGGTCAGCGTGAAGCCTGCCGACGCGACATGCTTGCGATTTGCCGTGGCGCTCGAGTCGGTGCGCGCCACATAGGTGTTCAGATAGACGCTGCCGAACTGGATCGAATGATTGAGCGACAGCACCTTGGCCTCGTCGCCACCGCTGTAGCGCAGCGCTGTGTAGGCCAGGCCCAGGCTGCCAAGGCTGCGGCCAAGGGATCGCCCAACGAACAGCTGCGTTTGCCCGGTGGTATGCGTCTGGCTGTCCAGCCAGGCAACCTGCATGAAACCTGCGCTGGCGGATTGCCGGCTCGCCGAGAAGCTCCAGTCGGGTGCGATGTGCGCGAACGAAACACGCCCGAGCCTGCCGCTGCCCGCGTCTTGCGTGCGGCTGGCTGCGCCGTGCAGCCCGAACTCTCCCAGCGGTGCCCACACCCAGCTCAGGCCGGTGCCAGCCACTTGAATGCGCGCGCCGGTCTCGCCATGCAGTTCCATGGTGGCTGTCTCGCTGAGTCCGCGGCGCCAGTTGCCGGAGGCGAACAGGCTGCCGTAGTCATTGCTCTGAAGACCGTAGTTGAGCCGGGTCCACCCGAGGTTGACCGAGTAGTCCGACAAGCCTGAGCGCAGCAGATTGGTGCTCACGTAGTAAGGCGTCTTGACGGTGCGCCGCACGCCGAGCGCGTCGGACACCGCGAAGCTCATTTCGCCGGCGCCGGTGAGCACCGGCACGTTGCCCAGGGAGAACGGACCGGAATCGACCTGCCCCTGATAGTGCAGTGTGTTGTTGACGTAGGCCTCGAGCGTCGATGCGACGGCCGATCCGCCTGTGAGCGACGGCACCGGATAGCCGATGTAGCCGGGGCTCAGGCCGAACTGGGTGCCGAACTGCACGCCGCCGAAGCGCGACGGCGTGGACCATGCGGCGTTCTGCGTGATGCCGTCGCCGATCGTCAGCCGCGTCAGGCGGTCCGAATCGTCGTGGCGGTAGTAGCTTTCGAGCCGCACCATGCGGCTGAGCGAAGAAGCGCCGGTCGCATTCTGATAGGCCGACTGGCCGACGAGCATGCTGTTCGCGAGCAGCCCCCAATGGCCGGACACCGTGCTGTCGAGCAGGCCCGATGCGGCGGTGCCGTTGCTGTCATGCTGCAGCGCGACGCTGTAGTTGAGGAAGGCGGCATTCACGGCGGGCGTCAACGGCGGCCGGCTCGCGGCCTTGCTGTCGAGCGTGCGGGGCACGAATGCCGTCACCGGCAGACGCACCTGCGCGGTCTGCGTGCTTTCTTCCAGCGTCACGCTGCCGTCGGGCAAGGCGGCGGGGTCGTAGTAGTCGGTTCCTTCGACAGTGGCGACCGCCTGTGCGGGAACGACGACGCGCCAGGCCTGCAGGTCGGCGCGGCTGAACAGGAGCTTGCCGTCGTGCCGCAGCGCCGAGCGGGCAGGGCCTTCCGCCGCGCCATTGACTTCGACGTCGATAATCAGCGGGGTGAGCGCCCGCTCGTCCGTGCCGGCCTGGGCCTGCGCCATCTGCGCCGCCGGCAGCCAGCAAGCGAAAGCGAGCAGGCTACGGAGTCGCGGCTGTCGCACCGGGCACTTGCAGGAAGACGGGAGGAAGCGGCGCCTCGGAGTCCGCCTGAGCCTCGAACTGGAGCCTGGTGCCCGGGGGCAGCGGAGGCAGTGCAACCGGCAGCGCCGCGCTCTGCTGTGGCAAGGCGTAGACCGACATCCGCTGGCGCAGCAACTCGCGGCCGTCCGCATGGCGCACGGTGACCTGCGTGACCTGCAGATGCTCGCGCCCGAGGTTGTCGATCGTCAGCGCCGGCGCGGATGCGGCCGGCTGCGCGCCGGCGTCCGGCGCACGCAGGTGCCACGCGACCGAAGGCGCTCCCGCCGGGGACGAGGGAGGCACGAAGATCGGAAGGACCAGTTGCAGCAGCGTGCGCAGTTCGGAGCCTGTCCCATTGCCGTCGGAGGGCGCCCTGTCGCGCGGCAGTTGCCGCAAGAAGATGCGGTAGCTGCGCTCCTCGGCCAGAGCGGGCGCCTGCAGGCCGAGGCGCACGATCTGGCGGCCCCCGGCCGGAATGCGGAAGATGGCCGGATTGACCAGCACTTCGCGCGTCGGCGCATGGACATCCTGGCGATCCTTCTGCGACCAGCTCATGACCTCGGCCTGCATCGCGATTTCGTCGGCGCCGTCGTTGGTCACGACCAGCGAAGCAACCGGCCGCTGGGGCTGCAGCACGACCCGCACGGGAGCTATCTGGATGCTGGCTGCCCCGACGTCGAAAGAAGCGGCCAGGCCGGCCATCGCCACCAAGCCGAGGATGAATGCCGCGCACGGCGGGAGACGGCGCGTGGCCCTTCCCGCCATGAGCCTCTGGCCAAGCTGAGACATGGACCGGCGACGCTCAGTAGGTGAGGGTCAGGGTGATGGTGTCGGTGTAGTCGGTTGCCGGTGCCACTGCGTACTGGGCGGCCGGGATCTTGCCGTAGACCGTGTAGGTCACGGCAGAGCCGGTGCCGGTGTAGTCCGTTCCGGTCGTGCTGTTGCTCCAGTTGGTCGCGTACGAAGAATCCTTGTAGAGACCGTACGACAGGCTGTTGTACCCGGATGCCGCGGTTGCGCTTGTCATGGCCCGGCTAGTGACCGAGCCGCTGCTGCCCGCACTCATGCCCAGCGAGTAGGTGGTGCCGTAGGTGCACTGCACGGTGAACGAAGTCGTGCCGGTGAGGGCCGTGCCCGGGGTGAAGCTGCCGAACGCAAGCGTGTCGGGCGTGGCCATGGCGCAGGAGCTGAGCACCGTGGCCGTCACCTTGAAGGTCGTCGTGGCCGTCGTGGCATGCGCACACTGGAGCGGCACGGCAAGCGCTGCGAGGACCATGGCGATGCCGCCACCAAATTTCGAGATATTCATACAAGCCCCAAGAACAAACAGTGGATATCGGAAAAGAACTCCGGATGGCTCCGGCCCAAATCGCACCGATCATTCAAGGGGCAGCTGGCAATGGCTTGCTGCCTGGTTCGACACGACCGCCTTTGCGATCAGTCGAGTAAACCTAAAGAGTTAGCAGAAAAGTAGCAGATCTCTAAGGAAAAGCTTCAGGGGCGGTGGGTGTAAACCATTGCCGGGGCTCAGAACGTACCCGGCAGCAGGATGCTCGAATCGACCTCGTCGATGTTCGTGCGGCCACAGAAGGCCATCGTGATGTCGAGTTCCTTGTGGATGATCTGCAGCGCGCGCGTCACGCCTTCCTGGCCGTAGGCGCCCAGCCCATACAGGAAGCTGCGGCCGATCATGGTGCCGCGCGCGCCCAGCGCGCGGGCCTTGAGCACGTCCTGTCCGCTGCGGATGCCGCCATCCATCCACACCTCGATCTCGCTGCCCACGGCCTCCACGATGGCCGGCAGCGCGGCGATAGACGAAGGCGCGCCATCGAGCTGGCGGCCGCCGTGGTTCGACACGATGAGCGCATCGGCGCCGCTGCTCGCCGCGAGGCGCGCGTCTTCCACGTCCATGATGCCCTTGAGGATCAGCTTGCCGCCCCAGAGCTTCTTGATCCACTCGACGTCCGCCCAGCTCAGCGCCGGGTCGAACTGCTCGGCGGTCCACGACGACAGCGACGACAGGTCCTTCACGCCCTTGGCATGGCCCGCGATGTTGCCGAAGGTGCGGCGCTTCGTGCCCAGCATGCCCATGCACCAGCGCGGCTTGGTCGCGAGGTCGATCAGGTTCTTGATGGTGGGCTTGGGCGGCGCGGTCAGGCCGTTCTTGATGTCCTTGTGGCGCTGGCCGAGGATCTGCAGGTCGAGCGTGAGCTGCAGGGCCGTCACGTTGGCCGCCTTGGCGCGCTCGATCAGGCGCTCGATGAAGTCGCGGTCCTTCATCACGTAGAGCTGGAACCAGAACGGATGCCGGTCGGTGTTCGCGGCGATGTCTTCCAGCGAGCAGATGCTCATGGTCGACAGCGTGAACGGAATGCCGAAGGCCTTGGCTGCGCGGGCGCCGAGGATCTCGCCGTCGGCATGCTGCATGCCGGTGAGGCCGGTGGGCGCGATGGCCACGGGCATGGCGGTTTCCTGGCCGACCATGGTGGTGCGGGTGGAGCGGCCTTCCATGTTCACGGCCACGCGCTGGCGCAGCTTGATCTTCTGGAAGTCGCTCTCGTTGGCGCGGTAGGTTCCCTCGGTCCATGCGCCGGAGTCGGCGTAGTCGTAGAACATCTTCGGCACGCGCCGCTTGGCGATCACCCGCAGGTCTTCGATGCTGGTGATCTTGGAAAGGTCGGACAAGGGCTGTCTCCTGAGCGGTTCTTGTGGGGGGACGAAAGTGAATCGGCCATTATGGGCAGGGGCCCTGGCGTCCCATCTGAAAAAAGCCGGCCCCGCAACTGAAAATAATTCAGTTCAGTGGCGCAGTGCCTCGCGCAGCCATTCGACGAAGGTCGCGCATTCCCGGCGCTCCATCGCGCCGGGCCGCCAGCACAGGAAGTAGGCGTTGGGCGAGGGCACGCTACGCGGCGACAGCCGCACGAGCCGCCCGCTGTCCAGCCATGCGCTGCCCAGCCGCAGGTGCATCAGCACCACGCCGAAGTCTTCGGCCGCTGCGTCGAGCGCCAGCCCCAGGTCGTTGAACTGGTGGCCCGTGGCCGGCTCGGGCAGGCCCACGCCACAGGCCTTGAACCACGTGCGCCATGACTCCAGCGGCGTGCGCAACAGCTGCGCGCGCGACACCTCGGCATCGGTGGCGAAGCCGTCGAAGGGACCGTGGCGCTTCAGGTAGGCGGGGCTGCACACCGGCGAGACCTCGTCGGCCAGCAATTGGACGAACTCGCGATCGTGAAAGGGCCCGGTGCCGAAGCGCAGCTCGATGTCGGCCTCCTCGACCGTGGTGTTGCGCACCGGCGTGGTCACCTGAAGCATCAGCTCGATGTTCGGATACGCATCGCGAAACCGTGCGAGCCGCGGCAGCAGCATCTGGCGCGAGAAGGTCGGCGTGACCGCCACGCGCAGCCGCCGCACCTGCGATTCGGGCTCGTGGCCGGGCACCTGCTGCAGCGCCGCGATGGCCTCGCGCACGCGCGCCAGGTAGGCCATGCCGTCGGCGCTGAGGCCGAAGTCGCCGCCCACGAAGAACTTGAGGCCCAGCAGCAGTTCGAGCTGGCGGATTCGATGACTCACCGCGCTGGGCGTCACGCTGAGTTCGTCGGCGGCAAGGTTTACGCTGCGAAGGCGCGCGACAGCCTCGAAGGCCTGCAGGCCCTGGGTCGAGGGGAGACGCGGAGAAACCATCTTTTGTCGGCGAAGGGAGGGGGTTAGGATGGTAGCGAACGCTCTCGGTCACTCCTGGCGGACTCGCTTTGCCTCGCGTTGCCGGCTCAAGAAGATTCCAACAACAAGGAGACAGGCGCATGGTCTGGCAACAGGTTTACAACCCGTTCGGCAACATGATCGTATCGACGGCACTGGCCGCGATACCGGTGGTGGTGATGCTGGTGTGCCTCGGGCTCCTGCACGTCAAGGCGCACTACGCGGCGGGGCTGGGCCTGCTGAGCGCGGTGGTCATCGCGGTGTTCGCATTCGGCATGCCGGCCGACATGGCGGGCAAGGCGGCCTTTCTGGGTGGGCTCTCCGGCCTGCTGCCCATCGGCTGGATCGTGCTGAACATCATCTTCCTGCAGCAGCTCACGCAGCAGAACGGCAGCTTCCAGATACTGCAGGACTCCATCGCCGGCATCACCGAAGACCGGCGCCTGCAGCTGCTGCTCATCGCCTTTGCCTTCGGCGCCTTCTTCGAGGGCGCGGCGGGCTTCGGCACGCCGGTGGCCGTCACGGCCGCCATCCTCATCGGGCTGGGCTTCTCGCCGCTCGCGGCCTCCGGGCTCTCGCTCATCGCCAACACCGCGCCGGTGGCCTTCGGCGCATTGGGCACGCCGGTCATCACGCTGGCCAAGGTGCATGGCTACGACCTGATGGCGGTTACCGCGATGATCGGGCGGCAGCTGCCGTTCTTCTCGCTGCTGGTGCCGTTCTGGCTCATCTGGGCCTTCGCGGGGCGCAAGGGAATGATGGAGGTGTGGCCCGCCATCCTGGTGACGGGCGTGTCCTTCGCGGTTCCGCAGTTCCTGGTGTCGAACTACATCGGGCCGGAGCTGGTGGACATCATCGCGGCCATCGTGTCGATGGTGTGCCTGGTGCTGTTCCTGCGCGTGTGGAAGCCGAAGAATATCTGGACCTCGGTATCGCTCAAGGGGCACGAGGCCGACAGCGGCGAAGCCGGTCCGGCCGTCGCGCCCACGAAGCATTCGAGCGCGGCGGTGATCCGCGCCTGGACGCCGTGGCTCATCCTCACCGTGTTCGTGTTCATCTGGGGCCTGCCGGTGGTGAAGACCTGGCTCAACGCCATCTTCGCGCCGAGCTTCCCCATCGACGGTCTGCACAACATGATCGAGAAGGTGGCGCCCGTGGTGCCCAAGCCTACGAAGGAAGGCGCGGTGTACCAGCTGCTGCTGCTCTCGGCCACGGGCACGGGTATCCTTGTCTCGGCCATCGTGGGCGGGCTGATCATGAAGTACAACCCCATTCAGCTCGTGGCCGCCTACGGCCGCACGCTGTGGCTGGTGAAGTTCTCGCTGCTCACCATCGTGCTGATGCTCGCGCTGGGCACGCTCACGCGCTACTCGGGCCTCGACACCACGCTGGGGCTGGCCTTTGCCAACACCGGCATGTTCTATCCCTTCTTCGGCACGCTGATGGGCTGGCTGGGCGTGGCGCTCACGGGGTCGGACACCGCATCGAACGTGCTCTTCGGCGGCATGCAGAAAGTGGCAGCCGACCAGCTGGGCCTGAGCCCCAACCTCATGGGCGCGGCCAACAGTTCGGGCGGCGTGATGGGCAAGATGATCGATGCGCAGTCGATCGTGGTGGCCTCCACCGCCACGCGCTGGTTCAACCACGAGGGTGAGATCCTGCGCTACGTGTTCTTCCACTCCATCGCGCTGGCCTGCCTCGTGGGCCTCTACGTGACGCTGCAGGCCTATGTGTGGCCGTTCACGGCGATGGTCGTGAAGTGATCGAATCGCCCAGCGCCTGAAGCAGCCGGCGCAGGTCGCCGACCGCTTCGCGCGCCACCGCCGCATCGCCCATCTGCGCCTTGACGATGGCGCCGTCGACACCCAGCGCGGCCGCCTGCGCGATGGCCATGCGCCGCGGCCCTCCAAGCGCTTCCGGCAGCAGGCCGGCGATCACCTCGACCATCTCGCGCTTGTGCCCGCGCGCGATGTCGCTGGCGCCCGCCACGCTCGTGCCCACCTCCACCACCGAGTTGATGAACGCGCAGCCGCGGAACACCGGGTCGGCGAACCACTCGGCCATGACGTCGACCAGTATTTCCAGCGCCTGACTGTCGCCGATGCGCCGCTGCGCCCCGCGGCGGCCGAGTGCATCGACGAACCACGCCATCCACAGGCCGTGCCGGTGGTCGAGAAAGGCGCGCACCAGGCCGTCCTTCGACGGGAAGTGCCGGTAGAAGGTGACCTTGGTGACGCCCGATGCGGCAATGACGCGATCGATGCCGGTGGCGCGGATGCCGTCTGCGTAGAAAAGGTCGTGCGCTGTGAGCAGGATGCGCTCGCGCGCGGGCAGTGCGGAGATGTCCATGGCGCGATTGTAGGCATGTAGACAGGTCTGTCTACATGTGGCACATTGCGGCGCATCCCCTTCATCACAGCACTGAAAGATCTCCATGGAATCCCGCCCGCCGCTACCGCCCTTCACCCTCGAATCCGCCACCCGGAAGGTGCAGGCCGCCGAAGACGCCTGGAATTCGCGCGACCCCGTGCGCGTGAGCCTGGCCTACACACCCGACACCGAGTGGCGCAACCGCGCCGAGTTCGTCAACGGCCGCGAGCAGGTCGTGGATTTTCTTTCGCGCAAGTGGGTGCGCGAGCTCGACTACCGGCTGAAGAAACAGCTGTGGGCCTTCATGGACAACCGCATCGCGGTGCGCTTCGAGTACGAATGGCACGACGACGCGGGCCAGTGGTATCGCAGCCATGGCAACGAGAACTGGGAGTTCGCGGAGAACGGGCTGATGCAGAAGCGCTTTGCGAGCATCAACGACCAACCCATTGCCGAGTCGGACCGCAAGTTCCACTGGGCACGTTGACCGGGGTCTTGCTCCTTCCCCCTCTGGGGGAAGGTTGGGATGGGGGCAGGCCTTCGAACAGGCACCATGCTTTCTCTGAGGCCGCTTGCCCCCACCCTCCCCCAGAGGGGGAGGGAGCAAGTTCCGGCACGCCTGTTGCTTGCCCGAGCCCTTTCAACAGGAGACCGCATGAACCGCAACGACGTCACGGAAAAGATCATCACCGTGAAAGTGAGCAAGGGCATCCAGTGGGCCGACGTGGCAAAGAAGGTCGGCCTTTCGAAGGAGTGGACCACCGCCGCCTGCCTCGGCCAGATGACGCTCGACGACAGGCAGGCGAAGATCATCGGCAAGATCTTCGGCCTCACCGTCGAGGAGCAGAAGTGGCTGAAGGTGGTCCCCTACAAGGGCTCGCTGCCCACGCCGGTGCCCACCGATCCGCTCATCTACCGCTGGTACGAGGTCGTGAGCGTGTACGGCACCACCATCAAGGAACTCATCCATGAAGAATTCGGCGACGGCATCATGAGCGCCATCGACTTCAGCATGGACATCCAGCGCCAGGCCGATCCCAAGGGCGATCGCGTCAACGTGGTGCTGTCGGGCAAGTTCCTGCCGTACAAGACCTACTGAACGTACACCGCCGGGTGCGGCCTCTGCGCACCCGCCGGCCGCATCGTGCGGGCCGTGATGCCGTAGCCCTCGATGGCCCCGGCGATCGATCGCGCCACCGCATCCACGGGCACCGCGATGCGCCGGTTGGTGCGCATGCGCTCCCGGGCATAGGTGGCGGCGATGCGCTCTGCCAGCGGGTCGCCGGGGCCGTTCACGTCGGGGCTCACCACCGTCACGTGCAGGCGGCCGGCATGCTCCTGCCGCAGGCCTTCGGAGATCGCGTTCACCGCGTACTGCGTGCCGTGGTACACGGCCGAACTCGGCGACACGCCCTGCATCGCCACCGGCGCCACGTTCACGATGTGGCCCCAGCCCTGCTCCTGCATCGCCGGCAGCACGGCCGCGATGCCGAGCAGCACGCCGCGCAGGTTCACGTCGATCATGAGTTCCCACTCCTCGATCTTGCGGTTCCACAGCGGCGACATCGGCATCACGCCCGCCGCGTTGACGAGCACGTCGATCTGCTCGTGCGTCTCCAGGGCGAACTCGGCAAAGGCTTCCATGTCGGGCCGGTGCGTCACGTCGAGCCGCTGGAAGCTCGCGGTGCCGCCCGTGGCCTCGATCTCGGCCGCGAGTGCCGCGAGCCGGTCGGTACGGCGCGCGCCCAGCACCACCTTGGCGCCGCGCCGCGCGAGCAGCCGTGCGGTTGCTTCGCCGATGCCGCTGCTCGCGCCGGTGATGAGGACGACTTTTTCCTGGATTGCGCTCATGATGAAACTCCTCGTGCTGGTCGGTTGCCGTGGGGCGCACACAGAAGAGGGTGCGCCGGGCATGGAGAGAAGTTTCGCGTCCGAGGGCCCCGAGGCGGTATCCGAATCGAACTCGGTTTTTGCCTGATCCTGCAAAACGCAAGGGCGGCGGGCGCTTCCTATGGCGCGGCGTAGTGCTTTGGCTTTCGCGATGTAGCCACTGTGGCTTCTTGCTCAATCCGCCGGCTGTCGCGCAGAGCGGGCGGTGCTTCAGGGCTGCGCGGCGAGGATCTCGACCTTGGGCCAGCGTCGCGCGAATTGCTTCTGCTCCACGCGCTGCCGGTACGTCGCGGCATCCGCGCGCGCGGGGTTGTGCCGAACGCGCAGCCCGAACAGATCTTCCAGGCCGTGCGGCGCCAGCACGCGGATCGAGTCGTCGTCAGCCAGGGACACCCCGACGCAGGTCGCGAACTCCGGCCATGTCGAAATGCCTTCCTCCAGCGAGGTCAGCGGAGCCACGACCTGTCCAAGGCTTTCCCGAAACCAGTGATGCACGTGCGCCTGGTTGGTCACTTCCCAGCGATGCTCCGGCATCCGCATCGACAGCTGTTTCTGCAGGGCGGCCTCACCGAGCTGCGGCGGCTCGTCGGCATCGAAGTACACGACGTCGATGTCTTCCAGGGCCGAGGGCTTGCTGAATCCATGAAGCGAATCCCAGACGAGGCTGCGCACTGCCCCCGCACCGATGCACCAGGCGCCGAGGTCCAACTCGCGCACCGCCGCCAAGGCGGCCATGAGATAGGGCGCGCCGCGCACCAGTTCGATGAGTCGTTGCGCGTGGCCGGGTGAAGAGGTGCGATGCATGGGCCGGCGACTGTAGCTCACCGCGGCATGTGCGCTGGCGCCGATACACCGATCGGAAAATCTTCACGCATCATGCTGGTGCATCTTGAGCCGAATCCAAAAAGCGAGGATGCTCGGCCGATGGAAAACAACCCCGATCCCTCGAGGCGCCCGCAGATCTACCTCGCGGGACCGGACGTCTTTCGTCCTGACGCGAGAGACCATTTCGTTCGGCTCGCTGCGGCCTGCGACGCGCTCGGCCTCTGCGCGCTGCTGCCGGCCGACGGCAACGAGGAGCCCGCGCCCGACGCTCCGGAAATGCAGATCTACAAGGCCAACATGCAGCGCCTTCGCAGCGCCGACGGCGTCGTCGCCAACCTCGCCAGCTTCAGGGGGCTGGAGCCCGATTCCGGCACGGTGTTCGAGGTGGGCGCGGCGGTCGCGCTCGGGATTCCGGTAGTGGCCTACGGCGTGCCCGACGGCAGCTATGCGGACCGTGCGCGGACGGCACTGTCGTGCGAAGCCGATGCGAACGGCGTGCTGCGCGAGAGCCGCTCCGGCATTGCCGTCGAAGACTTCGGCCAGCCGCTGAACCTGATGCTGGCCTGCTCGATCCACATCGAGCCGACACCGGAAGCGGCGTTGAAGAAGATGGGCGAGGTGTTGGCTGTCCTCCGTGCGACAAACGCTGGAAACTCCTGACCAAAGCTCCGGCCGCCAACCCCTAGGATGGCGTTCCCCTTTCACCGGAGCACTGCATGCCGACCACCGAGACGCACTTCGAATTGACCGCCAACGACGGCGTCACGGTGGAGGCCCATCGCTGGCAGGGCGCGACGCAGCGCGCGGTCATCCAACTGGCGCACGGCATGGGCGAACATTCGCTGCGCTACCGGCATCTGGCGAACGCGCTGGTGCAGGCCGGCTACGTGGTGTATGCGAACGAGCATCGCGGCCACGGCAAGGGTGCCTCGGCGCGCGGCGAGCTGGGCGAGTTCGGCCCGCGCGGTTTCGCCGGGCTGGTGGACGACATGGCGCTGCTGAGCCGCCACGTGCGCGGCGTGCATCCGGGCCTGCCGCTGATCCTCGTGGGCCACAGCATGGGCTCGTTCGCCACGCAGTACTACCTCCTCGAGCACAGCGCACTGCTGGCGGGCGCCGTGCTTTCGGGCACTTCGGCGCTCGACCTGCTGGGCGCGGCGTTGCAGTCCGGCTTCAAGCTGGAAGACATGAACGCCGCGCTGCCCGACGTGCGCACGCCCTTCGACTGGCTCAGCCGCGATCCGGCGCAGGTCGATGCCTACATCGCCGATCCGCTGTGCGGATTCACGGTCTCGGCCGAGGGCCTGGGGTCGATGTTCGCGAAGCTGGCCGAGCTGGCGCCGGGCGCGATGCGCAGGCGCATCCGCCCCGAGCTGCCGCTCTATCTGTTCGTGGGCGACCAGGACCCGGTCAGCAACAAGGCCGAATGGTTCTACCCGCTGGTGCAGCGCTACCGCGAGGCGGGGCTGCGCGATGTGTCGTGCCACGTGTTCGGCGGCGCGCGCCACGAGGCGCTGAATGAAGTCAATCGCGATGAGGTCGAGGCGGTGCTGCTCGCGTGGATCGCGCGGGTGGTGGGCAAGGGCTGAGCGCCGTTGCCGTCACCCCGTTGGCTGCTGCTACTTCTTGCAGTCGCCGCCGACGGACACGGTGCCGTCCTTGCACTCGGTGAGCATCGGCTCGCCCTTCGTAGGTGCCGGGGCCGAGCCTGCGCCGGACGCGGGCCCGGCGTCCTTTAGGTAGACGATCTTCTTGGTGCCGAGCTCGCAGCTGCCCACCACCTGCCCGTTCGCCGATGCGTTGGCATCGACGACGGTGACGGTGAAGCGCGCCACGCCGGCCGCAGCGATCTTCGACTCGATGCCGGTGCGCAGGGCCTCGCAGTCTTCGGCCCCGTGGGCCGCGCCAGCCAGCAAGGCGAGCGCGGCGGGGAGCACCGTGAACCAAGGCTTCATGGCTGCCACCCGCTCGATGCCCATCAGCGCTGGGCCGACGCCAGCGCCGCGTTGAGCGTGGGGCTCGGGCGCATCACGGCTTCGAACTTGGCGGGGTCCGCCAGGTAGTAGCCGCCGATGTCCACCGGCTTGCCCTGCACGGCGGCGAGCTCGTCGACGATCTTCTGCTCGTTGCTGGCGAGCGTGCCGGCCAGCTTCACGAACTGGGCCTGCAGTTCCTTGTCTTCCGTCTGTGCGGCCAGTTCCTGAGCCCAGTACATGGCCAGGTAGAACTGGCTGCCGCGGTTGTCGAGCTGGCCGGTCTTGGGCGACGGGTTCTTGTTGTTGTCGAGCAGCTTGCCGGTGGCGGTGTCCAGCGTCTTGGCCAGGATGGCGGCTTTCTTGTTGCCGGTCTTCAGGCCCAGGTCTTCCAGGCTCACAGCCAGCGCGAGGAATTCACCCAGCGAGTCCCAGCGCAGGTGGTTTTCTTCCACCAGCTGCTGCACGTGCTTGGGGGCCGAGCCGCCCGCGCCGGTCTCGTACATGCCGCCGCCGGCCATCAGGGGCACGATCGACAGCATCTTGGCCGAGGTGCCCAGTTCCATGATGGGGAACAGGTCGGTCAGGTAGTCGCGCAGGATGTTGCCGGTGGCGCTGATGGTGTCCAGGCCGCGGACCACGCGCTCCAGCGTGTAGCGCATGGCGCGCACCTGGCTCATGATCTGGATGTCCAGGCCCGTGGTGTTGTGCTCGTGCAGGTACATCTTGACCTTGGTGATCAGCTGCGCCTCGTGCGGGCGGTAGGCGTCGAGCCAGAACACCACCGGCATGCCGGAGTTGCGCGCACGGTTGACGGCCAGCTTCACCCAGTCGCGGATCGCGGCGTCCTTGACCTGGCACATGCGCCAGATGTCGCCTTGCTCCACGTCTTCGCTCATCAGCACTTCGCCGGTGTCCAGGTCGGTGATGTTGGCGACGCCGTCTTCCGGAATCTCGAAGGTCTTGTCGTGCGAGCCGTATTCCTCGGCCTTCTGTGCCATCAGGCCCACGTTGGGCACGGTGCCCATGGTCTTGGGGTCGAAGGCGCCATGCCACTTGCAGAAGTTGATGATCTCCTGGTAGATGCGGGCGAAGGTCGATTCGGGCATCACGGCCTTGACGTCCTTCAGGCGGCCATCGGCGCCCCACATCTTGCCGCCGTTGCGGATCATAGCGGGCATGGAGGCGTCCACGATCACGTCGTTGGGCGAGTGGAAGTTGGTGATGCCCTTGGCCGAGTCGACCATGGCCAGCTCGGGCCGGTTCTCGTGGCAGGCGTGCAGGTCGCGCTTGATCTCGTCCTGCGTGCTCTGCGGCAGCGTGGCGATCTTGTTGTACAGATCGACCATGCCGTTGTTGACGTTGATGCCCAGCTCGTCGAACAGCTTGCCGTGTTTCTCGAAGGCTTCCTTGTAGAAGATCTTCACGCAGTGGCCGAACACGATGGGGTGCGAGACCTTCATCATGGTGGCCTTGACGTGCAGCGAGAACATCACGCCGGTCTTGCGTGCGTCCTCGATTTCCTTTTCATAGAAGGCCAGCAGCGCCTTCTTGCTCATGAACATGGAGTCGATGACCTCGCGATCCAGCAGGGCGACCTTGGGCTTGAGCACGATGGCCTTGCCGCTCTTGGTGAGCAGTTCCATCTTGACGTTGCGCGCGCGGTCCAGGGTCATGGACTTCTCGCCGTGATAAAAGTCGCCGCCGTGCATGTGCGACACGTGCGAGCGCGAGGCCTGGCTCCAGTCGGCCATGCTGTGCGGGTTCTTGCGCGCGTATTCCTTCACGGCCTTGGGTGCGCGGCGGTCGGAGTTGCCTTCACGCAGCACGGGGTTCACGGCGCTGCCGGTGCACTTGTTGTAGCGCGCGCGGATGTCCTTGTCCTCGTTTGTGGTCGGGTTCTCGGGGTAGTCGGGGATCTTGTAGCCCTTGCCCTGCAGTTCCTTGATGGCGGCCTTGAGCTGGGCCACCGAGGCGCTGATGTTGGGCAGCTTGATGATGTTGGCCTCGGGCTTGAGCGTGAGCTTGCCCAGTTCGGCCAGGTTGTCGGGCACCTTCTGGTCGTCGCTGAGGAATTCGGGGAACTCACCCAGGATGCGGGCCGCCACGGAGATGTCGCTGGTTTCGACGTTGATGCCGGCCGGGTTGGTGAAGGCGCGGATGATGGGCAGAAACGCGTAGGTCGCCAGCAGGGGCGCCTCGTCGGTGAGGGTGTAGACGATGGTGGGTTGCTTCGAGCTCATGCGCTTGCTTCCGTAGATCCTGGGTTGTCGGGTTGGCTGGAACTTCCGGCAAGGACGAGGTTTATGGTGTTTTCGCCGGAATCCCCGATTGTCGCCCCACCGGGAGCCGGTTCCGGCCCGGCAGGCCGTATGTCCCACCTCGGCAGGCGTCTTAGCCTGTGGGCGAGGGCGCCTGGGCGCCGTTTTCGGCGCTCTTCTCCAGCATTTCCCGCGCCAGGTCGACGAAGGCGCGCAGCTTGGGCGCCTGCGCCGCGCGGCGCGGAAAGTACAGGAACAGGCCCGGCTCCCCGAAGGCCGAGCGCGGCAGCAGCTGGCGCAGGCGGCCCTCGCGCAGATCGGCACGCACCAGCGGCTCGAAGATGTAGGCGATGCCCACGTCGGCCAGCGCCAGGTCGCGGGCATAGAGCGCGTCGGTGACGCGCACCGTGCCCGGCACCTCGACCGAGACGTGGGCACCTTCCTTGTCGCGCAGGTCCCAGGCGTACACGCCGCCCGAGGTCACGAAGCGAAAGCCGATGCAGTTGTGCTGCTGCAGCGACTCGATGCTGTGCGGCTCGCCGGCGGTGGCCAGGTAGCGCGGCGTGGCCACCATGATGGCCTCGAAGGGCGGCGTCAGCCGCACCGCCACCATGTCCTGCGCCACGGTGTGGCCCAGCCGGACGCCCGCGTCGTGGCCGCTGGCCACGATGTCGGCCAGCCCGTCGTCGCTGGTGATCTCGATCACCAGCCCGGGATGGCGCAGCGCCATTTCAGCCACCAGCGGCGTCATTGCCAGCGGCAGGGCCACGTGGGGCGCGTTGATGCGCAGCACGCCGCCCACGCGCCCGAGCGCTTCACCGAAACGGTCCACCGCATCGCCGATCTCGCCTATCGCGGGTGCCAGCATGCCGATGAAGCCGGCGCCCGCCTCAGTGAGCCGCACGCTGCGGGTGGTGCGCGCGAAGATCGGCTGGCCCAGGTGGTCTTCAACGGCCCGCACCGCGTGGCTCACGGCCGAGGCGCTCATGCCGAGTTCGGCCGCGGCGGCGGCAAAGCCGCCGCGCCGGTGCACCGCCAGCACGATGGCGAGATGCGGGAGCAGGTTGCGGTCCATTCATGCATCGTATTGCATAGTGCATTCGATTTGGCCTATCTAGTCGATGAGTGGCAATGCTGGGACAGTCACGCCATGCCTTCAAGGCAACCCTTCCACCCTCAAGGAGCCAGCATCATGTCCACCCCCGTCAGCCTCTCTTCGCAAACCCGCCAGACCTGGTTCATCACCGGCGCCGCCTCCGGCTTCGGCCACGCCTTCGCCGAGCACGCCCTGGCGCAGGGCCACAACGTGGTCGCCACCGCCCGCGATGCCGGCCGCCTCGCCGACCTCATGGCGCTGGCGCCCGAACGTGTGCTGGCCGCGCCGCTCGACGTGGACGTGGCCGGCGCCGCCGAAGCCGCCGTCGAGGCTGCGGTGGCGCGCTTCGGTCGCATTGACGTGCTGGTCAACAACGCGGGCTACGGCGTGGTCGGCGCGCTCGAGGAAACCTCCGATGCCGATCTGCGCGCGCTGATGAACACCAACTTCTTCGGTGCCATGGCCGTCACGCGTGCCGCGCTGCCGGTGCTGCGTGCGCAGAAGTCGGGCGCCATCGTGAACATATCGAGCCTCGGCGGGCAGCTGTCGTTCGCGGGCTTCAGCGCGTATTCGGCCTCCAAGTTCGCGCTGGAAGGCGCCTCGGAAGCGCTGGCGCAGGAGGTCGCGCCCTTCGGCATCAAGGTGCTGATCGTCGAGCCGGGCCAGTTCCGCACGCAGCTCGCGGGCAGCGGCATGCGCCACATGCCGGTGATCGAGGCCTACCAGCCGGTGGTGGGCGCCACGCGCGAGTTCGCGCACAGCATGCACAACACGCAGGCCGGCGATCCGCGCAAGGCCGCGGTGGCCATCGCCAAGGCGCTGCAGGCCGAGCACACGCCACTGAGGCTGCAACTGGGCGGCGACTCGGTCGACGCGGTGCGGGCCCATGCGCAGGCGCTCCTCAAGGAGATGGAAGCCTGGGAAGCCGTGAGCCGCAGCACCGACTTCGACACAGCCGCCTGAAGGCAGGCGTCAGGCCAGCGGCAGTTCGATGGTGGCCGCTAGCGGCACGGTGTCGATGCGCGCCGCGCTGGCCACGATGACCGCTTGCCTGGCCTGCGCCGAGAAGCCCGAGAGCGTGGCCCACAGGCATCGCGTCGACGGTGCATCGAGCCCGGCCGTCGGCTCGTCGAGCAGGACGAGTGGCCGGCCCGATGCCAGCCCGGCAGCCATCCACACCTTGCGCTTCGAGCCGGTCGAGAGCATGAACATCTTCTTGTCCAGATGCGGGGCCAGCGAGAAGCCGTCGGCGATGGCCTGCCACTTCGCCTCGTCGAAGCCCGCGTCGCCCTCGACGAGCGAAGCCGTGCATTCGCGCGCGCTGAGTTGGTCGAAGCGGTCGGTCACGGGGTCGACGAAGAACACCTGGCGGCGGTACGCCTCGGGCGCGGCGTCGAGGCTCGTGCCTGCAACCGTCAGCCGCCCGGAAGCGGGCAGCGTGCCGGCGATCACCTGCAGGAGCGCCGACTTGCCAGTGCCGGTGTCGCCGTAGAGCAGCGTGACGCCGGTGCCGACGGATGCGTTCCAGTCGGACACCAGCGCGGGCTGGTCGGGGTAGGCGAAGCGCAGCGCGTCGATCCGGAGGAGGGCGGAAGAAGAAGGATTCATGGTCGCGTGCGACTTTATCAACCAGGAGCCCTGCCGGTGGCTACCATCCGGCTCCATGAGAAAACTGCCATTCCTGCTCGCCCTGCTGTCGTTCGCTGCTCCCGTGCTTGCCGCGCCGTCGGCGCAGGTGTTCGATGCGGTGAAGAAGCCCGATTCGCTCGATGCGAAATGGCGTACGCGCCTGTGCGCCTTGCTGCCGCAGCCCTGCAACGTGCAGCAACTGGGCCTTTACCGTCCGCGCGGCGCCGCGCCCGGCGACTACGTGGTGCTCTCGGCCGAGCCGCTGGCCATGGCGCGCGTCAAACGCAGCACCGACGCGGCGGGCTGGCAGCTCGACCGCCTCCACGATTTCGCGGGCTACGCGCAGTCCCTGAAGAAAGACAGCGGCGCCGAGCAGCCCGAGGCGCGCCTGTCGCTCGCGCCGGCGCTCTATCCGCTGGCCGAAGGCAAGTGGGCCGTGGCTGTGCTGCAGACCGTGTCGGAGATGTACTCCGGCGGCGGCGCCTCGTTCGACACCGCGGACTTCGTGCCGCTGGAAGGCGGCAAGGCGGTGCACGAGGACATTCCGTTCTCGTGTTTCAAGATGATCCGCGCCTGCTTCAGCGAGAAGGAATACAAGACCTCGAAGCACTGCCACGACGAGGGCAACGGCAGCCTGCGCATCGCCTACGGCGAGGCTGCGAAGCCGGGCGCGCCCTACGACTGGCAATACACCTGGGTGCAGACCGAGTGGCCGCAGAACGAGCCGCGGAGCGCGGCGACCACCACGCGCATCCGCTTCACGGCGAAGACCACCGAGCGCGCCGGTTTCTGCGGCGGTCCGCAGTAATCACAAACAGGGGCGAGAAACCGCCACTCAGTGCCGAGGCACGGTCGTCGTGCCCACGTGCATCGTGCGGCCGGCCCCCAGCCCCGTGATGACCAGCGCCACGCCCAGCCCGATGAACAGCCACGACGAGGCGCGAAAGCTCCCCGTCCAGCCGTGCAGCAGCCCGGCCACCAGCGGCCCGAAGGCAGCCACCATGTAGCCCACGCCCTGCGCCATGCCCGAGAGATGCGCGGCCACGTGCGAATCGGGCGAGCGCAGCACGATCATCGTGAGCGCCAGCGCGAAGGTGCCGCCCTGCGCAATGCCCAGCAGCACGGCCCAGGCCCACACGCCGAACACGCCTCCCAGCGGCGCGAACAGCATCGCCAGCATCGCGCCCACCGTGAGCAGCGCCAGCGCGACCGCAAGGCCGCGCTGGTTGCGCAGCTTCACCGCCAGCGCGGGCACCACGAGGCAGGTCACCACCTGCGTCATGACCGACAGCGACACCACGTAGCCGGCCGTCTCGCTGCCGAGCCCGCGCTCGCGCAATATCGGCGCGAGCCAGCCCATCACGATGTAGGCGAGCGCGGACTGCAGGCCCATGAAGAAAGTGACCTGCCAGGCCAGCCTGTCGCGCCACAGCCCGCGCACCGTGAAGCCCGATTCGCTCGCCACCGGCTTCAGCGGCAACGCCTGCGGCGCCCAGATCAGCGTGACCAGCGCGGCCGGCAGCGCCCACATCGCGAGCGCCATGGTCCAGCCGCCGCCCAGCGCGTGCTCGATGGGCACCGTGAGGCCCGCGGCGCTGGCCGCGCCGCCGCACACGGCCATGGTGTAGAGGCCCATCATCAGCGCCGCCTGCGACGCAAAGTCGCGCTTCACGAGGCCCGACAGCAGCACGTTCGACACCGCAATGCCGCTGCCCGCGATGGCCGAGGCCAGGAACAGCAGCGGGATGCTGCCGGTGCCGCGCAGCACCGTGCCGACCAGGATCAGCACCATGCATGCCAGCAGCGTGCGCTCGGTGCCGAAGCGGCGGCCCAGGCCGGGCGCGAGCGGCGCGAACACGCCCAGGCAGACGATCGGCAGCGTGGTCAGCAGGCTCGCGGCCGTGGCCGAGAGCCCGGTGGCCTTGATGATCTCCGGCAGCACCACCGAGAGGCTGGCGAACACCGGGCGCAGGTTGAAGGCGATCAGCACCACGCTGGCGGCGAGCAGGACGCGGCGCGCGAGGGTGGGCGCGGGCGTGGGGCGCGGCGCAGGCAGGCTGTCGGCTTCGGCGTCGATCAGCAGGTCGTCGGCCGTGGTGTGGCCTGAGGCGAGCGTGAGCGAGCTCATCGTGTGCCCAGTGCCAGCGCGTTGATCATCGGCGCCATGAAGGCGCGCACCGCCGCGGCGGCCACGTCGGGGTCGCGGCTGGCAATGCCTTCGACGATCGCGCGGTGTGCGGCGTCGTCGGGCTCGGGCAGGTTGGTGCCGCCCATCGAACTCGCGATCGTTTCCTTGATGTAGCCCGTGATGAAGCGGCAGGTTTCGGCCAGCGCGAGGTTGCCCGATACGTCGACGATGGCGAGGTGAAAGGCGAGGTCGCGCTCGATGAAGCCCGCACCGTTGTCGCTGGCGTCGGGCACGCCGCGCTTGTCGAGCAGGGTGTGGAGGCGGCGCAGGTCGCGCGAGGTGTGGCGCACTGCGGCGAGCCGGGCGGCTTCCACCTCGAGCGCGCGGCGCACTTCGAACTGGTCGCGCAGGCTGGCCAGGCGCAGCTTCTGCAGGCTGGACGAAGGGTCGAAGCCCGAGCGAACATAGGTGCCCGAGCCTTGCCGCACTTCGAGCAGCCCGCGCGACACCAGCGTCTTGACCGCCTCGCGCACCGTGCCGCGGCTCACGCCCAGCAATTGCGCGAGCTGAGGCTCGATGGGAATGCGGGAGCCGACGGCCCAGCGGCCGGCGGAGATCTCGGCGCGGATGCTGTCGGCGGCGGTGTCCGCCAGGGAGGTTCGGGGGGCTTGGGCAAGCATCGGGAGGACCTGGGTCATTCAATGATTGGACGAATTTTGCCGCCAAACAAAGCCCGGACTGTCCATGTGGTGGTTGGCCCGGACGGCATCTTTACCAAGCGCCGGCCCTCTCTTCGCGCCCCGAAGCGCGCCGTCCACGGCCTTTACCGGCGCGCGCTTTTCGTCACCACGCCGGCGCCGCGCACTTCGAGCCGGCGCTGGTCCACCACCTTGCCGCCGGCGTCCACCAGTTCGATCACGTGGCGCCCCGGCCAGGGAAACCACTGCACGCTGTTGCCGCGCTCGAAGGGCTTGCCGTCGATGCGCCACTGCACGCCGCGGCCTTCGGAGTCGAAGCGCACGCGCTGGCGCTGCGGCGGGATGTCGGGATCGAGCGCGATGATGGTGCCGTCGGCCGGCGCGGTGATGCGCGCCGAGGCGGCGCCGGCCGCCATGCCGGTATCGAGCGCGAACAGCGGCTGCTCGGTGCCCTGCAGGAACCACTCGCTGCGTGCCGCTTCGAGCGGGTTGCCGTCGGCGCCGTTGCCGAAGCTCACGCGCGCTTCGACGAGGCCGGGCGGCGGCGCGGGCGCGCGGCTCGGCTCGCGCGCGTGCAGGAAGCGCATCACCTCGGCCCACACCGGTGCGGCGCCGCTGGTGCCGCTCACGTCCCACATCGACTCGCCGCTGGCGTTGCCGACCCACACGCCTACCGTGTAGCGCTGCGACCAGCCCACGGCCCAGTTGTCGCGCATGTCCTTGCTGGTGCCGGTCTTCACGGCGGTCCAGAAGCGGGTGGAAAGGATGCTGTCGAGTCCGAAGGTGCGGGTGCGCGCGTTGGGGTCGGAGAGGATGTCGCCGACGATGAAGGCGGCGCGCGGGTCGAGCATCGGCGGCTTCGATCTTTCGGCCGGGACGGGTGGCCGCACGGTCAGCGTCGTCGTGCCGTAGCGCCCGCCGTTGGCCAGCATGCGGTAGGCGTTGGTGAGCGACAGCAGCGACACCTCGGCGCTGCCGAGCGCGAGGCTGTAGCCGTAGTAGTCGCCGCTCTCGCGCAGCGGCAGGCCGACGGCGCGCAGCTCGCGCGCGAAGGCTTCGGGCGACACCATCACCAGCGTGCGCACGGCCGGCACGTTGAGCGAGGCGGCCAGGGCGGTGCGTGCCGACACCGGGCCCTTGAAGCGGCGGTCGTAGTTCTGCGGAATGTAGAGGCCGCTGGCGGTGCTGATCTGCGCCGACGAGTCCTCGATCAGCGAGGCCGCGGTGATGCGCCGCTCGGCAATCGCCTGGCCGTAGAGCAGCGGTTTGAGCGTGGAGCCGGGCTGCCGCAGCGCGGTGACGCCGTCGACCTCGGCCGCCTGGCTCAGCGGGCCGGAGGAGCCGACCCAGGCAAGCACTTCGCCGGTCGCGTTGTCGAGCACCACCAGCGCGCCGTCTTCCACGTGGCGCTCGCGCAGTTCGCGCAGGTGGCGCTGCAGCGTGTCCAGCGCAAAGCGCTGCAGCGGCGCGCGCAGGGTGGTGCGCACACTGGTTTCCTTGCTGTCTTTCTCCCTCCCCCTCTGGGGGAGGGCCGGGGTGGGGGCCGCCCCCGCATTCGCATCCCGAATCTCGCGCAGCACGCGCCGAGCCGCATGCGGCGCGATCCCTTCGTTCGTCTCGAAGGCGCGGCGCTGCACCGCTGCGCTCGTGAACATGTCGAGCGCCTCGCAGTCGACCTTCTGCTGCGGTTCCATCGCGCGCAGCACCTCGCAGGCGCGCTGCGCCACCACGGCGGGCTTTGCATTCGGCGCGCGCACCAGCGCCGATGCCACGGCGGCCTCGCGCGCATCGAGCCCGCTCGGCGCCTTGCCGAACAGCGTGCGCGAGAGCGCATCGATGCCCACGATCTCGCCGCGGAACGGCACGGTGTTGAGGTAGGCCTCGAGGATCTGGTCCTTGCGCCAGTTGCGCTCCAGCTGCGCGGCCGCCACTGTCTGACCGATCTTCTGCGTGAAGCTGCGTCCGCCAGAGGCGCGGCGCAGGTCGTCGTCGAGCAGGCCCGACAGCTGCATCGTGATGGTCGAGGCGCCGCGCGTGCGCGTGTTCCACACGTTGGCCCAGGCCGCGGCCGAGACCGCGCGCCAGTCGATGCCGCTGTGTTCGTAGAAGCGCTTGTCCTCGCTCAGCACCATGGCCGTGCGCAGCGCGGGCGACACGTCGGCCAGCGCGGTCCACCGGCCGCGCCGCACGGTGGGATCGGTGCGCACGCGCTGCAGCAACTCGCCGTTGCGGTCGAGCACCTCGGTGTCGGAGGAGCGGAAGTCGCGCTTCACTTCTTCGAAGCTCACGAGGGCCCAGGCTGGATGGACGCAGGCCGCCGCCAGCAGGGCTGCGGCGAGGGCCTTGCGGATGGGGACGAAGAGGGGCGCGGATTGCATCGAAAAGGTCGGTGTCCGGAAGCGTGGGCGCCGACATTCTCTGCGATGCACCACGGGAACGGCGCCTACCCCGCGACGGGCGGCTTGCCGCCTTGCGGGCATGAAAACTTCAGCCCAAAGTTCTCGCCATGTTCCACATCCGGTAACCAACTTCACGCAAGCGCCTCACTGCAGAAACCCGATGCGTACCGGCGTGGCCTTCAATGCAGTACCGGCTCGCAGGAGGCGAAGCCCGGTTCCACAAACACTCCAAGGAGAACTCACATGACGAAGACATTGGCGATCCTGCTGGCCGCGTCGGCCATCCTGGCCGGCTGCGTGGTCGCGCCTTACGACCGCCCGCCGCCGCGCGGCCACTACTACGGCGACCGCGACCGCGACGGCGTGCCGAACCGCTACGACAGGGACCGCGACAACGACGGCGTGCCCAATCGCTACGACCGCGCCCCGAACAATCCGTACCGCTACTGACTGCCACAGGAAAAGGCCGCGAAGCATGGCGCTTTGCGGCCCTTTTTCATGAGCGCGCGCGGGCCGCTCAGCCCGGCCGGCGCGCCATCAGCGCCCAGATGCCGGCCGCGCTCAGCAGCGAACCACCCGCGAAGTTGAAGCGCCGCTGCGCGCGCGGCGATGACAGCAGCCGGCGCGCCGAGCCCGCGAACACCGCATAGAGCGTGGCATTGGTTGCGGCCAGTGCGACGAAAGTGACGGCCAGCACCCACAACTGGTACGTGACATTGGCCGCCGGGCTGATGAACTGCGGCAGGAAGGCCACGAAGAACACGATGCCCTTCGGGTTCAGCGCCGTCACCAGGTAGGTGTTGGCGAACAGGCGCAGCCGCGAGGCGGGCGCGGCCGGCGCGGCGATTTCGGTGGACGAGATGCCCGCGCGCAGCAGCTTGATGCCGAGGTACAGCAGGTACAGCCCGCCCACCCACTTGACCACCGTGAACCAGAAAGCCGAGGTGGCCAGCAGCGCACCCAGCCCCAGCAGCGACACCACCAGCGCCGTCGAGTCGCCGAGCGCCACGGCAGCGACCAGCGGCACGTTGGCGCGGCGGCCGTGCGACATCGAATAGCTGATGACAGTGAGGATGGTCGGTCCCGGAATGACCAGCATGACGGCGGAGGCCGCGACGAAGGCGAGCCAGAGTTCGATGGGCATGGGTTGTGTTCCTGTGTGGTTGTTGCTCGGATGGAGGCTATCGCTTGTCTTTTATCACGCGGGGCTGCTGCCGAATCGCACGGCCGCGCGGGCCTTGGCGCGTTCGGCCTCGACGCCCCGGTCGCGCGGCTCGGCCGTGGTGACCAGCGATTCGATCAGCCGAGCCGCAGTGGCGGCCACTTCATCGACCGCGCGCCCGAAGACTTCCTCATTGGCCTTGGACGGCACGCTGAAGCCGCTGAGCTTGCGCACGAACTGCAGCGCGGCGGCGCGAATTTCCTGCTCGGTGGCGGGCGGCTCGAAGTTGTAGAGGGTCTTGATGCTGCGGCACATGGGTGCTCTCCATTCGACGACGCCATCCAGTCTAGCGAAGGAGGGCCATGGCGTGAGAGTCGTGGTGGATGCCATCGATGTGGCGCAGCACGGGCTCGGCAGCCAGCGCCACCGCCGCCAGCCGCGCATCGTCGCCGTGCACCGACGCCAGCATCAGCCCCACCGGCAGTTCGCCCGGCGCATGGCATGGCAGGCTGAAGGCGCAGCCGTCGAGCAGGTTGATCGCGAAGGTGTTGCGCAGCAGCAGGCCGTTAGCCCTGAAGAAGGCCGCGTCTTCCGCCAGCGCATCGATGGGTGGCGCGACGATGGGCACGGTCGGGCACACCAGTGCGTCGAAGCCTTCGATGGCGCGGCCCACGCGGCCGATCCAGTCGCGCCGGCGGTCCTGCATGGCGATGTAGTCGGCGGCGCGCACCTCGGTGCCGAGCGCGATGCGGGCGGCCACGCGCGCGTCGAAGCCGTCGCGCCTGGCGGCGAAGCGCTCGCGGTGCACGGCGGCGGCTTCCACCGGCGAGAAGCCGCCGGGCGCGTTGACGGTCGCGATCTCGGCGAGTTCGGCCAGCGTGATGTCCACGATCTGCGCACCCGCCGCCGAGAGCGACTGCAGCGCGCGGTCGAAAGCGCGCGCCACCGCGGGCTCGATGTCGTCGAACATCAGCGTGCGCGGAACGGCCAGGCGCATGCCCTGCAGCGGTCGGCGGCGCACCGCGAGCGGCGCGTCGGCAATGGCGGCATCGGCGATCAGGCAGTCTTCCACGCTGCGTGCCATGGCGCACACCGTGTCGAGCGAGCGCGCGAGTTCGAAGGCGCCCGTGCGCGGCACGCGCGACTGCGTGCTCTTGAAGCCGACCAGGCCGCACAGTGCGGCGGGGATGCGGATCGAGCCGCCCGTGTCCGAGCCCAGCCCGGCCACCGCGAGCCCGAGCGCCACCGACACCGCCGCGCCGGACGACGAACCGCCCGGAATGCGCGGCGTCTGCGCATCGGCCGGGTTGCGCGGCGTGCCGTAGTGCGGGTTGATGCCCACGCCCGAGAACGCGAACTCCGTCATGTTGGTCTTGCCGACGATGGCCGCACCCTGTGCGCGCAGCCGCGTCACGGCGGTCGCGTCGTGCGCCGCCGGCGCTTCGCCCGCACAGACGGCGGAGCCCGCCATGGTGGTTTCACCGGCCACGTCGTACAGGTCTTTCACCGACACCGGCAGGCCGGCGAGCGGGGCGGTCTCGATGCCGGCCTTGCGCGCCGCATCGGCATGGCGCGCGGCGGCGCGGGCTGCGTCGGCGTAAAGGCGCGTGAAGACATGCCGTGCAGCAGGCTGCTCGGCCGCTTCGAGCACTTCGTCGATCAGCGCCTCGTGCGACAGCTCGCCGCGCGCGATGCGCTCGCGCAGCGCCGTGATGGTGTTGCCGTTCTTCATCGTCATGCCACCACCGGCAGTGCTTCCACCGCATAGCGATGCACGATGCGGCGCTGCAGCTTCGGGTCGTGCAGCTCGATCTCCATCTGCGTCGCGGGCCGGATGCCTTCGCCCTTCGCGTTGGGCAGCGCGCCCAGCGTGCCGCAGGTCATGAAGAGGCCCTCGGGAACCGCATCGGCACCGGGCATGCCATCGCGCAGGCCGGTCAGCGGGCGGATCGATGCGAGCGTGCCGCGCTGGTAGTCGACCCAGCGGCCGTCCTCCAGGATGCGCGAGCGCAGCTCCAGCGTGTCCTGGTGCGCCTGCACGTCGCGCCAGCGCCAGGCGGTCTCGGCCACGGGCTTGGCGCACATCTGCTTCGACACCGCCACCGAGTAGCTCTCGACCTGCCGGTCGGTGTGATCGGAGGCCACGCTCAGCCACCACTCGCCCTGCAAGAAGAAGAGCACCGGCTCGGCCTCGCCGGAGCTCTGGTCGCCCAGCGCCTCGATGGCGGGCGATTGGGTCAGCAGCTGGGCCGCCACGCGGTAGTACAGCGGCACGCTCGAAGGGCGCGGCACGCCGAGCGCGGCCAGCTCCTCGATGTGGTGCTCGATGGCGGCGATGTCGCGCCCGGTCCAGCCCGCCACCACCAGCGCGCGCGGCGCGACGAGGTACAGGGCGGTGGAGCGCGTGCCGTCGTCGGCGATGCTCTCGCAGGCGAAGCGCAGGCGGGAATTCGTGTTGCTCGTCGTCGTCATCGCTCAGCTCTCCAGTGGGCGCTTGGCGGTTTCGCGCGCGACCACCAGGGCGATCAGCGTCACGCACAGCGCGGCCACCACGTAGAACGACACGGCCACCGTGCTGCCCCAGGACTTGAACAGGCTCGCGATGATCAGCGGCGCGAAGCCGCCGCCCACGATGCCGGCCAGCGTGTAGGCCAGCGAGGCGCCCGCGTAGCGCACGCGGCCGGGGAACTGCTCGGTGACGAAGGCGGCCTGCGGGCCGTACATCATCGCGTGGATCAAAAGGCCCACCACCACCGCCGCGCAGATCGCGACCGGGTGCGCGCTGTTCATCAGCACGAAGAACACGAAGGCCCAGATCATGCCCAGCAGCGCGCCGGCGATGTAGACCGGGCGGCGGCCGATGCGGTCCGACAGGCTGCCGAACCACGGCACCGCGATCGCGTTGCAGGCCGCGCCGATCATCGTGGCGGTGAGCGCCAGCGGGCGCGACAGGTGCAGCACCGTCGTCACGTAGGTCAGCGTGAACACCACCACCAGCGCATACAGCACGTCGGAGCCGATGCGCGAGCCGCCGGCCACCAGCAGGCGGCGCCAGTGCTGCGTGAGCACTTCCTTGATGGGCGTCTTGGCGGTGGCCTTCTTCTTTTCCATCTCGCGGAAGACGGGCGTTTCGTCCACGCCCCGGCGCAGCCACAGACCGAACAGCACCAGCGCGACGCTGGAGATGAAGGGAATGCGCCAGCCCCAGCTCTGGAAGTCCTCAGGGCTCAGCCAGGCCGACACGATGGCGATGAAGCCGGTGCCGATCAGCGTGCCGCACGAGGGGCCCACCTGCGTGAACGAGGCGTTGCGGCCGCGCTCGTCGGGCTTGCCGTGCTCCATCGACAGCAGCACCGCGCCGGCCCATTCGCCGCCGAGCGCCACGCCCTGCACGAAGCGCAGCGCCACCAGCGCGACGGGTGCCCAGATGCCCCAGCTCGCATAGGTGGGCAGCAGGCCCATCAGGCCGGTGGACACGCCCATGATGACCAGCGTGGCCACCAGCACGAAGCGCCGGCCCAGCCGGTCGCCGAGGTGGCCGAACACCACGCCGCCCAGCGGGCGCGAGATGTAGCCGACCGCGTAGGTCGAGAACGCGAGGATGGTGCCGGTGAGCGGGTCGAACGAGGGGAAGAACACCGCGTTGAAGACCAGCGCCGCCATGATGTTGTAGACGGTGAAGTCGTACCACTCCAGCGTGGTGCCGATGGAGCTGGCCATGGCCAGCCGGCCCATCTTCGCGGAGGCCGGCGCGGCCTGCCCGGGTGCCACGGAAGCCGCGGCGGGAAGAACATGTTCGGTCATTGGATGCCTTTGTTCGGTGAGGGGGATGTGTGGGGGACAGAGGTCTGCTGTTTCAGGCCAGCTCTGCCGCAGTCAGCTTCCAGCCGAGCGCGAGCAGCCAGCCGCTGGCCGGATCGGCGTCGAATGCGGCGGCGGCCGTGGCGCGTGCGGCGCGGGCCGCGCCTTCGCTGCTGGTCTCGATCACCAGCAGCGGCTGCAGTACCCGGCCCTCGACGGATTCGCGCGGCAGCGGCGTGCTGAGCGCAACGTCGGGCACGAGCAGGTACGACTGCACGAAGCCTGCCTGCTCCTTCTTCAGCTGCGCGCCGGTGCTCGCGGCGGCTGCCACCTGGGCTTCGGCATCGGCTGCGGGCGCCAGGGGGAGCACGGCCACGTGGCTGCCGCTGCCGAAGCCAGTGACGGCACGCACGGCGCACACGCGGCGCATCGGCTGGCGCATGCGGTCGAGGTTGGCGACCGACCACGGCGTCTGCTTTTCGAACGCGGCGCGGTAGCCCGGCGAGCCGAACACCGCCAGCGAGTCGGTGCGGTACAGCCCCTGGTACTTGCGGCCGCCTTCGAGCGAGAAGTAGCGCGCGCCCGAGAGAAAGCCGGGAATGCGCACGCGCTCTTCCACATGCTCCTGGTCGTACCAGCGGTTGAAGTCGGCCTCGTCGGCGGGCTCGACATCGGAGGCGACGAACAGCAGGCCGTTCACTGCTGCTGTTGCTGCCGTTGCGGAAGAAAGGGAATCAGGGGTATTCATGACGGCGAAAGAGGAGCGGGCCTTCGGAAAAATGAAGGCGCGATCTTCCGCCGCGTGGTCGGGCTGTCACAAACGAGTTTTTCTGGGCGACAGCCACAAGAATTACTGGCCCCTTTTCGGGGCCGAAATGCGCCATTTCGAGGGTTAATCCTCTGTGGTCGCGCTCCAGGTTGGTGCGATGGCCGAGGTGGTGAACTGGTCGGAGGCCCGGCAGGCCAGCTCGGCCACGAGCCGGATGGCGTCGGAGTCGGCGGCTTCCAGGTGGCTCACCACGATGCGTTGCGGCGAGATGAGCGCGTCGCACTCGATGATCTTCACGTCGCCGATGGCCACGTATTCATAGCAGGGCGGCAGCGGCACCAGCGCGTTGCCGAAGCCCGCCTTCACCAGCCGCGCCAGCGCCGAGATCGAGCTCACGCAGTGCACCTTGCCCAGCGGAATGCCCGCCGCGCGGAACAGGTTCTTCAGCGCCTCGTGCGGCTGCGAGCCGGGGCTCATCGTGAGCACGGGCTGGCGCAGCAGCTGCTCGACCGTCTGCACCGGCTCGGCGCCGGGCGCGCCCACCCAGCCCATGGGCATCGGCAGGCAGGGCGTGCTCACGATGCCCGCGCCGGCGATGTGGTCGGTCTGCAGCGCGATGTCGAGCGCGCCCTCGCGCAGGCCGCGATGCAGCGCCAGCGTGGTCTCGGAAGTGAGCTGCACCTCGATGCCCGGATAGGTCGAGCGCAGGTTGGTGAGAAAGCCCAGCAGCCAGGTGTGGACCACGGTCTCGATGGCGCCGATGCGCACCAGCCCGAGGATGTCTCCCCGCGGCCGGCCGAGCGAGACGATCTCGCGCCGCAGCTCCAGCAGGCGCTCGCCGTAGCCCATCAGCCGCACGCCCACGGGCGTGAGCCGCAGTTCGCGCGCGTCGCGCTCGAACAGGCGCGCGCCGATGTCTTCTTCGAGGGAGGCGACGCGGTTGGACACCGCCGCCTGCGTGATGTGGAGCCGGTCGCTCGCCGCGCGGAAGCTGCCGAGCCGGGCGGCCCAGAGGAAGGCTTCTACAAATCTTGTGTTCATGAGGGCACCTGCGGGGCATTCTGCCCGCATCGCGCTCACAGGAGAACTTGCTTCCTACTCGTGCCTGCGTGCGGAAGGCTGCCGGCGCGGCGCCATCGGCGCTTATTCGCCGGTGTCGTAGAAGAACTCTTCCCGCACGATCTTCCCGTCCTTGACGGTGTAGAGCGCCATTTCTTCCATCGTGAAGCGGTGGCCGTTGGACTTCATGGTCACGTCGAAGCGGAAGCCGACGATGAAGCGGTCACCATGCGGCCATGGGCCTGCGACCTGCGCGGAATGCACCTCATGGTTGGCGACCCACCAATCGCCCTTGGCCTTGATGGCCGCGAGGCCGGCCGCCTCGCGCGCCTGGCCGGGCGGCGCACCGGCCTCGACGCTCACGGCCTCGGGTGCGTAGAGCACCTTGGCCTCCTCGTATTTACCTTCCTTGCACAGCGCCACGAGCTTGTTGGCGATCTCCAGGGTATCCATGCGTTTCTCCTGCACTGATCGAGGCGCGAGTGTAGGCCGGTGTGCCTGCCGAAGCTACATGCGCGTGCGTGTCTTCAGCAGGGGGCGGTTCGCCTCAGGTGCTGCTCCACCCCCCACCCAGGGCCTTGTAGAGGTTGACCATGTTCACGGCTTCCTTCAGCTGCAGCTCGATCAGCTGCTGCTGCTCTGAGTAGAGCTCGCGCTGCGCATCCTGGCTGGAGAAGTAGTCTTCCAGGCCGCTGCGAAAGCGCGTGCGCGAGATGCGGGCCACGTTTTCCAGCGCCTGCACGCGGGACTGCTGCGCCTGCAGCTGCGGGCGCAGGTGGTCGCTAGCGATCAATGCATTGGCGGTTTCGCGGAAGGCCACTTGCGCGGCGGATTCGTACGAGGCCATCGCTGCCGCGAGCCGCTCTTCGCTGCCCGTGATGTTGGCCGAGCGGCGTCCCCAGTCGAACAGCGGCAGCGACACGCCGAGCACGCCGGCCCAGCTCCGGCTGCCGCTGCTCAGCAGCGTCGACAGCTCGCCGCTGACGCCGCCCGCCAGGGCCGTCAGCGAGATGGTCGGCAGCATGGCCGCCTTGGCCGCGCCGACGCCGGAGTTCGCGGCCTCGACGCGGGCATAGGCCGCGAGAAGGTCGGGCCGGCGCTGCAGCAGGCTGGACGGCAGGCCCGCCGCCACGGATTCCGTCGACTGCTCGGGCCAGGGGCGCGCGGCGCCGGTGTCCGGCGACACAGGCTGGCCCACCAGCACGTTGAGCCCCTGCAGGTCCTGGGCAACGCGCATGCGGTATTCCTCCTGCCGCACACGGGCGTTCTGCAGCAGCGACTGCGCGCGGAAGACGTCCAGCTGCGCCGCACCGCCCGCGGCCTTGGCGCGGCCGATCATGTCGGCGTTGGAAGACAGCGAGGCCTCGTTGGCGTTGGCCAGTGCGAGCTGGGCGCGGTCGGCGCGCAGCGTGAGATACGCATTGGTCACTTCGCCCACCAGGCTCATGCGGGCTGCGGCGTAGTCCTTGTCGCCGGCCTCGGCCAGGGAGCCGCTTTGCTGGGCGGTGCTCTGCTGGCGGCCGAAGAAGTCGAGCTCGTACGACGTGACGCCGGCCTGCACGTCGAAGCTGTTCGAGATCCGCCCGTCGGACGGCACGTTCCCCACCGGGCTGAGCGAACCCTGCGTCGTGGTCTGGGCGCGCTGCGCATGGCTCGACAGCCCGATCTGCGGGAACAGCGAGGCGCGGCTGCCCGCGTAGGCCGCGCGGGCTTCGCGCGCACGGGCCGCATAGACGCGCAGGTCGCGGTTCTGGTTCAGGGCGGTGGCGATCAGGCCGCGCAGTTCATCGTCCCGAACGAAGCTGCGCCAGTCCGCGGGTTCCGATGCCGGCACCGCCTGGCCGGCGGGCCAGCTGGAAGGCACCGCCAGGTCGGGCTGCTTGAGCGGCGGCGTGAGGTTGCAGCCGCTTACCACCAGCAGGAGGCCGGCCGCCAGGACGAGCAGCGACAGCCGCAGGAACAGGCGCACGAAGCCGGCGCCAGGCGCACGGAACCCCGCGCTGGCGAGCAGCGCCGAAGCCGCCCCCCACGGGCGCACCTGCACCGCGACGTGGCTCGGCAGCACGTTGAAGACATGGCTCACCAGTTGCTCGCGCTGCGTCTCGGTGCCGGCGAAGCGCAGTTCCGCGCTGGCGCGCCTGCGGCCGGCGACGAGCGCGGGCAGCCAGCCCACCGCATCGACGTAGACCTCCAGGGCCTGCCCCACGCGCAGGCGTTTCAGCAGGGCGCCGCCTTCGAGCAGTGCCCCGTCCACGGCGATATTGACGAAGCGCGAGTCGCCTTCGCCCGTCGCCGTGCGGACCCGCGTCGCGGCGCGCCAGGGGAAGCGCTCTTCCTGGTCGGGCCGCGGCAGGTCGACGCAGGCGATGAGCGCGCCAAGGCACAGAATGAGCGCGATACCGGTCCACACCAGATTGAGCTGGTCGCCCGGCGTGAGCGCAGCGCCGCTCATGACGGCCGATGCACCGCCGCCCTGCAGTGCGACGAGCAGCCCGCCGAACACGGCGACCAGCTTCCAGTGCACCACCGTCTTCGAGCGGTCCAGGCCCTTGGCGGTGACCTTGAAGGGATGGCCGAAGGGCTTCAGCATCGCGGCGAGCAGCGTGCTGGTGACGGCCATCGCCGCCACGAGCTGGCTCACCTCGCTGAACACGGGCAGGCAGCGCCGCTGGCTGATCCAGTAGCTGTAGGCCCAGAACATCACGAGCGGCGGCAACCCGTAGGCCGCGAAGGCCTGCGGCGTCGCGTGGAAGACCGAGACACCGGCATACCAGTACAACGCCGGCGCCACCATGATCATCGCCATGAACGGCTTGCCCAGCCAGTGCAGGAGCCCGTGCAGGAAATGCAGCCGCGCCGACAGGCTGTAGCCCTTGCCGCGCAAGGGCCCCTGAGGCAGCAGCGCGAGCTGCACCGTGCCGAGGCACCAGCGGCTGCGCTGGTTGATGTAGTCGACGATGCTCTCGGCCGACAGGCCGTGCGAAAGCCGCTCGCCCAGCCAGCGCGTGATGTGGCCATGCCGCAGCAGCAGGTAGGTGGTGTGGATGTCCTCGCAGACGCTGCCGACCGGGAAGCCGCCTGCGGCCGTGATCAGGTCGCGCCGCACGATGAACGAAGTGCCCACGCAGAAGGCCGAGTCCACGGCATCCTTCGCGGGCTGCAGCACGTCGAAGAACACGCGCTGCTCGTCGACCCAGCTGTTGGTGGCGCGCAGGTTGTGCTGGATGGGGTCGGCGTTGTAATAGAACTGCGGCGTCTGCACGAGGCCCACCTTGGGGTCGTCGAACAGGCCCAGCATGCGGTAGGCGATCTGGCGCTGCGGCGCGAAGTCCGCGTCGAGCACCAGGATGAAAGGCGCGTTGGTCACCTCCGCCGACAGGCGCAGGCCGTTGTTGAGGTTGCCGGCCTTGGCATGGCTGTTGTCGGGCCGCCGCGCATAGTGCACGCCCCGGCGCTCGCAGTAGTCGCGCAGCCAGTCGCGGCGGGTGTCGTCCAGCACCCAGACCTTCAGCTGCGGGTAGTCGATGGCCTGGGCCGCGATGATGGTTTTCTCGAGCACGGCCAGCTCCTCGTTGTACGTGCAGATGAACACGTCCAGTGCCGGCACCTGCTCGCCGCGCGCGCGCAGCGCGGCTTCGCCGCGATCGGCCAGCCCGTGGTTGTCGCGCCGCCGCAGCAGCATGTGGATGGACATCAGCGTGTAGACGATGGCCGTCAGCTCGAAGACCAGGAAGACCCAGGCAAACAGGGTCTCGAAGCCGAGGTCCGAGGGCGGCATGGTCGCCACCACGCGCCAGACGGCGTAGCGCATCAGCAGCAGGGCGGTGAGTGCTCCGAACAACGCGCGGTGGCCGATGCGCTCGACGCGGCCCCACGTCATCAGGAGGAGCGCAAGCCCCGCCACGAGGGCATTGAGCTGGAACTCCGGCGTGGCGATCAGGTGGGACATGATGGATTGGCTCCGGTTGCGGCGGTCTTGCCGGTGAATGGGTTGAAGCCGGTGGCGGCCAATGCGATCCACGCAGTGGCGCCCAGGTGCGGCCAGTGGTAGTAGAAGAAGTCGGCGCCCGCCGAGTCGGGCCCGATGGCCAGCCCGGTGGAGATGCGGGAAGCGGGGGTGGCGTAGTACAGGCCGTTGTCGGCGCGCTGCGACGCCAGCAGGCGCCACAGCGCTTCGGGCGCCGCGCCCTTGCGGGCCACCAGCGTGGCGGCGACCTGCGCGCTGCCTTCGGTCCAGATGCCGTCGGGGCTGCGCGAGAAGCCGTAGCCCTCGCCGAAGCGATGGTTCTTCTCCACCCATTCGAGCCCTCGCATCCAGCCGCAGGAACGGTCGGTGGCCGCCAGCAGCGGCCAGAGCTGGGCGTCGAGCCCGGAGCCTTCGGTGGCGATGGTGGCGCCGTCTTCCTTGGTGCCGATGTTGAAGCGCTGCTCGGACGGGTTCCACATGCGGGTCACGAAATCGAGCGCGGTGCGCGCCTGCTGGGTCTCGGCCTCGCCTTGCCCGCCGGCGCGCGCCGCCCACGCGGCGACCACCGCGACATCGATGTTGTGCTCGGTCGACTTCCAGGTCTGGGGGCGCTGCTTGTTGTCCCAGCCGTACCAGCCGCCGTTGTAGCCGTCGGGTGCGTTCCGGGCACGCGTGCGCTGCTCGATCCAGCCGAGCAGCTTGCGCGTGCTCGCCAGATAGGCTGGCGTCGGTTCGGCCTGGTTCAGGTTCAACAGCAGCAGCGCGGCCCATGCCACGTTGCCCGTCGCGGTGCTCACCTGGTAGGCGTCGGCGATCCATTGCTTTTTGCCCGCATCCCAGTAGCCCGGCAGCGCGGCCTTGTCCTCGGTCATCGGCCCGGCGCGATAGGCGTTGCGCACGCGCCCGTCGGCCACGTTCGGGCCGCGCTCGAGCGCGCGGACGATCGCGTCGCCGATGCGCCTGGCCGAGCCCGCGTCGCCGCATGCCAGCAGCGCGATGCCGGCCAGTGCGTTGTCGTAGGTGAAGGCTGCGCCCGCCAGCGCGGGTTCCAGCGGTGGCGTGCCCTGGCCGCCTGCGGCGAGCCTGTAGCTGGCAAGGAAGAGTGGACCTGACGCAGCGCCCTTCTGGTCTTCGGCCACCGCCCGGCGCAAACCCTCACAGCTTTGCTGTGCGAGGCGCTGCTGCGTGGCACCGGGTTGCTGGGCGAGCGCCGGCAGCGGGGCCAGCGCCGCCAGGGCGGCCGTGCAATGCGCCAGAGCCAGGCCGCGGGGGAAAAAACGCATGCTTGTCTTTCGATGCAGGGCAGTTCATTGCCTGTACTCAGGACCTGAGGCTGGCCGAAACCACCTTGCCGGGCGCGCACAGGTTGCTCTCGCCGGCGGACTGCGCCTTCGGCGGCTCGTTGCTGTCGATGCGCGCCACGGCGTAGATGGAGCCCTGCTCGGCGAAGGGGAAGGGCACGCTGTAGGTGCTCTGCAGCGCGTCCGATGCCACCGGCAGCAATTGCTCCACGCGCGCCGGCACCGATGCGACGGCCTGGCCGACCTTCACGTCAAGCACCGAACCGATGCTCAGCCGCTTGGCCAGCCGGGCCGGAAACACCGCCACCACGCCCAGCCGGCTGCAATCGGTGACGCGCACCAGCGACTGCCCCGCCGTCACATACGCGCCCTCGGGCGCCAGCACGGTGTGGACCTGCCCCGACTGGGTGGCCTTGATCTCGTAGGAGGACAGTTTCTCCACCCGCTGGCGCTCCTCTTCCTCGAGCGCCGCGACCTGCTTGAGTTGCTGGACGATGGCGGTGCCGTCCTGTCGGGCACGGTCGACACTGTTGCGCAGCACGCCGCGCCGGCTCTCCAGCGTCTGGAACAGGCTGTTGCCGCCTGTCCCCACGAAGGCGCCCTGTCCGGCGCTCGCCACCGTCTGGGCCTGCCCGGCGAAGGCCTGTGCCGCCACCGCGGCGTTGGCACGCGCCGTGTTCAGCTGGGCCTCGGACGCGTTCATCACCTGCTCGCTGATCGCCCCCTGTTCCAGCAGCGCCTGGTTGGTGCGGACTTTGTTCTCCTGCTCCTCCACCACGCTCTGCGCCACGTCGCGCTGGCGCTGGGCGATCTGCCAGGCCTCCCAGGCCTGGGCCAGCGAGGCCTCGCGATGGACATTGGCCTCATGGCCGACGAACTTCATTTCCTGGCTGTCGGCCTTGAACTGGTTGCCCAGCTGCGCAAGCTGGCTCTGCAGCGCGAGGTGCTGCGATCTCAGGGTGGTCAGTATTTCCTGGTTGACGGTCGGATTGCGTACCGTGGCCACGACGGTGCCGGCTTCGACCGCATCGCGCGTGTGGACCACCATCCGGGTGACCACGCCGTTGATCGGCGACGTGATCAGCCCTACCGGCGCCTGCAACACGGCCCGGGTGGCCTGCGAGGACAGCAGCGGCTGGATCAGCGTCTCGACCATCAGCCACAGCACGAACGCCAGCAGCCCGTAGCCCGCGAGCTTGGGCACGAAAGCGCCCCGCTGTCGGTGGCGGCCGGACGAGCCGGAAGGCCGGCGGGCCGAGGCGCGGGCATTGCGCCTCAGGGCGCGGGAAGGACGGAACGAACCGGTTTTCGAGACATGCATACCAACCTCTCGTGGCGACGGCGCACGCCGGAACGTCGGCGTGCATCCAGGGGATTGAAGAGACTGCCCGCGGCCCTCACGTGGCATGCTGCAGTGCAATATAAAGGTAGGGCAAAACCCGGATTTGGGCTGCGTCGAGGCGAAACAAAGTGTGCAAACTTCACATTTCAGCCACAGCGCGAGTCAGGCCAAAGTCCTACAAAGGCGTCGGATTGCGCGCCGTTGACGATCAAAAGGCGCACCGGCATGCCAGCCGAGGCGGGGCCGGGCTTCTCAAGGGAATGCGTGGGGTGACGGCGTCGAAAGACCCCGATGGGCGGCCGATGGCCTTTCGCCATGCGGGATGGCGGGAGGCGAACCGGCGCGGTATTCAGTAACGATGCTGACCGCGGCCGCACAACCTGGCCAGGTTGCGCGGCTCGCCGACCCCCCGCGCTGCGCTCGCCCGCGGCCGGGGCGAGACAGCCGGATGCGCCGCGGGGTGCGGATCCGGCCGGGTCGACGAGGTAAAGAAGCTGGAGAAGAAGCGCCGGGCGCCGCTACTTCGCCGCTTCCACCTTCACCCGCGCATTCGGCGTCTCGCCGAACATCTCGGGCGCGTACATCGCCTCGACGCGGCTCGGCGGCAGCGCGAAGTCGCCGACGTTGTTCAGGCGCACCGTGTATTCCATCTTCACCACGCCCTTGGGCAGGTACTCGTAGTAGCTGCGGAAGGCCTCGAAGCTGCGCTCCTCGAATGCGGGCCAGCCGGCGCCGCTCTTCTTCTCGCCCTGCGTGGCGATCTGCGAATCGCGGCCCAGGCCGCTGCCGAGGATGGTGGCGGCGCCGGGGATCGGGTCGCTGATGACGACCCAGGTCATGTCGGTGCTGGCGTTGACCTCGATGCTCACGCGCAGCACGTCGCCGCGCGTGTACCTGCCGGCCACGGCCTGCTCGACCGGGGTGATGGTCTTCTTGAGCGCATAGCCGGCCGCGAACGGCGCCTTCAGCTGCACGGCGGCAATCGACTGCAGCGTGAGCCACGGCTTGCCGGTGCCCTGTTGCGTGACCAGCAGCGTGTCGCGCACGGGTGCGCCCGACGGCGATGCAGCCCACGGCAGGAACATCGTGTTGTTCTTCAGGTTGCCCGGCGAGGCGGGCGCTCCGAAGAAGGTGGTCTGGTTCGGCGCGCCGGTCGCGTCGCTGGTCTTCACGCGCTCGACCTTGTTCCAGTCGACCTGCGCCTTCACCGCGCCGAGCGTGGCGGCGGTCACGCCGGCCACCGGGGTGCTCTCGAACACCTTGCTGAATTTCTCCAGCGCCAGTCCGCCCCACAGGTTGGCGGTGGTGGTGTGCCAGGCGCCGTTCTGCTGGCGGCCGATGAAGCCGTTGGCGAGCTTGCCGATGTCGTCCTTCCAGGCCGGGTCGTCCATCACGCTGAGCAGCAGGCGGGCGGTGTTGACGTCGCCGTTGGTCATCAGCCACCACCAGTAGTCGTCCTGCTCGGTGCTGAAGATCAGCTTGGTGCCCTGGTACGACAGGCGCGCCTTCAGCACGTTGTTGGCCTCGTCCAGGCGCTGCTGGCGCTGCGGCACGTCGTTCACGCGCTTGAGGATGTTGAGCCAGTCGATCACTGCGCTGGTGGGCCACTGGTTCGGCGCGATGGTGATGCTGCCGACCATGCTTCCCTTGGCCTTGCCGTAGCGCGAGAGCGCCTCGAGCGCGGCGAGCTTGCGCACGTCGAGGTCCTTGCGCGGACTCCAGAACTCGCGCGTGATGCGGCCTTCGACGAACGCGATCAGGCCCGACTCCATCGGCGCGCGCACGTCGTCGGCGAGCGCGAAGGCGGGGTTGAGCTGCGCGGCCTCGTTGGTCGATGCAAGCAGGTACGAGGTGAGGATGTCGCTGCCGCGGTTCGCCTCGCCGTCGCGCGGCGGGAAGTAGTTGGCGAGGCCGTCGCTGTCCAGATACGTCGGCAGCTGGGCCAGCACGCTCTGCCACATCTTCGCGTCGCGCAGGCCGACCGACTTGCTGGTCTTCTGTTCGAGGCAGATGAAGGGGTAGTTCGCGAACCAGTCGCGCACGCCCGGCAGGCCTTCGGCCAGCTTGGGTTGCAGCGACATCTTCAGGCCGCCGCGGCCGGGCAGGGCATCGGCGGGCGGCGCCACGTCGAGCGTGAAGGGGCCATCGAGCTGCACCAGCGTGGCCTGCTGCACCGTGAGCGGCACCGACGGGATGATGCGCTGGCGCACCTTGAGCGCGTCGCGCGCGCCGCCGATGGTGTCCTTGGCCTCGATCTCCCACAGGATGGCTTCGGCGCGCGTCTGCGCGAGCTGCGCGGGCGCGGTCACGTTCCATGCCACCTCGCGGGCCTCGCCGGCCGGGATGTCCACGGTCTGCGTCTCCAGCGTGAGCAGGGTGGCGCGCGGCGTGGCCTCGACCTTCATCGGCTTCTGCGTGGTGTTGCGCAAGGTGATCTGCGCGCGGAACTGGTCGTCCTCGCGCACCAGCGGCGGCAGGCCGCTGATGATCTGCAAGTCTTGCGTGGCCTGGATGCTGGCCTGGCCGGTACCGAACAGGCTGGCGCCCGAATCGGCCACGGCCACGATCTTGAAGGTGGTGAGCGCATCGTTCAGCGGCACCGTCACCACGGCCTGGCCGTTGGCGTCGAGCACCACCTTCGGGCTCCACACGAGCAGGGTGTCGAGCAGTTCGCGCGTCTGGCCCTTGCCGCCGCCGCCGCCCGCAGGCACGGCCTTGCGCCCGTAGTGGCGCCGGCCGACGATTTCCATCTGCGCGGTGGAGGTGCTCACGCCCCAGCTTCGCCGCTGCAGCATCGCGTTGAGCAGGTTCCAGCTGTCGTTGGGCATCAGTTCCAGCAAGGCCTGGTCGACCGCGGCCAGCGCCACTTCGGCGCCGGCGGCCGGCTTGCCGTCGGGCAGCTTGGCGCTGATGGTGACCTGTGCCTTGCTGCGGATCGGGTAGCTGGGCTTGTCGCTCGTGACGGTCACGTCGAGCTGGTGGGCGCGCGTGCCAACGCGGATCTCGGCCATGCCGAGGCGGTAGGCGGGCTTGCTCAGGTCGACCATGGCGGTCGGCGCCACGTATTCCTTGCCTTCGTACCAGAAGGCCGTCCACCACTCGCGCGGCGACTTGAAGCCCCAGGTGAAGAAGCTGTACCACGGCACCTCGCGCAGGCGGCCGCGCAGCGCGAGCACGCTCACGTAGGCGTTGGGCCCCCACTCGGACTTGACCTGCAGGGTGACGGTCGGGTCCTTGCCGTCGAGCTGCACCACGTGCGTCTCGATGATGCCTTCGCGTTCCACCGCGACCAGCGCGGTCGCGAAGCGGAACGGGCTGCGCACCTGGAACTTGGCGACTTCGCCTGGCTGGTAGCTCTTCTTCTCGGGCAGCACGTCGATGCGGTCGTTGTCCTCGCCGCCGAACCAGAGTTCGCCCTGCTTCGTCACGTAGACCGAGCTCACGGCCTTGGCGTCGCGGCCCTCGCTGTCGGTGGCACTGGCGATGAGTTCGACCTCGCCGGCTTCCTTCAGCTCCGATTCGCACAGCAGCAGTCCGCGCGCGTCGCTCTTGCCGCTGCAGACGGTGCCGATGTCTTTCGTCTCGGTCTTGTTGTCGTAGGTGTAGAAGCCGCCCACCATGCGCTTGCGGCTGGTGGTGGTGATGCGCGCCACGGCACGCACGTTGAGCGTCACGTTGGCCTGGGGCTTGCCCGAGAGGTCGAGCGCGAGCGCCTGGAACTTCAGCTTCTGGCTGGTCGAAACCCAGCCTTCGGTCTTGATGCCGGCGATGACGGAGGCGGGCCACAGCGTCTGCGTGCTGCGGATGGTCTGCACCTCGCCGTTCGGGTCGGCGTAGGTGGCTTCGAGCAGCAGTTCGCGCGCGGCCTTCACTTTCGGCACCTTGTCGATGGTGACCTTGCCGGCGCCGTCCTTGTTCAGCGTGAGGGGCAGCTTGTCGGCGATCACGCGGGTGTCGTTCACGCTGTTGAGGTCTTCCTCGCCCGAGCCGGCCTCGGCCGCGGCGCTGACTGCGGTGGTGGCCTCGCTGCCGTCCCCCTGCGCTGCGCGCGGCGGGTTGAAGCTGAAGGCGTCATAGTCGGAGAAGCTCAGGCTCTTGCCGCGCACCATGGCCGACACGCGCACCGGCAGGTTGGCGGCGCCGCCGCCGGCCACGTAGTTGATCTGCACGTCGGTCGGCACGCTGGTGGCAGCCACCAGCGGCTTCTTGTCGGTGGGCGCGATGCGGCCTTCGAGCACGGGCAGGCGGAACTCCTCGACGCGGAACATGCCGGTGGAGAAGCTGCGGCCGTAGCCTTCGTCGCCATCGCTTTCGCCCTCGCCGTTGGCGTCCTTGCCGCCGCCGGTGCGCAGCATCACCTCGTACACGCCGAGCTTGGCGGCCGGCGGAATGGGGAATGTGTTCTCCGCGCTCAGGCCGCCGGTCGCGGTCTTGCGCCATTTCAGCGGCTGCGTGAAGCGCTGGCCGCTGCCCACGTGGGTGATGACCAGCGTGTCGGGCCGGTTCTCGGGCAGGCCGAAGCCCTTGCTGGTCTGCGTGCGGATCAGGCTCTTCATCGACACCGTCTCGCCGGCGCGCAGCAGCGTGCGGTCGAAGATGGTGTGGGCGACGCGGTCGGCCTCGGCCTGCATGCTGGTCGGCACGTTGAAGCGCCAGGGCTCGATGCCGCGCTGCCAGTCGCTCCAGGTGAAGGCGAGGTCTTCCACGCCCTTGTCGTCCTTGGCGCGGGCACTGACGAACCAGGCCGCCGTGTCGTATTCGTTCGGGCCGTTGCACGACGGCGCCTGCGGCGAGATGCCATTGAGCATGACCACGCCGTTGGCATCGGTGGTGCCGGTGGCCACGGCCTTGCCGTCGCAGCCCGACACGCGCACATCGGCGCCGGCCACGACCTTGCCCTTGTCGAGCGTGGTGACCCAGGCCATCGAGTTCTCGCGGCCCAGCTTGAAATGCACCGCCAGGTTGGTGGCCAGCGCGGTGGTACGCACGTACATCGTGCGGCCGGCGTTGTAGCGCTCGTCGAGCAGCGCCTCGCCCAGCTTCTGCGAGGCGATTTCGAGCACGTGGAAGCCCGGCGTCAGCGGGATGCCGATGACCTCGAAGGGGCGCGGATCGCCGCTGTCCGACTTGGGCATGTCCAGCGCCTTCACGCCCGACTGGCCCGCCAGCAGCGACAGCATGCGGGTCTGCAGCGTGGTGCGGTCGTCCTTGTCGATGACCGGGGGCAGCGGGCCCCTCACGTCCTTGCGCGCCTGCTCGCGCGAGATGGTGAAGCTGTCGTAACGGCGCACCTTGCGGAACCACGCGATGATTTCCGCGTCGGTCTTCGGGTTCATGTCGCTCACTTTGCCGGGCGTGAGGGCGTTGACCATCAGCTTCGGCTCCACGCGGCGCACGGTGACCGGCATCATGGCCGGGGTGTCGGGCTCGGCCAGGCGCTCGACCACGCCGAAGGGCGAGGCGGCGAACTTGGCCAGCGGCGGCATCGCGCCGGTCGCCACCTTCAGCGGAAAGCTGCCGGGCGAGGCCAGCGGCCGGCCCGAGGCGTCCTCGAACTTCGAGGGCAGCTCGATGCTGAACTGCGCACTCTCGGCCAGCGGGGGCTCGAAGCTCACGCTGCTGACCACGTCGTCGTCGCTCTGCGCGCCGCCCTCGTTGTCGAGCTTGGCCTTGATCGTCTTGTCGCCCTTGAGCTGGATCTGCGAGGCCAGCTTGCGCGTGACGGGCGCGTTGAACTGCAGCTGCATCGGGCGCAGCGGCAGGCAGCCGGCCTGCGCGTTCTCGCGCTCGCAGGTGAACGACACGGCGAAGGGCTCGCGCACCTGGAAGTCGAAGCGGCGCTCCACGTTGTTCGCCACGCCCGAGGGCGTCGCCACGCCCTTGCCGTAGACGATCTGCACCTTCGCGCCGGGCGTCAGCGTGCGGTTGCATTGCATCGTGACGAAGCGCAGCGGGTCTTTCTCCGCAGCCTTGTCGCGGCCGAAGGCCTTGAGCAGGCCGGCGCGCTGGTCGCCGTCGAGCAGCTTGACGGGAATGCGCTCGCCCACGCCGTCGGCCGCGCACCAGACGTTCTGGCGCACGCTGTCGAGCGTGGCCGCGCCGTTGAGCTCCAGCATGAACATCTGCTGCTCGTCGATGCGGCTGTAGCTGCCCGGCATGTAGTTGCGCACGAACGGGCCGCCGGTGTTGAACTGGTAGCGCTCGGGTCCGGTGAGTTCGCCCGAGGCGGGCTTGAAGGTTGGAATGCGGGTGACGGTGCAGCGCACGCCGGGCGGCAGGTCGTTCTCGAAGTCGTAGACCCAGGCCTTGGCGTCGGTCCAGCGGCCGGTGCCCTTGGCGGCCTGCGCGTCGGTGCAACTCACTGTAAGCGGGGCGGGGGCCTTGGGGTCGCCGAAGTTGACGGCCGCCTGGTCGAACTTGGCGACGACCTGGCGCACTCGGGCGACTTCGCCCTGCGGCGTGAGGCTGGTTATCTGGAGGGCAAAGCCCGGGGCGGCCGCGAGGACACCGCCAGCCAGGAGCAATGTTGGAACGAAACGATTCACTTTTGTTGTATCTCCACCTGAAGGCAGCGCGCAGCGTATCCGATTTGCGCGACGGTTCGGCAGTGCCAACGGTCATAGGCCGTTGGCGTGGTCGCATTCGATTCGATGCCGATGCGTTGGCTGCTGTTCGGGGTGTGCTCACGCCGACGGGATGCCTTGCTCCGCGAATGTCCCCCGGCCTGCGGCCTCCTCCTTTATTTCGCTGCGCAAGGCACCCCATCGGCGTGAGCGATGGACGCAGCGGTCGAACCGCCGGCACGAGCAGATCGTCCATGTGCGAATGGCACCGGGTACTCCCCGCAGCGAAACAAAGGAGGAGCCCGAAGGGCGGGGGACATTCGCGGAGGGGAGTACCCGGTGTCATTCGCACGCCCCCCCGAACGAGTCTGCCGGCCTTCTTACAATCGAACCCTGTCGTGCGTGCGCCGCGCGGACCGCCACCAAGACCTCGCCGCCGACCGATGAAACGCTACTGGGAAATAGACGCCTTGCGCGGGCTGATGCTCGTGCTGATGACCGTCACCCATCTGCCCACCCGCCTGACCGATCCGCTGGGCCAGCCTTTCGGCTTCGTCTCGGCCGCCGAAGGCTTCGTGTTGCTGTCGGCCTTCGTCGCCGGTCTGGTGTACAGCCGCATCGGCTACCTGCGCGGCGTCGACTCGATGCGCCAGGCCTTCTGGCGGCGCGTGGTGAAGGTCTATTTGTGCCAGGCGGCGATCCTGCTGTTCTTGTTCACCGTGATCGCGGCAGTGGGGTTGCACATCGACCAGCCGGCCGTGAAGAACCTGGTGTCGTACTACCTGGCCGAGCCGCGCGACGGCTTCCTGTTCGGGTTGCTGCTGATCTACGAGCCGGCGCTGCTCGACATCCTGCCGATGTACATCTTCTTCATGCTCTTGAGCCCCTGGGTGCTCGCCTTTGCCATGCGCCACGGCTGGACCGGGGTGATGGTGGCGAGCGCGACCGTGTGGGCAGCGGCGCAGTTCGGGGTCAGCGAATGGATCTATGCATTGGCTGTGCGCTACCTGGACGTGCCGGTGCCATTCCACGAGATGGGCGCGTTCAACACCTATGCGTGGCAGTTCCTGTGGTTCGCGGGTCTGTGCATCGGCGCCACGCGCAGCGGGCCGGAAGCCCGGCCCCTGCGTTTTCCGTGGTGGCTGCTGGTGCTTGCGGCGGGCATTGCGCTGTACGGGGTCTACTGGCGCCACACCGGCATCAACGGCCAGGCGCCGTTCGGCGGCGACGTGGAGCTGAACCTGCTGTTCGACAAGTGGCAACTCGGCCCGCTGCGGCTGGTGAACCTCGTGGCGCTGTGCATCCTGGCGGTGCGCTTCGGGCCATGGCTGATGCGCCGCATTCCGCGGCTGCGCTGGCTGGAGGCGATGGGTTCGGCCTCGCTGCCGGTGTTCTGCGCGCACCTCGTGGCGGTGCTGCTGGTGCTGGCCTTCTACGGCGACAACCAGATGGCGCGGCCGTGGTGGGGCGACGGCCTGCTGCTGCTGGCGGTGTTCTCGGGGATGTACTTCGTGGCGCGCTTCACGCACGGGGCGGATGTGCCGCCGCCGGCGGACGACATGCCGTCGGAGACCGCGCGCGCCTGACCGGCAACGGTCTCAGGGCAAGGGGGCCGTCGGCGCCGGGGCCGGCAGGTGCGGCGCAATGATCGAATGCCACAGCCGGTAGCCTTCGTCCGTCATGTGCAGCCTGTCGCCCCGGAACAGCTCCGCGCGCGGGCGCCCATCGGCGCCCAGCATCGGCGTGTAGACGTCGATGAACTCGCTGTTGGGCAGCAGGTTCAGGTAGGCCGAGATCACGTGATTGGTCTCGCGGATCTGCGGCATCAGCTGCTCGCGCGAGGGGCTGGGCTTGACCGAGATGAAGCTGATGCGCGTGTCGGGCAGATCGGCGCGCACTGCGTTGGCGAAGCGCGCGAAGCTGTCGAGCACCTGCAGCGGGGTGCGGCCTTCGGCCAGGTCGTTGTCGCCCGCATAGACCATCACCTGGCGCGGCTTGTAGCGCACCACGAGGTCGCGCGCGAACAAGCTGCAGTCGGCCAGCGTCGAGCCGCCAAAGCCGCGGTTGACCACGCCGCCGGGCACGCGCGCGAAATCTTGCGCGAGGCGGGTCCACATGCGCACCGTGGAGCTGCCGACGAACACCACGCCACCGGGCGCCGGAAAACGCTCCTGGTCGGCGCGCGCGAAGGCCGCGAGCTCGTTGTGCCAGCGCTCCTTGGCGGCGAGGTAGTCGCGCGCGGACGCGGCCTCGGCGGCGGCCGTCTCCGATTCCTGGGGAAAGAAGGCGGACTGGGCATGCGAGGCGAGTGCCGCAGTCAGCAGCGCGACCGCGGCCAGCGCGGTTTTCATCGAAGGCATCGGAAGGACGGCAAACAGGTCAGATGGTTTTTTCAATGAGGGCGCCATGGAAGAGCACCGGGCCGGTCGGGCCGCCCTCGCTGGGCACGCCGCCCTTCGGTTCGAGACTGATCGCCAGGGCCGGCACGCGCACGTCGGATTCTGACGCAGCCAGCCGCAGCGCGGGCGCCTTGTCGAGCACGCCCAGCGAACGCGGTGCGCCGCCTAGGGGCAGGGCCCAGAGCTGCAGCGACTTGTCGTTGCCTTCGTCGAAGCCGCCCACGCGCTGCAGCACCAGCTGCTTCTTCTTCGGATCGAAGGTGACGAGCATCGAGGGCGCGGCCTTGTCGTCGTTCAGCACGGCCACGTACTGCACCGCCGGGGCGTTCTGCAGCTGGTCGCGCAGGTTCAGCCCGACCACCACGGCCAGCACCGTGGCCAGTGCGCCGGCGGCCGTGGCGCCGCGCCACAGCGCGAGGCTGCGCAGCCAGCCGCCTTGCGACTGCGGCTTGCCGGCGGCGGCATTGCGCTGGCGTTCGATGGCGAGCGCGGCCTGCTCGGCGTCGATCGTGTTGCGGATGCGGGTCCACACGGCCGGGTCGGGCACGACCGGGGGCTGCATTTCGGTCATGCCCGCGAGCCGGCTCTGCCAGACCAGCGCGGCGGCGCGCACCGGCGCCTGTTCGCGGGCCAGGGTCTCGAAACGGCGGCGGGCGCCGCCGCGCAGCGTGCCGAGCGCGTGGTTCGCGGCCAGCAGTTCGAGCAGCTCGGGGTGCGCGAGGAGATTCATGGGAGGGTCGCCTTCTTCTTCGCCATCGCTCTCACGCAAAGCGCCCCATGCAGATGCGCAGTTTTTCCAGCCCGCGCCGGATCCATGTCTTGACCGTGCCCAGCGGCAGCCTGAGCTGCTCGGCCAGTTCGCCGTGGCTCATTTCGCGCAGGTAGGCCAGGCTGACCACCTCGCGCTGGCGGCCCTCGAGCCGGCTCAGGCACTGGTGCAGCGCCCAGGCCTGCTCGCTGGCATCGGCGGTGTCGGCGGGGTTGGGTGCATCCGATTCGAACTGGTCGGCCATGATTTCGTCGAATTCCTGGGTCAGCCGGGTGCGGTCGGCGGCGCGGCGGCGCAGCAGGTCGAGCGCCCGGCTGCGCACGATCAGCCCGAGCCATGCGAGCGGCGGGCTGAGCGAGGCGCGATAGTCGCCGGCGACTCGCCAGACAGTCAGGAAGGCTTCCTGGAGCACGTCCTCGGCCCATTCGCGCTGCCGCACCACGCGCATCGCGAGGCCCATCAGCTTGGGCGAGGTGCGGTCGTACAGCAGGCGCAGGGCGGCTTCGTCGCGACGGCCGATCCGGTCGATCAGTGCCATCAGTTCGGCGTCGGGGCTGGGTGCTGGCATTCGGGGATTGTCGGGCATCGATGCACATGCCCGGTATACGGGGCTCCCGGGCGGCCGGATTCAGGGGCACGAGCTCGTTTCGACGCCTCCAGGAAACATTCGGCAACGTATACTGCCCCGCAAAATCAAGAGGGATGCGCGCAGGCGCGGGCGGGAAGAAATGAAGCAAATTGCGATCGTGATCGCGCTCTGCGTGGGCGCGTGGTATTTCTTTATTGGCGGCCGCAAGCTTGACGAATCGATGGTGCGCGACTTCTACCAGAAGGAAGCCCACGCCATCTACTCGCGCGACGCCGAGATGCTGTGCAAGCAGCTCAGCCGCAAGGCCCGGATCGAGAGCAAGACCACCATGATGGGGAAAACGGTGGAGCGCTCCCACAACCGCGACGAGGCCTGCCAGGCGAACCGCGAGGCCTTCGAGACTTTCAGCAGGGTGGGCGAGCGGATGGGCGGCATCCTCACCATCGAGTACGACTACCACATCGACACCATCGAGGTGGCCACCGACCGCAAGAGCGCGACCGTCACGGGCACCAATGTGCTGAAGATGGGCGAGTCGCTGCTGCAGTACAAGACCAGCTTCACCCAGCGCCTGGAACGCGAGCTCGGTCAGATGCGCCTCGTGCATGCCGACGAGGTCACGGTGATGCGCATGGGCGGTGCCGGCGCCATGAGCCAGAGCGAGTTCTTTCGCAAGTAAGCGGATACAGGCACAAAAAGAAAAACAGGAGGAATTGCCATGATCGCCGTCAAGGATTCGCTGCCGCCGCCACCGCCGTTCTGGCGCCGCCTGAACAGCTTCTTCGCGTTCCCGTTCCAGATGCGGCCGCTGGCCTACGGCTTGCTGCTGTCGTTCTGCAGCCTGCTCTTCGACGCGATCTTCTTCCTGCCGGATGCGCTGGCGCTCTTCGTCATCGAGGTCGGCATCATGCTGGCGGCCAGCCGATACGGCTTCAAGGTCATCGCGCTGGGCGCGCGCGGCATCCGCGATTCGGCCGACTTCGGCCGCGAATCGAGCGACGACTGGACCTACCTGCCGTGGAAGCTGTTCGCGATCACGCTGGTGCAGGCCTTCCTGATCGGCTGGCTCGCCTGGTATGCGCCGATCCTGGGCACGGTGGGGCTGTTCGTCATGTCCTTCACCTTCCCGGCGGCGGTGATCGTGCTGGTGCAGTCGGGCAGCTTCTTCCAGGCGATGAACCCCGGCCACGTGATGGACGCGATGCGCATCATCGGCTCGCCGTATGCGCTGCTGTGCTTCTTCCTGTTCCTGCTGAGCACGGGCGCGCAGGTGGCGCTGTCGCTGCTGCTGCCGATGTTCGACGGGCGCATCGCGCTGCCGGTCATCAACTTCGCGTTCATCTACTTCGGCTGGGTCATGGCGAGCCTGCTGGGCTACGTGATGTTCCAGCACCACGATGCCTTTGGTTTCGACGCGGTGCCGGGCAGCGAACTGGGCGACGGCTCCCCGGTCGACCGCCGTACGCCCGAGCAGATCGCGGCGCAGCGCATCGACGCCGAGGTGGCCCATTTGATCACCGAGGGCGATCTCGCGGCCGCGCTGGGCTCGGCCTACGAAGCCCAGCGCACGGCCGCGTCCGACGACCTCGCGGCGCAGCGCCGCTACCACCGCGTGCTGGCGCTGATGCCCGAGAAAAAGGACACCATGCTTGACCAGGCGCGGCGTTTCATTCCGCTGCTGATGCGGCGCGACCTGGCCTCGGAGGCGCTCAAGGTCTTCAAGGCCTGCAAGGAGAAGGACAAGGCCTTCGCGCTCGACGACGCGGCGATGGTGGTCGCGATGGCGCGCGCCGAGTGGCGCAGCGGCGACGCGCACGCCACGCTGGCGCTGCTGTCGGGCTTCGACAAGCGTTTTCGCGGCCACGAGGCGATTCCGCAGGCCTACGAGCTGGCGGCGCGTGCGCTGGTGCAGGGGCTGGGGCGCTCGGACATGGCACAGCCCATCCTCGCGACGATGGAGTCGCGCTACCCCGACAGCGAGCAGACGCAGGAAGTGCGCTGGCTGCTGCGGCCGGCGGCGGCCGCCTAGTTCTTCAGGCTCCTCAGGCGCGCTGCAGTGCGCGCGTCACCATGTCGTTCGGCGCGAGGCGCAGCAGGTGCGGCAGCAGGCCGATCGCCTTGTCGCGCTCGCCCGCATGCAGCAACCCGTTCGCACAGGCCGACAGCGTATCGGCCAGTTCCGGATGGTCGGGCGCTGTCTTCAGCAGGATGCGGCAGAGCTTGTCGGTGTCTTCGAATTGGCGGATGCGGGCAAAGCGGCGCGCGAGCCGGGCCATGTCCTCGGGCTTCAGCCGTGCGCCGGGCTTGGCCTGGTCGAGGTAGGTCTTGTAGCTGGCGTGCTGCAGCGCCATCGTGCCCTCGTCGGTGGCGGGCAGGCGGAAGATGCGGCGGGCGGCCTGGTGGAAGTCGTCGCTCGCGGGCTGCAGCCGCGCGGTGTTGAACCAGGCGCGCAGCGTGTCGCTGTCGCCGGGGCGCAGCGCGGCGGCGGCGCGCCATTCGCCACATGCCTTGTCGAACTTCATTGCGGCGCTGAACTTCTGGGCAGCGGCCACGTGCTCGCCGAAGCGGTCGGGCTCGGGTGCGGCGGCCGTCTCCGGCGCCTGCACGCGGCGCAGCAGCAGGGCGCCGGTCATCAAGGCCGCACCGGTCAGCAGGCCGCCCAGGTGGGCCATGTAGGCAATGCCCTGGCCGCCCAGCCAATGCTGCATCAGCTCGTTGACGATCCATGCCGGCAGCAGCAGCAAGGCCGGCGCGGTGACGTAGTTGAAATAGAAGAACAGCTGGTAGAAGAAGCGGATGCGCTTGAGCCGGTACATCACCGCGTACATGCCCATCAGCGCCGAGATGGCGCCCGAGGCGCCCAGCCCATAGCCATCCTTGCCGGCATAAGCCCAGCCGGCCAGCGCCGAGGCGCCGACGGCGCCCAGCAGATAGAAGCTCAGGTAGGTGCCGCGTCCGAGCGCCAGCTCGACCGAGAAGCCGAACAGGAACAGGAACAGCATGTTGCCCAGCAGGTGGCCGGTGCTGCCATGCAGGAAGGCGGCGGTGATCCAGGTCCAGGGCTTGAGCTCGGCGTCCTTGGTGTAGTCCTGCGACCAGCGCGCGGTGAAGGGCGCGGGCAGCATGGCCTCGTACTGCTGGCGGTCACGCTTCCATTCGCCGTACTGCGGGTTGGTGGGCGTGATGATCCCGTCGGCTTGCAGCTTTGCCAGGAACTTCCTGTCGTTCTGCAGGCTTTCCAGAAGCTGCGGATAGGTTTCCTCGTGCGGCAGCATCCGGCGAGCCAGCTTGCCGCGCTTGGGGTCCGTCTTTTCGAGCCATTCCACGAAGGGCGGCAGCTCGAGTTCGGGCAGCACGCTGTTCACGTAGTAGTGGGCGGCGCGCTCGCGCGCGTTCTCCTCGCTGCGCTGCGGCCCCCACCACACGATCATGTTCACGAGGATCAGCAGCAACGTCATCCACGGTGGATTGCGCCAGCTCGGTTTGTTCTCGAGCGGTATGGCGTAGAACACGGTGCCGCTTCGGTCGCGATCAGCCGAGGCGCGCGCGGTGGCGGACCACCTGCGCCTTCACCTGCGCGGGCGCGGTGCCGCCCAGGATGTTGCGCGCGTTCAGCGAGCCGCGCAGGCTCAGCACGTCGTACACGTCCTTCTCGATGCTCGGGTTGAACTGCTGCAGCACGGCCAGCGGCAGCTCGGCCAGGTCGACCTTGTGCGAGGTGGCGGCCTTCACGGCATGGGCCACGGTTTCGTGCGCGTCGCGGAAGGGCAGGCCCTTCTTCACGAGGTAGTCGGCCAGGTCGGTCGCGGTGGCGTAGCCGCGCAGCGCGGCGGCTTCCATCGCCTCGGGCTTCACGGTGATGCCGCCGATCATCTCGGCGAAGATGCGCAGGGTGTCCTTGAGCGTGTCGACGGTGTCGAACAGCGGCTCCTTGTCTTCCTGGTTGTCCTTGTTGTAGGCCAGCGGCTGGCCCTTCATCAGCGTGATGAGCGCCATCAGGTGGCCGACCACGCGGCCGGTCTTGCCGCGTGCCAGCTCGGGCACGTCGGGGTTCTTCTTCTGCGGCATGATCGACGAGCCGGTGGTGAAGCGGTCGGCGATGTTGATGAAGCCGAAGTTCTGGCTCATCCACAGGATCAGCTCTTCGCTCATGCGGCTCACGTGCACCATGCACAGGCTGGCCGCGGCGGTGAATTCGATGGCGAAGTCGCGGTCGCTCACGGCGTCCAGGCTGTTCTGGCAGACGCCGTCCATGCCCAGCGTCTTGGCGACCAGCTCGCGGTCCAGCGGGTAGCTGGTGCCGGCCAGTGCGGCGGCGCCCAGCGGCAGGCGGTTGACGCGCCGGCGCACCTCGGCCATGCGTTCGGCGTCGCGGCTGAACATTTCCACATACGCCAGCATGTGGTGGCCGAAGCTCACCGGCTGCGCCACCTGCAGGTGGGTGAAGCCCGGCAGGATCACGTCGACGTTCTTCTCGGCGATGTCCACCAGCGCCTTCTGCAGCTCGACCAGCAGGTCGCCGATGAGGTCGATCTCGCCGCGCAGCCACAGGCGCACGTCGGTGGCGACCTGGTCGTTGCGGCTGCGGCCGGTGTGCAGGCGCTTGCCGGCGTCGCCGACCAGCTGGGTCAGGCGAGCCTCGATGTTCAGGTGCACGTCTTCGAGGTCGAGCTTCCACTCGAAGGCGCCGGATTCGATCTCGGCGCGAATCTGCGCCATCCCGCGTTCGATCGCGGCGTGGTCCTGCACGCCGATGATGCCCTGCGCAGCCAGCATGCCGGCGTGGGCGAGCGAGCCCTGGATGTCGGCCTGCCACAGGCGCTTGTCGAAGAAGACGCTGGAGGTGTAGCGCTTCACCAGGTCGCTCATCGGTTCGGAGAACAGGGCCGACCAGGCTTCGGATTTCTTGTCGAGTTGGTTTTGGGTCATGGGAGCCGTCCAGGAGGCAATAATGGGTTGGTCACCCGATGTAACTGATGTCTGCGATGCGCAACCCGGCGATTTTATCGGCCAGCTCCACAACCACGCCCCCGCCATCGCCGGAAAGGGCGCGCGCGCCCTTGCGCGGCAGTCCGTCCATCTTCGACGCCTGCCAGATCGGGGTGGTGCTGCGCACCGTGGTGTTCGTCGAGGTGGTGGTGGCGATTGCGACCCTGTTCGTGGCGTCCACGCCCGGCGAATGGCTGGTGCAGGCGGCCACGGTCACGGGCGGGGCCCTGCCTGCCACGCTGCTGTGGCTGGTGAGCGCCTGCGGGCTCAAGAAGCCGCTGCAGCGCCTGCCGAAGCAATGGCAGTACACGGCCGGCGCCGTGCTTGGCGCGGTGTCGGCGTTGTATGGCTGCGGCCTGCTGCGCCTCACGGGCGTGCTCTCCACCGCGCCCTGGCTGGCCAGCGCCCTGGCCGGCACCCTGTTCGCAGCGCTGGTGATGGCCGCGATGGTGCTGCGCGCGCGCGGCCAGACGCCCGCGGCGATGACGGCCCGGATCGAAGAGCTGCAGTCGCGCATCCGGCCGCACTTCCTGTTCAACACGCTCAACAGCGCCATCGCGCTGGTGCGCGAGGAGCCGGCCAAGGCCGAGACCATGCTCGAAGACCTGGCCGAGCTGTTCCGACAGGCGCTGGCGGACCCGGGCGAATCGGGCACGCTGGCCGACGAGATCGCGCTGGCCGAGCGCTACCTCGCCATCGAGCAGGTGCGCTTCGGCGACCGCCTGCGCATCCGCTGGGACCTCGACGCCGCCGCCAGCAACGCGCGCCTGCCGCCGCTGCTGCTGCAGCCGCTGGTCGAGAACGCCATCAAGCACGGCGTGGAGCCCAGCCCCGAGGGCGCCAAGGTGCGCATCCGCACCGAGCGGCGCGGCGGCATGGTGGTGATCGAGGTGGTCAACAGCCTGCCGCCGCTGCGCTGGGCCGACGAGCCGCTGCCGCGCGGCCACGGCATTGCGCTGGCCAACGTGCGCGACCGTTTGCGGCTGCTGCACGACATGCAGATGCAGTTCAGCGCCGGCATGGACCAGAAGAATTACCGGGTTCGCATCGCCATTCCCGCCGAATCATGACGGATCAGGCTCGCCCCCAGGCTGCGCGCACTTCGTGTCGCTGCGCCAACCCCCTGCCGGGAGCAACACCTGCGGCCCGGCAAAGCCGGTTCCGCGGTGTTCACCGAAAGAGAAGAAGAGAGACTGCATGACCCTCAGGACACTGATCGTCGACGACGAAGCCCTGGCGCGTTCGCGCATGCGCACGCTGCTGCGCGACTGCACCTCGCCTGCCGCCGACGTGGTGGCCGAAGCCTCGCAGGGCGCCGAAGCGCAGCGGCATCTTGCTGCGCTGGCGCTCGACCTCGTGCTGCTCGACGTGCACATGCCCGGCGTCGACGGCATCGAGGTGGCGCGCGCGCTGCGCAGCCGGCCCGACGCGCCGGCCGTGGTGTTCGTGACCGCGCATGCGAGCCATGCGGTGACGGCCTTCGATCTCGATGCGGTCGACTACCTGACCAAGCCCGTGCGCGCCGAGCGCCTGCAGCAGGCGCTGCAGAAGGCCGAGCGCTTCCTGAAGGAGCGCCGTGCACTGCAGGCCGAGGCCCAGGTACCCGAGGCGGTGCTGATCCAGGACCGCGGCCGCGCCGAACGCGTGCCGCTGTCGGAGGTGCTCTACCTCAAGTCCGAATACAAGTACCTCACCGTGCGCACCGCCACGCGCAGCCACATCCTCGACGGCTCGCTCAACGAGTTCGAGGAGCGCTATCCGAACCGCTTCCTGCGCGTGCACCGCAATGCGCTGGTGGCGCGCTGGGCCATCCGCGCATTGGAAAAGTACGACGATGGCGAGGACGCCGAAGGCTGGGCGCTGCGGCTCGACGCCATTCCTGAACCCGTGGCCGTGTCGCGCCGCCAGCTCGCCGCGGTGCGCGAAGTGCTGAAGGAAACGCGATGAACGACGAGCAGAAACCCCCGGCCTCCGAAGAAAAGCCCGCACCCGCCGAAGCCTCCGCGGAGCCTCCGGCTGCCGCGCCTGCATCCGAGGCCGCGTCCGAACCCCCGCCCGAACCTTCGCCGGAGGAACTGCTCGCGCAACCCGCGCCGACCGGGCGCGAACGCCTGGTGCTGGACATGCCGATCGACGTGCGCAGCGCCTCCCTGGTTCTGCTCGCGGTGCTGGCCACGGTCTTCACGCTGCAGTGGGCGAAGGCGGTGTTCATTCCGCTGATGCTGAGCCTGTTGCTGGCCTATGCGCTGTCGCCGCTGGTCGAGCGCCTGTATCGCTGGAAGCTGCCGCGCTGGATCGGCGCGGCGCTGATCCTCGCGGGCGTGTTCGGCGGAGTGGGCTGGACCGGCTACTCGCTCTCGGGGAATGCCTCGCAGCTGCTCGATGCGCTGCCGATCGCAGCACAGAAGCTCGGGCAGGCGATGCGCAGGGACAGGAACGCCAGCGCCACGCCGCTCGAAAGCGTGCAACAGGCCGCCGCCCAGCTCGAACGCGCCGCCGAGGAAAACTCGGCCCGCGTGGCGGCGCGCAAGGGCGTGGCGCGCGTCATCGTCGAACGGCCCAACTTCAACGTGCGCGACTACCTGCTGAGCGGCACCGTCGGGCTGCTCAGCGCCATGGGGCAGCTCACGCTGGTGGCCTTTCTGACGTACTTCGCGCTGTGCTCGGGCGACACCTTCCGGCGCAAGCTGATCAAGATCACCGGGCCGAGCCTGCAGAAGAAGAAAGTCACCGTGCATGTGCTCGACGACATCACGCGCAACATCGAGCGCTATCTGCTGGTGCAGATCTTCACGAGCGCGCTGGTCGGCCTCGCCACCGGCCTCTCGTTCTGGGCCATCGGCCTCGAGAACGCTGCCGTCTGGGGCATCCTCGCGGCGGTCACCAACCTCATTCCCTACATCGGCTCGGTGATCGTGCTTTCGGCGGCCGGACTCGTGGCCTTCCTGCAGTTCAACACGCTGCAGATGGGCCTGCTGGTGGCCGGCACCTCGCTGGTCATCCACACGCTGGTCGGCAACCTGCTCATGCCCTGGCTCACCAGCCGCACCAGCCGCATGAACCCGGTGGCCGTGTTTGTCGGGGTGATCTTCTGGGGCTGGCTCTGGGGTATCTGGGGGCTGCTGCTGGGGATTCCGATCACGATGGTGATCAAGTCGATCTGCGACCGGGTCGAGGACCTGCAGCCGGTCGGGGAGCTGCTGGGGGAGTAGGGCTGCGCACAGCAGCGCAAGCCGGCCGCTCCCGGGCGCCGTCGTCGTTCGGCGCGGGGCTCAGCGCAGGGCGCGCTGCATCAACACGGTGTCCACCCACCGACCGAACTTGAAGCCGACGTCGCGCAGCACGCCGACCCGATCGAAGCCCAGTTTTTCGTGCAGCCGCTGCGAGCCCATGTTCGCGCTGTTGCCGACGACCGCCACCATCTGCGTGAAGCCGCTGTCGGTGCAGCGGCGGATCACTTCGTGCAGCAGCGCCCGGCCGATGCCGTGGCCGTGCATGCCGTGCGCGACGTAGATCGAGTCTTCCACCGTATGGCGGTAAGCGGAGCGGGCGCGGTAGGCCGTGGCGTAGGCATAGCCGGCCACTTCGCCGCCGATCGTCGCCACGAGGTAGGGGAGGCCGCGAGCGGCTACGTCGGCACGGCGCACCTGCATCAGCTCGACGGTGGGCACTTCTTCCTCGAAGGAGCAGAGGTCGTGCAGCACATAGTGGCTGTAGATGGCCTGCACGGCGGCCATGTGGTGCGGTTCGGCGTCGAGGACTTCGACGGTGGCGGAAGCGATGGATTGCGATGGCATGCCCCGATCTTGACGATCCACATTCGATAAGTGAAGCTTCGCCAAGATATGCAAGGCATGAGAAATACTTTGGAAAAGTCGCTGAACCTCGACCAGCTCAGGTCCTTCGGGCTGGTGATCGAAACGGGCAGCTTCTCGGCCGCCGCCGACCGGCTCGGTCTCTCGCAGCCCGCTGTGAGCCTCCAGGTCCGCCAGCTGGAGCGTCGCCTGGCGGTGCGCCTCGTCGAGCGCGTCGGCAAGCGCGCGAAGGCCACGCCCGCGGGCATGGAGCTGCTGCGCCACATGCCGCACATCGACGCCGCGGTGGAGAACGCGATCGATGCGCTGGCCGACCATGCGAGCGGCATCGCGGGCCGGGTGCGGCTGGGCACGGGCGCCACGGCCTGCCTGCATTTCCTGCCGGCCGTGCTGCGCGGCCTGCGCGAACGGTTTCCGGAACTCGGCGTGGTGGTGAGCACCGGCAACACGGAAGACCAGGCGCGCAAGGTGGAAGAGAACAGCCTCGACCTCGCGCTGGTCACGCTGCCGGTGGCGGGGCGGTCGCTGGCGGTGTTGCCGGTGCTCGATGACGAGTTCGTCGCGATCGGCCGGGCGGACTCCTCGCCACCGAAGGCGAGGGTGGCGCCGGGCGACCTGGGCGCGTTGCCGCTGGTGCTGTTCGAGCCCGCCGCCAATACGCGCAAGCTGGTCGACCGCTGGTTCGCTGCGCAGGGCCTGCAGCCGCAGCCCGTGATGGAGCTGGGCAGCGTCGAGGCGATGAAGGAAATGGTGGCCGCAGGGCTGGGCCATGCCATCGTGCCCGGCATGTCGATGGTGGGCCGTGGCGCCCATCCCGAGCTGAAGGCCAGCCGGTTGAATCCCCGCATGCACCGCACGCTGGCCGTGGTGATGCGGCGGGACAAGCCCGTCAGCAAGGCCTTGCGCGCAGTGCTCGATGCCCTCGTGGCGGCCGGAAAGCCCGCCCGCCGCTAGCCAGGTTCTCGTTATTCGGGAATGGCGGCCAGCGCCGCGCCGCCGCGCGCCCGGCCCAGCGTGCCGACAATCAGCGCGGCGATCAGCACCAGCACGCCGCTGAGCACCATCGCGCTGGAGATGCCGAAGCTGTCGACCGTCACGCCGCCGATCAGCGCGCCCGAGGCGATCGCCACCTGGAAGCCGCTCACCAGCAGGGCTTGGCCGGCTTCGGGCGCGTCGGGCACCGCTTCCATCATCCAGCCGGTCAGCGCCACCGGGATCAGGCCGAAGGCCACGCCCCAGATCACGACTACCACCGCGCCCGGCACGAAGCCGGAGCCGATCACGGTCGTCAGCAGCAGCGCCGTCGCGAGCATCAGCGCCGCCAGCAGGGTGGTGCCGCGCACGCTGCGCGCCACGAGGCTGCCGCCGACGAAAGTGCCGACGAAGCCCACCGCGCCGTAGACCAGCAGCAGCGTCGAAACCGAGTTGGGCGCCAGGCCGAACACCTGCTGCAGCAGCGGCTTCAGGTAGGTGTAGGCCGCGAAGTGGCCGGCGATGAAGAACAGCACCGCGAGCAGGCCGACCTGCGCCATGCGGCGCGTGAGCGGCGTCAGCAGGTCGCGTGCGCCGATGGCGCGCACCGGCGGAATCGATGGCAGCAGCCACAGCTGCACCAGCAGCACGAACGTGGCGAGAGCACCGGTCACGGCGAACGAGGCGCGCCAGCCGAACAGCGTGCCGAGGAAGGAGCCGGCCGGCACGCCGAGCACGGTGGCGGCCGACACGCCGGCGAGCACGTACGACATGGCCCGCGCCTGCGAGGCATGCGGCACCAGCTGCGTGGCGGCGGCGGGCGCGAAGGTCCAGAAGCCGCCGACGCACAAGCCGAGCAGTAGGCGCGCGACCAGCATGGTGGCGAAGTTGGGCGCGAAGGCGGCGAGCAGGTTCGAGGCGATCAGCAGCGTGGTGAGCGCGATCAGCACGGTGCGGCGGTCGAGCTTGCCCGAAGCGACGATCAGCGCCGGGCCGGCGAAGGCGGCCAGCACGCCGGGCATGGTGACCATCAGGCCGGCCGTGCCGTCGGACACGTTAAGCCCGCGCGCAATGTCGGTCAGCAGTCCGATGGGCATGAACTCGGTCGAGACCATGGCGAAGGTGCCGACGGCGATGGAGCCGACGGCAAGCCATGCGGAGCGGGAGGCCGAGGCCGGTGCGGGTGCCGCCGCGCTCGCGAGCTCGTCGATGCAGGGGTTGCTGCTGGGTGAATTCATCATGGAATGCGGTCCTTGGAAGCACCGGCGATGAGCACGCCAATGCTGGTGAAGAGGCATTCGAGTGTGCGAGCGGTCGCGTGCGCGACATAGGGGCTGGGAAGCAGTAGTCAGTTTCCCGAGGGCGAACAATCGGCCCTTTTGATGGCTATCGCCATCCGAATGCCCGCTGTCGCGGCTCAGGGGAGCGCCGGTCGCAGCTGCAATATCCGGCCATCGGCGATGAACGAGTGGCCGATCAGCACACGAAAGGCCGCACCCTGCGGAAACTTCGGTTGGGCAATGGCCGGCGAGAGGAACTCGATCTCCAGCGCTGCAGGCTTGCCGCGTTCCAGCGCATCGCCTGGCGGCACGACCCAGCGCGCCGAGAAGCCTTCCTTGTCGATCACCAGCGCGCAGCGGTATTCGCCCGGCGCGATAGGAATGTCCTGCGAGGGCAGGGCCGGCTTGCGGAAGGTGAGCTCGGCGAGCACATGCGGCGCGAACGCGCCCAGCGTGTCGAAGCTCGGTGGCGCCACGGCCGCGGGCGGCGGCGCGCGGCGTGGCCGCTTGCTGATGAGCCACGCGATGACGTTGCCGATGATCGGCACCCACAGCACCATCAGCAGCGTGCCGATGTCGCGGGTGGTGGAGCCGGGCACTGCGTAGTGCCGCACGACGGCGCCGCCGATGGCCACGCACAGCAGGACGGCGACGATGACCTTTCGGCGGAACTGGATCTTCGTGCTCATGCCTTGGGCGGCGCCGCTTCCGCAAAGGAGGGAATGTCGCCAGCGTGGTCCAGCCACGGCACTTCGTGCGAGGTCCAGATGTGCGCGGTGGGCCGCTGGCCCGGGTCGTCGTCGAGCGAACCCAGGCGCAGGATCACCTGCGGCTGCGCCACCCATTCGGCGACGAGGTGCGTGCCGCAGCGGGTGCAGAAACGGCGCAGCTTGCCGGGCGTCGACTCGAAGGAGCCGATGGCGTCTTCGCCCGCAGTCCAGCGGAAGTCGGACCTGTCGACGCGAGCGGTCGTGGTGAAGGCCGCGCTGTGCGCCTTGCGGCAGGTCGCGCAATGGCAGTGGGCGATGGGCCCGGCGAGGCGGGCGGCTTCGTACCGGACGGTGCCGCAGAGGCAGGAGCCTTTCATGGCGATCTCTCTTGGGTGTTGGGGCCGCGAGTCTATGCCCGCTTTCGCCTCTCCCCCGGATGCGTCAGCCCGTGTTGCGCAGCCCCGCCGCCACCCCGTTGATCGAGATGTGAATGCCGCGCTGCAGCCGCTCACCGCCGTCGCCCGCGCGGTAGCGCCGCATCAGCTCGACCTGCAGGTGATGCAGCGGGTCGATGTAGGGGAAACGGTGGCGCACCGAGCGCTGCATCTCGGCGTTGCCTTCGAGCCGCTGCTTCGCGCCGGTGATGAGCGTGAGCGCATCCGATGTGCGGTGCCATTCGGCATCGATCATCGAGAACACCTTCTGGCGCAGCTTGCGGTCCGTAACCAGCTCGGCGTAGCGCGAGGCCAGCGCGAGGTCGCTCTTGGCCAGCACCATGTCCATGTTCGACAGCAGCGTGCGGAAGAAGGGCCACTGCGCGTACATCCGCTGCAGCAGGGCCACGCGTTCCTTCTTGCCCGCGGCGGTGCCGGCGGCGGCCAGGAACTGCTCCACGCCCGAACCGAAACCGAACCAGCCCGGAATGGTCAGGCGGCACTGGCCCCAGCTGAAGCTCCACGGCACCGCGCGCAGGTCGTCGATCTTGTGGCTGGGGTTGCGCGACGCGGGGCGCGAGCCGATGTTGAGTTCGGCGATCTCGCGGATCGGCGTGGAGCCGAAGAAGTAGTCGCCGAAGCCCGGGGTTTCGTACACCAGCTTGCGGTATGCGGCCATGCTCGCGGTCGACAGTTCGCCGGCCGCCGAGAGGAAGGTGGCCGGCGCCAGCTTGCCCTGCGGCAGCAGCGTGGCTTCGAGCGTGGCGGCCACCAGCGTCTCGAGGTTGCGCCGGCCGATCTCGCGGTTGGCGTACTTCGAACCGATGACTTCGCCCTGTTCGGTGAGGCGGATCTGGCCGCGCACCGTGCCCGGCGGCTGCGCGAGGATCGCCTGGTAGCTCGGGCCGCCGCCGCGTCCCACCGTGCCGCCGCGGCCGTGGAACATCCGCAGGCGAATCGGGTTGGCCTTTTTCTTGTTCAGCTCGTCGAACAGCGACACCAGCGCGATGCCCGCGCGGTAAAGCTCCCAGTTGCTGGTAAAGATGCCGCCGTCCTTGTTGCTGTCGCTGTAGCCGAGCATCACGTCCTGTTCGGCGCCCGAGCGTTCGATGAGGGCCTGGATGTTCGGCAGCGCGTAGAAGGCACGCACGATGGGCGCGGCGTTGCGCAGGTCTTCGATGGTTTCGAACAGCGGCACCACGATCAGGTCGCACACCGCGTTGGTGGCCATTGCGCCGCGCAGCAGGCCCACTTCCTTCTGCAGCAGCAGCGCCTCGAGCAGGTCGCTCACCGTTTCGGTGTGGCTGATGATGTAGTGGCGGATGGCCGCCGCGCCATAGCGCGCACGCGCGGTGCGAGCGGCGGCGAAGATGGCCAGTTCGCTCTTCGCGAGTGGCGAGTAGTCGGCGTCGGGCACGCGCAACGGGCGGGCGTCGTCGAGCAGCTTGAGCAGCAGCGTCTGCTTGGCCTCTTCGGCCAGCGAGGCGTACGAAGGCTCGATGCGCGCCGTGGCCAGCAGCTCGGCGATCACGGCCTCGTGCTTGTCGGAGCTCTGGCGCAGGTCGACGGTGGCCAAGTGGAAGCCGAACACTTCGACCGCGCGGATCAGCGGCAGCAGGCGCGGTGCGGCGAGCACATTGCCGTGCTTTTCCTCGAGCGACTCGGCCACGGTGCGCAGGTCGGCCAGGAACTCTTCGGCCGCGGCATACGGGTTCTGCGGCGAGACGGCATGGCGCGCAGCCTCGCCGCCGGTGAGCTCGCGCAGCGTGGCCGCGAGGCGCGCATACACGCCGGTGAGCGCGCGGCGGTAAGGCTCGTCCTTGCGGTGTTCGCTCTTGTCGGGCGAGCGCTCGGCCAGCGCCTGCATCTCGACCGACACGTCGACCAGCGTGGCCGACAGCGACAGCTCGCTGCCCAGGTAGTGCACCTCGGTGAGGTAATAGCGCAGCGCCAGTTCGCACTGGCGGCTCAGTGCGTATTCGAGCGTCTCGGCGGTGACGTTGGGGTTGCCGTCGCGGTCGCCGCCGATCCACTGGCCCATGCGCAGGAAGGGGGCGACCGAAGGCGTGTGGCCGCCCTGGGCCAGTGCCTTTTCGAGGTCGGCGTACACGCGCGGAATCTCGCGCAGGAAGGTGGCTTCGTAGTAGCTCAGCGCGTTCTCGATCTCGTCGGCCACGGTGAGCTTGGAAAAGCGCAGCAGGCGCGTCTGCCAGATCTGCGTGACGCGGATGCGCATCTGCGTTTCGTTCTCGGCGAATTCGAGCGGCGTGAGCGCATCCTTTCCCCCGGCGTAGGCGCTCTGGCGCAGCTTGATCTCGTCGCGCGCGGTGAGCAGTTGCGCGATGGCGCGCTCGGCGTCGAGGATGCTCTTGCGCTGCACTTCGGTCGGATGCGCGGTGAGCACTGGCGAGACGTAGCTGTGGGCCAGCGAGGCAACGATCTCGTCGGGCTTCACGCCGGCCTTGCGGATGCGGGCGAGTGCGGTCTGCAGGTCGCCGTCGACGCTTTCGCCGGCGCGCTCGGTTTCGGTGCGGCGGCGGATCTGGTGACGGTCTTCCGCGAGGTTGGCCAGGTGGCTGAAGTAGGTGAAGGCGCGGATCACGCGCACCGTCTCGGCCGCGCTCAGGCCCTTGAGCAGGTTCTTCAGCGCGCGGTCGGCGGCGTGGTCGGCATCGCGGCGAAAAGCCACGGACAGGGTGCGGATCTTCTCGACCAGCGCGTAGGTCTCGTCTCCCTCCTGCTCCCGGATCACGTCGCCGAGGATCCGGCCCAGGAGCCGGATGTCGTCGATCAACGGCTGGTCTTCGGCCTGGCGGCGCTTGGGGGGAGCAGGGGTCTTGCTGGCTTTCATTCGATGTTGGTCCTGGACTTCTTGAATGGATGCGCCGCCTGCGTTGCTGCGGCGCAACATGCTAGCATTCCAAGGGTTTGGAACACGTACTTTTGGAACAGGTCTTGAGCAATATCGTGATCGCCACGCGCGAAAGCCGCCTGGCACTCTGGCAAGCCGAACACGTGCAGGCGCTTTTGCAAGAAAAGGGCCACACGGTCAGCCTGCTCGGCCTGACCACCACCGGCGACCAGATCCTCGATCGTTCGCTCAGCAAGGTGGGCGGCAAGGGGCTCTTCGTGAAAGAGCTCGAACTCGCGCTCGAAGAAGGGCGCGCCGACATCGCTGTCCATTCGCTGAAAGACGTGCCGATGGACCTGCCCGAAGGCTTCGCGCTCGCCTGCGTGCTGGAGCGCGAAGACCCGCGCGACGCGCTCGTCTCCCCGCGCTACGACTCGCTCGGCGCACTGCCGCAGGGCGCGGTGGTCGGCACCTCCAGCCTGCGCCGCGTGGTGCTGCTGCGCGCGCTGCGGCCCGACCTGCGCATCGAACCGCTGCGTGGCAATCTCGACACCCGCCTGCGCAAGCTCGACGAAGGACAGTACGACGCCATCGTGCTGGCAGCGGCCGGGCTCAAGCGGCTGGGGCTCGAGAGCCGCATCCGCGTGGCTTTCGACCCCGACACCATGCTGCCGGCCGCGGGGCAGGGTGCATTGGGCATCGAGGTGCGCGCGGACCGCACCGACCTCGTCGACCTGCTGGGCTCGCTGGCCCATGACGGCGACTGGCTTTCCACCACCGCCGAGCGCGCGGTGAGCCGCGCAATGGGCGGCAGCTGCTCGATGCCGCTCGCGGCCCACGCGCGATGGCAGGCCGACGGCGCGCTGCGCATCGATGCAGCGTGGGGCGACCCGGAAGGCAACGCGCCGCTGGTGAAGGTGCATGCGCTGGCGCCCGCCGCCGGCTTCGCCGAGGCCGACGCGCTCGGCCAGCGCGCCGCGGCGCTGCTGCGCGACGCCGGAGCCCACTGACATCCGTGGTCATCGCATGACCGCTCGTCCCGTCATCGTCACGCGGCCGGCGCGCGAGGCAGTGCAATGGGTGAGCGACCTGCGCGCAGCGGGGCTCGACGCAGTCGCGCTGCCGCTCATCGTGATCGAGCCGGTGGTCGATGCCGAGCCCTTGCGCACGGCGTGGCGCCAACTCGCGGACTACTCGGCGCTGATGTTCGTGAGCGCCACGGCCGTCGAGCATTTCTTCCAGCACAGGGAGCCTGCCCGCGCATTGGCGGGATGCCGCTTCTGGGCCACGGGGCCGGGTACCACGCGCGCCTTGCTTCGTGCCGGCGTGCCGACCGGGTCCATCGAAGCGCCGCCGCCCGAAGCCACGCGCTTCGACTCCGAAGCGCTGTGGGAGCGCGTGCAGGCTCAGGTATCGGCCGGCGTGCGCGTGCTGATCGTGCGTGGCGGCGACGAGGCCGGACGACCGACGGGGCGCGACTGGCTCGCCAACGAGATCGATGCCGCGGGCGGCCGTCGCGACACCGTGGTGGCATACCGCCGGCTGTCGCCATCGCTGGACGTCGTACAACACCAGTTGGCCATCGATGGTGCCGAGGGCCGCGCGATCTGGCTCTTCAGCAGTTCCGAGGCCATCGGCAATCTCCAGCGGGCGATGCCTGGCGTCGACTGGCATGCCGCAAGCGCGGTCGCCACGCATGCACGCATCGGCGAAGCTGCGCGGGCCGCGGGTTTTGGGGCGTTGCGTGTATGCACGCCGCTGCTGGATGCACTGATCGCGTCTATAGAATCCCTGGCATGAGCGCCGCGTCCCCGTCAGACGATCTTTCCTCTTCTTCCCCAACCGCTGCCACCGCGCCGGTGCCTGCCACGCTGGCACCGCACCAGACGCCGGCCGCGCAGGCCGCGGGCGCGCTGCTCCTCTCCCGCCTGGGATTCGGCCTGGTGGCCCTCGTGGCGCTGGCCGCATTGCTGATTGCGATCGCGCTGTGGCAGAAGGTCAGCGGCATGAAGGAGCAACTGGCGCGCCAGAGCGCCGACGCCATCGCGCAATCGATGGAGGCGCGCACGCTGGCGCGCCAGGCGAGCGATACCGTGCGCGAGGCTTCGGCCCGTGTGGCACTGGTCGAAACCCGCGTGGCCGAAGTCGCGCTGCAGCGCTCGCAGCTCGAAGAACTGATTCAAAGCCTCTCGCGTTCGCGCGACGAGAACCTCGTGGTCGACATCGACTCGGCCGTGCGCCTTGCCTTGCAGCAGGCACAGGTCACGGGCAGCGTCGAGCCGCTGCTGGCCGCGCTCAAGGCCGGCGACGTGCGTATCGCGCGTGCCGCGCAGCCGCGGCTGACCCCCCTGCAGCGGGCCATGCAGCGCGATGCCGACCGCCTGCGCAGCAGCGTCAGCACCGACAGCGCCGAAGCGCTTCAGAAGCTCGACGAACTGATGCGCGGCGTGGACGACCTGCCCACGCTCAACGCGGTTGCCGTGCGCGGCAACGGCACCAACGCCTGGCAGGCCGAACCGATTCCCGCCGATGCGCCGTGGTGGCAGCGCGCGCTGCTCACGGTGCGCGGCGAAGCCCGCTCGCTGGTGCGCGTCGGCCGCATCCAGAGTCCGGAGGCGATCCTGCTGGCGCCCGAGCAGTCCTATTTCCTGCGCGAGAACCTCAAGCTCAAGCTGCTCAACGCGCGCCTGTCGCTGCTGTCGCGACAGATGGAAGCCACGCGCAGCGAACTGTCGCAGGTGACCGCGTCGCTCAACCGCTATTTCGATCCCGCATCGCGCCGCACCCAGGCTGCCGCCACGCTGCTGCAGCAGTTGCAGGCCCAGATGAAGACGACCGAGCCGGTGCGCATCGACGACACGCTGGCGGCACTGGCCACCGCGGCTGCAGGACGCTGACCGGGAATGCGCGCCGCAATCTGGCTCCTCGCGCTGTTCGCCGTCGCCGCGGCCGTCGCCCTGTTCGCAGGCAACAACCAGGGCACCATCACCGTGTTCTGGCCGCCGTGGCGCGTCGACCTGTCGCTCAACCTCGTGCTCGTGATCCTGCTGGTGGCCTTCGTGCTGCTGCACGCGGCGCTGCGGGCGCTGGCGGCGTTGTTCTCGCTGCCGACGCAGGCGCGCCAGTGGCGCCTGCAGCAGAAGGAGCGCACGCTGCATGCGGCCCTGCTCGATGCGATGGTGCAGCTGATCGCGGGCCGCTTCTCGCGCGCGCGCAAGGCCGCCCAGGCCGCGCTCACACAGGAAAAAACGCTGGCGGCCCTCGGCGCCAGCCTGCCGCAGGCGCAGCAGGTGCGCGTGCTGTCGCACCTGCTGGCCGCCGAGAGCGCACAGGCCCTGCAGGACAAGCCGGCGCGCGACGCGCACCTGCAGCAGGCCCTCAACGAAAGTGCGGACCGCGCCGTGCTCGCCAGCCCGGAGACGCGCGAAGGCGTGCAGCTGCGCGCGGCGCGCTGGGCGCTCGAGGACCGCGATGCGGCGGCGGCGCTCGCGCGGCTCGAAGAGCTGCCGCAAGGCGCGCAGCGCCGCACGCTGGCCCTGCGGCTGCGGCTCAAGGCGGCGCGGCAGGATCGCCGCACGCTCGAGGCGCTCGAAACCGCGCGCCTGCTGGCCAAGCACCGGGCGTTCTCGGAAGCCGCGGCGCAGAGCATCGTGCGGGGTCTCGCGACCGAGTTGCTGTCGGGCGCGCACGATCCTGCGCAGCTGCTTCGCGCCTGGACCGAACTCGATGCCAACGAACGCGGAATGCCCGAGGTGGCAATCCATGCCGCGCAACGGATGGTCGCGCTGCGCGGCGACCTCGCACTGGCGCGTGGCTGGCTGCTGCCGGCCTGGGAGCGCATGGTGGCCAATCCGCGTGGGCTGGGCGACGCGTTGCGCGTCAAGCTCGCGCGCGCGCTCGAAGCGGGGCTCGATTCGGTGGACGCCGACTGGCTGGCGCGCATCGAAAGTGCACAGCGCAACAATCCGCGCGATCCGAACCTGCAATACCTCGCGGGCATGGCCTGCATGAAGCGCCAGCTGTGGGGCAAGGCCCAGCAGTTGCTGACGCAGGCCGGCCTGGGACTGCAGGACACCGAGCTGTACCGCCGCGCCTGGCTTGCACTGGCCAGGCTGGCCGAAGACCGCAACGACACCGAGCAGGCCGCCGAGGCGTGGAAGCGCGCGGCGCAGGTCGAGAGCTGAGCGTCTGCAGCGGCAGGCGGATGAGCGCGGGGCGGGGGCGCGCACCCGGAGTCCCGAGCGGGCCATGACCGCGTCGTAGCCCGACGCACCCTGAAGATATCCCGGCGATCCAGCATGGCATTCGCGCGGCGATGCGAGCTACCGGCTCATTGCAAGGCATAAAAAAACGGCGCCAGGTGGCGCCGTTTTGGGTTGCGGGCGTGTGTCGCTCAGAGCGTGCGTTGCTGTTGCTCGAACGGCAGCGACATCGAGCCGAGGTCGCGGCGGGTTTCGACCAGCACCAGCGGGCCTTCGTCGAGCACGACCACCGGCGGGCGTTCGCGCGGCACATGCACCGGCTTCGGCTCGGCCTCGATGGCGGCGCGGGCCTGGGCGATGCGCTCGGCATCCGAGTTGACCCACTGCAGGCCCGAGCTCTCGGCGATCTGCGCGAGTTCGGTCAGCGGCAGCTCGAAGGACTGGACCTTGGGCAGCGCGCGGCCGTTGGCGGCTGCGGGCGCCTTGGCGCTTTCGACCACGATCGGTGCGGACACCGGCGCCGGGCGCTCGGTGCGGACCTGCTGCGGTGCGGCGGGCTGGCGGGCTTCCGGTGCGGCGACTTCTCGAGCTGCTTCGGCGCGTTCCGACACCAGCGGCAGTTGCTGCTGCGGACGGGACTCCGGGGCTTCCGCCGCGACGCCTTCGGCGACCGGGGCGCCGGCCGTGCTGCCGGCTTCGGCTTCGTCGCGCGGGCCGCGTTCGCGGCGGTCACGGCCGTAGCGGTCGCGCGAACGGCCGCGGCGCTCGTCGCCTTCGCGGCGGGGCATCTGCTCGTTGCTGCCGTTGATGGCTTCATTGCCTTGCGCTGCATCGGAAGCCGCGGCTTCGGCGCCGCGTGCATCCGCTTCGGCTTGCGGCGCATCGTTGCGGCGTTCGCGGCGGCCGTCGTTGCGGTCGCCACGGTCGCCACGCGGAGCGCGCTGTTCGTCGCGGCCGCTGCGGGGCTGGCGCTCGCCTTGGGCGGCTTCGTCGCCAGCGGGTGCTGCGTCGCCGCGCGGCTGGCCGTTGTCGCCGTTGCGCTCGGCGCGTTCGCCGCCACGGTCGTTGCCGCGTTCAGCACGTTCGCCACGCTCATTGCGCTCGCCACGTTCACGGCGTTCGCCCCGGGCGCGGGGTGCGCGTTCAGCTGCGTTGCCTTCGTCGCCTGCGACAGCGCCGGATGCCAGTTGCTGGGCTTCCAGGCTGATGTTGCCGTCGAGGGCCTCGGCCGGCGCGTTGTTGCGGCCTTCGCGGCCTTCGCCTTCGCGGCGCTCGCCACGGCCGCTGCGGCGTTGTTCGCCATCGCGCGGTGCGCGCGCTTCACGCGGCTCGCGGGGCTCACGCTGCTCGCGCGGTTCGCGTTGCTCACGCGGCTGGTTGATGCCGTCGCTGCGCTGCTCGCTGCCGCGGCCTTCACGGCCTTCGCGACCTTCACGGCGCTCGCCGCCACGGCCACCACGGCGTTCGCCGTCGCGGCCACCGGAGCGTCCGCCGCTCTCGCCACGGCCTTCACCGCGAGCTTCGCCACCACGACCGCCGCGGCGCTGTTCGCCGTCGCGTGCGCCGGCACGTTGTTCGCCATCGCGGCCCGGACGGCCGTCGCGGCGGGGCTTCGGCGCCTCGACCGGAATCACGGCGGGCGCAGGTGCTGGAGCGGGTGCCGGCGTACCGCCGAACAGGTTCTTGATCCAGCCGAAGAAGCCGGTCTGTGCCGGAACCGGCGCGCTCACCACGGGCGGAGCGACCGGTGCGGGTGCTGCGGCGACAGGCGCACGCACCGCTTCGGGCTTGGGCGGCACCACCGGCGCGGGAGCGTCGGGCAGCACGCCCTTGATCACCGGCGTCTGTTTGTTGGTGGGTTCCTGCGAACGGCGCGTGACCGAGGTCGGGTCTTCGATCTCGTCGGCCATCTTGTAGCTGGCTTCGATGTGGTCGAGGCGCGGATCGTCGTGCTTCAGGCGCTCGAGCTTGTAGTTCGGCGTTTCGAGCGTCTTGTTGGGCACCATCAGCACGGTGACGCGCTGCTTGAGTTCGATCTTGGCGATTTCGGGGCGCTTTTCGTTCAGCAGGAACGAAGCCACCTCGACCGGCACCTGCACGTGCACGGCGGCCGTGTTGTCCTTCAGGCACTCTTCCTGAATGATGCGCAGGATCTGCAGCGCGCTCGATTCGGTGTCACGGATGTGGCCCGAGCCGCCGCAGCGGGGGCAGGGAATCGACGAGCCTTCGCTGAGCGCGGGCTTCAGGCGCTGGCGGCTCATTTCCATCAGGCCGAACTTGCTGATCGAGCCGAACTGCACACGGGCGCGGTCTTGCCGCAGCGCGTCGCGCAGGCGGCTTTCGACCTCGCGGCGGTTCTTCGACTCGTCCATGTCGATGAAGTCGATGACGATCAGGCCGCCCAGGTCGCGCAGGCGCATCTGGCGGGCCACTTCATCGGCGGCTTCGAGGTTGGTGCGGGTGGCGGTTTCTTCGATGTCGCCCCCCTTGATGGCGCGGGCGGAGTTCACGTCGACCGAGACCAGCGCTTCGGTGTGGTCGATCACGATGGCGCCGCCCGAGGGCAGCTGCACGGTGCGCGCGTAGGCCGATTCGATCTGGTGCTCGATCTGGAAGCGGCTGAACAGCGCCGCGTCGTCGCGGTAGCGCTTCACGCGGGCGGCATGCTCGGGCATGACGTGCGCCATGAACTGCTGCGCCTGGTCGTAGATGTCGTCGGTGTCGATCAGGATGTCGCCGATGTCGTGATTGAAGTAATCACGGATGGCGCGGATGACGAGCGACGATTCCTGGTAGATCAGGAAGGCGCCCTTGCCGCCCTTGGCCGCGCCGTCGATGGCGCTCCACAGCTTGAGCAGGTAGTTCAGGTCCCACTGGAGTTCGGACGCGATGCGGCCGATGCCGGCGGTGCGCGCGATGATGCTCATGCCCTTCGGGTACTCGAGCTGGTCCATCGCCTCCTTGAGCTCGGCGCGGTCGTCGCCCTCGATGCGGCGCGAAACGCCGCCGCCGCGCGGGTTGTTGGGCATCAGCACGACGTAGCGGCCGGCCAGCGAGATGAAGGTGGTGAGGGCAGCGCCCTTGTTGCCGCGCTCTTCCTTCTCGACCTGGACGGTGAGTTCCTGGCCTTCTCGGATCGCGTCCTGGATGCGGGCCTGGCTGGCCGACACGCCTTCGGCGAAGTACTGCTTGGAGATTTCCTTGAACGGCAGGAAGCCGTGGCGGTCTTCGCCGTAGTCGACGAAACAGGCTTCGAGCGAGGGCTCGACGCGGGTCACGACCGCCTTGTAGATGTTGCCCTTGCGCTGTTCGCGCCCTTCGATTTCGATTTCGTAGTCGAGCAGTTTCTGCCCGTCGACGATGGCCAGGCGGCGTTCTTCGGCCTGCGTGGCATTGATCAGCATCCGCTTCATGATGCGTTGTCCTTATATGTATCGTTCTACCGGCTCTTGACGAGCCAACGATGCACGGACGACGCCCGCGAAACCAGGGGAATTGCCGCTTGGGCCCCGGATGCTGTGACTGCCGCGCCAGGCGCGAGCAGGCCTCTCGAGCGCTAGCTCAAGAAGACAGCCGGGGTGGGGGCGCGTGGATGGGCGCGAGCCAGATTCGGTGTTGAGTGGCTATCTTTTTGATAGCCGGTTGCGCAAGGGTGGCGCGCGCCGCGGACGATTCAATGCCTGAGGCCGCTGGTCGAAACCAGGTCGGCCAGCGCAGGCACATTTGAATCAGCAGCATCAACACAACAAGGGACTCGCTTCGATCCGCCGGCAGCTTGGAAGCTGCAGGCTGGGTATTCCGTATCGGTGTTTCGTGGGTGTCGGCTTGACTTGGGTGCCTGGTCTGCCACTTTGCGCCATTGCGCGGGGTTTGCAGCTCGGCGCCAAAGCGGCATCGACCTCGCAGCGCTGTCCTGGGTATTTGATGGCAGTGGACTAAACTTCTGTCTAATCAAGTACTTACATGACCGCGCTGGTGAAAAACATTATAGGTGCGAAGCAGGGCCCGGCGGCTGCTCCAAATCCCGCAGACCCAAAAGCCCCAACCGAGACCGGGGCGCCGCATTCGGCCATCAAATTCCTCACGGTCGACGCCGAATCTGCCGGGCAGCGGCTCGACAACTTCCTGTTCCGCCATCTGAAAGGCGTCCCGAAGACGCACGTCTACCGGATCATCCGGTCCGGCGAGGTGCGCATCAACAAAGGCCGTGCGCAGGCCGAAACCCGCATCGAGGTGGGCGACGTGCTGCGGCTGCCGCCGATCCGCATCTCGCCCCGCGCGGAAGAGGGCGCGGCCCCGCCCGCGCCGGCGCGTGAGTTCCCGGTGCTGCTGGAAGACGATGCCTTGCTGGCCATCGACAAGCCGGCCGGCGTGGCCGTCCATGGCGGCAGCGGCGTGAGCTTTGGCGTGATCGAGCAATTGCGCACGGCGCGGCCCGCCGCCAAATTCCTGGAACTGGTGCATCGGCTGGACCGCGAAACCTCCGGCATCCTGCTGGTCGCCAAGAAGCGCAGCGCGCTGGTCGCGCTGCAGGACCAGTTCCGCGAACGCGAGACCGGCAAGACCTACCTGGCGCTGGTCGAGGGGGCCTGGCCCGCCAACAAGAAGGTGCTCGATGCGCCGCTCGCCAAATATCTGCTACCCGACGGCTCCGGTGCGGGCGCCGGCGAGCGCCGTGTGCGCGTGGTCGCCAAGGACCATCCGGATGCCATGCGCGCCGTCACGCTGGTGCGCGTGCTGGCACGGTTGTCGCTGCCCGGGGATGCCACGCCGCTGTCATTGCTCGCGGTGACGATCAAGACTGGCCGCACGCACCAGATCCGTGTCCACCTCGCGTCGGCCGGCCATCCGATTGCCGGCGACGACAAGTACGGCGAGTCCGAACGCCAGCGCGCGCTGCAGAAACTCGGCCTCAAGCGCATGTTCCTGCATGCCTGGCGGCTGCAATTCAACCACCCGGCCAGCGGTGATCGCGTGGCGCTGCAGGCCGGCCTGCCGCCCGAGCTGCACGCGCTCATGCCGCCTGCCGCCCTCGAGGCGCTGGCCCAACACCCCGTTGCGACGACCCATGACTGATTCCCCCCGCCCCCTTCGCTTCGACCTGATCGCCTTCGACTGGGACGGCACGCTCTACGACTCCACGCGCCTGATCGTGCGCTGCATCCAGGCGGCGGTGATCGACGTCGGTGGCGCCAAACCGAGCGAGAACGACGCCGCCTGGGTGATCGGTCTGGGCCTGGCCGAGGCGCTCGCCCGCGCGGCGCCCGACGTGCCGAAGGAAAAATATGCCGAGCTCGGCGCGCGCTATCGCTATCACTACCTCCAGCACCAGGACGACCTCGTGCTTTTCGACGGCGTGCTGCAGATGCTCGATGCGTTGCGCGCGCGCGGCCACAAGCTGGCCGTGGCCACGGGCAAGTCGCGCCGCGGCCTCAACGAAGCGCTCAGGTCGGTCGCGCTGCGCGACCGCTTCGACGCCTCGCGCACGGCCGACGAAACCTTCGGCAAGCCGCATCCGCGCATGCTGCTGGAGCTGATGGAAGAACTCGACGTGCCGCCGGAACGCACCCTGATGATCGGCGACACCACGCACGACCTGCAGCTCGCCCAGAACGCGGGCGCCGCCAGCGTGGGCGTGAGCTACGGCGCGCACGAACCGGCCAGCTTCGACGAATTCAAGCCGCTGCACATCGCGCATTCGGTGGCCGGGCTGGAAGCCTGGCTCCTCGAAAACACCTGAAGACCCCGCCATGAGCGACGAAGAACGCATTCCGCTGTGCAACGCCTCGGACCTGGTCGAAGGTGGCCTGGCCGTGCCTTTCGACGTGGTCTACGGCGGTGAAACCTGCCGCGCCTTCGCGGTGCGTTTCGAGGGGCGGCCGCATGCGTTTCTCAACCGGTGCAGCCATGTCGCGATGGAGCTCGACTTCCAGCCCGATCGCTTCTTCGACGACACCGGCCAGTGGCTGCTGTGCGCCACGCACGGTGCGGTCTACAAGCCCGACACCGGTGAATGCATGGGCGGCCCATGCCGTGGTGGCCTCGTGAAGATCGCCCTGAGCGAGCATGGCGGCGTGGTGCACTGGCATACTGACTGGAACCTTCACCCCCTGACCTTCTGACATGACCGACCCGAACCGAACGGAACCCGAAGGGTTCGAACCATTTGAGCCGGCCCCCTCCAAGAACATGGCCAAAGATCCCACGCAGCGCCCCGGATGGGAGCGCACCACGCTCGAAAAGCTCGCCTTCGCTTCGCTGAACGAACAGAGGGCCACGCGCCGCTGGAAGACCTTCGTGCGCCTGTCGTGGCTGGCTTTCTTCATCTTCCTGGCCTGGTTCGCGCTCTCGCGCGGCACGCCGAGTGCGGCCAAGACCACGGCCCATACGGCCGTCGTCGAGATCAAGGGCGAAATCGCCAACGGCGGGGATGCGAGCGCGGAGTTCGTGATCGCCGCGATGAAGACGGCCTTCGAGGACGAGGGTGCCAAGGGCGTGGTGCTGCTGATCAACTCGCCCGGCGGCAGTCCGGTGCAGGCCGGCATCATCAACGACGAGATCAAGCGCCTGAAGGCCAAGTACAAGAAGCCGGTCTATGCCGTGGTCGAGGAAACCTGCGCTTCGGCTGCCTATTACATCGCTGCTGCCACCGACAAGATCTTCGTCGACAAGGCCAGCATCGTCGGCAGCATCGGCGTGCTGATGGACGGCTTCGGCTTCACGGGCGTGATGGAGAAGGTTGGCGTCGAGCGCCGCCTGCTGACCGCCGGCGAGAACAAGGGCTTCCTCGATCCCTTCAGCCCGATGAGCGATGCGCAGCGCGCCCATGCACAGACGATGCTGAACCAGATCCACACGCAGTTCATCAACGTGGTCAAGGCCGGCCGCGGCGACCGCCTGAAGCTCGACACTCCGGGCCTGTTCAGCGGCTTGTTCTGGAGCGGCGAGCAGGCGGTCGAATTCGGCCTTGCCGACCAGCTGGGCAACGTCGACTACGTGGCGCGCGAAGTCATCAAGGCCGAAGAGGTGATCGACTACACGCGGCGCGACAACGTGGCCGAGAAGCTGGCCAAGAAATTCGGCGCCGCGATGGCCGAAACCACGGTGCGCCTCATGCACACCGCCCCGGCCCTGCGCTGATTTCCTATTTGTTGTTCTCGCCGCTGGCGGTGTAGCGCGCCGACGCCGCCAGCGCCGCGGCGAAGGCCACGACCACATAGAGCGCGGCGGTCAGCGAGGTCGTCCGCGCCAGCAGCCCGATCACCGCCGGGCCTGCCATGAATCCCAGGTATGCCAGGGCCGAGACAGATGCAATGCCTCGCGCAGGCTCGATGCCCGGCACTTTTGCCGAAGCCGAGAACAGGATCGGCACCACGTTCGCAAAGCCGACGCCCACGCCCGCGAAGCCGATCAGCGCCAGCCACGGCAGGTCGGTGGCCAGTACCAGCGTCATCGCCACTGCTGCCAGCAGGCCGCTGCCGAGCAGCAGTGTGGTCGGTGCGAAGCGGGCGCGCATCGCGTCGCCGCCGAAACGCGCCGCCGCCATTGCGGCCGAGAAGCTCGCATAGGCGAGCGCGGCCTGTTGCTGCGGGCTGCCGATTTCCTGCTGCATGTAGAGCACGCTCCAGTCGTAGATGGCGCCCTCGGCGATCAGTCCCAGCGCGGCCAGCACGCCCAGTACCGCGAGCGCGCCACGGGGCAGCAGGAAACCATGGTCGGCCTCGGTGGCGCCGCTGGTGGCGGCTCTGGGCAGCATGCGCGTCGAGGCCGCGGCGACGAGCAGCGCCATTGCTGCGGCGACCAGCAACAGGTGTGCCTGCGCGCCGAGTCCGGCTGCCAGCGCGGCGCTGCCGCTCGCGGCGCCGGCCATGCCGCCCAGGCTGAACATGCCGTGCATGCCGCTCATCAGTGGCGCGTCTCCATGCAGTTCGAGCTGCGCCGCCTCGGTGTTGATCGACACGTCGAACACGCTGGTCACGAGGCCGAAGGCGGCCAGCAGGCCCAGCAGGGCAGCGTAGCCAGGCATCGCGATCAGGCCGGCCAGCAGCAGCGCGTAGATGCAGCCGCAGATGCCGGCCACGCGGCGCGGGCCGTGGCGTCCGATCCAGCGGCCCGCGCTGGTCAGGCCGAACATCGCGCCGGCACCGGCTGCGAGCATCGCCAGGCCGAGCTGCGCCTCGTCGATGCCGTAGTGCGCCTTGACCGTCGGCACATGCACGCCCCAGGTCGCGAAGATGAAGCCGGCGCAAAAGAACTGCGCGCGCGATGCCCAGCGCGTGGCTGCGGTAACGCCGCCCATCGTCAGCGGCCGATGGCGAACACGGCGGGCAGGCGTTCGTCTGTCGTGGCTTGCGGCTTGGCGGCGCGCCAGGACTTGACCGTCTCGCTGCGCACATGGGCGGTGGCGAGCGTCAGGCCGCGCGCCACGGCGAGCCGGGTGTTGTGCTGCAGGGTCTGCACGAGCGCCTGCAGCAGCGCGGCGTTGCGGTAGGGCGTTTCGATGAACAGCTGCGTCTGGCCGGACTTGAGCGCGAGCGCTTCGAGCTCGCGGATGCGGGTTTGGCGTTCAACGGCGTCCTGCGGCAGGTAGCCGACGAAGGCGAAGTTCTGGCCGTTGAGGCCGCTCGCTGCAAGCGCCAGCAGCAGCGAAACGGGGCCGGTCAGCGGCACCACCGTGATGCCCAGGTCGTGTGCGGCGCGCGCCACCGAGGAGCCCGGATCGGCCACCGCCGGCATGCCGGCTTCGCTCAGCAGGCCGATGTCGTGGCCTTCGAGCGCGGCGGCCAGCAGGGGGCGGGCATCGAATTGGCCGGCATGATCGCCTTTCTTGTGCACTTCGCGCGGCAGTTCCTGGATGGCCTGCGCCTGCAGCGGTGCAGCCAGTGGCGCGACCGCATCGATGCGCTTGAGGTAAGCGCGCGCGGACTTCGCGTTCTCGCAGATCCAGTGAGTGATGCCGGCGGCCGCTTGCAGCGTGCCCAGCGGCAGGGCGTCCTGCAGCGGGGCTTGCACATCGCAGCCGAAGTCGAGCGGCGCGGGTACGAGGTAGAGCTTGCCCTTTTGTTGTGTCACAGCAGATCGACCCCCGCGGCGCGCAGCATCTGGCAGGTGCGGATCAGCGGCAGGCCGACCAGCGCGGTCGGGTCGTCGCTGTCGATGGCGCTCAGCAATGCGATGCCCAGGCCTTCGCTCTTGGCGCTGCCGGCGCAGTCGTAGGGCTGCTCGGCTTGCAAATAGTGTTCGATGGCGGTGTCGGTGAGGTCGCGAAACACCACGCGCACGGGCGCGATGTCACGCTGGGCGAAGCCGGTGGCGTGACAGACGACGGCCACGGCTGTCTGAAAGATCAGCGTCTGGCCGCGCATGCGGCGCAGCTGGGCGGTGGCGCGGGCATGGTCGCCGGGTTTGCCGAGCGCTTCGCCCGCCAGGTCGGCCACCTGGTCGGAACCGATCACCACGGCGTCGGGAAAGCGGGCGGCCACGGCATTGGCCTTTTCCAGCGCGAGGCGAAGGGCGAGGTCATGCGGTGTTTCGCCGGCAAGAGGTGTTTCATCGACTTCCGGCGAGTGCACATCGAAGGGCAGGCGCAGGCGGGAGAGCAATTCGCGGCGGTAGCGCGAGGTCGAGGCGAGGATCACGGTGCGTTGCATGGGGACGATTGTGCGTGAGCCGCTCAAGACCCTCCGCCATGTCCCGCGCCGGGGGAACGCCCGGCGCGCTAGACTGCCGCGGATGAAGAGAGAATTTGCTCCCGAACGGCTCAATGTGCCGGGCTTTACCGCTGCCGCTGCCACCCTGGAAGCCGCCGACCCGGTTCCTGACTATGAGCGCCTGGCCGCCGAACTGGCCGTTCCGGCGCCCGATGCGCTGGTCCGGTGGGTGGCCCATGGGGAAGAACGCCCCGGCGCGGATGGCAAGGCTACGCCCTGGCTGCACCTGGAGGCCGAAGCCGTGGTGCCGCTGGTTTGCCAGCGCTGCTTGTCGCCCGTCGATTCCCTGCTGTCGGTGGATCGCTGGTTCCGCTTCGTGGCCGATGAGGCCACCGCCGAGGCGCAGGACGAGGAATCCGAGGAAGACCTGCTCGTCGTGAGCCGGGATTTCGACCTGCACGCCCTGATCGAGGACGAACTGCTGATGGAAATCCCCGTCATGCCCGCCCACGATGTCTGCCCGACGCCGGTGCAGCTTTCGTCCAGCGACGAAGACTTCAAGGCGGCCGAGGAAGCCAAGCCGAACCCTTTTGCGGTGCTCGGTGCGTTGCGTTCGCGCAAGCCGGAAGAGGGGAAGTAGCCCTTTTCTACCGGCTGGGCTATAATCATGGGCTTCGCGCGCGCCGCCGTGAGCAGCGATACAGGTAGCAACGAGAGAGGCATTCCATGCATGCCGCTGAAGTTTCTGTATTGCCACCGCTTGAGCCCGTATCCAATCACTCACCTAACAGTCCAGGAGCCATCATGGCCGTCCAGCAAAACAAGAAGTCGCCTTCCAAGCGCGGCATGCACCGTTCCCACAATGCGCTGGTCGTTCCCGGCATCGCCGTGGAGCCGACCACCGGCGAAACGCACCTGCGCCACCACATCAGCCCCAACGGTTTCTACCGTGGCCGCCAGGTGCTCAAGAACAAGTCCGAAGCCTGATTCCGCATCCCAAGGCCAAGGCCCGAAGCTACTTCTGCCGTAGCGTCGGGCCTTTGTTTTGATGGCTACGACTTCTTCTCCCGAAATCACTGCTGCGCCTTCCGCAATCACGCTCGCCGTGGATTGCATGGGGGGCGACCATGGGCCGCGCGTCACGCTCGCGGCCTGCCGCGCATTTCTCGAGCGGCACAGCGAGGCCTCGTTGCTGCTGGTCGGTGCGCCGGCCGCGCTGGCGGGATTTGCCGCGCATCCGCGTGCCCGCATCGTCGCTGCCAGCGAAGTCGTGGGCATGGACGATCCGATTGAAATCGCCCTGCGCAAGAAGAAAGACTCTTCGATGCGCGTGGCGATCCAGCAGGTCAAGGACGGCGCTGCCCAGGCGGCGGTCTCGGCCGGCAACACCGGCGCCTTGATGGCCATTGCGCGCTACCTGCTCAAGACACTGGAAGGCATCGACCGCCCGGCCATCGCGCCACAATTGCCGAACGCAAAGGGTGGGGCGACGACGGTGCTCGACCTGGGCGCAAATGTCGATTGCGATGCCGAAGACCTGCTTCAGTTCGCGGTGCTCGGTTCGGCGCTGGTCTCGGCGTTGACCGGTAACGAGGCGCCTTCGGTCGGCTTGCTCAATATTGGCGAAGAAGCCATCAAGGGCAGCGAAACCATCAAAAAAGCAAGCCAACTGCTGCGTACGGCTGCCAATTCCAAGGATCTGAACTTCTACGGCAACGTGGAGGGCAACGATATCTTCAAAGGCACCACCGACATCGTCGTTTGCGATGGGTTCGTCGGAAACGTGGCTTTGAAGGCCAGCGAAGGCGTGGCCTCCATGATCGGCGAGTTCATTCGAGTCGAATTTTCGCGAAGCGTTTTCACGAAACTTGCTGCAATTGTTGCCTATCCGGTCTTAAAAGCATTTAAAACTCGCTTGGATCATCGGCGGTACAACGGTGCAGCGCTCCTGGGCCTGCGTGGCCTGGTTTTCAAGAGCCATGGCTCGGCTGACGAAGTGGCTTTCGGCCATGCGCTGGATCGCGCTTATGATGCCGCTCGCAACAACCTGCTCGATCGCGTGCGGGCCCGCATCGCCCACGCCGCGCCTTTGCTCGCGCGGCAGGATCCGGCGGCGCCGGTCGACGCGACGGCCCTTCACGTTTGATGACCCCTCCTTACTCACGCATTACCGGCACCGGCAGCTACCTGCCTCCACGCCGCGTGACCAATGACGATCTCGCCAAGGATCTGGCGACGCGCGGCATCGAAACCTCCGACCAATGGATCGTCGAACGCACCGGCATCCATGCGCGGCACTTCGCCGCGCCGGACGTCACGAGCAGCGACCTTGGTTTCGAAGCGGCTCGGCATGCCCTGGAAGCCGCCGGCCGCAAGGCCAGCGACGTCGACCTGATCATCGTCGCGACCTCGACGCCAGACATGGTGTTCCCGTCGTCGGCCGCCATCCTGCAGAACAAGCTCGGCATTGCCGGCTGTCCGGCATTCGACGTCCAGGCGGTCTGCAGCGGCTTCGTCTATGCGCTCACCGTTGCCGACGCGATGATCCGCACCGGCTCCGCGCGCTGTGCACTGGTGGTGGGCGCCGAAGTGTTCTCCCGCATCCTCGACTTCAACGACCGCACCACCTGCGTGCTGTTCGGCGACGGCGCGGGCGCGGTGGTGCTCGAAGCCAGTCAAGAGCCTGGCATCCTGGCCAGCGACCTGCATGCGGACGGAAAGCACGTCGGTATTCTTTGCGTGCCGGGCCATGTGTCCGGCGGCAATGTGCTGGGTACGCCGCTGCTGCACATGGATGGCCAGGCCGTCTTCAAGCTCGCAGTGCGCGTGCTCGAGGAAGCGGCGCGCACCACGCTGGCCAAGGCCGGCAAGACCGATTCCGATATCGACTGGCTCATTCCGCACCAGGCCAACATCCGCATCATGGAAGGCACGGCGAAGAAGCTGAAGCTTCCGCGCGAGAGATTGATCGTCACGGTGAACGAGCACGGCAACACCTCCGCTGCATCGATTCCGCTGGCGCTCGATGAGGGCGTGCGCTCCGGCAAGGTGAAAAAGGGCCAGACGCTCATGCTCGAAGGCGTGGGCGGCGGCTTCACCTGGGGCGCGGTGCTGTTGAATCTGTAGTGCGTTGCAGCGCCCGGAAGAGGGTGCTGCGATGCAAGATGACGCTTGAAACAATGAAATCCTTTGCTTTTGTCTTTCCGGGTCAGGGCTCGCAGGCCGTCGGCATGCTCGACGCTTGGGGCGATCATCCGGCCGTGGCCGAAACGCTTCGCGAAGCTTCCGAAGCGCTCGGCGAAGACATCGGTGCGCTCATCAAGAATGGTCCCAAGGAAGAGCTGGCGCTCACCACCAACACCCAGCCCGTGATGCTGATTGCCGGCGTGGCCGCGTGGCGTGCCTGGCTGGCAGAGGGAGGCGCGGCGCCTTCCGTCGTGGCCGGCCATTCGCTCGGCGAGTATTCCGCGCTGGTGGCTTCGGGCGTGCTCACGCTAGCGCAGGCCGCGCCGCTGGTGCGTTTTCGCGCGCAGGCGATGCAGCAGGCGGTGCCTGTCGGTGTCGGCGCAATGGCTGCGGTGCTCGGCATGGAGTCGGGCAAGGTGGTGGCCGGGTGTGCGGAAGCCACAGCCAGTTTTGGCGCGGGCAGTGCGGAAATCGTCGAGGCGGTGAATTTCAACGACCCGATGCAGACCGTGATCGCCGGCAGCAAGGCCGCGGTCGACAAGGCCTGCGAACTGCTCAAGGCCAACGGCGCCAAGCGCGCGCTGCTGCTGCCGGTTTCGGCTCCGTTCCATTCGAGCCTCATGAAACCCGCGGCGCAAGCATTGCGCGAGAAGCTGGCTTCCATCGAACTGGCCGCGCCACAGATTCCCGTGCTGAACAATATCGACGTTGCCGTTGAAACCGATGCCAACCGCATTCGCGACGCCCTGGTGCGGCAGGCTGCCGGCCCGGTGCGCTGGGTCGAGAGCGTGCAGGCCTTGAAACTGCGAGGTATAGCCGCCATCATCGAATGCGGTCCCGGCAAGGTGCTGGCCGGCATGGTGAAGCGCATCGCCCCCGATCTGGAAGCCGCGTCGGTGTACGACCCGGCCACGCTCGCGGACACCCGACAATCGCTCGCCGGCTGAACCGGCAAGGCCCCGACACTTTTTCTTATGAGCATTCCCAAATTCGAAGGGCAAGTCGCCCTGGTCACCGGCGCAACGCGCGGTATCGGCGCAGCGATCGCGCTGGAACTGGCCCAGCGCGGTCTCAAGGTCGTGGGCACCGGCACCACCGACGACGGCGCGGCCAAGATCACCTCGGCCCTCAGCGCCTTCGACGGCCGCGGCCGTGCACTCGACGTGAATGACGGCGCCGCCGTCGAGGCTCTGATCGACGAGATCGTGCAGGCCTACGGCGCAATCCACGTGTTGGTGAACAACGCCGGCATCACGCGCGACACGCTCGCCATGCGCATGAAGGACAGCGACTGGGATGCGGTGCTCGACACCAACCTCAAGGCCGTCTTCTCGCTCTCGCGCGCGGTGATCCGGCCGATGATGAAGCAGCGCTACGGCCGCATCATCAGCATCACCAGCGTGGTCGGCGCTTCCGGCAACGCCGGCCAGGCCAACTACGCGGCAGCCAAGGCCGGCGTTGCGGGCATGACCCGCGCGCTGGCCCGCGAACTCGGCAGCCGCAACATCACCGTCAACTGCGTCGCACCCGGTTTCATCGAAACCGACATGACGGCCAGCCTTCCCGAAGCCCAGCAGCAGGCGCTGCTCCAGCAGATTCCGCTGGGCCATCTGGGCAAGCCGGCCGACATCGCGCACGCGGTGGCTTACCTCGCATCGCCCCAGGCGTCCTACGTCACGGGGCAGGAGCTGCACGTCAACGGCGGCATGCACATGTAGCCGCAAGGCGCAAATTTCCCCGTACCGGGTGCACGGCAAATGCCACAATGCGCCCGGCTAAAATCCACCGATTACCTACAACCCTCAGAGGGAACCAAATGAGCGATATCGAAGCACGTGTCAAGAAAATCATCGCCGAGCAGCTCGGCGTGGAAGAGTCCCAAGTGACGAATGAAAAGGCCTTCGTGGCCGACCTCGGCGCGGACTCGCTCGACACGGTCGAACTCGTGATGGCACTCGAAGACGAATTCGGCATCGAAATTCCCGACGAAGATGCCGAGAAGATCACCACGGTGCAAAACGCCGTCGACTACGCCACCAAGAATCAAAAGGCCTGATAGGCCAGCTGACAACACTGCAACTGCGGCCGGCGGCTTTTACTTGAACCGCTCGCGCCGACAGGCAACTGTTCAGCGCTTCCAGAAAGGTTTGCCGGCATGACCAAACGCCGCGTCGTCGTGACCGGACTCGGTTGCATCGCTCCTGTCGGAAACACCGCAACCGAATCCTGGGCCAACCTGTTGGCCGGGAAGTCGGGTATTGCGAACATCACCGCGTTCGATGCAAGCGCCTTCGCCTGCAAGTTCGCCGGTGAGGTCAAGGGTTTCGACATCACCCAATACATCTCGGAGAAAGAAGCGCGTCACATGGACCGCTTCATTCATCTGGGACTCGCCGCCGCCATCCAGGCGGTGCAGGACAGCGGACTGCCGACCGGCGAAGCGCTATCCTATGAAAAAGCCGTGCGCATCGGCTGCAACATCGGCTCCGGCATCGGCGGCCTGCCGATGATCGAAGAAACGCACGGCGAATATGCGAATCGCGGCCCACGCCGCATTTCGCCGTTCTTCGTGCCGGCGTCGATCATCAACATGATCTCGGGACACGTCTCGATCAAGTACGGCTTCAAGGGCCCGAACATCGCTGTCGTCACGGCCTGTACCACCGGCCTGCATGCCATCGGCACGTCGGCACGCATGATCGAGTACGGCGATGCCGACGTGATGATCGCGGGCGGTGCGGAATCGACCATTTCCCCGCTCGGCATCGGCGGCTTCACCGCGCCTCGCGCGTTGAGCACCCGCAACGACGATCCCGCCACGGCCTCGCGTCCGTGGGACAAGGACCGCGATGGTTTCGTGCTGGGCGAGGGCGCCGGCGTGCTGGTGCTCGAGGAGTACGAACATGCCAAGGCGCGCGGCGCCAAGATCTACGCCGAAGTCGCGGGCTTCGGCCTGACGGGTGACGCGTACCACATGACCGCGCCCGACGTCGACGGCCCGCGCCGCTCGATGGCCATGGCACTGGCCAATGCCGGCGTCAATGCCGACCAGGTCCAGTACCTCAACGCGCACGGCACCTCGACGCAGATCGGCGACCTCAACGAGACCAACGCGGTCAAGCTGGCATTCGGCGATCACGCGAAGAAGCTCGTCGTCAATTCGACCAAGTCCATGACCGGCCACCTGCTGGGCGGCGCGGGCGGCATCGAATCGGTGTTCACGGTGATGGCGCTGCACGAGCAGAAGAGCCCGCCGACCATCAACATCTTCAACCAGGATCCGGAGTGCGATCTCGACTACTGCGCCAACGAGGCGCGCGATCTGAAGATCGATGTCGCGGTCAAGAACAACTTCGGCTTCGGCGGCACCAACGGCACGCTGGTGTTCAAGCGCGCTTGAGCAGCATTGCTCTTTCATGCACAGCGCGCCGTCGGTGACCTATCCGGTGGGGCGCTCGCGTGGCGCAACCCGGATTCTCGTTGTTCTCTGGGCCCTGGGCGCTTGCTGTGCGGGCGCGTCCTGCTATCTCTTCGATAGCGCTGGATGGCGCCAGCTGTTGCTGGTTTTCAGTGTCGTGTTCGCGGGCGTCGCCGCGGGCTTCGGCTTGCGGCGCGATGGCGCGGGCGTGCTGCATTTCGACGGCCTCCATTGGTCACTGACGGGAGGCCCTGCCTCCCGCACCGTGCATGCCGCCCGGGCATTTGCGGCGCTCGATTTCCAGTCGCTGATGCTGGTCGGCCTCACCGAGCCGGGACGCGCCAGGCGCTGGCTCTGGATCGAGCAGAGGGCCATGCCGGAGCGCTGGCGCGACGTGCGCCGCGCGCTATATGCGCGCGCCCCGTCGGCGGCACCTGCTGGCGATCCCTGGCGTGCGACGGCGCCGGCCGACGCGCCCTGAACTTCCGTCGATGACCACTTCCGTGCCTCCCGTGCCGCCGGAATCCGGCCTGACCGATGTGCCCGCCGCGGCGCCGCGTCCGGGTGAGGTCGATTTCCAACTGGTCCAACGTACCGTCGCGGGCGACCAAAAGGCGTTCGAATTGCTGGTCATCAAATACCAGCGCCGCATCGAGCGCCTGATCGGGCGGATGGTGCGCGACGTCGACCTGATCGAGGACATCGCGCAGGAAACCTTCATTCGCGCCTACCGCGCATTGCATCAGTTCCGCGGCGAGGCGCAGTTCTACACCTGGCTTTACCGGATCGCCGTCAACACCGCCAAGAAGGCGCTGGTGGACATGAAGCGCGATCCAACCATTTCCGAGGCTGCCCTGAGGCCTTCTTCTGAGGACGACGATGAAACTTACCGTCCCGGAAACGAACCAACCACCGACGAAACCCCCGAATCGGTCATGGCGGCGAACGAAATCGCCAGTGCCGTCGAGGCAGCCATGGATGCGCTCCCTGCCGAGCTGCGCCAGGCGGTCACGCTGCGTGAAATCGAGGGCATGAGTTACGAAGAGATTGCCGAGGTCATGGATTGCCCCATCGGTACGGTGCGTTCGCGTATTTTCCGGGCGCGCGAGGCCATTTCGGCCAGGGTCAAGCCACTGCTGGACAACCAGTCCGGCAAGCGTTGGTAAGTAAGCAGGTGAATGAAATGAATCAGACGATGACGGTTCGGGAACAGGTGTCCGCACTTGCGGATGGTCATTTGCAGGGCAAGGAGTTTGCGCAGGCGATCGAAGCAATCTGCGCCGATGGCGAGGCGCGGGCGGCATGGCAGGCCTTCCACGTCGCGGGCGACGTGCTGCGTTCGGGTTCGCATTCGCCGTGCAGCGACACCTCCACGTTCTTGGCGCGCTTCCAACAGCGGTTGGCGGCGGAGCCCGTGATGGTCGCCCCTGCGTCGACGCCGGTTGCCGCATCGGTGACACAGCCTGTGCAGCGCAGGGCGGAAGCGGCCAACGAGCCGGTGTTCCGCTGGAAGCTGGTGGCCGGTGCGGCGTCGCTGATGGCCGTGGCCGCCATCAGTTGGACCCTGGTCGGCAACGGTACCGCGGTTCCGCAAGGAGGCGCGCAGCTGGCGTCGGTCCCGCAGCAACAGCAGCCGGCGGTGAATTCGGTGCTGGCGGCAGCAGCGATCAACAGCCCGCAGCCCGCCGGCAGCGTGCTGACCCCGACGCGTGTGCTCGTGGGCAATGGCAATCCTCAAGTCATGTTGCGCGATCCGCGGCTCGACCAACTGCTCGAGGCGCACCAGCAGGCCGGCGGCGCATCGCAAATGCCTTCGGGTTTCCTGCGCAATGCCACTTTCGAGGGACCGACGCGCTGAGTGCGCGCAACTCCTACCTGCCGCCCGCAATGACCGTTCAGATGCCGATCTCCGCACGCGCCTGCGTGCTTGTGTTTGCCGCTTTCTGCCTTGCGCAGGCTGCCACCGCGCAGACCCGCTCGGGCGGCGCAAATGCGAAGAGTGCGGCCACCGCACAGACGGACGAGCCGCCGGCCATGGGCGTGACCGAGTGGCTGCAGCGCATGCACGCGGGTGCCCGGCAGCGCAACTACGTGGGCACCTTCGTGGTGTCGGCGCCGGGCGGCGATCTGTCGAGCGCGCGCATCTGGCATGTGCGCGACGGCGAGCACCAGATCGAACGCATCGAAGCCCTGTCGGGGCCGCAGCGCTCGACCTTCCGGCGCAACCGCAATGTCATGACCTTCCTGCCGGAAGCAAAAGTTGTGAAGGTCGAAAAGCGCGAGAATCTCGATCTCTTCCCGAACCTGCCGGACCAGCCCGATTCGTCGATCGGCGATTTCTACGACGTGCGCGCGATCGGCAAGGACCGCGTGGCCGGTTTCGACGCCGACGTGGTGCAGTTGGTGCCGCACGATGGGCTGCGCTTCGGCTATCGCATCTGGAGCGAGCGCCGCTCGGGGCTCGTGGTGAAGCTGCAGACCATCGACAGCGAATCCCGCGTGGTGGAGCAATCGGCCTTCTCCGAACTGCAGCTCGACGCGCCGGTGAAGGCGCAGGCGCTCTCGCAGATGATGTCCAACACCTCGGGCTACCGCGTCGAGAAGCTGGAGCTCGAGCGCAGCAACGCGCAGGACGAAGGCTGGATGCTGCGAACACCCGTGGCCGGATTCAAGCCCCGAAGCTTCTTCCGCCGTCCGACGGCAGGCGGTGAAGGCAGCAGCGGCAAGCCGAAGCAGGACGCGGCCACGGTCCAGTGGACCTTCTCCGATGGCTTGGCCTCGGTGTCGCTCTTCATCGAGCGCTACGACCCGGCGCGCGCGCCGCGCGACGGCGTGCTGACCATCGGCGCGACCAATGCCATCCGCCGGCGTCTGCCCGAACCGGCTAGCGACTGGTGGCTGACCGCGGTCGGCGAGGTGCCGCAGCAGACGCTCAATGCGTTCGCCCAAAGCCTCGCGCGTACGCGCTGACGGGCCGCACAAGCCCAGTTGCGCTGAACCAAGCGCACGGTGCAGACTCACAGCACTTGTTTTTCCGCCGCTCTGTTCTTTTGAAAGAAAACCGATGATCTTCAAAGTCGAGGGACACAAGTTTCGTTCCGGCCTGCTGGCTCTTGCGCTCGCAGTGACAGCTGGCGCCACATTCCTGCCGGTCGAGCCGGCCCATGCGCAGACGCGCACACTGCCCGATTTCACCGACCTGGTCGATCAGGTAGGCCCCTCCGTGGTCAACATCCGCACCATCGAGAAGGTCGCACAGCGCGGCAGCAACGGCGAGATGGACGAGGAAATGCAGGAGTTCTTCCGCCGCTTCTTCGGCCAGCCGCTGCCCGGCGCACCGCGCTCGACCCCGCGGCCGAACCGGCCGCAGCAGCCGCAGGAAGAGGAGCGTCCGCGCGGCGTCGGCTCCGGTTTCATTCTCACGGCCGACGGCTACGTGATGACCAATGCGCACGTGGTCGAGGACGCCTCCGAAGTGCTGGTCACGCTGACCGACAAGCGCGAGTTCAAGGCCAAGATCATCGGCGCCGACAAGCGCACCGACGTCGCGGTCGTCAAGATCGAGGCCACAGGCCTGCCCGCGGTGAAGGTCGGCGACATCTCCAAGCTGCGCGTCGGCGAATGGGTGATGGCCATCGGCTCGCCCTTCGGCCTCGAGAACACCGTCACCGCCGGCATCGTGAGCGCCAAGCAGCGCGACACCGGCGAATACCTGCCGTTCATCCAGACCGACGTGGCCATCAACCCCGGCAACTCGGGTGGGCCGCTGATCAACATGCGCGGCGAAGTGGTCGGCATCAACAGCCAGATCTACTCGCGCTCGGGCGGTTTCATGGGCATCTCGTTCTCGATCCCGATCGACGAGGCGATCCGCGTGAGCGAGCAGCTGCGCACCTCGGGGCGCGTTTCGCGCGGCCGCATCGGCGTGCAGATCGACCAGGTGACCAAGGACGTGGCCGAAGCCATCGGCCTGGGCAAGGCGCAGGGTGCACTGGTGCGCGGCGTCGAGGCCGGTTCGCCGGGAGAGAAGGCTGGCGTGGAGCCGGGTGACGTCATCACCAAGTTCGACGGCAAGGCCATCGAGAAGCCGAGCGACCTGCCGCGCTTGGTGGGCAACACCAAGCCGGGCACCAAGAGCACGCTCACGGTGTTTCGCCGCGGTGCTTCGCGCGACCTCAACGTGACCATTGCCGAGATCGAGCCCGACAAGCCCGGCAAGCGCGCGAACGACCGCGACGAGCCGGCGCCGAAGCCGTCGGCATCCGCTGCCCTCAAGTCGCTCGGCCTGGCCGTGAGCGATCTCACCGATGCGCAGAAGAAGGAGCTCAAGGTGAAGGGCGGCGTGAAGGTCGATGCCGCCAACGACGCCGCGGCTCGTGCCGGCCTGCGCGAAGGCGACATCATCCTGGCGGTGGCGAATGTCGAGGTTTCCAGCGTGCGCGAATTCGAGTCGGCCGTCGGCAAGGCCGACAAGAGCAAGCCGCTCAGTGTGCTGTTCCGTCGCGGTGACTGGGCCCAGTACGCGCTGATTCGTCCCGCACGCTGAACCGGCCTTGGCGTCAAGTGGCCCCACCCGGCAGTCGGGTTTGGGGCCATTTTTTGAGGTGTTTGCGACGTTCTGGCGCCAGCCTCGAAAAAAATCTGACGACCTGGAAATGCCAATATTTGTTTGCGATCACTAACTTATCGGAAGGCTAAGGACGGATTTCGGTAGAATAGGGCACCCTCGGCGGGCGGTCAGCGCATAAGGAGTGCCCTGACCTTCACGATGCGAGATGTCAGACAGCAGTCCACCGGTGCTCCACAGATCGCCCACAAGTTGTTCAGCAACTGCTCCACCGATCCTGTGGATAACCTGTTCGTATCTTTGATGTTGTGGACCTGCAACGACCCCTTTGGACCCTGTTCCCGGATGTACGTGCTTCCCTTTTTGCCTACAATGAAGTTCCAACTACTGCAGTTGCCATTGCTTGTTGGTTCAGGGCGCGTCTCCAGAAGACGCGCCCTTTTTTCTTGCCTGTCGCACTCTGCGCACGAGCCAATTCAAGTACTTAAGCGTTCCCGTTGATGAATCACATCAGAAACTTTTCGATCATTGCGCACATCGACCACGGCAAGTCGACGCTCGCAGACCGTTTGATCCAGCGTTGCGGCGGCCTCGCAGAACGCGAGATGGAAGCGCAGGTGCTCGACTCGATGGACATCGAAAAAGAGCGTGGGATAACCATCAAGGCACAGACCGCTGCGCTGCACTACAAGGCACGCGATGGGCAGGTCTACAACCTCAATCTGATCGACACGCCGGGCCACGTCGACTTCTCGTATGAGGTGAGCCGCTCGCTGTCGGCATGCGAAGGCGCATTGCTCGTCGTCGATGCATCGCAAGGCGTCGAAGCGCAGACAGTGGCCAACTGCTACACCGCGCTCGACCTCGGCGTCGAAGTGGTGCCCGTGCTCAACAAGATCGATTTGCCCAACGCGGATCTCGACAACGCACGCACCGAGATCGAAGACGTGATCGGCATCGACGCGACCGATGCGATCCCGTGCTCGGCCAAGACCGGCGTGGGCATCGACGACATTCTCGAAGCCATCGTCGCCAAAATGCCCGCGCCGCGCGGCAATCCCGACGGCCCGCTGCGCGCGATGATCGTCGACAGCTGGTTCGATGCATACGTTGGCGTCGTCATGCTGGTGCGCGTGGTCGACGGCCGGCTCGCGAAGGGCGATCGCATCAAGATGATGGCGTCGGGTGCGATGTACAACGCCGACAGCGTCGGCGTCTTCACGCCCGCCAACGAAGCGCGTGCGTCGCTCGAGGCGGGCGAGGTGGGCTACATCATCGCGGGCATCAAGGAACTGCAGGCGGCCAAGGTCGGCGACACGGTCACGCTGATCAAGCCCGGCAGCGGTGGCGCGGCGGCCACGGCCACCGAGGCGCTACCCGGCTTCAAGGAGATCCAGCCGCAGGTGTTCGCGGGCCTGTACCCGACCGAAGCGAGCGAGTACGACTCGCTGCGCGACGCGCTCGAAAAGCTCAAGCTCAACGATTCGTCGCTGCGCTACGAGCCCGAGGTGAGCCAGGCGCTCGGCTTCGGCTTTCGCTGCGGCTTCCTCGGCCTGCTGCACATGGAGATCGTGCAGGAGCGCCTGGAGCGCGAGTTCGACCAGGACCTGATCACGACCGCGCCGAGCGTGGTCTATCAGGTGGTCAAGAACGACGGCGAAGTGCTCATGGTCGAGAACCCGTCCAAGATGCCCGACGTCGGCAGGATGGCGGAAATCCGCGAGCCCATCGTCACCGTGCATCTCTATATGCCGCAGGAATACGTTGGCTCCGTCATGACGCTGGCCAACCAGAAGCGCGGCGTGCAGATGAACATGGCCTACCACGGCCGCCAGGTCATGCTGACCTACGAGATGCCGCTCGGCGAGATCGTGCTCGACTTCTTCGACAAGCTGAAATCGGTGAGCCGCGGCTACGCCTCGATGGACTACGAGTTCAAGGAGTACCGCGCGTCGGACGTGGTCAAGGTCGACATCCTGCTCAACGGCGACAAGGTCGATGCGCTGTCGATCATCGTGCACCGCAGCCAGTCGCAGTACCGCGGCCGGGCGGTGGTGTCGAAGATGCGCGAGATCATTTCGCGCCAGATGTACGACGTGGCGATCCAGGCGGCCATTGGGGTCACCATCATTGCGCGTGAGACAATCAAGGCGCTTCGCAAGAACGTGCTGGCCAAGTGCTATGGCGGCGACATCACCCGCAAGAAGAAGCTGCTCGAGAAGCAGAAGGCGGGCAAGAAAAGAATGAAGCAGATCGGCTCCGTCGAGGTCCCGCAAGAGGCCTTCCTCGCGATTCTGCAAGTCGAAGACTGATCAAAAAATGGCATTCCTCACCTCCCTGGTCCTCGCGGCATTTGCCGCCTATGTCGGCGCCTGGTATTTCAACGCGATCGAAGGCAACTTCGCTTTGCTGCTGTTCCTGGCCACGGTGGTCACCGGGCTGTACTGGCTGGCCGAGCGCTTCTATTTCCTGCCCCGGCGCGAACGGGCCGCCGCCAGGCTCGAAGACTCGCTGACCGAGCGCAATGCGCGCCTGGCCGAACAGGGCATCAAGCAGGTCGATACGGCCGACGCGAAGGCGAGCGAGCGGCTGCTGATGCAGCCCTGGTGGCTCGACTGGACCGCGGGCCTGTTCCCCGTGATCCTGGTGGTGTTCCTGCTGCGCTCGTTTCTCTACGAGCCCTTCAAGATTCCCTCGGGCTCGATGATGCCCACGCTGCTGACCGGTGACCTGATACTGGTCAACAAATTCACCTACGGCCTGCGCCTGCCCGTGATCAACACCAAGATCACCGACGGAACGCCGCTGGCGCGCGGCGATGTGGTGGTGTTCCGCTACCCGCCCAAGCCGAGCATGGACTACATCAAGCGCGTGGTCGGCATTCCCGGCGACGAAGTGGCCTACCTGAACAAGAAGCTCACGATCAACGGCCAGCCGGTATCCAAGGTGGCGGATGCCGACTACCTCGACAGCGAATCGATGCGCCTGCTCAAGCAATACGGGGAAGACCTCGGCGGCAAGCAGCACAAGCTGCTCAACGACGAAGCCGCGCCGTCCTTCGTTCCGGGCGCCAGCGACTTTCCGTTTCGCGAAAACTGCCGCTACTCGGTCGAAGGCGTGGTCTGCAAGGTGCCGGCCGGCAACTATTTCATGATGGGCGACAACCGCGATAATTCGGCGGACTCGCGTTTCTGGGGCTTCGTCCCGGACAAGAACATCGTGGGCAGGGCGTTCTTCGTCTGGATGAACTTCGGCGATCTGGGTCGCATCGGTCCGTTTCAATAAGCATTCATCAGCATAGTTCGAGGGGTATGAGGGCATGAGAACACATCGGTTCGTTCGCAGCAGGGCTGCGCAGCAACGCGGCATTTCGTTCATCGGCTTGGTGTTCGTCGCGGTGGTGCTCGGGTGCCTGGGCGTGGTCGTCGCGCAGGTCATTCCGACGCTGATCGAATGGCAGGCCATCGACAAGGCCGCCAACAAGGCCAAGGAAGGGGCAACCGTGCCCGAAGTGCGCGCGATTTTCGATCGCGCCCAGGCCATCGACGACTTCAAGTCGGTCAGCGGCAGGGACCTCGAGATCAAGAAGGTCGGCGACAAGGTGGTCGTGTCGTACTCGTACGAGCGCGAGATTCCCCTGTTCGGCCCCGCCTTCCTGACGCTCAAGTACAAGGGCGAAACCCGCTGAACACGGCGCCAAAAAAGGTGGACGGCGGCCTCGCCGCGCTGCAGGCGCGCCTCCGGCACACCTTCTCCGACCCGCGGCTGCTCCAGCTCGCGCTCACGCACCGCAGCTTCTCGGCCGACCACAACGAGCGCCTCGAGTTTCTCGGCGACTCGGTGCTGAACCTGGCGGTCTCGCACTTGCTCTACATTCGCCTGTCGGCTTTGCCCGAAGGCGACCTGTCGCGCGTGCGTGCCAACCTCGTCAAGCAGGACACGCTGCATCGCCTGGCGGTAGGGCTGGCGCTGTCGCCGCTGCTGCGGCTCGGCGAAGGCGAGGCGCGCTCGGGCGGGCCCAACCGGCCGTCGATCCTGGCCGATGCGCTCGAGGCGCTGATCGGCGCGGTCTACCTGGACGCCGGCTTTGCCGCCGCCGAGGCGCTGGTGCACCGGCTCTACGAGTCGGTCGAAATCAACCCGCGCATGGAAGCCGCGGCCAAGGACCCGAAGACCGAATTGCAGGAATGGCTGCAGGGTCACAAAATGAAGCTGCCGGTGTATCGCGTGGCTGCCACACTGGGCGCGGCGCACAAGCAGACTTTCGATGTCGAGTGCGAGGTGCCCGAGTTGGGGCTTCGCGAACGCGGCATCGGCGGCTCGCGCCGCGCCGGCGAGCAGGCGGCCGCGGCTGCCATGTTGATCCGGCTCAAGGCACGCGGTGGCGCGTGAAATCACTATGAACGATGCTATCAATCCCGTAGCCGGACCCGAAGACGCAGAAGGCGGCGCGGGTACCGGCGGTCCCCAGCACTGTGGGCTCATCGCCATTGTCGGCAAGCCCAATGTGGGCAAGTCGACGCTGCTCAACGCGCTGGTCGGCCAGAAGATCAGCATCACCTCGCGCAAGGCGCAGACCACGCGCCACCGGATCACCGGCATGCGCACGCTGGGCGCCACGCAGTTCGTGTTCGTCGACACGCCGGGTTTCCAGACCCTGCACGCCAACGCGCTGAACAAGTCGCTCAACAAGACCGTGCAGGGCGCGGTCGGCGACGTGGACCTGATCCTGTTCGTGGTCGAGGCCGGCAGCTTCACGCCGGCCGACGAGCGCGTGCTCAAGCTGCTCGGCAAGGGCATCCCGACCGTGCTGCTGGCCAACAAGCTCGACAACGTGCACCGCCGCGGCGACATCGCGCCCTGGCTGAAGACCATGCAGGAGAAGCACAGCTTCGCCGAGTTCGTGCCGATGTCGGCGAAGAACGCCAAGGATGTCGAGCGCCTGTTCGGCATCTGCGAGAAGTACCTGCCCGAACAGCCCTGGTTCTACGACGAGGACGAGCTGACCGACCGCAGCGAGAAATTCCTCGCCGGCGAGCTGGTGCGCGAGAAGCTGTTCCGCCTCACCGGCGACGAGCTGCCCTACACCTCGACCGTCATCATCGACAAGTTCGAGGAAGAGCCGCCCCAGAAGAAGGGCCAGAAGCGCCTGCTGCGCATTGCCGCGACCATCGTGGTCGAGCGCGATGGCCACAAGGCGATGGTGATCGGCGACAAGGGCGAGCGCATCAAGCGCATCGGCATGGAAACACGCGTCGAGCTCGAAAAGCTGGCCGACGCCAAGGTGTTCCTCGAACTGTGGGTGAAGGTGCGCTCGGGCTGGGCCGACGACGAAGCCCGCGTGCGTTCCTTCGGCTACGAATAAGCAGGCACACCCCCAGGCTTGCTCGCTTCGCGTAGCCGCCAACCCCCTTGCAGGGGGCGACGCCAGCGGCCCGGCAAAGCCGGTTCCGCGGCGTTTGCCGGCCCCAAGCCTCGATGCTTCCTAGCGCACTGACATGGCCACCCACCGCGTTTCGCATGAACCGGCTTACGTCCTCCATCGCTACGACTGGAGCGAGTCGAGCCTGATCCTCGAGGTCTTCACCCGCCACCACGGGCGCATCGCGCTCGTGGCCAAGGGGGCGAAGCGGCCGAGCTCCAACTTCCGACCCGTGCTGCTGCCGCTGCAGCCGCTGCAGCTCAACTACGGCGGCGACGCCGAGATCCGCACGCTCAAGGGCGCCGAGTGGATGGGCGGCCACGTGATGCCGACCGGCGAGGCGCTGCTCTCGGGCTACTACGTCAACGAACTGCTGCTGCGACTGCTCGCGCGCGACGACGCCCACGAAGCACTGTTCGACGCCTACGCCGGGGTCGTTCAGGTGCTGGCGGGCGACCATGCCGAGGCCCAGGCGGCCACCCAGGCGGCGGCGTTGCGCGCTTTCGAGTTGCTGCTGCTGCGCGGGGTCGGCCTGCTGCCATCGCTCGACGCGCAGACCCTCACGCTGGAACCGCTCGCCGCCCGCGAGCGCTACAGCCTCGTGCCCGAAGCCGGATTGCGCCAGGCTGCCACCGACGAGGCTGCACTGACCGGGGCCGAATGGCAGGCCCTGCAGGCCGTTCTCGACGACCGGGCTCCATTTACCGCCACGTTGCGTGAAATTGCCACCATGAACGCCGGTAGCAACAGTGCCCTGCGCAACCAGTTGCGCGCCTTGCTCAACTACCATTGCGGCGTGTCCACGCTGCGCACGCGGCAAATGATGAGAGATCTGCAAGCACTATGAGCACTTCAGGCCACGCCGGCACCGCCACTGCCACCTCGCTGTCGGTCAACCTCAACAAGGTCGCCCTGGTCCGCAACACGCGCCACCTGGGCATTCCGAGCGTGGTGAAGGCCGCCCAGGCCTGCCTCGCCGCCGGCGCACACGGCATCACGGTACATCCGCGGCCCGATGCCCGCCACATCCGCGCGCACGACGTCAGTGACCTGTCGGCGCTGCTCGCCAAGGATTGGCCTGCCGTCGAGTTCAACATCGAAGGCAACCCGTTCCAGAACCTGATGGATTTCGTGCGCACGCTGAAGCCGCACCAGGCCACCTTCGTGCCCGACAGCGAAACCCAATCGACCAGCGACCACGGCTGGACCTTCCCCGACGACGCCGAGCGCCTGCGCCCGCTGATCGCCGAAGCCAAGGCGCTGGGCGTGCGCGTGAGCTTGTTCATGGACCCAATTCCCGAGATGATGGCGGCCGTCAAAGCCGTGGGTGCCGACCGCGTCGAGCTCTACACCGAAGGCTACGCGGCGTCACGCGGCACGCCCGACGCGCAGGCCGTGCTGGCGCGCTATGCCGATTCGGCGCGCGCGGCGCTGGCCGCGGGCTTGGGCGTCAACGCCGGGCACGACCTGAGCCGCGACAACCTCACCGCCTTCCTGCGTGCGGTGCCCGGCGTGCAGGAAGTCTCGATCGGCCATGCCTTCGTGGCCGACGCGCTCGAGCTTGGCTACACGGCCGCCACGCGCGACTACCTGCGTTGCATCGACGAGGCGCAGCAATGAACGCCAGCGCCGCATGATCTACGGCATTGGCACCGACATCTGCGACCTGCGTCGCGTTGCAGCGACCTTCGAGCGGCAGGGCGAACGCTTTGCCCGCAAGGTGCTGAGCGATGCCGAATTCAAGGTCTGGGAAGCCCGTCGCGCTCGCTGGCCCAAGCGCGGCCTGAGCTATCTCGCGACCCGCTTCTCCGCCAAGGAGGCCTTCAGCAAGGCCATCGGCCTGGGCATGCGTTCGCCCATGAGCTGGCGGCTGTGCGAAATCGCGAACCTGCGCAGCGGCAAGCCCGTCATCGTGCTGCATGGCGATCTGAAGGACTGGTTCGAGGCACAGGGCCTCACGGCCCACGTGACCGTGACCGACGAAACCGAATACGCCGCGAGCTTCGTGGTGGTGGAGAAAACATGATTGCCGGGCTTGCCGATCGCCCCCACGCGCCGCTGATCATCGATATGGCGGCCACCGAACTCAACGACGCCGACCGCCGGCGCCTCGCCAATCCGCTGGTCGGCGGCGTGATCCATTTCGCCCGCAACTGGCGGGATCGCGCCCAGATGACCGCGCTCAACGCCGAGATCAAGGCAATCCGCCCCGACCTGCTGATCTGCGTCGACCACGAAGGCGGCCGCGTGCAGCGCTTTCGCACCGACGGCTTCACGCGCCTGCCGTCGATGCGCGCGCTGGGCGAGCTGTGGATGCGCGACGCCATGCGCGCCACCCAGGCCGCGACCGCTGCCGGACAGGTGCTGGCGGGCGAGCTGCGCGCCTGCGGCGTCGACTTCAGCTTCGCACCGGTGCTCGACCTGGACTACGGTGGCAGCAGCGTCATCGGCGACCGCAGCTTTCATCGCGACCCGCGCGTGGTCGCGCTGCTGGCCAAGAGCGTGATGCACGGCATGCTGCAGATGGGCATGCGCAATTGCGGCAAGCACTTTCCAGGGCACGGCTTCGTGCATGCGGATTCGCACGTCGAGATTCCGGTGGACAAGCGCGGCCTCAAGGCCATCCTGGACGACGATGCCAAGCCGTACGACTGGCTGTCGGGCACGCTCGCCGCGGTGATGCCTGCGCACGTGATCTATCCGAAGGTCGACAAAAGGCCGGCGGGCTTCTCGCCGAAATGGCTCAAGGCGATCCTGCGGCAGCGCCTTGCCTTCGACGGCGCCGTGTTCAGCGACGACCTGAGCATGGAGGCGGGCCGCTACATCGACGGCCGGCTGCTCAGCTATGCCGATGCGGCGCTGGCTGCGCTCGAAGCCGGGTGCGATCTGGCGATGCTGTGCAACCAGAGCGTTGGCGACGGCGCGCCGCTGGATGAAATGCTCGACGGCTTTGCTCTCGCGGCGCGCACTGAGCGCTGGAAGCCCGACATGCGCAGCGAAGCGCGCCGCAGGGGCCTGTTGCCAAGCGGCCCCTTGATTGCCTGGGACGCACTGCTGGCTTCCGCGGCCTACCGTGACGCCAAACGCGCGTTGGCCCAGCCCGGCCTTGCGGAGTAAGCCATGCCCTTGTGCCTCAGTATCCTTCAGCGCCAGGACGAAGCGGTGCTGCGCAACCACGCGCACTACTGCAGGCTCTATGGCTATCCCCACAAATGGATCGAGAGCGACCGCATCCTTCACCCGGCGCTTCGCACCAGCGCCAAGTACAGCGAGATCCTGCGCCATCTGCGCACGCTGACTGAAGGAGACTGGCTGCTCTTCATCGATGGCGATTCGGTGGTCTTCCACCCCGTGGCGATCGACGTCCTGATGCAGGGACGTGACCTGCTCGCGGTCGAGAGTCCTCCCGTGGGCAGCCAGACGGGCCTGGCCATGACCAACATGATGGTCGTGCGCAACACGGCTGCCAACCGGTCGATGCTGCACCAGTTGATCGTCGATTCAGGGCACGTGATCGCGCTGGCGGCGAAACGCATCGACGAGGCCGCGCGCCTGCGGCCTGCCGGCCTGCTTGGATGCAATGCCATGGAGCAGGGGCTCTACGTCAACGTGTCCTGGCGCATTGCGCAGTGGTACCAGGCGTCGATCTTCGTGGTCAACCTGGGACCGCTGCCGGTGGAGGTGGAGGGCGAACTGCGCGAGGACATGCTGCACGATCTGAACCTGCAGCGCTTGCTGGCAGAGCAGGTCAACGAGGCGCTGACCCAGGGGCGCCCGGTCCTGCAGGAGCCGGCGTACCCGGAGGTATCGCCGGCGGCGGTGGACAGCTACAACCCGGAGGCGCCCATCGCCTTTCTGACGCTCTATACGCCGCATATCCGGAGCTACGCGCGCGTATCCGAGCACAACGTGCGCCGCTATTGCGACAGGCATGGCCATGCGTACCACGTGTACCGCGACATTCCCGCATCCATCGGTCCGAACATCAACGGCTCCTGGATCCGGAGCTGGCTCCTCAACCAGCACCTGGCCCGTCATGAGTGGGTCATCTGGGTGGATGCGGATGTCGTCTTCTACAACCAGGCGAAACGCATCGAGCCACTGCTCGAAGGGCGCGAGCTGCTGCTCGCCAAGGACGTCGGCGCCTGGCAGTTCAACTCTGGCGTCATGGGCTTTCGGAACACGCCCGGCAACGCGCGCCTGCTCGACCGCATCTGGGAGCGCATCGGCGGCGTGGCTGACAAGTCGGCGGTCTACAGCAGCCAGGGCGACCAGTACTACACGAACGAGGTGCTGATGGAAGAGGGCCTTGTCGGCGAGCAGAACATCCTTGACAACCTCAGCATCAACACGCCGCCGCATCTGGCCAGCGAAGACACCCTGCTGGTGCATTTCATCAATCTCGGCGAGCCTTACCGCTCCGTGTACATGGCAGCGATGGATGCCCGCTCACGACGGATCCGATAGCAGCTGGCGAAAGGAAACGACATGACGATGGGCGTGCTGGTCTACATCGACAACAAACGGGAAATCATCGACGAGTTTTCATGGCTCTACAAAAGCATGATCTTCTCGAACCTGTTCTCGCGTGCAAGGATCATCGCCGTCTGCCATCCGGACGCCGTCGGCGCACTGCCTCAAGACGAGCGGATCGTCGTGATTCCGAGCGAGCCCTACGCGCAGCGCAATGCCGACTGGAACGGCTACGGCTACATCAATTCCGTGGCGAACCTGTGCGAGCCGGCCGTGATCGAGGAGTGCCGGAAGTACGACACCCTGCTGAAGACCGATTGCGATACCTTCGTCACGCCGGCGCTCACGAACTTCACGCCGACCGGCCTGTGCTTCGGCTTCGGCGCATACGCCTATGAAGAAGAGGTTCGCCGCAAGCTGTCCGAGTGCAGCCAGCGCTGGGGCTTCCCGCATTCCGGCCTGCACAACGTCGGCGCTTCGGTGCTCGGGCCGTCCGAGTTCGTCTGCAATTTCGTGGAGTCCCAACTCGACTACTGCAACAAGCTGCTCGACGAGGAGTTTCGCCACTTCCAGGGTACATGGCCGGGCTGGTGCAAGAACGTCGTCACGATGTACGCGGGCGAACTGGCCCTGCGTCGCACCTACCCCCAGCAATGTTCGCTGGGGCTGCTTGACCATCTGCCCTATGCGAGCCGCGCGCTGGGCAGCGACGTGCTGCACATCCATGCGTGGCACACCGACCAGTACTGGTCCAAGCACCAGTACCGCGCTGGCAACTATGCCGGCATGGCGCTCGACGAAATCGACCGGCGCACCTCGGGCGGCTACTGCCACTGGCTGGCCGTCGCCGACGTCGAGCAGGTCAGGGCCGCGGTGGACTGAGGAAGACGCGGGAAGTCTTCAGCGCCCGATGCGCGCCAGCGTCTCGCGCACATCGTCCAGCAGCCACAAACCCAGACTGCGGTCGGTCTGCGGAAACCGCGGGGAGCCTTCCAGCGAGGGATAGATGATCGCCTCGGTCACGTTGCCTTCGACGATCAGTCGCCGCGGCGGCGGCAGGTGATAGGGCGCCATCTCGAGGTTGATGGGGGTCCAGCCGCCCGTTTCGATGTCCCCGTTGCGCGGCAGCGTGCGATAGGTGAAGGTGGTGGTCAGCAGCCACTGCGAGCGGCTTTCGGCCAGCGCGTGCAGCGCCCGGAACACGTCCGCATGCGAGAAGTGGAAGAGGCAGTCGCGGCACAACACGAGGTCGACCTTGGGCAGGTCGCCCGAGAGCAGGTCGAGCTTGCCGAAGCGCCGGCCGCTGCGGCCGAAGCGCTCGTTGTTGCGCTGCACCAGTTCGTCGACGATGTCCGCGCCCAGGTAGTCGATGCCTTCGAGGTCGACATGCTGCATCCAGTTGAAATCGCCGCAGGGCATGTCGAGGAAGGTCTGCACGCGCAGCTCGCGCAACAGGGCCGGCAACTCGCGGATGATCTGCGCGGTGTTGCTGAGCTCGGAGCCCGCGCCCGACACGCTTTCCATCGAACCCCACGTGTTGGTGTTGAAGATGTTCGAGAAGATGGCTTCGGTCGGCGGGGTGGACATGAGTGCGGTCGATCCGTGGAAAAGGGAAAGGCGGGCGGTCACGGCGCCTTCGAGGCCGTCGACCAGAGCCGTTCGCCGCCGGTGTCCAGGTGGGTCAGGTAGAGCCGCAGGTCAAATTCGAGCTGATGGTAGTCGGGCTCCATGTGCGCGCATAGCGCGTAGAAGGCCTTGTCGTGATTCTTTTCCTTGGTATGTGCGAGTTCGTGCACAACGATCATCCGCAACCAAGCCAACGGCACGCCCTTGAACAGGCTCGCCACCCGGATTTCACGCTTTGCCTTGAGCTTTCCGCCCTGCACGCGCGAAACCGTGGTGTGTGTCCCGAGCGCGTTGCGGATCACGTGCAGCTTGTTGTCGAACATGACCTTCGACAGCGGTTCGGCCTTGCGCATGAATTCGCTCTTGAGGTCGCTCACGTAGTCGTAGAGCGCGCGGTCGGTCTGCACGCTGTGCATCCCGTCGGGATAGCGCTTGACGAGCATCGTGGCCAGCTTGTCCTCGGCCATCAGCTGGCGGACCTGATCCAGCAGGGGCGCCGGATAGCCCGCCAGGTATTTCATGCCCGGTACCCAGTGCGCGCCGCGCAGGCCAGCCCCGTAGCCACGCCGCCGAACAGGTCGCCCTCGACCAGATTCACGCCCGCGAAGCTCCTGCGCAGAGCGTGCTGGAACGGCCGAAGTGCGGAAGAGCCGCCGGTGAGGTAGATCGCGTCGAGGTCGCCGCTGCGCAGGCCCGCGCGCTTGACGCAGGCGTGCGCGCAGGCGATCACGTTCTCGAGCGAACCGGCCAACTGTTGAGCCATGTCGGCCGGCGTGAGCGAGGCCACCAGCCCGCGCTCGGCACAACCGAGGTCGATGGCAGTTTCGGCGTCGGTGATCGACGCATCGATCTTGGCCGCTTCCACCGCACTCGCGATGCGATGCCCGTGCCGTTCTTCGAGCACGGTCATCAGCCGGTCGTGCAGCCGCGTGTCGCTGTAGCTCGTGCGCAGGTCTTTCGCCTGGCGCACGGCCTTGGCGGCATAGAGCCAGTTGATCAGGTGCCAGGAGGAGAGTTCGAAGAACACCTTGCTCGGCACTTCGCGCCCCTGCGGGCCGTGGTGCCGGAAGCCGAACTGTGGCATCACGCGCTCCAGGTTCAGGCGCTGGTCGAAATCGGTGCCGCCGATGTGCACGCCGCTGGTGGCCAGCACGTCGTCGCTGCGGTCCTCGCGCGTCGCGCGCTCGGGTCCGACGCGCACCACGGTGAAGTCGGAGGTGCCGCCGCCGATGTCGACGATGAGCACGATGGACTCCTTGGCGATGCGCTGCTCGTAGTCGAACGCAGCTGCGATCGGCTCGAGCTGGAAGGCGATCTCGCGGAACCCCGCTGCGCGTGCCGCGTGGCGCAGGCTTTCCTCGGCACGCTCGTCGCGCTTCGGATCGTCGTCCACGAAGTGCACAGGCCGCCCGATCACCACGCGCTCGGGCACTTGGCCGAGTTCACGGCTGGCGCGCACGGCCAGCTCGCGCAGGAAGCGCGCAATGATGTCCTCGAAGCTCACGAGGCCGTCGTAAATGGCGGTCTTCTCCTGCATCAGAGCGCTGCCGAGCAGGCTCTTCAGAGAGCGCATCAGCCGGCCTTCGGTGCCCGCGAGGTACTGGCCGATGGCGTCGCGGCCGAAGTGCGTGGTTCGGTCTTCGGCGTTGAAGAAGATCGCGGTGGGTAGGGTGGTGGCCGCGCCTTCGATGGGCAGCAAGCGGGCCTCGCCGTGGACCCGGCAGGCCACGGCGGAGTTGGAGGTGCCGAAGTCGATGCCGATCGTCGGCAGCGACGACGGTAACTGCACGTTCAAGATTCCCTGCGCAGCGCCGGGAACAGAATCACATCGCGGATGCTCGGCGAATCCGTCAGCAGCATCATCAGCCGGTCGATGCCGATGCCGCAGCCGCCGGTAGGCGGCATGCCGTATTCGAGTGCGCGCACGAAGTCGTGGTCGTAGTACATGGCTTCGTCGTCGCCGCTGTCCTTGGCTGCGACCTGCGCGTTGAAACGTGCGGCCTGGTCTTCCGCATCGTTCAGCTCGCTGAAGCCGTTGCCGAATTCGCGGCCCGTGATGTAGAGCTCGAAGCGCTCGGTGACCTCGGGGCGCTCGTCGTTGGCGCGCGCCAGCGGCGAGATCTCGGTCGGGTGCTCCATGATGAAGGTCGGCTGCCAGAGCTTCTCTTCGACGGTTTCCTCGAAGTACATCACCTGCAGGCTGGCGAGGCTGCGCTGCGAGAGCTTGTCCTTCTCTTCGCTGAGGCCGATCTTGCGCAATGCATTGATCAGCCAGGCGCTGTCGTCCACACCGTCGCCGGCGTCGGTGTGCTTGAGGATCGCTTCGTGGATCGTCAGGCGTTCGAAGGGCTGCGTCAGATCGACGGCCTTGCCGCCGTACGTGAGCTGCTGCGTGCCCACGGCCTTGTCGGCGATGGTGCGGATCAGCGTCTCGGTGAAGTCCATCAGGTCGCGGTAGTTCCAGTAGGCCGCGTAGAACTCCATCATCGTGAACTCGGGGTTGTGCCGCACCGAGATGCCCTCGTTGCGGTAGCTCCGGTTGATTTCGAACACGCGCTCGAAGCCGCCGACGATCAGGCGCTTGAGGTAGAGCTCGGGCGCGATGCGCAGGAACATTTCCTGGTCGAGCGCGTTGTGGTGCGTCTTGAAAGGCTTGGCGTTCGCGCCGCCCGGAATCGGGTGGAGCATGGGCGTCTCGACTTCGAGGAAGTCATTGGCCACCATGAACTCGCGCAGCGCGCTCACTGCCTTGCTGCGCGCGGTGAAGCGCACACGGGCGGTTTCGTCGGTGATCAGGTCGACGTAGCGCTGGCGGTACTTCTGTTCCTGGTCGGCCATGCCGTGGAACTTGTCGGGCAGCGGGCGCAGGCTTTTGGTAAGCAGGCGCAGCTTCGTGACCTTGACCGACAACTCGCCGGTCTTGGTCTTCATCAGCGTGCCTTCGGCGCCCACGATGTCGCCGAGGTCCCAGCGCTTGAAATCGGCGTAGACGTCTTCGCCGACCGCGTCGCGCGTCACGTAGAGCTGGATGCGGCTCGTGGCGTCCTGCAGCGTTGCGAAGCTGGCCTTGCCCATCACGCGCTTGAGCATCATGCGGCCGGCCACGCTCACGGAAACGGCTTGCGCTTCGAGGGCCTCGGCCTCGGTGGCGCCATGTGCCTCGACGAGTGCCGCGGCGCGGTGGCCTGGCTTGAAGTCGTTCGGGAACGCGACACCCTTGCCCTCGGCCTGCGCTGTGCGCAGCAGCTTGAGCTTCTCGCGGCGTTCGGCGATGAGCTGGTTGTCGTCGACGGCTGGCGCAGAGGCGGGCGCGGCAGCGGGCGTGGGAATGGGAGGGGTCAGGTGATCGGACATGGGGAGCGGGTGAGGCGCAACGGGAGCGTGCGCGAGCCCGGCATTTTAGCCGATCGAATTCCGGCGAAGCCGCTGTGCAATGCCCGCCGATCCTGCGTAATGCGCTACGAAAAATATAGCGATCTATTGAGCAATGCCCGTACGTGCGAGCAGATCGCTGACCAGTTCGAGGCGCATCAGCGGGCTGTCGAGCTCCATCAGGCGCTGCTTCAGTTCGAGCTGCATCGGCACCAGTTCGCACCAGCGGTTCGCCACCCAGCCGCAATCGTCGAGCAGGTAGGGCATGCCGATGGGCAACCGTACCGATTCGCCCTGTTCGCGGCGCCGCTCCTCGAGCGTGTCGATCAGGCGTTGCAGTGCCGTGGCGGTGTGCTTCAGGTCGTCGGGAATTTCGAGCGCAACATCGTCGGCCACGGCCTCCACTTCGGCGACCCACAGACCGTGCTTCTGCAACTCGGTGCCGCGCACCCGGAAGCGTTGCGTGCCCACGCATTCGATCTGCAGCAGCCCGCTTTGCGGCGATTCGAACTCGCGAATCATCGCCAGCGTGCCGATGGCGGCGAAGCTCTCTTCATCGGCACCGGCCTTGCGCACTTCGCTGCCGCTGGTGAGGCTCACCACGCCGAAGGGCGCATCGGCCTTTCGGCATTTGCCGATCATGTCGAGATAGCGGACCTCGAAGATGCGCAATGGAAGAAGGCCGCCAGGAAACAGGACCGTACCGAGCGGGAACAATGGCAGTGAATGCAAAAGGGGTAGTGTCGTCATCGAAGAGCCTTGCGTGGCTATCATCGCATTCCGCTCACGGCTGCGCCTCATGCTCTATCAGATTCCCTCGTTCCTCCTCGACGTGATCGTCGGCCTGCTCGGCGGCGCCTGCCTGCTGCGCCTCTACATGCAGTACCACCGGGTGCCGTTCGGCAATCCGCTCGGGCGCTTCGTGTTCGCCATCACCGACTGGATCGTGCTGCCGCTGCGGCGCATCGTGCCGTCGGTGAAGCGCTGGGACCTGGCCAGCCTGATAGCGGCCTGGCTGCTGGTGTTGCTGAAGTTCCTGCTGCTGTGGCTGCTTGCCGGCAACCTGGGACGGATCGCGACCCTTCCACTGGTGTCGCTGGTCGGGCTGATGCAGCTGGCCGTCTCAGGCCTGACCGCACTGCTGGTGGTCTATGCGGTGCTGTCTTGGATTCCGGGCGCGTCGCCGATGCTGCTTGACCTGATCTCCCGGCTGGCCGAGCCGCTGGTGCGGCCCTTCAGGCGCTTCATCCCGCTGATCGGCGGCGTCGACCTCTCGCCGCTGGCGGCCATCGTGGTGCTGCAGGTGATCGCGATCGTGCTGGGCAACCTGCTGGTGTTTGCCTATCAACTGACGTTCTGAACCTCACAAGCAAAAGAGCCCGGGTGCATCGCACCCGGGCTCTTTTGCATCGGCTTGTTGTTCGATCAGCTGACCGCGTCGGCCGGCTGGCGCAGCAGCATGGCCAGCGAGCTGGCAATGGTCTTGCGCAGTTCGCGGCGGTCGCTGATGAAGTCGATGGCGCCCTTGGTCTGCAGGAACTCGGCGCGCTGGAAGCCTTCGGGCAGCGTCACGCGCACGGTCGACTCGATCACGCGCGGGCCGGCGAAGCCGATCAGCGCCTTGGGCTCGGCAATGACCACGTCGCCCACGAAGGCGAAGCCGGCCGAGACGCCGCCCATGGTGGGGTCGGTCAGCACGCTGATGTAGGGCAGGCCCTTCTTCGCGAGGCGCGTGAGCGCGGCGTTGGTCTTGGCCATCTGCATCAGCGATAGCAGGCCTTCCTGCATGCGCGCGCCGCCGGTGGCGGTGAAGCAGATGAAGGGCACCTTCTGCTCGATGGCGGTTTCGACGCCGCGCACGAAGCGCTCGCCGACCACGCTGCCCATGGAGCCGCCCATGAACTCGAACTCGAAGCAGGCCACGACCACGCTGATGCTGTGCACCGAGCCGCCCATGACGACCAGCGCGTCGGTCTCGCCGGTGTTCTCCAGCGCTTCCTTGAGCCGCTCGGGGTACTTGCGGCTGTCCTTGAATTTCAAGGCGTCGACCGGCAGCACCTCCTGGCCGACTTCGTAGCGGCCCTCGGCGTCGAGGAACGCGTCGAGCCGCGCGCGGGCGCCGATGCGGTGGTGGTGGCTGCAGCTGGGGCAGACGTTCTGGTTGTGCTCAAGGTCGGTCTTGTAGAGAACGGTCTCGCAGGCGGGGCACTTGATCCACAGGCCCTCGGGCACCTGGCGGCGCTCCGATGGGTCGGTTTGTGCGATCTTGGCGGGTAGCAGTTTTTCAAGCCAGCTCATAGGACTCCGAATTAGCTCCCCTCTCCCGCACGCGGAAGAGGGGCTGGGGGTGAGGGGCAGCAGTGATTATCGGCCAGCCGCATTTTTCGGGATAGCCGCCGGCAGCGCATCGAGCGCCTCGCGAATGCCGGCGAGGAATTCGCGCACCGCCGGCACGACCTTTTCGCGGGGCTGGTCTTCGATCAGCTGGATGATCTTCGTACCGATCACGACCGCATCGGCGGCCGAGCCGACCGCCTGCGCGGTGCGCGCATCGCGAATGCCGAAACCCACGCCGACCGGAATGCTCACGTGCTGGCGGATGCGCGGAATCATCTGCCCGACCGCCTCGGTGTCGAGGTGGCCGGCGCCGGTCACGCCCTTGAGCGACACGTAGTAGACATAGCCGCTGGCGATGCGTGCGACCTGCGCCATGCGCTCGTCGGTGCTCGTTGGCGCCAGCAGGAAGATCAGGTCGATGCCGGCCGCCTTCAGGTCCGCAGCGAAGGCTTCGCATTCCTCGGGCGGGTAGTCGACCACCAGCAGGCCGTCGACGCCGGCCGCGGCCGCATCGCGGATGAAGGCCTTCTTGCCGTGCACGAGGTCGTAGCGCTCGACCGGGTTGGCATAGCCCATCAGCACCACGGGCGTGGTCGCGTCCTTCTGGCGGAAGGCGGCGACGATGGCCAGCACCTGCTTCATGCCGATGCCCAATGCCAGCGCGGCCTCGCCGGCCTTCTGGATCACGGGGCCGTCGGCCATGGGGTCGGAGAAGGGCACGCCCAGCTCGATCACGTCGGCGCCGGCCTCGACCATGCCGTGCATCAGCTCGGGTGTGATGTCGGCGAACGGGAAGCCGGCGGTGACGTAGGGAATGAGCGCGCGGCGGCCGTCTTTTTTCAGTGCGTCGAAGGTGGTTGCAATGCGGCTCATCACTTGCCTCCCTTCACGCTCAGACCGCGCATCGAGGGGCGGTCATAGAAGTCGACGCCCGACAGGTCGGCCACGGTGCCGATGTCCTTGTCGCCGCGGCCCGAGAGGTTCACCAGGATCGACTGGTCGGGGCGCATGGTCTTCGCGAGCTTCATCGCGTGGGCCACGGCATGGCTGGATTCGAGCGCGGGAATGATGCCCTCCGTTCGGCACAAATAATGGAAGGCTTCGAGCGCCTCGGTGTCGGTGATGCCGACGTATTCGGCCCGGCCGATGTCGGCCAGGTACGCATGCTCGGGGCCCACACCGGGGTAGTCGAGGCCGGCGCTGATGCTGTGGGTCTCGGTGATCTGGCCGTCGTCGTTCTGCAGCAGGTAGGTGCGGTTGCCGTGCAGCACGCCCGGGCTGCCGCGCAGGATCGAGGCCGAGTGCTTGCCGCTGTCGAGCCCTTCGCCCGCCGCCTCGACGCCGATCAGGCGCGTGCCCGCGAACGGAATGTAGGGATGGAAGATGCCCATCGCATTGCTGCCGCCGCCCACGCAGGCGACCACCACATCGGGCTGTTTGCCCTCGGCCTCGCCGGTGATGCCGTCGGCCGCGAGCATGGCGGGCATCTGCTCGATGCACTCGGTGCCGATCACGCTCTGGAAGTCGCGCACCATGGTCGGGTAGGGGTGCGGACCGGCCACGGTGCCGATGATGTAGAAAGTGTTTTCGACGTTCGTGACCCAGTCGCGCATCGCCTCGTTGAGCGCGTCCTTCAGCGTCTTGCTGCCCGATTCGACGGGCACCACGGTCGCGCCGAGCAGGTTCATGCGGTAGACGTTCGGGCTCTGGCGCTTCACGTCCTGGCTGCCCATGTAGACCACGCATTCGAGGCCGTAGCGCGCGCAGATGGTGGCGGTGGCCACGCCGTGCTGGCCGGCGCCGGTTTCGGCGATCACGCGGGGCTTGCCCATGCGGCGCGCGAGCATCGCCTGGCCGATCACGTTGTTGATCTTGTGGGCGCCGGTGTGGTTGAGGTCTTCGCGCTTCAGGTAGATCTGCGCGCCGCCCATCTCGCGGCTGGTGCGCGCCGCGTGGTAGATCGGCGAGGGACGGCCGACGAAGTGCTTCAGCTCGTAGTGGAATTCGGCGAGGAACGCCGGATCGTCCTTGAACCTGGCGTACGCGTCGCGCAGTTCGTTGATCGCGTGGGTGAGCGTTTCGCTCGCGAAGGTGCCGCCGTAGTTGCCGAAATGGCCGGTGGCGTCGGGTTGCTGGTAGTTGCTTTGCATGATTTCCGATCGGTGGGCCGCAGCCCGACATCGATCGGCTGCGGCGGCTAACTGGAGAAGGACGCGTCGGCCGCCTTGACGGCTGCGACGAATTGCCGGATCTTTCCGGCGTCCTTGAGGCCCTTGTTCCCGGGACCGTCGATTTCGACGCCCGAACTCACATCAACGGACAGCGTCTTGCAGCGCGTCCGCAGGATGCGAATGCCATCGCTCACGTTTGCAGGTGTGAGCCCACCACTCAAGACGAGGTGAGCGTCGACGGCGGGTGGAAGAAGTGACCAATCGAATGCCTTGCCGCCACCGCCATAACCTTCGACATGGGCGTCGAGCAGGATGGCCTGGGCGTGGGAGTAATCGGACGCGTATTTTACGAGGTCGAAGCCGGCGCCGGCAGTCCCCAGTGGAATGCGGGCGGCGCGCATGTAGCGGAAGCGGCCTGGGCCGGTGGCTTCCTCGCACTGTTCGGGCGTTTCCTCGCCGTGGAACTGGGCGATGGCGCCCTTCACGTGAGCGAGTGCTGCTATGACTTCAGGAGCATCCTCGTTCACGAACAGCAGCACCGGCGTGATGAAAGGGGGCAGGCGCGAGGCGAGTTCGGCAGCGCGTTCGACCGTCACCGCGCGGGGGCTTTTCGCATAGAGCACGAAGCCGATGGCATCGGCACCCGCTTCGACCGCGGCATCCACATCGGCCTCACGTGTGAGGCCGCAGATCTTGATGCGGGTGCGGGGAGACGTCATGGAGGTCCATCATAAGGAGCGCCACCAGCCTGAAGCGTCGCTTCGGCCGGCAGACCCCACTTGGCATCGTACAACGGGCCCAGGAAGTACAGGCCGTCGGCAGAGAAGGTCGGCGCCGCCGCCTTGCGGCTGCGCGCCTCGAGCACCTCGGCGATCCATTCGGGCCGCTCGTCGCCGCGGCCGATGCGCACGAGGCATCCCATCAGGTTGCGGATCATGTGGTGCAGGAACGCATCGGCCTCGAACTCGAAATGCCAGCGGCAGCGTTCGCCTTCGCCAATCCGCGTGACTTGGATGCGGCGCAGGTTCTTCACGGGCGACTTGGCCTGGCAGGCCGAGGCGCGGAACGAACTGAAGTCGTGCGTGCCGATGAGCACGGCGGCGGCTTTGCGCATTGCATCGCCGTCGAGCGCATGCATCGACCAGCCGACCCGGCCCGAATCCAGGCTGGGCCGCACCGGCGACTGCGAGAGCACGTAGAGGTAGCGGCGTGCCAGCGCGCTGGCGCGGCAGTGGAATTCGTCGGGCACCGGGTGCGCCCACTGCACCGCGATGTCGTCGGGCAGGAAGCGGTTGGTGCCGCGCGTCCAGGAGAAGGGTTCGCGCTCGACATCGGTGTCGAAGTGCACCACTTGCATCAGCGCGTGCACGCCAGCGTCGGTGCGGCCGGCGCACAGCGTGCCGATCTTGCCGGAGGGCTGTGCGGCGAACTTCGTGAGGGCCGCTTCGAGCTTGTCCTGCACCGTGCGGCCCGAGCGCTGGCTTTGCCAGCCCTCGTACGCCTGGCCGTTGTACCGGATGCCGAGCGCCAGCCTCACGAATTCAGGGACGGTACAACAACAACCGCTCAGCGCAGTTCTGCGAGCAGCTGACGGGCTTGCGACTTGAGATCGCCGGCGCTTTCGGCTTCGACTTCCTCGACCAGCGAACGAGCGCCTTCGACGTCGCCGATGGCTTGCAGTTCGCGAGCCAGCGACAGCTTGACGGCGTGCGGGCTGTCGTCGCCTTCATCGTCATCGTGCGTGGCGGCTGCGGCGGGCTTCGCGGTTTCGGCAGGGCGGGCCGGCAGGCCTGCCAGCGCGCTCATGTCGAACTCGATGAAGCCCGAGTCGGCCGGCAGCGCATTGCGCAGCATGGCGGGGCGGGTGTTGTCTGCATCGCTCAGCGAACCGGGGAGCGTGTCGGGCGTCAGCGCGCCGGGGGCGGTGTCGAAATCGTTTTCGAGATCGACAGGCGTGGCGGCGTGGCCGTTCGACAGGGGGGCTGGGGGGCGCGCGGTTGTCGGGGCGGACGCGTAGATCGACTTCGGCAGGCTGGCGCTGACCGGTGCATGTTGCTGGGCCGGTGCGGGGGCGGGGGCCGGCGGTGTGGTCAGGTCGAGGTCGAAGTCCAGCGGTGCCACCGAGGGCACGAAGGCGGGCGGTGCAACGGCGACCGGCGGCGCAACGGGAGCAGGTGCTGCCGGCTTGGCGGCCGCGGCGAGGGCGCCCGCGAAGGCGGCCGTCTCGGCCGCGCTGGCGCCGCCGCTGCGGGGAGCGCCCGATTCGTACAGCGGGTTGCCCGGATCGAGATCCTTGCCCATGTCGACCACACGGTTCCAGTCGGAGCCGAGGCCACCCGTCAGCTTGTGCACTTCGGTGGCGAGGCCTTCGTAGGCACGCACGTCGCGGCGCTTGGCGTGGATTTCGAGCAGCTTGAGGTGGATGGCGGTGCGGTCCGGGTTCAGGCGCAGCGCTTCGCGCAGGATTTCCTCGGCCTGCAGGTCGCGGCCATAGGCCAGGTAGACGTCGGCTTCGGCCACGGGATCGACGTCGCCCGCGTCGAGCTGGCTCGGCGAGTACGACAGCGACGAAACGGTGGAGTCGCCGCGATGCTTGGTGTCGACCGATTCGCCGCCGCTGGCGCCGAAGAACGAGTCCTTCGGGATGCGGCTTTCGAGGAACACGCTCTCGCTCATTTCCTCGCGCCGGCGGCCCAGCACGCGGTACAGCAGGAAGCCGATCAGCAGCGCGATCAGCGCTCCGCCGGCCAGCATCAGCGGGTTGTCCAGCAGCTCTTCGAGGAAGGTGGGCTCCGGTGGGGGCGGCGGTGCCGGCTTCTTCACGGCCGGCTTGGGTGCCGTGGCGGCCACGGCGGCGCTTGCAGCCGGGGTTGCGGGAGCAGCAGCGGCTGCATCGGTTGCGGCTGCTGCCGGTGCGGCAGCGGCGGCCTCTGCCGTCGGGGCAGCAGCAGGTGCGGCAGGCGTTGCTTCGGGCGTGGGAGCGGCGGGGCTCGGTGCTGCCGTGGCTGCTGCAGGAACGGCAGGTGCGGCCGCGACGACAGGAGCGGGGGCCGGGGTCGGGGCTGGCGCCGGCGCAGCAACGGGGGCAGGGCTTGCCGCGACTGGAGGCGCGACCGTCGCGCTGGTGGCCGGTGTCGGAACCGGGATGCCCGGCTTCGCCGGTGCCGGTGCAGCCGCACCGGCGGCAGCAGGTGCCGACGAACCGGTGCCCGTTGCGGCCTTGAGCTTGTTCAGCTCGCTGATGTTCTTCGACAGTTCCGCGACGCGGTTGCTGCTGTCCTGCGCCTGGCGGCTCTGGGCGACCTTCTCGTCGGCGGCGCGGGAGGCCGCGCTGCCTTGCGAGATCGTGAGCTTGTCGGGCGTGCTGGCTGCTGCGTTGCGGTCTTCGACGTTGGCCTGCAGCTTGCCCGAGGCCTTGCGGCTCGCGGCCGCCACGTTCGAGGTCGGCGCGTTGTCGGCCAGCCGCTGGCGATAGGCGCCGAAGTCGCGGCTTTGTGCCGTGACCGTGCGGCGTGCTTCGTCCGGCAGGATGGCGGCCGCCTCGGCGCCGCTCGGCAGATCGAGCACGGCACCGGCGCGCATGCGGTTGATGTTGCCGCCCGAGAACGCATCCGGATTGGCGAGCAGCAACGCCACCAGCATCTGGTCCAGGGACACGTCGGCAGGCTTGTGGGCGGCCGCGATCTTGCTGGCGGTGTCGCCGCGCTGCACCGTAACCTGTTCGCCGCCATTGCTGCGAGCAGGTGCGGCCGCAGTGACCGGCGCGGGCGCTGCGGCGGCCGGCGCCGGCGCAGGCGCCACGGGTGTTGCCGATGGCGCCGCCACAGGGGTGCGCTCGCGGCGCGCACGGGCTGCCGGGGCAGCGCGTTCGGTCGGCGTGGCGATCTGGGGTGCGATGGGCGTGGCCGGCGCGCTGGTCGTTGGCTGGCGCATGGCCGGCGGATCGAGCAGCACGGTGTAGTCGCGCACGATCCGGCCGGAGGCGCCGTTGGCTTCGAGCAGCAGGTCGATGAACGGGTCGTTCAACGGGCGGTTGCCGCTCAGGCGCACCACGTACTGGCCGCCGGCGCGACGCTGCAGCGTCGCCTTGACGTCGCTCAGTGCCGAGTTGTACGGAACGCCCGCGTTTTTGAAGGCTTCGGCCGTGGCGATGTTGATCTTCAGACCGTCCGCCTCGTTGGCGGCGATTTCGGTCACGTCGATCTCGGCGCGCAACGGTTCGCCCAGGGCCGATTGCACCTTCAGCTGACCCAGCGCAAAAGCGCTGGCGTCGGTGCTGGCGATGCCCAGGGCTACGGCTGCCGCCGCGCCGAGGATGGAAAGCCGCCAGCCATTCGATGGCGGAAGCGGGCGAGCGGCCGATGGGCTGGCCGCAGGCAACAGATGTCTTGTCATGCTGATAGGGGGCGGCTCAGGCCCAGAATTTGTAAGAGGACGTTAGCACCATCACCGGGTACTGACAAGGCAGTGCGTGTGTTCTACCCAGTGCGCGCATACTTACGATCACATCTTCCGTTGCCAAAAGGCAACGGTTTGTGTTTCAAAAGGCCCTGAGCTGCCCGCATCAGGCTTCAAGCAGGATGCGCAGCATGCGGCGCAGGGGTTCGGCGGCGCCCCACAGCAGCTGGTCGCCGATGGTGAAGGCGCCGACGTACTCGGGGCCCATCGCCAGCTTGCGGATGCGGCCGACCGGAATGTTCATGGTGCCCGTCACGGCCACCGGCGTCAGGTCCTTCACGGTGGCTTCGCGCGTGTTCGGCACCACGCTGGCCCACGGGTTGTCCGCGGCGATCATCGCTTCGATGTCGGCCAGGGGGACATCCTTCTTGAGCTTGAAGGTCAGGGCCTGGCTGTGGCAGCGCATCGCGCCGACGCGCACGCAGAAGCCATCGACCGGCACGGCGGCAGTGCCGAAGCCCGCACCCTGGCCGAGGATCTTGTTGGTTTCTGCACCGGCCTTCCACTCTTCCTTGGACATGCCGTCGCCCAGGTCCTTGTCGATCCAGGGGATCAGCGAGCCGCCCAGCGGCGCGCCGAAATTGGCCGTTTCGGCTGCGCTCAGGTTCTGCTGCTTGTGCAGCACCTTGCGGTCGATCTCGAGAATGGCCGACTTCGGGTCGTCCAGCAGCGCGCGCACTTCGGCGTTCAAGGTGCCGAACTGGGTCAGCAACTCGCGCATGTGCTGCGCACCGCCGCCAGAGGCTGCCTGGTAGGTCATGCTGGTCATCCACTCGACCAGGCCGGCCTTGTAGAGGGCACCAACGCCCATGAGCATGCAGCTCACGGTGCAGTTGCCGCCGATCCAGTTCTTGCCGCCGTTGGCGAGCGCGTTCTGGATCACCGGCAGGTTGACCGGGTCCAGCACGATGACCGCGTCGTCCTGCATGCGCAGGGTGGAGGCGGCGTCGATCCAGTGGCCGGCCCAGCCTGCGGCGCGCAGCTTGGGGAAGACCTCGCTGGTGTAGTCGCCGCCCTGGCAGGTGATGACGATGTCGCACTTCTTCAGTGCCTCGATGTCGTTCGCATCCTTCAGCGCGGTTTCGTTCTTGGCCATGGCCGGGGCCTTGCCACCGGCGTTGGAGGTCGAGAAGAAGACCGGCTCGATGAGGCCGAAGTCGCCTTCGGCCTGCATGCGGTCCATCAGGACCGAGCCGACCATGCCGCGCCAGCCAACGAGGCCGACCAGAGGTTGAGATGCGTTCGCCATTTCAGTTTGCCCTTATGAAAAAAGAAAAGTTGTCTTTTTTGCCCCCGACTCGTCGAGCCGGGGAGGGGCGTGACGAAGCGGGCTGCGGTTAGCCGGTAATCGTCTTTTTGGTGATTGCTGCAACGACCGCGTCGCCCATCTCGCGGGTGCCGACTTGCTTCGTGCCTTCCGACCAGATGTCGCCCGTGCGCAGCCCCGAAGCGAGCACGTCCTTGACTGCCGACTCGATACGGTCGGCAGCTTCGGGCTGGTTGAGTGAAAAGCGAAGCATCATGGCAGCAGACAGGATTGTAGCCAAAGGATTGGCAACCCCTTTGCCGGCAATGTCCGGCGCGCTGCCGTGGCTGGGCTCGTACAGGCCCTGGTTGCTCGAATTGAGCGATGCCGAGGGCAGCATGCCGATCGAGCCGGTCAGCATCGCGGCCTCGTCCGAGAGGATGTCGCCGAACATGTTGCCGGTGACGACCACGTCGAATTTCTTGGGCGCCTTCACGAGCTGCATGGCCGCGTTGTCGACGTACATATGGTCGAGCTCGACGTCCGGATAGTCCTTGTGCACCTCCGTGACGACGTCCTTCCAGAACTGGAAGGTCTCGAGCACATTGGCCTTGTCCACGCTGGTCACGCGCTTGCTGCGTTTGCGAGCGGCCTCGAAGGCCACGCGGGCGATGCGCTCGATCTCGGGGCGCGAGTAGCGCATCGTGTCGAAGGCTTCCTCGGCGCCCGGGAAGTGGCCGTCGACCGCGGTGCGGCGGCCGCGCGGCTGGCCGAAGTAGATGTCGCCGGTCAGTTCGCGAATGATCAGGATGTCCAGGCCCGCGATCAGCTCGGGCTTCAGGCTCGAGGCGCCCACCAGCTGCTCGTAGCAGATGGCCGGGCGGAAGTTGGCGAACAGCCCCAGGTTCTTGCGCAGGCCCAGGATGGCCTGCTCGGGGCGCAGCGGGCGGTCGAGCTTGTCGTACTTCCAGTCGCCGACCGCGCCGAACAGCACCGCGTCGGATTCCTTTGCCAGCTTGAGCGTCGATTCGGGCAGGGGATGGCCGTGGGCCTCGTAGGCGGCACCGCCGACCAGCGCCGACTCCATCTCGAACTTCAGGTCGAGGACTTCGAGCACCCTGACGGCTTCCGCCACGATTTCGGTGCCGATGCCGTCACCGGGGAGAACTGCGATTTTCATAAGTTGGTCCGAGGTTTTTTCTTGGAAACGGAAATGCGGTCGATCACGAGATCATCGTGTGCGCCAGCCAAGGCTTCGATGCCAGGCGCTCGGCCTCGAAGGCCTTGATCTTGTCCTTGTGGCGCAGCGTCAGGCCGATGTCGTCCAGCCCGTTGATCAGGCAGTACTTGCGGAAGGCCTGCACGTCGAACGCAAACTCCTGGCCGTCGGGCTTCACGACCACCTGGCGCTCCAGGTCGATGGTCAGCGTGTAGCCCGGAAAGGCAAAGGTCTCGTCGAACAGCTGGGCCACCTGCGCTTCGGGCAGCACGATCGGCAGCAGGCCGTTCTTGAAGCTGTTGTTGAAGAAGATGTCGGCGTAGCTCGGCGCGATGATCGCGCGAAAGCCGAACTGGTCGAGCGCCCACGGCGCATGTTCGCGCGACGAGCCGCAGCCGAAGTTCTTGCGCGTCAGCAGCACCGAGGCGCCGGCGTAGCGCGGCTGGTTCAGCACGAAGTCGGGGTTCGGCTTGCGACTGGCCGGGTCCTGGCCCGGAAAGCCAGCGTCCAGGTAGCGCCATTCGTCGAACAGGTTCACGCCGAAGCCGGTCTTCTTGATCGACTTGAGGAACTGCTTCGGAATGATCGCGTCGGTGTCGACGTTCTCGCGGTCCATCGGGGCTACGAGGCCCTTGTGCACGGTGAATTTCTGCATGTGAATCTCTCTGGGTTCAGGCGAACGTACGGACGTCGACGAAGTGGCCGTGCACCGCGGCGGCGGCGGCCATGGCCGGGCTCACAAGGTGGGTGCGGCCACCGGCGCCCTGGCGGCCTTCGAAGTTGCGGTTGCTGGTGGATGCGCAGCGCTCACCGGGTTCCAGGCGGTCGGCGTTCATTGCCAGGCACATGGAGCAGCCGGGCTCGCGCCATTCGAAGCCCGCCGCCTTGAAGATCAGGTCGAGGCCTTCGCGCTCGGCTTGTTCCTTCACCACGCCCGAGCCGGGCACGACCAGCGCGAGCTTCACGTTCTTGGCGACCTTCTGGCCCAGCTTCTTCACCACGGCAGCGGCTTCGCGCATGTCCTCGATGCGGCTGTTGGTGCAAGAGCCGATGAACACCTTGTCGATGAAGATGTCGTTCATCGCCTTGTTCGGCTCCAGCCCCATGTAGACGAGTGCGCGCTCGATGGCGCTGCGCTTGCTGGCGTCTTTTTCCTTGTCGGGATCGGGCACACGGCCGTTGATGTCGACCACCATCTCGGGCGAGGTGCCCCAGGTCACCTGGGGCTGGATCTGCGTGGCGTCGAGTTCGACCACGGCATCGAACTTCGCTCCCGGGTCGGACTGCAGCGTGCGCCAGTAGGCCACGGCCTGGTCCCATTCAACACCGGTGGGCGCGAGCGGACGGCCCTTCACGTAGGCGATGGTCTTCTCGTCGACCGCCACCAGCCCGGCGCGCGCGCCGGCCTCGATGGCCATGTTGCAGACCGTCATGCGGCCCTCCATGCTCAGGTCACGAATGGCCGAGCCCGCGAATTCGATGGTGTAGCCCGTGCCGCCGGCCGTGCCGATCTTGCCGATGATGGCCAGCACGATGTCCTTGGCCGTGCAGCCCAAAGGCAGCTTGCCCTCGACCTTCACGAGCATGTTCTTTGCCTTCTTGCCCAGCAGCGTCTGCGTGGCCATGACGTGCTCGACCTCGCTGGTGCCGATGCCGTGCGCCAGCGCGCCGAACGCGCCGTGCGTAGAGGTGTGCGAGTCACCGCACACCACCGTCATGCCCGGCAGCGTCGCGCCCGATTCAGGGCCGATCACGTGCACGATGCCCTGACGCTTGCTCAGGAACGGGAAGAACGCCGCCGCGCCGAACTCGGCGATGTTGTGGTCGAGCGTGGTGACCTGTTCCTTGCTGGTCGGGTCGGCAATGCCTTCGTAGCCGCGCTCCCAGCCGGTGGTCGGCGTGTTGTGGTCGGCCGTGGCCACGACCGAGCTGATGCGCCACAGCTTGCGGCCGGCCTCGCGCAGGCCTTCGAAGGCCTGCGGGCTGGTCACTTCGTGCACCAGGTGGCGGTCGATGTAGAGGATCGCGGTGCCGTCTTCCTCGGTATGGACGACGTGTTCGTCCCAGATCTTGTCGTAGAGCGTGCGTGCCATGTCGGTCTCTTCTGTCTTTCGTGGGGAGGTGAATTGTCTTGTGTTCTATGCGGCGAGAGGCTCGGCGGCATCGGCGGCGGCCGCCGACGTGCGCAGATGGTTGACCAATGTGCGCGCGGCCACCGGCAAGGTGGAGAAGTCGCGTGCCACCAGTCGGATCTCGCGCCTGGACCAGGCGTCGTTCAGCGCCACGCTGCGCAGGCGGCTGCCGATGCCTGCCTGCAGCAGCTCGAATGCGCGCTGCGGCATCACGCCGATGCCCAGCCCGTTGTCGATCATGCGGCACATGGCGTCGAGCCCGGTCACGTGGATGCGCAGCTTGACGCTGCGACCCGCCTCCAGCGCGGCCTGGTGCATGGCCACGTAGATCGAACTGTTGGTGTGCAGGCCGACATGGTCGAAGTCCAGCGAGGCGGAGAAATCGATCGGCTCCTGCGTGGCCAGCGGGTGCCCGGCCGGCACGATCAGCACGAGCCGGTCGTGGCGATAGGGAAGTGTCTGCAACTCGTTGGTGCCGTCGGGAATGTGGCAAATGCCGAGGTCGGCGGCGCCTTCCTGGATCGCGCGCACCACTTCGTTGCTCAGATGCTCTTCGAGGTCGATCTTGATCGCGTCGTGCTCGCGCGTGAAGGCGCCGAGATCCTCGGGCAGGAACTGCACGATGGCCGAGATGTTGGCGTGCACCCGGACATGGCCGCGCACGCCCTCGGCGTATTCGCTGAGTTCGCCCTGCATTTTCTCGAGGCTGTAGAGCACCGAGCGCGCATGGTGCAGCAGGCTCTCGCCCGCGGGGGAAAGATCCACGCCGCGCGCGTGGCGGTAGAGCAGGGTGGTGCCCAGGGTGGCTTCCAGGTCCGAAAGCCGCTTGCTGATGGCCGAAGCGGCAATGAATTCGCGTTCCGCCGCGCGCCCGATGCTGCCCAGTTCGCAAACGGCCACGAACAGCTGCAGCGACGTAAGGTCGATGCGCCGGGCGAAGTTGCGTTCGGAAGAGGTCATACGGGTCTTGGCATCTCATATGGAGATGGAAGCCCGTATTTTCCCCTTGTTTTCAGGTCTTGGTCATCGCCATGCGCGATGGCATTGCTGTCGTCGCGCGATGAGCGAAGGGGGCGTCACTGACGCTTCTTGGCCGAATCCTCCATCTTTTCCCCTGCCTTCTGGACGTCCTGGCCGGCTCCTCTCCAGGTGTTGCAACCCGACAGTGGCACGGCAAGAGTAAATGCGACCGCGAACAATGCGACGAGAGACTTCATGATGAAACTCCTTCGACTAGGTGCGTTGCAGGCTATCGCCGATTCCCGAGCGTCGCATGTCAGCCAAGACGCAAAAAAGCTGCCCGAGGGCAGCTTTCCGTATTGAGCGCGGGCAGCGCGATCAGCGCTTGCCGATGGGCTGCACGTCGCGCTTGGGCGAGCCTTCGAACAGCTGGCGCGGGCGGCCGATCTTGTACTCGGGGTCGCCGATCATTTCGTTCAGCTGGGCGATCCAGCCGACCGTGCGGGCCAGTGCGAAGATCGCGGTGAACAGCGGCACCGGGATGCCGATGGCGCGCTGCACGATGCCCGAGTAGAAGTCGACGTTCGGGTAGAGCTTGCGCGACACGAAGTACTCGTCTTCCAGTGCGATCTTCTCGAGTTCCTTGGCCAGCTTGAACAGCGGGTCCTGCTCCAGGCCGAGTTCGGTCAGCACTTCGTTGCAGGTTTCCTGCATCAGCTTGGCGCGCGGGTCGTAGTTCTTGTACACGCGGTGGCCGAAGCCCATCAGCTTGACGTTCGAGTTCTTGTCCTTGACCTTCTTGATGAACTCGCCGATCTTCTCCACGCCACCTTCCTTCTGGATGTCATAGAGCATGTTGAGCGCCGCTTCGTTGGCGCCGCCGTGGGCCGGGCCCCAGAGGCAGGCCACGCCGGCTGCGATGGCCGCGAAGGGGTTGGTACCCGACGAGCCGCACAGGCGCACGGTCGAAGTCGAGGCGTTCTGCTCGTGGTCTGCGTGCAGGATGAAGATGCGGTCGAGCGCACGCTCGAGCACCGGGTTCACCTTGTACTCCTCGCACGGCGTGGCGAACATCATGTGCAGGAAGTTGCCCGCATAGCTCAGGTCGTTCTTCGGGTACATGTAGGGCTGGCCGACGGTGTACTTGTAGGCCATGGCCACGAGCGTGGGCATCTTCGCGATCAGGCGGATCGCGGCGATCTCGCGGTGCTCGGGATTGTTGATGTCCGTGCTGTCGTGATAGAAGGCCGACAGCGCACCCACGAGGCCGGTCATGATGGCCATCGGGTGCGCATCGCGGCGGAAGCCGCGCAGGAAGAACTGCATCTGCTCGTTCACCATCGTGTGATTGGTCACGACCTTGGTGAAATTGGCCTTCTTGGCGGCGTCCGGCAGCTCGCCGTACAGCAGCAGGTGGCAGGTCTCGAGGAAGTCGCAGTTGGTCGCGAGCTGCTCGATGGGGTAGCCGCGGTACAGCAGTTCGCCCTTGTCGCCGTCGATGTACGTGATGGCCGATTGGCAAGCCGCCGTTGACATGAAGCCCGGGTCGTACGTGAACATGCCCGTCTGCGCATACAGCTTGCGGATGTCGATCACGTCAGGGCCCACGGTGCCCTTGTAGATCGGCAGATCGACGCTGTCGCCGCCGTTGCTGAACGACAGCGTGGCCTTGGTATCGGATGCTTTCATTTCGGTTTACTTTCAGAGGTGGATTCAGGACGAAGGAGAGATGGCGGGACGCTGTGCGCCGTCGGTTCGCATCAGCTGCAGCAATGCGACCACCTCGGCCCCGGCCCATTCGGGCTCGGGCTCCTTTCTGCGCAGAAGGAGGTCGAGGAGATCATTGTCCGACAGGTCCATCAATGTCTCCATCGCTCCCGCCTGACCCACGGTCATGCGGGATTCGTGCCGCTCGAAGAAGCGGGCGATGAACAGGTCGTTCTCGAGCAGTCCGCGCCGGCAGCGCCATTTCAGCTTGCTCAGGGCACGTTCGCTGAGCGGCTGATCGGAGTCGGCGGCGGTTTGCATGGTGACTTCTTGCAGGACGGGCGTCAGATGGCGCGGCGCACCATCAGTTCCTTGATCTTGCCGATGGCCTTGGTCGGGTTCAGGCTCTTCGGGCACACGTCCACGCAGTTCATGATCGTGTGGCAGCGGAACAGGCGGTACGGATCTTCCAGGTTGTCCAGGCGCTCGGCGGTGGCTTCGTCGCGGCTGTCGGCGATGAAACGGTAGGCCTGCAGCAGGCCGGCCGGGCCTACGAACTTGTCGGGGTTCCACCAGAAGCTCGGGCAGCTCGTGGAGCAGCTCGCGCACAGGATGCACTCGTACAGGCCGTTGAGCTCGTCGCGCTCCTCGGGCGACTGCAGGCGCTCCTTCTCGGGCGGCACGCTGTCGTTCTGGAGGTACGGCTTGATCGAGTTGTACTGCTTGAAGAACTGCGTCATGTCCACGATCAGGTCGCGGATGACGGGTAGGCCCGGCAGCGGCTTGAGCACGACCGTGCCCTTGAGCGTGTTCATGTTGGTCAGGCAGGCCAGACCGTTCTTGCCGTTGATGTTCATCGCGTCGGAACCGCAGACGCCTTCGCGGCACGAGCGGCGGAACGACAGCGTCGGGTCCTGCGCCTTGAGCTTCATCAGGGCGTCCAGCAGCATGCGCTCATGGCCGTCGAGTTCGATCTCGATCGTCTGCATGTAGGGCTTGGCGTCCTTGTCCGGGTCGTAGCGATAGATCTGGAATGTGCGCTTCATCGTGTGTTCCTAATTTTTAGAATGTCCGGACCTTCGGGGGCACCGATGCGACCGTCAGGGGCTGCAGCTTGACCGGCTTGTACGAGAGGCGGTTGTCCGCGCTGTACCAGAGCGTGTGCTTCATCCAGTTGGCGTCGTCGCGGCCGAGCGGCGCGACCGGATCGTCCGCCGGGCGTTCGTAGTCTTCCACGGTGTGGGCGCCGCGGCATTCCTTGCGGGCGGCGGCCGAGACCATCGTGGCCTGCGCCACTTCGATCAGGTTGTCGACTTCCAGCGCTTCGATGCGGGCGGTGTTGAACACCTTGGACTTGTCCTTCAGGCCGATGGCCTTGACGCGTTCGCGCACGGCGGCGATCTTGGTCACGCCTTCGTCCATCGAGGCCTGCTTGCGGAACACGGCTGCGTGCTGCTGCATGACGGCGCGGATCTCGCCGGCCACGTCCTGCGCGTATTCGCCGCCGGTGGTCGACTCGAGGCGGTTCAGGCGCTCCAGCGTGCGGTCGGCCGCATCCTTGGGCAGTTCCTTGTGTTCCTTGAGCTTGTCGTTGAACTCGACGATGTGGTTGCCGGCCGCGCGGCCGAACACCAGGAGGTCGAGCAGCGAGTTGGTGCCCAGGCGGTTCGCGCCGTGCACGCTCACGCAGGAGCATTCGCCCACGGCGTAGAGACCGTTCACCACGGCGCTGTTCTCTTCACCCTTCTGGATGACGACCTGGCCGTGGATGTTGGTCGGAATGCCGCCCATCTGGTAGTGGATGGTCGGCACCACGGGAATCGGTTCCTTCGTGATGTCGACGTTGGCGAAGTTGACGCCGATCTCGTACACCGAGGGCAGGCGCTTGTGGATGGTGTCTGCGCCCAGATGGTCGAGCTTGAGCAGCACGTAGTCCTTGTTGGGACCGCAGCCTCGGCCTTCCTTGATTTCCTGGTCCATCGAGCGCGAGACGAAGTCGCGCGGCGCCAGGTCCTTCAGCGTGGGCGCATAGCGCTCCATGAAGCGTTCGCCGTTGCTGTTCAGCAGGATCGCGCCTTCGCCGCGGCAGCCTTCGGTCAGCAGCACGCCCGCGCCGGCCACGCCGGTCGGGTGGAACTGCCAGAACTCCATGTCCTGCAGCGGAATGCCCGAGCGGGCCGCCATGCCGAGGCCGTCGCCGGTGTTGATGAAGGCGTTGGTCGAGGCCTGGAAGATGCGGCCTGCGCCGCCGGTGGCCAGCAGCACGGTCTTGGCCTGCAGGATGTGCAGGTCGCCGGTTTCCATTTCGAGCGCGGTCACGCCGACCACGTCGCCCTCGTCGTCACGGATGAGGTCCAGCGCCATCCATTCGACGAAGAACTGCGTGCGGGCTTCGACGTTCTTTTGATAGAGCGTGTGCAGCATCGCGTGGCCAGTGCGGTCGGCCGCGGCGCAGGCGCGCTGCACGGGCTTCTCGCCGTAGTTGGCCGTGTGGCCGCCGAACGGACGCTGGTAGATGGTGCCGTCGGGGTTGCGGTCGAACGGCATGCCGAAGTGTTCGAGCTCGTACACGACCTTCGGGGCTTCGCGGCACATGAACTCGATCGCGTCCTGGTCGCCGAGCCAGTCGGAGCCCTTGATCGTGTCGTAGAAGTGGTAGTGCCAGTTGTCCTCGCTCATGTTGCCGAGCGAGGCGCCGACGCCGCCCTGCGCAGCAACGGTGTGCGAACGCGTGGGGAACACCTTGGACAGCACGGCCACGTTGAGGCCGGCGCGTGCGAGTTGCAGCGAGGCGCGCATGCCGGAGCCGCCGGCGCCGACGATCACGACGTCGAACTTGCGCTTGGTGATTTTTTCTTTTGTGTAGGTCATGGTGGGGTCAGATCTTCCAAAGCACTTGAATGGCCCAACCCGCACAACCGACAAGCCAGACGATGGTGAAAATTTGCAGGGCAAGGCGAATGCCGACGGGCTGGACGTAGTCCATCCACACGTCGCGCATGCCAACCCACACGTGATAGAGCAGGGCAGCGATCACGGAGAAGGTCAGCACCTTCATCCACTGCGCGGCGAAGATGCCGGCCCACAGGTCGTAGCCGATGGGGCCGCGCGAGAAGATCAGCTGTGCGAGCAGGATGATCGTGAAGAGCGCCATCAGGCCGCCCGTGATGCGTTGGCTGAGCCAGTCGCGCAAACCGTAATGAGCGCCGACGACGATGCGCTTGGAGCCGTAATTCACAGACATGGTTGGCTCCTTCTCAGTACAGGCCGAACAGCTTGGCGCCGAGCACCACGGTGAGCAGGATGCTCAGTGCCAGCGTGACGACGGCCGAGGTATGGCCGAACTCCTTGGTCACCGCGGCGTGGCTCACGTCCATCCAGAGATGGCGCAGGCCGGCGATGAAGTGATGCAGGTAGGCCCAGATCAGCGCGAGCGCGACGAGCTTGAAGAACCACCCCGGAGCGAAGCCGATGCCGACGTTGAAGGCGCTCTTGAATCTCGCGAACGAATAGTCAGATGACAGCGACGTGTCGAACATCCAGATGATGAACGGCAGCAGCAGGAACATCAGCACGCCGCTGACGCGGTGCAGGATCGACACGATGCCCGCCGGCGGCAGCCGATAGGTCGTGAGGTCCGTGAAGGCATTGATGTTGCGGAATTCGCGACGCGGTGGCCGGGGAGGGGTTGCAAGCTCTGTCATTGGGGGGATTGCTTTCGTGGCTTTGTGACTTGTTGGCTTGTTCTGAGAGCGAACGCTTTTGTTTCTTCTGCGGAAATGCAAACAACGCAAAATTCTATTGCAATGCACCATCGGGCAGCGGACGCGTGCGAGTCAGTGCACCGTTGCAGTCGGATGCTCTTGACTTCGCTGCGCTTCGCACGCGTTGTGTGCGCACGCTGGCGCACCGGTATCCGGCTTTCGTCTGCATCGGGTCAGCCCAGCTGGTTTCTGTAGTGGTGGGTGTCGGTGCGATAGAGCCCGCGGCGCAGTTCCATCGGCATGTCATGGTAGGTGTGCGCCACGCGCTCCACGCTCAGCAGGGGCATCTGCGGTGTCACGTCGAGCAGCGCGGCCTGTTCGGCATCGGGCAGCACGGCGCGGATCTTTTCTTCGGCACGCACCATGCGCACGCCGAACTCCGTCTCGAACAGCGCGTACATCGGGCCGGGCCACGCGCGCAGCCGCTCGGCGGTGAGTCCCTTGAAGGGTGTGCCGGGCAGCCAGAGGTCTTCGAGGATGGTCGGCACGCCGCCGTAGGCGAGCACGCGCCGCACCTGCAGCACCGCGTCGCCCGTGCGCAGGCCGAGGGCACGCGCCACGTCGGCCGATGCGCGCAGGCGCTTGCAGTCGACGATGGTGCGTACCGCGGGGCCTTCGGTGTTCGGGTCGCCCGCATCGGGCACGAGCTTGAGGAAGCGGTACTGCACATGCTGCTCGGCATGCGTGGCGACGAAGGTGCCCTTGCCCTGGCGGCGTACCACCAGATTTTCGGCCGAGAGTTCGTCGATGGCCTTGCGCACCGTGCCCTGGCTCACGCGAAAGCGCACTGCCAGTTCCATCTCGCTCGGGATGGGCTCGCCCGGCTTCCACTCGCCCGCCTGCAGGCTCTGCAGGATCAGGGTCTTGATCTGCTGGTAGAGCGGACTGAAGGACGGCGTCGGGGGCTCGTCGAGTGTGGTGGGCGTGTTCATGGCAGCGGTGGGGTGCGCCTTGGCGGACCCCAGGAGGATATCTTATATAAGACATAAGACGAGGCTCATTGAATCGGCTTAAAATGCGGCCGGTCTCGCGCTGCGGGAAGGTATTCCGATCCCGCAGGACCCTGGCGCCCCACGAGAGCACCAACACCGTTTTCATCACCTTCTGGAGTCTTCCCATGAGCAAAAAGCCCGTCCGCGTTGCCGTCACCGGTGCCGCCGGTCAAATCGGTTACGCCCTGTTGTTCCGTATCGCCTCCGGTGAAATGCTCGGCAAAGACCAGCCGGTCATTCTTCAGTTGCTCGAAATCCCCGACGAGAAGGCCCAGAAGGCGCTCAAGGGCGTGATGATGGAACTCGACGACTGCGCCTTCCCGCTGCTGGCCGGCATGGAAGCCCACGGCGACCCGATGACCGCCTTCAAGGACGCCGACTACGCACTGCTCGTCGGCTCGCGTCCCCGCGGCCCCGGCATGGAACGTGCCGAGCTGCTGGCCGTCAACGGTGCCATCTTCACCGCGCAGGGCAAGGCACTGAACGCCGTCGCCAGCCGCAACGTCAAGGTGCTGGTGGTCGGCAACCCCGCCAACACCAACGCCTACATCGCCATGAAGAGCGCACCGGACCTGCCGCGCAAGAACTTCACCGCCATGCTGCGCCTGGACCACAACCGCGCCGCCAGCCAGATCGCCGCCAAGACCGGCAAGCCGGTGGCCGACATCGAAAAGCTCACCGTCTGGGGCAACCACTCGCCCACGATGTACGCCGACTATCGTTTCGCCACCATCAACGGCGAAAGCGTCGCCAAGATGATCAACGACCAGGAATGGAACGCCAACACCTTCCTGCCGACCGTCGGCAAGCGCGGCGCCGCCATCATCGAAGCTCGCGGCCTGTCGTCGGCCGCTTCGGCTGCCAACGCCGCCATCGACCACATGCGCGACTGGGCCCTGGGCACCAACGGCAAGTGGGTCACGATGGGCATTCCGTCGGACGGCCAGTACGGCATTCCGAAGGACGTGATGTTCGGCTTCCCGGTCACCTGCGAAAACGGTGAGTACAAGCTGGTCGAAGGCCTCGAGATCGATGCATTCAGCCAGGAACGCATCAACAAGACGCTCGAAGAGCTCGAAGGCGAACGCGCCGGCGTCGCCCACCTGCTGTAAGCAACTCGCAGCATGCTCGACTGGAATCCCGCGCTCTACCGTCGCTACGAGGACGAGCGCACACGACCCGCGCAGGAGCTCCTCGCGCGGGTGCCGCTGACCGAAGCCGACCGCGTGGTCGACCTCGGTTGCGGGCCGGGCAATTCCACCGAGCTGCTGGTTCAGCGGTTCCCGAAGGCGCAAGTCCTCGGAACCGACAACTCCGAAGCCATGCTGGTCAGCGCGCGTGAGCGGCTGCCGAAGGCGGGCTTCGAGTTGAGCGACATCGCGACCTGGGCGCCGCAATCTCCGGAACAAGCGCCCGACCTCATTTACGCCAATGCGTCCCTGCAATGGGTGCCCGATCACGAAAAGCTGATCCCGCGCCTGTTCGACGCGCTGGCCCCGGGTGGCGTGCTCGCCATCCAGATGCCCGACAACCGCCAGGAACCCACGCACCGCCTGATGCGCGCGCTGGCGGCCGAAGCGCCGTGGGCCGAGCCCATCGGCGATGCCGACAGGCTGCGCACCCTGCTGCTGCCGCTCGGCGGCTACTACGACCTGCTGGCGCCGCATTCCGCCAGCGTCGATGTCTGGCACACGATCTACCAGCACCGCATGGCCGATGCCGCTTCCATCGTCGAATGGGTGCGCAGCACCGGCCTGAAGCCCTTCGTCGATCGCTTGCCGGTCGACCTGCAGGCGAGCTACCTCGCCGAGTACCAGCGCCGCGTGGACGAGGCATATCCCGCCCGGGCCGACGGCAAGCGGCTGCTCGCGTTCCCGCGCATGTTCATCGTGGCGCAAAAGAGCAAGGCATGACCCACACAGCCCACCCCGCCGAAGTGCTGCTGGGCGCACAGGCCGGCGCCGTGACGCTGCCCGTGTGCGACCACTACAGCGGCGTCGAGGCGCGCATGAAGAAGAGCCTCGCGCTCCAGGCCGAGATGGCCGAGGAGTTCGGCGCCTGCGTGTTCGACGTCACGCTCGATTGCGAAGACGGCGCCCCCGTGGGCGGCGAAGCCGAGCATGCCGCGCTCGTCACCGAACTGGCGCTGGCCGCGAAACCCGGCATGCGCGTCGGCGTGCGCGTGCACCCCGTCGACCACCCCGCCTTTGCCGGCGACGTGATCACCATTGCCGGCCGTGCCGCCCAGCACCTGAGCCACCTGATGGTGCCGAAGGTCGAATCGGTGGCCGATGTGTTGCAGGCTGTTGCGGCGCTCGAGGCGGCGGATGCCGACGCATTGCCGCTGCACGTGCTGATCGAATCGCCGCTCGCCGTGCACAACGCCTTCGAGATTGCCGCCCATCCGCGCGTGCAGTCCCTGAGCTTCGGCCTCATGGATTTCGTCTCGGCGCATGCTGGCGCGATCCCCGCCGATGGCATGAGTGCGGCAGGGCAGTTCAGCCACCCGCTGGTGGTGCGCGCCAAGCTGGCCATCGCGTCGGCCGCACATGCCTATGGCAAGGTGCCGTCGCACTGCGTGGTCACCGAGTTCAACAACGCCGATGCCATGCGCACGGCGGCGCGCAAGGCGGCCGACGAATTCGGCTACACGCGCATGTGGAGCATCCACCCGAATCAGATCCGCCCCATCCTCGAGGCCTTTGCGCCGGACGAGGCGCAGATTCAGATCGCCTCACAAATCATTGCAAAAGCCGCGGCCGCGGATTGGGCTCCGACACAAATTGATGGCACATTGCACGACCGCGCGAGCTACCGCCACTTTTGGCAGGTCTTGATGCGTGCCCACGCAACAGGGCGCGCGTTGCCCCCCGAGGCGAAAGCCTGGTTTGCGCTCGCGGCCTCCTGAAACCACCCCTGAATCCAGCTCAAGGAAACCCACACATGAAGAAAATTGCCCTGATTGCCGCCGTCGCGCTGGCGCTGCCGTTCGCCGCACTGGCCCAGGATGCGGCCAAGCCCGCCGCCAAGACGACGGCCAAGAAGGCGCCGGCCAAGCACCAAGTCACCCGCCGCGCCGCCAAGGCCGTCGAGGAAGTCACGCCGGTCAATACCGATACCGACGTGACGCTCAACGACGCCGACTTGGCCGTGGCCCAGCGCGTGTCGACCGGCCGCGCCCAGTGCGAACTCGGTGCCGATGTGACCGTCACGCCCGACGAGAAGAAGCCCGGCTTCTTCACCGTGACCACCAAGGGCCTCAAGTACCGCATGCACCCGGTCGAAAGCCGCACCGGCGCCATCCGCCTCGAAGACCCGCGTGCCGGCGCCATGTGGCTGCAGCTCGGCAACAAGTCGATGCTGATGAACCAGAAGGCCGGCCTGCGCATCGCCGACGAATGCCAGACGCCCGCCCAGGTCGCGTTTGCAGAAGAAATGAAGAAGAACCCGCCGAAGAGCCTTTTCGAAGGCGCCGACCCGGCCAAGAAGTAAGTAACGAAACGGCGTGCGGCGCGGCTCTTGCTTGCTGCGTTGCACGCCCGCCAGCCCAGTTTCCGGAGAAAAAAAGATGTTGCAAGCCTACGTTGACCATGTTGCCGAACGCGCCGCGCTCGGTATCCCGCCGCTGCCTTTGAGCGCGAAGCAGACCGCTGAAGCGATCGAGCTCCTCAAGAGCGCGAATGCAAAGGACGGCGCGTTCCTGCTCGATCTGCTCACCCATCGTGTGCCTGCCGGTGTCGACGACGCGGCGAAGGTCAAGGCGAGCTACCTTGCGGCCGTGGCCCACGGCACCGAGAAGAGCGAGTTCCTGTCGCGCGCCCGCGCCACCGAACTGCTCGGCACCATGCTCGGCGGCTACAACATCAGCCCCATGATCGACCTGCTCGACGACGCCGAAGTCGGCGCCGTGGCGGCCGAAGGCCTGAAGAAAACCCTGTTGATGTTCGACCAGTTCCACGACGTCAAGGAAAAGGCCGACAAGGGCAACGTGCACGCCAAGGGTGTGCTGCAAAGCTGGGCCGACGCCGAGTGGTTCACGAGCCGTCCCGAAGTGCCCAAGAGCATCACCGTCAGCATCTTCAAGGTGGCTGGCGAAATCAACACCGACGACCTGTCGCCCGCCCCCGACGCGACGACCCGTCCCGACATTCCGATGCACGCCCTGGCGATGCACAAGAACGCGCGCCCCGGCATCGTGCCCGAGGAAGACGGCAAGCGCGGCCCGGTGAAGTTCATCGAAGACCTGCGCGCGCGCGGCCACCTGGTGGCCTACGCGGGCGACGTGGTCGGCACGGGTTCGTCGCGCAAGAGCGCCACCAACTCGGTGCTCTGGTTCACCGGCGAAGACATTCCCTTCGTGCCTAACAAGCGTTTCGGCGGCGTCTGCCTCGGCGGCAAGATCGCCCCGATCTTCTACAACACGATGGAAGACTCGGGCGCGCTGCCGATCGAACTCGACGTCACGCAGATGAACATGGGCGACGTGGTCGAGCTGCGTCCCTATGAAGGCAAGGCGCTCAAGGACGGCAAGGTCATCGCCGAATTCCAGGTCAAGAGCGACGTGCTGTTCGACGAAGTGCGCGCCGGCGGCCGCATTCCGCTGATCATCGGCCGCGGCCTGACGGCCAAGGCGCGCGAGGCACTGGGCCTGCCCGTGTCGACGCTGTTCCGCCTGCCGACCAGCCCCGTCGACACCAAGAAGGGCTTCTCGCTCGCGCAGAAGATGGTCGGCCGCGCCTGCGGCCTGCCCGAAGGCCAGGGCGTTCGCCCCGGCACGTACTGTGAACCCAAGATGACCTCGGTCGGCTCGCAGGACACCACCGGCCCGATGACGCGCGACGAGCTGAAGGACCTGGCTTGCCTGGGCTTCTCGGCCGACCTCGTGATGCAGTCGTTCTGCCACACGGCGGCATACCCCAAGAAGGTCGACGTCAAGATGCACCACGAACTCCCCGAGTTCATGGCCAACCGCGGCGGCGTGTCGCTGCGCCCGGGCGATGGCGTGATCCATAGCTGGCTCAACCGCCTGCTGACGCCCGACACCGTGGGCACGGGCGGCGACAGCCACACCCGCTTCCCTATCGGCATCAGCTTCCCGGCCGGCTCCGGCCTCGTGGCCTTCGCGGCTGCCACCGGTGTGATGCCGCTGGACATGCCCGAGTCGGTGCTCGTGCGCTTCAAGGGCAAGATGCAGCCCGGCGTCACGCTACGCGACCTGGTCAACGCCATTCCGCTGTACGCCATCAAGGCGGGCCTGCTGACCGTGGCCAAGCAAGGCAAGAAGAACATCTTCTCGGGCCGCATCCTCGAAATCGAAGGCCTGCCCGACCTGAAGGTGGAGCAAGCCTTCGAGCTGAGCGACGCTTCGGCCGAACGCTCGGCCGCTGGTTGCACCGTGCACCTGAACAAGGAGCCGATCGCCGAGTACATCAACAGCAACATCACGCTGATGAAGTGGATGATTGCCGAAGGCTATACCGACGCGCGCACACTGCAACGCCGCATCGCCGCGCAAGAGGCATGGCTGGCCGACCAGCAACTGCTCAAGGGCGACGCCGACGCCGAATACGCCGCCATCATCGAGATCGACCTGGCCGAGATCCATGAGCCCATCGTGGCCTGCCCGAACGACCCCGACGACGTGAAGACGCTCAGCGACGTGGCCGGCGCTGCGATCGACGAAGTGTTCATCGGTTCGTGCATGACCAACATCGGCCACTTCCGCGCAGCGTCGAAGCTGCTCGAAGGCAAGCGCGACATTCCGGTCAAGCTCTGGATCGCGCCGCCCACCAAGATGGACGCACACCAGCTCACCGAAGAAGGCCACTACGGCGTGTTCGGCAATGCAGGTGCCCGCACCGAAATGCCGGGCTGCTCGCTGTGCATGGGCAACCAGGCGCAGGTGCGCGAAGGCGCCACGGTGATGTCGACCAGCACCCGCAACTTCCCGAACCGCCTGGGCAAGAACACCAACGTGTACCTGGGCTCGGCCGAACTGGCCGCCATCTGCTCGCGCCTGGGTCGCATCCCGACGCGCGAGGAATACATGGCTGCCACGGGCGTGCTCGATGCGTCCAGCGCGCAGATCTACCAGTACCTGAACTTCGACAAGATCGAGGACTACAAGGGCGTGGCGGATTCGGTCGCGGCCTGATCTCCTTCGGCCTGCCCCATGAAAAAGCCCCTTCGCCGGGGCTTTTTCATTGGCGGCGCGCAGGGTTCAGAGCGCAGGCGGATTGGGGTTCAGGTATTCCTGGCCCGTGAGCACCATGGCCGCGCCGGCCGGGCCCCCGACGGCATGGGGCAGGGACGCCAACAGCGAACTGGCGAAGTCGCCGCGGTAGAGCTTGGCCCCCTGGTGCGTCAGGTTGGAGTTGGCGTCGATGTAGACCGACTCGCCCAGCCCTGACCACAGGCGGCAGAAACCGTAGTCTTCCGAGAGATAGCGGCGGGTCACGGGGTCGACCATGACGTCGAAGAAGCGGTAGTGAAGGCCCAGGTCGGCCTCGCCGATGCTGTCGGGCACGTAGCTGAGGTCGGGGTAGCTCGCGATGAGCCGCTCGAACACTGAGCGCTTGATGGCCATGAAGCCGGTTGGCGCTTCGGTCATCTCCATGAAGCCGTCGGGCTGGATCCTGAGTTCGTCGTAGCCCGAGAGCAGCAGGCGGAAGGCTGCCTGCGCCGAGAAGCCGATGTCCGCGTCGATCCAGAACAGGTGTGTCCATTGCGGATTGGCGAGGAACTGGGCCACGCAGTTGTTCCGCGCGCGCGTCACCAAGCTCTCGCCCTGGTGCATCAGCACCTGCATCCGCATGCCGGTGCGCTCGGACTGGACAGTGAAGTTCAGCATCGACGCGACATAGTTCTGGAAGAACTTGCCGTCGTGGCTCGGTGTCATGACCACGGGGAAGAACTGCTGGAGTTCGGACGGGGCAAGCATGCAGGGTTCCGTGGGGCTCTATCGGGCGGGACGCTGCATCAGGCCGAGCAGCAGTGTGTTGTAGACCTCGGTGGCCGCGGCGTTGCCGGGCAGATAACGGTCGATCAGGCTGCGCTGGCGCGCACGGTAGTCAGCTGCGTTGGCGTCGTGCGTGTCGATGGCTTCGAGCACGCGGGCACTGCCACTGGCTACGTCGTTGCCCTCGTAGTAGTAGCCGAGGTCCGCGCACAAGTGCGCGTTGTGTACCAGCGGATAGCCCTGCCAGCAGGTCTCGAGGTAGAAGTAGTTGAGCGGGTTCTCCCACTGGTGAGAGACGACGATGTCCGTGTTCTGCGCCAGGAAAACAGGCGTTTCGTGCCGCCCGAGGAACACCGCCTTGTGCTCGCGGACGAGGTCGAGCTGGTTCATCAGCGTGATGAATTCCATGTTCTCCCTGGCCAGGCGTTCGGCGTTGGTGACCTGCAGTAGTGCGATGGAGCCGGGCCGCGCGCGGTAGGCCAGTTCGGCGATCAGGACGGGGTAGAGGCAGAACTTCGCCACATTGATGTTCGGCTCCATCACGCTCAGCCGGCGCGGCCCGGCGTGCGGCTGATAGACGCCGGCATCGGGCAGGGCGCGCGTGCGTTCGTCGAGAAACACGGGGCTCCAGACGAAGGGCACGGGCCGCGCTTCGGCCCGGCGCAGCACCTCGAAGTAGGGCTGGCTGATGTTTGCCACCTGCGGAACCATCCAGATGTCGTCGTAGCGCTGGTTCACAAACAGGTTCTGTCCCCAGAGCGGCTTGTTGAACAGCATCGACTCCATGGCGTGCACGTATTCGAAGCCGCAGCAGTAGGACACCAGCCGCGCGCCGCGGCGCTTCAGGTAGTCGGTTTGAGCTGCATCGATCTGGCCGCCGAGCTCGATCAGCACGTCCACGTTGTCCTTGGCCGTCTCGAAGGTCGCGGTGGGCCAGCGCGTCTGATCCCAGGGCAGCGAAGGAGTGATGGAGATGGCCGTGGTGTTGACCAACACCACCGAGGCCACGCCGGGGCAGTGCTTCAGTGCTTCCGCCAGGAACACGGCGTTCTGCTTGATGCCGTTGTTCCAGAGGGTTTCTGCCTCGTGGTGGAGGCCGATGGTGATGCCGATGCGAAGCATGGAAGCTGGGGGCATTAAATTGTTTCGTAAATGTTAATTGCCCGGGGCGGCCATTAAGGCTGTATTTGCATATCGAATTCATCTGAAGTTTTGTGATGAATTTCATATTTTTGCGGGTTGGTCGCCTTGAATCTTGCGGAAAAAGAGGGTTAAGCGCCGGGCGCCCAGAACGCAGCAGTAAGAGCGACGATGAGCGAAGTTCCTGCCTGTTGGCATTCTAGAAGTTGCTCATCTGGCCGTAGTCCTCCGACAACTAGCGCCTCGGGGAAAAGTAACTCTTCTCCGAGTTTTGTGAACTAAATCATCAGGATTAATTTTCCTGGCTACGGGGATTACTCCTAAATGTAAACAAGTCCGTACATTCCAGCAGTCCTGCAATCAAGGCGACCCACGTGTGCCTTCAGCGATGGAACCTGGAGCAGGCGCATCGCACTTTTGGTCGATCTCAACCTGTCCGTTTCTCACCGCGAGCCGAGTCAAAGCAAATGAACAAGTCTTATAGAAGCATCTGGAACGAATCCCTAGGTGCATGGGTTGCCGCATCTGAAATCACCAAGGCCCGCGGAAAACTCGGAAGCAGTCGCACGCAGGGGAGGCTTGGCGGGCTGAAACTGACCGCGGTAGCGGCAGTCTTGGCTGCTGGATTGCAGGTCCCATCGGGAAGCGTGTATGCAAGCACATACGCTCCCGACGGCAACAACTGTGTCTCAACAGGTACTACAGCGCAGCTTGGTCAGGTAACGCCGTCCAACACCAATGCCTTTCCCGTGGATGGAAGCGGAACTTGGTCGAACGTGCTGGGTTGCAACGCCAGTGGCAACGGCAAGAGCGGGGTGTCGGTGTTCGGTAGCTTTGCTCAGGGGACTGGGGACGGGGCGGCAGCCTTCGGCTTCTTATCGCTGGCCGGCCAATGGGGAAGCGCTTTTGGGCTGTCCAGTACCGCGACCGGCACAGGCAGCACCGCTCTGGGCTTTGGCGCGAGAGCTCAGAGCCTCAATTCGGTCGCGATCGGCGGAGCGGGCGGCAATGGAACTACCGCACTGTCGCCGGCAAACTCCACGACCGCTTCTGCGGCGGGCGCAATTGCCATCGGCAGCAATGCGACCAAGGGCGCTCAGGCCGCGGCTACGGATGCCATAGCAATCGGCGGCGAATCGTCGGTGGCGGCTGCGGCAACATCCGGCATTGCGATCGGACGCGGTGCCGTTGCGAGCACCGCGCGCAGCGTGGCGCTCGGTGATGGCAGTACGACGGCTGCGGCAACCGCCGTGCCCAGCGCAACCATCGGAAGCGTCACTTATGGAGGCTTCGCAGGCACTGCACCGATCGGAGTGGTCAGCGTCGGCGCAGTGGGTTCGGAGCGCCAAGTCACCAATGTGGCCGCGGGCAGCGTGACATCCAGCTCGACCGATGCGATCAACGGCAGCCAGCTGTTTTCGGGGCTGAGCACGACCGGCAGCAGCATCGGCAGCTTGTCGACGTCGACGTCGACGGGTCTGAGCACGGCGACCAGTAGCATCAGCAGTCTGTCGACCGGACTGAGTACGACGAACAGTAATGTCGCCAGCCTGTCGACCTCGACCTCCACGGGCCTGAGCACGGCAACAAGCAGCATCAGCAGCCTTTCGACTGGCCTGAGCACGACGAACAGCAAGGTCGCCAGCTTGTCCACCTCGACCTCCACGGGTTTGAGCACGGCGACGAGCGGTATCACCAGTCTGTCCTCGGGCCTGAGCACCACCAATAGCAATGTGACGAGCTTGTCGACTTCGGCCTCCACAGGCCTGAGCACGGCGACGAGCGGCATCACGAGCCTGTCTTCTGGTCTGAGCACCACCAACAGCAATGTGGCGAGCCTGTCGACGTCTACCTCCACGGGCCTGAGCACCGCAACCAGCGGCATCACGAGCCTGTCGAGTGGCTTGAGCACGACGAACAGCAATGTCTCCAGCTTGTCGACTTCGACTTCCACGGGGCTGAGCACGGCAGCGAGTGGCATCACGAGCCTGTCTTCTGGTCTGAGCACCACCAACAGCAATGTGGCAAGCCTGTCGACCTCGACCTCCACAGGCCTGAGCACCGCAACCAGCGGCATCACGAGTCTGTCGAGCGGTCTAAGCACGACGAACAGCAATGTGGCGAGCCTGTCCACTTCGACCTCCACGGGTCTGAGCACTGCGACGAGCGGTATCACCAGTTTGTCCTCTGGTCTGAGCACCACCAATAGCAACGCCGCCAGCTTGTCGACTTCGACTTCCACAGGCCTGAGTACCGCAACGAGCGGCATCACCAGTCTGTCGAGCGGTCTGAGCACGACGAGCAGCAACGTGGCGAGCTTGTCGACCTCGACCTCCACGGGGCTGAGCACGGCAACCAGCGCCATCGCAAGTCTGTCGAGTGGCTTGAGCACGACCAACAGCAACGTTACGAGCTTGTCGACATCGACCTCGACCGGATTGAGCACGGCGACGAGCGGTATCACCAGCCTGTCTTCAGGTCTGAGCACCACCAACAGCAATGTGGCGAGCTTGTCGACCTCAACCTCCACCGGGCTGAGCACCGCAACCAGCGGCATCACAAGCCTGTCGAGTGGCTTGAGCACGACGAACAGCAACGTGGCGAGCCTGTCGACTTCCACTTCGACCGGCCTGAGTACGGCTACGAGCAGCATCGGCAGCTTGTCCACGTCGACTTCGACGGGTTTGAGCACTGCGACCAGCGGCATCACCAGCCTGTCAAGCGGCCTGAGCACGACGAACAGCAATGTCTCCAGCCTGTCGACCTCGACTTCTACGGGTCTGAGTACCGCGACCAGCGGCATCACCAGCTTGTCGAGTGGGTTGAGCACGACGAATAGCAACGTGGCCAGCTTGTCGACCTCGACATCGACCGGTCTGAGCACCGCGACCAGCGGCATCGGCAGCCTGTCCACCGGCTTGAGTACCACCAACAGCAACGTGGCGAGCCTGTCGACTTCCACCTCGACCGGTCTAAGCACCGCTACGAGTGGCATCACCAGTCTGTCGAGCGGTCTAAGCACAACGAACAGCAATGTGGCGAGCCTGTCGACCTCGACCTCCACGGGCCTGAGCACCGCAACCAGCGGCATCACGAGTTTGTCGAGTGGCCTGAGCACGACGAACAGCAATGTGGCCAGCCTGTCGACTTCGACTTCCACAGGCCTGAGCACCGCAACCAGTGGCATCACGAGTCTTTCGAGCGGTCTGAGTACGACGAACAGCAACGTTGCGAGCCTGTCGACTTCCACCTCGACCGGCCTGAGCACCTCCTTCAGCGGCATTGGCAGCTTGTCGACGGGGCTGAGCACGACGAACAGCAACCTGAGTACGCTGAGTTCGTCGGTCAGCACGATCTACAACACCGGTACGAAGTATTTCCATACCAACAGCACGGGTGCAGACAGTCAGGCTCTCGGTGCCGACAGCGTGGCCGTCGGCCAGAACGCGATATCGAATGGCGACGCCAGCGTGGCGCTGGGCCTGAATGCGCAGACCAACGTGGCCAACAGCGTAGCGCTGGGCGCTGGCTCAGTGGCCAACGTGGGGGCGCTGACCAACTACACCGCCTTCGGCCTGGCCGCGCCGCAAACCTCGTCGGGCGAGGTAAACGTGGGCAATCGCCAGATCACGGGTGTGGCCCCGGGCGGTGCTCCCCAGGATGCCGTCAATGTCAGCCAACTTTCCACGACCGCGGGTTCGTTGTCGACCGGCCTGAGCACGACCAACAGTGCCGTTGCCAGCCTGTCGACCTCGACCTCCACGGGCCTGAGCACGGCCACCAGCGGCATCTCCAGCCTGTCGACCGCTTTGAGCACGGCGGGCAGCGGTCTCGACAGTCTGTCGACCGGCCTGAGCACGACCAACAGCAACGTAGCCAGCCTGTCTACCTCGACGTCAACCGGTCTGAGCACTGCGACGAGCAGTATCGGCAGCCTGTCGACTTCGACCTCCACGGGGTTGAGCACGGCCAACAGCGGTATTTCGAGCCTGTCGAGCGGCTTGAGCACCACCAACAGCAACGTGACTAGCCTGTCGACGTCTACCTCGTCGGGCCTAAGCACGACCAATAGCAACGTTGCGAGCTTGTCGACTTCGACGTCCACTGGTCTGAGCACTGCTACGAGCAGCATCGACAGCCTTTCCACGTCGACCTCGACGGGTCTGAGCACCGCGACAAGCGGCATCAGCAGCCTGTCCACCGGCCTGAGCACGACGAATAGCAACGTTGCCAGCCTGTCGACCTCTACCTCGACGGGCCTGAACACGGCGACCAGCGGCATCACCAGCTTGTCGACCTCGACGTCTACCGGTCTGAGTACTGCTACCAGCAGCATCGACAGCTTGTCCACGTCGACTTCGACGGGTTTGAGCACCGCGACCAGCGGCATCAGCAGCCTGTCCACCGGCTTGAGCACGACGAATAGCAACGTTGCCAGCCTGTCGACCTCGACCTCCACCGGGCTGAGCACGGCCACGAGCAGCATCGACAGCCTGTCCACGTCGACCTCGACGGGTCTGAGCACCGCTACGAGCGGCATCAGCAGCCTTTCGACGGGCCTCAGCACGACCAACAGCAACGTGAGCAGCCTGTCGACCTCCACATCGACAGGGCTGAGTACCGCGACGAGCGGTATCACCAGTCTGTCCTCGGGGCTGAGCACGACGAACAGCAACGTGGCCAGCCTGTCGACGTCCACCTCGACGGGCCTGAGCACTGCTACAAGCGGTATCAGCAGCTTGTCCACGGGCTTGAGCACGACGAACAGCAGCGTGGCCAGCCTCTCGACCTCAACTTCGACCGGTCTGAGCACGACCAACAGCAATGTGAGCAGTCTGTCGACTTCGACCTCGACCGGCTTGAGCACAGCGACCAGTGGTATTTCCAGCCTGTCGAGCGGCTTGAGCACGGCGAACAGCAATGTCGCCAGCTTGTCCACGTCGACCTCGACCGGTCTGAGCACGACCAACAGCAATGTGAGCAGCCTGTCGACTTCGACCTCGACGGGCCTGAGCACCGCAACCAGCGGCATCAGCAGCCTGTCCACCGGCCTGAGCACGACGAATAGCAACGTCGCCAGCTTGTCGACCTCGACGTCTTCCGGGCTGAGTACTGCTACCAGCAGCATCGACAGCTTGTCCACGTCGACTTCGACTGGCTTGAGCACCGCGACGAGCGGCATCGGCAGCCTTTCGACAGGCCTTAGCACGACCAACAGCAACGTGAGCAGCCTGTCGACTTCGACCTCGACGGGTCTGAGCACCGCAACGAGCGGTATCAGCAGCCTGTCCACCGGCCTGAGCACGACGAACAGCAATGTCGCCAGCCTGTCCACGTCGACCTCGACCGGTCTGAGCACGACCAACAGCAATGTGAGCAGTCTGTCGACTTCGACCTCGACGGGTCTGAGTACAGCAACCAGCGGCATCACCAGCCTGTCGAGCGGCTTGAGCACGACCAACAGCAACGTCGCCAGCTTGTCGACGTCCACTTCGACTGGCCTGAGCACTGCTACAAGCGGCATCAGCAGCTTGTCCACCGGCTTGAGCACCGCGACGAGCGGCATCAGCAGCCTTTCGACGGGACTCAGCACGACCAACAGCAATGTGAGCAGCCTGTCGACTTCGACCTCGACGGGTCTGAGCACGGCAACCAGCGGTATCACCAGTCTGTCGAGCGGCCTGAGCACGACGAATAGCAACGTCGCCAGCTTGTCGACCTCGACTTCGACTGGCCTGAGCACAGCTACAAGCGGCATCAGCAGCTTGTCCACCGGCTTGAGCACGACGAACAGCAACGTTGCCAGCCTGTCGACCTCGACCTCCACCGGTCTGAGCACGGCCACGAGCAGCATCGACAGCTTGTCCACGTCGACGTCGACGGGCTTGAGCACTGCCACCAGCGGCATCAACAGCCTCTCCACCGGCTTGAGCACGACAAACAGCAGTGTGGCTAGCTTGTCGACGTCGACGTCGACCGGGCTAAGCACAGCGACGAGCAGCATCGACAGCCTGTCCACGTCGACCTCGACGGGTCTGAGCACCGCGACGAGCGGCATCAGCAGCCTTTCGACGGGACTCAGCACGACCAACAGCAATGTGAGCAGCCTGTCGACCTCGACCTCTACGGGTCTGAGCACGGCCACCAGCGGCATCAGCAGTCTGTCCACTGGCTTGAGCACGACAAACAGTAACGTCGCCAGCCTCTCGACCTCCACTTCGACCGGTCTGAGCACCGCCACGAGCAGCATCGACAGTCTGTCCACGTCGACCTCGACGGGTCTGAGCACCGCGACAAGCGGCATCAGCAGTCTGTCCACCGGCCTGAGCACGACAAACAGCAACGTAACCAGTCTGTCGACCTCCACTTCGACCGGTCTGAGCACTGCTACAAGCGGCATCAGCAGCCTTTCGACGGGACTCAGCACGACAAACAGCAACGTGAGCAGCCTGTCGACTTCCACTTCGACCGGCTTGAGCACAGCAACAAGCGGCATCAGCAGCCTGTCCAGCGGTCTGAGCACCGCGACCAGCAGCATCGGCAGCTTGTCGACCGGCCTTGCCAATTCGGTCCAGTACGACAACGCAAGCCATACCAGGGTCACGCTGGGAGGCGTGGGTGCAACCTCGCCGGTCATCCTCACGAACGTCGCCGCGGGTGTGAACCCCACCGATGCAGTGAACTTCGGTCAGCTGACGTCGCTGTCGACCTCGCTTGGTGGCGGTATCGGCAGCCTGTCGACCAGCCTGAGCACGACAAACAGCAACGTGGCCAGCCTGTCGACCTCGACCTTCACGGGCCTGAGCACGGCCACGAGCAGCATCGACAGCTTGTCCACGTCGACTTCGACCGGCCTGAGCACCGCGACCAGCGGCATCAGCAGCCTGTCGACGGGGCTCAGCACGACGAACAGCAACGTTGCCAGCTTGTCGACTTCGACGTCCACCGGGCTGAGCACGGCGACCAGCAGCATCGACAGCTTGTCCACGTCAACCTCGACCGGCCTGAGCACCGCGACCAGCGGCATCAGCAGCCTGTCCACCGGCTTGAGCACGACGAACAGCAACGTTGCCAGCCTGTCGACTTCGACTTCCACCGGCCTGAGCACGGCCACGAGCAGCATCGACAGCCTGTCCACGTCGACCTCGACGGGTCTGAGCACCGCTACGAGCAGCATCAGCAGCCTGTCGACGGGCCTGAGCACGACGAACAGCAACGTTGCCAGCCTGTCGGCCTCGGTCTCGACCGGCCTGAGCACGACCACGAGCAGCATCGGCAGCTTGTCCACGGGTCTGAGCACGACGAACAGCAACGTGACCAGCCTGTCGACCTCGACCTCCACAGGCCTGAGCACCGCGACCAGCAGCATCGGCAGCCTGTCCACCGGCCTGAGCACGGTGTCGAGCACGGTCGACAGCCTGTCCACGGGCTTAAGCACCACGACGAGCGGCATCGGCAGCCTGTCGACGGGCTTGAGCACGACGAACAGCAGCGTGGCCAGCCTGTCGACCTCGACTTCGACCGGCCTGAGCACGGCGACCAGCAGCATCGGCAGCCTGTCCACCGGCCTGAGCACGACGAACAGCAGCGTGGCCAGCCTGTCGACTTCGACCTCGTCGGGCCTGAGCACCGCGACCAGCGGCATCGCCAGTCTGTCGACCGGTGTCGGCAGCCTGTCGACCAGCCTGAGCACGACCAACGTCAACGTCAACAGCCTGAGCACGTCGGTCAACAACATCTACAACACCGGCACCAAGTACTTCCACGCGAACTCGACGGCGGCGGATGCCCAGGCCTCGGGCCAGGAAGCCGTGGCGATCGGCCCCCAATCGGTGGCCAGCGGCGCCAACTCCTTCGCGGCCGGCAACGGCGCCCGGGCAACGGCCGACGGCGCGGTGGCGGTGGGCTTCGGCGCCCAGGCCACGGGTGCGAACGCGATCGCCATCGGTACCGGGGCGCTGGCCACGGGCTCGCAGGCCATCGGTGTGAACTCCCGCGCAGGCGGCGGTGGCGTGGCGCTGGGCGACAACGCCGACGCAGGCGGTACGGCGCTGAGCCAGGCGCAGAACATCTCCAAGGGCACGGCCATCGGCTTCGGCGCCATCGTGCAGCAAAGCGGCGGCGTGGCGCTGGGCTCGGGCTCGGTGGCTTCCACCGCGGCGGGTGTGGCCGGCTACGTGCCGGGCAGCGCGACGGCGCAGCAGGCGGCGGCCATCAGGGCAACCACCAGCACGCAGGCCGCGGTGTCGGTGGGCGATGCGGCCTCCGGCCAGTACCGCCAGATCACCGGCGTGGCGGCAGGTACGGCCGACAGCGATGCCACCAACGTGGCGCAATTGAGGGCCACGGCCAATGCGGTTGCGGCCGGCGGCGTGCAGTACGCGACCAACCCGGACGGCTCGGTCAACTACAACCAGGTTACGCTGGGCAACGGCCAGGCACCGGGCGGCACGCGCATCAGCAACGTGGCGCCGGGCGTACTGCCGACGGACGCCGTGAACCTGAACCAGCTGAACCAGGTGCAGGGACAGGTCGGCGACGTGGCGCGCATCGCCTACTCGGGCACGGCCATGGCCTTCGCGATGTCGGGCACGTACCTGCCGACGTTGTACCCCGGCGAAAAGACCGTGGGCGTGGGTCTCGGCAGCTACAAGGGCTACAGCGCCGTGGCGCTGACCTTCAAGGCGCTGTCCGACGACGGCAAGATGTCCTGGGGCGCGGGCCTGACGACCACGGGCAAGGAGTGGGGCGTCAACGCCGGCATCGGTTGGAAGTGGAAATAAGCCACTGAATCTGGCCACAACTGGGAGGCTCCCGCGCTGACGGTGCGGGAGCCGTTTTTTTTGGTACACACTTCGCCCCCATGCGCATTGGTATTTCAGTCCTCACCCACGCGGGACAGAACATCTGGGAAAACGGAATGGGGCAGAACGTCCTGTTTCTCGCCCGGCTGCTGCAACGCATCGAGTTCGTCGAATCCGTGACCCTGGTCGACGCAGGCGACCAGCCGAGCATGCCGCCCCAGGTCGACCTGGCCGCCATGGGCCTGGCTTTCGGGCGGGCACGCGACCTGACCGATGCGCTGGACGTGGTCATCGAGATGGCCGGCGCGCTCGATGTGCAATGGCTTTCCTACTTCCGCGCATGCGGCGGCCGCGTGGTGTTCCATTGCGTGGGCCAACCCTTCGCGGCCTTGGCCGAGCCGATCCTGTTCACCGACAAGGGGCACTTCAGCAAGCCCGACCGCTGCGACGAGGTATGGCTGTTGCCCAAGGACGCGGTGTTCGCGCCGATGATGCGCACCATGCACCGCTGCCCGGTGTTCGAGGTGCCGTATCTCTGGTCGCCGCAGTTCCTTGTCCAGCGCGTCGCGGAAGTCGAGGCCGCGGGCCACCGTTTCGGCTACACGCCGCGCACGGCCGAGCAGCCGGGGTTTCGGGTGGCGATCTTCGAGCCCAACATCTCGGTGGTGAAGTCCAGCAGCGTGCCCATGCTGATCTGCGACGGGGCCTATCGCGCCGACCCAACTGCCGTGGCCTCGATGCAGGTGCTCAACACCCTGCACGTCAAGGACCACCCGACGATGCTGTATCTGGCGAACTCGCTCGACATCGTGCGCCAGCACAAGGCGATCTTCCACGGCCGGCACGACTTCGCGGGCTTCATGGTGCAGTTCGCCGACGCGGTGGTTTCGCACCAGTGGCAGAACGACCAGAACTACAGCTACCTCGATGCGCTCTACGGCAACTACCCGCTGGTGCACAACTCGCCCTGGCTGCGCGATGCCGGCTACTACTACCCCGACTTCGACATCGCCGCCGGCGCGGCGCAACTGCTGCAGGCCGTGCGCAACCACGACCGGCAACTGGACGACTACCGCGCGCGCTCCCTGCGGATCTTCGAGACGCTCGATCCGCTCCACCGGGCGAACGTCGACGGCTATGCGCAGCGCCTTCTGCACCTGGTGGGCGGCGATGCCGCATTCCGTGCCGACGGCGTGAGGAGCGCCGCATGAGCGAAGCGCAGAAAAAGACCGCCATGCCGGCCAAGCTGAAGGTTGGCGTTTCCATCTTCATCCGCAAGGGCGAGCAGAGCCTGTGGGAGAACGGCGTCTACCAGAACTGCCTGTTCCTCGTGATGCTGCTGCTGCGTTCGCCGCGCGTGGAAAGCGCCGTGCTGGTGGCCGGCGGCGGCGACGGCGGTCCTGCGGATGCAACCAATTTCCTGGCCGACTCGCCGGTGCCCATCATCGACATGGCCACGGCCGCGCAGGAGCTCGATCTCATGATCGAGATGAGCGCCCAGCTGGCCATGTCGTGGTCCGTGGCGTTTCGCGAACGCGGCGGCAAGATCGTCTCGATGCGCGTGGGCAACGACTACGTGATCGACATCGAGCGGATGATCTTCGACAAGCCGCACGGCCTGCTGGTCTCCGGCGCGCCGTACGACGAGGTCTGGACGATCCCCGAGTACGAGGTGTCGTGCAAGCCTTACTTCGAGAGCACCTTCCGCGCACCGGTGCGACTGATGCCCCACCTCTGGAGCCCGATGGTGCTGGAGCGCGCCATGGCCCGCGCGCCGCAGAGCCCGCCGTTTGCCTACGAACCCGGCCGCAAGCAGTGGCGCGTGGCCATCTTCGAGCCCAACATCTGCATGGTGAAGACGAGCTTCATCCCGATGCTCGGCTGCGAAGCGGCGCACCGCGCGCAGCCGCGGCTGATCGAGAAGATGTGGGTCTACAACAGCTTCCATCTGAAGGACAAGCCGCTGTTCATCGGCTTCGCGCAAAGCCTGGACATCGTGCAGCACGGGCTGGCCACCTTCGAGGGACGCTTCCCGGTCTACCAGGTGATGCCGGGCAAGATCGACGCCGTGTTCGCGCACCACTGGGAGAACGCGCAGAACTACCTCTACTACGAGGCCCTGTACGGCGGCTATCCGCTGATCCACAACTCGCACCTCATCGGCGACTGCGGCTACCGCTATCACGGCTTCGACTGCGAGGAGGGCGGTCGGGCCCTGCAGCGCGCCTTCGCCGAACACGACGCCGACCTGCCGGCCTACCGCGAGCGCGCGCGTCGCTTCATCGCGACGCTCGACCCCGAGGGCGAGGACAACGTGCGCACGTACACCGCCGCCATCGAGAACCTTTACGCATGAGGACCGGGATGAAGCCGAACCGACGATTCCCCCGCCTGCTGCTCGCCGCCGTGTCGTGGGGTGCTGCCGGCGCTGCACTCGCGCAGGGCGTGCTGGTGCCCCAGGCGCCACCGGCGGCGCCGCAGGACACGCTCACGCGCGCAGCAACCAGCGTGGGCATCAAGCGCTGCCTGCCCGCCATCACGCGGCTTTCCACGCTCACCGTGCAGGGCAGCCGCAGCCACGACGTGCTGCTCGACTGGGACCGAAAGCGCCCTGACGCCGGGCCGATGTTCTCGCTGATCGGCATGGAGTTTCCGAACGCCGGCGTGGCCGCGTCGATCACCGCCATTCCCGACGACAGCGGCGCCTGCACCGTGTCGGCCGAGCGCATCTCGGTCGCGCCCTTCACCTGCGCGAGCGTCGGCCAGCAAGAGCTGGCGAGCTACAAGATGACGCGGCTGCTGCCCAACTACGCGGTCTACACCGACGAGAAAGAGCCCACCTCGTCGGTCTCGCTGATCGATTCGCCGCCGGGCTGCCTGATCATCCGGCGCTACGTTGAATACGGCTGGCGGGACCCGGCCGCGGTTACTGGCGCAGCCCCGGCCGGTGCTGCGGGCCAGCCTCCGAAGAAGCGCTGAGCCAGCGGTCCCCGGTTTTCAAGCCGTCGCCTGCGCCGCCAATGCCGTCAGCGCAGCAGCGGTCTGCTCATCGGCCGGGAAGAACGATTCCACCGCCAGTTCCTGCAGCGTGACGTCCACCGGCGTGCCGAAGATGGTGGTGGTGCTGATGAAGCTCAGCACCCCGTTCGGCGTGACGAACTGGATCGGCACCGCAATGGCCGACAGTGCCGTGTCGACTGCGGGCAGGTCGTGGCTGACCGCGGGTGGAGGGTAGGCCTCCAGTTCGTCGTGCAATTCCTGCAGCACCGCGTCGCCGGTGGCGGCGATCTGCTGCTGCAGCCGTTCAAGCAGATGGGTTCGCCATTGGGCGAGATTGGCAATGCGTGGAGCCACGCCGTCGGGATGCAGGCTCAGCCGCATCACGTTGATGGGCGCCTGCATCAACTCGGGCGCGGCGCCTTCCATCAGCATCGGCACCAGCGCGTTGTGCGCCACCAGGTTCCAGTGGCGGTCCACGGCCAGCGCGGGAAAGGGCTCGTGCCCCTTCAGCACCAGGTCGACCGCGCGGCGCGCGGCGGCCATCGCCGGATCGTCGAGCGAGCGCTGCCGGTACATCGGTGCAAAGCCCGCGGCCACCAGCAGCGCATTGCGTTCGCGCAGCGGCACCTCGAGCCGTTCGGCCAGGCGCAGCACCATCTCGCGGCTGGGCGCGGCGCGGCCGGTTTCCACGTAGCTCAGGTGCCGGGTCGAGACCTCGGCCTCCTGCGCCAGGTCGAGCTGGCTCAGGCGGCGGTGGGTGCGCCAGTGCCGCAGGTGGGCGCCGAACGGGTCGCGCGCGCCGGGCTGGCTGGCCTTGGACAGGTGGGAGCGGGTGGTGTTCATGGGGCTGCATTCTGGCGCGCCGGCGGCGCGGCGCCATGACCTCCCAGGTCATCGACGCGATCCACGCCGGCCGGAATCATGGGCTCCAACGCGGCAGGGCTGGCTTGCGGCGTAACCACCCAAGGAGATTCACATGTCCGTCTTCGCATCCCCCCGTTTCCTGCCCAACGTGATGTGGGCCGATGCCGCTTCCTGCGCCGCGACGGGCGCGCTGCAAGTGGCGTTCACCGGCGCACTGGCCAGGTTGACCGGCCTGCCGGCGCCGCTGCTCGCGGGTACGGGCGTTTTTCTGCTGGCCTATGCGGCTGCCGCTGCTTTCATAGCCAGCCGCAGCACGCCGCCGCGTACCCTCATCGGCCTGGTCGTCGCCGGCAACTTCGGCTGGGCCGCGGCCTGCATCGCGCTGCTGGTGAGCGGCGTCTTCCCGGTCACTGCGCTGGGCATGGCCTGGGTGCTGGCGCAGGTGGCATGCGTGGTCGTGCTGGCCGAGCTGCAATGGACCGGGCTGCGCCGCACCCGTGGCGGTGCCCGCGTGGTTTCCGGCCTGGAGCCGGCTGGCCGCTGGTGAGATCGCGGAATGCCGGCGACACCCCCTGTCCCCGGCATTTTTCGCCATGAGGAACATGGCCCGGCAAGGCGTCGGCAGGGAAGACCGACTACAGCCGTTGACATCGAACCCTGATATCTTTGAGAGGCTTCCACGAACAAACAGGAGTTCCCCCATGGCCAAAGCGCCGGCGCATGCCTTTGCGTCCACCCTCAAGACCTTCAAGACCGCATCGGGCAAGTCCGGCAAATACTGGTCCCTGAAGGAGCTGGCCAAGCAGTACCCGACCATCGACCGCCTGCCGGTTTCCATCCGTATCGTGCTCGAATCGGTGCTGCGCAACTGCGACGGGCAGAAGGTCTCGGCCAAGCATGTCGAAGAGCTGGCCCACTGGGCGCCGAACGCCGAGCGCACCGACGAGATTCCATTCGTCGTCACCCGCGTGGTGCTGCAGGACTTCACCGGGGTGCCGCTGCTGGCCGATCTGGCCGCCATGCGCAGCGTGGCCGCCAAGCTGGGCAAGTCGCCCAAGACCATCGAGCCGCTGGTGCCTGTCGACCTGGTGGTCGACCACTCGGTCATGGTCGACTACTACGGCACGCCCAAGGCGCTCGACCTGAACATGAAGCTGGAATTCCAGCGCAACAACGAGCGCTACCAGTTCATGAAGTGGGGCATGCAGGCCTTCGACACCTTCCGCGTGGTGCCCCCGGGCTTCGGCATCGTGCACCAGGTCAACCTCGAGTACTTTGCGCGCGGCGTCTACACGAGCCCGAACGACAAGGCCGACGTGCCCGTCTACTACCCCGATTCGCTGGTCGGCACCGACAGCCACACGACCATGATCAACGGCGTGGGCGTGGTCGGCTGGGGCGTGGGCGGCATCGAGGCCGAAGCGGCCATGCTGGGCCAGCCGGTCTACATGCTCACGCCCGACGTCGTGGGCTTCGAGCTCACCGGCAAGCTGCGCGAAGGCGTGACGGCCACCGACCTCGTGCTGTACGTCACGTCCATCCTGCGGGCCGAGAAAGTGGTGGGCAAGTTCGTCGAATTCTTCGGCCCCGGCGCCGCATCGATCGCCGTGCCCGACCGCGCGACCATCGGCAACATGGCGCCTGAATACGGCGCGACCATGGGCTTCTTCCCGGTCGACGACATGACCGTGGCGTATTTCGAAGGCACAGGCCGCACCCAGGAGGAGGTTGAGCGCTTCGCCGCCTACTACAAGGCGCAGGGCCTGTACGGCATGCCCAACCCGGGCGACATCGACTACACGAAAATCGTCAGGCTCGACCTCGGCATCGTGTCCCCGAGCCTGGCCGGTCCGAAGCGCCCGCAGGACCGCATCGACCTTGGCCACCTGGCCACCAAGTTCTCCGAGCTCTACAGCAAGCCCAACGAAGCCAACGGCTTCAACCAGCCGGCCGACAAGCTCAAGCTGCGCTATCCGCTGAGCGTGAACGGCGTGCGCGAGGACGACGAAGCCGCGGCGCCGCCGCCCGGTGCGCCGCGCGACGTGGTCGAGATGGTGGCCAACCGCTCGACCCATGCCGCGGCACACACCAGCGCCACCGCACCGCCGGCGCCCAAGGGCGATGTCACCATCGGCAACGGCGACGTGCTGATCGCGGCCATCACCTCGTGCACCAACACCTCGAACCCGAGCGTGATGCTGGCCGCCGGCCTGCTCGCGAAGAAGGCGGTGGAGGCGGGGCTCACGGTCAAGCCGCACGTCAAGACCTCTCTGGCGCCCGGCTCGCGCATCGTCACCGAATACCTCGAGAAGGCCGGCCTGCTGCCGTACCTCGAGAAGCTCGGCTTCTACCTCGCGGGCTACGGCTGCACCACCTGCATCGGCAACGCCGGCGATCTGACGCCCGAGATCAACGAGGCGATCACCAAGAACGACCTGATCGGCGCGGCCGTGCTGTCGGGCAATCGCAACTTCGAGGCGCGCATCCATCCGAACCTGAAGGCCAACTTCCTCGCCTCGCCGCCGCTGGTGGTGGCCTTCGCCATCGCCGGCAACGTGATGACCGACCTGATGACCGAGCCCGTGGGCAAGGGCAGGAACGGCAAGGACGTGTACCTGGGCGACATCTGGCCGACGCCGAAGGAAATCGACGAGAACCTGCGCTATGCGATGAATGCGAAATCGTTCCGTGAGAACTACGACAAGGTCAAGACCGACCCGGGCAAGTTCTGGAGCAGCATCGAGGGCACCAACGGCCAGGTGTACGACTGGCCGAAGTCGACCTACATCGCCGAGCCGCCGTTCTTCGAGGGCTTCAGGATGACGCCGCACGCGTCGGACGCGGGCTTCAAGGGCGCGCGCGTCATGGCGCTGTTCGGCGACTCGATCACCACCGACCACATCTCGCCGGCCGGCTCCATCAAGGAAAGCTCGCCCGCGGGCATCTGGCTCAAGGCGCATGGCGTGGCCAAGGCCGACTTCAACAGCTACGGTTCGCGCCGCGGCAACCACGACGTGATGATGCGCGGCACCTTTGCCAACGTGCGCATCAAGAACCTCATGATTCCGCCGGACGCCAATGGCACGCAGGAAGAGGGCGGCGTCACGCTGTTCCAGCCCGGCAACGAGAAGATGTTCATCTACGACGCCGCCATGAAGTACATGGCGCAGGGCGTGCCGACGGTGGTGTTCGGCGGCGAGGAATACGGCACCGGCTCCTCGCGCGACTGGGCGGCCAAGGGCACGCAGCTGCTGGGCATCAAGGCCGTGGTGGCCCGCAGCTTCGAGCGCATCCATCGCGCCAACCTGGTCGGCATGGGCGTGCTGCCGCTGCAGTTCCGCGGCGCCGATTCGTGGCAGACGCTGGGCCTCACCGGCGACGAGAAGATCGACGTGGTGATCGGCAGCGAGCTGAAGCCGCAGATGGACGTGAAGCTGGTCGTGCACCGCGCCGACGATACGCACCAGGAGGTGACGGTGCGCCTGCGCATCGACACGCCGATCGAGGTCGACTACTACAAGCACGGCGGCATCCTGCCCTTCGTGCTGCGGCAACTGCTGGAATAACCCGGGGCTTGTTTTCCTGAGAGGCCTTTCTTCTTCCATGCTCCGCATCGGCCTCATTTCCGACACCCACGGGCTCCTGCGGCCCGAGGCCGTCGCTTTTTTGAGAGGCAGCGACTTCATCGTGCATGGCGGCGACATCGGCAGCGCCGGCATCCTCGAAGCGCTCGCGGCCATCGCGCCGCTGACGGCCGTGCGCGGCAACAACGACCGCGAGCCCTGGGCCGAGGCAATCGCTGAAACCGAACGGCTGGCGTTCGGCGATGTGCAGCTCTATGCCATCCACGACCTCGCGCAGCTCGGCATCGATCCGTCGGCGGCCGGTGTGCGCGTGGTCGTCTCGGGCCATTCGCACCAGCCGAAGATCGCGGAGCGCGGCGGCGTGCTGTACGTCAACCCGGGCAGCGCGGGCCCGCGCCGGTTCAAGCTGCCCATCGCCGTGGCCGAACTGCTGATCGACGGCGATGCCGTCACCGCGCGCGTCGTCGAACTGGCCGTTTGAGCCCCGCACGGGGCGGCCGAACCAAGCGAAAACCCCCCGATTTGCCGGGCTTCCATGCTTTTGAGGGGGGTGGTCAGGTTTTTGTGAGTGAGAATTGCTAGCATCTAGCCTTTGCTTACCGGCACGCCCGATATTCCGGGCGTCATCTCACCGTGCGAACCACCGATTTCGGCGCAGCGCCGACCACCGCCGTCGCCCTGCGCCTCGACCAGCTTCCGAACAACCAGTGGGCGACCGTGCTCGACGTGGCGCGCCCCGAGGATGCGGACGGCCGCGAACTGGTCCTGCGCCTGACGGAAATCGGCTTCGTGCCCGGCGAGGCCGTGCGCATCGTCGCCAGCGGCGTTCCGGGGCGCGAACCGCTGGCGGTCCGCCTCGGCCACACCACCTTCGCACTGCGCCGCCACGAGGCCGCGCTGATCCACGTCACGCCTGGAGCCGCCAACCATGGTTGAAGCCGTCATCCAGGGGCCCGGGCGCCTCGCGCCTACCGCTCAGCCCGACCGCATCGCCCTGCTGGGCAACCCCAACTGCGGCAAGACCGCGCTGTTCAACCTGCTCACCGGCAGCCGCCAGAAGGTGGCCAACTACGCCGGCGTGACGGTCGAGCGCAAGGAAGGCACGCTGCGCACGCCGTCGGGCCGCCGCGTGTTCGTGCTCGACCTGCCGGGTGCCTACAGCCTGAACGCGCTGAGCGCCGACGAGGCCGTCACTCGCGACGTCGTCACCGGCCAGAGCAAGGAAGCCTTGCCCGACCTGCTGGTGTGCGTCACCGACGCCACCAATCTGCGCCTGAACCTGCGGCTGGTGCTCGAGGCCCGGCGGCTCGGCCTGCCGATGGTGGTGGCGCTCAACATGACCGACATGGCCCGCAAGCAGGGCATCGCGGTCGACGCGGCGGTGCTCTCGCGCGAACTGGGCGTGCCGGTCATCGAAACGGTCGGTGTGCACAGCGGTGGCGCGCAGGGCCTGCTCGAAGCGCTCGACACGCCCGTGGCCGCCGCTGCGCCGCAGCCCTGGCAGGCACCGGGCCTCGACGACGTGCTGGCCACGCAGCGCGAGGTGCGCCGCATCCTCGGCCTGGCGGTGAAGGAGCCGGCGGGCAGCCTCGCCACCAGCGACCGCATCGACCGCGTGGTGATGCATCCGCTGTGGGGCATGCTGGTGCTCGCCGTCACCATGTTCCTGATGTTCCAGGCCGTGTTCAGCTGGGCCAATGTGCCGATGGACGCCATCAAGGCCGGCACCGAGGGGCTGGGCAGCCTGCTCAAGGCGCACATGCCGGAGGGCATGCTGCAGAGCCTGCTGGTCGACGGGGTCATCGCCGGCGTGGGCGGCGTGATCGTCTTCCTGCCGCAGATCCTGATTCTTTTCCTCTTCATCCTCGCGCTGGAAGACTCGGGCTACCTGCCGCGCGCGGCCTTCCTGCTCGACCGCGTGATGGGCACCGTGGGCCTCTCGGGCCGCTCGTTCATTCCGCTGCTGTCGAGTTTCGCCTGTGCCATTCCCGGCGTGATGGCCACGCGCACCATCAGCAACTGGCGCGACCGCATCACGACCATCATGATCGCGCCGCTCATGACCTGTTCGGCGCGGCTGCCGGTGTATGCGCTGCTGATCGCTGCCTTCATTCCGGCGCGCACGGTGGGCGGCGTGTTCAACCTTCAGGGCGTGGTGCTGTTCGCGCTGTACGTGTTCGGCATCGTCTCGGCCATGGCCGTGGCCTGGGTGATGAAGCGCTTTCGCGACAGCACCTCGCAATCGCCACTGCTGATGGAGCTGCCCGCCTACCGCTGGCCGAACCCGCGCAACCTGGCGCTGGGCCTGTACGAACGGGCTTGGATCTTCATCCAGCGCGTGGGCACGATCATCCTCACGCTGACGATCCTGCTGTGGTTCCTGTCTACCTTCCCGTCGCCGCCGGAAGGCGCGACCGGGCCGGCCATCCAGTACAGCCTGGCCGGCATGATCGGCCGCGGGCTGGAGCACATCTTCGCGCCCATCGGCTTCAACTGGCAGATATCGATCGCCCTGGTGCCGGGCATGGCAGCGCGCGAGGTGGCCGTGGGGGCGCTCGGCACGGTGTACGCGCTGTCGGCCACGGGCGACGACGTGGCGGGGCAACTGCAGCCGCTGATCGCGGGCAGCTGGTCGCTGGCTACCGCGCTGTCGCTGCTGGTCTGGTACGTGTTCGCGCCGCAGTGCATCTCGACGCTCGCGGCCGTGAAGCGCGAGACAGGCTCGTGGAAGTACGTCTGGATCATGGCCGGCTATCTCTTTGCGCTGGCCTACATGGCGTGCTTCATCACCTACCGCGTTGCACTGGCACTTGGAGCAGGTTAAAACCCGCCACGAAAGGTTTGAAGAAGAAATGGCACAGCAACTGATCGTCGGATTGATCGTCGCGGCAGCCGCGCTCTATGCGGTCTGGCGCTGGATGCCCGCGGGCTGGCGCCGCGGCGCGGCGCAGAAGTTCGCGGCCGGCACGCAACGCGCGGGCTGGGTCGACGAAGCCCGCGCGAAGGAGCTGGCCGCCTCGCTGGCCAAGACCTCGGGCTGTGGCTCGTGCGACAGCTGCGGAAGCTGCGCTCCCAAGACTCCCCTGAAGCAACCCGAAGCCGACCAGGGCACCATCGCGCCGTCGTCCACGCACAGCCGCTGAGCCGATGCCCGCGCACATCCTCGTCGCCGGGGGCGGCATCGGGGGGCTGGCCACTGCGCTGGCGCTGTCCCGCCAACGGCACCGCGCCGACGTCTTCGAACAGGCCGCGGCCTTCGGCGAAATCGGCGCCGGCGTGCAGCTCGGCCCCAACGCCACGCGGCGCCTCCAGCAACTCGACCTGGGCCCCGGGCTCGCGGCCATTGCGGCGCGGCCCGATGCGCTCGCGGTGCACAGCGCCGAAAGCGGCTCGGAGCTGGCCCGCATGCCGCTCGGGGACGCCATGCAGCAGCGCTACGGCGCTCCGTATTTCTGCGTGCATCGCGCCGACCTGCACGGGCTGCTGCTTGATGCCGTGCGCGCATGCGGTACCGGCACGCTCGTCACCGCGGCGCACATCAGGCAGGTGGAAACCAGCGACGACCTCGTATGCCTGTCGAGCACCGATGCGCGTGCCTGGGAAGGCGAAGCCGTCGTCGGGGCCGATGGCCTATGGAGCATGGTGCGGCAGCAGCTCGATTCCGCGTCTGCCGCGCAGCCGCCGCGCGTCACCGGCCACACGGCGTGGCGCGCGCTGATTCGGCAAGCCGACCTGCCCGCCGCATTGCGCCGCCGGCAAGTCGATGTCTGGCTCGGCCCGCGCCTGCATGCGGTGGCGTATCCGGTGCGCGGCGGCGATTGGCTCAACGTGGTTGTCATCGCCGAGTCCGCCCCCGCAGGCGATGCACGCGACTGGGACCAGGCCGGCAGCGTCGCCGCGCTGAAGCAGGCCATGGGCCGCAGCTGCGCAGGCCTGCAGGCGCTGCTCGACGCCATGCCCGGCTGGCGCGCGTGGTCGCTCGGTGACCGCGCACCCCTGAGCGGCGCTGCCGACATGGCGCACGAGCGCGTCGCGCTGGTGGGCGATGCGGCGCATCCGATGGTGCCGTACCTCGCGCAGGGCGCGGGCATGGCCATCGAAGACGCGGTGGCGCTGGCCGATGCGCTGGGCGACGGCAGTGCCGCCGACGTGCCCGCCGCGTTCACGCGCTATGCCGAGGCGCGCTGGGCACGCAATGCGCAGGTGCAGGCGCGCGCGCGCCGCAACGGCGAGATCTTCCACGCCACGGGCGCAATGCGGTTGGGGCGCGACATGGCGATGCGCTTATTGGGAGCCAGGTTGCTCGACCAGCCGTGGCTGTACGGCGGTTGATGCTTGTGTCCACCCGGGGTGCGTGCACAGGCCACCGGGTACTCCCCTCCGCGAATGTCCCCCGCCTTCGGCTCCTCCTTTATTTCGCTGCGGGGAGCACCCGATGCCCTGTACGCTGCTGGTTCGTGGCCGATCAACCAGTGCTCTGAACGCTCACGCCGAGAGAGTTCGTTTCACAGCCGAAAAGTCTGCAGGTGCTCGATGCGCTCTGCAAGCCCTTCCTGCCCCAGGTAATGGCCGTGTTTGTCGGCGAGCGTGGTCTTCAGTTCGAGCAGCATCGCATCGCGGTCCGCGGTGAAGGCCGTCTGCACGTCGATGCCCGCCCGCGCACAAGCATCAGCGATCAGGTGCGCGCTCGCGGGCGCACCGCAGGCCGCGCATTTGACGATGGCAGCCACGTTGGGCTCCGCGCCGTTAGCCAGCAGCGCGCTCGTGAGTTCGGGCGCGATCTGTCCGTCGATGTTGCGCAGTGCATCGGCCGCCACTGGCGCACCCGCACGCACCAGCGCCGCGGCCGCGGCAAAAGCGCCGTGCCCCACCGCAACGTCGGTCGCGAGCGCGCTACCTTGCAACGGCCCGTCGAAGTCCACGCCCGCGGCGGCGAGCTCTGCGACCAGCTCGGCATCGTCGGTCGCGATGGCATGGCGCAGCGCCACGCGTGCAAGCGAGGGCTGGTGGCGCAGCGTGCCCGCGGCCAGCGGCGAGCGCCAGTCGGCCACGGCACGGGAATAGAAGGCCACCAGCTTGTCCATCAGGTCGAGGTCGAGCCCGTGCTCCTCGTGGCGGTCGTCGAGGTATTCGAGCAGCGTCTGCCCCGAGAAGTAGTCGCCGGTGGGAGCCAGCGGGTCTTCTTCCAGGTGCAGAGCCGCGAAGGCGCCCATGAGGTCGGGCGCGATGGTGTTCACGCTGTCTTCGTGAAGCGCATGCGTCCATGCCGGCGGTAGGCCCTTCTTCCAGGCGATGACCTGTCCGTGCCCGGCGCCCGGTTCGACCATTGCGTAGATGCGGTCGGTGTATTCGAAGCCGCCGAAAGGCAGGTGCGTGAGCTTGCCGCTCCACGGCGTGCCGCTTTCCCGCGCGGCTTCCCCGGCCAGTTCGAGTTCGTGCGCGATCCAGCCCTGCAGGTCGTGGTAGCCGTCGCTGCCGTTCCAGAACAGCTCGTTCCAGCTGATGGCTTCGAGATTGCCGTTCATCTCGAGCGACAGGTCGTAGTCGAGCCGCCCGCCCGCGGTCTGTTGCCACAGCGCGAGCAGCGCTTCGGGGATCGGGCCTGCGCATTGGGCCTGCACGGCATCGATCTGCTGCCGCGGCATCGGCGGCTGTGCGTCGAAGATCACGCGGTCGGCGAACAGCACGACGCCATGTTCGCGCAGGGTGGAGAGCTCGTCGGTTGTGAACCGGATCTCGTTCATGGCTGGGATCTCCGTTGTTTGCAAAACTGTAGCGGTTTGCGCCGAACGGGCAAGCCGTGACACCCTAGGTTCATGAGGGCGTTGGGGTTGCGTCCGGCCACGTGATGCGCTCGAAGATGCGCATCAGCCTCGCATGGCGCGCCGCACTGAACTGGCCGATCCATGCCATGCGGCCCAGCAGGTGCGCGCGAAAGTCGAGCACTTGCGTCGGGTTCTGGCTGGCGGGGCCGTCCATTGCGCAGCGATGCAGCACGGCTTTGAGCCGGTCGAAGTCCTCGCGCGGCGCGTTGGCCTTTTCATTTACGACCACGCCGGTCACGCGCTGCTGGCGATGCCGGGGCATGCAGCGCACCTTGCGCGGATGCAGCTCGAAACCCTCGTCGGCCGCGACGCCGCCGACCCACGCGCGCAAGGCCGCAAACCGTGCGCGCAGTGAGGCCGGCCCGGAGAACACCAGGTCGTCGGCGTAGCGCGTGTAGGTGGCGCCGAAGACCCATGCCAGGCCTTCGAGCCGCAGGTCGAGCCGGAACGCACAGAGGTTGGCCAGCGCGGGCGAGCAGGGCGAGCCCTGGGGCAGGTGCGGCGTGGCCAACCGTTTGGCGCCCATCCAGTCGAGCCCACCGCCGTCGCGCAGCCGCTCGATCACCGCGGCGCCGGTGCGGTGCGTGCACAGGGTGGTGAGGGCGCGCGCGACGCCGTCGGGGTAGCCCAGCGTGCGCCATACGGCATGCACGCGCGAGGCACGAACGCCGGGGAAGAAGTCGCGCAGGTCGAAGCCGATCACCACCTCCTTGCCCGTGTGCGCGGCCGCGTGGCTCGCGACCGAGCGTCCCTGCACAAAACCGTGCGCCGCTTCGTGCACGGGCACGCGCTGCAGCAGATCGTCGAGGATGCGGCGCTGCGCGCGCTTCAGGTCGGCCTTGGGAATCTCGAGCAGGCGCAGGCCGCCCAGGCGCTTGGGCTGCAGTTGGTAGCGGTAGTGCGATGTGGGTCGGGGGCCGGCCTTGTCCGGTACGCGAAAAGCCTGCGCCGGGGAGGTGAGCCACGCCAGCCGGTCCGCATCGAGTTCCAGCCACTGCGCGAGATCGGCCAGTGTCGGAATGCTTGGCAGGGCGAAGTGGTCCAGTCCCATCGGACGCGGGAACATCTCCGCGGGCCGCAGGATGATTCGCCGAACGCGTGGCTGTTCCTCTTGCTCGAAGGCCGCATCGAACTCGGGCAGCTCATGGATCGCCTGCGCCAGCGCGAGGAGATCGGTGCGCTGCCACGTGGCTTGCGAGCGGTTGCCGAGGGCTTCCGTCAGCGGCTTCAGCCAGGGCGCATCGGTGCCTAGCGTTGCCGCTGCCCGCGCGCGCAGGGCATCGGGCGTGTTGCCGCCGGGCTGCCCTGCATCGGCGAGCAGCGCACGAGCGAGGCTGCGAGCGATCCAATCCCTGTAGCTCAGTTCACGCGTCATGAATGAAGGCCGCGAAGCCGATGAAGGTGGGTGGCAACCGGCCCTTCAACCAGCCGGTGAAGCGCCAGCTGGGCTGCGCGAATGCGCAGTTCCGCTTGCGCGCCGGAATGTGCAGTCATCCATCCACCACGGGGTTCCCCCGAAGCACAAGGCCGAACGACGGATCGCAAAGCCTTGTCGAGTCTTGAAGTGCCGGTGCCGTGCGGATTGTAGAAGCGCCTGAATTTCAGGAAAAAGTACGACCTGCGGCAAACAAGAGATGGTCAGCTGATTTCAATACCTTCAATAATCCGCCACAGCGCTCTGACGTTGTTTGCGCCAGCCAATATCTGCAACAGGATCCAGTGTTAATGAAAAGTCCTAGACCTCCGTCGCTCATGGATGTGCCCACCGGCTATGCCGAATGGCTCACTGAGCTGAAGTTGCGTGTCCAAGGTGCCAGGCAGCGCGCGGCGACTGCTGTCAACCGCGAGTTGGTAAGTCTGTATTGGCAGATTGGCCGGGACATCCTTGCACGACAGGCCAAGCAAGGGTGGGGTGCCAAGGTAATTGAGCGGTTGGCCCATGACTTGCGCACGGCCTTTCCCGAGATGAAAGGGTTTTCTCGCGCCAACCTGATGTACATGCGTGCTTTTGCCGAGGCATGGCCCGATGAGGAAATAGTCCAACAGGCTGTTGGACATTTGCCCTGGGGCCACAACCTGGTTTTGCTGAGCAAGCTCAAAACAACACAGTTGCGCCTGGTTTATGCGCAGAGAGCAATCGAGCAGGGTTGGTCGCGCAATGCGCTCAATATCCATATCGAAACGCGTCTTCTGGAGCGAGAGGGGAAAGCGGTGACCAATTTTTCGACACGACTTCCTGCACCGCGCTCGGATCTTGCGCTGCAAGCACTCAAAGATCCCTATGTATTTGATTTCCTGGGTATTGGCCAGGAAGCGGGGGAGCGCGAAATCGAAGTCGCGTTGGTCGAACACATTTCCCGCTTTTTGCTGGAACTCGGTGCTGGTTTTGCGTACGTTGGACGACAGGTTCCCATTGAAGTGGGTGGAGATGATTTCTTCATCGACCTCCTTTTCTATCATCTGAAGCTGCACTGCTACGTGGTCATCGAACTGAAGGCGGGAGCTTTCAAGCCTGAGCATGCCGGTCAGTTGAGCTTCTACTTGACGGCGGTCGATGCGCAACTCAAGTCCGATCAGGATGCCTCGACCATCGGCTTGCTGCTGTGCAAGACAAAAAATCGCGTGGTTGCCGAATATGCGCTTCGCGACTCCGCTAAACCAATCGGCATCGCTGAATACCAGTTGGTCGAATCACTTCCGAAGGAATTGCAGACGAACTTGCCGACCATCGAGCAGATCGAGCAGGAGTTGGTGCGATATCAGGACAAAGGGGAGGACGCGTGAGCCTTGACTATGCCACATTGGATTTGCTTCGGCAGAGCCACCCCGCGTGGCGTTTGCTGCGGTCGGACCATGCACCCTTGGTGGTGAGTTTCTTGCACCGTGTCTTCATCGCGCCGAACGTGCGGGTGATGTCGCAGGCAGATCTTGCCGAGGCGCTAGAGGATGAACTGTTTGAACTACGCGAGCGGGCAGGCCCAGGTTCCTTCCCCAAGGCTGCTGTTGAATATCTCAACGATTGGGCTGGCAACGACAAGGGGTGGCTGCGAAAGTTCTACGCCTTGGGTTCGGATGAGCCGCAGTTCGATCTGACGCCTCCGGCCGAAAAGGCGATTGCATGGCTTGGAACCTTGACAGAGCGAGCCTTCGTGGGGACAGAGTCAAGGTTGCTGACATTGTTCGAACTGCTCAAGCAAATGAGCCAGGGCAGCGAAACTGACCCTGCGGCACGCATTGCTGAGCTGCACAAACGGCGAGACGAGATCGACGTCGAGATCGTAAAGATTCTCGGCGGAGATATTCCATTGCTGGACGACACGGCGCTCAAGGAACGCTTTCAGCAATTTACTGCTTTGGCGCGCGAGCTGATGACCGATTTTCGCGAAGTGGAGCAAAACTTTCGCGGCCTCGATCGACGTGTCCGGGAGCGCATTGCGCTGTGGGATGGCGCGAAGGGCCTCTTGCTGGAAGAAATCATGGGTGAGCGCGATGCGATTGCCGATTCGGATCAAGGGCGCAGCTTTCGGGCTTTCTGGGACTTCCTCATGTCGAGTCGCCGGCAGGAGGAGCTTTCGGCGATGCTGGAGCGCGTGCTGAGCCTCCCGGCCGTCTCGGACCTCAAGCCGGACACCCGCACCCGCCGTGTTCACTACGATTGGCTTGAGGCGGGCGAGCATGCGCAGCGGACGGTGTCGCAGCTTTCTCAGCAATTGCGGCGCTTCCTCGACGATCAGGCCTGGCTCGAGAACCGCCGCATCATGGACATCTTGCGTGGCATCGAGGCGAAGGCCCTGGCATTGCGCGAGTCGCCGCCTCCTGATGAGACGATGCGTATTGCAGTGCCGGTTGTCGATCTGGAGCTACCGATGGAGCGACCGCTTCATACGCCAGCGTTCAAGCCGTCGATTGCCGATACGGCGCTTGAGTCTGGCGAGAGCAATGTGGATGCGGGCGCGCTTTTCTCTCAGGTGGTGATCGACAAGGCCCAGTTGGAACGTCACGTGCGCCATGCGCTGCAGGATCGCACACAGGTGACGCTGAAGGAACTGACACATATGCAGCCGCTGCGGCACGGGCTGGCGGAGTTGGTTGCTTACCTGCAACTGGCCGATCAGACGTTCGCGGCCGTCATCGACGAGGCGACCACGGACGCCGTTTTCTGGCAGGTCACTGGACAGGACGGCTTTGCAAGGTCCCGACAGGCGCGGCTGCCGCGCATCATTTTTGTTCGATAGCCCAGGGGAGACGAAGAGGATGGACGAGAACATTGAAATACCGTTGCCGCTCACCGGTGCCGCAACGCACGATCTGTCGGCAGTGGTGATTCCTTTGCTGAGGGGCGTGATCTACCGCGAGGTCGACAGCGGATTGTGGAGTTCGCTCTACAACCTTCAGGCTCGCGTCCGGGACTATGTCTCGGTGCTGGGTTTGGAGCTGGTGTTGGACGATGCAGAAGGCTACGCCTTTCTTCGTTCTCGCACACGTCTTGCCGAAGAAACAGAGGACCCCTCTGCCGCGAAGTTGCCCAGGCTGATCGTCAGGCGTCCGCTGTCCTTCCCGGTGAGCCTGCTGTTGGCACTCCTGCGCAAGAAGCTGGCGGAGTTCGATGCGGGTGGTGGCGACACACGGCTCGTTCTTTCGCGCGACCAGATCGTGGAACTGATGAGGGTGTTCTTGCCTGAGCACAGCAACGAAGCCAAGCTCGTGGACCAGCTCGAGAGCTATCTGGCCAAGATCGTGGAGTTGGGTTTTCTGCGCCGATTGAAGCCGGGCAGCGGCGCGCATGACGGGCAAGTTGCAGCCTTCGAGGTTCGCCGCATCCTCAAGGCTTTTGTCGACGCGCAATGGTTGTCCGACTTGGACGCGCGACTGGCTGGTTACCGCTTGCAACTTCTGACTGGGGGCGCAGCCGATGAATGAAGAACAGACCATCGGCCTGGACTTCGTTGCGGACGATGCGCTTTCCGGCTTTCGGTTGCACAGGCTGGAAGTCTTCAACTGGGGCACCTTCGACGCGCGTGTGTGGGCACTTCATCCGGACGGCCGCAATGCCTTGCTGACCGGTGATATCGGTTCCGGAAAATCGACCTTGGTCGATGCCGTGACCACATTGCTGGTGCCGGCGCACCGCGTCGCCTACAACAAGGCTGCAGGTGCAGACAACAAGGAGCGCAGCTTGCGCTCCTACGTGCTGGGGCATTACAAATCGGAGCGCAACGAAAGCAGCGGCGCGGCCAAACCCGTGGCGCTGCGCGGTCACAACAGCTACTCGGTCATCCTCGGCGTGTTTCACAACGCGGGCTACGACCAGACCGTCACGCTTGCACAGGTGTTCTGGATGAAGGACGCCCAGGGGCAACCGGAGCGTTTCTTCGTCGCTGCGGAGGGGAACCTGTCCATTGCCAAGGACTTTGCAAACTTCGGCACCGATATTTCTGCGCTGCGAAAGAAGCTGCGCGCCACGGGTGCTGAAGTGCTTCCCAGTTTTCCTCCGTACGGCGCCTGGTTTCGCCGCCGCTTTGGCATTGAGAATGAGCAGGCGCTCGATCTGTTTCATCAGACCGTGTCGATGAAGCAGGTGGGCAACCTGACGGACTTCGTGCGCAGTCACATGCTGGAGCCCTTCGAGGTAGCGCCGCGCATCGCCGCATTGATCGGGCACTTCGAAGATTTGAACCGCGCGCATGCGGCCGTACTCAAGGCAAAGCAACAGGTGAAGTTGTTGACGCCTCTGATTGAAGACTGCGACCGCCATGGGGATCTGCTCAAGCAGACGGACGACCTGCGCGTATGCCGAGAGGCGCTCAAGCCTTATTTTGCTGGGCTGAAACTGGAACTGCTCGACAGGCGCATTGCTTCCCTGGCTGAAGAATGGGCGCGGCAGAACGCTCAGGTGCAGCGATGGGAGGAACTGCGTAGCGGTCAACGCATCCAGGAAAAAGAGCTTCGACAGAGCATTTCCGACAACGGCGGCGATCGACTGGAACAACTGAGCGAGTCCATCCGCAGCAAGAAGGCCGAAGTCGAGCGGCGGCGCGTCAAGGCCAGGAACTACAACGAGTTGGCGCGTTCGGTGGGGCTGCTCCACATGGAGTCGGCTTCCGATTTCTTGACGCAGCGCCAAAGCCTGGCCGGAATGAAGGAGGAGATCCAGGCGAGGGAGGCCGCGTTGCAGAACGATTTGACCGAGCATGCGGTGAGGCTGCGCCAGGGAAAGTCGGAACACGACGAGTTGGCGGCCGAGATCCGAAGTTTGAAAGCGCGACGCAGCAATATCCCTGGCGAACAGGTCGCGATGCGCGCCACCCTGTGCGAGGCGCTGGGTCTGGACGAGGATGCCATGCCATTCGCAGGCGAGTTGCTGCAGATCCGGGACGACGAGCGCGAATGGGAGGGTGCAGCCGAGCGCTTGATGCGCAGCTTCGGTCTGTCGCTGCTGGTGCCGGACAGGAGCTATGCCGACGTATCCGAATGGGTCGATAGAACGCATCTTCGCGGGCGTATCGTCTACTACCGTGTCCGCGCCGTACAGCGTGGTGACGTGCCGGGTCCGCATCGCGACTCGCTGGCGCGCAAGCTATCGATCAAGCCTGACTCCTCTTTCTACGATTGGCTAGAGCGCGAGGTCGCGCATCGCTTCGATGTCGCCTGTTGCTTGACCCAAGAGCAATTTCGCCGTGAAACCCATGCCATCACACGCACGGGGCAGATCAAGGCAAAGGGAGAGCGGCATGAGAAGGATGACCGGTATCGACTTGACGAGCGCAGCCGCTACGTTCTTGGCTGGACCAACACGGCCAAGATCGCCGCGCTGGAGACCAAACTCAGATCGCTGGAGAAGCGGTTGGCGGACGAGGCAGGCATCGTTGCCGGACTGATGGGCGAGCAGAGCGCGCTCAAACTGCGATGGGATGCATTGTCCAGGCTCGATGTCTATGACAATTTTGGCGAGTTGGACTGGCAGTCGCTCGCCAAGGATGTGGCGAGGCTGGAGCAAGACAAGGCGGCATTGGAGTCCGCTTCCGATATGTTGAAGACCCTGGCTTCGCAACTGCAAGAGCTTCTCGAAGCCCTTGAAAAAACCGAAATGGAACTCGAAGGTCACCGCGACAAACGCTCCAAGACCGAACAGAAGAAAGTCGATGCAGAGGCCCAGCATGCACAAACCCAGGTCTTGCTGGATGATCCCTCCCTAAGCCTGCACGCCATGAATTTCGAACGCCTTGAGGGTACGCGGGCCGAAGCTTTGGGCGAACATCAACTCACCGTCGAGTCATGCGACAACCGCGAACGTGAGATGCGTGACTGGCTTCAGGCGAAGATTGATGCCGAAGACCTCAAGCTCAAGAGGTTGCGAGACAAGATCATCCAGGCCATGGCCGCTTACAAGGATGCCTACAAGCTCGAAACTGCCGAGGTCGATGCGAATGTCGAAGCTGCATCCGAATACAGGGAAATGTTGAGCAGCCTTCAGGCAGACGACTTGCCGCGCTTCGAGGCGAAGTTCAAGGAACTGCTCAACGAGAACACCATTCGCGAAGTCGCGAACTTCAAATCCCAGCTCGACCGCGAGCGCGAAACCATCAAGGACCGAATTGCTCGCATCAACGAGTCGCTGACGCAGATCGACTACAACGCAGGCCGCTACATCGTGCTCGAAGCGCAGCCGGCGCTGGATGTCGATGTGCGCGACTTCCAGACCGAGTTGCGAGCATGCACCGAAGGCACCCTCACCGGGTCCGACGACGCCCAATACTCGGAAGCCAAGTTTTTGCAGGTCAAACACATCATCGAAAGATTGCGAGGGCGCGAAGGGCTCTCCGAACAAGACCGCCGCTGGACCGGCAAGGTGACCGACGTGCGCAACTGGTTCGTGTTCGCCGCCAGCGAGCGTTGGCGCGAAGACGGGACTGAACACGAGCACTATTCCGATTCTGGTGGGAAGTCGGGTGGTCAAAAGGAAAAGCTCGCGTACACCATCCTGGCGGCGAGTCTGGCCTATCAGTTCGGCCTGGAGTGGGGAGAGGTGAAGTCTCGTACCTTCCGTTTTGTTGTGATCGACGAGGCTTTCGGGCGTGGTTCCGACGAATCGGCGCAATACGGGCTGCGCCTGTTCGCGCAGCTCAACCTGCAATTGTTGATCGTGACGCCCCTGCAGAAGATCCACATCATCGAACCATTTGTCTCTAGTGTGGGTTTCGTCCACAACGAGGAAGGCCGATCCTCGAGACTGCGCAATCTTTCCATCGACGAATATCATGCGGAAAAAGCGAAGGCGGCAGGATGAACTGGACGCGACCCTCCGACTTGCGGGATCAACTACTGAAACTGTGGGATCGAGGTGACCTGCTTGCACGCCTGGTCACTGGCGAGAGCTTGTTTCCAAGACGGTTGGCGTTGAAAGACCCGACGTCGGCTGAAATGACAGATCATTTCGATGAAGTGCGCGATTGGAGCCGAGATCTCCGTGCTGCGACGGGCTACCGCATCGTCATGCGGGAGTTCAGACATCGCGTCCTGGGGGCCAACGCGATTCCTGCCGAGGTCTGGGTCGACAGCCTGGACCAGGCGCTTGCACTGGTTGGAAAGCAGAAGGAGGCTGTTCGCTTTGCGGCCTTGATCGAACTCACGCGCGCCAGCCAGCCTTTGCTATTGCCGTGGCTTGCCAGGCGTCCGCTGCGGGTGCTGGAGGTGGAGAGTCAGTGGTCTCGATTTCTGGAGATCGTTGCCTGGCTGCAGAGGCACCCTCGGCCTGGCCTGTACTTGCGGCAGGTGGACATTCCGGGCGTGCACAGCAAGTTCATGGAGACGCATCGCGGCACTCTCATGGAATTGCTGGACATCACCCTTGCGCCCGAAGCCATAGACAAGACCGCGACTGGCGCAGGCGAATTCGTGCGGCGGTATGGCTTTCTCGGCAAGCCATCCCGAGTCCGGTTCCGTATCCTGGACCCAGAACTAGCGTCGCGCGCGGCTTGTCCTGCGCAGGACATCACAGTGGATGCGCCAGGCTTTGCACGGTGGGACCTGGGCTGCTCGCGTGTCTTTGTGACCGAGAACGAGATCAACTTCCTCGCTTTTCCTGCCATCAAGGGAAGCATCGTCATCTTCGGCTCCGGCTATGGTTTCGAGATGTTGAGCGATGTTCCCTGGCTTGCGCGTTGCGCCATTCATTACTGGGGTGATATCGACACGCACGGCTTCGCGATTCTCGATCAACTGCGCGCTCGCTTCGATCACGTCGAGTCGTTCCTGATGGACCGTGCGACCCTGATGACATTCAAGATGCAATGGGGCGACGAAGCGACGCCGACCTGGCGCGAGCTGTTACGCCTTCGGCCGGAGGAGCAGGCGCTCTATGACGACTTGCGCGATAACCGCTTGGGCAGGCATCTGCGTCTGGAACAGGAAAGAGTCGGTTTCGACTGGGTCGAGAACGCATTGACTGCGCTTGGATAGCGGGCGCCTGTGCTGTCTTGCCGGCTACAGATCGGTGCGCAGCTTCCAGATTTCGGGAAACAGCACCACGTCGAGCATCTTGCGCAGGTAGCTCACGCCGCCTGTGCCGCCGGTGCCACGCTTGAAGCCGATCACACGCTCCACCGTCGTCACGTGGCGGAAGCGCCAGAGGCGGAACGCATCTTCGAGGTCGGTGAGCTTTTCGCCGAGCTGGTACAGGTCCCAGTGATCGTGCGGGTTCCGGTAGACCGTGAGCCACGCGGCTTCGACGCCGTCGCTCGCCTCGTAGGGCTGTGTCCAGTCGCGTTCGAGCCTGTCGGCGGGCACCGGCAGGCCACGGCGCGCCAGCAGGCGCAGCGACTCGTCGTACAGCGAAGGCGCGCGATAGGCCGCATCGACCTGCGCCAGCAGGTCGGCACGGTGCGCGTGCGGCTTGAGCATGGCGGCGTTCTTGTTGCCGAGCGCGAACTCGATGCAGCGGTACTGCGCGCTCTGGAAGCCGCTGGAGTTGGCGAGGTAGGGGCGCATGGCCGTGTACTCGGGCGGCGTCATGGTCGAGAGCACGGTCCATGCGCTCACCAGCTGTTCCATGATGCGGCTCACGCGCGCGAGCATCTTGAAGGCGTCGGCCAGCTTCTCGTCGGCGATGCAGCCGATGGCTGCGTGCAGCTCGTGCAGCATCAGCTTCATCCAGAGCTCGCTGGTCTGGTGCTGCACGATGAACAGCATTTCGTCATGTGCGGGCGAAAGCGGGTGCTGGGCGTTGAGGATCTCGTCGAGGTGCAGGTAGTCGCCGTAGCTCATGGACTTGCTGAAGTCCAGTTGCGCCTTTTCTTCGTGGACGATTTTTTCGGTGCTCATGATGTTTTGCTGGTTGGTGGTCATCGCCAGACCACGGCGGTGTAGGAGGGGAGGCCCATGCCGGACTCTTTCCTGGGGTAGACGAAGCGCACGGCTTCGTCCTTGCGCTTGAACTGCTGGTAGGTTTCGCCGCCCGGGATGCGGCCCTTCTCGGCCGGCGCGTAGCCGGCGTCGCGCACCTCTTTCACGAGGCGATCGAAGGCGGCCTTGTCGGTCAGCGAGAGCTGGATGCTGTTCTCGCTGCCGCGGCTTTCCACATAGGTGGACTTCATGAGATGCGTGGTCTGGCCGTCGACGAACTTCTCGTACTCGATCATGCTGACCTCGTCGGTCACGGTCTTGTCGGCATACGAGAAGCCCTGGCGCTTGATCTCCTGGCGGAAGGCGTCGGGCGACAGGACGACGAAGGCCTTCAGTTGCGGCAGCGTGAAGTTCGGCTGCTGTGCAAGGGCGGGGGCTGCCGCCATCAGCAGCGTGGCGGAAAGAGCGAACAATGCGTGTTTCATGATGCGGCGCCGCTCAGGTGACGGCGTTCTTGCGGTTGAACTCTTCGCGCTTCCACTCGCCCGTCTCGAGCACCTGCACGAGGTGCTCGACCGAGTTCCACACGTCCTCGAAGCCGATGTACAGCGGCGTGAAGCCGAAGCGCAGGATGTCGGGCATTTGCGAGTCGCCGGCACGGTAGTCGCCGATGACGCCGCGCGCGATCAACGCCTGCACGATGGCGTAGGCGCCTTCTTCACGGCTCAGGCAGACCTGCGAGCCGCGTTGGGCGTGCTCACGTGGGGTGATGAGCGAGACGCCCTGGCCGGCGCAGCGTTCTTCCACCAGCTTGATGAAGAGATCGGTCAGTGCGAGCGACTTGGTGCGCAGCGCTGCCATCGCGCCGTGATCGCCGTTGAAGGCTTCGGCCGCGAGCACGGTGTCGAGCCCGCATTCCAGGCCTGCGAGCGCGATGATCGGCTGCGTGCCGCAGAGATACCGGCCGACGCCCGGAGCCGGGCGGTAGTGCGGCGTGAACTCGAAGGGCGCCGCGTGGCCCCACCAGCCCGACAGCGGCTGCTCGAACTGGCCCGCATGCTTGGTGTGCACCCATGCGAAGGCCGGTGCGCCGGGGCCGCCGTTGAGGTACTTGTAGCCGCAGCCGATCGCGTAGTCGGCGTTGCTCTCGTTCAGTGCGACCGGCACCGCGCCCGCGCTGTGCGCGAGGTCCCACACCGTGAGCGCGCCCGCGGCGTGCGCGGCGGCGGTGACGGCTTTCATGTCGTGCATCGCGCCGGTGCGGTAGTTCACGTGCGTCAGCATCAGCACGGCCACTTCGTCGGTCAGCACCGAATCCGGGCCTTGCAGTTCGCTCGCATCGATCAGCTTGAGCGTGAAACCGCGCTCGCGGCACAGCGATTCGGCGATGTAGAGGTCGGTCGGAAAGTTGCTGCGTTCGCTCACCACCAGCTTGCGCCCGCTGTCCTTCTGCTGCGACAGCGCAGCGAACAGCACCTTGTAGAGATTGACCGAGGTGCTGTCGGTGCACACCACCTCGCCCGGCGCGGCGCCGATCAGGCGGGCCACCTTGTCGCCCAGACGCTGCGGCAGGTCGAACCAGCTCGCGGTGTTCCACGAGCGGATCAGGCCTTCGCCCCATTCCTTGGTCACGACTTCGGCGATGCGTGCGGGAGCGGCCTTGGGCATCACGCCGAGCGAGTTGCCGTCGAGGTAGAGCACGCCCTCGGGAATGGTGAATTGGTCGCGCAAGGCGCGCAGCGGGTCTTGCGCGTCTAGCGCGCGGCAATCTGCAAGAGTCGTCATGGTGGAGGTTTCAGCGAGGGAGTTCGCGCAGCACGGCGCGAACGGGGGAGGCATCGGCGCTGACCAGCTTGAGCGGCAGCGCGATGAGTTCGTAGTCGCCTTCGGGCACGTCGTCGAGCACGAGGTTCTCGAGCACGCGCAGGTCGAGGCGGCGGATGCGTTGGTGGCTTTCCAGCGTCTTGCTGTCGGCCGGGTCGATGCTGGCGGTGTCGATGCCGATGAGCTTCACGCCCATGGCCGCGAGGCGCTCGACGGTGGCGGGGGCGTAGGCGGCAAGCCGAGGGTCCCATCGGTCCACCGGCATGGCGGTGTAGGTGCGCACCAGCACGCGCTGCGGCAGGCTGCTGTCAACGGCGTGGGCGATGTGCTCCCATTCGATCAGCGGGCCCTTGTCGATCGCATGGATCACGCGGCAGGGGCCGAGGAAGGGCGTGAGGTCGACGTTGCCGATGGTCTGGCCTGCAGGGTCGTAGTGCAGCGGCGCATCGGCGTGCGCGCCGACGTGGGGCGAGAGCTTGATCTCGCTGACGTTGACCGGGCAGTCCGGCGAGATGGTCGCCGCCCAGCGCTGCTGGTAGGGCGTGTCGCCGGGAAACACCGGCGTGCCTTCATGCACGGGCGGCGAGATGTCCCAGATTCGGGGGCGGGGTTGCTTTGAACGCATGGCGCGAAGTTAGCGCCCGGCGAGCGGTCGTGGTGTCGGTTATTTCCAACACCTTATGTGACGAGTTGAAGCCGTCAAGGAAGCGACGACAGTACGGGCAGTCCGTGCCGGGCGCGCGCCCGCTCGCAGGCGTCGCTGCCGGCCTGCAGCTCGTGGCACGGATTGGGGCGCCATTCGTAGATGCCGCAGCCCACCGCCTGGCCGATCTTGCCGGTGAGCGCTGCGCACCGCATGGGCGTGTGGTCGGTGCCGCGCATGCGGCAGATGGCGTCGTTCACCTCGACGGCAAGGCCCGAAGGCACCTTGCCGCCGTTGTCGTCGAGCTCATGGACGCTGAAGTCGACGCGGTAGCTGGCGCAGCAGGCGCCGCATTGCTGGCATGGAGAGGTGGTGCGGCTCATCGCGTGATGGTAGCGGCGTGGTTCACGGCGTCTGCTGGTCGCCCGCCCGTGGCAGGCGGACACGGAACCCCACGCCACGCCCCTGCAGCCCGTCGATGATCTCGACGCTGCCGTCCAGGCGCAGCGCGGCCTGTCGCGCGATCGCCAGGCCGAGGCCGGCGCCGCTGGCGCGCGGCTCGGTGCCCCGGTGGAAGCGCTCGAAGACATGTTCGCGCTGCGAGGCCGCGATGCCGGGGCCGTCGTCGCGCACTTCGAGCAGGAGTTGCCCCTCGATATCGCACAGGTCCACAGCGACCATGCTGCCCGGCACGCCATGGCGCAAGGCGTTGTCGACGAGGTTCTGGACGATCGACTCCAGCGCGCCCAGGTCGATGCGGCAGGACAGGGCGTCCGGCGCATCGAGTGACAGTTCGCGCCCTTCGCGCATCGCAGTCTGGGCGGCTGGGCCCAGCAGCGCGCGCAGCCAATGCGCCACGTCGACGCGGGTTGCACTGCGCGGGCCGGCGTGGTCCAGCGCAGCCAACTCGAGCAGTTGCCGAGCCAGGTGCGAAGTCCGCGCGATGGCCTGGTTCAACTGCCTCTCGGCCAGGGCGCGCTCTGCGGGGTTCTGCGCGTGCGCGAGCACATGGGCCTGCGCGTTGATCACCGCCAGCGGCGTCCGGATCTCGTGGGCCGCGTCTTGCACGAACGCGCGCTCGCGCTGCACCGTGCCGCGCAGGCGCGACAAGAGGGCGTCGAGCGCCTGCACCAGTGGCTTCAGTTCGCGGTAGCGCGCCGGCACGCCGACGGCGTTCAGGTCGTCGCTTGGGCGCTCTTCAATGTGCCGCGCCAACTGCTGAAGCGGACGCAGGCTGGCCCGTACCGTGAGCCAGACGGCCAGCAGGACGAACGGAAAGGCCACCAGCAGATAGGGCAGGATAAAGCCGGCGTTGTAGCGCAGGAAGGCGCTGCCGGTCCGGCGCGGATTGAGGATCTGCAAGCGCCAGTGCGCGCTGGTCCGGTCGTAGCGCCAGTAGAGTTCCGCCCAGTCAGTGGCGGATGCGCCGGGTGCCTCGGACGCAGCGGCGGTGGCCGTCCACGGCCACCCCTCGGACGCGAAGACGCGGCGATCATGGCTGTCGCGCAGTTCGTAGAGCACGACCCCGCCCAGGCGTTTGTCCTGGGTGCGGCGGATCGCGGTCCAGCGTTCGGTGGCGGCCATCACGGCGCGTGCGTGTGCCGGATCCGGCATTTCGTCCAGCGCTACCAGCAAGGCATCGCCGAACTGCTTGAGCCCGGGGGCCTCGGCGAGGTACTGGCGATTCTCGGCATAGAGGTAGCCCAGCAGCGCAATCCAGATCAGCAGGAAGACGAGCAGCGTCGACCAGGTGCCGCGCCGAACAAGCGACGGCTCGGACAGGTGCCGCCACAGCGCATGCCGCGCGCTCGCCGGAGCCAGGGAGCGAGCCCCTTCGGGCGGCTGTGCGGGGGTCATGGTTCGAGCAGATAGCCGACGCCGCGCACGGTACGTACGCGCTCGGTGCCGATCTTCTTGCGCAGGTTGGAAACATGCACTTCGATGGCGGCAAAGTCGACCGGATCGCCCAGCGGTTCGAGGCGTTGCGACAGCACATCTTTGGCCACCACGGCACCGGGTTCGCGCGCCAGTTCCATGAGCAGCTGGAATTCGCGCGGCGAGAGCGCCAGCGGCGCGCCCTGCAGCTTCGCTTGGCGCCGGCCCGGCTCGATCTCCAGCGCGCCCACGGTCCAGTGCTCGCTGGCTTGCTGCGCGCTGCGCCGCACTACGGCGCGCACGCGTGCCACGAGTTCAGCGGTGTCGAAAGGCTTGATGACGAAATCGTCCGCGCCGCCGTCGAGGCCGGCCAAGCGGTCGTCGATGGAGGAGCGCGCGGTGATCACGATGACCGGTACCCGAACGCCGCTGCGCCGCCAGCGCCGCAGCAGGTCGAAGCCGCTGGCATCGGGCAGGTTCAGGTCGAGCAGCACGCAGTCGACCCGCTCGGCATCGATGGCATGCGGCGCATCCGCGGCGCGGCGCACCCACTCGCTGGTGAAGTGCTCGACCTTGAGGCTGGCCTGGAGCGCGCGCCCGAGGTCGAGATCGTCTTCGATGAGCAGGATGTGCATGGCTTTGCATTGTGGCGCGCGCACCTTTGGGAAAGCCAAAGGTTGGCCTGCCCACAATGCGGCATCCAACAAGGAGAAGATCTCGTGACACTGAGAATTTTGATCGCGGTCATCCTGGCGGGCCTGCTGGGAGGCTGCGCGATCGCGCCGACGCATCCGGCGCTGCAGGACCAGGTTTTGCCGCCGTTGATTCCGGTGCGCGAGTTCGTCGCGAACCTGGAAGGTACGAGCCTCTATCGCGTGTCGCCCGACGGCGCGTCGCTCGCCTGGAAAGGCGTCAGCGGATTGAAACCGGCCGTGTGGGTGAAGGCATTGGCTAGCGGCGAAATGCGGTCGATTCCGCTGCGTGTGCAATCCATCGTCTGGTCGGGGGACAGCCGCTTTCTTTTCCTGACGGTGGACCCTGCGGGCGACGAAGACACGCATGTGTTTGCCGTCGATATGGTGAGCGGCCAAGCTCAGCCAGCGGACCTGACGCCGTTCAAAGGCACTCGTTCGCGGATCCAGCGGCGCATCGAGAACAGTTCCGAGGTTCTCGTGTTCTCAAACGCGCGCGACAAGAAAGTGTTCGACCTCTACCGGATCGACCCCGCCAAGGGCACAAGGGTGCTCGTTGCGCAGAATCCGGGCAACGTCACGAGCTGGTCGACGGACCGCGATGGCCGCCTGCGCGCACGTACGGTGCAAGACGGCGAAGACCGGTACCTGCAGGTGCCCGACGGCGACGCATGGCGCACGACGCTGCGCTGGCAGAAGGAGGAAGGCTGGTGGATCGCGGATTTCGTGCCCGGGACGAACACCGCATGGGCGGTCTCGAGCCGCGGGCGCGACAAGGAGGCCCTGGTGCGCATCGATCTCGAATCGGGCGCCGAGGAAGTGGTCTACCAGGATGCGGAGGTCGACATCGAGCAGGTGCTGATGAGCCCCCGCAGCAATACGCCGCTCGCGGCCTATTCGATGCCGGGCCATCCACGCAACAGGTTTTTCGACACTGCACTTGCGGCGCGGCTCGAGCCCCTGGCAGGCGGCGAACCTGCGGCGGTCCATGTGACCAGCATGGCCGATGACGAACAGACCATGACCGTCAGCGTCGGCACCGACCGCGGCTGGAAGTACTACCTGCTCGGCGGTTCCTCCACGGCGCCCGTGCTGCTCGGCGAAAGCAACACCAGTGGCCTTGCTTCGTCGCTAGCGCCGACCCGGCCGGTTGCCTACGCTGCGCGCGACGGTCTGCAGATCCATGGCTACCTCACGCTGCCGCCGGGCGTGCAGGCTCGCGCGCTGCCGATGGTGCTGCTGGTTCACGGCGGTCCCTGGGCGCGCGATGTGTGGACCTACCAAGGCACCAACCGGAGCGTGCAACAGTTTCTCGCCAATCGAGGCTATGCAGTGCTGCAAGTGAACTACCGCGGGTCCAGCGGCTACGGCCGCGCCTTCATGGAAAAGGCCGTCGGTGAATTCGCCGGCAGGATGCATGACGACCTGATCGACGGCGTGCGCTGGGCGGTGGCGCAGGGTGTGGCCGATCCGGCGCGGGTGGCCATCTACGGCGCGAGCTACGGCGGTTATTCGGCGCTCGTGGGCGCCACGATGACGCCCGAGACCTTCGCCTGCGCAGTCGACGTGGTGGGCATGTCCGACCTGTCGCGGCTCCTCGAGAACGCGCCCGCCTACTGGTCGCTGGGCATGCCTTGGTGGAAGCGCTATGTGGGCGATCCGGCTGACCCGGCACAGCGAAAGGTCATGGATGCCAAGTCACCGATCAACCATGTCGCCAAGGTGCGCGCGCCGATGCTCGTCATGCATGGCGTGAACGACCCGCGCGTGAAGTTCGATCAATCCGAGCGCATGGTGGCGGCCTTGCGCGGCGTGGGCAAAAAGGTCGAGTTCGTGAGCTTCCAGGGAGACGGCCACGGCAACCAGAAATGGACCAACAATCTTGCGATGTATCGCCACGCCGAGGACTTCCTCGCAGGCTGCCTCGGCGGACGCAGCAGCGGCTTCGACTACTACCAGCTGGGCGCCTGGGCCTTCTGAGCGGACCCGGCCCCCGACGCTGGCGCCTACAGGCGCCCGAGGAGCAGGAACTCCATCAGCGCCTTCTGCGCATGCAGCCGGTTCTCGGCCTCGTCCCACACCACCGACTGCGGCCCGTCGATCACTTCAGCCTGCACTTCCTCGCCGCGGTGCGCGGGCAGGCAGTGCATGAAGAGGGCGTCGGGCTGCGCGATGCGCATCATGTCCTCGTCGACGCACCAGTCTGCAAAGGCCTTGCGGCGCGCCTCGTTCTCGGCCTCGTAGCCCATGCTGGTCCAGACGTCGGTGGTGACGAGGTCGGCGCCGCGGCAGGCTTCCATCGGGTCCTGGAAGACCTTGTAGCTGTCGCCCGAGCGAATGCCCGCGATCGACTGGTCGACCTCGTAGCCGCTGGGCGTGCTCACATGCACGGTGAAGCCCAGGATCTCGGCCGCCTGCAGCCAGGTGTTGGCCATGTTGTTGCCGTCGCCCACCCAGGCCACGGTCTTGCCCTTGAGGCAGGAAAGTGCGTCGCCGCCGGCGTCGCGTGAACCGCGGTGCTCGATGTAGGTGAAGATGTCCGCAAGGATCTGGCAGGGGTGGAACTCGTTGGTCAGGCCGTTGATGACCGGAACGCGCGAGTGCGCGGCGAAGGCGTCGATCTTGGTCTGCTCGTACGTGCGGATCATCACGAGGTCGACCATGCGGCTGATCACCTTGGCGCTGTCCTCGATGGGTTCGGCGCGGCCCAGCTGGCTGTCGCCGGTGGTCAGGTGCACCACGCTGCCGCCGAGTTGGTACATGCCGGCCTCGAAGCTCACGCGGGTGCGCGTGCTGGCCTTCTCGAAGATCATGGCCAGCGTGCGGTCGACCAGCGGCTGGTGCTTCTCGTAGGTCTTGAACTTCTTCTTGATGATCGCCATGCGATCGAAGAGGTAGGCATATTCGTCGGCCGTGAAGTCCGAGAACTGCAGGTAGTGGCGGATGGCGTTGGGCGTGGCGGCGGTCGTCATTGCGCTGCAGGCTCCGACAGGAAGGTTTTCACGATGGGCGCGAGGATGGCGACGATCTCGTCGGCTTCGGCCGTGGTCAGGATGAGCGGCGGCACGAGGCGGATCACCTTGTCGGCCGTCACGCTCAGCAGAAGGCCGGCGTCGCAGGCGCGGTTCAGGATCACGCCGCAGGGCCGGTCGAGTTCGATGCCGAGCATCAGGCCCTGGCCGCGGATTTCCTTCACGCCCGGCAGGCCTCCGATTTCGCGCTCCAGCGCGGCCTTGAGGTGCCCGCCCACGTTGGCGGCGTTCTCGAGCAGCTTGTGCTCTTCCATGATGCGGATGGTCTCGATGCCGGCGCGCATCGCGAGCGGGTTGCCCCCGAACGTGGTGCCGTGGTTGCCGGGCCCGAAGATGTTGGCGGCCTTGGGGCCGGCCACCACGGCGCCGATCGGCACGCCCGAGCCCAGGCCCTTGGCCAGCGGCATGACGTCGGGCTTGATGCCCGCCCACTGGTGGGCGAACCACTTGCCGGTACGGCCCATGCCGCACTGCACCTCGTCGATCATCATGAGCCAGTCGCGCTCGTCGCACAGGGCGCGCACCTGCTTGAGGTATTCCCAGCGCATCGGGTTGATGCCGCCTTCGCCCTGGATGGTTTCGAAGAACACGGCCACCACGTTGGGGTTGCCTTCGGTGGCCTTCTTCAGTGCCTCGATGTCGTTCAGCGGCACGCGGATGAAGCCCTCGACCAGCGGGCCGAAGCCGGCCTGCACCTTGGGATTGCCGGTGGCCGAGAGGGTGGCGATGCTGCGGCCGTGGAAGGCGGCTTCGTAGACGACGATCTCGGGGCGCTCGATGCCCTTGTCATGGCCGAACTTGCGGGCCAACTTGAGGGCGGCTTCGTTGGCCTCGAGGCCGGTGCAGCAGAAGAATGCGTTGGTGAGGCCGGAGATTTCGGTCAGCTTGGTGGCGAGCTGCTCCTGGCCGGTCACGTGGTAGTAGTTGGAGCTGTGGATCAGCTTGGTCAGCTGGTCCTGCAGGGCGGGCACCAGCTCGGGGTGGTTGTGGCCCAGGGTGTTCACTGCGATGCCGCCGAGGCCGTCGATGTAGGCCTTGCCCGTGGTGTCCCAGACTCGGCAGCCCTGGCCGTGCGACAGCGCGATCGGCAGGCGACCGTAGGTGTTCATGACGTGGGGCGAGGTGGGCTGGGCGGTAGCGCTCATTCGGGTTCTCCAGATAGGGAACGCGGATTCTAGGCGTGCGGTTTGACGGCTTCGTTGAGGATTGCGCATTACAGCAATGCCCCGTGTTCAGGATGCAAAAAGTGCCGCGGATAGAATCGCTTGCTGCACCGCAGCACCTGCTCCGGTCGCCTCATTCAACGATGATTTCCTCCACTGCCAAAGAAATCTTCATCCAGGGAATTACCAAGGATGGCCGGACCTTTCGCCCGAGCGATTGGGCCGAGCGCCTGGCCGGCGTCATGAGCTCTTTTCGCCCCGGCGGCGCTTTTCCGGGCAGCTACCTGAGCTATTCGCCCTGGTGCGTGCCGACGACCATCAATGGCGTGAAGTGCGTGGTCGTGAACCGAGCGCTGCGCGACGCGGAGCCGATGGCATGGGATTTCTGCGTGAACTTCGCCAAAGACAACGATCTGCAGGTCGCCGAAGCCTGTCTGGTTCCCGACACCCCACCCCCAAAGGCCTGACCGGCCTTTTTTCTTGTCCGTCGCCTGGCTTCATGAATCAACCGGGCATGAAAAAACCGCCCGAAGGCGGTTTTTTACACTTTGCTGCAGCGCACCCCGATCAAACGGCGGACCGGAGGATTCCGGTCCGGGCTTGCCTGACAGGTGTCAGGCGGCGGCCTTTTCAGGCGCGAGGGCGAGGGCCTTGACCTTGGCCGACAGGCGGCTCTTGTCGCGGGCGGCCTTGTTCTTGTGGAAGATGCCCTTGTCGGCGACGGTGTCGACGATGCTCTGGGCCTTCGCGAACAGTTCGCTTGCCTTGGTCTTGTCGCCAGCCAGAACAGCCTTTTCGACGTTCTTGACAGCGGTACGGTATTTGGAGCGCAGCGAGGTGTTCGCAGCGTTGAGCTTGGTGTCCTGGCGGACGCGCTTACGGCCGGAGGCGAGGCGCGGGTTCTTCTTCTTGGGCTTGGCGGATGCCATATTTAATGTTCCTTAGGTGTCTGAGGATGATGCAGCAAAGCCCTCGATTATAGGCCGGGTTGCCTTTTCCGCCGAATCGGCCCGTTTCAGGGGTTTGGCGGGCCCTACACTCGGCCCCCGTGTCCCTGCTCAAATCCGCCTCCACCGTCTCCCTGCTGACCCTCGCCTCGCGGATCACGGGCCTCGTGCGCGACGTGCTGTTTGCCTCGGTTTTCGGCGTCAGCGCGCTGACCGACGCGTTCAACGTCGCATTCCGCATCCCCAACCTGTTCCGGCGGGTCTTCGGTGAAGGCGCCTTCAGCCAGGCCTTCGTGCCGGTGCTGGCCGCGCGCAAGGCCGAAGACGGGGAAGAGGGCGCCAGGCAGCTCATCGACCACGTCGCCACGCTGCTGACCTGGACGCTGGCGATCGTCTGCGTGGCAGGCGTGGCCGGCGCGCCGCTGCTGGTCTGGGCCATGGCCAGCGGTCTGCCCGGCTTCGATGCCGCCATCGTCATGACGCGCTGGATGTTCCCGTACATCGGCTTCATGTCGCTGGTGGCGCTGGCGGGCGGCATTCTCAACACCTGGCGCAGGTTCGCGGTGCCGGCGGCCTCGCCGGTGCTGCTCAACGTGGCGCTGATCCTGTCGATCCTGGTCGGGGCGCCGCTTTTCCGGCACTGGGGCATCGAGCCGATCTATGCACAGTGCGTGGGCGTGATGGCGGGGGGCGTGCTGCAGCTTGCGCTGCAGATTCCGGCACTGCGCAAGCTGGGGTTGATGCCGCGCCTGGGAACCAGCCTTCGGGCGCTGCGCACCGCCTGGACCGACCCGAACACGCGCAAGGTGCTCAGGCTGATGCTGCCCGCGCTGCTGGGCGTGAGCGTGGCGCAGATATCGCTGCTCATCAACACGCAGATCGCCTCCCACCTGGCGGTGGGCAGCGTCACCTGGATCACCAACGCAGACCGGCTGATGGAGTTTCCCACCGCGATGCTCGGCGTGGCGCTGGGCGTGGTGCTGATGCCGCAGCTGGCCGGCGCTCGCGCCGCCAAGGACGACGCGCGCTATTCCTCGCTGCTCGACTGGGGCCTGCGCCTCGTGGTACTGCTGTCGGCGCCGTGCGCGGTCGCCTTGCTGCTGTTCGCAAAACCGCTGGTGGCGGTGCTCTTCCACAACGGCGCCTACTCGGGCGAGGACGTGGGCCGCACCACCCTGGCGCTGATGGGCTATGGCGTCGGGCTGGTCGGCATCGTGGCCGTGAAGGTGCTGGCGCCCGGCTACTACGCCAAGCACGACACGCGCACGCCGATGCTCATCGCCGTGGGCGTGCTGGTGCTGACGCAGATCCTCAACATCTTCCTGGTGCCGGTGCTGCAGCACGCAGCGCTGACCCTGACCATCGCCATCGGCGCGCTGGTCAATTCGACCTGGCTGCTGGTCGGCCTGGTGCGCCGCGGCAGCTACAAGCCCGAGCCGGGCTGGGCCAAGTTCGCGCTGCAGGTGCTGGCCGGCACGCTGGTGCTGGCGGGCCTGCTGGTCTGGGGCTCGGCGCATTTCGACTGGATCGCCCTGCGCGATCAGCGCCTGCTGCGCATCGGCCTGCTCGCCGCGCTGATCGCCGGCGCCGCGCTGCTCTATTTCGCCGTGCTGGCGGCGGTGGGTGTGCGGCTGCGCAGCTTCGTTCGCCGCTGAACCCCCGCGCGCGGGCGCCGCAATCCGCACGTGTCCCGCCTTGACGCCCCTGACGGGCTCCTCTACAAAGACACATGACGTTCAGCTTTCAGGTTCCCACCGCACTGGAGTATTTCGAATCGCTGGTCTGCAGCGACGATCACTTTCCGCTGCTCGAAGCGGCCGCCAGCCTGGCGCAGGACGAATACCCCGAGCTCGACGTCCAGCAGGTGCTGGGCGATGTCGACCAGCTCCTCGCCCGCCTCAAGCGCCGCCTGCCGGCCGACGCTGCGCCACTGGCCCGCCTGCGCGCCCTGAACCAGTTCTTCTTCAACGACCTGAGCTTCGGCGGCAACGTCAACGACTACTACGACCCCGACAACAGCTACCTGAACGCCGTGCTGCGCACCCGCCGCGGCATTCCGATCTCGCTGGCCGTGCTGTGGATGGAACTGGCGCAGGGCCTGGGCCTGCAGGCGCGCGGCATCGGCTTTCCGGGGCATTTCATGCTCAAGGTGACGCTGCCCAAGGGGCAGGTGGTGATCGACCCTTTCACCGGCAAGTCGCTGTCGCGCGAGGAGCTGGGTGAACGGCTCGAGCCCTACAAGCGCAGCAACGGCCTCGTCGGTGATTTCGACGTGCCGCTGGGCCTGTACCTGCAGCCTGCCAGCCCGCGCGAAATCATCGCCCGCATGCTGCGCAACCTGAAGGAAGTGCACCACGCGCAGGAAGACTGGCAGCGCGTCATCGCCGTGCAGGACCGCCTGATCGCGCTGCTGCCCAGCGCCTGGGGCGAGTACCGCGACCGCGGCGTCGCGCACGCCGAACAGGGCAACACGACGCAGGCCGTGCGCGACCTGGAAACCTACCTGGCGAAGGCCGAGGACGCCCTCGACATCGACGCGATCGCCGAGCGCGTCGCCACCCTTCGCCGCACGGCCAATTGAAATGGACGCGAAGGCAGGTGTGAGCCCGGCGCCCGATCTGGGCACCCTGCATGAATTCCATGGCGTTCAGCCGGTGCTGCCGGTGTCGGATGTCTCGCGCGCCGCGCGGTGGTTTCGCGACGTGCTGGGCTTCGAGCTCGATTTCATCGCGGGGGAGCCGCCCAGCTATGCCCGCGTGAAGAAGGGCGACCGCAGCTACGGCGACCCGGTCTACCTGCGGCTGTGGCAGTGCAACGCGCGCGAGGCCAAACCTTGGCGCGGCGAAATCGTGATCCACGTGGGCAAGGACATCGACGGCCTGCATGCCGCCTACGTGAAGCGCGGCGTGACGGTCATCGAGCCGCCGGTCTCCCAGCCCTGGGGCCTGCGTGAATTCGCGATCCGCGAGCCCGACGGGCATGTGCTGCGCTTCTGCGGCTACCTGTCCTGAAGTCTCGAATTTCTGAAACACAAAATTACAAATAGATCGACGCGAGCGTGTCGATCCGTCTTCTGCTCGTCCGACGTGTGAACAGGAGCAGGCAAATTCCATCGAGCCGCTCCCAAGCTCATCAACCTTCAGGAGAAACGACATGCGATTCATGATTCTGGTCAAGGCCAACGCCGATTCCGAAGCCGGCGTGATGCCCAGCACCGAAATACTCACCGCCATGGGCAAGTTCAACGAGGAACTGGTCAAGGCCGGTGTGCTGCTGGCCGGCGAAGGGCTGCACCCCAGCTCCAAGGGCGTGCGCGTACGCTTCGAGGGCCCGACCAAGCGCACCGTCATCGACGGACCGTTTGCCGAAACCAAGGAGCTGCTGGCCGGCTTCTGGCTGTTCCAGGTCAAGTCGAAGGAAGAAGCCATCGAATGGATCAAGCGCAGCCCGTTCCAGGAAGGCGAGATCGAGATCCGCCAGGTGTTCGAGGCGGCCGATTTCGGCGACGCGATGACGCCCGAACTGCTCGCCCAGGAAGACCGCCTGCGGGCCGAGACTGAAGCCCGCGCCAAGGCCGGCAACTGAAGCAACCGCAACCGGACCGAAGGAGACCTGCCATGCGATTCATGCTGCTGATGATTCCCCACGGCTACGAAACCGCCGCGCCCGGCACCATGCCCGACGACGTCGAGGCGGTGTCGGCCATGATGGCCTACAACGAGTCGCTGCAGAAAGCCGGCGTGCTGATCAGCTGCGACGGCCTGCATCCACCCTCGATGGGCGCGCGCGTGAGCTTCAAGGACCGCAAGCCCACCGTGGTCGACGGCCCCTTCGCCGAAGCGAAGGAAGTGCTCGGCGGCTTCTGGATCATCGACGTGCCCTCGCGCGCCGCCGCCATCGAATGGGCCAGCCGCTGCCCCGGCAGCGACAATGAGGTCATCGAGGTGCGCCAGATCCAGGAGATCGGCGATTTCCCGGCCGACGTGCAGGCCGTGGCCACCGAATTCACGTCGATGCAGACGGTGAAGAAGACCGGCGCATGAGCCACGGCGAGGGCCGCGCGGACACCGCTGCCATCCGCCGCACCATCGAGGCGGTATGGCGCATCGAGTCCGCGAAGATCATCGCCACTGTCGCGCGCATGGTGCGCGACGTGGGGCTGGCCGAAGAGCTGGCCCAGGACGCGCTGGTCTCGGCCCTCGAGCAATGGAGCGAATCGGGCGTGCCCGACAACCCGGCGGCCTGGCTCACGGCAGTGGCCAAGCGCCGCGCCCTCGACCGCCTGCGCCACCTGCAGCTGGCCGAACGCAAGGCCGGCGAGATCGGCCGCGAACTCGACGCACAGCACGAGATGGCCCAAGCCGACTTCGCCGAAGCGGTCGATGCCGCGCTGGACGACGACATCGGCGACGACCTGCTGCGCCTCGTGTTCACCGCCTGCCACCCGGTGCTGTCGACCGAAGCGCGCGTGGCGCTCACGCTGCGGCTGATGGGCGGCCTCACCACCGACGAGATCGCTCGCGCCTTCCTCGTGCCCGAAGCCACCGTGGCGCAGCGCATCGTGCGCGCCAAGCGCACACTGGCCGAGGCGCGCGTGCCTTTCGAGGTGCCGCGCCGGCATGAGCTCGAGGCACGGCTCGCCTCGGTGCTCGAAGTGCTCTACCTGATCTTCAACGAAGGCTATTCGGCCACCGCCGGCGACGACTGGATGCGTCCGGCGTTGTGCGACGAGGCGATGCGCCTGGGTCGCATCGTGGCCGAGCTGGTGCCCGGAGAATCCGAGGTGCACGGGCTCGTGGCGCTGATGGAAATCCAGGCCTCCCGCACCGCCGCGCGCGTGGGTGCCTCGGGCGAACCGGTACTGCTGCTCGAACAGAACCGGGCGCGCTGGGACCAGATGCTGATCCGCCGCGGCCTCGCGGCGCTCGCGCGCGCCGAGTCGCTCGGCGGCGCGCTCGGCCCTTATGCGCTGCAGGCCACCATCGCCGCCTGCCACGGCCGCGCGCGCACCGCCGACGAAACCGACTGGGGCCGCATCGCCGCGCTCTACGACGCGCTGGCCGAGCTCACGCCGTCGCCCATCGTCGAGCTCAACCGCGCGGTGGCGCTGTCGATAGCCTTCGGGCCGGCCGCGGGGCTCGAGGTGGTCGATGCGCTCGTGGACGAGCCCGCCCTCAAGGGCTACCACCTGCTGCCGACCGTGCGCGGCGACCTGCTCTTCAAGCTCGGCCGCCTCGACGAGGCGCGCAAGGAATTCGATCGCGCGGCTTCGCTCACCCGCAACACGCGCGAACGGGCGCTCCTGCTGGCACGTGCGCGGGCGTGCACCCTGAACTGAACGGTTGCCGAAGCTGCGGCAGCCTGGGCGAGAGGAAAATGCGCGCCATGCGCCGCACCCCTCCCTTCCGTTTCCTGTGCATCCTTGGCCTGACCCTGCTGTCGGCCGCATCGGCCTGTGCCCAGTTCGATCCTGCCAAGATGTGGGTCGAACCGCCGGCCATCGCGGCGCGCTTTCCCGATCCGCCCGTGAGCTACGCCACGCCGGGCTTTCGCGCCGGCCGCACCGATTTCGCTTCGCACGCCGAGGTGCTGGCCTTTCTCGATGACCTGGCGCGCCAGTCGCCGAATGTGCGCGTCGAACGCCTGGGCGTGTCGCAACAGGGGCGCGAGATGCCGCTGGTGCTGCTTGCCGACCAGGGGCGCGTCGATCCTGCGCGGCCCACCGTCATGGTGATCGGCCAGCAACACGGCAACGAGCCAGCCGGCGGCGAAGCGGTGCTGGCCCTGGCGCAGCAGTTCGCCAGCGGGCCGGGCGCGGCGCTGCTGCAGAAGGTGAACCTCGTGCTGCTGCCGCGCGGCAACCCTGATGGCGCGGAGCATTTCACCCGCGTCACCGCCAACGGCGTCGACGTGAATCGCGACCACCTGTTGCTGCGCACGCCCGAGGCCCGCTCGATCGCGGCCGCCACCCTGCGCTTTCGGCCGCAGGTGGTGCTCGACCTGCACGAGTTCACCGTCGGCGGTCGCTGGATCGACAAGTTCGGCGCGGTCATGAAGTACGACGGCCTGCTGCAGCCCGCCACCGTGGGCAACCTCGACGCCGCCATTGCCGCGAGCGCGCAGCGCGACTACATCGACGCCATCCAGGCCGCGTTCACGCAGGCTGGGCTGCAGGGCTTCAAGTACCACACCACTTCCGGCGGCAAGAGCGCCGACCGCACCGTCTCGATGGGCGGCGTGCAGCCCGACACCGGCCGCAATGTGAGCGGCCTGCACCAGGCCGTGAGCCTGCTGCTGGAAGTGCGGGGCGTGGGGCTGGGCCGCGCGCATTTCGCCCGTCGTGTGTACACGCAGGTGCTGGCCGCCACCACCGTCATCGAGACGGCGGCGCGCCAGGGCCCGGCGCTGATGCAACTCACCGCGCAGGCCGGCCAGCGCGCCAAGGCCGACGCCTGCCACGGAGACCTCGTGGTCGAGGCCTGGCAGACGACGACGCGCCAGCGCCTGGACTTTCTCGACGAGAAGACCGGGGAAGAAAAAGCGGTCGATGTCGAGTGGCGCGCGGCCGAGCCGCTGAAGGTCGCCAATGCGCGTCCGCGCCCGTGCGGCTATCTGCTGGCGGCCAGTGAAACGGTGGCCGTGCAGCGCCTGCAGATGCTGGGCGTGCGCGTCGAGCGCATCGACAGCGCCGCGCCGTGGCAGGTCGAGCGCTACGAGATCCTGTCGCAGAGCGACGGCCAGCGCCAGGACGCGCGCGGCGCCATCGAGGACGGCGAGGCGATCCGCGCCTTCCGCGTGCGGCCAAGGATGGGGCGTGCCGTGATGCCGCCGGGCAGCTTCTATGTGTCGCTGGCGCAGCCGCTGTCGCCCTTGGTCAGCGCCGCGCTGGAGCCCGATTCGCAGAACAGCTATGCGGCCAACCGCCTGCTGGAGATCGGCGACGACAAGCTGCTGCGCGTGCCCGGTCCCGCGCCTGCGGGCGTCTGGCACTGAGCGCCCCGGGCGCATCTCGAACACCCGTCAGGTTTTCAGCGGTGCATTCGCCTCGGACGGCGAACCCGGCAAGCCGAACTGGTGCCACGCGCGACGCAGTTGCGTATCGGAGCCGAAGCCCGACAGTTCCGCCGCTCGCGTGACGTTCGCACCCGAAGCCAGTGCCAGTTGCGCGGCCGCCAGCCGCAGCCGGCGCAGGTACGCCAGTGGTGCCACGCCCGCATGCTCGACGAACAGGCGCGTGAGATGCCGCGCCGAGGTGTGCGCCACCTCCGCCATGCGCGGCACGCTCCACTCGGCCTGAGGCTGTTCGCTGACCGCGTCCTGCACCCGGTGCAGCGCGGCGTGCAGGTGGTTGCGGTAGGCGAGAAAGGGCGACAGCTCCGGATCGTTCGGGCCGCGCCGCAGCGCCACCACCATGGTCTGCGCCACCTGAGCCGCGAGGGCTTCGCCGCAGATCTCGCCGATGCGGTGCAGCACGAGGTCGATGCCGGTCGTGACGCCCGCGCTGCTGTAGAGCGGCGGGTCGATCACGAAGACGCGGTTGGCCACCACGTCGCAGCGTGGCTCCGCCGTGCGCAGTTCGTCCAGGTGATGGTGGTGTGTGGTGGCGCGTCGGCCCGCGAGCGCGCCGGCATGCGCCGCGAGCACGGCGCCGGCGCAGATCGTCACCAGCTCCAGCCGGCCGCGCTCGAAGCGCAGGCCGCGCAGCCAGTGCAACAGGTCTTGCGCCTCGGGGTTGTCGATGGCGATGCTGTTCCCGGGCAGGCCGACCAGCACCACCCAGGCCGGGCTGTCCCACCGCGTGGGCAGCGACGCCAGCCCGGTGAGCGCAACGCCGACCGAGCTGAGGGAATCGGGCCGGGGGCTCGCGAACTCGATCGTGAAGCGCTCAGGCTGGCCCATTGCGCGCAGCCGCTGGTTGGCGATGCGCAGGGCCTCGGCCGGCCCGGCCCAGTCGAGCACCAGGCTGCCGGGCAGGAGCGCGAAGACTACGCGGATGGGCTGTTGCTGCTGTTGTGGGTCCATGCGTAGTCCATCTGGCGCGCGGTGCGCTCGGCCAGTTCGCGTCCGGCGAGGCGTTCGACCAGGTGCAGGCTCATGTCGATGCCCGCGCTGATGCCGGCCGAGCTGACGATGCGGCCGCTGTCGACCCAGCGCACGCTTTCGCGCACGTCGAGTCGTGGAAACTGCGTGCGCAGGTCGGCGATGTCTTCCCAGTGCGTAGTGACCGCTTGGTACGTGACCACGCCGCTCTTCGCGAGCAGGAAGGCACCGGTGCAGACCGATGCCACGAGCTGCGCGCCGGCTGCGCTTTCCGCGATCCAGCGCAAGGTGTCGGGGCAGGCCATCGGCACATCGACCACGCCGCCGGGAACGATCAATACGTCGGCTTTCGGGCTGCCTTCGAGCGTGTGGTCGGCCAGCAGGCGAAGGCCCGCGCGCGCCTGCACGGGCGATGCCTGTGCGACCGAGGCCACCTCGAACGGCGCGGCCGTGCCGGGCTGCATCCGTTGGCTGACGCGGCTGGCGGTGGTGAACACCTCGAAGGGGCCGGCGAAGTCGAGTGCCTCGACGCCGTCGTAGGCCAGGATCAGAACGCGCAGGCTCATGCGCTCGCCTTCGCGCCGGCGCGTTCCAGCGCCTGCGCCACGCTGCAGACCGTCGCGAACCGGCCGTGCAGCACGGTGGCGGTGCGCGCCTTGATGTCGGCGGCGGCCAGCGGCCGGCCGTCGGGCTGGGTCATGTCGAAGGTCAGGGTGGCGTCGGTCACGTAGTCGACTTCCCAGCCCAGGTCCGAGGCGTGGCGCGTGGTGGTTTCGCAGCACTGTTCGGTACGGATACCGCTCACGATGAGCCGGCCGATGCCGTTCTGCGTGAGCCAGATGTCGAGTCCGCTGTTGACCAGCGCGCTGTGCCGGTGCTTGGTGAAGGTGGCCGCGGCCTCGAAATCAGCCAGGCCTTCGATGGGCCGGATGTGGCCCGATTCGACCGCGAAGGGATTGCTCGCGTCGGCTGGTTCGTCGACGTGGAAGACCCGCACGATCGGCGTGCCGGCGGCGGCGCAACCTGCGATGAGCGCGTTCTGCGCGGCGAGGTAGGGAGCGGCCTGGCGTTCGTCCCAGTAGGGGCGCTGGCGAAACGACGCCTGGGCGTCAATCACAATCAGACAGGTTTTCATGGTGGTGGCTCGCAAGGGCGGAATGGATGATGCCGCCTATTCTTGTGCGTTGCCAGCCCATGGTCCGTTCGGGGGCGGACCAGAATCGATCAGATCAGGACATCGTCAGGCGCCGTCTTTTCAGACCAGCGCCGCCGCCTGCAGCTCTTTCTTCAGGTACGCGTAATACAGCGGCGCCGCCACCAGCCCGGCCGGACCGAACACCGCCTCGGCCACGAACATCACGGCCAGCAGCTCCCACACGCTCATCTGCGTGCGCGCGCCGACCACCTTGGCGTTGATGACGTACTCGGCCTTGTGGATCACGATCAGGAAGATCAGGCAGGCCAGTGCCGTGACCGGCGACACCGAAAGACCCACCAGCGTGATCACCGAGTTGCAGACCAGGTTGCCCACGATCGGCACCAGCCCGGCCAGGAAGGTGAGGGTGATGAGCGCCGGCGTATACGGCAGGTGCGCGCCCCACAGCGGCATGACGAACAGCAGGAAGATGGCGGTCAGCAGCGTGTTGAAGGCCGCGATCCAGAACTGGGCCGCCACGATCTGGCCGAAGGCCTCGCCGAAGGTCTGCACGCGCTGGTGCAGCTGCTCGGCCAGCGGCAGCCGGCGCAGCGGCGCGTGCGACACGGCGGCCAGGCTGCCCACGATCAGGCCCACGTACGAAAACAGGATGCCGTGCAGCCAGGCGCGCCCGGCGACGGCCAGCGAACCGGCCTGCGCGCGCAGGTAGTTGGCGATCACGCGCTGGATCTCGGCGGCGCCTTCGGGCAGGTAGACCGCGATCTCGACCGGCAGCTTGGAGCGCAGCTCGAGCACCGTGCGCGCCGTGTAGTCGAGCAGCTCGCGGTACTGGTCGGGCGCGTCGACGATGTATTCGCGGGCTTGCGACAGCAGCAGCGTGATCAGCGCAATCGGCCCCACCAGCACGAGGACGACGGCCAGCACGCCGGCCCAGCCATTGGTGCGCTGGCTGCTGGGTGCCGGAATGCGCCGCGTGTCGCCAGCCAGCAGCCGCGCGAACCACCGCGTGGCCAGGAAGCCGATGCACACGCAGAGCAATCCTGGCAGCAGGTGCTCCCACATCACCAGCATCAGCGTTCCCAGCATCAGCAGGTAGCTTGCGATCGTCACGCCGCGCGAGGCTGTGGCGCGGTGGATGGGGACCGTCGGAACGGCGGTGGTGACGGGTTGCGGCTTCTTGGCCATCCGGGGGTGTCAGGCGCTCTGTTCGGGAAAGTGGAAGGTGCGGCCGCCGCTCAGCCGACGACCACCGCGGCGCCTTCGCCGCGCGCGGCGATCACGCCGATCTCGTGCACCGATTCGCCGGCGGCGCGCAGCGTGGCGGCGCAGGCGGCGGCTTCTGCCGCATCGATCACCACGACCATGCCGATGCCGTTATTGAAGGTGCGGTTCATCTCGATGTCGTCGATACCGGCCACCTTCTGCAGCCAGGCGAACAGCTCCGTCTGCGGCCAGCTGCCCTTCTTGAGGTGGGCGGCCGTGCCTTCGGGCAGCACGCGCGGGATGTTCTCGAGCAGGCCGCCGCCGGTGATGTGGGCCAGCGCCTTGATCGGGTGCTTGGCCAGCGCCTCGAGCACCGGCTTCACGTAGAGGTGGGTAGGTTCCATCACGGCTTCGCGGAAGGGCTTGCCGTCGAGCGTGGCGGGCAAATCGGCGCCGGCACGCTCGATCACCTTGCGCACGAGGCTGAAACCGTTGGAATGCACGCCGGCCGAGGCCAGGCCCAGCACCACGTCGCCGGGCTTGACGTTCTGGCCCGTGAGGATCTTCGACTTCTCGACCGCGCCGACCGCGAAGCCCGCGAGGTCGTATTCGCCGGCCGGGTACATGCCGGGCATTTCGGCGGTTTCGCCTCCGATGAGGGCGCAACCCGACAGCTCGCAGCCGCGCGCGATGCCGCCGATGACGGCCGCGGCCGTGTCGACTTCGAGCTTGCCGCAGGCGAAGTAGTCGAGGAAGAACAGGGGCTCGGCGCCCTGCACCAGCACGTCGTTGACGCTCATGGCCACGAGGTCGATGCCGACCGTATCGTGCATGTTCCATTCGAAAGCCAGCTTGAGCTTGGTGCCCACGCCGTCGGTGCCGCTCACCAGCACCGGCTCCTTGTAGCGCTTGGGCACCTCGAACAGGGCGCCGAAGCCGCCGATGCCGGCCAGCACGCCCTCGCGCAGGGTTTTCTTGGCCAGCGGCTTGATGCGGTCGATCAGCGCGTCGCCGGCATCGATGTCGACACCGGCGTCCTTGTAGCTGAGCGGGGTGGGCGTGGAGGAGGTCATGGGTGGTCGAGGTCGGGAGGGACGCGAAAGGATGCGGAGAGTAGGAGCGGAAGGCGGCTCCGGTAACCATGTTGGCCGGGCCGATAGAATTCCTCACGATTTTAAGGGCCCTCGCGGCCCCCTCCATGAACCTTCCCGGGATGAAACAGCTCGCGCTCGATATCGGCATTGCGACGGGCCCCAGCTTCGACGCCTTTTTTGCCGGCCCCAACGAGGCGGCGCTGCGGCACCTGCAAGTGTGGGTGGGCGGCGCCGGCAGCCCTGCGCTGCACTCGCCGGTGCCCACCTATCTGTGGGGCGAAGGCGGCAGCGGCAAGACCCATCTGCTCGAATCGGTGCGTGTCGCACTGCGCGAGCAGGGCGCCAGCGTGGGCTGGCTGCACGCCGGTCTGCTGGAGCCGCCCGAGTTCGACGAGCGCTGGGGCGCCGTGCTGCTCGACGACGTCCACCTCTATACCGCCGTGCAGCAGCACGCGGCCTTCAACTGGTTTGTCAACGCCCAGACCCTGCAGCGCGGCGTGGTCGCCGCCGGCGCCCTGCCGCCGGCCGACCTGCCGCTGCGCGAAGACCTGCGCACCCGCCTCGGCTGGGGCCACGTGTTCCACTTGCAGGTGCTGAGCGAAAGCGAACGCCGCGCGGTGCTGCGCCAGGCCGCCGACGCGCGCGGCGTGATGTTGTCCGACGAAGTGCTCGACTACATGCTGCACCGCTTCAGCCGCGACCTCGGCAGCCTGATGGAACTGCTCACGCAGCTCGACGGCTATGCCCTGCAGACGCAACGCGCGATCACCATTCCACTGATCCGCTCCATGCTCGAGAACGAATAAAGAGCGAACAAGGCTTTCAACCAACAATGATCAAGAAATTCATCGACAAGCTGCTCGGCAAGAACGCCGGCAGCGCACAGGGCAAGAGCCGCTTCGGCAAGCGCCAGGAGGTGCCGGCAGAGGTTCACAAGATCGATCCGGCCCTGGTCGACGAACGCGCGAAGAACGTGGTCACCACGCTGCAGCAGGCCGGCTACGAGGCCTACGTGGTGGGCGGCGCGGTGCGCGACCTGCTGCTGGGGCTGCGACCGAAAGACTTCGACGTGGCCACCAACGCCACGCCCGAGCAGGTCAAGTCGCTGTTCCGCCGCGCCTTCATCATCGGGCGGCGCTTTCGCATCGTGCACGTGGTGTACGGCCGTGGGCGCGAGCACGAGGTGATCGAGGTCTCGACCTTCCGCGCCTACATGGACAACGCCGCCGCCGAGCAGGTCGCGGGCAATGAGCGAACCAGCAAGGGCGAGCTCGCGAGCATGAAGCACGCGGTGGACGCCAGTGGCCGGGTGCTGCGCGACAACGTCTGGGGCCCGCAGGATGAAGACGCGGCACGCCGCGACTTCACCGTGAACGCCATGTACTACGACCCGGCCAACCAGGTCGTGGTCGACTATCACAACGGCATCAAGGACGCCCAGAAGCTCACGCTGCGCATGATCGGCGACCCGGCCACGCGCTACCGCGAAGACCCGGTGCGCATCATTCGTGCCATCCGCTTCTCGGCCAAGCTCGCCGCGCTGGGCTTCAAGATAGAAACCAAGACGGCGGCTCCGCTGGTCGAATCGAGCAAGCTGCTGGCCGACGTGCCGCAGAGCCGCCTGTTCGACGAGATGCTCAAGCTGCTGCAGACCGGCCACGCCGTTGCGACGGTCGAGCAACTGAACAAGCTCGGCCTGGCCCGCGGCATCTACCCGCTGCTCGACGTGGTCGTCGAGCGCGCCGACCAGCCCTTCGTGAAGGCTGCCCTGCAGGACACCGACCGCCGCGTCGGCGAAGGCAAGCCCGTGGCGCCCAGCTTCCTGCTGGCCTGCGTGCTGTGGGCCGACGTGCGCGACGGCTGGGCCCAGCGCCAGGAGGGCCGGCACGGCCAGCGCGCGCAACCGCCGTTCCCGGCGTTGCAGGACGCCATCGACGACGTGTTCAACGCGCGTATCGGCGATGTCTCGGGCCGCGGCAAGCTGGCCGCCGACATGCGCGAGATCTGGATGATGCAGCCGCGCTTCGACAAGCGCACCGGCTCCACGCCCTACAGCCTGGTCGAGCAGGCGCGCTTCCGCGCCGCCTTCGATTTCATGCGCCTGCGCGCCGACGTGGGTGAAGTCGGCGAGGCGATTGCCGAGTGGTGGCAGGAGTTCAGCACCGCCGACGACGTGCGCCGGCAGGACCTGCTGGAGCAGGTGCGCGAAGAGCAGAAGGTGCGCCAGCGCGTGCGGGTGCGCGACCCCGCGCCAGCACCCGCACCGGCCAGGCCCCGCAACGAGCCGGCCGCCCGCCTGAACGACCATGCCGAGTCGGACGACGAGGTCGAAGTCGAAGCCGGTGCCGTGCCGCCCGATGGTGAAGCTGCCGCGCCGCGCAAGCGCCGGCGCCGCCGCAAGCCGCGTCCCGCAGGCGGTAGTGGTGGCGGAGGCGGAGGCGGCGGCAACGCTGCTGGCGAATGAGCACGTCCGACCGGCCGAAGGACGGCAAGAAGAGCTCCGCAGCCAAGACAACGGGCAAGAAGCCCGCGCCGGCGCCGCGTGCTGGCGCCAAGCCGCCGTCCTCATCGGCCGGTGCCAGGAGCGGCCCGCCCGCGCGCCGTGCGCCTGCCGGTGCTCCCGTTCGTCGCCCGCGCGGTCCGCGCGAGGACTACCCGACCGTACAGGCTTTCGTCGCCATCGGCGCCAATCTGGGCGATGCCGAAGCGGCCGTGAAAGCCGCCATGGCCGCGATCGGTGCGCTGCAGCGCACCCAGGTCACTGCCCGATCATCGCTCTATCGCAGCGAGCCGGTGGACGCCGAGGGGCCTGACTTCATCAACGCCGTGGTGGCCGTGCGCACCGGCCTCGACGCCGAGCAGTTTCTCGTGGCGTTGCAACGCCTGGAAACGCTGGCCGGCCGCGAGCGGCCCTTTCCCAATGCGCCGCGCACGCTCGATCTCGATCTGCTGATGCACGGCAATTCGGTGATCGACACGCCGGCACTGACCCTGCCGCACCCTCGCATGCGCGAGCGCGCCTTCGTGCTGAAGCCGCTTGCCGAAATCGCGCCCGACAAGGTGCCGCGCGCGGCGCTGGCACGGGTCACGGGCCAGGTGGTCAAGCGCATCGTCTGACGACGCAAAGGCCGTGCTGCTCTACGTCCTCGATCTCGCCGGTGTGGCGGTCTTCGCGGTCAGTGGGGCATTGGCGGCCGGCCACGCGGGCCTCGACTGGCTCGGCGTGGTGGTGATCGCTTCGGTCACCGCGGTGGGCGGCGGCACGTTGCGCGACCTGCTGCTCGACCGCCACCCGGTGTTCTGGATTCGCGACACCCGCTACAGCTACGTGATCCTGGCGGCGGCGGTGTTCACCATTGCGTGGGCACACCTGATGCCGCTGCCCGAGCACGCGCTGGCCGTGGCTGACGCGCTGGGGCTCGGCCTGTTCGCCATCACCGGTGCGCAAGTGGCCGAAGAGCGGCGCCTGCCGGCCGTCATCGTGATGCTGGTCGGCACCATGACCGGTGCGGCCGGCGGCCTGCTGCGCGACGTGTTCACCGCCCACGTTCCTCTGCTGCTGAGCAGCGGCATCTACGGCTCCGCCGCCATTGCGGGCATTGCGGCCTACCTGCTGCTGCAGGCGGCCGGAACCCCGCGGCGCTGGGCTTTTCATGCCGGCGTGCTGCTGATCGTGGCGCTTCGCCTGGGTGGCATCTACGGCGGCTGGCACCTGCCGGTGCTGCGCTTGCCGGCCTGAATTTCGGGCCTTTCAGCGGCTTTGAAAACCCGGTCCGGCCGGACCGGACCCGCGCGCCCGTTAAACTTCGCCGGTTTTTCATGAAGGCGTCATGAAATCGTGATTGACGCACCCCAGGAGTTTCCATGTTCGGCAAGCTGCTGCCCCGCGAGGGCAATTTCTTCGAGATGTTCAACCAGCACGCCGAGCGCATCGTCGAGGCAGCGCGCGCGTTCGAACAACTGGTCGCCAACTACAACGACGTGCACCTGCGCGAGCAGTACAACCGCGACGTCGACAACGCCGAGCGGGCCGCCGACCGCGTGACGCACGACGTCAACCGGCTGATCCACAAGACCTTCATCACGCCCATCGACCGCGAGCAGATCCACAAGCTCATCAACACGATGGACGACGTGGCCGACCTGATTCAGGACTCTGCCGAGACCATGGCGCTGTACGACGTGCGCCACATGACCGAAGAGATCGTGCGCCTCACGGCCCTGAGCGTGAAGTGCTGCGACCGCCTGAAGGACGCCGTCAAGTTCCTCGGCAAGATCGCCGACCCGGCCGTGGCCGAGGCCACGCTGAAGACCTGCGAGGAAATCGATCGCCTCGAGTCGGACGCCGATCGCGTGATGCGCAGCGCCATGAGCAAGTTGTTCCGCGAGGAGCCCGACGTGCGCGAGGTGATCAAGCTCAAGGCGATCTACGAGCTGCTGGAAACGATCACCGACAAGTGCGAGGACGTGGCCAACGTGATCGAGGGCATCGTCCTCGAGAATTCCTGAGCGGGTAGCGACCGATGGCAACGGTTCAGGTCGCCCTCTGGGTGGTGATAGTGCTGGTCGTGCTCGCGATCCTGTTCGACTTCATGAACGGGTTCCACGACGCCGCCAATTCGATCGCGACGGTGGTGTCCACCGGGGTGCTCAAGCCGGGGCAGGCCGTGGTGTTCGCGGCCTTCTTCAACCTGATCGCGATCTTCATCTTCCACCTGAGCGTGGCCGCGACCGTGGGCAAGGGCATTGCCCAGCCGGGAGTGGTCGACGTGCATGTGGTGTTCGGCGCGCTCGTCGGCGCCATCAGCTGGAACCTCGTGACCTGGTACTACGGCATCCCGAGCAGCTCGTCGCACGCGCTGATCGGCGGCATCGTGGGCGCGGTGATTTCCAAGACCGGCACCAGCGGACTGGTCGCCGGGGGCATCTGGAAGACGGTGGCTTTCATCTTCGTTTCGCCGCTGCTCGGCTTCGTGCTGGGTTCGATGATGATGGTGCTGGTCGCCTGGGGCTTCCGGCGTGCCACGCCTTCGCGGGTGGACCGCTGGTTCCGGCGGCTCCAGCTGGTTTCGGCCGGCGCCTACAGCCTGGGCCACGGCGGCAACGATGCGCAGAAGACCATCGGCATCATCTGGATGCTGCTGATCGCCACCGGCTATGCCAACGCCGGGGACGCGAGCCCGCCGACCTGGACCATCGTGAGCTGCTATACCGCGATCGCGCTGGGCACCATGTTCGGCGGCTGGCGCATCGTGAAGACGATGGGCCAGAAGATCACCAAGCTCAAGCCCGTCGGCGGCTTCTGCGCCGAAACGGGTGGAGCGCTGACGCTGTTCCTGGCGACGGCGCTGGGCATTCCGGTGTCGACCACGCACACCATCACCGGCGCCATCGTCGGCGTCGGGTCCGCGCAGCGTGCGAGCGCGGTGCGCTGGGGCGTGGCGGGCAACATCGTGTGGGCGTGGATCTTCACGATCCCCGCTTCGGCCTTCGTCGCCGCAATCGCCTACTGGATCAGCCTGCAGGTGTTCTGACGGCTACTGGGAGATTTTCCGGCCCTCTTCGATCTGGTGTTCGAAGTAGCGCTGGAAGCTGAACACGATGCTGGCCATCAGGATCGTGCTGCCGAAGAAAAGGGCCATCACCACTGCACCGATGGTGAACCAGTTCGTACGGCCCGGTTCGGCGTCGGCCGGTGCGCCGGTGTTGTAGCGGGTGTTCCATTTCTCGGGCGTCATCAGGCCATAGACAATGGCCGTCAGCGCGCAGCCCGCGATGGTGAAGCCCAGCAGCGGGATCAGCGCCCAGCTCAGCCCGTCGTCCACGCCGTACATGCGCACGCGCTCGATGCCGTAGATGCCCAGTGCCGTGGGAATGGGCAGCAGCCAGCCGAGCCAGTCGCCCATGCCGCGCAGGTAGAAGCGGTGCAGACCCAGCGGGCCGCCGAGGAAGGAGAGCCAGGCGGCGGTGGTCTTGTTTTTCATTCGGGTGTCACTCGGGGCGGGTGGTGCTGCCTTCGCCAAGCACTTTCTCCATCAATACGACGTCGCGCCATTCGCCGAACTTCCAGCCGCAGTCTTTCAGCACGCCCACGTGCGTGAAGCCCTGGCTGCGGTGCACGCCGACCGAGCCTGCATTGGTCGAGTCGCCGATCACCGCGATCAGCTTGCGCACGCCGGCCGCTTCGGCCGCCTGCGACAGCGCCGCGAGCAGCTTGGCGCCGAGCCCCTTGCCGCGTGCTGACTCCGACATGTAGATCGAGTCTTCGGCCGAAAAACGGTAGGCCGGGCGCGGCTTGAACCAGTTGCAGTAGGCAAAACCCAACACTTCGCCATCTTCTTCGGCCACGAGGTACGGCAGGTTCTTGCCCAGTACGTCGGCACGGCGCGCGCTCATGTCGGCAGGTGAAGGCGGCTCTGTTTCGAAGGTGCCGGTGCCGTGCAGCACGTGATGGGCGTAGATGGAGGTGATGGCTGCGATGTCTTCTTCGTGGCTGGGGCGGATGGTGAGGGGCATGCGTGTGGAAGCGGATGGCGCAAGGCCGGAATTCGGAGAAAACGCGGGACGGGCTATAATCGCGGGCTTTTCAGCGTGTCGCTGGCCGGGTGGCCATGTCGCGTGTCTCGACGCTGGAAGAACATTGTGAGCGGGCCTTTTCTTCATCCACAAGGCCTGCTGACCACCCAAGGATAAATCATGGTCGTCATTCGACTCTCCCGCGGCGGCTCCAAAGGCCGTCCGTTCTTCAACATCGTCGTGTCGGACAAGCGCGTTCGCCGCGATGGCCGTTTCATCGAGCGCCTGGGTTTCTACAACCCAACCGCCAAGGAAAACGAAGAAAGCATCCGTATCGCCCAGGACCGCCTGGCGTACTGGAAGAGCGTTGGCGCACAAGCTTCGCCCACCGTTCTGCGCCTGATCAAGCAAGCCGCTGCCGCGGCTCCCAAGGCGGCGGCCTAAGCCGTCCCGCACGGCGATGCTGCCCGCACTCGAAACCGCCGAATTGCCGGCGGATGCGATTGAAGTAGGGCGCATCGCCGATGCATGGGGCATCAAGGGCTGGTTCAAGGTCCTGCCCCATAGCGCCCAGCCCGAGGCGCTTTTTTCTTCCAAGCGCTGGTTCCTGCAAGCTCCCGGAGCTGCTGCGAACGCCGCTTTCCGGCTCGCGATCCGCGAAGCCAAAGAACATTCCGACTGCATCGTCGCCACGTCCGACGATGTGCCAGACCGCAACGCAGCCGAGGCGCTGCGCGGTGCGCGCGTGTTCGTGCCGCGTTCGAGTTTTCCAACGGCCGGCGACGACGAGTACTACTGGGTCGACCTGATCGGCCTGTCGGTGGTCAATCGCGAAGGCGTCGTGCTTGGCACGGTGCGCGAGCTGCTCGCCACCGGTCCGCAGACCACGCTGGTGCTGACCGCCGAAGAAGACGGCAAGGCCATCGAACGGATGGTGCCTTTCGTCTCGGTCTTCGTCGACAAGGTCGATCTGCCGGGCCGGCTCATCACGGTCGACTGGCAACCCGATTTCTGATCCGAGGCCTGCGCGCATGCGCTTCGACGTCCTCACGCTCTTCCCCGAACTGTTCGCTCCCTTCATGGCCAGCGGCGTGACGCGCCGTGCCTACGAGTCGAAGCAGGTCGAGGTCGTTCTGTGGAATCCGCGCGACTTCGCGCAGGGCAACTACAAGCGCGTGGACGATCGCCCCTTCGGCGGTGGTCCCGGCATGGTGATGATGGCGGAGCCGCTTGCGGCCTGCCTCGATGCGGCGCTGGCGGCGCGCGGCGCGCAAGCTCCCGTGGTGCTGTTCTCGCCCATCGGCGAGGCGTTGCGCCATGAATCGGTCGAGCGCTGGTCGGCAAGCGACGGTGCGGTGCTGATCTGCGGGCGCTACGAAGGCATCGACCAGCGTTTCATCGATGCACGCGTCACCCATCAGGTCAGCCTTGGCGATTTCGTGCTCTCCGGCGGCGAGATCGCTGCCATGGCGCTGCTGGATGCCGTCGCGCGGCTGCAGCCCGGGGTGCTCGGCGACGAGGCCAGCCACGTGCAGGACAGCTTCAACCCGGCGCTCGACGGCCTGCTCGACTGCCCGCACTACACGCGGCCCGAGCAGTGGAACGGGCAGGGCGTGCCGGCGCCGCTGCTCTCGGGCCATCATGCCCAGATTGAGCGCTGGCGGCGCGACCAGCGACTGGCCATCACGGCTGCGCGGCGCCCCGAACTGATCGATGCGGCCCGGGCGGCGGGGCGTCTTGGCAAGGCCGATGAGGCCGCGCTGAAAAAAAAGCTATAATCCCGGGTTCCCCGATCCTCTGCCCGGCCGCGCCCGGTCTTCTTGCGGTTGTCCCGCGAAAGTCCAAGGCGCCTTTTGTGTAGCCCGGCACGATCGAACATCAGGAAATCATGAACCTCATCCAGACCCTCGAGCAGGAAGAAATCGCCCGTCTCGGCAAGACCATCCCCGATTTCATGCCCGGTGACACGGTCATCGTCAGCGTGAACGTCGTCGAAGGCACCCGCAAGCGCGTGCAGGCCTACGAAGGCGTCGTGATCGCCAAGCGCAACCGTGGCCTCAACAGCGGCTTCACCGTGCGCAAGATCTCCAGCGGCGAAGGCGTGGAGCGTACGTTCCAGACCTACAGCCCGCTGATCGCCGGCATCGAAGTCAAGCGCCGCGGCGATGTGCGCCGCGCCAAGCTGTACTACCTGCGCGACCGCAGCGGCCGTTCGGCACGCATCAAGGAAAAGCTGCCGAGCAAGTCGACGGCTGCTGCCAAGTAAGCAGTTCGCCTTCGTGCAAGAAAGCCGCCGCTCTGGCGGCTTTTTGCATTGTTGCTCCCGCTCAAAGACAACTTTTCATTTTTCCGCTCTACTTCTTCCATCCGGCTCCGGTACCTTTCATCTCTTGACCACCTCATCCGCTCCCCTGCAGGCCACCTCCGTCGAACCCGTCAATGCCGTGGTGCCGCCCGCACTGCTGCAGTTCGACCCGCGCCAGGTGCCTTTCGTGGCCGGACCCGAGGGATTGCCTGCAGTGCCGCCTGCGCAACTGACGGCGCAGGCACTGCGGGCGCGTTTCGCCACGCCGCCTGCCTGGACGCCCGAGCTGCGCCACGAACCGCGAATGACCGATCGCATTCCCGCGCAGGCCGCGGTGCTGGTGCCGATCGTGCAGCGACCGCAGGGTGCGGCCGTGCTGCTGACAGAGCGCACCTCGAACCTGTCGACCCATTCGGGGCAGGTTGCGTTTCCCGGCGGCCGTGTCGATCCGGAGGACGCCAACATCGCGGCCGCCGCGTTGCGCGAGGCCTGGGAAGAGGTTGGCCTTTCTGCGCAATACATCGAAGTGCTCGGCAACCTGCCGACCTACACGACGGTGACCTCGTTCATCGTGACGCCCGTGGTCGCGCTGGTGCAACCCGACTTCGAGCTCACCATCAATCCCTACGAAGTGGCGGAGGCTTTCGAGGTGCCGCTCGCGTGGCTGATGGACCCCGCCAACCACCGCCACCACACCGTGCCCGCGCCCGATGGCACCCGGCGCCAGTGGTACTCGATGCCCTACCAGGACGGCGCCGACGAGCGCTTCGTCTGGGGCGCGACCGCTGGCATGCTGCGCAATCTTTACCGTTTCCTGAGCGCCTGAATCCCGCCTGAATCTCCAGGCGCTCTCGCTATCATCGAAGGATGAGCTTTTTTGCCATCCTGTGCGCGCTGCTGATCGAGCAGGTGCGGCCGCTGGGCCCGCACAACCCCGTGTATGGCGCGGTGCTGGCGTGGACGCGCTGGACCAGCCGCAACTTCGACGCGGGCAAGCCGCATCACGGATGGATCGCCTGGGGGCTCGCGGTGTTCGTGCCCACGCTGGGCGCGCTGGGCGTGCACTGGCTGCTCGTGCTCACGCTGGGGTTGCCCTTCGCGGTGCTCTGGAGCATCGCGGTGCTCTACGTCACGCTGGGCTTCCGGCAGTTCAGCCACCACTTCACCGACATCCGCGATGCGCTCGACGAAGGCGATGAGCCGCTCGCGCGCTCGCTGCTCGCGCACTGGCAGGGCGTCGACGCGGCCGACCTGCCGCGCAGCGAGATCGTGCGCCACGTCATCGAGCATTCGGTGATCGCCGCGCATCGCCACGTGTTCGGCGTGCTCGCGTGGTTCTCGATCGTCGCGGCCATCGGCCTCGGGCCGGCGGGCGCGGTGTTCTACCGCATGAGCGAGTTCGTCTCGCGCTACTGGGCGCACAAGAACGGCGCCGCGGTGCAACCGTCGAGCGTCTCGGTGCAAGAGGCTGCGGATCGCGCCTGGCATGCGATCGACTGGCTGCCCGCACGCATCACGGCGCTGGGCTTCGCGGTGGTCGGCAGCTTCGAGGAAGCGATCGATTGCTGGCGCAATGACGCGCAGCGCTTTCCCAACGAGAACGACGGCGTGATCCTTGCGGCCACCTCGGGTGCGGTCAACGTGCGCCTGGGCGGTGGTTCGCTGAGCCCGATCCCGGTTGCCGATCCGCTGCCCCGCGCACAGGCCGGTGAATCGCTGGCCGATGGCCGCCGCATCGACAGCGGCAGCACGCCGGGGCGCGAGCCCGAACCCGGCCACCTGCGCAGCGTGGTGGGCCTGGTCTGGCGCTCGGTCGTGATGTGGATGGTGCTGCTGGCCTTGCTCACATTGGCTCGCCTGCTGGGCTGAGCGAAAAAAGAACTTCAATGGCAAATCCCGTTCCGGCTTTCTGGAGCCCGCGCATCGGCGCGCTCGAACCCTATGTGCCCGGCGAGCAGCCGCGCATTGCGAACCTCGTCAAGCTCAACACCAACGAGAACCCGTACCCGCCGTCGCCGCTCGCCATCGAGGCCATCCGGCGTGCGGCCGAGAACGGCCTGGAACTGTATCCCGATCCCACCTCGCTCGTGCTGCGCGAAGCGGTGGCACGGCGGCACGGCCTGCTAGCCGATCAGGTGTTCGCGGGCAATGGCTCGGACGAGGTGCTTGCGCACGCCTTCTTCGCATTCTTCCAGCAGGCTGAGCCGCTGTTGATGCCCGACGTGAGCTACAGCTTCTACAAGGTCTATGCACAGCTCTATGGCATCGCGTGCGAGCTGCAGCCGGTCGACGATGGCCTGCGCATCGACGTCGATGCCCTCGCGGAGCGTGCCCGCAAGGGTTGTGCGGGCGTCGTGATCGCGAACCCGAATGCGCCGACCGGCATCGGCCTGCCGCTCGCGCGCATCGAGCAACTGCTCGAAGCCTGCCCCGATCGCGTGGTGCTGGTCGATGAGGCGTACGTCGATTTCGGCGGCGAGAGTGCGCTGCCGCTGATCGGCAAGTACCCGAACCTGCTGGTGGTGCAGACCCTTTCCAAGTCGCGCTCGCTGGCCGGCCTGCGGGTCGGCTTCGCCTGCGGCCAGGCGCATCTGATCGACGCGCTGGTGCGCGTGAAGGACAGCTTCAACTCGTACCCGCTCGACCGCCTGGCCTCGGCCGGTGCCGTGGCCGCGATGGAAGACGAAGACTGGTTTCGCAGCACCCGCGACAAGGTCGTCGACACCCGCGAGGGACTCGCCCTCCAGCTCGAAGACCTGGGCTTCGAGGTGCTGCCGTCGCAGGCCAATTTCATCTTCGTACGCCATCCGCAGCGCGATGCGGCCGAGCTGGCGACGCTGCTTCGCGAGCGTGCGGTGCTGGTGCGGCACTTCAGGCAGCCGCGCATCGCACAGTACCTGCGCATCAGCATCGGCACGCGCGAGCAATGCAGCACGCTCGTGCAGCGCCTGCAGGACATTCTTGACCTGACTCCTTGAAGGAACCCCGGCGATGCCGACCCACGACACCGACCCGCGCACCGCGGCTTGCGCAGGCTTCTGGCAGGCAGTGAGCGATCAACTCGAGAGCCTTCGCGCCCTGCCTGCCCGCGAACTGATGGAGGGGCTCAACGCACTGCTGGAGCCCTTCTTTCCTCGGTTGTCGGCCGAGGTGGCAGGCGAGCCGCCCGCGTTCAAGCTCGTGCTGACGGCGCACGGTTCGGTGGACGACTTCGAGGACCTGATGGCGCTGGTGCAAAGCAGCCCCAGGCTGCCGCAGGTGGAGGTGGAAGCTTTCCGCCAGCGTTCGAGCGACGGTTTCGGCATGCGCATGAACGATTTCGAACTGGCGAGCTCCGAAGTCCTCGTGAAGCATGAGCCCTACCGGGGCCGGGTGGCGCTGGAGATCGGCTTCGCCAAGCCCATTCCGATGGACATGCAGGACCACGCGCGCCACATGAGCCTCATCATGCTCGACCACATCCTGGGCGAGTACGACTTTGCGGTGAAGGTCGGGGCGGTCGACCACGTCGAGATCGATGCGCAGGCGGATTTCGATGGCGTGCCACTCGACGATTTCGTGCCACTGTTCGACGCCTGCTGGCGCGACGAACTCGGCCACACCGGTGTGTTTCCCCCGGGCGAGCACGCGTGGTCGGGCGTGAGCGCGACGCGCGAGGCCGAAGACGGCCGCGAGGTCGAGGTGATCGTCATGCGCAACGACGCGGCCACCGCACTGGTGGGGCGCGCCGACCTGTGCCACCGCCTGTCGGTCGCCACGCCGGTCGAATCGGGCGAGGAGCTGGAAGAAGCGCGCACCTACGAAGACCGGCTGACAGCGCGGCTGCAGACGCACGAAGCGGGCTGCTGCACGCACGTGGTGCTGGAGGAGGGCGTTCGCACCGTGCACTTCCAGGTGGCCGATCCCGAGACGGCGATCTCGCATGCGCAATCGTTGCAGGACGACATGGACCTGCCAACGACGCTGGACCTTGCCTTCGATCCGACCTGGGAGTCATACCGGATCTGGGCCGGCTGAGGCAGCCCCGTTGGTCAGTACCGCTTCTGGCTCAGCTCGGCGAACAGCTCGCCGTAGATCCTGTAGCGGCTCGCGCTGATGGCGCCCGGTTTGCTCGCGGTCTCCACGTTCGCGATCACGCCGCAGCCCGGTTCGTGCAGGTGCGTGCAGTTGTAGAACTTGCAGTCGTTCGCATGCTCGGCGATGTCGGGCATGAGCCCTGCGAGCTGCATCGGCGCGATATGGTTCAGGCCGAATTCCTGGAAGCCCGGCGAGTCGATCAGGCCGGTGGTGCGGGCCTCGTCGATCCAGTACCAGGTGGTGCTCGTGGTCGTGTGCTTGCCTGAGTTCAGCGCCTGCGAAATCTCCTGCGTCAACACCGTGGCGCCCGGCACCAGCAGGTTGGTCAAGGTGCTCTTGCCCGATCCGGACGGACCGAGCACGAGGGTGGATTTGCCGGCCAGGAGCTTCATCAGCGATGCGTAGTCCGCCTCGCCCGACGCCTTGAGCGACAGCGGCAGCACGCCGTGGTGCATGCGGCGGTAGGGCGCCAGCTTGTTCCACGCGCGCTCGAAGGGCTCGACCAGGTCGCTCTTGTTGAGCGCGATGATCGGTGTGATGCGCTCGGCCTGCGCCGCGATCAGCGCGCGTGCCAGTTGATGTTCGGAAAACTCCGGCTCGGCCGCGATCAGGATCAGCACGTGGTCGAGGTTGGCCGCGAACGACTTGGTGCGGATCTCGTCCTGCCGGTAGAACAGGTTGCGCCGCGGCAGTACCTGCTCGATGGTGCCTTCGTCCTCGCTGGCCTGCCAATGCACGCGGTCGCCGACCACGGCCTGGCTCTTCTTGCCGCGCGGATGGCAGATCAATCGTTCGCCCGTGGGTGTTTCGACCAGGCAGTGGCGTCCATGGCTGGCAACGACAAGGCCCTCGTGGAGTGCCTTCGCAGCGGTTGCCGTGGGCGCGGCGCGGCCGGGCTTAGCCAAGGGCGTGGTCCGTCATGCGGCGGGGCTGGCGACCAGCGCGTCGGCCTGGCGAGCGCAGTCGAAGTCGGTGACCGACAGGCCGCCCACGTCGTGCGTGTTGAAGCGCACCACGCAGCGGTTGTAGTGCACCGACAGGTCGGGGTGGTGGTCCTGCGTGTGCGCCACGAAGGCCAGCGCGTTCACGAAGGCGATGGTCTCGAAGTAGTTGGCGAAGGTGAAGGTCTTCTCGATGGAGACATTGGCGCCGTCGCCGGTGAGCTTCCAGCCGTCGAGCTTTGCGAGGCCCGAAACGATCTCGGTGGCGCTCAGCGACTTGCGGGGAGGAAGGTTCTTCCAGTCTTTGGGCTTGAACATGCTCTGATTCATGGTTGTTCCTGTTTGGGGCAGATCGCGGAACACCGCGGAACCGGCTTTGCCGGGCCGCAAAGGGGGTTAGCGAAGCGACACGAAGTGCGCGAAGGCTGGGGGTGAGTCATGTCATGCGCGCAAGGCGCTCGGAAGCCGGCGGGTGCGAATAGTAGAACTTGACGAACACCGGGTCGGGCGTGAGCGTCGAGGCGTTGTCCTGGTAGAGCTTGAGCAGTGCGGCCGACAGGTCGGCCCCGCTGGTCTGCGCCACCGCATAGGCATCGGCCTCGAACTCGTGCTTGCGCGACAGCCGTGCGGGCAGCGGGGCAACGAAGAAGCCGAACACCGGCACGGCGGCCATGAACAGCAGCAGCGCCAGCGCGCTGTTGGGCGCCGTCATGTTGGGCTGCACGCCCAGGCCCGTGTAGAACCAGACCTGCGTCGACACCCAGCCCAGCAGCGCAAAGCCGGCCAGGCTGAGGGCGAACATCGCGACCAGCCGCTTCACGATATGGCGATGCTTGAAGTGACCGAGCTCGTGCGCGAGCACGGCTTCCACCTCGCCCGCGTTGAGCTGGCGCAGCAGCGTGTCGTAGAACACCACGCGCTTGCTGGCACCGAAGCCCGTGAAGTAGGCATTGGCGTGCGCGCTGCGCGTGCTGCCGTCCATCACGAAAAGGCCCTTGGCCGCGAAGCCGCAGCGCTTCATCAGTGCCGTCACGCGCTCCTTGAGCGTGGGGTCGTCGAGCGGCTTGAACTTGTTGAACAGGGGGGCGATGAAGGTCGGGTAGATCAGCATCAGCAGCAGGTTGAAGCCCATCCACGCGCCCCAGGCCCAGAGCCACCACAACTGGCCGGCCGCGCCCATGAGCCAGAGGATCAGCGCCGCGATGGGCAGGCCGATCACCGCGCCCAGCAGCGTCGACTTGAGCGTGTCGGCGAGCCAGAGCTTCCAGGTCATCTTATTGAAGCCGAAGCGCTCTTCGAGCCTGAAGGTCTGCCAGAGCGTGAAGGGCAGTTCGAGCAGCCCGCCGATGATTGCGAAGGCAGCCAGCAGCGCCAGCTGCTGCGCCATGCCGCCGCCGATCCACGCCAGCAGCAGCTTGTTGAGCAGGTCGAGCCCGCCGAGCAGGGTCCAGCCCAGCAGCAGCGTCGCGCTCCAGGCCATCTCGACCAGGCCGAAGCGTGCCTTGGCGATGGTGTAGTCGGCCGCCTTCTGGTGGGCGGCGAGGGTGATGGTCTGCGCGAAGGCGGCCGGCACGGCGCCGCGGTGAAGCGCCACATGGCGCACCTGCCGCGAGGCGAGCCAGAACTTCACGATCAGGCCTGCAACCAGCGCGGCCGCAAAGGCCAGGGTGAAGATGAGCGAGTAGGACATGAAGCAGTGAGTTTAGCCCTCGGTATCTGGCGCTGCGGGCCTTCGACGACAATCCTGCGATGCCCGAATCCCTTGACCTGACGCCTCCCGCCGCAGTGCCCACCCTGAAGAAAAGCGACCAGAACCTGGTCTGGCTCGACTGCGAAATGAGCGGCCTCGACCCTGAAAAAGAGTTCCTGCTCGAAATCGCCGTGGTCGTCACCGGCCCCGACCTCACGCCTCGCATCGACGGCCCTGTGCTCGTCATCCACCAGAGCGACGCCGTGCTCGACGCCATGGATGCCTGGAACAAGGGCACTCATGGCCGCAGCGGCCTGATCGACAAGGTGAAGGCCTCGACCCTCGACGAAGCCGCCGCCGAGCAGCAACTGCTGGAATTCATCGCCAAGTACATTCCGCGCAGCGGCTCGCCCATGTGCGGCAACACCATCGGGCAGGACCGCCGCTTCCTGGTCAAGTACATGCCCAAGCTCGAGGCGTATTTCCACTACCGCAATCTCGACGTCAGCACGCTGAAAGAGCTGGCCAAGCGCTGGAAACCCACGGCCTACAACAGTTTCAAGAAGCAGCAGGCGCACACCGCGCTGGCGGACGTGCATGAATCCATCGAGGAACTGGCGCACTACCGCGAGACCTTCCTGCGCCTCACGGATTGAGAAACCCGGAAATTAGGTAAAAACCCGAGTCCATGCCATAATTGCAGGCTTCGCTGATCGGGCGGGTATTTCAAGCCCGGCCAGCGTCTCTTGCATCTCCCTATCTTGCACACCGCGCCCGATCGCATTCGCTGATCAAAAAGGGCCGCAGCCTTGGGCACCAGCCCGAAGTTGAATGTCGTTGGATGGTTGATGTTTTTAACCACCAACGGGGCGCCGCCTACGGCAGCGCTCGCGTTTGAGATTGATATTCATGACCGACGCTTTTGAAGCGCAGGGCGAGTTCGCGCCTGTGCAATCCGCTACCCATAACGAATTCACCGCTGTTTCGGACACCGTGTCCGAATCGCACATCCTCGAAGCGCTGGATGCAGCCGCTCCCGAAGTGGCCGCGGCCGAAGAGCCTGCCCAACCCAACGGCTTCATCAAGCTGGGCCTCGCGCCCGAGCTGATCGCCGCCGTGGCCGACCTGGGTTTCACCCAGCCCACGACCGTCCAGGAAAAGGTCATCCCGATCGCCATGGGCGAGCAAGAGGGTGCTGCCCAGACCGCTCGTTTCGTCGACCTGATGGTTTCGAGCCAGACCGGTTCGGGCAAGACCGCCGCCTTCCTGCTGCCCGTGCTGCACACGCTGCTGAAGCGCCAGGCCGAAGCTGAAGCCGAAGCCAAGGCCGAATTCCAGCGCCTCGCCGCCGAAGCCGCTGCCCGCGGCGAAGCCGTGCCGAAGAAGCCGAAGCGCAAGGACCCGACCAACGCCCGTCATTTCAAGCCCGCCACCCCCGGCGCGCTGATCCTGTGCCCGACGCGCGAACTCGCGCAGCAAGTCGCGCACGACGCCATCGAACTGGTTCGCCACTGCCGCGGCCTGCGCATCGCGAACGTGGTGGGTGGCATGCCCTACCAGCTCCAGATCGCCCGCCTCCAGAACGCCGACCTCGTCGTCGCCACGCCGGGCCGCCTGCTCGACCTGCAGCGCTCGTCGCAGATCAAGCTCGACCAGGTCAAGTTCCTGGTGGTCGACGAAGCCGACCGCATGCTCGATCTCGGCTTTGCCGATGACTTGGCCGAAGTCAACCAGCTCACCATCGAGCGCCAGCAGACGATGATGTTCAGCGCAACCTTCGCGCCGCGCATCCAGCAGCTGGCCCAGCGCGTGATGCGCGAGCCGCAGCGCGTGACCATCGACAGCCCGCAAGAAAAGCACGCCAACATCAAGCAAGTGCTGTTCTGGGCCGACAACAGCCAGCACAAGCGCAAGCTGCTGGACCACTGGCTGCGTGACACCACCATCAACCAGGCCATCGTGTTCGCGAGCACGCAGGTCGAGTGCGACGGCCTCGCCAACGACCTGCAGCAAGACGGCTTCAGCGCCGTGGCGCTGCACGGCGCCCTGAGCCAGGGCCTGCGCAACCGCCGCCTGATGGCGCTGCGCCAGGGCCAGGTCCAGATCCTGGTGGCCACCGACGTTGCCGCCCGCGGCATCGACGTGCCGACTATCACCCACGTCTTCAACTTCGGCCTGCCGATGAAGGCCGAGGACTACACCCACCGCATCGGCCGCACCGGCCGTGCCGGGCGCGACGGCATCGCCGTCACGTTCGCCGAGTTCCGCGATCGCCGCAAGATCATGGACATCGAGCACTACAGCCGCCAGCAGTTCAAGGCGGAAGTGGTGCCGGGCATGGAACCGCAGCAGCGCATGCCGCAATCGCGCCCGCCGCAAGGCGAGTTCCGCGGCGGCCGCGGCGACAACCATTCGCGTGACCGCAAGTTCGGCGGCGGCGGCGGTCATCGCGGTGGCAATGGCGGCGGCTTCGGCGGCGGCAACAGCAACTACGCAGGCGCCAGCGGCTTCAACGACCGCGGCTCGCGTCCCCCGGCACCGCGTGGCGGTGGCTTCGGCGGTCAGGGCCACGGCCATGGCGGCGGTCACAACGCCGGCTTCGGCGGCGGCCGTGACGAAGGCGGCTATGGTCGCAAGCCGGGCTGGGGCGACAGCGCCCCGCGCGGCGGCGGCAATGGCGGTGGCCGCGACTTCGCTCCCCGCGAAGGTTTCGCTCCGCGTGAAGGCTTCGCGCCCCGCGGCAATGGTGCAGGCCATGGCGGCCAGGGCAAGGTGTTCGTGCCCCGCGACGCGCAAAAGCGCTCGTTCAAGCCCAGCCGCTGATCCTTGCCGAGCGGCCTGACAGCCGCCTCGCCCCTCGAAAGCCCGCGCTTCTCACGAACGCGGGCTTTTTCATTTCGGGTTTCCGAGCAGTACGGTGTCGTTCGATTTTGATTGACACCTGAATCGATGAAAAGTAATGTAATAGCGCATTGCTTCCCCGGGTCCGTCCTGCGGCCGCCGGTTCATCGACACCTGCTTTTCGACTTTCGACATGAAAATTGCGATTCTTGGGGGTGGTCATGGCGCCTATGCGGCCGCCGCCGACCTGTCTGAAACCGGCCACGAGGTGCGCCTGTGGCGCCGCGATGCCGCAGCGCTGGAGCCCGTCGTCCGCGCCGGCGCGATCACTCTGAAAGACGCCGCAGGTGCCCGCGAGGTGCCCATTGCGCTGGCCACCGCCGACATCGGCGCCGCCCTGAAGGGCGCCGAGCTGATCGTCATTCCCACGCCCGCCATCGCACAGCACGACATCGCGCTCGCGATGGCGCCGCATCTGGTCGATGGCCAGGTCGTGTTCCTGCCGCCGGGCACCTTCGGCAGTTACGTGATGGCGAGGACGGTGAAAGAGGCCGGCAGCCGCGCCGACGTCGCCTGGGCCGAGACCGGCACCTTGCCGTACCTCGCGCGCAAGCATGGCGAACGCGAGGTGAACGTCACCATCCGCGCCATCCGCTTGCCGACCGGCGTCTATCCGGCGCGCAAGGAAGCCGACGCGATCGAGGTGATCCGCAAGGCCTACCCGGCCGTGCATGGCTGCGGCGACGCGCTCTCGGGTGCGTTGATGAATGCCGGCCCCGTCATCCATCCGCCGCTGATGGTGATGAACGCCGCGCCGCTGCAGCACTTCGAGCGCTGGGACATCCACAACGAAGGCACGCAGCGTGCCGTGCGCGATGTGACCGACCGGCTCGACCGGGAGCGCATCGCCGTGCGCGAAGCCTTCGGGCAGGGCGCGCCGCACTATCCGCTGGCCGACCACTACAACAACGACCAGTGGATGTACGGCGACGCGCACAAGCAGCTCGTGAAGTCGGGCGACTGGCGCGAGAACATCGACCTGCACACGCACCGCTACATCACCGAGGACACCGAACTCGGCCTTGCCTTCCTGGCCTCGGCCGCGCGCCATGCGGGCGTGGACGCGCCCATCGCACATGGCCTGCTGGCCATCGTCGGCGGCTTTCTCGGCCGCGACCTGCGCCGCGGGCCTCGCACTTTCGAAAGCCTCGGCCTTGCCGGCCTGAGTGCCGCCCAACTCAAGCAGAGGCTGCACGATGGCGAATGAGGCCGTGCTCCCGCGCTTCGCGGCCGTCGGCGCGGGCCGCATGGGACGCGGCATCGCTATCGCGTTCGCCTATGCCGGCCGGCGCATCTCGCTGATCGACCTGCGCCCGCGCAGCGACGACGCGTGGCAGCGCCTGCGCGACGAGGCCAGGGCGGAGATCGAAGCCAGCCTTTCGGGTCTCGCGCAGCTTGGCGTGATCGATGCCTCGCAGATCGAACGCATCGCCGCGCGCGTCGATTTCGTCAACGCCGCCGCCGCGCCGCAGGCGCTTGCCGCCGCCGAACTCGTGTTCGAAGGCGTGCCCGAAACCATGGAGGCCAAGCGCGAGGCTTTCGAGCATCTCAACCGCCATTGCCGCGACGACGCCATCCTCACCTCGACCACCAGCAGCATCCTCGTGACGCAGCTGGCAGCGCTCGTGCGGCTGCCAGAGCGCTTCCTCAACATGCACTGGCTCAACCCGGCCTATGTGATCCCGGTGGTGGAACTCAGCTGTCATCCAGGCACCGACGCCGCCGTGCTCGCGCGCACCAAGGCGCTGATGGAAGAGATCGGCAAGCTGCCCGTGGTCTGCGGCGCCTCGCCCGGCTACATCGTGCCGCGCCTGCAGGCGCTGGTGATGAACGAAGCCGCGCGAATGATCGAGGAGGGCGCCGCCACCGCCGAGGAGATCGACAAGGCCACGCGCTACGGCCTCGGCCTGCGCTTCGCGGCGCTCGGCGTGGTCGAGTTCATCGACTTCGGCGGCTGCGACATCCTGCATCACGCGAGCCGCGAGATGTCGGCCTCGCTCGACGCAGGCCGCTACACCGCGCCCGCCATCGTCGGGCGCATGGTCGAGCAGGGGCGGCTCGGCCTCAAGAGCGGCAGCGGCTTCTACGACTATGAAGGCCGCGACGTCGCAGCCTACCGGCGCGACGTGCTCTCGCGCACGCTCGGCGAACTGCGGCACGCGGGCCTGTGGCGCGCGCCGGCCGACGAGACCTTGCCATGAGCATCCGCCGCGCCTTTGCCGACCTGTCGGTGGGGCAGGTGCACTATGCGGAATGCGGCGACCGCAGCGCGCCGGTGGTGCTGTTGCTGCACCAGTCGCCGCGCAGCTGGGCCGAGTACCGCGCCGTGCTGCCGCTGATCGGCGCGCAGCGCCGGGCCATCGCGATGGACACCGCCGGCTTCGGCGACTCCGCGGACGGCGGCGTGCCCGCGAGCATCGGGCAATGGGCGCGCGTGGCGTGCGAACTGCTGGACGTGTTGAACATCGCGCAGGCCGACGTGGTGGGTCACCACACCGGCGGCGTCGTGGCAGTGGAGCTTGCAGCCGCGTTTCCCGATCGCGTGCGCAGCCTGGTGCTGTCTTCGACGCCTTGCACCGACGAAGCTTTTCGCCGCGCGCGTGCGCAGCGCCCGCCCATTGATGAAGTCACGCCAAGCGAAGATGGCTCCCATCTCGCAGCGCTATGGCAGAAGCGCCAGAGCTTCTATCCACCGGGGCGGCCCGAACTGCTCGAAGCCTTCGTGCGCGATGCGTTGAAGGTCGAACGCGTCGAAGAGGGCCATCGCGCTGTCGCGTCGTACCGCATGGAAGAACGCATCGGCCTTGTCGCGCAGCCCACGCTGATCGTGCGTGCCACCGACGATCCGTTCGCGGCGCCGCATGCGGCGGAGCTGCGGCATCACTTGCCGCACGCGCGCATCGTCGACATCGAAGGCGGTATGGTGCCGCTGCCCGATCAGATGCCCGATGCCTTCGCGCGCACGGTACTCGACTTTCTGGCGACGCTGCCATGAAGGCCGTGCGCATCCACGGCTTCGACGCAGTCCCCGTGCTGGAAGAGGTGGCCGACCCCGTCGCAAGGCCGGGCCGCACCATCGTGCGCATGGAAGCCGCGACGGTCGGCCACATCGACCGCACCGTGTGGCGCGGCAGCTTCCTGCGGCATCCGCCGTTGCCTTACACGCCCGGCGTGGAGGCTGCGGGCACCGTCATCGCGAGCGAACGTTACGACGTCGGCCAGCGCGTGTGGCTGCGCGGCGGCGGACTGGGCACGCTCTTCGATGGCACCTGGTGCGAACTTGTCGATGCGCCCGACGAAGCGTTGGGACTCTTGCCTGACGGCGTTCCGATGACGCTGGGTGCCGCGTTCTTTTCCCCATGCACCTCGGCCTGGGTGGCGCTGCACGACGTCGCGAAGCTGCGGCCCGGTGAACAGGTGCTGGTGACCGGCGCGAGCGGTGCCGTCGGCTCGCTCGTGATGCAGCTGGCAGGCAGCCTGGGCGGCGCAGCGACGGCCGTCGATGCGAATGCCGAAGCACCGCCCGCGGCCAGCGCCGACCTGCTCATCGACACCGTCGGCGGCGACGTCCTTGCGAAAGTCCTGCCCGCGGTGCGCCCCGGTGGGCGCGCGGTGCTGATCGGCTACACCGCCGGCCCGACGCTGCAGCTGGACATTGCACATTTCCTGCAACGCGATGTCGCGCTTCTGCCGCTCAACATGTTCCGGCGTGAATCGGCCGGCCGCGCCGCTGCCCCCGAGTTGCTTGCAAGGCTGGCCGACGGTCGCCTGCATCTGGACGTTCGGCCCTTCGCATTCGACGATGCGGCCGGCGCGCTCGACTGGATTGCACAACGCGGCCACCGCGGGCGGGCTGTTCTCGTGCCCCGCCTTTGACTGGCGAGGCGCGAAGACTCAGTCTTCTTCCGGGCCCTCGACCGGCACATGCACATGCAGGTCGATCATCTGCCGCAGCGTCTGCTTGAGCTCTTCGGCGCGCCGCAGCCCGAAGGGTTCGAGCACGCGCCGCTCGTGGTCGCGCGCGAGTTCCATCAGGTGCTCCACCGCCTTCAGCCCCTTGCGCGTGATGCGCACCAGCGTGATGCGGCGATCACTTTCGTGGGGCAGGCGTTCGACCTGTCCGCGCGCTTCCATGCGGTCGAGCAGCCGCGTCACCGTCGGCTGCTTGGTGACAGTCACCTGGGCGAGCTGGCCGATGCTGATCGGCTCGCTGCCCGCAAGCGATGCCATCACGCGCCATTCCGACACGGAGAACCCCTGCTGTCGCGCAACCTCGTGGAACTCCGAAGAGATCAACTGGCTGGCCTGTGCCAGCAGCGCCGGCAGGTAGTCGTCGACGAAGCGATGCGATTCGGTGGATGGATCTGGTTCAGCCATGAAGGCACCTCACAGTCGCCGCGGGCACGCAGCTTGCATGTCTAGGGTAATTCATGATTGTGGATACATTCATTTGTCAACATTATAGGAAGCGTGATGTGGCACCTGAAGCGCATCCTCCCACGCGAAGGAAGAAGGACCCCCAATGGCTGAGCGTTCGTTCGTCGAAGAAGTCAAGAAGCTGAGGCTTTCTGGCGGAGATGTCTTTCGTGGGGAGGGCATTCTGGCGGTCACCAAGGCCTTGCTCGAATCCGGAGTTTCCTATGTGGCGGGCTACCAGGGCGCGCCCATCTCGCACCTGATGGATGTGCTGGCCGATGCGCAGGACATCCTGGCCGAGCAGGGTATCCGCTTCGAGAACAGCGCAAGCGAAGCCACTGCTGCCGCCACGCTCGCGGCGTCGGTCAACTACCCTTTGCGCGGCGCTGTCACCTTCAAGGCCACCGTGGGCACCAACGTGGCGTCCGATGCGCTGGCCAACCTGGCTTCGGGCGGCGTCACCGGTGGCGCGCTCATCATCGTGGGCGAGGACTACGGCGAAGGCTCGTCGATCATGCAGGAGCGCAGCCATGCGTTCGCGATGAAGTCGCAGATCTGGCTGCTCGACCCGAGGCCCAACCTGCCGAGCATCGTCGATGCGGTGAAGCAGGGCTTCGATCTGTCGGAGGCCAGCCACACGCCCGTGATGCTGCAGCTGCGCATCCGCGCTTGCCATGTGCACGGCCACTTCATCGCCGGCGACAACAAGCGCGCGAAGTTCACGCTGAAGGACGCGCTCGAGAACCCGCAGCGCGACGTCGGCCGCATCGTGCTGCCGCCCGCGAGCTTCGTGCACGAGCAGGAAAAGGTGAAGGACCGGTGGCCCGCCGCCGTGCGCTTCATCGAGGAGCGCAAGCTCAACGAGTTCTTCTCCGAAGACGCCGACGACATCGGCATCATCGTGCAGGGCGGCTGCTACAACACGCTGCTGCGCGCGCTCGAGCGCCTGGGCCTGGCCGACGTGTATGGCAACACGCAGGTGCCGCTCTACGTGATGAACGTGGCCTACCCCGTCATCGAGAGCGAGGTGATCCGCTTCTGCGAAGGCAAGCGCGCGGTGATGGTGGTGGAAGAAGGCCAGCCCAACTTCGTCGAACAGAATCTTGCGACCATCCTGCGGCAGGCCGGTTCGACCACGGCGCTGCATGGCAAGGACATGCTGCCGGTGGCCGGCGAATACACCGCCGCCGAACTGCTGAAGGGCGCGCGCAGCTTTTGCGAGCGCTACGACCGGCTCGCGCCGCTGCCGGTGCCCGCCCCCGTGCGCAAGGTGATCCCTCTGGTGGAGGTCGCAGCGATCGGCGTCGATGCCGCACCCGAGCCCGCATTGCCGTCCACAGCGCTGGGCGAAGTGGTCCACGCCCGCCCACCGGGCTTCTGCACCGGCTGCCCCGAGCGCCCGATCTTCAGCGCCATGAAGCTGGTCGAGCGCGAACTGGGCCCGCACCACGTGAGCGCCGACATCGGCTGCCACCTGTTCTCCATCCTGCCGCCGTTCAACATCGGCAACACCACCATGGGCTACGGCCTCGGCGGCGCAGGTGCGTCCGCGCTCAACGCGCCGGCCGGCAAGCGCGCGATCTCGATGATGGGCGACGGCGGCTTCTGGCACAACGGCCTGACCAGCGGCGTGGCCAACGCGGTCTTCAACAAGAGCGACAACCTCACCATCGTCGTCGACAACAACTACACCTCGGCCACGGGCGGGCAGGACATCCTCTCGTCGAACGCCGTCAACAAGACGCGCAGCACCGGCCACGAGATCGAGCGCGCCGTGCGCGGTGTGGGCGTCGAGTGGGTCAAGACGCTGCGCCGAACCTACGACGTCGCCGGCATGCGCGATGCGCTGAAAGAAGCGCTCACCACCAAGACCCGAGGCCCGAAGGTGCTGATCGCCCAGTCGGAATGCATGCTCAACAAGCAGCGCCGCGAGAAGCCGCTGGTGCGCAAGGCCATCGCCGACGGCAAGCGCATGGTGCGCGAGAAGTTCGGCGTCGACGCCGATACCTGCACCGGCGACCACTCGTGCATCCGCTTGTCGGGCTGCCCGTCGCTGTCGATCAAGCCCAACCCCGATCCGCTGCGCACCGACCCGGTCGCGACCGTGCTCGACAGCTGCGTGGGCTGCGGCGTGTGCGGCGAGGTTTCGCATGCCGCCGTGCTGTGCCCTTCGTTCTACAAGGCGCAGATCGTGAGCAATCCGAGCCGCTGGGACCTGCTGCGCGAGCGGGTGCGCGCTGCCGTCATCGGTTGGCTGCAGCGCGGCGAAGCACGCCGTCGTGAAGCCTATGCGTTCTGAAGCGATGACGAACAGCGCACAACCGATCAAGATCGCGATCCTAGCCATGGGCGGGGAGGGCGGCGGCGTTCTGGCCGACTGGATCGTCGACATGGGCGAGGCCAATGGCTACGTGGCGCAGACCACGTCGGTGCCAGGCGTGGCGCAGCGCACGGGCGCAACCATCTACTACGTCGAGCTTTATCCGACATCCCAGGCAGACGCCGATGGTGGCAAGCCTGTGCTGGCGCTGATGCCATTGCCGGGCGATGTCGACGTGGTGCTGGCGTCGGAACTTATGGAGGCCGGACGCGCGGTTCAGCGAGGGCTGGTCACGAACGACCGCACCACGCTGATCGCCTCCACGCACCGCGTGTTCTCGATCGCGGAGAAGAGTGCGCTGGGTGACGGCCGCGTCGACAGCGACCAGCTGCTCGCGCACACGGCACGGGCTGCCAAGCGCTTCATCCGCTTCGACATGGCGCAGGCTGCCGAAGCCTCGGGCAGTGTGATCAGCGCTGTGCTCTTTGGTGCATTGGCAGGATCGGGCGTGCTGCCTTTCGGCCGCGCGCAGTTCGAGGCGACGATCGAACGCGGCGGCGTGGGTGTGAAGCCCAGCCTCAAGGCCTTCGGTGCCGCATTCACCCGCGCGCAGGGCGGCGACGACGGCGAGCCGGTGAAAGAGGCCCCACTCGCCGCGCCGGCACCGCAACCCCGCCACCCGGCCGTGCGTGCGCTGGTCGAGCGCGTGCAGCGCGACTTTCCGGCTGCCGCGCAAGACTTCCTGCTCGAAGGCGTGCGCCGCCTCATCGACTACCAGGATCCGGCCTACGCTGGCCTGTACCTCGACCGCATGGCGGCCTTGCCGGTCGGCGACCACCGGCTGCTGCGCGAAACCGCGCGCCACCTTGCGCTCTGGATGTCCTACGAAGACACCGCCCGCGTCGCTGCCCTGAAGACCCGCGCCGCCCGCTTCGAGCGCGTGCGCGGCGAGGCGCGCGTGCAGCCGGGCCAGGTGCTGGCCATCAACGAGTACATGCACCCGCGCCTGCAGGAAATCTGCGAGACGCTGCCGAGTGGCATCGGCCGCTGGCTCATGGATTCGACGCTGCCGAAGAAGCTCGTCGAGCGCTTCACGCAGCACGGTCGCGTGATCCGGACCAGCTCGCTGCGCGGCTACCTGATGTTGCGCACGGTGGCAGCCATGAAGCGCTGGCGCCTGTCGACACTGCGCTATGCCGAAGAGAACCGCCGCATCGAGGAATGGCTGCAGCGCATCGCCGCGACTGCGCAGCGCAACCCGGAGCTCGCCGTCGAACTCGCGCAGTGCCAGCGGCTCGTGAAAGGCTACAGCGACACGCACGAGCGCGGCGTTCGCAACTACGACACTGTGATGCGTGCCGTCGAGCGCGCCGGCGCGGGACTGGCACCGGCCACGCTGCGCGAACTGCGCGACGCGGCGCTGGCCGACGAACACGGCCACAAGCTGCAGGCTGCACTGGCGCAGCACGCACTGGCCTGACGAAGAGACAACGAAGATGACCGCACCCTCCGCCACCCTCTCGCTGCGCGTCGTCGAAGCGCGGGCACTGAATCCGCTGATCCGCATGCTGCGCCTGCGCGCCGAAGACGGCCGCGCGCTGCCTGGCTTCGCGGCCGGCGCCCACATCCGCGTGCAGGTGTCGCTGCCCGATGGCAAGACCGACTGGCGCCACTACTCGCTCATCAACTTCGCGACCGCGCGCAACGCCACCAACGCGCCAACCGAGTACGTGATCGCCGTGCGCAAGGATGCTGAAGGCCGCGGCGGCTCGCGCTTCATGCACGAGCAGTTGAAAGAGGGCGACACGGTCGCCATCGAGGCGCCGAAGAACGACTTTCCGCTGCACACCGGTCCCGGCGGCACCGTGCTGGTGGCGGGTGGCATCGGCGTCACGCCGCTTGCCACCATGGCCGCGCGCCGCCGCGCCGAAGAGGCGCCGGTGCGCATGCACTATGCCGGCCGCAGCCGCGAGCTGATGGCCTTCCTGCCCGAGCTGCACGCGCTGCTCGGCGACGAGCTGCGCGTGCACGCCGATGCCGAAACCGGTGCGCCCCTCGACATCGACGCGCTGCTCGACGGCGTGCCCGCCGGCGATCGCCTCTACGTCTGCGGCCCCAAGGTCATGCTGGACGCCGTGCTGGCCCGCACCCAGGCGCGCGGCTGGGAACACGACCGCGTGCACTTCGAACTCTTCACCGAGCCGGTCGCGGAAGCGGGCGACCAGCCCTTCGAGGTGGAACTCGCCCAGTCGGGCCAGCGCTTCACCGTGCCGGCCGACCAGAGCATCCTCGATTGCCTGATCGAGCATGGCTGCGACCCTATGTTCGACTGCAAGCGCGGCGAATGCGGTGTGTGCGCCGTGCCCGTGATCGAAGGCGAGATCGAGCATCGCGACTACGTGCTCACCGCCCGCGAGAAAGCGGCAGGCAACGTCATCCAGATCTGCATCTCGCGCGCCAAGGGTGCGCGCCTGGTGCTCGACCTTTGAAGGAGCCACGAGAACCATGCCTTCATACCGAGACAACCCTGAAGCCGTCCGCGCGCTGGTGCGCAACGACCAGGTGCACCGCGACCTGTACACCAGCCAGGAACTGTTCGAGCTGGAGCAGGAGCACTTCTTCGCCAACACCTGGAACTATGTAGGTCACGAGAGCCAGTTGCCCAAGCCGGGCGACTGGATCAGCAACGAGATCGCCGGTCGCCCGCTGATCGTCGTGCGCCACGCCGACGGCGGCGTGCGCGCCATGATGAACCGCTGCGCCCACAAGGGCTCGCGGCTCGTCAACGGGCCGTGCGGCAACACCGGCAAGTTCTTCCGCTGCCCGTACCACGCCTGGACCTTCAAGACCGACGGCTCGCTGCTGGCCATTCCGCTCAAGACCGGCTACGAGAACACCGCGCTGCACGAGTGCGAATCGGCCAAGGGGCTCACCACGCTCAAGCACGTGCGCAGCCATCGCGGCTTCATCTTCGTGAAGATCAACGACGCCGGGCCGGACTTCGACGCGTACTTCGGCGATTCGCTGAGCTCCATCGACAACATGGCCGACCGTTCGCCCGAAGGCGAGCTGGAAATCGCCGGCGGTTGCCTGCGCTTCATGCACCAGTGCAACTGGAAGATGTTCGTCGAGAACCTCAACGACACCATGCACCCCATGGTGGCGCACGAGTCCTCCGCCGGCACCGCCAAGCGCATGTGGGCCGACAAGCCCGAGGACGAGCCCAAGCCCATGGCCGTGGAACAGTTCGCGCCCTTCATGTCCGACTACAAGTTCTTCGAGGACATGGGCATCCGCACCTACGACAACGGCCACAGTTTCACGGGCGTGCACTTCAGCATCCACAGCAAGTACAAGGCGATCCCCGCGTACGACGATGCGATGAAGGCGCGCTACGGCGAGGAGAAGGCTGCGCAGATCCTCGGCATGGCGCGCCACAACACCGTGTACTACCCGAACCTGACGATCAAGGGCGCGATCCAGGCGATCCGCGTGGTGAAGCCGATCTCGGCCGACAGGACGCTGATCGAGAGCTGGACCTTCCGCCTGAAGGGCGCGCCGCCCGAGCTGCTGCAGCGCACCACCATGTACAACCGGCTCATCAACTCACCGTTCTCGGTGGTCGGGCATGACGACCTGCAGGCCTATCGGGGCATGCAGGCCGGATTGCATGCGAGCGGCAACGAGTGGGTCAGCCTGCACCGCGACTACGACGCGTCGGAGCTGAAGGGCGGAGAGATCACCACCGGCGGCACCAACGAGTTGCCGATGCGCAACCAGTACCGCAGTTGGGTCGAGCGCATGACGGAGACGATGTAAATGGCTAACCCCCAAGGCTTCGCGCACTTCGTGTCGCTTCTCCAACCCCCTTGCAGGGGGCAACACCTGCGGCCCGGCAAAGCCGGTTCCGCGGTGTTCCTCGAATGAAGAGGTACTCAAATGACATCGGTGACGCATCAGGATCTGATCGACTTCGTCGTGAACGAAGCACACCTGCTCGACACGCGCCGCTATGAAGAATGGAACGCGCTCTTCACCGACGATGCCTTCTACTGGATTCCGCTGGTGCCCGACCAGGAAGACGGCCTCAACCACACCTCGCACCTTTACGAAGACAAGCTGCTGCGCGACCTGCGCATCGAGCGTCTCAAGAGTCCGCGTGCCTTCTCGCAGCAGCCGCCCAGCCGCTGCCACCATCTGCTGCAGATGCCGGTGGTCGAGCAATTCGACGCCGAGGCAAACCGCTACGTAGTGCGCACTGCGTTCCACTACACGGAGTCGCAGGGCGACGAACTGCAGTTCTACGTCGGCACCTTCTTCCACCACCTCACGGTGCAGGACGGCGCGCTGCGCATGATGCTCAAGCGCGTCAACCTGCTCAACTGCGACGCGGCGCTGCCGGCCGTGCAGCTTTTCATCTAGGGACGCGATGACATACGCGACCGTCCATCAAGTCTTCGCGGCCACCGCGGCGCGCACGCCGCAGGCCGAGTTCCTGTTCACCGAATCGGTGACGGCCGCCGCCTATGGCATCGCGCCCGGCGCGATCCGCTGGGGCGAAGCCGCCGAACAGGTCGAGCGCCTGCGCGCGGCCTACGCGCAAGCCGGCTATGGGCACGGCCACCGGGTCGGCCTGCTGCTGGAGAACCGGCCGGCATTCATCTTCCACTGGCTCGCGTTGAACGCCCTGGGCGTGAGCGTGGTGCCGATCAACGCCGAGATGCGTTCGGCCGAACTGGTCTACCTGATCGGCCACAGCGAAATCGGCCTGGCCGTGACGCTGCCCGAGCGTGCCGGTGACCTGCGCGCTGCGGCTGCGCAGGCCGGCGTGGCCTTCGAGACGATGGGGCCCGACGACGCGGTGCCAAGCGCGAAGACAGTTGCACCGTGCGCCCATGAGCCCATCGGCATCGATACCGAGTGCGGCCTGCTCTACACCTCGGGCACGACGGGGCGACCCAAGGGCTGCATCCTGAGCAATGCCTACTTCCTGCGTGCCGGCGAGTGGTACGCCGCGCTCGACGGGGTCTGCAGCATCCGGCCCGACGCCGAGCGCGTCATCACGCCGCTGCCTCTCAACCACATGAACGCGATGGCGTTCTCCACCATGGTGGTGCTGGTGGCGGGCGGCTGCCTGGTGCAGCTGGACCGCTTCCATCCGAAGACCTGGCTGGCCAGCGCGCGCGAAAGCGGCGCGACCATCGTGCATTACCTCGGCGTGATGCCGGCCATGCTCCTGTCCGCGCCCACCTCGCCGGCTGACCGCGACCACGCCATCCGCTGGGGCTTCGGCGCTGGCGTCGACCGCAAGAACCACGCGCCCTTCGAAGAACGTTTCGGCTTCCCGCTGGTCGAGGCCTGGGCCATGACCGAGACCGGCGCGGCCGCCTGCATCATGGCCAACCGCGAACCGCGCCTCGTCGGCACCAGCTGCTTCGGGCGGCAGGAAGACTTCGTGCAGATCCGCCTCGTGGGCGAAGACGGCAACGATGTCGGGGTCGATGCGCCCGGCGAGCTGCTCGTGCGTTCGGCCGGCGACGACCCGAAACGCTACTTCTTCTCCGGCTACCTGAAAGACGAGGAAGCCACGCGCGAAGCCTGGGCCGACGGCTGGTTCCACACCGGCGACCTGGTGCGGCGCGACCCCGAAGGCAACTTTTTCTTCGTCGACCGCAAGAAGAACGTGATCCGCCGCAGCGGCGAGAACATCTCCGCGGTTGAAGTGGAGAGCGTGCTCAACCAGCATCCGGCCGTGAAGACCTCGGCCGTGGCCGCCACACCCGATGCGGTGCGCGGCGACGAGGTGCTGGCCTGCATCGTGATGCGCGAAGGCGCCGACGCATCGCAGCGTGAACAGATCGCAGCCAGCATCGTCGCGCATGCACTGGACCAGCTGGCGTACTACAAGGCGCCCGGCTACGTGGCATTCGTTGATGCCCTGCCGCTCACGCCGTCGCAGAAGATCCAGCGCGGGCAATTGCGCGAGATGGCGCAGTCGTTGCCGGGGCAGGGCCACTGCATCGACACACGTGCCATGAAGAAGAGGCAAGCATGATGAAGCGACGGCTTTCCTACGAAGGCGTCGCGGTCGCGGTGCCCGTCACCGTGCCTTACGTGCGCTACTCCACGCGCACCGCGCACTGGTTCATCGGCCAGGCCGTCGAGGCGCTGGTCCAGGCCAGCGGCGTGGCCAAGGAGCAGATCGACGGCCTGTGCCTCAGCAGCTTCTCGCTCGCGCCCGACACGGCCGTGGGCGTCACGCAGCACCTGGGCCTGTCGCCGCGCTGGCTCGACCACGTGCCCACCGGCGGCGCTTCGGGCGTGATGTGCCTGCGCCGCGCCGCGCGGGCGGTGCAGGCGGGCGATGCCGACATCGTGGCCTGCGTGGGCGCCGACACCAACCACGTCGACTCCTTCCGCCAGACGCTCGGCAGCTTCAGCAACTTCGCGCGCGACGCGAGCTACCCCTACGGCTCGGGTGGACCGAACTCGATCTTCGCGTTCATCACTGCCAACTACATGCGCACCTACGGCGCGAAGCGCGAAGACTTCGGCCGCATCTGCGTGGACCAGCGCACCAACGCGCTGGGCAACCCGAACGCGATGTTCAAGAAGGCGCTGACGCTCGACGAGTACATGGCCGCGCGCCCCATCTCCGACCCGATCCACCTGTTCGACTGCGTGATGCCCTGCGCCGGCGCAGACGCCTTCCTCGTGATGAGCGAGGAGCGCGCACGCGACCTGGGCCTGGCACACGTCGTGATCCGCGGCGCCATCGAGCGCCACAACGCCTATGCCGAAGACCCGGTGATGGTGCAGGGCGGCTGGCGCAAGGACCGTGATGACCTCTATGCGCAGGCCGGCATCCGGCCAGCCGAACTCGACTTCGTGCAGACCTACGACGACTACCCGGTCATCGTGATGATGCAGTTCGAGGACCTGGGCTTCTGCGAGAAAGGCGAAGGCTCGGCCTTCGTGCAGTCGCACACCATGACCTTTGACGGCAGCTTTCCGAACAACACGAGCGGCGGGCAACTCTCGGCCGGGCAAGCCGGCGCGGCGGGCGGCTTTCTCGGCATGGTCGAGGCGATCCGGCAGTTGACTGATCAAGCCGACAAACGCACGGTGCCCAACGCGCAACTCGGCCTCGTTGCCGGCTTCGGCATGGTGACCTATGACCGCTGCCTCTGTACGGGCGCGGTCATCCTCGGAAGACCCGCATGACCATGCCGATGATGCGCCCGCCGCGCAAGAACCCGGTGCTGCGCACCCGGCAGATGAACCTGCCGCCCGGCGCGCGCGGTCGCGTGGCGCTCGGCCTTACGGCGGCCGCTGCCGAAGGCCGCTTCGAGCTGCAGACCTGCGAGGACTGCGGCACGGTGCAGTACCCGCCGCGCGAGGTCTGCCACAAGTGCCTGTCGGCCGCGCTGCGCTGGCGCCAGCAGAGCGGCGAGGGCGAGCTGCTCGGCAGCACCACGCTGCACCACAGCAACGACCTGTTCTTCCGCGAGCGGCTGCCCTGGCGGCTGGGCCTGGTGCACCTCGATGCCGGCCCGACGCTCATGGTCCACCTGCATGGCGAAGTCGGCGACGCACCTCAGCGCGTGCGTGTCGGCGCCTGGCTCGACCGCGCCGGACAAGCCGTTCTCATTGGTTTTCCGAATGAAGGGAGTGCCCACATGGCCGACGACAAGATGCTGCGAGAAATGACCAGCGACCCCAAGTTCCGCAAGGCGCTGGTGACCGACGGCAAGACCGAGACCGGACAGGCCATCGTGCGTGCGCTTGTGAAGGCCGGGGCCGATATCGTCTGGGTCGGCCATGCCGAGCCCTGGAAGAAGATGGGCGACGGGCTCGACGATATCTCGGCGCTGCCGCAGGTCACGCTGGTCCCACTGGACCTGACCAACGGCCGCCAGGTGACCGAGCTCGCGGGCTCCATCGGCGGCAAGGTCGACATCGTGATCAACAACGCCGAAGTGCATCGCACCTTCGGCATCGGCGCGCGCCGCGGCACCGACGTGGCCAAGGCCGAAATGGACATCAACTACTTCGGCCTGCTGCGCTTGGCGCAGGAGTTCGGCCCCGCGCTCAAGGGCCGCTCGGCCGATGGCGAAACGGGTGCGACGGCTTGGGTCAACCTGCTGTCGATCTACGCGCTCAGCAACTTCCCGCCGCACGGCACCTTCAGCGCCTCGAAGGCTGCTGCGCATTCGCTCGCGCAATGCCTGCGCGCCGAAATGCGCCCCGCGGGCATCCGCGTGATCAACGTGTTCCCCGGCCCCCTCGACGATGAATGGAACCAGCACACGCCGCCGCCCAAGCTGGCGCCCACCGCATTGGCCAACGCCATCGTGAAGGCGCTGCGCGACGGCGTGGAAGACGTCTACCCAGGCGACGTGGCGCAGGAGTGGCTGGAGCGCTGGCGCGATAACCCCAAGGTGCTGGAACGCGAGCTGGCCGCAGGCGGTTGAGCAAAGGAACCCCACGATGACCACTACAACCGAACTGATGTCCGCCGCCGAAATCCTCGGCAGCCTCGTGACCGCGATGGCCAGCGGCCGCATCCGCGTGATCGACCTCACGCAGACGCTCACGCCCGAGTTTCCGCAGATCGCGCTGCCGCCCGAGATGGGGCAGTGCTGGCCTTTCCGCATCGAGGAAGTGTCGAAGTACGACGAGCGCGGCCCGGGCTGGTACTGGAACAATTTCTCCTGCGGCGAGCACACCGGCACGCACTTCGACGCGCCGATCCACTGGATCTCGGGCCGCGACCTGCCGAACAACTCGGTCGACACGATCCCGGTGCAGCACTTCGTGGCGCCGGCCTGCGTGATCGACTGTTCGCCGCAGGTCAAGGACGACCCCGACTACCTGCTGACCCTGGAGGACATCGAGGCCTACGAGGCGGCGCACGGCCGCATCCCGAAGGGCGCTTGGGTGCTGATGCGCACCGACTGGTCCAAGCGCAGCGACCCTGAGGCGTATCAGAACTTCGACGAAACGGGCCAGCACACGCCCGGCCCGAGCACCGAGGCTGTGCGCTTCCTGATCGAGCAGCGCGACGTGCTGGGCTTCGGCTCCGAAGCCATCGGCACCGATGCCGGGCAGGGCTATCACCTGCGCCCGCCGTACCCGTGCCACTACTACATGCACGGCGCGGGGCGCTACGGGCTGCAGTGCCTGAGCAACCTCGACCTGCTGCCGCCGGCGGGCGCGGTGCTGATCTGCCCGCCGCTGAAGATCGAGAAGGGCAGCGGCAGTCCGCTGCGCGTGCTGGCATTGGTGGGAGCTTCGCTATGACTCGCTGTTCCCGCATTGGCTTTGGCTCCTTCTCCCGCTCGCGGGAGAAGGCGGGGGATGAGGGTTCTTCGCCTTGCGCGCACCCTCACCCCAACCCTCTCCCGCGCGCGGGAGAAGGAGCAAGACGCGGAGGCCGGGCATGAGCAGCGCCGCACCCAAGGTCGCGGCCGTCACCGGCGGCAGCGCCGGCATCGGCAAGGCCATCTGCGAGGACCTGCTCGCGCAGGGCTACGAGGTGGTGTCGCTGGCGCGCCGCAAGGCCGAGATCGACCATCCGAAGCTGCACAGCCTCGAGGTCGACCTGAGCGACCGCGCCGCCACGGGCGAAGCGGTGCGTGAACTGGTCGAACGCTTTGCGCCGACCACCATCGTCCACAACGCCGGCGTCATCCGCGCCGCGCTGCTGCCCGACGTGAAGCTCGACGACCTCGATGCGCTGGTCGACCTGCACCTGGGCTGTGCGATCCAGTTCGTGCAAGCCGCGCTGCCCGCGATGCGCGCACAGCGCTTCGGCCGCGTGGTGCTGCTGTCGTCGCGCGCCGCGCTGGGCCTGGCCACGCGAACCAGCTACTCGGCCACCAAGGCCGGCATGCTGGGCATGGCGCGCACCTGGGCGCTGGAACTTGCTGCGGACGGCATCACGGTGAACGTGGTGGCCCCCGGGCCGATCCGCACCGACATGTTCTACGACGTGGTCGAGGCCGGCAGCGAGAAGGAACGCGCGCTCGCTGCCTCGGTGCCCGTCAGGCGCCTCGGCGAATCGGCCGACGTGGCACGCGCCGTGCGCTTCTTTGCCGATGCCGACAACAGCTTCGTCACCGGCCAGGTGCTGTACGTGTGCGGCGGTACCAGCGTCGGCAGCCTGGCACTTTGAAATGACCCCCAGTCTTCGCGCACTTCGTGTCGCTACGCCAACCCCCTTCCAGGGGGCAACACCAGCGGCCCGGCAAAGCCGGTTCCGCGGTGTTCCGCGAAGTGGCATCGCAGCCTCGTTTTCCTTTTCGTCGTCCCTTTGACAACCTCTGGAGCATCGCCATGAAAGTCCTGAACCGAATTCGCACGCTTGCGGCCATCGCTACGGGCCTCGGTGCCCTGAGCGCCGCGGGCGCATGGGCCGCCGATCTCAAGGTCGGTTTCATCACCTCGATGTCGGGACCGGTGTCGTCGCTCGGCATTCCCTACGACAAGGGCATGAAGGCCGCGCTGGCCTACAAGTCGGAAGTCGGTGGCCGCAAGGTGCAGGTGATCCAGCTCGACGATGCGTCCGACCCGTCCACGGCCGCGCGCAATGCGCGCAAGCTGATCGAGGAAGACAAGGTCGACGTCATCATCGGGACGGCCGGCGCACCCGGCTCGCTGGCCATTGCCGGCGTGGCGCGCGAGACGAAGACACCGCTGATCTCCATCGCCAATGCCGACCTGGCCGGCGAGGACGGCGCCTGGATGGTGACGCTGCCGCAGCCCGCACCGTTGATGATGGGCGCGATGGTCGAGAAGATGAAGCAGGCCGGCGTGAAGACGGTGGCCTACATCGGCTACTCCGACGCCTGGGGCGACCTGGTCTACGACGCGCTCATGAAGTCGGCGCCCACGGCCGGCATCAAGGTGGTGTCGAACGAGCGTTATGCGCGCAGCGATTCCTCGGTGGCCGGGCAGGTGCTGAAGATCGTGGCGCTGCGGCCTGATGCGGTCATTACCGGTGCCTCGGGCACGCCCGGCGCGTTGCCCTACCTTGCACTGACCGAGCGCGGCTACAAGGGAAAGATCTACGGCATGCACTCGCTGATCAACCCCGACTTCATCCGTGTCGGCGGTCCGTCGGTCGAAGGCCTGCTGGCGCCTACGGGCCCGGTCGTGGTGGCCGAGCAGCTGCCCGACAGCAATCCGATGAAGAAGACCGCGATGGACTTCCGCGCCGCCTACCAGAAGGCCAACGGCGCGGCGCCGACCGATACCTTCTCGGCCTACAGCTTCGACGCCTGGCTGATCTACCTCGATGCGGCGCAACGCGCGCTGGCGAGCAAGGCCGAGCCGGGCACGCCGCAGTTCCGCCTGGCGCTGCGCGATGCCATCGTGAGCACCAAGGAGCTGGTGGGTACGCACTCTGTCTACAACTTCAAGCCGACAGACCGATATGGGTCGGACGATCGCTCGCGCGTTGTCGTGAAGCTTGAAAAGGGGCAGTGGAAGCTGGTGCCTTGAGATGACGCGCTGTTTTCGCACTTCGATGCGCGGGGGGCATTGTTCGGGGCGTGCTCACGCCGACGGGGTGCCTTGCTCCGCGAATGTCCCCCGGCCTGCGGCCTCCTCCTTTATTTCGCTGCGGGGAGCACCCGATGCCCTGTGCACGCACCCCGAAAGCCGTGCCCCCAAAGCACCTCTGAAACAAGAGCACCCAGCATTGGAAACCTGAGATGAAGAACAAACTGACTCACATCCTCGGCGCCACCGCGCTCACTTTGGCAACCGTGCAAGCCACCGCAGCCGATCTGAAGATCGGCTTCATCAGCTCGCTCTCGGGCCCCGTGGCAGCGCTCGGAATTCCTTACGAGAAGGGCATCCGCGCCGCCATTGCCGAGCACCCCGAAATCGCCGCCCGCAAGGTCCAGCTGATCGTGCTCGACGATGCTTCGGACCCTACGACTGCCGGACGCAACGCGCGCAAGCTCGTGACCGAAGACAAGGTAGACGTGCTCATCGGCACCTCGGGCGTGCCCGGCGCCATGGCCATCGCCGCGGTGGCCAAGGAACTCAACACCCCGCTGATCTCGCCCACGCCGGTGACCATCGCCGGCCCCGAGGGCGCGTGGACGGTGACGGTGTCGCAGCCATTCCCGCTCATGGTCGCGGGCGTGGTCGACCGCATGCAGAAGTCTGGCGTGAAGACGGTCGCCTTCATCGGCTTCTCGGACGCACTGGGCGACCTGGCCTACGACTCGCTCGTGAAGAGCGCCGATGCCGCCGGCATCAAGGTGGTGGCCAACGAGCGTTATGCGCGCAGCGATTCCTCGGTGGCCGGGCAGGTGCTGAAGATCGTCGCGGCCCGGCCCGACGCGGTGTTCGCGGGCAACTCCGGCACGCCCGGTGCGTTGCCCTACATCGCACTGGCCGAGCGTGGCTACAAGGGAAAGATCTATGGCACGCACGGCCTCATCAACGCCGACTTCGTGCGCGTGGGCGGCGCCTCCATCGAAGGCCTGCAGGTGCCCAGCGGCCCGGTGCTGGTGGCCGACCAGTTGCCCGACAGCAACCCGATCAAGAAGGTGTCGATGGGCTTTCGCAACGCCTACCAGAAGGTGAACGGCGCGGCGCCGACCGACGCCTTCTCGTCCTACACCTACGACGCCTACCTGCTGCTGGCCGATGCCGCCTCGCGCGCCAAGGGCGAGCCCGGCACACCGCAATACCGCACCGCCCTGCGCGACGCCATCGTGAGCACCAAGGAGCTGGTGGGTACGCACGGCATCTACACCTTCAAGCCCGGCGATAGCTATGGCTCCGACCGGCGCGGCGTGGTGATCGTGCAGATGAACAAGGGGCAGTGGAAGCTGGTTCCCTGAAAAAAGACCCGGGCCCACGTCGATGACCAGTTACCGCCATCATCCCGAACGCGTCGCCGCCCTCGTGCAGCACGACCGCGTGCACCGCGACCTGTACCTGAGCGAGGAGATCTTCGCGCTCGAGCAGGAGCGCCTGTTCGCGAACACCTGGGTCTTCCTCGGCCATGCGAGCCAGGTGCCCGAGCCCGGCGACTTCGTGGCGCAGGACATCGCGGGCCGGCCGCTGCTGATGGTGCGGCAGCCCGACGGCGCGGTGCACGTGCTCTACAACCGCTGCGCCCACAAGGGCACGCAACTGGTGACGGACGAGAGCGGCAACACCGGCCGTTTCTTCCGCTGCCCGTATCACGCGTGGACCTACAAGCTCGACGGCGCGCCGCTCGGCGTACCGTTGAAGAACGGCTACGAGGGCACGCAGCTCAAGGCGTGCGAGTCGGGGCAAGGGCTGTCGGTGGTGAGGCACGTGAAGGTGTACCGCGACTTCGTGTTCGTGCGCCTCTCCGAAACGGGGCCATCGTTCGAGGACTACTTCGGCGAGGTGCTGGGTGCCATCGACAACATGGTCGACCGCTCGCTCGAGGGCAAGCTCACCGTGGGCGGCGGCGTGCTGCGCAACATCGTCCATTGCAACTGGAAGATGTACCTCGAGAACATCAACGACACGGTGCACCCGATGTCCACGCACGAGTCGGCCACCAAGGCGGCCGAAGCGCTGTGGGAAGGCCATGCGCCCACCGACCCCAAGCCCATGGCGATGGAGCAGATCCTGCCCTTCGGCTCGGGCTACGAGTTCTTCGACAAGATGGGCGGGCGCGTGTTCGCCAACGGGCACAGCGTGCTGGGCGTGAACTTCAGCATCCACTCCAACTATGCGCAGCTGCCGGAGTACGAGGCCGCGATGCAGGCGGCGCACGGCATTGGGCGCGCCACCGAAATTCTGCAGCGATCGCCGCAGAACTCCGTTCTTTATCCGAGCCTGTCGGTCAAGGGCTCGCCGCAGGCCATCCGCGTGATCCGTCCGCTGGCCGCTGACCGCACGCTGATCGAGGCGTGGAGCTTCCGCGCGGCCGGCGCACCCGCGCTGCTGTTCGAGCGCGCCATGAGCTACAACCGGCTCGTGTTCTCACCGATGTCGGTGGTGGCACACGACGACGTGCACCTGTTCGAGAGCATCCAGCAGGGCCTGCGCGCGGGCGGCAACGAATGGGTGAGCCTGCACCGCAACTTCGATGTGGCCGAGCTCGCGCAGTCGACCATCACCACCAACGGCACCAACGAGCTGCTCATGCGCAATCAGTTCCGCGCCTGGGCGAAGTCGATGGCCGTGGAGGCCGCGCCATGACCGACCTGCGCGATTTTGCCGCCCACGAAGCGGCCCTGCTCGACGAGCGGCGCTTCGACGACTGGCTGGCGCTCTTTGCCGATGACGGCCACTACTGGGTGCCGCTGCTCGGCGCTGCGCAGGCCGATCCGTTCTCGCACAACTCGCTGGCCTACGAAGACCGGCTGCTGCTGCAGCTGCGCGTGGAGCGCCTCAAGAACCCGCGCGCGCATTCGCAGCATCCGGCCAGCCACAGCCAGCACGTGCTGCAGCCCTCGCGCATCGAGCACGAGAACGCCGATGAAACGCGCCTGCGCACGCCATTCCTGTACGTCGAAGCGCGAGGCGAATCCCAGATCCTTCTGAGCGGCACCGCGCGCCATCACCTCGTTCGCACGCCGGCCGGCTGGCGCATCCGCGAGAAACGCATTGACCTGCTCAACGCCACGCGTGCGTTGCCGGCCGTCCAGTTGTTCATCTGAGTTACCTGTCCATTCCAACCATCCTCACCGGAGCTACGACATGAAGAGCCTGATGCAGACCTTGACGCGCGGTGCGCTCGCCGCGACGCTGATCGCCTGTGGTGTTGGGGGCGCGCTGGCGGCCGACCTCAAGGTCGGTCTCAGCGTGTCGCTCTCAGGGCCGAATTCCTCGCTGGGCGTGCCTTATGCCAAGGGCATGCAGGCCGCGCTGGCGTACAAGCCCGAAGTGAACGGCCGCAAGGTTCAGCTCATCGTGCTGGACGACGGCTCCGACCCGACCACGGCCGGGCGCAACGCGCGCAAGCTGATCGAGGAGGACAAGGTCGACGTGCTCATGGGCACCTCGGGCGTGCCCGCCGCCATCGCGATGGCGCAGGTTGGCAAGGAAGCGGAGACGCCGATGATCGGCCTCACGCCGATCTTGCTCGACCCGAACGAAAACCCCTGGGTCATGACCGTGGCCCAGCCCACGCAATTGATGATCGACGCCGTGGTCGAGCGCATGAAGCGCAACAACGTGAAGACGGTGGGCTACATCGGCTTCTCCGATGCCTGGGGCGACCTGGTCTACAACGCGCTGATGAAGGCCGCGCCCGAGGCCGGCATCAAGGTGGTGAGCAACGAGCGCTATGCGCGCGCCGACGCGTCGGTGACGGGGCAGGTGCTGAAGATCGTGGCGCTGCGGCCCGACGCGGTGATGACCGGCGGCGCCGGCACGCCGGGCGCACTGCCGTTCCTCGCATTGCAGGAGCGCGGCTTCAAGGGTGGCGTGTACGGCCAGCACGGCTTGATCAACCCCGACTTCGTGCGCGTGGTCGGCGCGGCCGGCCAGAACGCGCTGATGCCCACCGGCCCGGTGATCGTGGCCGAGCAACTGCCCGACAACTACCCGACCAAGAAGATCGCGACCGAGTTTCGGGCCGTGTTCCAGAAGGCGAACAACGCGCCGACCGGCGACGCCTATTCGGCCTATTCGTTCGACGGCTGGCTGGTGTTTGCGGACGCCGCATCGCGCGCCATGAAGAAGGCCGAGCCGGGCACGCCCGAGTTCCGCGTGGCGCTGCGCGACGCCATCTTCAGCACGAAGGAAGTGGTGGGCACGCACGGCGTCTACACCTTCAAGCCCGGCAGCCTCTACGGCGTGGACGAACGCGCCCGCGTGATCGTCAAGCTCGACAACGGCCAATGGAAGCTCGCACCTTGAACCGCTCGCCTTTGATTTTCCGGAGGGCTGCGCGATGACCTGGGACGTGGCGCTCATCCTCCTCACCGACGGCTTGGCCAACGGTGCCGTCTACCTGCTGGCCGGCCTGGGGCTGGTGTTGATCTTTTCCGTCACGCGCGTGGTGTTCGTGCCCTTCGGCGACATCGCGGCCTTTGCGGCGCTGTCGCTCGCGGCCTTCGAAACCGGCCGCGTCCCGCCGACCATCGGTATGGTCGCCGTGCTCGCTGCCCTGGCGCTGGCAACGGAAATCGGCAGCCTGCTGCGGCGCGGCGAGGCCGCACGCGTTCCCAAGGCGGTGCTGATGTGGGGCGTGCTGCCCGCGATTCCCTGCGTGCTCGCGTGGCTCGCGGCACGGCCCGGTGTGCCGGTCGCGGTGCACATCGCGGTGGCCGTGCTGCTGGTGGTGCCCATCGCGCCGCTGCTGGCGCGCGTGGTGTTCCAGCCCATCGCCGACGCCTCGGTGCTGGTGCTGCTGATCGTGTCGCTGGCGCTGCACTTCCTGTTGTCGGGCCTGGGCCTGCTGTTCTTCGGGCCTGAAGGCTCGCGCACCACGCCACTGACCAGCGCCATGTTCACGCTGGGCGACGGCTTCACGGTCAGCGGCCAGGTGGTGCTGATGGTGGGCGCGGCCATCGTGCTGAGCGGGCTGTTCTTCCTGGTGTTCGAGCGCACGGTGGCCGGCAAGGCGCTGCGCGCCACGGCGGTCAACCGCGTGGGCGCGCGGCTGGTCGGCATCCGGCCGGTGCGCACCGCACTGCTGGCCTATGGGTGCGCCTCGCTGCTGGCGGGGCTGATCGGCGTGTTGATTGCGCCGGTGACGACCATGTACTACGACTCGGGTTTCATCATCGGCTTGAAGGCCTTCGTGGCCGCGATCATCGGCGGGCTCGTGAGCTACCCGATGACTGCGGTGGGCGCACTCGCAGTCGGCGTGGTGGAAAGCTTCGCCTCGTTCTGGAGCGGTGCGCTGAAGGACGTGATCGTGTTCAGCCTGCTGATCCCGGTGCTCATGCTGCGGTCCTTCATGGCCACGCATGCCGAAGAGGAAGAAGACGAGGTGGACCAATGAGCGCCAACCGCAAACGCATGACGTGGATCGCCGCGGTGGTGGTCGTGCTGGCCCTGGTACCGGTGGTAGCGGGGAGCTTCACGGTCTCGCTGCTCAACGACATCGGCATCGGCGCGCTGGTGGCGCTGGGCCTCGTGCTGCTCACCGGCGTGGGCGGCGCGACCTCATTCGGGCAGGCGGCCTTCGTGGGCATCGCGGCCTACGCCACGGCATGGCTCACGACCACACAGGGCATGTCGCCATGGATCGGGCTGCTGTTCGCGCTGCTGCTCACCGGCCTCTCGGCGCTGGCCATCGGCATGCTCACGCTGCGCCTTGGCGGGCACTTCCTGCCGCTCAGCACCATCGCCTGGGGACTGTCGATCGCAATGCTGTTCGGCAATGTCGATGCGCTTGGGCGGCACACGGGCCTGTCGAACATTCCACCGCTGCAGGTCGCGGGCTGGTCGCTGGCCGATCCGCGTTCGATGTACTACCTGATCTGGGTGGTGGTCGGGCTGGCCTGCCTGTTCAGCCACAACCTGCTGCAGTCGCGGCCGGGGCGCGCGATTCGCGGGCTTCGCGGCGGTGCCACGCTGCTGGCGAGCGTGGGGGCGGATGCCTACCGCGTGCGGCTGTCGCTGTTCGTCACTGCTGCTCTGTTCGCGGGACTGGCGGGCTGGCTCTACGCGCACATGAACCGCTTCGTGAGCCCGTCGCCCTTCGACGTGCGCGCGAGCATCGAGTACCTGCTGATGGCCGTGGCCGGCGGGCTCGGCCAGCTGGCGGGCGCGCTGGTGGGCGCTGCGCTGGTGCTGGTGCTGAAGAACGGCCTGCAGGACGTATTGCCGATGCTCACGCAGCGCGCCGGCCAGCTCGAGGCCGTGGCCTTCGCCGCGCTCTTCATCCTGCTGCTGCACTTCGCGCGCGGCGGCGTGATGGGCCTGCTGCGCCGCTGGACGCACCGGCGCGGCGGCTCGCAGGAGCCTTCGCGCCACGAGGCCCCGCCGGTCGATCCCTTGCCTCACCGCACGCTGCCCGAGCGCGGCTCGCAGGTGCTGTCGGTGAATGGTGCGGTCAAGCGCTTCGGCGGGCTGGTGGCCGTCAACGACGTGAGCTTCGACGTGAAGGCCGGCGAGATCGTCGGGCTGATCGGGCCCAACGGCGCGGGCAAGTCGACCATGTTCAACCTGCTGACCTGCACGCTGCCGATGAGCGCGGGCCAGGTGCGCTTCCTGGCGCACGACATCGCCGGCAAGCCACAGCGCGAGGTGGCGCGGCTGGGGCTGGCGCGCACCTTCCAGCACGTGAAGCTGCGCCCGCACATGAGCCTGCTCGACAACGTGGCGCTGGGTGCGCATTCGCGCACGCGCTCGGGCATCCTGAAGGCGGGGCTGCGGCTCGATCGCATGGAGGAAAGCCAGATCCTGCAGGAGGCGCAGCGGCAGCTCGACCGTATCGGCTTGGGCGACCGCGCGCACGAACTCGCGGGCAGCCTGCCGCTGGGCACGCAGCGCATTCTGGAAATCGCGCGAGCGCTGGCCGCCGACCCGGTGCTGCTGGTGCTCGACGAGCCCGCCGCCGGCCTGCGCCGCAAGGAAAAGATGGCGCTCGGCGAACTGCTGCGCAAGCTGCGCGAGGAGGGCGTGACCATCCTCATCGTCGAACACGACATGGACTTCGTGATGAAACTGGTGGATCGCTTGGTGGTGATGAACTTCGGCTCCAAGCTCGTGGAGGGCGTGCCGTCCGCGGTACGCGCCGACGAGCGCGTGCAGGCGGCTTACCTGGGGAGCGTTGTATGACCGCGATGCTGGAGATTGGCGATCTGCACGTGTCGTACGGGCAGGTTGAGGCGGTGCGCGGCGTGTCGCTCGACCTGCAACCGGGCCAGATCATTTCGGTGATCGGCCCGAATGGCGCAGGCAAGACCACGCTGCTGGCCGCGGCGATGGGTTTGCTGCCTTGCAAGGGCACGCTGCGCTTCGAGGGCGAAGACCTGCAGGGGCTCGACGTGGAAGCGCGCGTGGAGCGCGGTCTGTGCCTCGTGCCCGAGAAGCGCGAGCTGTTCGGCGAACTTACCGTGCTCGACAACCTGCAGCTCGGCGCCTATGCCAAGCGGCTGCGCGGCGATGCGATGAAGAAGCGGCTGCAGTCGGTGTACGACCGCTTTCCGCGGTTGGCCGAACGGCGTTCGCAGCGCGCCGACACGCTCTCGGGCGGCGAGCGGCAGATGCTGGCGGTAGGGCGCGCGCTGATGTCGGCGCCGCGTCTGCTGATGCTCGACGAGCCGAGCCTGGGCCTCGCGCCGCTGATCGTGCGCGACATCCTCACCATCGTGCGCAAGCTGCGCGAAGACGGTGTCTCGATCCTGCTGGTCGAGCAGAACGCGCGTGCGGCGCTCGAAAGCTCGGACGAAGGCTATGTGCTGGAGACGGGCGAGATCGCGCTCTCGGGCGCTTCGGCGGAGCTGGCGAGCGACCCGCGTGTGCAGGCGACCTATCTCGGCGGAGGCACGCACGATGACGAGTGACCCGCGGGCTGTGTCGCCCGTGCAGCGCACGTTGCCGGCGATGCTGCAGCGGCAGGCCGGGCTGTTCGGCTCGCGTCCGTTGCTTCGGATCGGTGGCGACGAGTGGACGCATCGCGACGCTGCGCAGGCTGCAGCCGTTCGCGCCAGTGCGCTGGCCGCGGCCGGCGTGGTGCGCGGCGATCGCGTCGCCGTGATGTGCGGCAACCGCATCGAGTTTCTCGAAAGCTTCTTCGGCGCTGGCTGGCTGGGCGCATCGATGGTGCCGGTCAACACCGCGTCGATGGGGCCGCAGATCGAGTACTTCCTGGCAAACAGCGAGGCGAAGCTGCTGGTGATCGAGGCGGGTTTTCTTGAGCGGCTCGCGACGGCGGATCTGGCGCGCACCGCGTTGCGCGAGGTCTGGGTGGTGGGCGAGGCGGAGTCCGCCGGCTGGCAAGCGCCCCAGGGCGTGCGCGTAACGCCTTACCCCGAGGGCGGTGAGGCGCTGGCGCCCGCAGCGGTGCAACCCGGCGACCCGCTCGCGATTCTGTACACCTCCGGTACGACGGGGCCAGCCAAGGGTGTCGTCTGCCCGCATGCGCAGTATTTCTGGTGGGGCGTGAACAGCGCGGAGGTGCTCGGAGTCGGCGCCGACGACGTGCTGTGCACCACACTGCCGCTCTTTCACATCAATGCGCTCAATACCTTCGCGCAGGCTGCATTGACGGGCGCAGAGGTGGTGTTCGCGCCGCGCTTCTCGGCCTCGGGCTTCTGGCCGGCGATGCGCGCGAGCGGGGCGACGGTGGTCTACCTGCTGGGCGCGATGGTGCCGATCCTGCTCGCGCAGCCCGAAGGGCCTGGCGAGCGCGATCACCGGGTGCGCATCGGCCTCGGTCCGGGCGTGCCGTCCGCCGCGGGTGCGGCGTTCAAGGCGCGCACCGGCGTGCAACTGCTCGAAGGCTACGGCTCGACCGAAACCAATTTCGCCATCGCCACCGCGCCGGATTCGCCGCGCGGCGGTGTCATGGGTTGGCTGCGCCCGGGTTTCCAGGCGCGCGTGGCCGACGAAGGCGATGCAGCACTGCCACCCGGCGAGGCCGGCGAACTGCTGCTGCGTGCGGACGAGCCCCATGCCTTCGCGAGCGGCTACTTCAACATGCCGGAGAAGACGGTAGAGGCCTGGCGCAATCTCTGGTTCCACACCGGCGACCGCGTGGTGCAGGACGCCGATGGCGCCTTTCGCTTCGTCGACCGCATCAAGGACGCGATCCGCAGGCGCGGCGAGAACATCTCATCGTTCGAGGTCGAGCAGGTGCTGCTGAGCCATCCGGGCGTGGCTTCGTGCGCGGTGTACCCGGTGCAATCCGAACTGGCCGAGGACGAGGTGATGGCCGCGCTGGTGGCGCGCGACGGCGTGCCGATCGACCCGGCCGAACTCGTGCGCTTCTGCGAAAGCCGGCTGCCTTACTTCGCCGTGCCGCGCTACATCGACGTGCTGCCCGACCTGCCGCGCACCGAGAACGGCAAGGTACAGAAGTTCAAGCTGCGCGAGCGTGGCGTGAGTCCGCAGACCTGGGACGGCCGGCCCGCGAGGGCCTGAGGCTCCCGGCAGACGCAACGCGCTCCTTCTTTTCGGCCGTTTCATGCGCTGACAGTTTCGCCGGTACATTTCGCTAAAATGATTCAGAACTAAAACATTCAGGTATGCAATCAAATTCACTGACCGGCCGCCATGCACTCGTCACGGGCGCGGCGCGCGGCATCGGCGCCGAGATCGCGCGCACCCTGGCCGCCGAAGGCGCCGTTCTGACGCTGCTGGGGCGTGACCGTGAAGCGCTGAAGCGTGTGGCCGATTCGCTCGCGGGCAGCGGTCACGGCGTGGCCGCTGCCGATGTGGCGAATCCGGAGGCGGTGCAGGCGGCCTTCGCGGAGGCCCGGGCGGCGCGCGGCCCTGTCGCCGTGCTCGTCAACAACGCGGGTGCCGCCGAGAGCGCGCCCTTCCTCAAGACCTCGTTCGAGCTCTGGCAGCGCATGTTGTCGGTGAACCTCACCGGCAGCTTCCTGTGCGCGCAGGCTGCGCTGCCCGACATGCTCGATGCGGGCTGGGGCCGCATCGTCAACATCGCCAGCACGGCGGGGCAGAAAGGCTACGCCTACGTGGCGGCCTACACCGCGGCCAAGCATGGCGTGGTCGGGCTCACGCGTTCGCTGGCGCTCGAAGTGGCGCGCAAGGGCATCACGGTGAATGCCGTGTGCCCGGGCTACACCGACACCGACATCCTGCGCAACAGCGTCGCCAACGTGGTCGGCAAGACCGGGCGCAGCGAGGCCGACGCGCTGGCCGAATTCTCCAGCGTCAATCCGCAGCGGCGCATCGTGCAGCCGGCCGAAGTCGCCGATGCGGTGCGCTGGCTGTGCGGCGCGGGCGCTGCGTCGGTCACCGGCCAGTCGATCTCGGTTTCAGGGGGAGAGGTGACATGACGCGCGACAACGATGCCTCGCACGCCGTCCTGAGCGATGCGGAAGAACTGGGCCACGAAGCCCGCGCGGGCCACGAGGACCACGCGATGCTCAAGCTCTGGCTGCGCATGCTGGCCAGCACCACGCAGATCGAGGCCGAGATCCGGCGCCGGCTGCGCGAGCGCTTCGGCATCTCGCTCGCGCGCTTCGACTACATGGCGCAGCTCCATCGCTACAAGGACGGGCTCAAGATGCGCGTGCTCTCGCGCTACCTGATGGTGACCGGCGGCAACGTCACAGGCCTGACGGACGAACTCGAGCGCGAAGGCATGGTGGCGCGCGCGCCCAGCCCCGACGACCGCCGCGCGTGGATCGTGAGCCTCACGCCGACAGGGCGCCGCACCTTCGAGACGATGGCGAGCGAGCACGAACAATGGATCCTCGAGATGTTCTCGGGGCTCGACATGAAGACCGTCAAGCAGATGCACACCCAACTGGGCCTGCTGCGTGTGCACGTGATGCGCGGCGAGCTGCCGGCCGAGGAGGGCTGAGCATGAGCGTGGGCACCCCTGTCGATCTCCCGGCCCAGGGCAGCGAGTTCCGCCGCGCGCGGCTGATCCGCTTCTCGGACTGCGACCCGGCGGGCATCGTTTTCTACCCGCAGTACTTCGTGATGCTCAACGGGCTCGTCGAAGACTGGGTCAACGAAGGCCTGGGGCTCAGCTACCACGGGCTGGTGGCCGTGCGGCGCATCGGCCTGCCCACCGTGAAGCTCGAAGCCGACTTTCGTGCGGTGAGCCGCATGGGCGACCAGGTCGCGCTCGGCCTCACCGTGCAGCGGCTGGGGTCGCGCTCGATGACGCTGCTTGTGCGCTGCTTCGATCCGGCGACCGGCGAACTGCGCATGCAGATGCAGCAGGTGCTCGTGACCACGTCGCTCGAAACCCATCGCGCCGTCGCCATTCCAGACGACATGCGCGCAGCCATCCTGCGCAACGCGCCCGAGCTGGGCTGAGCATCCTAGGGGGCGGGCTCGCTGCCCGCCGCGTCCTGCGCGCGCTTCTTCAGCCAGCCGCCGAGCTCCTTCTTTCCTTTGGCATTGGCGGTGCGCCATGCGTTACGCGCGGCCGCAATGAAGCGCTCTTCCGCAGCATCGGGTACTTCGCTGGGGCGGTCTTCTTCGTCGAGCCAGCCGGGCTCGACGCTGCAATGCCGTTCGATCTGCCGTGCCAGGTTGTCGCCGATGGGCCGCGAGCTCTTGATCTGGCTCCACATGCTCGGAGAGATTTCGAGTTTCTTAGCAAACGCCTGGTCCAGCCCCTTGGCTGGCAGACCCGCGGCGACGGCCTCTTCGAGAAAGCGGCGGTGCAACGCAAGGGCATTGCGGCGGCGCGCGACGGTGATATTGGGCACTGTTCAAAAACAACAACAAGACAAGAAAAGATTGTCCCGGTTGTTGACGCCGTCGTAAACACTATTTACAGTTGCCTTCATTCGCGGCCCAGGCCGTCCCTTTTTTCCAACCCCTTACAGCCGACAGCGGCAATTTTTGACTCAGGAACCATCGTGAACACCGCCTTGCACCTCACCAGCATTCGACCCGCCTCGGGCCGATCGCTCGTGCGCGTCTGGTCGTGCGGTGGTTTCGACAGCATGCCGTCGGTCCGACTGAATCAGCACCAGAGCCACGTGTATTCCACGAAAGCCGCAGCCAGCCTGCGCGTCGGAAAAGTCGAGGATCAGGTGCTACCGGGTGGAGGTTGCGCATAGGCGCACACCTTCCAAGCTCTCTCATGCAGAGGCCCGGAAACCGCAAGGTTCCGGGCCTTTTTGTTTTGTCTGTCGTGCTTGTTTGCCATTTCGGGTGTGCCTTCACCACACCGCCAGAGCCCACCGCGTAGACGGTCTGGCGGGATGTGCAGGAACCGATCACTCCTGTGCAGCGACGTCGTACGGGACAGCGCCCAGCGCGCTGTCCGTCGCGTGAGGACACAACCGAAATGGAAAACGGGCCACCGTTTTTTTCGAACCACACCGAACCCGAGCGGGACCGGGCCGTGCAGATGGCCCTCCCGCGGAAACCGGCCGCAAAGATTGGGCGGCGCCGGAACCCGTAACCGGACACTTTTTGTTTTCGACCCGCGTTAGCTCAATGGATCAGAGCACTTGCCTACGAAGCAAGGGGTTGCACGTTCGAGTCGTGCACGTGGGGCCATTTTTGTTTGTTCGAGCTGTCACACCAACCAAGGAGCCACCATGCGCAAGCGCAACACCCCGATCCGGATGATCACCGTGCGTCCGGCACAGCCACGCGGCCGTATGGTGATGGCCCTGGCCCGCAGGTTCGGCATTGCCGTCGATGCGCGTCGCACAGGCGAATGCACGGCGGACTCCGCGGGGCGCGAGCCGCTGCCGGAGGGACTCGACCCCGACCAGCGCGTTCGCGCAGTCGGCGAATGGTAGACGGCCGCCTTTTCCTTGTTTTCATGGTGCGCGTAGCTCAATGGCAGAGCCGCGGGTTGTGGTCCCGCTGACGACGGTTCGATCCCGTTCGTGCACCCCACCTCGTTTCATTCGACCTCATCACAACCATCGCCGCAAAAGGAGGCGAGACATGCATCCTCACGTCCTGCAACTCGATATTCAGGGCACGCCGCAAGCCTGGATTTCGCTGGAGCAGGCGGTGTTGCACTACGCGACCGGCTCGGTCGCATGGGAAGACGGCGGCCTGCCGCTCGCCACGCTGCGTGGTGGCTTCAACGTGGCGCGCGGCGTGCAGTCGCGCATCGACGTGGCGCCGATCGTTGCACTGCGCGGTGCGTCGAAGATCAACCTCTTCGACGTGATTCCGAGCGTCACCAAGAGCAAACTGCTGCGCCGCGACCGCCACACCTGCGCCTACTGCGGCGAGGTGTTCCACGAAAGCGACCTGCAGTGCGAACACGTGCTGCCCGAATCCCGCGGAGGTCCGTGGACCTGGACCAACCTCGTGAGCGCATGCGGGGTCTGCAACAACCGCAAGGCAGCGCGCACGCCGGAGGAGGCGGGCATGCCGCTGGTCTATCTGCCCTATGTGCCGAGCCGCTACGAGAACTTCCTGCTCGAAGGACGCAACATCCGCGCGGATGTGCACGAGTGGCTGGCGAAGCGGCTGCCCAAGGGCTCGCGGCTTCAGTGAGGGCAGGGCCGTGACCCTGGTCTTTGTCCATGAAAAAAGCCCGCTGCCTGTCTCCCAGGCGGCGGGCTTTTGTAACTGTGAGGCGCCGGTGTTCAGCGTCCGAAGAAGCGGTAGGCGATCAGGCCGGCGGCCGCCAGGCCACTCGCGATGGCGAGGATCACCTTGGTGGCACGACCCGAACCGCGTTTCGAGCGGGGCCAGTGGTCCGGCCCGATCAGGTCGATGGGGACGGTGGGTTTGCCTATGTCGGACGCCTTTTCCATGGGAGGAAATATAGCTCACGCGTGAAGGCGCGGCCCGGGGCTTGGCCGCATCCTGTGGCCTCTGAACATCGTTGTCGACCTTGGCTGCGGCTGGACAAAAAAATACCCGCCTGAGCGGGTTGAACGAGCTTTATGGCTTCGAAGTTGATTTCCCTGTGTCATTGTTGTTGTGCTGCGTGACAGCCAGTACAAGATGCCATGCCGGATGGGGACCTTTTGCAGGTTGGGTCCAGAGCAGCTTGTAAGTGGCGCACAAATCGTGAAATATTCCCGCATGAGAAGGGAAATCATCCTCGAAGGTTTGACGTGTGCACTTGAGGGTTGGGTTCGCAGTGCTTCTGCAACGCAGCTCTGGCAGTGCATCAATCGGGTGGCCAGCGAGCCAAAGAAAAAGCCTCCTCGCGTGGACCGTGAGGAGGCTTTGACAAAAAAATAGCGCGAAGAACGCGCTATTTTTGGTGTTGGTGGTGGGCCCTGAGTGACTCGAACACTCGACCTACGGATTAAGAGTCCGCTGCTCTACCAACTGAGCTAAGAGCCCTTGCGTTGAAAACGTTTGGTGTTTTCTGGCAAGACCACGAGTATATCCCAGAATTTCTGCATGGCCAAAAAATTTGTGGCCGCAGCGTTAGGATTCGCCACACCCGAGAGGGCAGGGCCCTTTAACCAGGAGAATTTCGATGAGCGATGCGAACACCACACCCCATGTCTTGATCACCGGCGCCGCTGGCGCACTGGGCCGCGCCGTGGCTCGGCATTTCATCGACCAGGGCGCGCGCCTGGCGCTGGTCGACCACCATGCGGGCCGTCTTGCTGAAGTCTTTCCGGGCCTCGACAACTCGCAGCATCTCCTGCTGGCGGGCGACGTGACTTCCACCTCCGAGATGGCCGCCCTCGCGGAGCAGGCGCTCAAGTCCTTCGGCCGCATCGACACGCTGGTCCACATCGCAGGCGGATTCGAAATGGGCGAAGCGACGCATGCGCTCACGCGCGCGAGCTGGGACCGGATGATGAATCTCAACGCATGGTCGTTCGTCGCTGTGACGCAGGCGGTGCTGCCCTCGATGATCGCGCGCCGCGCCGGCAGCGTCATCGCCGTGACGGCGAAGGTCGCGGCACGCGGCGTGCCGGCCATGGCCGCGTACATCGCTTCGAAGAGTGCGCTGCAGCGCCTGGTGGAAGCCATGGCAGCCGAGGCTTCGCCGCACGGCGTCAACATCAACAGCGTGGCTCCGAGCGTGCTCGACACGCCAGCCAACCGGCAGGCGATGCCCGATGCGAACCCGGCCGACTGGGTGTCCACCTCGGTCGCGGCGCAGACCATTGGCTTCCTCGCGTCGCTGGCGGCCTCGGCGCTGCATGGACAGCATCTGACACTCGATACCTGAGCTTGAAAAAAGAAAAGGCCCTGGCAGATGCCAAGGCCTTTTCTGTGTCGGTTGGTGGAGAGGAGGAGGATCGAACTCCCGACCTCCGCATTGCGAACGCGGCGCTCTCCCAGCTGAGCTACCCCCCCAACACAGGTCGAATTTTAACCAAAACTCCGTCTCGGCGCACGCTGGCGTGCCAAGATGCGCGCCTCGCAAAACACGGAGAAAAAGCGCATGGCCTCGTTCGATCCCGCCTGGCTGGAGGGCATGTACAACAACCTCGCACGGGTCAAGGACCACCCCGCCTACTTCGAGCGCTGGGCACGTGAATCCGCCGCGGTGCGCGAGGCCTTGCCCGCGCGGATCGACGTGCCATATGGCCAGGGCGTGAACGAAACGCTCGACATCTTCCCGGCACCCGTGCCCGACGCCCCCGTGCTGGTTTTCATCCACGGCGGCTACTGGCGCGCCATGGACAAGAAAGACCATTCATTCATCGCGCCCGCGTTCAATGACCGCGGCATCTGCGTGGTCCAGCCGAACTACGCGTTGTGTCCCGGCACGCCGCAGCGGCCCGTCACGGTGCCCGGCATCCTGCTGCAGATGGTGCGCGCGCTCGAGTGGACATGGCGCCACATCGCGGCCCACGGCGGCAATCCGTCGCGGATCACCGTCGCTGGCCATTCGGCTGGTGGGCACATGGCGGCGGCGCTGTTGGCCTGCGACTGGAAAGCGGTCGCCTCCGACCTGCCTGCGCAGCTCGTGCGCAATGCGCTGTCGATCTCGGGCCTCTACGACCTTCGCCCGCTGCAGCGCACGCCGTTCCTCGAAAACACACTGAAGCTGACCGACGCGGACGCCCTGCGCGCCAGCCCCGCCTTGTGGCCAGCACCGAAACGTGGGCAGCTCTACGCAGTTGCAGGCGGCGAGGAGAGCGAGGAGTTCATCCGCCACAACGAGATGATCCGCGAGGCGTGGGGGCGCAACACCGTGCCGGTGTGCGAGGTGCTTCCAGGGCTCGACCACTTCGGCGTGGTCGATGCGCTCGCCGATCCGGCCCACGCGCTGCACCGGCACGCGGTGCAGTTGTTCGAGGCCTGACCGGCAGAGCCCGGGCTTACATCAACAGATGTTCGCCCGCGTTGTCTCCGCCCAGGGTGACGTAGTTGACCTTGCGGATGTCCAGCAGCGTGCGCCCGCCCGCGTAGCTGATCGAGCTCTGCACGTCCTGCTCCATCTCGACCAGCGTGTCGGCCAGCTTGCCCTTGATGGGTTCGAGGATGCGCTTGCCCTCGACGTGTTTGTACTCGCCCTTGTTGAAGTCGCTGGCGGAGCCGTAGTACTCCTTGAACAGCGCGCCATCGACCTCGACTGTCTTGCCGGGCGACTCCTCGTGCCCCGCGAACAGCGAGCCGATCATGACCATCGACGCGCCGAAGCGCACGCTCTTGGCGATGTCGCCATGGTCGCGGATACCGCCGTCCGCAATGATCGGCTTGGTCGCCACGCGCGCGCACCACTTGAGCGCCGACAGCTGCCAGCCGCCCGTGCCGAAGCCGGTCTTGAGCTTGGTGATGCAGACCTTGCCCGGGCCGATGCCGACCTTGGTCGCGTCCGCGCCCCAGTTCTCGAGGTCGATCACCGCTTCGGGCGTGCCGACGTTGCCGGCAATCACGAAGGTCTTCGGCAGCTTTTGCCTGAGGTAGCCGATCATGTTCTTCACGCTGTCGGCGTGGCCGTGCGCGATGTCGATAGTGATGTACTCGGGCACGAGGCCTTGCGCCACCATCTGGTCGACGGTGTCGTAGTCGGCCTTCTTCACGCCCAGCGAGATCGATGCGAACACGCCCTTGCCCTGCATGTCCTTGACGAACTTCACGTTGTCGAGGTCGAAGCGGTGCATCACGTAGAAGTAGCCGTTCTGCGCCAGCCACAGGCAGATCGATTCGTCGACCACCGTCTTCATGTTGGCGGGCACCACCGGCAGGCGGAAGCTGCGCTCGCCCAGCGTCACGCTGGTGTCGCACTCGGAGCGGCTCTCCACGCGGCACTTGCGTGGGAGGAGAAGAATGTTGTCGTAATCGAAAATCTGCATGACCAGGCTCCAGTAAATATGGCCCCCCGGCTTGCCACTGCGTGTGCTTCGCCACCCCCCGAGGGGGAGGCTCGAGCCGCCTTGGGGCGGCCCGGCGGCGGCCGGGATCGTTGAAAGAAACGAATGAGCGCTTGGTCCGGCCGGCTTTCGCGGTGCGTTTCGCAAAGGAAACGCCCACAAAAAACCGGGCGCAAGAATCTTGGGCCCGGTGATTGATTTTACGCGGCCTCGCAAAGGCAGGTCTTCCGATTCTTCATATAACCCGCATACGCAGTGGTTTCTACAATCGCAGGATGTTGTTTCACGATCCTGCGGCTGACGCCCACCCTCCAGCGCTGCCGCTGCTCCAGAACCTGAACGCGGAGCAACTCGCCGCGGTCACTCTGCCTGAGGGCAACGCGCTGATCCTGGCCGGCGCCGGCTCCGGCAAGACGCGCGTGCTCACCACCCGCATCGCCTGGCTGCTGCAGACGGGGCAGGTCTCCGCCGGCGGCATCCTCGCCGTGACCTTCACCAACAAGGCCGCCAAGGAAATGATGACGCGCCTGACGGCGATGTTGCCCGTCAATGTGCGCGGCATGTGGATCGGCACTTTCCACGGCCTGTGCAACCGCCTGCTGCGCGCGCACTGGAAGCTGGCCAACCTGCCGTCGACTTTCCAGATCCTCGACACGCAGGACCAGCTCTCGGCCATCAAGCGCCTGATGAAGCAGTTCAATGTCGACGACGAGCGCTTCCCGGCCAAGCAGACGCAATGGTTCATCGCCGGCGCCAAGGAAGACGGCCTGCGCCCCGACGCTGTCGAAGTCCGCAGCGACGACGACCGCAAGAAGGTCGAGCTCTATCGCCTCTATGAAGAGCAATGCCAGCGCGAAGGCGTGGTCGACTTCGGCGAGCTCATGCTGCGCAGCTACGAACTGCTGCGCGACAACGACCCGGTGCGCGAGCACTACCAGCGGCGCTTCCGCCACATCCTGATCGACGAGTTCCAGGACACCAACCGCCTGCAGTACGCGTGGATCAAGATGCTCGCGGGCAACACCGCCGCGGGCCAGTTCGAGCCGGGCCGCAACAGCGTGATCGCCGTGGGCGACGACGACCAGAGCATCTACGCCTTCCGCGGTGCGCGCGTGGGCAACATGACCGACTTCGTGCGCGAGTTCAACGTCACGCATCAGATCAAGCTGGAGCAGAACTACCGCAGCTACAGCAACATCCTCGATTCCGCCAACGAGCTCATCAGCCACAACAAGAAGCGCCTCGGCAAGAACCTGCGCACCGATCAAGGCCCCGGCGAGCCGGTGCGCGTATACGAATCGCCCACCGACCTCGCCGAGGCCCAGTGGATGGTCGAGGAAATGCGCCAGCTCGTGCGCGATGGCTTCGACCGGAAAGAGATGGCCGTGCTCTACCGCAGCAATGCGCAGAGCCGGGTGATCGAAACGGCGCTCTTCAATGCATCGGTGCCTTACCGCGTGTACGGCGGCCTGCGCTTCTTCGAGCGCGCCGAAATCAAGCATGCGCTGGCCTACCTGCGCCTGCTCGAGAACAAGGACGACGACACCAGCTTCCTGCGCGTCGTCAACTTCCCGCCGCGCGGCATCGGCGCGCGCACGCTCGAAACCCTGCAGGATGCGGCGCGCGCGGCCGGCCGTTCGCTGCACGATGCAGTGAGCGTCGTCGGCGGCAAGGCCGGCGCAAACCTCACGGGTTTCGTCGCCAAGATCGACGTGTTGCGCGAGCAGACCCAGGGCGTGAGCCTGCGCGAGATCATCGAGCTGGTGCTTGACCACAGCGGCCTCGTCGAGCACTACAAGGCCGACCGCGAAGGCGCCGACCGCATCGAGAATCTGGAAGAACTCGTGAATGCGGCCGAGAGCTTCGTCACGCAGGAGGGCTTCGGTCGCGACGCCGTGGCGCTGCCGGTCGACGAGCTGCGCCAGTCGCCCGCCAGCCAGGGCCTGGACCCGAACCGCCCGGTGCTCGACGAGCCGCTCGCGCCCGACGCCGAGACCGGCGAAACCCTGAGCCCGCTGGCCGCCTTCCTCACGCACGCGGCACTCGAATCGGGCGACAACCAGGCGCAGGCCGGGCAGGATGCGGTGCAACTGATGACGGTGCATGCCGCCAAGGGCCTGGAGTTCGACTGCGTGTTCATCACCGGCATGGAAGAGGGCCTGTTCCCGCACGAGAACTCGATGAGCGACTTCGAGAGCCTCGAGGAAGAGCGCCGCCTGATGTACGTGGCGATCACGCGTGCCCGCAAGCGCCTGTACCTGAGCCATTCGCAGACGCGCATGCTGCATGGCCAGACCCGCTACAACGTCAAGAGCCGCTTCTTCGACGAACTGCCCGAGGGCGCGCTCAAGTGGCTCACGCCCAAGAACCAGGGCTTCACGCCGTCGGCCTTCGGCTATGGCGGCGGCTACGCGAGCACGCGCGGCGGTGGTGGCGGCTACGGTGGTGGTTATGGCGGCGGCAGCAACAGCCGCGACAAGGAAACTTTCGCCAGCCCACCCGTGCCGCCGCAGAAGACCGCGCCGTCGCACGGCCTGCGTTCAGGTATGGAGGTGTTCCACAACAAGTTCGGCGAAGGCACGGTGACCGCGCTCGAAGGCACGGGCGACGATGCGCGCGCGCAGGTCAAGTTTGCGCGGCATGGCGTGAAGTGGCTGGCGCTGTCGGTGGCCAAGCTCACGCCGATCTGAGCCGGCCGCCAGGGGGGCAGCAGCCGCTCGCGGCGCTCAGTCGGGCTTGAAGGTGTCGCGGAAGGTGAACCAGTTCGACGCCTGTGCCATGGCGGCGAGCGCCAGCAGCGTGCCGACCATCAACACATTGCCGACGGCCATTGCGCCGGCATCCGAGCCCAGCGAGCCCACCCCGATCACGACGGTGGCGATCAGCGCCACGCAGGCAAGGCTGATCAGGACCACGCCGCACCACACGAGCCAGAACAGCGCGTAGGCGCTGAAATTCCGGAACATCGCCACCAGGCTGAAGAAGATACTCTTCACCGGCTCCACCTTGTGCCAGTGAACGAGCGCGGGGGCATGCCACATCGCCGCGACCAGCGGCAGCGTGAGGCACAGCTGAAGCATATTGGCCACCTGGAAGCGGCTGCTTTCCAGCACTTCCTTCGCAGGCGCTTCGCCGAGGAAGTAGCTGCGCACGAACTGGCCGCCATCGACGACGGCTGTCGCGAGCACCGTCAGGAAGAAATACACCGCGGAAATCAGGCCGAGCACCACCAGCGAACGCCATTCCGTCCGCATGGCGCGCGCCACTGCCAGAAACATGAGCGCGCCGGTCGGTTTTTTCACGTCGCCCGTGGCGTTGCCATTGCCGTTGCCGTTGCCAGGTGCGGAATCGGCCACCGACGCTGCGACCATGAAGGCGAGCGTGGAAAACGGCAGCAGCATGAGCGGAAGGAACCTGCCGACCAGCGGCAGTTGCGACACGTTGGAAATCACTGCCATGAACAGAAGAAACAGCGAGACGAAGGCCAGCGGCTGCCGCCAGAAATTCCGGAGCCCGAGGCGGACCCATTCGACGCCGGTTCGCGCCGGCACGAGGTTGAGTTTCATGTGTGTGGATCAGGCAGCCAGTAGCGGCTCGAGGGCCTGTGCCATGGCATGCGGGTAGGTGGCGCGGTCGCGCAGCACGCGTTCGAAGTGCGCGGGGTCATGGGGCTTGAGCATGCTCGCCTCGCGCGGCAGATGGAAGTCCCAGAGCCGGGAGATCCAGAAGCGCAGCGCGGCGGCGCGCAGCATTGCGGGCAGCAGGGCGCGTTCGGCGGCGTTCAGCGTTCGCACGGTTTCGTAGGCCGAGAGCAGCGCATCGGCGCGTTCAACATCGTGCCGACCGGTCGGCAGGTCGATGGCCCAGTCGTTCAGGCATACGGCCAGGTCGAACAGCCAGGTGTCGGTGCCGGCGAAGTAGAAGTCGAACACGCCAGTCAGGCGCGGTGCGGCGCCGGCGTCGCCATCGGTCGCGAACATCACGTTGTCGCGGAACATGTCGGCATGCACCGGGCCGCGCGGCAGGGCCGCATAGGCCGACGACTCGGCGACGTGGTTCTGGTAGGCCAGTTCGGCGCGCAGCAGGGCAGCCTGCGGCTCTTCGATGTACGGCAGCACCACCGGCACCGTTTCGTTCCACCAGGGCAGGCCGCGCAGGTTCGGCTGGATGCGGGGGTAGTCGCGCCCCGCGAGGTGCATGCGTGCCAGCATCGCACCCAGTTCGGCGCAATGCGCCGCACCGGGCGCCAGTTCGCTGCGGCCCGAGAGCTTCTGCACCACCGCCGCAGGCTTGCCGGCCACGATGTGCAGCAAGTCGCAAGAGGCTTCGGCGGGCACGGGAGGCTGGCTTTTCCTGGGCTTCTCGGCGGCGACGGGCTCTGCCGCCGCCACAGGCGCAGGAACCGGCAGGCCGGCGGCCGCCAGGTGCTGCATCAGGCAAAGGTAGTAAGGGAGCTGCTCGGCGCTCAGGCGTTCGAACAGCGTCAGCACGAACTCGCCGGACTCGGTGGTCGCGAAGTAGTTGGTGTTCTCGATGCCGCCTTCGATGCCGCGCAGTTCGCGCAGCGGGCCCAGGCCCAGGCGTTGGACGAGCGCGTCTGCCTCGCCGAAACCCACTTCGGTGAAAACTGCCATGGCGGTACTCAGCGCCGGGTTGCTGGTTCGAAAACGGAAAGGGAAGAGCGCAGCACGGTCAGAACTTCATCACGTTCCAGACGCGGGGGCCGTTGGCGCCCGTTTCAGAGGAGCCCTGGCGCCCCGTGGGGGCGTCGGCGGGCAGCACTTCATAGCCCGGCACGTTCGACTTGGGCTTGACGTTGATGCTTTGCGTGCGGCCGCCGTAGCGAACTTCGTCGACCGATGCGCCGCTGTCCTCGGTGTGGATGTTCTCGACCTTCTGGTTGCGTCGGCCCTCGGCTTTGGCCTGCTCCTGGTTTTGTAGCGAATCGGCCGGAGCCGCCGCAGGGGCAGACGCGGGCTGCTGCGCCTGCACGGCGGCAAAGGGGGCTGCGAAAGCCAGCGCCAGCAGGATGCGGCGGGCGACCAGGAGTGTGGAGCTAGGCATGCATCGATTGTAGGCGCGCCCCCGATCCTTGGGCGTCGGTTGGCGCCTCGTGCCGTCGTGGTTCGGAGCGCTGCTGCGGGCACGGCAAAATGGCCCGATGACCGACAAGAAAACGCTGCTGCTCGTCGATGGCTCGAGCTATCTCTACCGCGCCTTCCACGCCATGCCCGATCTGCGGGCCGTGCCCGGCGACTCCAAGAGCCCGGCGACCGGCGCCATCCGGGGAATGATCAACATGATGACCGCGCTGCGCCGCGAGGTGCGCGCGGACTACGCGGCCTGCATCTTCGATGCGCCCGGCAAGACTTTCCGCGACGACTGGTACCCCGAGTACAAGGCCAATCGCTCGCCGATGCCCGACGACCTGCGCAGCCAGATCGACCCCATCCACGAAGTGGTGAAGCTGCTCGGCTGGCCCGTGCTCAGCGTGCCCGACGTGGAGGCCGACGACGTCATCGGCACGCTCGCCAAGATCGCCGCCGCGCAGGGTGTCGAGGTGATCGTGTCCAGCGGCGACAAGGACCTGAGCCAGCTGGTCGACGAGCACATCACCATCATCGACACGATGAACGGCAAGAAGCGAGACGTGGCGGGCGTGACGGCGGAGTTCGGCGTGCCGCCGAACCTGATGATCGACTACCAGACGCTGGTCGGCGATTCGGTCGACAACGTGCCCGGCGTCGAGAAGGTCGGCCCCAAGACGGCAGCCAAATGGCTGCTCGAATACGGCTCGCTCGATGCGCTGATCGAACGGTCCGTCGAGGTCAAGGGCGCGGCCGGCGAAAACCTGCGCAAAGCGCTCGACAAGCTGCCGCTGAGCAGGCGCCTCGTCACCATCCGCACCGACTGCGACCTCGATGGCCACGTTGTCGGCCTGCCGTCGCTGGACGGGCTGCCCGTCGGTGCGCCGCAGACCGCCGAGCTCAAGCCCTTCTACGAGAGGTTCGGCTTCAAGAGTCTGGTCAAGGCGCTCGAAGCGCAGGAAGTGCCGCCCGAGCTGATCGAGGAGAGCCTCAAGAAGAAGGCCGCCTCCCGCGCCGATAGCGACCAGGGCGGCCTGTTCGACGAACCCTCCGAGCTCGAAGCTCTGGAGGCCGCTTCCCCCGCAAGCAACCTCAAGTACGACACGATCACGACCTGGGCGCAGTTCGACGCCTGGCTCGCGAAGCTCGAAGCCGCCGAACTCGCGGCTATCGACACCGAAACCACCTCGCTCGACGAGATGGTCGCGCAGATCGTCGGCGTGAGCTTCAGCGTCACGCCCGGCGAAGCGGCCTACATCCCGCTGACCCACAACTACCCCGATGCGCCGGAGCAGTTGCCCATCGACGAGGTGCTCGCCAGGCTCAAGCCCTGGCTCGAGAACGGCGCGAAGAAGAAGCTCGGCCAGCACATCAAGTACGACCGCCATGTGTTCGCCAACCACGGCATCGAGGTGCAGGGCTACGCGCACGACACCATGCTGCAGAGCTACGTGCTCGAAGTGCACAAGCCGCACGGCCTCTCCAGCCTGGCCGAGCGCCACCTCGGCCGCAGCGGCATCTCGTACGAAGACCTGTGCGGCAAGGGCGCGCACCAGATCCCGTTCAGCCAGGTCGACATCGCCAAGGCCGCCGAGTATTCGTGCGAGGACAGCGACCAGACGCTCGACGTGCACAACACGCTGTGGCCCCAGCTGGAGAAGAACGAGAAGCTGCGCTTCGTCTACCAGCTCGAAATGGATTCGAGCGAGGCGCTCTACCGCGTCGAGCGCAACGGCGTGCTGATCGACGCACCCACGCTCGCCGCGCAGAGCCACGAACTCGGCACGCGCATCATGGCGCTCGAGCAGGAGGCCTACGACATCGCGGGCCAGCCCTTCAACCTCGGTTCGCCCAAGCAGATCGGCGAGATCTTCTTCACCAAGCTCGGCTTGCCCGTGGTCAAGAAGACGCCGAGCGGCGCACCCAGCACCGACGAGGAAGTGCTGGAGAAACTGGCCGAGGATTACCCGCTGCCGGCCAAGATCCTCGAGCATCGCGGCCTGTCGAAGCTCAAGGGCACCTACACCGACAAGCTCGGCCAGCTCGCCAACCCGCGCACCGGCCGCGTGCACACGCACTACGCGCAGGCTGTGGCCGTCACGGGGCGCCTGAGCAGCAACGACCCCAATCTGCAGAACATCCCGATCCGAACGCCCGAAGGCCGCCGTGTGCGCGAGGCCTTCGTGGCACCCGCCGGCAGCGTGATCGCGAGCGCCGACTATTCGCAGATCGAGCTGCGCATCATGGCCCACATCAGCGGCGATGAGTCGCTGCTGCGCGCCTTCACCGAAGGCATCGACGTGCACCGCGCCACGGCCGCGGAGGTGTTCGGCTCCACGCCAGACCAGGTGTCGAGCGAGCAGCGCCGCTATGCCAAGGTCATCAACTTCGGGCTGATCTACGGCATGAGCAGCTTCGGCCTGGCAAAGAACCTCGGCATCGAGACCAAGGCCGCGGCTTCGTACATCGAGCGCTACTTCGCGCGCTACCCGGGCGTGAAGGCCTACATGGACGAGACCAAGGCGCTCGCCAAGGAGCAGGGCTATGTGGAAACCGTGTTCGGCCGCCGTCTCTACCTGCCCGAGATCAACTCGCCCAACGGCCCGCGCCGCGGCGGCGCCGAGCGCGCGGCCATCAATGCGCCGATGCAGGGCACGGCGGCCGACCTCATCAAGCTCAGCATGGTGAAGGTACAGAACGTGCTTGACGACGAGAAGCGCGGCACCCGGATGATCATGCAGGTGCACGACGAACTGGTGTTCGAAGTGCCCGAGGCGGAGATCGAATGGGTGCGCACCGAAATCCCGCGCCTCATGGCCGGCGTGGCCGCGCTGAAGGTGCCGCTGCTGGCCGAGATCGGCGTCGGTCCCAACTGGGACAAGGCGCATTGAAGAAGACGAAACAACCACTCGAGAAGAACGCACGCACATGATCGGATTTCCACACCGCAGGATCCTGCTCGCCGTCGTCTGCGCGGCCTGCTTCGGCACCGCCTTTGCCGCCCCGGATGCCGCCGTCGCATCGCTTGCCGCCAAGGAAAAGCCCGCGCTGCTCGACACGCTCAAGGAGCTGGTCTCCATCGAATCGGGCAGTCGCGACCTCGACGGGCTCGAGAAGATCTCCAACCTCGTCGCCGCGAAGTTCAAGGCGCTGGGCGGCGAGGTCGAACTGATCGATCCGAGCGCCGAGGCCTACCGCATGGAAGACACGCCTGAGAAGATCGGCCGCGTGGTGCGCGCCACCTTCAAGGGCACGGGCAAGAAGAAGATCCTGCTGATCGCGCACATGGACACGGTCTACACCGTGGGCATGCTCGACAAGCAGCCGTTCCGCATCGAAGGCGACAAGGCCTACGGCCTGGGCATTGCCGACGACAAGCAGGGCGTGGCGGTCATCACGCACATCGTGTCGATGCTGCAGGCGATGAAATTCAAGGAGTACGGCACGCTCACCGTGCTGATCAACGGCGACGAGGAAATCAGTTCGCCCGGCGCGCGCGCGCTCATCACGCGAATGGGCAGCGAGCACGATGCGGTGCTGTCCTTCGAAGGCGCCTATGTGAAGGAAGACAAGCTTTCGCTCGCCACGGCGGGCATCGCCTCGGTCACGCTGCACGTCACGGGCAAGGCCTCGCACGCGGGCTCGGCACCCGAGCTGGGCGTGAACGCGCTGTACGAGCTGTCGCACCAGATCCTGCAGATGCGCGACCTGTCCGATCCGGCCACGGGCCTGAAGATGAACTGGACCATCTCGAAGTCGGGCAGCAACCGCAATGTGATTCCGGCCAGCGCCACCGCGGCCGCCGATGTGCGCGTGCTGAAGGTCAGTGACTACGACCGCATCGAGCAGCAGGTGAACGAGCGCGTGAAGAAGCAGCTCATTCCCGAGGCCAAGGTCGAGCTGAAGTTCGAGCGCCGCCGTCCGCCGCTGGAGGCCACCGACGCCTCGCGCGCCCTGGCCCGCCATGCGCAGCAGATCTACAAGGACGAGCTGCGCCGGCCGCTGGGCGCTGACGACAAGGCCGCCGGCGGCGGCACCGACGCGGCCTTTGCGGCGCTGAAGACCAAGGCGCCCGTCATCGAGCGCTTCGGCCTGCAGGGCTTCGGCGCGCACTCGGCCGATGCCGAATACGTGCTGATCGACTCGATCGAACCGCGCCTCTACCTCGGCACGCGCATGGTCATGGACATCGCGCGCGCGAAATGAACTCGCCCCCAGTCTTCGCGCACTTCGTGTCGCTTCGCCAACCCCCTGCCGGGGGCAACACCGGTGGCCCGGCGAAGCCGGTTCCACGGTGTTCCGCGAAGAAGTCATCGAGCCGCTGATTCATCATGCGCCTGCGTCACATCGAGGTCTTCAACGCGATCATGCTCACGGGCAGCGTGAGCGCGGCGGCGCGGCTCATCAACATCACGCAGCCGGCGGTGAGCCGCACGCTGCAGCATGCCGAGCTGCAACTGGGCTTTCCGCTGTTCCAGCGCGCCAAGGGCCGGCTCACGCCGACCACCGAGGCGCTCACGCTGTACCCGCACATCGAGCGGCTGTTCGCGCAGCTCGACGAGGTGCAGCGGCTGGCCGCCAACCTGCGCACCGCGGGCGACACGGGCGAGCTGCGCATCCTCAGCGTGCTGGCGCTGAGCTACGACATCCTGCCGCGCGCGCTCAAGGCGTTTCGCGAAAAGCATCCGGGCTATGCGATCACCGTCGAGTCGCTGCACTCGCCGCAGATCATGTCGGCGCTGCTGCTGCAGGAGGCCGACGTGGGCTTCGCCTTCAGCCCCGCGGTGCATCCCTCGCTCACGCAGGAGACGCTGGCCGACAGCCGCATGGTGTGCGTCGCGCCCAAGGGCATGCTGCCGCGCGCGCTGGTGCGCAACGGGTCAGTGGCGCTGCACGACCTTGTGAACCGCCCGGTGATCGGCCTCGACAGCCGCGACCCCGTCGGCACCAGCCTGAGCCAGGCCTGCCGGCAGGCGGGCGTGGGCTTCCAGCAGGCGGTGGTCACGGTGCAGACCTATCACGCGGCGCTGGCCATGGCGCACCACGGCATCGGCGTGGCGCTGGTCGATGGTTGCACGGCGCGCTCGGCGGACCGCGAGAAGGTCGACGTGCTGACGCTGGAGCCGCACATTCCGGTGCCGATCCGCGCGCTGCGCTTCGCGGCACGGCCCGATTCGGTGGCTGTGCGCGGCATCACCCGCTGCATGCAGCAGGCGATTCAGGAAAACATCTAGCTCAGGCCTGCAAGTCCTGTGCGACCTGCAGCGCCGAGCCGAACGCCAGCGTGAACCCCAGCGCGCCGTGGCCCGTGTTGAACAGCATGTTCGACGGTGCGCTCGGCAGCCGCCCGATGATCGGCAGCCCCGTCGGCGTGGCGGGCCGCATGCCCGTCCAGGGATGCAGTTCTTCCAGTCGGCTCGCATGCGGAAAGAGGGCGCGCGTCGCCGCCGCCAGCGTCTCGATGCGCGTGGCCGGAATGCTCGCGTCGTGTCCCACGAGCTCGGCCATGCCCGCCACGCGCAGGCGCGATCCGATGCGCGCGAACACTACCTTGCGCGCGCTGTCGGTCACGTTCACATGCGGGGCGGCGCCGGGCGTTGGATCGACGTCGACTGTGATGCTGTAACCCTTGAGCGGGTACACCGGCAGATAGGCGCCGAGTGCGCGGCCGAGCTTGTGCGAGGCCGAGCCCAGCGCCATCACGAAAGCATCGGCTTCCACGTCGCCGTTGCTGGTCCATGCCGCGGCGACGCGGTTTTCGCTGCGCGCAAAGCCATTCACGTCGGCGCCGAGCATGAAGCGTACGCCGCGCGCACTCAGTGCGCGCATCAGCTCGGCGCACACCTTGAGGCAGTCGGCCGCACATTCGCTCGGCGTGTAGACGGCGCCCGCCATCTGGCCGCGGTAGCCGGCGAGCGCGGGCTCGATGGCGATGCATTCGTCGGGCGTCACCAACCGCTGTTCGCTGCCCATGGCGCGCTGCAGTTCGAGCTGTGCGCGCGCACCCTCGAGCGACGCCGAGCTGCCATACAGCACCAGTTTCCCAGTGGCAGAGAAATCGCAGTCGGGCGCGATGTCGGCCTGCATCGCCTCGAACCCGGTGCGGCTCGATGCGGCCAGCGCCAGCAGCCTGGCCGTCGTGTCGCGCGAAGTCTGCGTGTTGCAGGCGGCAAGAAAGGCCATGCCCCAGCGCCACTGCAGCGGATCGAGCTGCGGCCGCAGCTTCAGCGGCGAGGTGGGCGACAGCAGCAGCTTGGGCAACTGCTTCCAGATCGACGGATCGGCCAGCGGCTGCACGTAAGAATAGCTGAGCTGCGCGCCATTGCCGCCGCTTGCACCTGCGCCGGGGCCGGCACGGTCGATCACGGTGACCTGATGGCCCTGGCGTTCGAGCTGCCAGGCGGTGGCAAGGCCCACGATGCCGGCACCGAGCACACACACATGCATGGAGGCAACTTTCCGGAGATTGAGATCAGAGCCAAGACTGTAGGAGCACGCGGCCCCGGCCGGAAATGCCAAAAGAAGCCTCGCCCATAACCTTTGGGCATGGGTCGGATTTCTATTGGAATTGTCGTTTTGCGTCACTCCTTCCTACACTGGCCGCCTGTTCAATCCAACCGAATGAGGGCTCGAATGAAACTTTCCGTCCTGATGGCTTCGATGGCCGCCGCGGTGCTTTTCACCGCCACGGGCGCACAGGCCGCCGACACGCTCGCCAAGATCGCCGAGTCCGGCAAGATCACGCTCGCCTACCGCGAGTCGTCGGTGCCCTTCAGCTATCTCGACGGCCCCAACAAGCCGATCGGGTTCTCGGTGGAACTCTCCAACGCCGTGGTCGAGGCGGTGAAGAAGAAGCTGAACAAGCCCAACCTGCAGGTCGCGCTGATGCCCGTCACTTCGCAAAACCGCATTCCGCTGATCACCAACGGCACCGTCGACCTGGAGTGCGGCTCCACCACCAACAACTCCGCACGCGGCAAGGACGTGGCCTTTGCCATCAATCACTTCTATACCGGTACGCGCCTGCTGGTGAAGAAGTCCTCGAAGATCAAGGACTACGCCGACCTCGCGAAGAAGACCGTGGCGAGCACCACCGGCACCACCAACGCGCTGGTCATGCGCAAGTACAACACCGAGAAGAACCTGGGCATGGACATCGTGCTCGGCAAGGACCATGCCGATTCGTTCCTGCTGGTGGAAAGCGATCGCGCCGTGGCCTTCGCCATGGACGACATCCTGCTGTTCGGCCTGATCGCCAATTCCAAGACACCGGCCGACTTCGAGGTGGTGGGCGAGCCGCTGCAGGTCGAGCCCTATGCCTGCATGCTGCCCAAGGACGACCCGGCCTTCAAGAAGCTGGTGGACGACACCTTCGCCGGCATGATGAAGAGCGGCGAGTTCGAGAAGCTCTACAACAAGTGGTTCATGCAGCCGATCCCGCCGAAGAACGTGCCGCTGAACCTGCCGATGAGCCCGCAGCTGAAGGAAAACCTGAAGGCCCTCAGCGACAAGCCCGCTACTTGAGCTCGCCCCCAGGCTGCGCGCACTTCGGGTCGCGCACGCCTTCCCCCTACCGGGGGCAATACCAGCGGCCCGGCAAAGCCGGTTCCGCGGTATTCCTGAAAAGAGAAAGATCATGGCTTCGACGAACGTTGTAGGCATCTTGGGGGGCATGGGCCCCGCGGCGGGCGCCGACTTCGTGCGGCTCTTCGTGCAGGCCTGCGCGCAGCAGATGCGCTTGCGCGGCGAGCCGGTGCGCGACCAGTCCTTTCCCGAGCACTGGCTCGCGCAGGTGCCGGTGCCCGACCGCACCGACGCACTGGCTTCGGCCGAGCAGGGCGCGCATCAGCCGCTCGAACCGATGCTGCAGGCGCTGGGCCGGCTGGCCGCGCTGGGCAGCAGGGCCGTTGCCATTGCATGCAACACCGCACATGCCTGGCACGCCAACCTGCAGGAGCGTTTTCCGCAGGTCGAGCTGCTGCACATGGCGCGCGAAACGGCGCGCCACGTGGCCGAGCAGGGCGCGGCCGGCGTGGCGCTGATGGCCACCGAAGGCACCTACCGCGTGCGGCTCTACGAACAGGCGCTGGCCGACGCGGGCCTGGGCTGCCATGTGCCGCTGCCCGAGGAGCGCCGGACCATCATGCGGGGCATCTTCGACGGCGTGAAGGCCGGCAACATGCCGCTCGCCGAGCAGTGCTTCTCCGAGGTGGCCCTGAAGCTCGCCGAACGCCACGGCCCCGTCACCATCATCATGGGCTGCACCGAGGTGCCGCTGGGGCTGCAGGGCTCTGCGGCCGTGGCCGGGCTGGACCTGGTCGATCCCGCGCAGGTGCTGGCCGCTGCGCTGGCGCGCCGGGCGTACGCGTCGCACCAACCCCACTGAATTTCAGGGCTTGGAGGGGCAGGGCTGATTTCGCCTACATTGCGGCGTGCGTTTTCCATGGCGCCACGCCCCATTGTTCGACGATTCAACTGGAGCCCTTCCCATGTCCCTCGACGACAGCCGTTCCGACTTCGATTCGCTTCGCCCCGGCGAGAGCACCGACCAGGGTGCCACGCGCCGCACCGCGCTCAAGGCTGCCATCGGCATGGGCTACGCGGCCGCCGTGTTGCCGGTGATGGCGCAGACCGCCGTCAGCACCACGGCCGAAGGCCTGAAGGCCGGCCCCATCAAGTACACCGTCAACGGCTTCGAGGTGCCCGCCTACGCGGCCGCGCCGGAAGGCAAGACCGGCCTGCCGGTGGTCTTGGTGATCCAGGAAATCTTCGGCGTGCACGAGTACATCGCCGACACCTGCCGCCGCTTCGCCCAACTCGGCTACATGGCCATCGCTCCCGAGCTGTATGCGCGCCAGGGCGACCCGCGCGGCTACACCGACATTCCGAAGCTGCAGGCCGACGTTGTCAGCAAGGTGCCCGACGCGCAGGTCATGGCCGACCTCGACGGCGCGCTGGCCTATGCCAAGGCCAACGGCGGCGACACCAGCAAGGCCGGCATCACCGGTTTCTGCTGGGGCGGGCGCATCGTCTGGCTCTATGCCGCCACCGGCAAGGTCAAGGCGGGCGTGGCCTGGTACGGCCGGCTCGTCGGGCAGGCCAGCGGCCTGACGCCGAAGCACCCGATCGACATCGCCGCCGGCCTGCAGGCGCCGGTGCTCGGCCTGTATGGCGGAAAAGACCAGGGCATCCCTCTTGACACGGTTGATAAGATGAAAGCGGCTCTGGCCACCGGAACCCCGGCGGCCAAGGCGTCGAGCTTCGTCGTGTATCCCGAAGCAGGCCATGCATTCCATGCCGACTACCGCCCGAGCTATGTCAAGAGCGCGGCGGAAGACGGCTGGCAACGCGCCACGGCCTGGTTCAAAGCCAATGGCGTCGCCTGAAGACGGCGCCTTGTAGCCACCCCGCCGAAGGCCGTCCGTGTGACGGCCTTTCTCTTTTTATGAACGGTATGCGGCCCTGACGGCCGCTCTTCTTGCGCAAGCCCAGCTATGAATTTGATAGTCATCATCGCGGCGACCCTGGTTGCCGGTATCGGGAGCGTCTGGCTCGCGGCCCTGTTGTTGAAGGTGGGTGTGCGCAGCGGGTCGGGCGGCGTGAACCCGCAGCACCTGCTGAGCCTGGCGGCCGGCGCGCTGCTGGCCACCGCCTTCATGCACCTGCTGCCTGAAGCCTTCGAAAGCCGCATCGAGCCGGCGCTGCTGTTCGCGGTGCTGCTGTTCGGGCTGGTGTTCTTCTTCCTGCTCGACAAGGCCGAGCTGTGGCACCACGGGCACGAGCATCACCATGGCGGGGAGAACGGCGGGCACGACCATGGCCACGCGCACTCGCACGTTCATGCGCACGACCACGGGCCCCGCACCGGCGGCTGGGCCGTGCTCACAGGGGACAGCGTGCACTGCTTCGGCGACGGCATCCTGATCGCCTCGGCCTTCACCGCCGACCTGCGCCTGGGCCTGGTCGCCGCCATCGCGGTGCTGGCGCACGAAGTTCCGCATCACATCGGCGACCTTGTCGTGCTGCGCCAGAGCTCGGCCAACCAGCGCGCGGCGCTGGTGAAGGTGTCGCTCGCCGGCACCATGACCGCGCTGGGCGGCATCGCGGGCTGGTGGCTGGTCGATCAACTGCACAGCTGGCTGCCGTACTTCCTGGTGCTGGCTGGTAGTAGTTTTGTATACGTGGCACTGGCCGACCTGATTCCGCAACTGCAAAAGCGCCTGCCGGCGCGCCAGACCGCCGCGCAGATCCTGTGGCTGGCCGCGGGCATCGTGCTGGTCACGCTCGTGAGCCGGCTGGCACACGGCGAGCATGGGCACGAACATGGCCACGACGACCCGGGCCACGGGGAGCACGGCCACGTGCACAAGGACTGACGGTCCGCCAGATCCTGCAGGAAACTTCCCGACACCGATGCTGCGCGCCGGATGAACCGCAACGGTCGAAACAGGCGCACCATAGGGGGGCTGTCAGAAATCTGCCTAGGAACCGATCATGAACACCATCGACGCCACCGCGCGATCCGCTGCGCCCGCCGAAGACGAGGAGGACGACACGCCCGCCGATGACTTCGAGGAGCAGGATGCCGACGTGTCCGACGACCTGTCGGAGGAAACGGGTATCGACCTCACCGATGCGAGCGAGCTCGATGCAGACAACGTGCCGGCCGACGAGGAATTCGATCGCGTCATGAACGCGCCCGACTGACCTCGCTCGCTCAGGCTGCGTCGCGCCGCGTGATCACCTGTCCGTTGCGTGCCCCGCTGTGCACGCCAGCGCGCCAGGTCACGGCGCCGTTCACGATCACCGCATCGATGCCTTCGGCCGCCCGCGTCGGCGTTTCGTAGTTCGCCGTGTCGCGCACCGTCGCGGCGTTGAAGATCACCACGTCGGCGTGGTGCCCCGGCTTCAGCGTGCCGCGCTCGTGCAGGCCGAAGTTGCGGGCCGTGAGCCCGGTCATCTTCCACACCGCCGTCTCCAGCGGAAACAAGCCGACATCGCGGCTGTAGTGGCCCAGCACGCGGGGGAAGGTGCCCCACAGGCGCGGATGCGGTTTGTCGCCCAAAGGAATGCCGTCCGAGCCGATCATGGTGTCGTCGAACGCGAGGACGCGCTGCACATCGTCCTCGTCCATCATGAAGTAGATGGCGCTGCCGGGCTGCAGCCGCTTCGCTGCCTCTTCGCCCGACACGCCCCATTCGGCGGCAATGTCCTTCAGGTCGCGGCCCGCGCACTCGGGATGCGGCACGCTCGACGCGATAAGCACGCGGCCTTCCATCATCCCGCGGTCGGTGCGGATCATGGTGGAGCCGGCGGTGTACGGATAGCAGTCGAGCCCGATGCACTGGTGCTTCATCGCCTCCTGGATGAAGGGCAGCGTCACCTTGGTCTTGCCGAAGTTGTGCGTGTTCTGCACCTTGTGGTGCGACACCACCACCGGGATGTCGAGCGCGCGGCCGATGTGGAAAGTCTCTTCGAGCGACTCCATCACGCGGTCGCTCTCGTCGCGCATGTGGGTCACGTACAGCGCCTTGCGCGCGGTGAGCGGGCGGCCGACCTCGATGATTTCCTCGGTCGTCGCCTTCACGGCGGGCGGGTAGAAGGTGCCGGTCGACATGCCGATGGCGCCGGCCTGCATCGCTTCTTCGACCAGCGCCTGCATGGCCGCGATCTCGCTGTCGTTCGCGGGGCGGTCGAGGTCGGCCATGACCACGGCGCGCAGGGTCGAGTGGCCGACCATCGCGGCCACGTTCACCGACGACGGCGTGGCGCGCAGCGCGTCGAGGTACGCCGCGAAGCTCGTGAAGCGGCCTTCTGCGGGCGACTCGAGCAGGCTCAGCGGCATGGGCAGGTCCATGTCCACGCGCAGCGGCGCGGCGCTGATGCCGCAGTTGCCCGCGACCACCGTGGTCACGCCTTGCGACACCTTGAAGGGCATCTGCGCCTGCGAAAGCACGGCCTGGTCGTCGTGCGTGTGCGAGTCGATGAAGCCGGGCGCGACGATGCGGCCGGTGGCGTCGAGCGTCTGTTCTGCCGTGTGGCCCGCGAGGTTGCCGATGGCGGCGATGCGGTCGCCCACGATGCCGACGTCGGCGTTGAAGCGCGGGGCCTTGGTGCCGTCGATGACGGTGCCGCCTTGGATCAGGAGATCGTAGTGGGGGGCGTTGTTCATTTCGGTCCTTTCATGTGTTGTCTTGGGCGGTTGTGTTCGGGGCGTGTGCACAGGCCACCGGGTACGCCCCTCCGCGAATGTCCCCCGGCCTTCGGCCTCCTCCTTTATTTCGCTGCGGGGAGCACCCGGTGCCCTGTGCACGATGGGCGCTCTGCTTATGCCGGCAGTTCAACCACTCTGCTGAACGATCACGCCGATGGGGTGCCTTGCGCAGCGAAATAAAGGAGGAGGCCGCAGGCCGGGGGGCATTCGCGGAGCAAGGTACCCCGTCGGCGTGATCGCACCCTGAACGGCTGCGCTCCACCATCTCAACGGAAATGGCAAGCAACCAAATGGCTGCCGTTGGAAGAGACCGGCCGCTCGCTCAACTCAGGCGCCTTCTCCTTGCACACGGCCTGCGCCATCGGACAGCGTGTGTGGAAGCGGCAACCGGAAGGCGGGTTGGCGGGGCTCGGCGGGTCGCCCTGCAACAACATGCGGCGCGCGGGCGTGCGCGGGTTGGGCACGGGCACGGCCGAGAGAAGGATCTCGGTGTACGGATGCAGCGGCGCCGAGAACAGCGTGTCGCGGTCGGCGATCTCCACGATGTGGCCCAGGTACATCACCGCCACGCGGTGGCTGATGTGGCGCACCACCGCGAGGTCGTGCGCCACGAACAGGTAGGCGATGCCGAACTCGGCCTGCAGGTCCATCAGCAGGTTGACGACCTGCGCCTGCACCGACACGTCGAGCGCCGACACCGGCTCGTCGCACACGATGAGCTTCGGGTTCAGCGCCAGCGCCCGCGCGATGCCCAGCCGCTGGCGCTGGCCGCCCGAGAACTCATGCGGAAACTTCTTCGCCGCTTCCGGCCGCAGCCCCACGCGCGAGAACAGCCACTGCACCCGCTCGCGCCGCTCGGCCGCCGCGCCCATGCCGAAATTGCGCAGCGGCTCGGCCACGATGTCGCCGGCCGTGAGGCGCGGGTTCAGCGAAGCGTAGGGATCTTGAAAAATGATCTGCAGGTTGCGCCGGCGCATGCGCATGTCTTCGGCCGAGAGCGATAACAGTTCCTCGCCCTCGAGCTGCACCGAGCCCGCGCTGGGCTCCACCAGCCGCAGCACCGATTTGGCCGTGGTCGTCTTGCCGCAGCCCGATTCGCCCACCAGCGATAGCGTTTCGCCGCGAGCGACGTCGAACGAAACGCCATCCACCGCCTGGATCGCCGGCCGGGCCGGCCGCAGCCAGCGCTTGGGCGTGGTGTAGTGCTTGCGCAGGTTGCGCACCTGCAGCAGCGGTGCGGTCGTTGTTGCTGCTGTCGTCATGCGGCCATCTCCTCGGCGCCGGCCGGTTGTTCCCAGTGTTCCTCGACGGCGAAGCAGGCCACCACGTGGTCGCCTCCCTGCGGCACGAGCCGTGGCGTTTCGACGCGGCAGCGTTCGCGCGCATGGCTGCAGCGCGCGGCGAAGGCGCAGCCGCGCCCAAGCTCGTGCGCGGCCGGCACCAGTCCCGGAATCTCGGTGAGTCGCGTGCTCGCGGTGTTCATCGCGGGCATCGAGGCCATCAGCGCGCGCGTGTAGGGATGCAGCGGGCGGTCGAACAGGTCGATCACGTCGGCTTCCTCCACCTTCTTCCCGGCGTACATGACCACCACGCGGTCGCAGCTCTCGGCCACCACGCCGAGGTCGTGCGTGATCATCACCACGCCCATGCCCAGCTCCTTCTGCAGCCGCTTGATGAGGTCGAGGATCTGCGCCTGGATGGTCACGTCCAGGGCAGTCGTCGGCTCGTCGGCGATCAGCACCTCGGGATTGCAGGCCAGGGCCAGCGCGATCATCACGCGCTGGCGCATGCCGCCCGAGAGCTGGTGCGGGTACTCGTTCACGCGGCGCTCGGGCTCGGGGATCTGCACCACGCGCAGCATCTCGACCGCGCGCTTCATCGCGTCGGCGCGGCTGGCCTTCTGGTGCAGCTGCACCGTCTCGGCGATTTGCCGGCCCACGGTGAGCACCGGGTTCAGCGAGGTCATCGGCTCCTGGAAGATCATCGAGATGCGGTTGCCGCGGATCTGCCGCATCTCGCGTTCGCTGAGCTGCATCAGGTCGGTGCCGCGCAGCCGCACGGCGCCCATGTGGCGGCCCGGCGGCGTTGGCACCAGCCGCAGGATCGACAGCGCGGTCACGCTCTTGCCGCAGCCCGATTCGCCGACCACGCCGAGCGTGCGGCCCGCGCGCACCGTGTAGGAAACGCCGTCGACCGAGCGCACCACGCCCGCCAGCGTGTGGAAGTGGGTGCGCAGGTTGTCGACTTCGAGCAGCGGCTCGCCGGGGGCAAGTGCGGTGTGGGACATGGTGATCGTCATGGCATGTCCTTCAAAGTTGCCGCGCCAGGCGCGGGTCCAGCGCATCGCGCAGGCCGTCGCCCAGCAGGTTGATGGCCAGCACCGTGGCCGCCAGCAGCAGCCCCGGGTACAGGATGATGTGGAACGCCACCGCCACGAAGTTGCGGCCCTCGGCCATCATGTTGCCCCAGCTCGGCGTCTGCGAAGGCACGCCCACGCCGAGGAACGACAGCGCCGCCTCGGTCAGCACCGCCGCCGCCGCCACGAAGGTGGCCTGCACCACCAGCGGCGCCACGATGTTCGGCAGCACGTGGCGCAGCAGGATCATCGGCAGCCGCGTACCGACCGCGTGCGCGGCCTCCACATACAGCTGTTCGCGCAGCGTGAGCGCGAGCGAACGCACCAGCCGCACCACGCGCGGGATCTCGGGCACGGTGATGGCGACGATCACCGTCGTCAGGCTGGCGCGCGTCACGGCCATCAGCGCGATGGCCAGCAGGATGCCGGGGATGGCCATGAGCCCGTCCATCACCCGCATGATCGGGCCGTCCGCCCAGCGCACGAAGCCCGACACCAGCCCGAGCACGACACCGAAGAAAGTGGCCAGCACCGCGACCGTGGCACCCACGATCATCGACACCTGCCCGCCCCACACGGCGCGGCTGAACACGTCGCGGCCGAGCGCGTCGGTGCCGAACCAGTGCTCGCCCGACGGCGGCTGCATGCGCATCAGCGGGTCGATGTCCTGCGGGTCGTGCGTGGCGACCCACGGGGCGCCAATGGAGAGGGCCGCCATCAGGATCAGCAGCAGCGCGCCGATGATCAGCGTCGGGTGCTTGCGCGCCCAGCGCCAGCGTGGCGGCACGAAGGGGGTGTCGTCGTGCGCATCCGGCATCGTGGGGGCGGGCGCGTCGATCTCGCTCATGGGGAGGACCGTGGACATGTTTGTTCAGTACTGGATGCGCGGATCGAACAAGCGGTAGCTCAGGTCGATCAGCAGGTTGATCAGCACGTACACCCCGGCCGACAGCAGCAGCACGCTCTGGATCACCGGGTAGTCGTGCCGCTGCACCGAGTCGATCACCAGCCGGCCCACGCCGGGAATGGCGAACACCGTCTCGGTGACCACCACGCCGCCGATCAGCAGCGCGATGCCCGCGCCCACGGTGGTTGCGATGGGAATGGCCGCGTTGCGCAGCGCATGGCCCAGCACCGGCAGCACGCCCAGGCCCTTGGCGCGCGCGGTGCGGATGTAGTCCTCGTGCAGCACTTCGAGCACGGTGGCGCGCGTCATGCGCGTCACCAGCGCGATGTAGACCAGCGCGAGGTTCACGCAGGGCAGCACCAGCGAGCGCAGCCATTCGCCCGCGCCCTCTGCGAAGCGCACGTAGCCCTGCACCGGAAACCACGGCAGCTGGATCGCGAAGCTGTAGACCAGCAGGTAGCCCACGAGGAACACCGGCACCGAGAAGGCCAGCACCGCGAACAGCATCACCAGCCGGTCGATCCAGCTGCCTGCGCGGTAGGCCGCGAGCGTGCCCAGCGGCACCGACACCACCAGCGTGATGAGCATGGTCAGCGCGGCGATCGACACCGTGGGCTCCAGCCGCTGCCCCAGCAGCTGCGTGACCGGCATCTGCGTGAAGATCGAGGTGCCCAGGTCGCCGGTGAAGAGCTTGCCTATCCACAGCCCGAACTGCTGCCACAGCGGCAGGTTCAGGCCCAGCGCGGCGCGCAGCTTCTCGATGTCTTCCGTGGTGGCGAGGTCGCCCGCGATGAGCGCGGCCGGATCGCCCGGCGACAGGTGGATCAGCAGGAACACCACCACGGCCACCACCGCCATGACGGGCAGGGTCGCTATGAAGCGTCGAACGATGTAGCCCATGGCGGTGCCCTTGAATTCTTATTGCCTGTCGAGCGCCCAGACCGTCGGCATGCCGGACCAGAGCTTGTCCAGCCCCTTCAGGCTGGTGCGCGCGGCGAAGGCGGCCGAATACTGGCCCGCGTTGATGTACGGCACGGCCTCGTAGGCGCGGGCCTGGAATGCGTCGAGCAGTTCCTTGCGCTTGGCAGGCACGGTTTCCTTCAGCCACGCGGTGCGCAGCTCATCCAGCGGTTTGTCGCAGGGCCAGCCGGGCAGGGTGTTGCCGCAGGCCGCGCTCAGGTAGGCGTTGCTGATGGGCGAGTTGGCATCGAACTCGCCGGCCACGGTGACGTACATGTTCCAGCCGCCGGCATCCGGTGCGTCGCGCTTGGCGCGGCGCGCGCCGATGGAAGCCCAGTCCATGGTCTGGGCGTCGACGTTCAGGCCGATGCTTTTCATCGTTTGGGCGGCCATCAGCGCCTCGGCGTTCAGGTACGGCACGTCGCTGGGCACCAGCAGCACCACCTTTTCGCCCTTGTAGCCGGCGTCGGCGAGCATCTTCTTCGCCTTGGCGATGTCGGCCTTGCGGTAGGGCTCGGCGCCGGCCGCGGTGTCGTTGGGGCTGCCGCAGATGAAGTAGGTGGCACAGTAGGCCATGCGCATGTCGAGCGGGAAGCCCATGGCGGCTATGAAGCGCTCCTGGCTCACGGCCTGCAGCAGCGCCTGGCGCACCTTCGGGTTGTTGAGGGGCGCATGCAGCTGGTTCATCACCAGGAAGCCCTGGTAGGCGCCGCCTGAGCCGATCTTCACGCCCGTGTCGGTGCGCAGCGGCGCGATGTAGTCGGGCGGCAGCTGCTCGATGATGTCGACCTCGCCGCGCTTGAGGGCGGCCACGGCGCTGTTGGCGTCGGGCAGGTAGAGCCATTCGACGCGCTCGAAGCTGCTCTTCTTGCTGCCGGCCAGGCCGCTGGGCGGCTCGCTGCGCGCCACGTAGTTGGGGTTGCGCACGAACACCGCCTTGTTGCCCGGCACCCATTCGTCGCGCTTGAAGATGAAGGGGCCGGAGCCCAGCACTTCGGTCAGCGGCGCGGTGGCCGGCAGCTTCGCCAGCCGCTCGGGCAGGACCACCGGCGGAAAGCCCGAGGGCTTGGCCAGCGCGTCGAGCACCATGCCGAAGGGCTCGTTGAGCGTGAGCGTGAAGCTGCGCGCGTCGGTGGCCTTCCACTCGGCGCCGCTGGCCGTCATCGCGCGGCCCAGGCTGTCGCGCGCGGCCCAGCGCTGCAGCGAGGCGACGGCGTCGGCCGAGGTGACGGCGCTGCCGTCGGAGAACTTGAGGCCCGGGCGCAGCGTGAAGCTCCACTGCTTGCCGTCCTTCGAGGCGGTGTACTTCTCCACCATCTGCGGCTGCGGCTTGCCGTTCGCGTCCTGCGCGAAGAGCGTGTCGTACACCATGTAGCCGAAGTTGCGCGAGATGTAGGCGGTGGTGAAGGTCGGGTCGAGGATCTTCAGGTCGGCATGCGCCACCACCTTCAGCGTCTTGGGCTGCGGCGTCTGGGCATGCGCGGGAAGGCTCGCCGCGAAGGCGGTGGAAAGGGCCAGGGCGGCGAGAGCGCCAAGCGTCCGTCGTTTCATCGTCGGTTCTCCGGTGAGGGAAGGCAGCAAAAAGAAGGAAGGAAAAGCTCAGGCCGCGACGCCGATCGGCCACTTGGGCAGGCGGGCCTTGCGATACGGCAGCGTGTTCAGGTCGAGCGTGACGGCGCCCGGCGCGCCCGCGTAGATGACGTGCTTCGCCACCTTGGAGTACGACGCGTAGAAATGCTGCGACGACTTCACGACGATGATCTTCTTCGTCGCGAGGTCGCAGCCCAGCTGCGTGAAGAGGTCGGTGCCCATCGCCTGGTTGCGCAGCGTGATCAGCACGATCTCGATGCCGTTGGCCTCGACCAGCGCGCTGTCGCCCATCAGCGTGGGCGTGCCCGCCAGGCCGGTCATCACCAGGTCGTGCTTGAGCGCCTTCACGGTGCACTCGACATCGAGCGGGTCGCCCGACAGCGGGCTGATCTTGCCGCCGATGCGCATCGGCAGCTTCGCGCCCACGCCCGCGTCGAAGGCGATGCGCACCGCGATCGGGTCCCACAGCGGGCCCAGCGCCGCGTTGGTGATGCCGCGCTCAACCATGCGGCGCAGGATGAAGGTCGAATCGCTGGCCGCGCCACCGCCGGGATTGTCGGCGCCGTCGGAGATCACCACGGGGCCGCCGTCGAAGGCCAGTGCCTCGTCGAGTGACGCATCGATGCCGGGGTAGTTCACGGTGAGGCCGTCGCGCATGGCGATGACCTCGTCGGCGAGCTGGCGCGCCAGCAGGTCGGCCTGGGCCTTGTCGCCGTCGGTGTAGACCAGCACCTTGGTGCCCATCTCGGGCACGTCGCCCCACGAGAAGCCGTGCGTGAGCGAGATGGAAAGCACGCCGTTCTTGCCCTCGAGCGACTGCATGCGCTCGACGAAGCCGCGTGCCGGCTGGCGCGAGGTGTGCACGGTGACGATCATGTCGCAGTCGACCACCGCGGGCACGGGCTTGAGCTTGCCCTCGACCGTGGCGGCGCAGATGTCGACCAGCTCGAGGCCGCGTTCGAGCACGTCGGTGTGCGGGTATTCCTTGAAGGAGACCATCACGTTGGCGTTGGAGATCATCTCCGGCGTGAGGTGGTTGTGCGGATCGAGCTCGGCGCCGACCACCACGTCGGGCCCGACGATCTGCCGAACGCGTGCCAGCAGGTCGCCTTCGCAGTCGTCGTAGCCGTCGGCCACCATCGCACCGTGCAGGCCGAGCAGCACCATGTCCACGGGCAGCACTGCGCGCAGGTCGGCCAGCAACTCGTCGCGCAGCGTCTCGTAGGCGTGGCGCGTGGTGGTGCCGCTGGGCTGCGCGCCGGCCACCATGCCCTCGAACAGCGTCCAGCCCTTGTCGGCGCCGCGCATGCGCGCAGCCCACAGTGGGCCCGAGAACAGCGTCATCGCGTCGGGGTGCTTGCCGGCGGGGAAGTAGCCACGGTCCTTGAAGGAGGCGAGGCCCGTCGGCATCGGGCCGAAGGTGTTGGTTTCGGTGGCAAGGGAAGCACTGAAGACGCGCATGGTCAGACCTCGTGGGGTGGGTTGTGTTCGTTGTGGGGCAGGCCGGGTTCAGCCGGCCGCCGCGCGCAGCCGCTGCGGGCCCAGCATTTCCGCCGTGAGTCCGAAGGCGGCGATGCGTTCGGGCAGCGGCAGCCCGCGTGCCAGCGCGGCGCAGGCTTCGCCCATGGCGGCCGATGTCTGGATGCCGTAGCCGCCTTGCGCCGCCACCCAGAAGAAGCCGGGCACGCCGGGCTCGAAGCCGCCAACGAGGTCGCCGTCGGCCACGAAGGAGCGCAGGCCGGCCCAGGTGCGCGTGGGGCGGCGGATGGCCAGCGTGGTCGCTTCCTCGATGCGGTGCATGGCGATGGCGATGTCCATCTCCTCGGGCTGCACGTCCTGCGGCTCGACCGGGTCGGCATTGGCCGGCGAGCCGAGCAGCATGCCGGCGTCGGGCTTGATGTACCAGCCCTCGTCGGCGCCGAACACCATCGGCCAGTGCGCCACGCTCTGGCCTTCTGGCGGCGCGAAGATGAATGCGGAGCGCCGACGCGGCTCGATGCCCAGCGGCGGCACGCCGGCCATGCGTGCGATGGTGTCGACCCATGCGCCGGCTGCGTTGAGCACCACCGGCGCTTCGTACACCGTGCCGCCGGCTTCCACGCGCCAGCGTTCGCCCGTGCGAGCGATTGCCGTCACGCCCGCATCGCACACCAGCTGGCCGCCCGCGCGCCGCATGCCGCGCAGGTAGCCCTGGTGGATGGCGTGCACGTCCATGTCGGCGGCATCGGGCTCGTAAACGGCGCCCTGCACCTGATCGGGGCGCAGCGCCGGCACCATTTCGCGCGCCTCTTCGCCGCTCAGGCGCGAGGCGCCGGTGTTCATGTCGCGCAGCACCTGCCAGTGGGCTTCGAGCTCGGCCATGTGGTCGGCGCCCGCGACCATCATCGCGCCGCGCGGCGTGAGCAATGGATGTTCGCTGAAGCCTTCGGGCGGATGTTCGAGGAAGGCGCGGCTCGCCATGGTGAGGGCGCGCACCTGCGCGGTGCCGTAGCTTTCCATGAAGAGGGCGGCGGAGCGGCCGGTGGAGTGGTAGCCGGGTTGCGATTCCCGTTCTAGAAGGATCACGCGTGCGTGCGGCGCGAGCCAGTGGGCCACCGAGGCCCCGGCGATGCCGCCGCCGATCACGAGGAAGTCAGCCACGATGGGCTCTGCAGTGCTGGAGGTCATTGATGAAAAGTGTAGGAATAATTTTGCGGATACGCAAATTGATTCGAGGGTTCCAAGGGGAAACCATGATGCACCGAGGTGGTGAAATTTGCGTTCGCGCAATTTGCGTATACGCAACTTCCGCGCCGGGGTCACGCGGGTTGGCATGGATGGTGCGCGCCCCGGCTGGCAGAATCCTCGGCACCACAGGAGAAAGCCAAGCGTGAATCCACACACAGGGACCAAGACGCGAACGAAGCCCGGGGACGAGCCACCCACGCTGGATCGCGCCACTTTCGGCAACCGCCTGCGCACCGCGCGCAAGCGCTTCGGCTGGACGCTGGCGCAGCTCGCGGAGCGCTCGGGCGTGTCGATCACCACCATCTCGCGCGCGGAGCGTGGCCAGCTCGCGCTGGGCTACGAGAACTTCACCGCGCTGGGCCACGCGCTGGAGATGGACATGAACGCCATGTTCGCGGGCGCCGGCGTCAAGCCCGCGCAGCTCGACGGGCCGGTGGTCACGCGCGCCGGCAAGGGCATCGTATACAAGGGCCTTTCCATCGCCTACGAGTTCCTCGGCACCACCGCCGCGGGCAAGCAGATGAGCCCCATCGTCGGCACGGTGCACGCGCGGAAGATCCACGGTCCGGAAGACTTCGTGCGGCATGGCGGCGAGGAGTTCGCCTATGTGCTCTCGGGCGAGATCGAGGTGCACTTCGACAACGGCGAAGTGGTGCGCATGGCGCGCGGCGACTCGCTGTATTTCGACAGCCGCCTGGGCCACGCTTACATCAGCGTGAGCCGGCAGCTCGCGCGCATCGTGGGCATGACCATCGGCGAGAGCGGGCACATGCAATCTGCGCGCGAGGCGCCTGCGTTGAAGGCGCCTCGCAAGACCGGGGCCGCGAAGAAGACCGCGGCTCGCGCCAAGCGCTGAGCACCGTTCCCGCACGGCGCCGGGTGTCTCCGATTTGCGCGCGGCCGGCGCCTTGCCCCGCTATGCTTGCCGCCGCCATTCACTCGGAGACCGAATCATCATGACCATGCGTTCTTCCTTCTTCACCCGTTGCTCGATTGCCGTGGCTTGCAGCCTCGCGCTCGGCGCTGCGCACGCCGCACCCGATGCCAAGCTGCTCGCCGCCGCCGAGAAGGCGCAGCCCGCCGTGATCGACAACCTCAAGGAGATGGTGCTGATCGAATCGGGCAGCCTCAACGTCGACGGCCTGCTCAAGATGGCTGACGTGGTGGAAGGGCGGTTGAAGGCCGCCGGCTTCAAGACCGAGCGCCGCAAGGCCACGGCCGGCGCGGGCGCCGATCTCGTCATCGGCACCATCAAGGGCGCGGGCAAGCGCAGGATCATGCTGCAGGGCCACATGGACACGGTGTACGCGCCCGGCATCCTCAACAGCCAGCCCTACAAGGTTGACGGCAACCGCATCTACGGCCCCGGCATCGCCGACGACAAGGGCGGCCTCGCGGTGATGCTGGCCTCGCTGAAGATCCTGGCCGACGCCGGCTGGCGCGACTACGACACGCTCACGGTGCTGATGAACCCCGACGAGGAAGTGGGCTCGGTCGGCTCGGGCGAGCTGATCGCCACCATGGCCGACCAGCACGACACGGTGCTGTCGTTCGAGCCCACGGTGGCGAAGTCGGTGGTCAAGGGCGAGTCGCTGCTCCTGGGCGCGGCCGGCATCGCACAGGCAACGATGGAGGTGAAAGGCCGCGCCGCGCACGCCGGCGCCGCGCCCGAACTGGGCCGCAACGCGCTGTACGAACTGTCGTACCAGATGCTGCAGACCAAGGACCTCGCCAAGGACATTCCCGGCGTGACGCTCAACTGGACCGTGGCACGCGCCACCGGCCCCATCAACCAGATCACCGAGAAGGCGCAGGCGCTGGGCGACATCCGCATCACGCAGCCGGGCGCCGAGAAGAAGCTCAACGAAGCGCTGCAGGCCAAGATCGCCGCCGGCAAGCTGATCCCCGACACCGAGACCACGGTGAAGGTGGAAGTGGGCCGCCCGGCTTTCATCGCGGGCGACAAGGGCCGCGCGCTGGCCGAGACGGCGCAGGCCATCTACAAGGAAATCGACCGCGACCTCGCGCTGACGCCGATGACCGGCGGCGGCACCGATGCGGGCTACGCGGGCCGCTCGGGCAAGGCCACGGTGGTCGAGAGCTTCGGCCTCGCGGGCTTCGGCTATCACGCACGCGACGAGTACATCGAAGTCGATTCGATCGTGCCGCGCATCTACCTCGTCACGCGGCTGCTGACCGAAATCGGCAAGAACTGACAGGTTCTGAAAAGAGCCGGCATGCGTTAGCCGGCTCGCCGCTCAGGGACGCTCTTGCGGCTGCCCTGGTTCGCCGTGACGGGGTGGGCGATGGGCCGCTGCCGCAGCCGCTGCTGCCGCGGCCACGCGCTGTTGTTGCTGTTGCGCCTGTTGCTGGGCGTGCTGCTGCGCCGCCTGCTGTTGCTGCGCCAGTTGTTGTTGGCGTTGCTGTTGCATCTGCATCGCCTGTTGCTGCTGTTGCTGATGCGCGGCTTGCTGTTGCGCCTGCTGTTGGCGCATCTGCTCCATCTGTGCCTGCTGCTGCTGGCGCGCTTGGTTCTGCGCCTGTTGCTGCTGTTCCCGTTGGTGCTGGATCTGGGCCTGTTGTTGCTGCTGTTGCAGCTGTTGCTGGTGCGCGGCTTGCTGTTGCGCCTGCTGTTGCTGGCGCGCTTGGTTCTGCGCCTGTTGCTGGCGCATTTGCTCCATCTGTGCCTGTTGCTGCTGGCGCGCCTGGTTCTGCGCCTGTTGTTGCTGCTGTTCCCGTTGGTGCTGGACCTGCGCCTGTTGTTGCTGTTGCTGCAACTGGGCCTGCTGCTGCGCTCGCGCTTGCTGCTGTGCCTGCTGTTGTTGCTGCATCTGCTGGCGTCTTGACTGCTCCAGTTGCGCCTGTTGCTGCGGCTGCGGCTGCTGTGCTCCCGGCGGTTGGCCCGCGAGGCGCGCCGGCGGGTGCTGCTGCTGATGCGCCTGTTGTTCTGCCTGCTGCGCTTGTTGTCGACGCAATTGGTCCTGCTGCTGTTGCTGTTGCTGCTGGAGCTGTGCTTGCCGCCCCTGCTGCTGCAGTTGCTGCTGCAGTTGCTGCGCGTGAAGCTGCTGCGCCTGTTGTTGTTGCGCCTGCTGCTGCGAGCGCTGCTGCACCTGTTGCTGCATCTGCTGCTGGCGAAGCAGGGCCTCCTGCTGGCGGGCCTGCTGTTGCTGCTGCTGCTGGGCCAGCGCGGCTTGCTGCTGCATCTGCTGTTGCTGCTGCGGCGCGAAGCCCGGAGCGGTCGCGAAGTTGGGTGCCGCGGCGCCGGCCGGCAGTCCGCGCGGTGCGCCGCCATTGTTGTTGTAGACGGTGCGCACGTTGCTCACGTTGTTGACCACTGTGGTCGAGCGCGAGATGTAGGTGTTGTTGTTGTAGACCACGGCCGGGCGGTAGGCCGGGGGCGGGGGGGCGCCACGGTCGCGGTCTCGAGCGCGCCAACCCGGCGCGCCCCAGTTCACGTTCCACGAATGCCAGCCCCAGTCGTGCCGCTCCAGCGCGGCACCGACCACCACGCCGGCGCCGAACGCGAGCACGCCGGCCGTAATCATCTGGCCCTGGCTGTAGCCCGGCGCCACCTCGACGGGGGGCGCGTACGCATAGCCGGGGTACACCGGCTGCGGCGTGCCGTAGATCACCTGCGGGTCATAGGCCGGCACATACACCACGTCGGGCTGCACGGGCTCGATGGTGATGTACTGCGGCGGCGGTTCGATCACTGCGGGGCCGCTGTAGTACGCGGCTTGTGAATCGGGCGCGGGCGCGTAGTTCTGTGGCGTCGCCGCGCTGACCACGCGCAGCTTGTCATTGTTCTTGAGCCGGCCGGCCTTGGCCGCGCGTTGCCGCATGACCTGGATCGCGTTCATCACGTCGGTCGGGTCGTTGTAGTAGGCCTTGCCCAGCGACTCGGTCCACGGGATGTTGCCGGCCATCTGGTCGACCACGCTGCGGAAGGCGGTGAGCGACTTCACGCTGGGGTCCCAGGGCTGCTGGTTGGCCGCATCGGCCAGCGGGCCGGCCTTGAGGCCGCGGTTCTGCGCGAGCCAGTCGTGCGCGGCGGTGATCTGCTCGGGGTAGGTGGCGCCGGCCAGGATCTGCGCGACCAGCTTGTCGGGGTACAGCGCAATGGGCGCGACCATCTGGTAGAGCTGGTCGGCCGAGGGTGGCACATAGGCCACTGGCACGGCCGCAGGCGCGTTGTTCTGCGGCACCGATGGTGCGGGAATGGACGATGTGGCGGGGTCGACGGCAGCGGTCGGCGTGCTGGTTGTCTTGTCGCAGCCTGCAATGGCGAGTGCGCCGATGCACACCGAAATCGTCAGGAGCCGCGGGGCCGTTGGGCGATGGGTTTTTGTCATCTGGAGTTCCATGTGGGCGCCGGCGTCGGCCCGGAACTCTTTCAACGGTGCGCGGCGGCAGGCGATGACAAAGCCTGCGCCCCGGATGCAACGGTCTGTGTCGGTTCTGCGCGGTCAAGCCTGTCGGCGCAGAACCACACGGCCAGGAGGCCGCTGCCTTGCTGCGGCTACTTGGCGCCGCCCGTGTACTTGGTGACGCTGGTGGCACTCACGTGATAGCCACTCACGCCCATCATCGAGTCGTTGCGCAGGGTCTGCAGCTTGCCGGTGACCCACACCGTGTCCATGGCGCGGAACTTGGCGCCCTTCTGCGGCACCACGTGCAGGATCTGGTTGGCCGGCGGCGGCGGCGTGTGGATGCAGGCGCCGAAGTAGGGCACCAGCAGGAACTCGGTGACTTCGCCCTTGGCCTCTTCGAGCGGCACGATGAAGCCGGGGATCCTGACTTCGGTGCCGTTCATCGCGGGATTGGTCGGCGCGTTGTTCGACACCTCCTGCATCTTCATGAGCATCTCGTTGGCGCGCGGGTCCCCGTCGTCGAGCGCGCTCAGGTCCATGCCCTTGAATTCCTTCGCCGGGTCCCAGTCCTTGGGCACCAGTTCTTCCCAGGTGATCTGGCGCGGCTGGCCCGGCACAGCCTTGGGCGCGGCCGGCGTCGCCTTGCCGCCCAGCGGGTTGGCGGCGGTGGTGTCCTTGGGCGCGGGCTCCGCGGCCCAGGCGGCGGCTGCAAGGCCGGTGCCTGCGACCAGCATCGAAAGCCGGATGAAAGCTTTGCTCTTGGACGTCGTGTGTGCGATGGGCATCATGATTCAAATTCTCGGTGAGAGGCCGTCGGCAAGGGAGAGGCGGTAGGCGCGGATGCCGGGCAAGAGGCTTGCCAGCCATCCGGCCGCCAGCAGGCTTGCCATCAGCAGCCATTCGTTCAGTGTAGGTTTCGAGAGGCTCAGTGTCAGTCCGAACTGCGACTGCAGCCATGGCGAGAGCAGGGTAATGCCCAGCACAGCCATCACCACGCCGAAGGCCACGCCGAGCACGGTGACCATCGCGCCTTCGAGCGCGAGCAGCGCCAGCACGTGGCGCAGGCCAGCGCCCACGGCGCGCAGCACGGCGAGTTCGCGGCGACGTTCGTTGAGGCCGGCCATCACCACCGAGACCAGCCCTGCGAGGCTGACCAGCGCGACCAGCGCGGACATCAGCAGCAGCGCGTTCTCGCCGATGCCGATCACGCTCCACAACTCGTCGAGTGCCACGCCGGGCAGGATGGCCATCAGCGGTTCGCCGGTGTAGGTCGAGATCCATCGCTGCACGCCGAACACCGCGGCGCGGTTCTTCAGGCCCACCAGCGCGGCCGTCACGTTCTTGGGCGTGAGGTCGAACTTGCGCACCTGCTCGGCCGGAATGTGCACGCCCGGCATCGGCGCGCCGCCCACCCATTCGAGGTGGATGGCCTCCATCGCCGCGAGGCCGATGTGCACCGTGCGATCGACCGGTGTGCCGGTGCGCGCGAGCACGCCGACCACGGTGAAGGGCTTGTCCGCATGCTCGGCCACGTTGAGTTCGCCGCTGCCGTGCGCGAGCGTGATCTTCTGGCCCACGCGGTAGCCGAGCTTGTCGGCCACTTCGGCGCCCACCACCGCATCGAACAGCTCGCTGAAGGGCTTGCCCTCGCGCAGCTTCAGCGTCTGCCTGTCGCCGTAGCGGAAGTGCGTGAAGTAGTCGGTGGACGTGGCCAGCACCGCGAAGCCGCGGTGCGAATCGCCGAGCGACAGCGGCACCACCCAGTCGACACCCGGGTGCGCGGACAGCGCCTGCACGCTCTTCCACGAGATGTTGTTGGTGGCCGCGCCGATGCGGAACACCGAGTACAGCAGCAGCTGCGTCGAGCCGGTGCGTGCGCCCACGATCAGGTCGGTGCCGGAGACGGACGACGAGAAGTTCTCGCGCAGCTCGGTGCGGATGCGTTCGACACCCAGAAGAAGAAAGGTCGACAGCGCGATCGAGAACACGGTGAGCGCGAGCGTGAAGCGCCGGTTCCAGGCGCTGTGCCATGCAATGGAGAAAAGCGCCTTCATTGGCAAACCTCCGCGCGTCGCGCAACGGTATTCGCCTTGGGAGCGGCCCGGCGGCTCATGCGTCCGCCGCCATCGCGCTGGTGGCCGCACGGTTGATCTCGGGCAGCAGCACATGCCGCGCGAAGCGCTGCGCGATGCGCTGGTCGTGGCTCACGAACACGAGCGCGCTGTGGTGCTCGGCACAGGCCGTCAGCAGCACGTCGAGGAAGGCTTCGCGCCGGTCTTCGTCGAGGGCGGAGGTGGGCTCGTCGGCAATCACCACCTCGGGCTGGCCGATGAGTGCGCGCGCGGCGGCCACGCGCTGCTGCTGCCCGACCGACAGCTGAACGGCCTGGCGCTTCCACAGGTTGCGGTCGAGGCCCATCCGGCCGAGCAGGTGCTCGGCCTCGTCGCGCGAGCTGCCGTTGCGCGATGCATTCGCCTCGCGCCGCTGCGAGAAGCGGCAGGGCAGCAGCACGTTGTCGATCACGCTCAGGTACGGCAGCAGGTTGAACTGCTGGAAGATGTAGCCCACATGGGCCACGCGGCTGCGGTCGCGTGCGGCGCCCGAGAGCTTCGACCAGTCGTGCCCGAGCAGCGTGACCCGGCCTTCGTCGGCCACCAGCACGCCGGCCAGCAGCGACAGCAGCGTGCTCTTGCCGCAGCCGCTCGGGCCGTGCAGGAACACCGATTCGCCGGCCGTGATGCGAAAGGCCTCGATGTCGATGCACGGTTTCTTCACGCTGGGCCATGCGAAGCGCAATGCTTCGGCTGCGAGCACGACGCGCAAGGCCGACGGCTCGGCTTGCAGGGAGGTACTCACAGCCTTACTTGCCCCAGCTCAGGCGAACGGGCTGCGTGGCTTGCGCACCGGCAGGGCGCTTCAGCTGGCGCTTGAACTGCCCCTGGGCCGTGGCAATCTGCGAGTCGATCTGGCGCAGGCCCTTGAATGCACCGAACAGGTTGAGGTCGATGAACTTCGCGGCAGTCGCGTTGGTGCAGTTGAAGGAGAAGGTGGCGTCGAGGTCGGCGTGGCCGACGGGCTCGGCGGGGTCGGGATTGCCCAGGCCCAGCGCGCCGGAGCGCAGGTCGACCGGGCCGAGCTTGCAGTTGGCGGCGGGGTCGACGATGAAGAGCTTGTCGGCCGCGCGCAGCTGGGCGACGGCCTCTTCGACGAGCTTCTTCTCGGCATCGGTCCTGGGTGCGCGTTCGAAGCCGACGATGTTGTCGAGCGGGGACTCCATGTCGATCACCACCGTGGGGCCGTCGACGGCCACGTCGAGCTTGAGCTGGCCGTGCACGTGGGCGTGCTGCTGCTGGGCCTGCGCGGTGAGGAACGGGGCTGCCGCGAAGAGCGCGGCGGCGATTGCGAGTCCCGTGGTGCGTTGGAAGCTCCGCAAACGTCGACTCGTCGTCATCAATGTCATGGTTCAGCGCCTTGCCGGGTCGGCAGCCCCGGCGTGTTGCTCCATTCGCTCCAGCTGCCGGCATAGAGCGCGGTCGTCCCGAACCCCGCGATCTGCATGGCGAGCAGATTCGGCACGGCGCTCACGCCGCTGCCGCAATGGTGGACGACAGTCGCCGCGTCGCGTCCCGCGAGCAGCGCTTCGAACTCGCCACGCAATTGCGATGCCGGCTTGAATTTGCCGTCGGGGCCGAGGTTGTCGGCGAAGGGCCGGTTGAGGGCCCCGGGGATGTGACCGGCAATCGGGTCCAGAGGTTCCACCTCGCCGCGGTAACGTGCGCCGGCGCGTGCATCGATCAGGTTCTGGTCAGGCTGGCCGAGCCGGCGCACCACGGTGTCGGTGGTCACGAGCTTCGCGATGGGCTCGCCCGCGACGAAGTTCGACTGGAAGCGCGCGGGCTCCTCGCGGTCGGTGACTTCGCCGCCCGCGGCCTGCCAGGCCTGCAGGCCGCCGTCGAGCACGGCCACGGCCTCGTGGCCCATCCACTTGAGCATCCACCACAGGCGGCCACAGTAGTTGGCGCCGTTGCGGTCGTACACCACGGCCTGCATGCCGTTGGCGAAGCCAATGCTCGACAGCCACGCCGCGAACTTTTCGCGGCTGGGCAGCGGGTGGCGCCCGCCCGATGCGGGCACGCCGTCTTCCTGCGCCACCACCACCTCGCCGTGTGCGCCCGGGACGCCGTGCCTGGCGCTGAGGTCGGTGTCGAGGTTGGCGTACAGCGCACCCGGAATGTGGGCGGCGGCGTACTGCTGCGCGCCGGCTTCTGGCTTCATGAGGTCGAAGCTGCAGTCGAACACCATCAAGGGCGTGTCGCCCGCTTGCAATTGCTGGAGTTGTTCGACGGAGATGAGGGTGGTGTACATGGCGTGTGCTCCTTCGAAATCGAGAATGTCGTTGTGTCGTTCAGTGCTCTTCGGCCGGCGCCTTGGGCACCGCCCGCTGTCGCAACACGGTGGCGGCAATGCCGCTCGCGATGATGAGCGCCATCCCGGCCCAGCCAGTGGCATCGATGCGGTCGTTGAACAGCACCACGCTGTAGAACGCAGCGAACACGATGCCCGAATACTGCAGGTTGGCCACCACCAGCGTACCGGCAGCGGTCTTGGCGGTGGCGTAGGCGCGGGTCATGCAGAGTTGTCCGAGGGCGGCCAGCAAGCCGATGGGCAGCAGCCACAGCGCATGCTGCCACGTCCATGCACCGCCGTCCGAAAACCCGGTGGTCGCCGTGGCAATGCCGCCGGCCACGGCCGAGCCCACCGCGAAGTAGAAGACCGTGCGAAGTTCGGGCTCGCCGATGCGCGACAGCGCCACCACCTGCATGTAGGCAAAGGCGGCCGTGAGGCCCGACAGCAGGCCCAGCATGCCCGCGAAGCCTTCGTTGGCGTTGACGCTGGGCTTGAGCATCAGCACCACGCCCGCGAAACCCGCCAGCACGGTCAGCACCAGCGCGCCCTGCAGCGGCGGGCGTTCCACGCGGCCGTCGCGCCCGGGCACCGGCACCCACGCCAGCAGCGAACCGCCGACGAGGAAGGCCGCGACCCACACGCTGCTCATGTAGTTGAGCGTGACGGCGGTGGCCAGCGGCATGTGGGCGATGGCATAGAACCACGCGCCCAGCGAGACCACGCCGATGGTGCTGCGCCAGGCATGCATGCCGGGGTAGCGGGTGGCCAGGGAGACGCCGCGGTTGCGGGCCAGGAGCCAGAGGAAGACGATGCCGATGAGGCCGCGGCCCAGCACCATCTCGCCGCTGTTGAACCACGCCGAGGCCACCTTGACGACCACGCTCATCGTGGCGAACAAGAAGGCGCCGAGCACCATCCAGAGCGCTTGCACTATCGACTCAGGCGTTCTGCATCGCGCTGCGATACCACTCGTGGAACTGCTGCATGCCGTCTTCCATCGGGCTCTGGTAGGGGCCCGTTTCGTTGTCGCCGCGTAGCATCAGCGCGCGGCGCCCGGCGTCCATGCGCTCGGCGATCTCGTCGTCCTCCACGCAGGTTTCCATGTAGGCGGCCTGCTGGGCTTCGACGAACTCGCGCTCGAACGCGACGATCTCCTCGGGATAGAAGAATTCGACCATGTTGAGCGTCTTCGTCGGGCTCACCGGGTGCAGGGTAGACACCGTGAGCACGTGCGGATACCACTCGACCATCACATGCGGGTAGTAGGTGAGCCAGATGGCGCCGTACTTCGGCGGCTTGCCGTCGCGGTACTTGAGCAGCTGCTCCTGCCACTTCTGGTAGATCGGGCTGCCCGCGCGGCCCAGGCGGTTGGCCACGCCCACCGTCTGCACCGAATAGCGGGGCTTGAACTCCCAACGCAGGTCGTCGCAGGTGACGAAGCTGCCCAGTCCCGGATGGAACGGGCCGACGTGGTAGTCCTCGAGGTAGACCTCGATGAAGGTCTTCCAGTTGTAGTTGCACTCGTGCAGCTCGACGCGGTCGAGCGCGTAGCCGCTGAAATCGAGATCGGCCTGCGGCCCGAGGCCGGCCATGTCGGCCGCCACGTCGGGGCCCGAGCCATCCGGATTCTTCTCGAACAGAAGGCCGTTCCATTCGGTCAGCGGGTAGTTGTGCAGGTTCAGGCAGGGGTCCTGCTCGAAATGTGGGGCGCCGATCAGCGTGCCGGTGGTGCGCGAATCGCTTGCGGCGTAGGTCCAGCGGTGCAGCGGGCAGACGATGTTGCCGCCGGCCTGGTTGTCGAGCTGGCCCCGGCCTTGCAGGATCAGGGCCTGGCGGTGGCGGCAGACGTTGGAGATCAGCTCCACGCCCTTGGGCGTGTGAACCAGCGCACGGCCCTGGTGCTCCTGCGGCAGGGTGTGGAAGTCGCCCATTTCGGGCACGGCCAGGCGATGGCCGACATAGCGGGGCCCTCGCGAAAAAAGGTTCTGCATTTCGCGGGCATAGAGTGCCTCGTCGAAATACGCGGAAACTGGAAGTTGGCTCGCGGCCTGCTGCAGTTGAAGACTTAAATCAGACATGGAGGACCTGACCAAGCTCCCCACAGGGAGAAAAAAGAAAAGAACGGAAAGGCGCCGTCCGGGAGGCTCGACGGCCCGAAGAGTGTGTTGACGTCGCCAACGAGAGAAGTTCGCATTGTACCCGGGGGGCATCTTTTGTCCCCTGGCTCTTCACCCGGCTTGGCTGCGTGCAATCGGGCGCCGCTCGAGGCGGTGGCGACTCGTCCGGAGGGACGGCCGCCCGGTTGTTCTGCTCCCAGTCCTAAAATGCCCGGTTTCACCCACGTTTCGCTTGCATGCCCAAGGTGCCTCCCCCTTCCTCGTCCAGCCCGGCGGCAACGCCCGATACGGGCCCGCTGCCTGCCAGTTACGAAGCCGGACTCCAGGAACTGGAGCAGCTGGTGGCGGAACTCGAATCAGGCCAGCTGCCCCTCGACCAACTGCTCGTGAGCTACCAGCGTGGTGCGGCGCTGCTCGCCTTCTGCCGCGACAAGCTGCAGGCGGTCGAAGACCAGATCAAGGTGCTCGATTCGGGCAGCCTCAAGGTCTGGACGCCTGAATGAGCGCCGCCGCGCTGAATTCCAGCCATTGGGACGCCCGCACGCTCGCCGGCTGGAGCGACCCCCATCTGGCGAACGTCGAAGCGGCCTTGTCGCGCTGGGTCGGCGTCGATGCGCCCGTGCTGCTGGGCGATGCCATGCGCTACGCCGTGCTCGATGGCGGCAAGCGCCTGCGGCCGTTGCTGGTGCTCGCGGCCAGCGAGGCCGTCGGCGGCAACCAGGCCGCCGCCCTGCGCGCGGCCTGCGCCACCGAGCTGATCCACGCCTATTCGCTGGTGCACGACGACCTGCCGTGCATGGACAACGACGTGCTGCGCCGCGGCAAGCCCACCGTGCACGTGAAATTCGGCGAGGCCGACGCCCTGCTGGCCGGCGACGCGCTGCAGGCCCTGGCCTTCGAACTGCTCACGCCCGACGGCGACGAGATTCCTGCTGCCACGCAGGCCCAGCTGTGCCGGCTGCTTGCCCGGGCCGCGGGCAGCCAGGGCATGGCCGGCGGCCAAGCCATCGACCTGGCCAGCGTCGGCATTGCATTGAATGAAGCACAGCTGCGCGAAATGCACCGCCTGAAGACCGGCGCGCTGTTGCAGGGCAGCGTCGAGATGGGCGCTGCCTGCGGTTCCCTCGCCGGGCCGGCACTGGCCGCGCTGCGCGACTATGGCGCGGCCATCGGCCTGGCGTTCCAGGTGATCGACGACATCCTCGACGTCACGGCCGACTCGGACACTCTGGGCAAGACCGCCGGCAAGGATGCCGCGGCCGACAAGCCCACCTACGTGTCCCTTCTAGGCCTCGACGGCGCGCGCGCCCAGGCCCGCCAGCTGCTGGCCGACGCGCTGGCCGCGCTGGCCCGCAGCGGCCTGCCCGACACCGCAGCGCTGCGCGCTTTGGCCCACATGGTGGTCGATCGCGATCGCTAGGATGAAACTTACCCCCAGTCTTCGCGCACTTCGTGTCGCTTCGCCAACCCCCTTCCAGGGGGCGACACCAGCGGCCCGGCAAAGCCGGTTCCGCGGTGTCTCTCGACTGAATCGCGGCAGTTTCGTGTGTCGCGGGCCACACGAAGCGTGATCGAACACTGAGAAAAGAAAATACCTCCCATGGCTGCTCCGCTGCTTCCCACACTCCACGACCCCTCGCCGATCCGCAAATACGACCGGGCCCAGCTGCGCCAACTGTCCGACGAGGTGCGCGCCTGCGTGCTCGACAACGTCTCGCGCACCGGCGGCCACCTGAGCTCCAACCTCGGCACGGTCGAACTCACCGTCGCGCTGCACCACGTGTTCAACACGCCGCACGACCGGCTGGTGTGGGACGTGGGCCACCAGACCTATCCGCACAAGATCCTCACGGGCCGGCGCGAGCGCATGCCCACGCTCAGGCAGATCGGCGGCATCTCAGGCTTTCCGCAGCGCACCGAGAGCGAGTACGACACCTTCGGCACCGCCCATTCGTCGACCAGCATCTCGGCCGCGCTCGGCATGGCCATGGCCGCCAAGCAGAAGGGCGAAGACCGCCACGCCGTGGCCATCATCGGCGACGGCGCGCTCACGGCCGGCATGGCCTTCGAGGCACTGAACAACGCGGGCGTGTGCGACTGCAAGCTGCTCGTCATCCTGAACGACAACGACATGTCGATCAGCCCGCCCGTGGGCGCGCTCAACCGCTACCTTGCGCAGCTGATGAGCGGCAACTTCTACGCCGCCGCCAAGAGCGTCGGCAAGAGCGTGCTGCGCAATGCGCCGCCGCTGTTCGAGCTGGCCAAGCGGTTGGAGCAGCACGCCAAGGGCATGGTCGTGCCGGCCACGCTGTTCGAGCAGTTCGGCTTCAACTACGTGGGCCCGATCGACGGCCACGACCTCGACTCGCTGGTGCCCACGCTCGAGAACCTCAAGCACCTCGAGGGCCCGCAGTTCCTGCACGTGGTCACGAAGAAGGGGCAGGGCTACAAGCTCGCAGAGGCCGATCCGGTCGCCTACCACGGCCCCGGCAAGTTCGATCCGCAGGTGGGGCTGGTCAAGTCCGCTGCGGTGGTGAAGCAGACATTCACCCAGGTGTTCGGCCAGTGGCTGTGCGACACCGCCGCCGCCGATGGCCGGCTGGTGGGCATCACGCCCGCGATGCGCGAAGGCTCGGGGCTCGTGGAGTTCGAGAAGCGCTTCCCCGACCGCTACTACGACGTCGGTATCGCCGAACAGCACGCCGTGACCTTCGCGGCCGGCCTGGCCTGCGAGGGGCTCAAGCCGGTGGTCGCGATCTACTCGACCTTCCTTCAGCGCGCGTACGACCAGCTGATCCACGACGTGGCGATCCAGAACCTGCCGGTGGTGTTCGCGCTCGACCGCGCGGGCCTCGTGGGTGCGGACGGCGCCACGCACGCGGGCGCGTACGACATTCCGTTCCTGCGCTGCATTCCGAACATGAGCATCGCCTGCCCGGCCGACGAGCGCGAATGCCGCCAGCTGCTGACCAGCGCCTACGAGCAGAGCCATCCGGTGGCCGTGCGCTATCCGCGCGGCGCGGGCGCCGGCGTCGCGCCGCATCTCACGCTCGAGGCCTTGCCCTTCGGCAAGGGCGAGATCCGCCGCGAAGGCAGGCGCATCGCCATCCTCGCGTTCGGCACGCTGCTGTATCCCGCGCTCACCGCGGCCGAGTCGCTCGACGCCACGGTGGTCAACATGCGCTGGGCCAAGCCGCTCGATGTCGAGCTGCTGCTGAAGGTCGCGGGCACGCACGACGCCATCGTCACGCTGGAAGAGGGCGCCACCATGGGCGGCGCGGGCAGTGCGGTGCTCGAAGCGCTGCAGGCTGCCAACATCCAGAAGCCGGTGCTGCAGCTCGGCCTGCCCGACCGCTTCATCGAACACGGCGATCCGGCGAAGCTGCTGGCGAGCATCGGGCTCGACGCGCCCGGCATCGAAGCCTCGATCCGCGAGCGCTTCGTTTCGGGCGCAGGGTAAACCCCCGCCGGGCCCTGTAAGCGCGTTTTTACAATCAAGAAGACTTACACAGTCCCCAACGCGGCCACAAGCCGCGTTTTGTTTTATTCCAAGAACTCGGAGAGCTATCAATGGATCGTCGTTCCCTCATCAAAAACGCCGGCATCGCGGGCGTTCTGGCCGCTGGCATTGCGCCGGCCGTTCACGCGCAAGCCGCGATTCGCTGGCGCCTGGCGTCGAGCTTTCCCCGGTCCCTGGACACCATCTTCGGCAGCGCCGAAATGCTCTCGAAGACGGTCAAGGCGCTGTCGGGCGGCAAGTTCGAGATCTCGGTCCATCCCGCAGGTGAACTGATGCCCGCGTTCGGCGTGGTCGATGCGCTGCAGGCCGACACCCTCGAGATGGCGCAGACGGCGGCCTACTATTTCACCGGCAAGGACCCGATCTTCGCTTTCAGCTGCGCAGTGCCGTTCGGCCTGACCGCGCGCCAGACCGACTCCTGGAAGGAGTACGGCAACGGCCGCAAGCTGCTCGACGCCTTCTTTGCGCAATACAACTTCCGCACCGCCAGCGCCGGCAACACCGGCACGCAGATGGGCGGCTGGTACCGCAAGGAAATCAAGACGGTCGAAGACCTCAAGGGCCTGAAGATGCGCATGGGCGGCGGCGTGTTCGGCGAGGCCATGGCCAAGCTGGGCGTGGTGTCGCAGAACATGCCCGCGGGCGACGTGTACCAGGCACTCGAAAAGGGCACGCTGGACGCGGCCGAGTTCGTCGGCCCCTACGACGATGAGAAGCTGGGCTTCAACAAGGTCGCCCCTTACTACTACTACCCCGGCTGGTGGGAAGGCGGCGCCGACCTCGAGTTCTTCATCAACAACAAGGCGTTTGCCAAGCTGTCGGACGAGAACAAGGCCATCCTCGATGCGGCGACCAAGGTTGCCGCGCGCGACATGATCGCCAAGTACGACGCGTTCAACCCGGTCGCGCTCAAGCGCCTCGTGGCCGCCAAGACCCAGTTGAAGCCGTTCCCCAAGGCCGTGATGGACGCGGGCTTCAAGGCTTCGATGGAAGTGTTCGCCGAGCATGAAGCCAAGTCGGCCGACTTCAAGAAGATCCACCAGGACATGCGTGCGTTCCAGCGCGACCAGATCCTGTGGAATCGCTTCTCGGAGTACCCGTTCAACCAGTACATGAACTCGGTCAAGATCTGAGCATCAGCTCCGGGCCGCCCTTCGCGGCCAGCCAGTAAAAAGGCCGGTCTGCTTTCGCAGGCCGGCCTTTTTTCATGGGCCTTCCGGGGCTGGGCGAGCCCCGGTTTCGCGCCACCTCAGGGCTTCTGCGGCTTCAGCGCGTCCTGCATGGCCTTCATGGGATCGCTTTCGCCGCCTTCGGCTGGCGGCTCCGGCGTGGCCGGCGCCGTACCGGCGCTCGCACCTGGTGCGCCAGGCTCGACCTTCGGTGCGGATTCTTCCGGCGTGCCGTAGGGATCGGCGGGCGTGGCGTCGCCTTCCGGCTTGAGACTGTCGCGCATCTGCGCGCCGATGTCGTCGAGGTTGACCTTGACTTCCTTGTCGAGGCTGCCCGTCACGATCTGCGGGAAGGCGATGAGTACGCCGACCATCGTGAGCTGGATCAGCACGAACGGGATCGCGCCCCTGTAGATCTGCATCGTCGTCACCGGCTCCATGACCTTCTGGGTCACGCGATCGACGTACTGTTTTTCAGGCGCCACCGAGCGCAGGAAGAACAGCGCGAAGCCGAACGGCGGGTGCATGAACGAGGTCTGCATGTTCACCGCGAGCAGCACGCCGAACCAGATCAGGTCGATGCCGAGCTTGTGTGCCACCGGCGCCAGCAGCGGCACCACGATGAACGACAGCTCGAAGTAGTCCAGAAAGAACGCCAGGAAGAACACCAGCACGTTCACCGCGATCAGGAAGCCCACCGGTCCGCCCGGCAGCGACGAGAGCAGGTGCTCGACCCAGATCGGGCCGTCGGCGGCCTGGAACACCAGGCTGAACACCGTGGCACCGATGAGGATGAACATCACGAAGCTCGACAGCTTGGTGGTCGAGGCCAGCGCCTGCTTCAGCAGCGACAGGCTCATGCGCCGGCGCACCCAGGCCATGACCAGCGCGCCCATGGCGCCCATGGCGCCGCCTTCGGTGGGCGTTGCCACGCCCAGGAAGATGGTGCCCAGCACCAGGAAGATCAGCAGCAGCGGCGGGATCAGCACGAAGGTCACCCGTTCGGCCAGCCGCGACAGCAGATTGAGCTTCAGGCCCTTGTTGATCAGTGCGATCACCAGCGCCACGAACACGCCGCCGCACATGGCGACCACCACTTTCTCGTCGGTGGCCACGAAGGTCACGGGCTTGCCCTGGAACCAGGTGTGCACCGCTTCCATGTTGCGCGCCAGCCAGGCGGCCACCAGGGCCGACAGGGCGGTGAGGGCCACGAGCGACGTGTAGCCGCCGCTGCCGTTGGGTTCGCGGAAGGTGCGCGCCTCGGCCGGCAGCGCGGGCACTTGCGCCGGCTTGAAGATCGCGAGGAACACGACGTAGAGCACGTACAGCCCCATCAGCATGAAGCCGGGAAGGAAGGCGCCCTTGTACATGTCGCCGACGCTGCGGCCGAGCTGGTCGGCCATGATGATCAGCACCAGCGAGGGGGGAATGATCTGCGCCAGGGTGCCCGAGGCCGCGATGACGCCGCTGGAAAGCCGCCGGTCGTAGCCATAGCGCAGCATGATCGGCAGCGAGATCAGGCCCATCGAGATGACCGAGGCCGCGACCACGCCGGTGGTGGCCGCCAGCAGCGCGCCGACGAAGATCACCGCCAGCGCCAGGCCGCCTCGCATCGGGCCGAACACCTGGCCGACCGTGTCGAGCAGGTCTTCGGCCATGCCGCTTCGCTCGAGGACGAGCCCCATCAGCGTGAAGAAGGGCACCGCCAGCAGCGTGTCGTTGGCCATGATGCCGATCAGCCGCTGGGGCAGCCATGCCATCACCGACGACTGGAACACGCCGAGCTCGATGCCGACGAGACCGAAGAACAGGCCGCAGGCCCCGAGGCTGAATGCCACGGGGAAGCCAAGCAGCAGGAAGCAGATCAGCCCCGCGAACATGATCGGGGCGAAATTGGCAACAATGAATTCCATGGTGTTTGTCTGCTTGGCCGTTCAGTGTTGCGGTTTTGCGGCCTTGGCGGCATCCGCCTCGGCTTGCAGGCGCAGGGCTTCGATGAGTTCGGCCTCGGCTGTCTTGTCCGTCAGCCGGCCCATCGGGTCAGGCCCTTCCCCGCGCAGGAATGCGATGCGCTTGATCAGTTCCGACCAGCCCTGCAGCAGCAGCAGTACGAAGCCCACCGGCAGCGCCGCCCAAACGGGCCAGCGGATCAGCCCGCCCGAGTTGCCGGACATCTCGCCCGACTGATACATCTGGATCACCACGGGCGTCGACAGCCACAGCACCGCGATGCAAAGCGGCGTCAGGAAGAAGGCGAAGCCGATGATGTCGATCCACACCTGCTTGCGCTTGGACAGGCGGCTGTTGAGCACGTCGATGCGCACGTGCTCGCGGTTCAGCAGCGTGAAGCCTGCGGCGATCAGGAACGACCACGCGAACAGGTACCACTGCACTTCGAGGAATGCGTTGGAACTGGTGTTGAACACCTTGCGCACGATCGCGTTGATGGCGCTGATCACCGTGGCGGCCAGGATCAGCCAGATGGCGTATTTGCCCACCTGGGCATTGAGCCAGTCGATGGCCCGGGACAGCTTGAGCAAGCCTTGCATTTCATCTCCATTTTTGTATTGGATGCCCCCCGATACGACGGCACCCGACGCACTGGCCTTGTGTGCCAGCGGGTCGGGTGCGGGAGGCGGAACGAATTCTATCGATGTAATGGAAAGTGTCTTTCGGGGCGTACCCGGGGCCTGGCGAGTGGCCATAATGGCCGATGGCCCAGACACCGCGCCCACCGCCAGCCCCCGCCGAGGCGACGTCTCAGTCGATCGATTCTCCCGACATCTGCCGGGCGGGCCGCGACCTGCTTTCGCTGGCACTGATCGATGCGCGCAACCATACCCTGCACCTGCTGTCGCTCTATGAGCAGGCGCTCGGCGAGGGCATGCCGGTGCCCTCCGCGCCGGATGTCGTGCCGCCGGTCTGGCTGGCCGGCCACATCGGCTGGTTCGCCGAATGGTGGATCGGACGCAACACCCAGCGCGCTTTCGGGGCCGACTGCCCGGTGCGGCCCACGCGCCTTGCGGCCATCGACCCTGGTGCCGACGGCTGGTGGAATCCCGCGCAGAGTGCGCCAAACCGGCGCTGGACGCCCGACCTCCCGGACCTCGCGCAGACCAAGGCCTACCTGCTCGAGACGCTGGAGAGCACGCTCGAACTGCTCGACAACGCGGCCGAGACCGATGCCGGCCTGTATTTCTATCGCCTCGCGCTGTTCCACGAAGACCTGCGTGGCGAGCAGTTCGTGGTGATGGCGCAGACGCTGGGGCTGCCGCTGGGCTTCGAGCAGGCGCCCATCGCCGTTACGCGCGAGCCGCTGCTGCTGCCGGCCACGCGATGGGAGCTGGGCATGCCCGAGGGCGGCTTCGCCTTCGCGCAGGAACGCGCGGCGCATCGCGTCGACGTGCCCGAGTTCGAGATCGACGCGCAGCCCGTCACCTGGAACCAGTACACCGAATTCGTCGACGACGGCGGCTACGACCGCGAGGAGCTGTGGCACGGCGAAGGCTGGCGCTGGCTGGCCGCGCAGGTCGAGGGCCGGCGCGGGCCGCGCCATGTCGAGCAGATCGGCGGGGCGCGCAGCGGCACCGGCGGCTCGGTGCTGCAGCAGCGCTTCGGCGCGACGGTGCGCGCGGCCGGCCATCACAGCGCGGTGCACCTGAGCTGGTGGGAGGCCGACGCCTGGGCACGCTGGGCCGGACGTCGCATCGCGACCGAGGTCGAGTGGGAGATCGCGGCGCACACGGCCGCGCGGCGCGGCTTCCGCTGGGCCGACGTGCATGAATGGACGGCGGGCACGCTGCAGCCGTGGCCGGGCTACCGGGCCGACCCGTGGAGCGCGGGGGGCGACTTCGATCCCGCGGCTGCCTTTGGCCGCGCGCGCGTGCTGCGCGGAGCGTCGTTCGCGACGCGTGCGCGCCTGCGTTCGCCGCGCCGCCGCGGCTTTGCGCTGCCTGATCGCGACGACGGCTTCTTCGGCTTCAGGACCTGCGCGCTGTAGAGACTGATGATCAGCGCTCGCCGCCGGCTTCGGACGACAGCGGCGGCGCCACCTCTTCCAGCGGCTTGCGCTCCGCGTCGACCGCATGGCGCAGGGCCAGCAGCCCCGCGACGATGACCAGCGCCGCCCCAATGCCGTAGCCCACCATCACCGCACCCCGGCTGCCGGTCTCGATCAGCAGGCCGAACAGCAGCGGCGCAGCGAAGCCGCCCGCGCCCATGCCGACCGCATAGAAGATCGCGATGGCGATGGCCCGCATCTCGAGCGGAAACACCTCGCTCACCGTGAGGTACGCCGAGCTCGCCGCCGCCGATGCCAGGAAGAACACCGCCGACCAGCACATCGCCTGGCTGCGCGCATCGAGCCAGCCCATCATGAAAGCCCAGCCCGTGAGCGCGAGGCCGACGCCCGCGAGCACATAGGTCAGCGCGATCATCCGTCGCCGCCCCACGCTGTCGAACAGCGGCCCCAGCAGCAGCGGCCCGAGCACGTTGCCCAGCGCGAACGGAAAGATGTAGAGCGCCACCTCGCCTTCGGGCACGCCATAGAAGCGCGTGAGCACCAGCGCATAGGTGAAGAAGATCGCGTTGTAGAAGAAGGCCTGCGAGATCATCAGCGCCAATGCGACCACGCTGCGCTGCGGATAGCGCCTGAGCAGCACGCGCGCCACTTCCCGCATCGGCGGGCTGTTGGGACGCGCGGCCGTGTAGTTCACATGGCCTTGCGGCGCGGGCAGCGGTCCGTGCTGCGCCCCGACCTCGGCCTCGATCCGCTCGACGATGCGCCTGGCTTCATCGGCCTGCCCGTGCGCAACCAGCCAGCGCGGGCTCTCGGGAACGTGGCGCCGCACCAGCAGGATCGCCACCGCCAGCACCGCCCCCAGCGCGAAGCCTGCGCGCCAGCCCCACACCGGGCCGATCACGCGCGCGTCGAGCAGCACGAGGCTCAGCGCCGCGCCCAGCGCCGCGCCGATCCAGAAGCTGCCATTGATCGCGAGGTTGACGCGCCCGCGCACGCGAGCCGGGATGAGTTCGTCGATGGCGGAGTTGATGGCCGCGTACTCGCCGCCGATGCCCAGCCCCGTGACGAAGCGGCACAGCGCGAAGAAGGCGAAGTCGGGAGAGAACGCGGTGGCCAGCGTGCCGATGGTGTAGACCACCAGCGTGACGAGAAACAGCTTCTTGCGTCCGAGCCGGTCGGTGAGCCGCCCGAAGAGCAGGGCGCCGAGCACCGCACCCGCCACGTACACCGAGCCCGAGAGGCCGATCTCGCCGGCCGTGAGCCCGAGCGTGTCGGGCCGCTCCAGCACCGCGCCGATGGAGCCCACGAGCGTGACTTCGAGCCCGTCGAGCACCCAGGCCACGCCCAGTGCGATCACCACGCGCCAGTGCCAGCGGGACCATGGCAGGCGGTCGAGGCGGGCGGGGATGTCGCTGCGCAATGCCGTCATTGCGCCGATTATTGGAAGGCGGCCGGCGCGCCGCCTGTAGGACCGTGCCGGTCTATGATCCGCGCGCCGCGAGGGAGCGGCGACTACATCAATGCAGCGAGGGGAAACATGACTGGTCTCGATGGCGCGCATCGCCGCGCGTTCTGGCTTTGTGCATTTCTGGCAATCGCCAGCTTGACGGGCTGCGGCGCACCGCCCACCTACAAGAATCGTCCGGTTTCCGGGGCTTCGCCCGGGACTTTTGCGTTAGCGCATGCAAAGGCGGTAGAGGAGCCGCGGCATGCGATGCGTCACCTGGATGAAGCCAGGAGCGTTGTCTATATGCAATCCGAGGGCGGGGGCGGCGTTGCGGTCGGGCTGCTGTTCGGTCCATTGGGCGCGGCGGCCAATGCCGGCATGATCGACAACAGAACCGAGCTAGACGCGCAGCGCCTGAAAGGCAAGCTCATGCTGGAGCCCCGGCAACTCTTCCTCGATGCCGCGATTCGACAGGGGCTGGATGTGGCCAGCGCGGGTGCGGCGGGGCAAACCGGCGCAACGCCCTATCTGCACATCAGCAAGGCCAGCAACGGACGGTTGCTCACAGCCGTGGCGGTCCGGTTGGAGCAGGGCACCGGTGCCGACCAGTGGACTGGCCTCTACTTGTACCAACTGCCACTTTCCTACTCGCTGGACGATCTGGCCAAGCCTACCGAGGAGATCCAGCGTCAGCTGAGTACGGAGGCCGCACGGGGCTTCTCGGAGCTTGCGGCCTTCATGGCGAAGGAAGGGCAGCCAAAAGATGGACCGGGGAAGACCGCGCCGGAAAAGGAATTCACCTATGTCTCGGATCTGCTGACGCCGCGTTTCGAGATCCAAATGCGCGGCCGCTTCATCGCACGGTCGGAAGATCTGGTGTGGTTCAGGACTTTCGACGGCATCTACGCAGTGCGCGCGTCCAACATCAAGATCAAGTCGGGGCGGATCTGAGGGGCTGCTCCGCCAGATCTCCCCTTGTCTTCGATCAGGCCGTCTCGGCCAGCGCGTCGGCCAGTGCGTTGACCATGCGATCGATCTCGGCCTTCTCCGCAATGAAAGGTGGCGCGAGCTGGATCGTGTCGCCGCCGTAGCGCACGTAGAAGCCCTTCTTCCAGCAGTTCATCGCGATCTCGTAGGGGCGGCGTGCGGGTTCGCCCGGCAGTGCGGCAATGGTGATGCCCGCGGCGAGGCCGTAGTTGCGGATGTCGGCGACGTGCTTGCTGCCCTTGAGGCTGTGCACCGCGTTCTCGAAGTGCGGCGCCAGCGTCTGCACGCGGCCGATCATGTCTTCCTTCTGCAGCACGTCGAGCGCGGCGATGCCGGCGGCGCACGCCACCGGGTGTGCGCCATACGTGTAGCCGTGGGGGAACTCGAGCATGTAGTCGGGGCCGCCGGCGGCCATGAAGGTGTCGTAGATGTCCTTGTTGGCGACCACGGCGCCCATCGGCTGCGCGCCGTTGGTCACCTGCTTGGCGATGTTCATGATGTCGGGCGTCACGCCGAAGGCTTCGGCACCCGTGAGCGCGCCGCAGCGGCCGAAGCCGGTGATGACCTCGTCGAAGATCAGCAGGATGTTGTTCGCGGTGCAGATGTCGCGCAGGCGTTTCAGGTAGCCCTTGGGCGGAATCACCACGCCGGCCGAGCCCGCGAAGGGTTCGACGATGACGGCCGCGATGTTCGAGGCGTCGTGCAGCGCGATCAGGTCGAGCAGGCGGTCGGCCAGCTCGGCGCCGTTCTCGGCCATGCCGCGCGTGAAGGCGTTCGATGCGAGCTGCGTATGCGGCAGGTGGTCGGCCTCGACGCCCTGGCCGAACAGCTTGCGGTTGGCCGCGATGCCGCCGACCGAGATGCCGCCGTAGTTCACGCCGTGGTAGCCCTTCTCGCGGCCGATCAGGCGCGTCTTGCTTGCCTGGCCCTTGGTCCGCCAATAGGCACGCGCCATCTTCAGCGAGGTGTCGGCGGCTTCGGAGCCCGAGCCGGTGAAGAACACGTAGTCGAGGCCGGCGGGCGTGAGCTCCTTGATCTTGTTGGCCAGCTCGAACGAGAGCGGGTGGCCGAACTGGAAGGCCGGCGAGTAGTCGAGCTTGGCGATCTGGCGGCTCACCGCCTCGGTGATCTCGGGGCGGCCGTGGCCGAGGCCCGAGCACCACAGGCCGGAGAGGCCGTCGAAGATCTTGCGCCCGTCGGCGTCTGTGAAGTAGGCGCCCTTGGCCTCCACGATGATCCGCGGATCGGCCTTGAAGTTGCGGTTGCCGGTGTAGGGCATCCAGTGCGCGTCGAGCCAGGCGGCGTCGGTGCGCTGGGCGGGCGTCGGTTCGATGGCGGGCGTGGCGAGGGTCATGGCGCTTCCCGCACGGGGCGGGCTCCGGGGGGTGATGGGATGTGCCGATTGTTCGCAGAGCCTTCAGTGTGGAGAATGGCGCAATATCAATGTTCACTTGACAGTTCATGCAAGTAAAAGAGAAGGCCCAGAACAGTGCCCAGAGCACCCGCAGCCGCGCTGTTCTGGGGCAGCTCAGCGACATGGACCTGCGCCTGCTCAAGGTGTTCAAGAGCGTGGTCGACTGCGGCGGCATGGCCGCGGCCGAGCTGGAACTGAACATCGGCACCTCCACCGTGAGCCGCCATGTGAAGGACCTGGAGACGCGGCTCGGCCTGGTGCTGTGCCGGCGCGGCCGGGCGGGCTTCGCGCTCACGGCCGAGGGGCAGCGCGTGTACGACGAGACGCTGCGGCTGCTGGCCTCGGTCGACGCCTTCCGAGGCAGCATCGACGACATCCACAACCGCATGGGCGGACAGCTGGACGTGGCCCTGTTCGACAAGACTGCGACCAACCCGAAGGCGCGCATCGGCGAGGCGATTGCGCGCTTCACCGAGATCGCACCGGAGGTGAGCCTGGCGGTGCATGTGGGTTCGATCAACGCGATCGAGCAGGGCGTGCTGGAGGGCAACTTCCAGATCGGCATCATCCCGGCGCACCGCACTTCGAAGAGCCTCGTGTATGCGGACCTGTTCGACGAGACGATGCTGCTTTACTGCGGCAGGGGCCATCCGCTGTTCGACAGCCCGCATGCCAAGCTCACCTGGTCGAAGCTTGGCGCGCATCATTTCGCGGGGCTGGGCTACCACTCGCCCAACATGGAGCTGAGCCACCGCGCCAAGCTGTCGCGCAAGGCGACCGGCTTCGATCAGGAGGCGATTGCGACGCTGATCCTCTCGGGGCGCTTCCTGGGTTTCCTGCCCGACCACTATGCCCAGGCGTTCGAGCAGCGCGGGCTCATGAAGGCGGTGCTGCCGGCGCGGTTCAACTATGCGTGCCGGTTCGTGAGCCTGCTGCGGCGGTCGCCGAAACCGTCACGGGCGGTATTGGCGTTTCAGGCGTGTCTGGAAAAGGCCCATGCCTGAAACAGGGGGGTGCGATCGCGCCGATGCGGTGACCTTTTTCGCGAATGTCCCCCGGCCTGCGGCCTCCTCCTTTATTTCGCGAAAAAGGCCCCCGCATCGGCGCGATCGTTCAGAGCACTGGTTGACCGGCCAGCACAAGCGCTGCGTCCATTGTGCGCAGGGCGCCGGGTGCTCCCCGCAGCGAAATAAAGGAGGAGGCCGAAGGCCGGGGGACATTCGCGGAGGGGAGTACCCGGTGGCCTGTGCACGCGCCCTGAAAAATCTAACGCTGCCCGCTTGGCAGCAGCAGATGCTTGGCCCCGATGTGCGCTTCCATCTCGTGCATGTGCTGTTCGGCATCGACCATGTGCTCCGCCATCAGCCGACGCACTTCGTTTGCATCTTCCTTGCGATAGGCCGCGAGCAGCTGCGTGTGGTAGTCGACATTCGTCTCGCCGAAGTGGTGATGGTCCAGCGCCTTCTTGTAGACCACGAGGTCGCGCAGCAGGTCGTTCAGGAAGCGGCACATGAAGGACAGCACCGGATTGGGGCAGGCCTCGGCCAGCATGGTGTGAAAGGCCAGTTCGGCTTCGCGCTGCGTGCGCAATTCGTCCTCGTTGGTGGGCTCTATGGTGCAGAGGCGCACGTTTTCTTCGAGCCGTTCGAACTGCGCGGGCGTCAGCTTGCCGATCACGCTCACCGCCAGCTCGGGCTCCAGCACCTTGCGCAGCTGGTAGATGTGATGCCCGTCGAGGTGATGGAAGTGCAGGAAGTTGCGCAGCGGCTCCGAGGCATGATCGACCGACACCTGCTGCAGGTACGCACCGCCGCCGGGGCCGGTGCGGATGGCGATGAGCCCGCGCACCTCCAGCGCCTTCAGTGCCTCGCGCACCGTGCTCTTCGAATAGCCGAAGAGCTCGATCAATTCCTTCTCGTTCGGTAGCCGGTCGCCGGGCTGCTTGCGCTCCGCCACGATCCAGCGCTTGACGTCTTCGACGATGACGTCCGAGAGCTTCTGCCGCTTGGGACGGTTCTCTCCCACTCTCATTGAAACGCTCCATGCCCATCGGGAGATGCGCGGGATGCGCAACAGCGCGCGATCTTAAACGGCGTGATGCACGAGGTTGATCTGGTTTTGGGCACAGGGCTTGCTAGCGGGTTTTTACCAGCATATTAATCATATTTATCCGCTTAAATTTGCCGGCGCTTGTCCCAGCCGCTTCTTTTTCCTACCCCACACCACGACCGGAGTTCCTCCAATGCAACGCAGACAACTTCTTCAACTCGCCGCCCTCTCGGCCGCTCCCGCCTCGCTCCTGGCCGGTCGCGCGGCCTTCGCCCAATCGGCCGATGCGATCCGCTTCGGCTGCCCGGTGCCCATGTCGGGCGCGTTCGCTGCCAATGGCAAGTTCGCCGACCTGGGCATGAAGCTGGCCATCGAGCAATACGGCAGCGTGCTGAAGCGTCCGCTGGCCTACACGGTGCTCGACACCGAAGGCAAGCCGGCGACTGCTGTGCGCAAGGTGCAGGAAGCCTCGCAACAGCAGGGCGCGAAGTTCTTCGCGGGCGGCATCCTGTCGTCCGAAGCGCTGGCCATGGGCAAGGAGGCCGAGAAGGCCGGCGGCCTGTTCATCACCACCGCGGGCGCCGACGAGATCACCGGCAAGGACTGCAACCCCGCCACCTTCCGCTGGTCGGTGCCCACCTTCGGCGCCATCGAGCAGACGGTGCGCCCGCTGATCGCGTCGATGCCCAAGGCCAAGCGCTGGTACACGATCACGCCGCAATACGTGTTCGGCGAGGGCCTGCTGGGCGCGGCCAAGAACATCTTCCAGGAGAAGGGCATCGAGCACGTGGGCAACAGCTACCACTCGCTCAACGAGAAGGAGTTCAGCGGCTACCTCACCAACGCCATGGCGGCCAAGCCCGACGTGCTGCTGCTGCTGAACTTCGGCGCGCAGTCTTCGGCCGCGCTGCGCCAGGCAGTGAGCTTCGGCATGCACAAGAACATGACGATCCTCATCGCCTGGGCCTCGGGGCTCGAGCAGTTCGACGAGCTGGGCGCCGACCTGTGCGACGGCGTGTACTTCGGTGCGCAGTACTGGCACACGGCCGACACCGCGCTCAACAAGGACCTCGTGAAGCGCACGGCCGACAAGCTCAAGATCGTGCCCAACTACAGCCTCGCGGGCTCGTACATCTGCACCAAGATCCTGATCGACGGCATCGTGAAGGCGGGCTCGGTGGACCAGAAGGCGGTGATCGCCGCGCTCGAAGGTATGAAGTTCGACGGCCTCACGGGCACGGAAGAAATCCGCAAGGCCGACCACCAGGTCGTCAAGGACTACTACCTGCTCAAGGGCAAGGCCAAGTCGAAGATGGCGAACGCGGCCGACTACGTCGACGTGGTCAGTTCAGGCAAGTCGTTCCTCCCGATCGACAAGAGCGGCTGCAAGCTGGCCTGACGCAACGCAAGCCAACGAGCCCATGACCGTCTACCTGCTCCAGACCATCAACGGAATCGGCATCGGCATGCTGTATTTCCTGCTGGCCGTTGGCTTGTCCATCGTGTTCGGCCTGCTTCGCTTCGTGAACTTCGCACACGGTGCTTTCTATCTGCTGGGCGCCTACCTCTGCTACCAGGCCATGCAGTGGGGCCTGGACTTCTGGGTCGCGCTGGTCGTGGTGCCGCTCGCCGTGGGCGCGCTGGGCTGGCTGGCCGAGAAGCTGCTGCTGCGCCGCGTGTACGCCAAGGCGCACGAGTTCCACATCCTCGTGACGGTGGGCCTCGCGCTCGCGGTGCAGGAGATCGTGATCGTGTTCTGGGGCCCGCTGGGCAACAGCGTGGCCACGCCCGACCTGCTGCAGGGCGTAGTCATGTGGGGCGCCTTCGTCTATCCCAAGTACCGGCTGTTCGTGATCGGCTTCACCGCCGTGCTCGCGGTGCTGCTGTGGTGGGTGCTCGAAGGCACGCGCCTGGGCAGCGCGGTGCGCGCGGGCAGCGAATCGACCGAGATGGTGTCGCTGCTCGGCATCAACGTGTTCCGGGTGTTCAGCCTGGTGTTCGCGCTGGGTGCGGCCACGGCGGCGCTGGCCGGCGTGCTGGCCGCGCCGATCCGCGGCGCCGAGCCCTTCATGGGCGTCGAGGCGCTGAGCGTCGCCTTCGTGGTGGTGGTAATCGGCGGGCTAGGCAGCTTCGGCGGCGCGCTCGTGGGCGGGCTGCTCATCGGCATCGTGCAGAGCCTCATGAGCACCATCTGGCCGCCGGGGGCGAGCCTGATGATCTACATCGCGATGGCGGCCGTGCTGCTGCTGCGCCCGCATGGCCTGCTCGGCCGAAAAGGATGAACGCCATGCCGAGAAAAATCACTTTCCTTCTGGCACTGATCGCCGCGCTGGGCCTGCCGCTGGTGCTGCGCTCGGGCTCGCTCGCGAGCGAGGTGCTGATCTATGCACTCGCGGCCCTGGGCTGCAACCTGCTGCTGGGCTACACGGGGCTGCTGTCCTTCGGGCAGGGCATCTTCTTCGGGCTGGGCAGCTACACCATCGCGATCCTGCTCACGCGCCTGCACCTGCCCATGCCGCTCGCCTTGCTGGCGGCCGTCGCCATGGGCGCGCTCGGCGCGGCGCTGGTCGGCTGGGTCGCGATCCGCCAGCGCGGCACCTACTTCGTGATGCTCACGCTGGCCTTTGCGCAGATGTTCTATTTCATCGCCTACACCGCCACCGACCTCACGGGTGGCGACAACGGCCTGCTCGACGTGCCGCGCCCCGGTTTCATGGACACGCCGTGGAAGTACTACGCCTTCGTCGCGGTGATCTTCCTGATCGCGTTCGGGCTGCTGCTGCGCGTGACCGATTCGATCTTCGGTCGCACGCTGCTGGCCATCCGCGACAACGAGGACCGGGCCGCCGCCGTGGGCTACGACCTCAAGCGCTTCAAGCTGCTGGCCTTCGTGATCTCGGGCGCCGTCACCGGCCTGGCGGGCGGGCTGCACGCGATGATGACCGGCATCGCGCCGCTGTCGAACGCCGAGTACCACACGAGCGAGATGATCCTGGTCATCACCGTGATCGGCGGCACCGGCAACCTGTTCGCCTCGGTGCTGGGCTCGGCCTTCTATGTGCTGCTGGCCGACTGGCTCTCCACGCTGTGGCCGCGCTGGCTGTTGCTGCTGGGCTTGCTGCTGATCGGCGTGAGCATCGGCATGCAGCGCGGGCTCTGGGGGCTGGGCGAGGGCGCCTGGCGCCGCATCTTCCGCAAGACATCGCCCGACGCCAAAGTGCCCGCGGCCCTGGGAGAAAAAGCATGACGGACATCCTCATCGAAGCCGTCGGCGTCACCAAGCACTACGGCAAGTTCGCCGCGCTCGGCGGCGTCGACCTGAAGATCAGGCGCAATACCGTGCACTCGGTGATCGGCCCGAACGGCGCGGGCAAGACCACGCTGTTCCACATGCTCACGGGCACCGGCACCACCACGGGCGGCCGCATCCTGTTCGACGGCCACGACGTGACGCGCGAGCCCGACCACCAACGCGTGCAGCGCGGCATGGCGCGCTCGTTCCAGGTCACGGCACTGTTCGCGAGCCTTTCGGTGCGCGAGAACCTGCGCGTGGCGGCGCAGGGCGTTTCGCCGCGCCAGGCCATGAACTGCTGGCGCGCGCCGGTCGGCGAACTCGCCTGCGCGCGGACGGTGGACGAGGTGCTGCAGCGCGTGGGGCTCGAACGGCTGGCGAACACGCCGGTCAGCGAGTTGTCGCACGGCCAGCAGCGCCGCCTCGAAGTGGGCATGGCGCTGGCCGCCAGGCCGAAGGCGATCTTTCTCGACGAGCCGACCTCGGGCATGGGCATCGACGACCTCGACGACATGAAGCACCTGATCCGCGGCCTGCGCGACCAGCACACCGTGGTGCTGATCGAGCACAACATGAACATCGTGATGGACATCTCCGACACCGTGACCGTGATGCAGCTGGGCCGCGTGCTTGCCGAAGGGCTGCCGGGCGACATCCGCTCCGATGCGCGCGTGCGCACGGCCTACCTCGGCAACATGATCACTGGAGGAAAAGCATGAGCGCCGTCTCTTGCTCCCTCTCCCCCTGGGGAGAGGGTGGGGGTGAGGGCATGGGCCTTCGCAGGTGTGCTGCCTTTGCCATCGCCGTCGGCCCTCACCCCAGCCCTCTCCCCGAGGGGAGAGGGAGCAAAAGCCGCACCACGAGCGGCCATTCAAGAACAGAGGTTCGCCAATGACCCATTCCATCCTCGAAGTCGAGGGGCTGCACGCCCACTACGGCAAGAGCCATGTGCTGCAGGGCGTTTCGATGCGCGTTGGCGATGCCGAACTGGTCACGCTGCTGGGCCGCAACGGCGCGGGCAAGTCGACCACGCTCAAGAGCATTGCCGGCGCCGTCACGCCCACGAAAGGGCGCGTGCGCTTCCAGGGCGCGGACATCGCGGGCATGCCGCCGCACCGCATCGCCGCACGCGGCGTGTGCCTGGTGCCCGAGCACCGCGGCGTCTTCAAGCTGCTCACGGTGGAAGAAAACCTGCTGCTCGGCCTGCGGCGCGAATCGCCCTGGCAGCTGGCCGACATCTACCGCATCTTTCCGCGGCTGAAGGAGCGCCGGCGCAACGGCGGCGGGCAGCTTTCGGGCGGCGAGCAGCAGATGCTGGCCATCGGCCGCGCGCTCATGAACCATCCGCGCCTGCTGATCCTCGACGAGCCGGTCGAAGGCTTGGCGCCGGTGATCGTCGAGGAGATCGTCGCGCAGCTCAAGACCATCAAGGCGGCCGGCGTGGCCATCCTGCTGGTCGAGCAGAACCTCGAAGTCTGCGTGCAGCTGGCCGACCGCCACTACATCGTGGAGCAGGGCGTGATCGTGCACGAGGCCGGCAACGCCGACTTCATGGCCGACCATGAAGTGAAAGACCGCTATCTGGGCGTGGGCCTTGCTTGAGGCTTCCCGCAACACTCTTCCTTATCGCAAAGCCATGAACTCACACACCGAACTCCGCATCGACGGCCAGCGGCTCTGGAACTCGCTGATGGAACTGGCGCAACTCGGCGCCACCGAGAAAGGCGGCGTCTGCCGCATCGCGTTGACCGACCTCGACCGCCAGGGTCGCGACTTGTTCACGCGCTGGATGCGCGAAGCGGGTTGCGAAGTGCGCGTGGACGCCATCGGCAACATCTTCGCGCGCCGCGCCGGCCGCAACAACGCGCTGCCGCCCATCACCACCGGCAGCCACATCGACACGCAGCCCACGGGCGGCAAGTTCGACGGCAACTATGGCGTGCTCGCGGGGCTGGAGGTGATCCGCAGCCTCAACGACGCGAAGATCGAAACCGAAGCACCGCTCGAAGTGGCGGTGTGGACCAACGAGGAGGGCTCGCGCTTCGTGCCCGTGATGATGGGCTCCGGCGTGTTCGTCGGCGCCTTCACGCTCGAGCATGCGCTGGCGCAGCGCGACAACGAGGGCGTGAGCGTGTCCGACGCGCTTGCCGCCATCGGCTACGCGGGCAGTACGCCTGCTTCGGTGGCCGCATCGCCGGTGGGCGCGTACTTCGAGGCGCACATCGAACAGGGCCCGGTGCTCGAAGCCAACGAGCGCGTGATCGGCGTGGTCGAAGGGGCGCTGGGCCAACGCTGGTACGACGTGGTGGTGCAGGGCATGGAAGCGCATGCCGGCCCCACACCGATGGAACTGCGCAAGGACGCGCTGCTGGCCGCCTCCGAGCTCGTGATCGAGGTCAACCGCATCGCGCTGGCGCACGCACCGCATGCGCGCGGCACGGTCGGCTGGATCGACAACTATCCGAACTCGCGCAACGTGATCCCGGGCCGCGTGAAGCTCAGCGTCGACCTGCGCGCGGCCGACGACGTGGTGCTGTCGGCCATGGATGCCGAGCTGAAAGAAGCGGTGCAGCGCATCGCGACGAAGGGCAAGGTCGAGATGTCGGTGGAGCAGGTCGTCTACTTCCCGCCGCAGCCCTTCACGCCCAAGCTCGTGTCCGCCGTGCGCGAGGCCGCACAGGCGCAGGGCATGAGCTGGATGAACGTGATCAGCGGCGCCGGTCACGACGCCGTGTACCTCGCGCGCGTCTGCCCCACGGCGATGATCTTCGTGCCCTGCCTCGACGGCATCAGCCACAACGAGATCGAGGATGCGCAGCCCGACCACCTCGAAGCCGGCTGCAACGTGCTGCTGCAGGCGATGCTGCAAAGCGCGGGAGTGGCGTCGTCATGAAGGTGCTGATCGCACGTCTCAACCACGAGACCAACACCTTCTCTCCCGTGCCGACGCCGCTCGCGGCTTTCGGTCCCGACGGCCCGACCTTCGGCGAGCAGGCCTACCGGGACAACAAGGGCATGCGCACGGCGATGTCGGCCTTCATCGACCTGGCGGAGCAGGCCGGCGCCACGCTGGTCACGCCGGTGTCGGCCTCGGCCAACCCGAGCGGGCCGGTCGACGCGCAGGCCTACACCACGCTCACGCAGTGCATCGTCGATGCGGCGGCTGGCTGCGACGCCATCCTGCTCGACCTGCACGGCGCGATGGTCGCGCAGAACAGTGCCGACGGCGAAGGCGACCTGCTCGTGCGCCTGCGCACTGCGGCGCCGGGCGTGCCCATCGGCGTGGCGCTCGACCTGCATGCCAACGTCACGCCTGCGATGGTCGGCAATGCGGACGTGATCGTCGGCTTCAAGACCTATCCGCACATCGACATGTACGAAACCGGCGAGCACGCCGGCCGCCTGCTGTTCGACCTGCTGGCCGGGCGCAGCAGACCGGCGATGCGCTGGCGCCAGCTGCCGCTGATGGCGCACACGCTGCGCAGCGCCTCGTTCACCGGCGCGATGCAGCGCGCCATCGAGGCGGCGCGCGAAGCCGAGAAATCGTCGGAGTCGCTCGCGGTGTCGATCCTGGCGGGCTTTTCGCTGTCGGACATCGAGGCGCCGTGCATGAGCGTGATCGTGGTCGATGCGCAATCGCCCGAACGCGCGCAGGCCACGGCCGACCGCATCGCGATGCAGATGTGGAGCGAGCGCGAAGCCTTCATCTACCGCAGCGAGCCGCTCACGCAGTCGGTGGCCCGCGCAAAGCTCATCGCCCAGGGCGCCACACGCCCGGTGCTGCTGCTCGACCATGGCGACAACTGCATGTCGGGCGGCAGCTGCGACACCATGGACGTGCTGCAGGAAGCGCTGGCGCAAGGGCTGCACGGCATCGGCGTGGGGCCGCTGTGCGACCCCGAAGCGGTGGCCGAACTGATTGCGGCGGGGGAGGGCGCGGAGGCGACCGTCGCGCTCGGCAACAAGGTCTCGCTGGAAGGCATCGGGTTGAAGAAAACGCCGGTGCGCCTGACGGGTACCGTGCGCACCATCGGCAACGGCGAGTACGTGATCACCGGCCCCACCTACACCGGCCAGCGCAGCAGCATGGGCCGTACGGTGCTGTTCGACATCGGCGCTGCGCGCATCGTGGTGACCGAGCGCACGCAGGAGCCGTGGGACATCGGCGTCTTCGAGTGCGCGGGGCTCGATCCGCGCAAGGAACGCTTCCTGCTGCTCAAGTCGCGCATGTACTGCCGGCCGGTGTTCGAGCCGCTGTCGGCCGCGCTGGTGGAGTGCGACAGCCCGGGTGTGACCAGTTCGGACTACGGCCTGTTCCCGTTCAGCAAGGTGCGCCGGCCGGTGTTTCCGCTGGATGCGAACGCCTCGATGGAGCTTGCCGCATAACCTGCCACGTCATCGACGCGAATCGCGTGCGGCGCGACCATTCCTTCACCCCGCGATGTTGCGGGTCGAACCCCTCGAAAGGAATCGTCATCATGAACACCGCCGCACACGATGCCACTGCGATTGCCCAACGCTACATCGCCGTCTGGAACGAAACCGACGCCGCGCGCCGCGCCGCGCTGATCGAAGCCGGGTGGGCCGCCAACGCGCACTACGTGGACCCGATGGCGCAGGCCAGAGGGCATGAGCAGATCAGCGCGCTGGTCGGCGCGGTGCACCAGCGCTACCCGGGCTTCCGCTTCAACCTGCTGGGCAAGGCGGACGCGCATGGCGACCACCTGCGCTTCTCGTGGACGCTGGGGCCGAGCGGGGCGGAAGACCTGATCCAGGGCACTGACTTCGCCCAGCTGGATGCCGGCAAGCTTCGCTCGGTCACGGGCTTCCTGGACAAGGTACCCGTGGGGGCCTGAAGCAGCGGGAAGGCTGAATGAAAACTGAACGCCGTACGCTCAGTCCGGCATGCCGGCCGAGCGGCCGCGCCACAGCTTGCGGTAGACAGTGGCACGGCTGATGCCCAGGGCCCGCGCGGCTTCCGCCACGTTGCCGCGCGCGTCGGCCACCGCCTTGCGGATCAGCTCGGTTTCGACGTCGCGCAATCGCGGGCGGGTGCTGGATGCGGGAGCACCCTCGGGGCCGCCGCCGCGCCGGGGCCGCGCCTGCACCCGCAGGCCCGACCAGAGCGGCACTTCGAGCACCGCGTCGCCGCGCCGGGCCGCGTCGAACATCATGTGCAGGGGCAGCGCGAACAGATCGTTGAAATTCAATGCGTGTTCGCAGCGTGCCAGCGGCTGGTGCAGCATCTGCCGGGCCGCCGCATTGGCGCCCGTGATGCCGCCGCCAGCGTCGATGCACAGCAGCCCCTCGGTGGCCTCGCTGCTCGGGCTGCCCGGCCAGGCCAGGTGCAACAGCAGCTCGCAGGGCTCGCGAATCAGCAGCATGTTCTCGATGCTGCGCGCGGACAGGGTGGCCAGGTGGCGCAACTCCGGGCGCTCGACCACCTGCACGCCGGTCAGGTCGAGCATGCCGATGCACTCGCCCCGGGGGCCGAAGAGCGGGGCGCCGGCGCAGCTGTAGACGCTGGTGTCGTCGAAGAAATGCTCGCCGCGGTGCAGCCACACCGATTCCTGCTCGGCCAGCGCGGTGCCGATTGCGCTGGTGCCGATGGCGCGTTCCGACAGGTCGACGCCGACGCGCGCGATGTCGCGCGCATGGCGGCTGGCGGCGTCGACGCCGCCGGGCAGGTTGCCCACGTCGATCACGACGCCGTCGGCGTTGGTCAGGATGGCGAAATAGCGGGTGTCGGCGATGGCGCGCGAAAGCCGGTCGATCACCGGCCGGGCCGCCGAAACCAGCGCCCGGTTGCGTTCGGCGACATCGCAGCCGGCAGCCCGGCTCACCGGATCGAAGCTGACTCGCTGCTGCGGCCGGCGGCCGGCCTCGATGCAGCGCTGCCAGGAACGGGTGATCCACGAATCGACGCACGCGGCACCGCGCGCACGGGGCGACGACTCGCCCTCGATCAGTTCGCGGCGGGCTTGGGCAATGGCCAGGGAACGCTCAGGAGGTGGCGAAACGACAGTGGCGGGCATCGTGGTTTTTCGCGCGTGTGGGGCGGCTTTTCCCGGCTCGCCGGACGGCAAGCTGTTTCATTTTGAGAATTTCGTTCGCTCTGTGCAAGAGTCGAGGGTTTTGCCTAGGATAGTGCGAAAGGTGGGCATCCAAGATGCTTTTTGCTGAACCAGCCATCACCTTTCACGGAGACAGCCAAATGCAGGTCGCTTTCAAGGTCAACGGCCGTCAGGTCACGGTCGACGCTCCTCCCAATACTTTCCTCGTCCACGCCATCCGCGAGCACCTCCACCTCACCGGAACCCACGTCGGCTGCGACACCGCCCAGTGCGGCGCCTGCACCGTCCACCTCAACGGCAGGGCAGTCAAGTCGTGCAACATCCTGGTCGCGCAGGCCACAGGCGCGGACATCACCACCATCGAGGGCATCGCCGAGGCCGACGGCACCATGCATCCGATGCAGGCTGCATTCAAGGAATGCCACGGCCTGCAGTGCGGCTTCTGCACCCCGGGCATGGTCATGAGCGCCATCGACCTTTGCACCCACCACCCCAAGTCGAGCGAATCGGAAATCCGGGAACTGCTCGAGGGCAACCTGTGCCGCTGCACCGGCTACCAGAACATCGTGAAGGCCGTGAAGATGGGCGGCGAGGCCATGGCCTCGGGCACGCCGGTCAAGACAACCGTCACGGCGTGAAAGGAGCAGCATCATGGGTGCTTCCGACTTCTCGAACCTGCCGCACATCGGCGAGGCGCTGCGGCGCAAGGAAGACTATCGCTTCCTGACCGGCGCCGGCAACTACACGGACGACATCACGCTGGCCAACCAGAGCCATGCGGTCTTCGTGCGCTCGCCGCATGCCCACGCCGCCATCAAGTCGATCGACATCGCCGAGGCGCTGAAGATGCCCGGCGTGGTCGGCATCTTCAGCGGCAAGGACATCGAAGGAAAGATGGGCGGGCTGCCCTGCGGCTGGCTCATCAACAACCCCGACGGCACCCCCATGAAGGAGCCGATGCACCCGATCCTCGCGATCAAGAAGGTGCGCTACGTGGGCGACCACGTCGCGATGGTGGTGGCCGAGACGGTCGAGCAGGCCCGGAATGCCGCCGAGGCGGTGGTGGTCGACTACGAGGTGCTGCCCGCGCTCGTGAGCGTGGCCGATGCGGCGAAGAAGGCGAGCGGCGTCACGCTGCACGACGAGGCGCCCGACAACCAGTGCTACAAGTGGGCGCTGGGCGACAAGGCAGCGGTCGATGCGGTGTTCGCCAATGCCGCGCACGTCACCAAGCTCGACCTGGTCAACAACCGGCTGGTGCCCAACCCGATCGAGCCGCGCGTGGCCATCGGCAGCTACAGCCGCGGCACCGACGACTACACGCTCTACGTCTCCAACCAGAACCCGCACGTCGAGCGCCTCTTGATGACGGCCTTCGTGCTCGGTCTGCCCGAGCACAAGGTGCGCGTGATCGCGCCCGACGTGGGCGGCGGCTTCGGCTCCAAGATCTTCCTGTACGCCGAAGACGTGTGCCTGACCTGGGCCGCCAAGCAGCTCAACCGCAACATCAAGTGGACGGCCGACCGTTCTGAATGCTTCCTGTCGGACGCGCATGGCCGCGACCATGTGAGCCACGCCGAGATGGCAATGGACAAGGACGGCAAGTTCCTCGCGATGCGCGTGCACACCGACGCCAACCTCGGCGCCTACCTGTCAACCTTCTCGACCGCGGTGCCGACCATCCTCTACGCCACGCTGCTGGCGGGCCAATACACCACGCCGCAGATCTACGTCGAGGTGGATGCCTGGTTCACCAACACCGCGCCGGTCGATGCGTACCGTGGCGCGGGCCGGCCCGAGGCCACCTACCTGCTGGAGCGGCTGGTGTCGCGCTGCGCCTGGGAAATGAAGCTGGGGCAGGACGAGATCCGCAAGCGCAACTTCATCAGCACCTTCCCCTACCAGACGCCGGTCGCGCTGCAGTACGACACGGGCGACTTCCACGCCTGCATGGACAAGGCCCGCGTGCTGGCCGAGGTCGACGGCTTCGCCGCGCGCAAGGCGGCGACTGAGGCCAAGGGCAAGCTGCGCGGCATCGGCTACTCGAGCTACATCGAGGCCTGCGGCATCGCGCCGTCGAACATCGCCGGTGCGCTCGGCGCGCGCGCCGGCCTGTTCGAATGCGGCGAGATCCGCGTACACCCGACTGGCAGCGTGACGGTGTTCACCGGCTCGCACAGCCATGGCCAGGGGCATGAGACCACCTTCGCGCAGGTCGTGGCGGCGCGGCTGGGCATTCCGGTCGAGAACGTCGACGTGGTGCACGGCGACACCGGCCGCGTGCCCTTCGGCATGGGCACCTACGGCTCGCGTTCCATCTCGGTGGGCGGCGCGGCCATCATGAAGGCGCTCGACAAGATCGAGACCAAGGCCAAGAAGATCGCCGCGCACCTGATGGAGGCAAGCGACGCCGACATCGAGTTCGCCAACGGCGAGTTCACGGTCAAGGGCACAGACAAGAAGATCCCATTCGGCCAGGTGGCGCTCACGGCCTACGTGCCGCACAACTACCCGCTCGACAAGCTGGAGCCGGGCCTGAACGAAACCGCCTTCTACGATCCGACCAACTTCACCTTCCCCGGTGGCACCTACATCTGCGAGGTCGAGGTCGACAAGCAGACCGGCGAGGTCAAGGTCGACCGCTTCACCGCGGTGGACGACTTCGGCACCATCATCAACCCGATGATCGTCGAGGGCCAGGTGCACGGCGGGTTGGTGCAGGGCATCGGCCAGGCGCTGCTCGAGAACTGCGTCTACGACAACGAAACCGGCCAGCTGCTCACCGGCAGCTTCATGGACTACGCCATGCCGCGCGCAGGCGACTTTCCGCAGTTCAAGCTCGACACCGTGTGCACCCCGTGCACGCACAACCCGCTGGGCACCAAGGGCTGCGGCGAGGCGGGAGCCATCGGCTCGCCGCCGGCCGTGATCAATGCCGTGCTCGACGCGCTGGCGCCGCTGGGCGTCAAGGACTTCGACATGCCCGCCTCGCCCAGCCGCGTCTGGGAAGCGATCCAGAAGGGCAGCGGCAGCGCTGCGAAAGACGCGATGCCGCAGGAGCCTTCGCTTGCTGCGAGCACCCAAGGCCGTCCGGCCCCCTGAACAACAAAGAAGGAACCACACACCATGTACGCCTTCACACTCGAACGGCCCACTTCCGTGGCCGATGCGGCCAAACTCGTTGCCGCAGGCGCCAAGCCGCTGGCGGGCGGCCAGACCCTGCTGGCTTCGATGAAGCTGCGGCTCTCGGCCCCCGATCAGCTGGTGGACCTGAGCGGCATCAAGGAACTCACCGGCATCGCGAAAAACGGCAACGCCATCACCATCGGTGCCATGTCGCGCCATCTCGACGTGGCGAACAACGCCGACGTGAAGGCCGCCTTCCCGGCGCTGGCCGACCTGGCCGCGCGCATCGGCGACCGGCAAGTGCGCGCGATGGGCACCATCGGCGGCTCCGTGGCCAACAACGACCCTGCCGCCTGCTATCCCAGCGCGGTGCTGGGCTCCGGCGCGACGGTCATCACCTCGAAGCGCGAGATCGCGGCGGACGATTTCTTCCAGGGCCTGTTCACCACGGCACTCGAAGAAGACGAACTGATCACCGCGATCCGCTTTCCCATTCCGAAGCGCGCGGTCTATGAAAAGCTGCGCCAGAAGGCGTCGAACTTCCCGCTGGTCGGCGTGTTCCTCGCGCAATACGACAGCGGCGTGCGCGTGGCGATCACCGGCGCGGGCAACGGCGTGTTCCGCCATGCAGGGCTCGAGGACGCGCTCAACAAGAGCTTCACGGCGGCCGCTGCCGCAGCCGTGAAGATCGACGCGAGCGATCTCAACAGCGACCTGCACGCCTCGGCCGCGTATCGCGCGAACCTGATCAGCGTGCTGACGCAGCGCGCAGTCACCAAGGCCCTGGGCTGAAGAAGCCGGGGTTGTTGTTCCCCCAACGGAAGACGCGACAGCCTCGTGTCTTCCGCTACGCTTCGCCATGATCTTCCCGACCATCGATTCCCTCTCCGAAGGTTTGATGCGGGCCGGCTACTTTGCCGACCGCCGGCTGGCCACGGCCGTTTTCCTAGCGCTCAAGTTGCAGCGCCCGCTGCTGCTCGAAGGAGAGCCCGGCGTCGGCAAGACCGAGCTGGCGAAGGCGTTGTCGACTGCGCTGAGCCGCGAGCTGCTGCGCCTGCAGTGCTACGACGGCCTGGAGCAGCGCGAGGCGCTCTACGAATGGAACTACGCCGCCCAGCTGCTGCACATGCGCGCCGCCGAGGCCACCGGCGCGGCGCGCGACGTGGAGGCTGAGGTCTACCAGCCGCACTACCTGATCCGCCGCCCGCTGCTGCAGGCGCTGCAGACGCCGCTGCCCGGCGCCGTGCTGCTGATCGACGAGGTGGATCGCGCCGATGAGCCCTTCGAGGCCTTTCTGCTCGAATACCTCGGCGAGTACCAGGTGAGCATTCCCGAACTGGGCACGGTGCGCGCCGTGGTGCCGCCCGTGACCATCCTCACGAGCAACCGCACGCGCGAGCTCAACGACGCGGTCAAGCGCCGCTGCCTGTATCACTGGCTCGACTACCCGGAGCGCGAGCGCGAGCTGGCCATCGTGCGCGCGCAGGTGCCGCAGGCCGGCGAGAAGCTGTCGGCGCAGGTGGCGGCCTTCGTTGCACGGCTGCGCGATGCGCCCTTCGTCAACGCTTTCCAGCGTGCGCCCGGCATTGCGGAGAGCGTCGAGTGGGCGAGGGCGCTGATCGCGCTCGACACCGTCGAGCTCGATCCCGAAGTGGTGGTGGACACCGCCGGCATCCTGTTCAAGCAGCGCGACGACGTGGCGGCGCTCACGCGGGAGCTGGCTTCGGACCTGCTCAAACCCGAGGAGCCGGTCGCGCGCTGAGCGCGTCCCCGTTCCAGACAGCGATTTCGCATGGCCGGCATCCAGCAACTCGGCGATGTCCGCGGCGGAAAGCTCGCCGGCAACATCGCCGCCTTTGGCCGTGCCCTGCGCCGTGCCGGCGTGCGTACCGATGCCATGCGCATCGCGCTGGCGGCCGAGGCGGCCACGCTGGTGGGCGTGGACGACAGGCTCGACCTGGGCGCCGCGATGGAAGCCGTGATGGTGAGCCGCGAGCAGGACCGCATGGTGTTCCGCGAACTCTTCGACGCCTGGTTCCGCGACCCGGAACTGGCCAACAAGCTGCTCGCGCAGATGCTGCCGAGTGCCGAAGGTAAGGCCGAGCCCTCGAAGCGCCGGCCGCGCGTGCGCGAAGCGCTTACCGCGCCGCGCAGCCCTGCCAGGCCAGCCGAGCCGGCAAAGCCCGACCGCGAGATCGAGTTCGACGCCGCCATGACGTCGAGCGATCGCCAGCGCCTGCAGCATGCGGACTTCAACGCGCTCGGCGCGTCCGAATACCGCCTCGTCGAACGGCTGGCGCGCGACATCCGGTTGCCGATTCCCGAACTGCCGTCACGCCGCCTGCGCGTGGCCGGCGATGCGGGCCAGCAGCATGCGCGCATGCATTGGCCGGGCGTGCTGCACGAGGCGGCGCGCACCGGTGGCGAGATCCTGCGGCTGCCCAGGCTTGCGCGGCGCCAGCAGCCCCTGCCGCTGCTGGTGCTGGTCGATGTGTCGGGCTCGATGGAGCGCTATGCACGGCTGCTTCTGGCGTTCCTTCATGCGGCGACGCGCCGGGCGGGGCGCCGCGACGTGTTCGCCTTCGGTACCCGCCTGACCGACCTGACCCCCGCCTTCCGGCTCGCCGACACCGATGCCATGCTCGATGCGGCCAGCCTCGCCATCGACGACTTCGCAGGCGGCACCCGGCTCGGCAGCTCCCTGACCGAACTGCGCCGCGCCCACGCCCGCCGCCTGACCGGGCGCCGCACGCTGGTGCTGGTGATCAGCGACGGGCTCGACACCGGCGAGCCATCGCTGCTGGAGCAGGAGCTGTTGTGGCTCAAGCGCCATTCGCGCCGCCTGCTGTGGCTCAACCCCTTGCTGCGCTTCGAGGGCTACGCCCCTCTGGCGCGTGGGGCCGGCGTGCTGCACCGGCAAGCAGATGCGATGCTGGCGGTTCACAATCTCAGCGCACTCGAACAGCTCGCCGCGAGCCTGGCCGCCTTGATGCGGTCCGGCCGTTAGCGTTGCCCAGGAAGAAGCAAAAGGAAACCCACCATGGAAATGCTCGGAAACCGCCGCCTCGGCATCACCCAACAACAGGCATGGGACGCGCTCAACGATCCCGAGACGCTGAAGAAATGCATCCCCGGCTGCGACAAGTTCGAGCTCACGGGCGACAACCAGTACAGCGTTGCGCTCGCGCTCAAGATCGGTCCGATCTCGGCCAAGTTCAACGGCAAGGTGGTGCTGTCGGACATCGTCGCGCCCGATGGCTACAAGCTCACCTTCGAGGGGCAGGGCGGTGTGGCGGGCTTTGCCAAGGGCTCGTCGAGCGTCACGCTCAAGCCGGTGGCCGAAGCGGAGGCCGCGACGCCGCCGGTTGCCGGCTGCGAGCTCGACTACACCGTGCAGGCACAGGTCGGCGGCAAGATTGCCCAACTGGGCCAGCGCCTGATCGACGGCGCTGCCAAGTCGACCGCAGACGATTTCTTCAAGCGCTTCGAGGCCGAGATGCAGAGCCGCTATGGCCCCCCGCCTGCACCGGCCGAGGAGGCCGCCAGCGCCGAGGCGCCGGCCGAGAAGGCCGGCATGATGTCCGGCCTCATGAAGAAGATCGGCCTCGGCAAGAAAGACGACACCGCCGCGACCGGCGACGCCGGCTGAGGGGGCGAACCGCGCTATGGAAAATCTCGACGTCATGGTGCTGCGCACGCTGCGTGACTGGCGGCGTGCCGGCAAACGCGCGCTGCTGACAACCGTCGTGCGCACCTGGGGCTCGTCGCCCCGGCCGGTGGGTTCGATCATGGCCCTGGCCGAAGACGGTGCTGTGGTGGGATCGGTCTCCGGCGGCTGCATCGAGGACGACTTGATCGCGCGCTACAGCCACGCCCACGGCAAGGGCGAGGATGTGCCGCTGGGCGCGCCGCCCGCGCTCGTGAAGTACGGCATCACCGCCGACGAGGCGCATCGCTTCGGGCTGCCTTGCGGCGGCACGCTGGAGCTGCTGCTCGAATACGCGCCCGACGCCGGGTCGCTCGACCTGCTGGTCGCGCAGCTGGAGCAGGGCAAGCTCATGCAGCGCACGGTGACGCTCGCCACGGGCGCGGTGCGGCTCGCCGAAGCGACGGCGCCCGACGAGCTCACGGTGAACGACGCCGAACTCACCAACACCTTCGGCCCCGAATACCGCATGCTGCTGATCGGTGCCGGCCAGCTCGCCGAGTACCTCGCCACGATGGCCAAGTTCAGCGGCTTCGCGGTGACGCTGTGCGATCCGCGCGCCGAATACCGAACGGCGTGGTCGCTGTCTGGCGTGCACATCACGACCGAGATGCCGGACGACGCGGTGCTGGCCTTCAAGCCCGACCGCCGCAGCTGCGTGGTCGCGCTCACGCACGACCCGAAGCTCGACGACCTGGCGTTACTCGAGGCGCTGCAGAGCGAGGCCTTCTACGTCGGCGCCATCGGCTCGCGCCGCAATGCCGACGCGCGGCGCGACCGCATGATCGAGCACTTCGACCAGACCGAGGAGTCGCTCGCACGGCTGCGCGGACCCATCGGCATCTACATCGGCAGCAAGACACCACCGGAGATTGCGGTGAGCGTGATGGCGGAAATTCTTGCGGTGAAGAATGCGGTGACTCTGCCGCGTGAAGTCGAAGTGGCTCGGGCCAAGGAGATGCAGCAGTTGTAGCCCGGCTGATGTCTTTTGGGGCATTCGGGGTGTGTGCACAGGCCACCGGGTACTCCCCTCCGCGAATGTCCCCGGGCCTTCGGCCTCCTCCTTTATTTCGCTGCGGGGAGCACCCGGTGCCCTGAGCACTGGACGCGTTGCTGGTGTACAGCCGATCAACGACAAGTCAGCCCGACTTCGCCTCAGGCGGCACATCGCCACCCTTCTGCCGCTCGCGGAACAGCGCCGCGCGCATCAGGAAGATGGTGGTGATCGGTGCCGTGAGTGCGATGAACAGCACGATCAGCACCGCGTGCAGGAACAGGCTGAAGCCCTGCACCGAGAAGTACACGATGGTGGCCACGGTCATGCACCACACGCCTACTGTCGCACCCAATGTCGGCGCATGGATGCGGCGGAAGAAGGTGGGCAGCCGGATCAGGCCGAACGAGCCGATGGCTGCGAAAGCTGCGCCCAGCACGGCGAACACGGCGGTGACGATCTCGGCCCACAGCGGCAGGGGGCCTGCGATGAAGTCCGTCATTCGATCACCTCCCCGCGCAGTAGGAACTTGGCCATCGCCGTGGAACCCACGAAGCCGAACAGCGCGATCAGCATCGCCGCCTCGAAGTAGACGTTGCTCGCGTAGACGATGCCCAGCACCAGCATCATCAGCATGCCGTTGATGTAGAGGCAGTCGAGCGCCATCACGCGGTCCTGGGCGCTCGGGCCGATCAGCAGCCGGGAGAGCGCGCACAGCATGGCCACGGCCAGCAGGAAGAGCGCGAATTTCAGGGCCCAGAAGAGGATGGGTGTCATGACTCGAAGATCTCCATCAGGGGGCGTTCGTAGCGCTGCTTGATCAACGCGATGAAGGCGGCATCGTCGTCGAGGTCGAACACGTGGATCAGCAGCGTGCTGCGGTCGAACGACACTTCGCCCCAGGCCGTGCCGGGCGTGAGGCACATGATCATCGCCAGCACCGCGAGCCCGTTGGGGTCGCGCATGTCGAGCGGAATCTGCACGAACTTCGAGCCGATGCGCGAGGTGCGTCGCGTGAGCAGCAGGCGGGCCACGTCGTACGCCGACTTCAGCATGTCGAAGGTCACGACGAAGGACAGCCGCAGCGCGACGCCAGGCCGGCGCATGCGCACCGCCGCCGGGCGCAGGCCCTCGGTGAGCAACGGTACGGCGATGGCGAGGATCAGGGCTGCCAGCAGCGTGGCCGCGTCGAGCGATTGGTTGAGCAGCAGCCAGACGACGAACAGCGCGAACGACAGCGGCGGGGAAGGCAGAAGGCGCTTCATGGGGCCGTGCCTTCCTTCTTCTTCACCGGGTTCGGTATCTGCCTGGCGCCCAGCACCGCGTTGCGGTACGCCGTGGGGGTCTTCAGGCCTTCCGCCGTGGCCCTGGCGTGCTGCATCACGGGCTCGGCCCACACGGTCAGCGCCACGCAGGCCGCGAGAAGTCCGGCCACTGGCAGCACTTCGAGCGCGGGCAGCGAAGGCATGGTGGGGTGGAGCTGCGTCCAGAAATGGCGGATGCCGGTGCGGCTCAGGGCGATCAACGAGAGAAAACCGGAGACGATCAGCAGCGCGAGGAAGATCCAGCTGGCGGTGCCGAGCGCCTTTGCGCCGAGCAAGCCCGAAAGCATCGCGAACTTGCCGATGAAGCCCGACAGCGGCGGCAGCCCCGCGAGCAGCAGCGTGCAGCCCACGAAGCTCAGGCCAAGGAAAGCCACGCCGGCGGGAATCGCGCGGCCGTAGAGCGCCTGTGCTTCGTCGTCGAGGTTCACGTTGTCGAGCGCGCGCAGGTCTTCGGCGAGGAAGGGGGCGTTGCCCGCCGCCTCGTGCGGCGCGACGCTCATGCCGGCGTTGCGCCAGCGTTCGATCATGTCGGTCAGCAGGAAGAAAGCGCTGACCGCGAGCGTGGAACTCAGCAGGTAGTACAGCGCGCCCGCCCACACGGCCGGCCGTCCGAGTCCGAGCGCCGCGAGCAGGGTGCCGGCCGACACCAGCACGCTGAAACCCGCGAGGTTCGACAGCCGCTGGGTGCCGACGATGCCGAGGGCGCCGACGAACAGCGTGGCCAGCCCGGTGCCCACCAGCGCGGCCTGTCCGAAGGCCGCCGAGTCGCCGGTGTCGGGCGCGAACAGCACGGTCCACAGCCGCAGGATCGTGTAGATGCCGAGCTTGGTCAGCAGCGCGAACACCGCGCCCACGGGCGACACCGCCGCGCTGTAGGCCGGCACCAGCCAGAAGTTGAGCGGCCACGCGCCGGCCTTGGCGAAGAAGGCGGTCGCGAGGATGGCCGCCGCCGCATGCACCAGCCCGCGGTCGCCCGGCGCGAGTTCGGCGATGCGCACGCCGAGGTCGGCCATGTTGAGCGTGCCCGTCACGCCGTACAGGATGGCCGCGCCGATCAGGAACAGCGACGAAGCCGCGAGGTTGATCGCGACGTACTGCAGGCCCGCCTGCACGCGCAGCCGGCCGGAGCCGTGCAGCAGCAGGCCGTACGAAGCCGCGAGCATGACCTCGAAGAAGACGAACAGGTTGAACAGGTCGCCCGTGAGGAAGGCGCCGTTCAGGCCCATGAGCTGCAGCTGCAGCAGCGGATGGAAATGCACGCCCGCGCGGTCCCAGCGCGAGGTCGAATAGATCGACGCGGCAAAGGCGATGACACCGGTGAGCGCGACCATCATGGTCGAGAGCCGGTCGGCCACCAACACGATGCCGAAGGGCGCGCGCCAGTTGCCCGGCAGGTAGACGCCGATGGAGCCCGGGCCGCCGCCGGTGTCGGCCGCGTTGACCCAGCGCAGCAGTGCGAGTGCGGCGAGCAGGCCGACGAGGCCCGAGATCACGCTCAATGCCGACTTGGTGCGCCGACGGTTCTCGCCCAGCAGCAGCATGAGCGCGGCCGTGAGCATGGGTACGAGGATCGGCACCGCCACCAGGTGCGGCATGCTGAACTCGAGCAACCGGTCGAGCAGGTGGAAGAATTCCTTCACTCTGCCTCCTGCCGCTCTTCACCGTCCACATGGTCGGTGCCGGTGAGGCCGCGCGAGGCGAGCATCACCACGAGGAACAGCGCCGTCATCGCAAAGCCGATCACGATGGCCGTCAGTACCAGGGCCTGCGGCATCGGGTCGGCCGTGTTGGCCAGCGTGGCGGTGAAGCCCTTGACGAGCACCGGCTCGCTGTCGACCTTGAGCCGGCCCATGCTGAAGATGAAGAGATTGACCGCGTACGAGATCAGCGTCAGGCCCATGATGACCTGGAAGGTGCGCGGGCGCAGCAGCATGTACACGCCCGAGCCGGTAAGCACGCCGATCGCCAATGCGAGCACGATTTCCATCAGCGGGCTCCCTCTGCGGCGGCCTTGGCTTCGGCCTCTCTCTCTGCCTGCTCGTCGGCCCAGCGGTGGCTTCTTATCGACTGGTGGGCCAGCCCGGTGAGGATCAGCATGGTGGCGCCGAGCACCAGCGCGAACACGCCGATGTCGAAGAAGAGGGCGCTGGGCACATGCACCTCGCCCAGCAGCGGCAGGTGAATGTGCGCGGTGTGCGTGGTCAGGAAGGGGTAGCCGAAGAACACCGCCCCGCTGCCGGTGGCCAGCGCGAACAGCAGGCCGATGGCGATCCAGCGGCGCGGATAGATGCGCAGATGCTCTTCGACCCACTCGGTACCCGAGACGATGAACTGCAGCACCAGCGCCACCGACATCACCAGCCCCGCGACGAAGCCGCCGCCCGGCGCGTTGTGGCCGCGCATGAAGAAGTAGACCGACACCAGCACCGCCAGCGGCAGCAGCAGCCTCACCAGCACGGCCGGCACCATCAGGTAGCCGACGGCGGTGTCCTTGGCGCGGCGCGGGTTCAGCAGGTCGCTGCTGCCGTCGTCGACCTGCAGGCGCTGCTGTATCGGCAGGGCCATCGACTCGATCGCGGGGCGGAAGCGCCGCAGCAGGGCATACACGGTGAGCGCCACCACGCCGAGCACCGTGATCTCGCCGAAGGTGTCGAAGCCCCGGAAGTCGACCAGCATCACGTTGACCACGTTGGTGCCGCCGCCTTCGGTGAGCGCGCGTTCGAGGAAGAAGGGCGAGATGCTCTGCGGGAACTCGCGCGTCATCATGGCCCAGGCCAGCATCGCCATGCCGCCGCCGGAAACAGTGGCCACCAGCAGGTCGCGCCCGCGCCGGCCCCAGGGCCGCAGCCGTGCGCGCGCGGGCTGCACGGCGTCCTTGCTGCGCATCGGCAGCCAGCGCAGTCCCAGCAGGATCAGCACGGTGGTCACGGCCTCGACCACCAGTTGCGTCAGCGCGAGGTCGGGCGCGGAGAACCAGATGTAGGTCACGCACGAGACCAGCCCGGCGCCCGAGGCCAGCATCAGCGCCGCGAGCCGGTGGAACTTGGCCTGCCACGCGGCGGCCAGCGCGCAGGTGCCGCCGATGATCCAGGTCATGGCGAACATCGGCGAGAAGGGCAGCAGCTCGCGCGTGCCGGGCGCGGCGGGCGTGGCCCACAGCGAGGCCGCGGCGCCCGCGACGGCCACCACGACCAGCAGCAGTAACTGCCACTGCATGCGGCGCGTGCCGAGCAGGCGGCGGCTGCGCCGACCCGCCTCGCTCAGCAGCGCGAGCAGGTGCTCGAAGATGGCCTGGCCGTCGAAGCGGTGCAGCAGTGGCGTGTGTGCGAGACCGCCGTCCGCGCGCCGGCTGCGCTGCAGCAGGTAGAGCGCGGCGCCGCCCGCCAGCGCCACGAAGCTCATCGCGAGCGGCAGGTTGAAGCCGTGCCATACGGCCAGGCTGTACTCGGGCAACGTGCCGCCCACCACGGGCGCCGCGGCCGCCGCCAGCAGCGGGCCGATGGACCAGGCCGGCGCCACGCCCACGACCAGGCACAGCAGCACCAGCAGCTCGACCGGCACGCGCATCCAGTGCGGCGGCTCATGCGGCTGCCTGGGCACGTCGGGGCCGCAGGGCGGACCGAAGAACACGTCGAACACGAAGCGGGCGGAGTAGGCCACGGTGAAGACGCCCGCGACGGTGGCGATGATCGGCAGGCTCCAGTCGATCCATGGCGTGGACTGGATGAACACCGTCTCGGCGAAGAACATCTCCTTCGACAGGAATCCGTTGAGCAGCGGCACGCCGGCCATCGAGGCGCTGGCGATGATGGCCAGCGTGCCGGTGATCGGCATCAGCCGCAGCAGGCCGCTGAGCTTGCGGATGTCGCGCGTGCCGCTCTCGTGGTCGATGATGCCGGCGGCCATGAACAACGATGCCTTGAAGGTCGCGTGGTTCATGACATGGAACACCGCCGCCACTGCCGCCAACGGGCTGTTCAGGCCCAGCAGCAGCGTGATGAGCCCGAGATGCGAGATGGTCGAGTAGGCCAGCAGTGCCTTCAGGTCGCGCTGGAACATGGCAATGAAGCCGCCGAGCAGCAGCGTGACCGCGCCCGCGCCGCCCACCATCCAGAACCACTGCTCGGTGCCCGAGAGCACGGGCCACAGCCGTGCCATCAGGAACACGCCGAGCTTCACCATGGTGGCCGAGTGCAGGTAGGCCGACACCGGCGTGGGCGCGGCCATGGCGCGCGGCAGCCAGAAGTGGAACGGGAACTGCGCGCTCTTGGTAAAGGCGCCGAGCAGCACCAGCACCAGCACGGCCGGATAGAGCGCGTGCGCGCGGATGAGATCGCCCGAGGCCAGCACCACGTCGAGTTCGTAGCTGCCGACGATGCGGCCCAGCACCAGCACGCCGGCCAGCAGGCACAGCCCGCCCGCACCTGTGACGGTGAGTGCCATGCGCGCCCCGCGCCGCGCGTCGCGGCGGTGGTGCCAGTAGCCGATGAGCAAGAAGGAGAAGAGGCTGGTGAGCTCCCAGAACAGCACCATCTGGATCAGGTTGCCCGAGAGCACCACGCCCATCATCGCGCCCATGAACGCGAGGAAGAACGAGAAGAAGCGCGGCACCGGGTCGGAGGCCGACATGTAGTAGCGCGCATAGAGCACCACCAGCGCGCCGATGCCCAGCACCAGCATGCAGAACAGCCAGGCGAAGCCATCCATGCGGAACACGAGGGTGAGACCGAGGGCCGGCAGCCATTCGATCTCCTGCCGCAGCACGTTGCCGTATGCGATCTGCGGAAAGAGCCATGCAGTTTGTATCGCGCAGCCCAGTGCGATCAGCCCCGCGAGCGTCGACTCCCTGTTGCGCGCGTTCGATGGCATCAACGCGGCCAGCACGCTGGCAATGAAGGGGAGTGCGACGAGAAAGACCAGGGGCATTGGGGTCGATTCTATCGATCAACCCTTTGGGAAGCCCTATCTATAACCGCAAGGCATAAGGCGCTTTTTGCCCGTTCAAGCCGAGAAGATCCGCACGGTGCGGATGCCGAGCCAGGTGAAGAAGAGCGAGCCGCCCAGGTGGGCCGAGGCCGTCACCATGGCCACGCCCAGCCGGCCTTCGAGCAGCATGGTGGTGACCTCGACGGAGAAGCTCGAGAAGGTGGTGAGGCCGCCGAGGAAGCCGGTGATCAGCGCGAGCCGCCAGACCGGATCCAGGTCGGGCAGCAGCTGGAAGGTGGCAACGGCCACGCCGATGAGGTAGCCGCCGATCAGGTTGGCAGCCAGCGTGCCCCAGGGCATGAGGCCGCCCATGCCCAACCAGAGGGCAAGGCCCCAGCGGGCCAGGGCGCCGATCGAGGCGCCGATGCAGATGGCAAGAATCGGGAGAAGAAGCATGCGTTTATTGTCGGCGCGTCGCCCCGCGGTATCAGGGCGCCATCTGTTGGGGCAGCCAGGTCACCAGCTGCGGCACGAAATAGATGGTCAGCACGGCCGCGACCATCAGGAAGAACATCGGCAAGGTGACGCGTGCGATGTAGAGCAGGTCCTTGCCGGTCATGCCTTGCAGCACGAACAGGTTGAAGCCCACGGGTGGCGTGATCTGCGCCATCTCGACCACCAGCACGACGAAGATGCCGAACCAGACCGGATCGATGCCGGCCGCCGTAACGGTCGGCATGATCACGCCCATGGTCAGCACCACCATCGAGATACCGTCGAGGAAGCAGCCCAGCACGATGTAGAAGGCAGCGAGCGCCAGGATGAGCTGGAACTTCGACAGGCCCAGCGAGCCGATCCATTCGGCCAGGTGCCGCGGCAGGCCGATGTAGCCCATGGCCAGCGTGAGGAAGGCCGCGCCCGCGAGGATCAGCGCCATCATGCAGTACAGCCGCGTGGCTCCCAGCAACGCGTCCCTGAAGCTTTGCCAGGTGAGCGAGCCCTGCGCACCCGAGATGATCATCGCGCCGACCACGCCCACCGCCGCAGCTTCGGTCGCGGTGGCGATGCCCGCATAGATGGAGCCGAGCACCGACAGGATGAGCAGGGCCACCGGGATCAGCGACATCGAGGCCTTGAGCTTTTCCATGAAAGGAAGCTTCGCGTCGGCCGGCGGCACGCGGTCGGGATGGCGCAGCGCCCAGAACACGATGTAGCCCGAGAACAGCAGCGCAAGCATGATGCCCGGGATGACGCCCGCGATGAACAGCCGAGCGATCGACACATCCGCGCTCACCCCGTAGACGATCATGATGATCGACGGCGGAATCAATAGGCCGAGCGTGCCCGCGCCGGCCAGCGTGCCGATGACCATGTCGTCGGGGTAGCCGCGGCGCTTTAGCTCCGGCAGGCTCATCTTGCCGATGGTGGCGCAAGTGGCCGCGCTCGACCCGGAGACCGCGGCAAACACTGCGCACCCCACCACGTTGGTATGCAGCAGCCGGCCCGGCAGGCTTTGCATCCAGGGCGCGAGACCCTTGAACATGTCCTGCGAGAGCCGGGTGCGAAACAGGATCTCGCCCATCCACACGAACAGCGGCAGCGCGGTGAGCGTCCAGCTCGAGGCCGACCCCCAGATGGTCACGGCCATGGCGTCGCCGGCGGAGCGCGACGAGAAGATCTGCATGGCGATCCATGCCACGCCCGAGAGCGTGAGGCCGATCCAGACGCCGCTGCCGAGGATCAGGAACAGCGCGGCGATCAGGAGGCCTGCGACGGCGATGTCACTCATGGCGAAGGGCCTCCGTCTCGACGGCCTTGGCGGGGCGGCCACGCCACTCGATCACGAGTTCGTCCAGCGACGCGACGGCAAAGACGATGGCGCCGAGCGCCATCGACAGTTGCGGCATCCACAGCGGAGTGGCGTCGTTGCCGGTGGAGATGTCGTGGAAGTCGAACGACTGCCAGGCCAGGCGAACGCTGTACCAGGCGAACAGCAGCGCGAGGAGTGCCGCGGCGGCCATCGCCCAGCGCTCGAGCCAGCGCTGCGCCGCGGGCGGCAGAGTCTGCAGCACCAGCGTCACGCGGATGTGCTCCCCGCGCTTGAGCGTGTGCGCGAGCGCCAGGAAGCCCGCGCCGGCCATCAGGTAGCCGGCATAAGCATCGATTCCGGGAATGTTGAAGTGAAGCTGGCGGCCGAGGATGGACAGGAGGACCATCGCCAGCAGGCCGACCATGAAAAGCGCCGCCAATGCGGCGGCGCTCGTGTAGAGAAGGTCAAGCGTCTTGCGCATCGGGTGCAGTTCGAGCCCGCCTCACATCTTCTTGTAGGCGTCGACGACAGCCTGGCCCTCGGCACCGGCCTTTTCGGTCCACTCCTTGAGCATGGTGTCGCCGACCTTCTTCATGTCGGCCTTGAGCTGTGCGGAGGGCACGTGCACCGTCATGCCGTTCTTCTTGAGCAGGTCGAGGTATTCGAGGTTCTTTTTCTTCGACAGGTCCCACCCGCGCTTCTCGGCCTCCGCCGCCGCCTTGAGCACCGCGTCCTGCGTGGGCTTGTCGAGCGCATCGAAGGCCTTCTTGTTCATGAGCACCGCGTTCTTCGGCAGCCAGGCCTGGGTGTCGTAGAAGTTCTTGATGTATTCGTAGGTCTTGGTGTCGTAGCCGGTCGACCCCGAGGACATGTACGACTCGATCACGCCCGTGGCCATGGCCTGCGAGAGCTCGGCCTGCTGCACCGTGACGGGCTGCGCGCCGACGAGTTCGCCGATGCGCGCGGTGGCGGGACTGTAGGCGCGCCACTTCACTCCCTTCAGGTCGGCGGCCGATGCAATTTCCTTCTTCACGAAGATGCCTTGCGGCGGCCAGGCGACCGTGTAGAGAAGCACGATGCCTTGCTCGGCCAGCTTCTTCTCGAGCACCGGCTTCTGTGCCTGGTAGAGCTTCCAGGCGGCGTCGTAGCTGTCGGCCAGGAACGGGATGCCGTCGGCGCCGAACGGCTGCCACTCGTTCTGATAGTTCACGAGGAGGATCTCGCCGAGCTGCGCCTGGCCACCCTGCACTGCGCGCTTGATCTCGGGGGCCTTGAACAGCGAGGCGTTGGCGTGCACTGTGATCTTGAGCTTGCCGCCGCTGCCCTTGTCCACGTCGTTCGCGAACTGGGTGATGTTCTCGGTGTGGAAGTTGCTCGCCGGGTAGGCGGTGGGCAGGTCCCACTTGGTCTGCGCGAAGGCTGCGGCGCCAAGGGTCAAACCAGCGAGGGCGATGCCGAACTTGTGATTCATGAGCTCTCCGGAACGTATGAAAGTGAAAACGAAAACGAGCATACGAGCAAAATCCGGACCATCCCTGAGGCATTTCCCTGCCTTGGTGCATGCATGAAAAAAGCCGCCCACAGGCGGCTTGCTTGCTATAGGACGGATGGGAAATCAGGGTTTGGCGGCCTTGGCTACCTTGCCTGCCTTGCCTTCTTTGGGAGCGGCAGGTGCCGCACCACCGAAGGCTTGGCCATTGACCGTCAGGCCTTCGGCGGACAGCTTGGCGGCCTTCTTTTCCTTCACGCCCTTCACGCGCTGCATGAGGTCGGGCCAGTCCTTGAACTCGCCTTCCTTGCGCGCATCGAGGATGCGCTTGGACATGGAGGGGCCGACGCCCTTGACGCCGTCGAGATCGGCGGCCGTGCCCTTGTTGACGTCGACGGCGGCGAACGAAACGACCGCGAACAGCATGGCCGTGGCGGTCAGGATTTTCTTGAACATGATGAGAACTCCCTTTGTCTTGTTGATATGACTGACAGCCGGCAAGAGCGCCGGCTCAGGCTCAACGAGGCACAAAAGAAGGGCGTTGACGCGTGGAAGCCGCACCGGCCGCCACGTGACCATTGTTCAAAAATGTGATCAGAGTTCTTCGACGCGGCGCGGCGGATAGCTGTCCCAGGCCTGGCAGCCGGGGCAGTGCCAGAAGTACTGGTGCGCCTCGAAGCCGCAGGCGGCGCAGCGATAGCGCATGAGTGGCCGGGTAGCCTGATCGAGCGCACGCTGCACTTGCGGATGGAACTGCTGGTGCTCGAAGTGTTCGCCCGCAAGCCAGCGCGAGGCAGCGACCAGCGAGGGCTGCTGTGCAAGATGCGCGATGTAGCCGTCGCGCGGCGTGGGGTTGGGTTCTTCGGCGGTGGCGGTCGGTGTGCCGCCGAGCGCCATCAGTGCTTCGAGCACGTCGATCGACGGCGACTCCACGTAGCGGCGTTGCAGCAGCGCGAGCGCCTCGCCTTGGCGGTGTGCGGCCACGGCGGCCTGTTGCACTGTGGCTGCATAGAGCGGCAGCGCCAGCGGTGCCGTGTCGCTCAGGGCCACGAGCGTGTCGAAGGCCGCGGCCGCTTCGCCTTTGCGCAATTGCAGGTTGGCCGTGTCGATGGCGGGGCGCGGTGCCTGCGGCGCAAGTTCAACGGCCTGCGAAAGCAGCTTTGCCGCGCTGGAGAGGTCGCCTGCCGCGACGCGCTCGGTCGCTTGCTCGCAGAGGTGATGCGCGCGGCGCGTGCTGTAGCTGGCCTGGTCGGACTCGTCGAGCTTCTGGGCCACGTCGGCGGCCTGCGCCCATTCGCGCGAGCGCTCGTAGATGGCCAGCAGAGACAGTCGCGCCTCGTTCTCGTAGCGCGTGCCTTCGAGCTTCTGCAGCGCGGCTTCGGCGCGGTCGAGCAGGCCGGCGCGCAGGAAGTCCTGTGCCAGCGCGTGCTGCGCGCGTTCGCGGTCGCTGCGGCTCAGGTCACCGCGGCCCAGCAGGTGCTCGTGCACGCGCACCGCGCGCTGGTACTCGCCGCGGCGGCGAAAGAGATTGCCGAGCGCGAAGTGCAGCTCCTGCGTGTCGGGGTCGTTCTGCACGGCCTCGATGAAGGCGTCGATGGCCTGGTCCTGCTGCTCGTTGAGCAGGAAGTTGAGGCCACGGAAGTAGGCCTTGGGTGCTTGCCTGTTCTCGAGCTTGAGCTGGCGGATGTCGAAGCGCGATGCGAGCCAGCCCAGCACGAAAGCGACGGGCAGGCTGATCAACAGCCAGCTGGGATCAAAGTCCATGTTGACGTACGGCGGGAAGGTCGGTGGCGGAGATGGACGGCGCCGATGCAGGAGTGCTCGTGGCGACCGACGGCGCGGATGGCTGAGCCTCGGAGGCGACGGGTAGTTGCGCCGCGGCGGTGCGATGCTTCCACCAGCCCGGCAACATGCCGAGCGCGCCCACCACGAGCCCGCCGGCGAAGGCCGCGAGCACGACGAGCACCAACGGCGCGCGCCAGTAGGTGCCGAAGAAGAAATAGACGGTTGCGTCGTGCTGGTTGTTCAGCGCGAAAGCAAAGAGCGTAAAAAAAATGGCTGCCTTGAGCAGCCACAGGAGGTATTTCATGCACGTTCCCGTTGGCGGGACGATTCTACGTTTGCGACCATCGGGACGGGCCGCCGGTCAGGCCTTGCGGCCCTTGGCTTCCTTGCCGGCGTCGAGCTCCGCGGTGCGTGCATCCACGGCCTCGCGCAGCGCCTTGCCAGGCTTGAAGTGCGGCACGCGTTTCTCGGGAATCTGCACGCTCTCGCCCGAACGCGGATTGCGGCCGATGCGCGGCGGACGCCGGTTGACCGAGAAGCTGCCGAAGCCGCGGATCTCGATGCGGTGCCCGCGCACCAGTGCGTCGCTCATCGCGTCGAGGATGGTCTTGACGGCGTATTCGGCATCGCGGTGCGTGAGCTGTGCAAAGCGCGCTGCGAGTTCTTCGACAAGGTCTGAGCGGGTCATAGGCCGAACATAAACGAGAAACGTGGACGAAAAAAAAGACAGAGCGGCCCCAGGGCCTGCTCTGTCTTCGGACTCAGCTTACTTGCTGTCGTTGTTGTCGAGCTTGGCGCGCAGCAGGGCGCCCAGGCTCGTCGTGCCCGCGTTTTCGCGTGCCGACTGCTGGCTCAGGCTGGCCATGGCGCCTTGTTCGTCGACCATGTCCTTCTGCTTGATCGACAGCTGGATGTTGCGGGTCTTGCGATCCACGTTCACGACGATGGCGGTGACTTCATCGCCTTCCTTGAGCACGTTGCGGGCATCTTCGACGCGGTCGCGCGAGATTTCCGAAGCACGCAGGTAGCCGATGATGTCTTCGCCGAGGTCGATTTCAGCGCCGCGGGCGTCCACGGTCTTGACCTTGCCGGTCACGATCTGGCCCTTGTCGTTCACGGTGGTGAACGTGGTGAACGGGTCGCTGTCGAGTTGCTTGATGCCCAGCGAGATGCGCTCGCGGTCGACATCCACAGCCAGCACGATCGCTTCGACTTCCTGGCCCTTCTTGTAGTTGCGAACGGCGGTTTCGCCGGCTTCGTTCCACGAGAGGTCGGACAGGTGAACCAGGCCGTCGATGCCGGCAGCCAGACCCACGAACACGCCGAAGTCGGTGATCGACTTGATCGGGCCCTTGACGCGGTCGCCACGCTTCGTGTTTTGAGCGAACTCTTGCCACGGGTTGGCCTTGCACTGCTTCATGCCCAGGCTGATGCGGCGCTTGTCTTCGTCGATTTCCAGGACCATGACTTCGACTTCGTCGCCCAGCGAGACGATCTTGTTCGGAGCGATGTTCTTGTTGGTCCAGTCCATTTCGGAGACGTGCACCAGGCCTTCGATGCCGGGTTCGAGTTCGACGAACGCGCCGTAGTCGGCAATGTTCGTGACCTTGCCGAACAGGCGGGTCGATTGCGGGTAGCGGCGCGAAACGCCCATCCACGGGTCGTCACCCATTTGCTTGAGACCCAGCGAGACACGGTTCTTTTCGGTGTCGAACTTGAGGATCTTGGCGGTGATTTCCTGGCCGGCCTGAACGACTTCGCTCGGGTGGCGAACACGGCGCCATGCCATGTCGGTGATGTGCAGCAGGCCGTCGATGCCGCCGAGGTCCACGAACGCACCGTATTCGGTGATGTTCTTGACCACGCCGCGCACGACTGCGCCTTCCTTCAGCGTTTCCATCAGCTTGGCGCGTTCTTCGCCCATGCTGGCTTCGACCACGGCACGGCGCGACAGCACGACGTTGTTGCGCTTGCGGTCGAGCTTGATGACCTTGAATTCGAGGGTCTTGTTCTCGTACGGGGTCAGGTCCTTGATCGGACGCGTGTCGATCAGCGAGCCGGGCAGGAATGCGCGGATGCCGTTGACGAGCACGGTCAGGCCGCCCTTGACCTTGCCGCTGGTGGTGCCGGTGACGAAGTCGCCCGATTCCAGTGCCTTCTCCAGGGCGAGCCACGAAGCCAGACGCTTGGCGGTGTCGCGCGAGAGGATGGTGTCGCCGTAGCCGTTTTCAACGCTGCCGATGGCAACGGAAACGAAATCGCCGGCCTGGACTTCGAGTTCGCCCTTGTCGTTCTTGAACTCTTCGATCGGCACGTACGCTTCGGACTTCAGGCCGGCGTTGACCACGACGTGGTTGTGTTCGACACGCACGACTTCGGCCGTGATGACCTCGCCGGTGCGCATTTCGGAACGCTTCAGGGACTCTTCGAATAGGTCGGCAAAAGATTCAGACATTTATGGTTCCTTCCGTCAGGCAGGGTTGGCAGGCGCTCATGCGAAATTGCGTGCGGCTGCTGTGGGTCTGTAGACGGCGGTTGGTTGTGGGCATGAGCCCGGTTGGTTGAACAACCAGCAGGCCGGTGCGCTGTCGCGCGGAAGGAGCCTGCTGGAGCGGTAGGCGTCACCCGGAAAACCCGGTTGGCGCGAGCCTTTCAAGCGGACTTGAAGGGCTGCACTTCAACCGCTCAAGCGGGCTTGAACGGTTGAATTTCCTGCCACCAGTTCAACACCGTATCGATCGATTGTTCGATCGACAGCTGGGAGTTGTCGAGGTGGCGAGCATCCTGCGCCGGCTTGAGGGGAGCGACGCTGCGGGAAGAGTCCCGGGCGTCACGTGCTTCCAAGTCGGAGCGAAGACTGTCGAGTGTAGTCGAAATACCCTTTGAAATCAACTGCTTATGGCGCCGTTCGGCACGCTGGGCGGCGCCGGCCGTGAGGAACACCTTGAGCGCCGCGTCGGGGAAGATCACCGTGCCCATGTCGCGCCCGTCGGCCACCAGGCCGGGCAGGCGGCGGAAGCGGTGCTGCAGGTCCTGCAGCGCCTCGCGCACGGCGGGCAGCGCGGAGACACGCGAGGCGTCCATGCCGGCGGCTTCGGTGCGGATGTCGTCGCTCACGTCTTCCCCGGCCAGCAGCACCTTTCCTTCGGTGAACTGCAGGGGCAGCGCGGCGGCGAGGGTGGCAATTTGTGCCTCGTTCGCGGCGGTGGCCTCCAGGCCGGCGCGGCGCATGGCGAGGCCGGTCACGCGGTACAGCGAGCCCGAATCGAGGTAGTGGTAGCCCAGCAGGCGCGCCACCTCGGCGGCCAGCGTGCCCTTGCCGGAGGCGGTCGGGCCGTCGATGCAGATCACCGGCACCTCGGCGGCCTCGGCCACCGAGAACAGGGTCTCGAAGTAGTCGGGGAAGGTCTTGGCGACGCAGTGCGGATCGAGGATGCGCACCGGCACGCCGGCCGGGTTGAACGCCGCCAGCGAGAAGCACATGGCCACGCGGTGATCGTCGTAGGTGTGGATGCTTGCCGGGAGCCAGCCGGACTGCGCCAGCGGGTGCACGCGGATGAAGTCGGGGCCCGCTTCGACGGCGGCGCCAAGCTTTTTCAGCTCGTTGGCCATGGCGTCGATGCGGTCGGTTTCCTTCACGCGCCAGCTCGCGATGTTGCGCAGCGTGCTCGGGCCGTCGGCGTAGAGCGCCATCACGGCCAGCGTCATCGCGGCGTCGGGGATGTGGTTGGCGTCGAGGTCGATGGCCTTGAGCGGCCACGCCCCGCGGCGTACTTCGAGCCAGTTCGGGCCGCTGTCGACCAGCGCACCCATCTGCCGGGCGGCGTCGATGAAGCGGATGTCGCCCTGGATCGAATCGGCGCCCACGCCCTCGATCCGGATGCCGTTCTTGCCCGATACGCCTGTTGCGATGGCGCCCAGTGCTATGAAATAGCTAGCGGAGGAGGCATCGGCCTCGACGTGGATGTCGCCCGGCGAGCTGTAGCTGCTGCCTGCGGGAATGGTGAAGCGCTCCCAGCCGTCGCGCCGCACGTGGATGCCGAAGCGCGCCAGCAGGTTCAGCGTGATCTCGATGTAGGGCTTGGAGATCAGCTCGCCGATCACCTCGATCACGATGTCGTTGGCCGCCGCTAGCGGTAGCGCCAGCAGCAGGGCAGTGAGGAACTGGCTGGACACATCGCCGCGCACGCGAATCGGGGCGTCGAGCGCGAGTTCGCCATGCGGCACCGGGTGGATGCGCAGCGGCGGATAGCCGGGGTTGCCGAGGTAGTCGATGCGGCAGCCAAGCTGGGTCAGCGCGTCGACGAGGTCGCCGATCGGGCGCTCGTGCATGCGCGGCACGCCGCTGAGCTCGAACTCGCCGCCCAGCAGCGACAGCGCCGCGGTCAGCGGGCGCATCGCGGTGCCGGCATTGCCGAGGAACAGCGGCAGCAGCGTTTCGTTGGGCTTCAGCTGCCCGCCCAGGCCGGTGATGCGCAGCGTGCTGCCTGCAGGGTCGATGCCGCAGCCGAGCGCGCGCAGGGCGTCGAGCATCACGCGGGTGTCGTCGGAGTCCAGCAGGTCGTGGATGGTGGTGGTGCCGCTCGCGAGCGCGGCGAGCAGCAGCACGCGGTTGGAAATGCTCTTGGAGCCCGGCAGCCGGACCGTGCCGGCCGCGCCGGCGAGAGGCGGGAGATCGAGGAAGGCCGTCGAGAACATCTCAGTTGTCCTGCTGCTGCGACGAGGTGTCGGTCGCCGGTTTCCAGGCCGCGCGGGCCTTGCTGGCAGCGGCGATGGATTGCTCCAGTGCCTGCAGATCGCCTGCGGTCATCAGTGCTTCAAGATCTTCCAGGGCCTTGCGGAAGGCCTGCGACTGCTGCAGCACCTGTTCGCGGTTGGCCAGCAGCACATCGCGCCACATGACGGGGTCGCTGGCGGCGATGCGCGAGAAGTCGCGAAAGCCCGGGCCCGCGAGACTCAGGAAGCGGTCGCCCTGCGGCTGGCTGGCGATGGCGTTGGTGTACGCGAAAGCCAGCAGGTGCGGCAGGTGGCTCACGGCGGCGAAGGCGGCGTCGTGCTCATCGTGCGTCATGGTGACGACGTGCGCGCCGATGCCGCTCCATGCCTGCGAGGCCCGCTGCACATTGGAGCGCAGCGTGGTCTTGACGGGCGTCAGCACGACCTGACGGCCGGTGAAAAGCGAAGCCTCCGCATGCTCGATGCCCGAGAGCTCCTTGCCGGCAATCGGATGCGCCGGCACGAAGTTCGCAAACTGCTTCTGCAGGCCGTTGCGCGCGGCCTCGATCACGTCGCCCTTGGTCGAGCCCACGTCCATCACGAGCGTTTCGCTCGAAATGCCATGGCGGATCGCCTTGAACGTGGCTTCCGACGCCGCCACCGGCACCGCCAGCAGCACGATGTCGGCGCCCGATACCGCCAGCAGCGCCGAAGGTGCCACCACGTCGATCACGCCCAGCTGGCGCGCCCGCTCGGTGGTGGAGGGCGACTTGCTGTAGCCCACCACGCGTTTCACCAGCTTCGCGCGCTTGAGCGCGAGCGCAAACGATCCGCCCATCAGGCCGCAGCCGATCAGTCCCAGTTGTTCGAACATGCTTCTGCTTGCCTGTCGCTCAGGCCTTGACGGGGTAGGCGCCCAGCACCTTGTAGAAGGCGCAGAGTCCGCGCAGTTCGGCCAGTGCCGCGGCCACGTTGGGCTGCGAAGGGTGGCCGTCGAGGTCGATGTAGAAGTAGTACTCCCACTGGCCGGTGCGCGCCGGACGCGACTCGAAACGCGTCATCGACACGTTGTTGGCCTTCAGCGGCACCAGCAGGTCGTGCACCGCGCCGGGCCGGTTGGGCACCGAGACGATCAGGCTCGTGCAGTCACGGCCCGAGGCCGGCGGCATGGCCAGCGTCTGTGGCAGGCAGATCACCGAGAAGCGGGTGCGGTTGTACGAGTCGTCCTGGATGGCATGCGCCACGATGTGCAGGCCGAAGCGGGTGGCGGCGCGTTCGCCGGCCAGCGCGGCCCAGGCCGGGTTGGTGGCCGCGAGGCGCGCGCCTTCGGCGTTGCTCGACACAGCGCGCCGCTCGGCGTTGGGCAGGTGCTTGGACAACCAGGTCTGGCATTGCGCGAGCGCCTGTGGATGGGCCAGCACGGCTTCGATGCCTTCGAGCGAATTGTTGCTGCGCAGCAGATGGTGGCGCACCAGCAGGCTGACTTCACCGACGACATGGGTGGGCGAATGCAGGAACAGGTCGAGCGAGCGCGTGACCACGCCTTCGGTCGAGTTCTCGACGCCGACGACGCCGTACTGGGCGCTGCCCGCGGCGGTGGCGTGGAACACTTCGTCGAAGCTGGCGCAGTAGATCAGGTCGGCGGCGCCGCCAAAGTACTCGATGGCCGCCTGCTCGCAGAAAGTGCCTTCGGGGCCGAGCACGGCCACGCGTTGCGGCGATTCGAGCGCCAGGCAGGCCGACATGATCTCGCGCCAGATGGCCGCCACATGGAGATCCTTGAGCGGACCGCCATTGCTCTTCTTCATCTTCTCGATGACCTGCGCCACGCGGTCGGGGCGGAAGAACGGCGTGCCCTCGCGCTTCTTGACCTCGCCGACCAGTTCGGCAACGTGGGCCCGTTCGTTGAGCAGGCTCAGCAGCTGCTGGTCGAGCGAGTCGATCTGCACGCGCAGATCGGCCAGGCTTTCTGATTTATCGGAAGGAGAAGAGGGCGTTGTGGGTGTGGAGGCGGTCATCGTGCGATCAGCTAGGGCATGCGCCTAGGCATGCGATCGCTCGAATTCTCGCATGTAGCTCACAAGTTCCTGTACGCCTGCCAGCGGCATGGCGTTGTAGATGCTTGCGCGCATGCCGCCCACCGACTTGTGGCCCTTGAGCTGCAGCAACCCGGCCTCGCGCGCGCCGGCCAGGAAAGCCTCGTTGCGGCTTTCGTCCGCCAGGAAAAACGGCACGTTCATGCGCGAGCGGCAGCCTGGATCGATGCGGTTGGCATAGAAGTCGGAGCCGTCGATGAAGCCGTACAGCAGCCTCGCCTTGGCGATGTTGCGCCGCTCCATGGCGGCGATGCCGGTGTGCGTGCCTTCGGTCTGCTGCAGCAGCCACTGGAACGTGAGCCCCGCCATGTAGATGCCCCAGGTCGGCGGGGTGTTGTACATGGAGTTGTTGTCGGCCACGGTCTTGTAGTTGAACGCGCTCGGGCAGATCTCGAGCGCGTGGCCCAGCAGATCATCGCGCACGACCACGATCGTCAGGCCGGCGGGGCCGAGATTCTTTTGTGCGCCGCCAAAGGCAAGGCCCACGCGGCTCCAGTCGACGCTGCGCGAGGCAACGTGCGAGGAAAAATCGATGACCAGCGGGGCATTGCTGCCGAGCGCGGCCAGGTCGGGCAGTTGCTGGAATTCGATGCCGTTGATGGTCTCGTTGGAGCACACGTGCACGTACGAGGCATCCTTGGAGAGTTGCCAGGTCGACGGATCGGGCAGCTTCGTATGCTGGTCCTCGGCATTGCTCGCGGCCACGCGCGCCGTGCAATAGCGCTGCGCTTCCTTGTGCGACTTGATGCTCCAGCTGCCGGTGAGGACGAAATCGGCGGTTTTGCCGCGCGACAGGTTCATCGGCACGATGGCGTTTTCGCCAAGGCCGCCACCCTGCATGAACAGGATGTGGAAATTCGAGGGCACGGCCAGCAGCGTGCGGAAGTCGGCTTCGGCTTGCGTGCAGATGGCGCCGAATTCCTTGCCGCGATGGCTCATTTCCATCACGCTCATGCCACTGCCCTGCCAATCGAGCATTTCGGCAGCGGCGCGTTGCAGCACCGCCTCCGGCATGGCAGCCGGACCGGCCGAGAAGTTGTAGGGGCGCTTGCCGGCCGGCGTCTGCTGCTGGGTCACGTTGCTTTTACTTCTTGGCTGGAGCCTTGGCAGGTGCCTTGGCGGGAGCGGAACCTTGGGTGGCACCGTCGGTCGGCGCGCCGAGTGCCTTGGCGACTGCGGTGTCGAGTGCGCGCATCTTGGGTTCGACCGAGGCGCGCGTGTCGGACACGAGCTTTTCCGTCAGTGCGGTCTGCATCTTCGGGTTCAGGTCCTGGTACTTCTTGCTCAGGGGCGAGTTGATCCAGGCCAGCAGCTGCTTGAGTTCGTCTTCGTTGAAGTTCTGCTCCAGCAGAGGGGTGAGGGCACCTGGGGCCAGTTGAATGGCCTTATCGCGAACGATCGGATAGGTCTCGTCGAAGTACTTCTTCAGTTCGGCGTCGGCAGCCTTGGCGGCGGCTTCGCGCTTGGCTTCAGGCACTTGCGTCTGGAGGTACTGCGAACCCGCCTGTGCGATCGGAGCGCTCGATTGCTCGACCAGGCCGCGTGCCAGCGATTCGATGCCGGGGCGCTGGATGTCGATGAACTGCTTGATGAGCGCGGCCTTGTCCTGGGCCATGGCGGCCATCGAACTGCCAGCCAGGGCGACCGTCAGAAGCGCGAGTTTGATTTTTTTCACTGAGGATTCTCCGTTGAAGATGAGGAAGTATCGTCCGCGTCAGGCTCGGTTTCGCCGTTCGCGTCGTTTTCGACGATACGTTGTAGCCCGCTGAGTTTGGCGCCTTCGTCGAGCCCGATCAGCGTAACGCCTTGCGTTGCGCGACCAAGTTCACGAATTTCGGCAACCCGGGTGCGCACCAGCACGCCCTTGTCGGTGATGAGCATGATCTCATCATCCGCATGCACCAGAGTGGCGGCAACGACCTTGCCGTTGCGCTCACTCTGTTGAATCGCGATCATGCCTTTGGTTCCCCGGCCGTGGCGGGTGTATTCGGTAATGCTTGTCCGCTTTCCGTAACCATTTTCCGTGGCGGTGAGCACGCTTTGCTGCTCGTCCTCGGCCACCAGCATGGCGATCACGCCCTGGCCCGGCTCCAGCGACATGCCGCGCACGCCGCGGGCGTTGCGGCCCAGCGGCCGGACGTCTTCCTCGTCGAAGCGCACGGCTTTTCCGTTGTCGCTGAAGAGCATCACGTCGTGCTTGCCGTCGGTGAGTGCGGCGCCGATCAGGTAGTCGCCTTCATCGAGGTTCACGGCAATGATGCCGCCCTTGCGCGGGTTGTTGAACTCGTCGAGCGCCGTCTTCTTGACCGTGCCCATCGAGGTTGCCATGAATACGTATTGGTCGGCTGGGAAGTTGCGCTTATCGCCGGTCAGGGCGAGGGCGACGTTGATCTTCTCGCCTTCCTGCAGCGGGAACATGTTGACGATGGGGCGTCCGCGCGAGCCGCGCGAACCCGCCGGCACTTCCCAGACCTTGAGCCAATACAGCCGGCCGCGGTTCGAGAAGCACAGGATGTAGTCGTGCGTGTTGGCGATGAAAAGCTGGTCGATCCAGTCGTCTTCCTTCGTGGCCGTCGCCTGCTTGCCGCGGCCGCCGCGTTTTTGTGCGCGGTACTCGCCCAGCGGCTGGCTCTTGATGTAGCCGCTGTGCGAGAGCGTGACGACCATGTCGGTCGGCGTGATCAGGTCTTCGGTCGAGAGGTCGTAGGCGCTGTGCTCCACCAAGCTGCGGCGCGCGCCGATCTTCGACTGGCCGAACTCCTGCTTGATGGTGCCGAGTTCTTCGCCAATGATGGTCGAGACGCGTTCGGGCTTGGCGAGGATGTCGAGCAGGTCGTCGATCTCGGCCATCACGTCCTTGTATTCGGCGACGATCTTGTCCTGCTCGAGGCCGGTCAGGCGCTGCAGGCGCATCTGCAGGATTTCCTGGGCTTGCGTTTCCGACAGGCGGTAGAGGCCGTCGCCGCCCATGCCGAACTCGCGCTCGAGGCCTTCGGGGCGGTAGTCGTCCGCGTTGATCACGCCGCCGTCGGCGCGCGTGCGCGTGAGCATTTCGCGCACCAGCTTGCTGTCCCAGCTGCGGGTCATCAGCTCGGCCTTGGCAACGGGTGGCGTGGGCGATTCGCGGATGATGCGGATGAATTCGTCGATGTTGGCGAGTGCCACCGCCAGGCCTTCGAGCACGTGGCCGCGTTCGCGGGCCTTGCGCAGCGTGAAGACGGTGCGGCGCGTGACCACTTCGCGGCGGTGCTGCAGGAAGACCTGGATCAGGTCCTTCAGGTTGCACAGCTTGGGCTGGCCGTCGACCAGCGCCACCATGTTGATGCCGAAGGTGTCCTGCAGCTGCGTCTGCTTGTAGAGGTTGTTGAGCACCACCTCGGGCACTTCGCCGCGCTTGAGCTCGATCACCAGGCGCATGCCCGACTTGTCGGATTCGTCCTGGATGTGGCTGATGCCTTCGATCTTCTTCTCGTGCACCAGTTCGGCCATGCGTTCCTGCAGCGTCTTCTTGTTGACCTGGTAGGGGAGCTCGTCGACGATGATCGCCTGGCGCTGGCCGCGGTCGATGTCCTCGAAGTGGCACTTGGCGCGCATCACGACCTTGCCGCGGCCGGTGCGGTAGCCGTCCTTCACGCCGTTGATGCCGTAGATGATGCCGGCGGTGGGGAAGTCGGGTGCCGGCACGATTTCCATCAGCTCGTCGATGCTGGCCTCGGGGTTGCGCAGCAGGTGCAGGCAGGCGTCGACAACCTCATTCAGGTTGTGCGGCGGGATATTGGTGGCCATGCCGACCGCAATACCGCCGGAGCCATTGACCAGCAAATTCGGCAACTGGCTGGGCAGTACTTTCGGTTCTTTTTCCGAACCGTCGTAATTGTCCTGAAAGTCGACAGTTTCCTTATCGATATCGGCCAGCATTTCGTGCGCAATTTTGGCCAGCCGGATTTCCGTATACCGCATTGCGGCCGCGTTGTCTCCATCGACCGACCCGAAGTTGCCCTGGCCGTCGACCAGCATGTGGCGCATCGAGAAGTCCTGGGCCAGTCGCACGATGGTGTCGTAGACCGACTGGTCGCCGTGCGGGTGATATTTACCGATCACGTCGCCGACGATACGGGCCGACTTCTTGTACGGCCGGTTCCAATCGTTGTTGAGCTCATGCATCGCGTACAGCACGCGGCGGTGCACGGGCTTGAGGCCATCGCGAGCGTCGGGGAGTGCTCGGCCCACGATCACGCTCATGGCGTAATCGAGATAGCTGCTGCGCATTTCCTCTTCGAGACTGATGGGCAGGGTTTCTTTTGCGAAGGAGGTCATGAGCAAGGGGCTGGCGGCAGGAAGGCGAAATTTTACGCTGTGAGGGGTGTCGCACCGCCGCAACACAAGCGGCCTATTCCGCCTCCGTCCTACGCTTCCGGGCCGTCCAGCGGCCTGTTTGCCAAAGACCCTATGGCACAATCGCCTCAACGTTTTGGGTGGTGGTCACTTAAAGCGTCCTTGATTCGCAGCGCGGCTGCGGCTTTTTCCCCAAGAGGAGAACCATGAAGAAACTGAATAAAGTGGCGATGATGTTTGCAGTCGCTGCGCTCGCCACTGCCGCCGGCGCGCAGACCCGTGTCACCGCTGCGGACGGCGGTCCTACGATCGACAACTGGCAAAACGGCACCGGCGAACTGGTTTGGAAGAACGGCACGAACGAACTGTGCTGGCGCGATGCCAACTGGACGCCGGCTACGGCTGCCGCTGGTTGCGACGGCGCTCTGGTTCCTGCTGCTCCGGCTGCTGTTGCTCCGACCCCTGCTGCTCCGGTCGCACCGGCCGCGCCGCAAGTCGCTGCCAACAAGGTGACCTTCGCTGCTGATGCCTTCTTCGACTTCGACAAGTCGGTTCTGAAGCCCGAAGGTCGCGCCAAGCTGACCGACCTGGTCGAGAAGATCCGTGGCGTGAACCTCGAAGTCATCATCGCTGTGGGCCACACCGATTCGATCGGTACGGACGCCTACAACCAGCGTCTGTCGGTGCGTCGCGCCGAAGCCGTCAAGGCCTTCCTGGTCTCGAAGGGCATCGAACGCAACCGCGTCTACACCGAAGGCAAGGGCGAGAAGCAGCCTGTGGCTGACAACCGCACCAAGGAAGGCCGCGCCAAGAACCGTCGCGTGGAAATCGAAGTGGTCGGCACCCGCGCCAACTAATCAGTCGATTCCATCGATCATGAAAACCCCGCCTAGGCGGGGTTTTTTTATGGCCGTCGAATTCGCGATTGATCTTTTGTCAGCAAAGCCGACGCGCTGCTTATCGGTCATTGCTCGTTTCATAATCGCTGTATGACAGAAAATGTGAATGCGGATCCCGCCGAACTGGCCAAGTTTTCAGAACTCGCACATCGCTGGTGGGATTTGGAGAGCGAATTCCGCCCGTTGCATGAAATCAATCCGCTGCGCCTGGACTGGATTGACGGAATTGCGCCAATTTCGCAGCGCCGCGTGCTTGATATCGGCTGCGGCGGCGGCATCCTGGCCGACTCGATGGCTCGCAAGGGCGCCGAGGTGCTGGGCATCGACCTTGCGGGCAAGGCGCTCAAGGTCGCGCAACTGCATGCGCTCGAGGCCGGCACCCGCGGAGTGAAGTACCGCGAAATCAGTGCCGAGGCGCTGGCCGTCGAGCAGCCGGGCAGCTTCGATGTCGTCACCTGCATGGAGATGCTCGAGCATGTGCCGCAGCCGGCCTCGGTGATCCAGGCCTGCTCAGCGCTCGTCAAGCCGGGCGGTTGGGTGTTCTTCTCGACGATCAACCGCAATCTGAAGTCGTTCATGTTTGCGATCGTGGGCGCCGAGTATGTCCTCGGTATGCTGCCGCGCGGGACCCACGAATATGCAAAGCTGATCCGGCCCAGCGAACTGGCCGGCTACTGCCGCGCGGCGGGCCTGGATCTGCGGTACACCCGCGGCATGGAGCACAACCCGTTGACCCGGCGCTACTGGCTCAGCGGCGACACCAGCGTCAACTACATGTTCGCCACGCAGAAGCCGGCCTCGCCGGATTCAACGAAATGATGGGCGCGCAGACCCGGGCCGTGCTGTTCGACCTCGACGGCACGCTGATCGACAGCGCGCCCGATCTGGGTGCTGCAGCCGACAAGATGCGCACCGATCGCGGCCTCCATTCGTACCCGCTGGAGCGCTACCGCCCCATGGCCGGAGCAGGCGCGCGCGGCATGCTCGGCGTTGCTTTCGGCATCACGCCGGATTCGCCCGAGTTCAATGAGCTGCGCGAAGAGTTCTTCGTGGCTTATGAGCGCCGCATGCTGCTCAACACGCAGGTATTCGACGGCATCCAGGCGCTGATCGAGGCGCTGCGCGAGCTTGGCTTGCTGTGGGGCGTCGTCACCAACAAGTCGATGCGCTTCACCGATCCGCTGACGCGCGCTATTCCGCTTTTTGCGAGTGCGGGCGCGGTAGTGAGCGGCGACACCACGCCATTCGCGAAGCCGCATCCCGAGCCCTTGCATGAGGCGGCGCGCCGGCTCGGCGTGCCATCGGAGGCGTGTGTCTACGTCGGCGACGACGAGCGCGACATCATCGCGGGCCGGGCTGCGGGCATGCGTACGGTTGCGGCGACCTATGGCTACATGGGGCCGCAGGCCGATTCGACGCTCTGGCAGGCCGATGCTTCAATCTCTTCGCCCCTTGAGCTCTTGAAGTTACTCAATAGAGCCTAAAATGTACGGCTTGGGGCTGCACTGGTTTCGACGTGGGTTCGGAGTCGCAGCGGGGCATGTCGAGCTGAATGCGCTCGTAAAACAGATTCAAACAAACTAACTGCAAACGACGAACGTTTCGCACTCGCTGCTTAATTGCCAGTGAGCCTTGCAACAGTTGGCCGATGGGCTGGGCAAGGGGGTCTGGAGCAATCCTGACCTCCCGGCTGCAAGGATAATTACATGGGCTGGCTCCGATCCGGGTACCTTGGGTCGGGGCGAGAAAATAGGGTGCTGGCGTCCGGTTTAGCGTGTGACTGCGCGACTCCGGAAGCGAGACTCAAATCAGATCACTAAACATGTAGAACTGCGCGATGAAGGCTTGCGGACGGGGGTTCAAATCCCCCCAGCTCCACCACATTTCTCAACGCGGGTCTCACTGAACAAGGCCTTGCAGATGCTGGACCATGTCCAGCGATCCCAGACTCAGTTGCACTGGAACAGGACGCCCTGTTCTGCAGGCGCCTTGCCGAGCCAGCGCGGCGTCTTGCTTTGCGCATCGCAATAGTCCGAGGCCTGTACGTACGTCTTGGCCCGCAGCACGCCGTCGCGAACCTGAGTCACTTCGTTGGGTGGTGTCGAGCAGCCGGTGAGGACCAAGGCAAGCGGAAGCAGTGTGCGCCAATTCATCGGGTCATTCTAAGACCGGCGATCGCTGGCACCGGGCCCGCGGTCCGGGTAGAGATACTTGAAGTATTCACCGGACTTGCCGAACAACTGGCGCGCCAACTGCACGGGATCTTCACCCTTGTGCTTCTCGTAGAGCACAGGCCCCCAGATGATGAAGCCGTCGATGCTGAGGCTTCTCGGCGAAGGCTCGATGGCCTTCCACGCGTGCGCGAACTTCGAGATCCAGGCCAGCGCTTCCTTGAGCGCGTGATTGGGCGCAGCGGTTGTTTCTTCGGTCAGAGACATGGCGGGTATCCTTTTTGAAAAGACTGTATAAATATACAGTAAACTGTGTCCCAGCCGAAATTTCTCCTTGACGGGTAACCGTCCCCCGCTGGTCAACCTGTGCGGGGACCTCGATGCATGCCAAGCAGAGAGGCTTTCAAGCCCAGCCCTCGCGGCTGGGCTTTTTTCTGTGCCATTCGCGCAGCCTGCGCGGGCTCGTTTTTTTGCCCGAACGCGGGCTATAGTCGGCCAGCGTTGTCATATTGCATTTGCTGCAATCCATCGCTGCCCGCGGTGCCCGTACCAAGGCACTGCCGCTTGCCCAGATCCCGAAAAGGACGCTCGTGCCGGATTCGCTGACTTCAGAGTTGACCACTTACTACGACACGGTGCCCTATGACTCGCATCCGTTCCCACAGTCGGCGATGGAGCATCTGGAAGCGCTGGCATTTCTCTTCGGGCTCGAAGTTCCGTCCCCTGCAACGGCCCGCGTGCTGGAGCTTGGCTGTGCGGCCGGCGGCAACCTGATTCCCTTTGCGGCGCGCCACCCCGAGGCTTCTGCGATCGGCGTCGACCTCTCGCCGGTGCAAGTGGCGCAGGGCATGGCGGCCATCGGGCGCGCCGGGCTGTCGAACATCGAGCTCAAGGCCTTCAACCTCGCGGACATCGACGCCTCGTTCGGCCAGTTCGACTACATCGTGTGCCACGGCGTCTACAGCTGGGTGCCGGGCCCGGTGCAGGACGCGATCCTGCGCATCTGCTCGGAGAACCTCGCGCCGAATGGCGTGGCCTACGTAAGCTACAACGTGTACCCCGGGTGGAAGGCGCGCGAGATCGTGCGCGACGCAATGATCCTGCGCGGCGGCCCACGCGATACGCCCGACGAAAAGCTGTCCTATGCACGCGGCATGCTCGATTTCCTCGAGCAATCGGCCCGCGCCGACAGCGTGCTCAAGAAGACGCTCGAGGAGGCGATGCCTATCGTGCGCAGCGCCAGCAGCTCGTACCTGCTGCATGAGTTTCTCGAGCCCTGCAATGCCCCGTGCTATTTCAAGGAGTTCGTGGCGCGGGCGGGCGTTCATGGCCTTGCCTACCTGGCCGATGCAGAGCCGTCGACGATGTTCGTGCAGAACTACGGCGACAAGGTGCGCGATCCGCTGCTGCGCGAATGCGGCGGCAGCCAGGTCATGATGGAGCAGTACCTCGACTTCCTGGTCAATCGCACCTTCCGCCAGACCCTGTTGGTCAAGCAGGAGCAAGCCAGGCATATCCGCTACAAGCTGGAGCCCGCGCGCATCCGTTTGCTCGAGTTCGCCGGCGTCTTCAGGGCCGACAGCGGCGAGGCGCTCACGCTCGATGCCCGTGAGCAGCCGTGCAGCGCGATCCAGGGCCGCAAGGTCACGCTGCGGGTACCGGTGCACAAGGCGGTGGCGCATCTGCTCGACATGCGTTATCCGGCGTCGATGTCGGTGCCGGCCCTCATCGAGGCCACCTCCGCGCTCACGGCGCAGCCGCCCGCCGACGTCGAAGCGGCCGTGCTGGCCATGCTCGAGGAGCTGTTGATCCTCGGCGCCCTGCGCATCCGCCGCACTGCGGTGCCAGCGGCCGACGCGATTTCCGACCGGCCGCAGGTCCTGCCCGCTGTCCGGGGTGCTTCCGGCCTTGCGTCCGACGCCGGTGCCACAGCCAACACCTGCAATCAATGGCACGAGCCCGTGGTGCTGACGCTGCTCGAGCGAAGCCTGCTGCCGCTGCTCGACGGCACACACTCGCACGATGCGCTGGCTGAGCATCTCGAAGCGGAAGTGCGCAGCGATCGCCTGCGCTTCGTCAAGGACGACAAGCCGCTGACCGACCCGCCGGCAGTCAAGGAATTCGCCCGCCAGCAGGTCGCGCTGGCGCTCGACGCCCTGCGCCGCAAGGCACTGCTGACGGCCTGAACTTCATTCTTCATCACGCCCAAGAGGAGACTTTTACATGCAACAAATCCAATGGACCCCGAAGCTGCGCGCCGCCGTCGCCGCGGTGCTCGCGCTGGCGGCCGCCGGCGCGTCGAATGCCGCGTCGGTGGCGCCCGTCGCGTCCGAGCACGGCATGGTCGTGAGCGCGCAGCACCTGGCCAGCAAGGTCGGCGTCGACGTGCTCAAGCGCGGCGGCAACGCGGTCGATGCGGCGGTGGCCGTGGGCTATGCGCTGGCGGTGGTGTATCCGGCGGCCGGCAATCTCGGCGGCGGCGGCTTCATGACCGTGCAGCTGGCCGATGGCCGCAAGACCTTTCTCGACTTCCGCGAGAAGGCGCCGCTGGCCGCCACGGCCAACATGTACCTCGACAAGGACGGCAACGTCATCAAGGGCCTGAGCACCAACGGGCACCTCGCCGTGGGCGTGCCGGGCTCGGTCTCGGGCATGGAGTACGCGCGCGAAAAGTACGGCACGATGAAGCGCGCCGACCTGATCGCCCCGTCGATCCAGCTGGCCGACAAGGGCTTCGCGCTGGAGCAGGGCGACATCGACATGCTGCTCACCGCCACCAACGATTTCAAGAAAGACCCGGTCTCCGGCGCGATCTTCCTGAACAAGGGCGAGCCTTTCGCCATCGGCCAGAAGCTGGTGCAGAAAGACCTCGCCAGGACGCTGAAGGAAATCAGCGCCAAGGGCACCGACGGGTTCTACAAGGGCTGGGTGGGCCAGGCCATCGTGGCTTCCAGCCAGGCCGGCAAGGGCATCATCACGCAGGCCGACCTCGACCAGTACAAGACGCGCGAACTCGCGCCGGTCGAATGCGACTACCGCGGCTACCGCGTAGTGTCGGCGCCGCCGCCCAGCTCGGGCGGCGTGATCATCTGCGAGATGCTCAACATCCTCGAGGGCTATCCGCTCAAGGACCTGGGCTTCCGCTCAGCCCAGTCGGTGCACTACCAGATCGAGGCCATGCGCCATGCCTACGTGGACCGCAACAGCTACCTGGGCGACCCCGATTTCGTGAAGAACCCGCTCGAGCGACTGCTCGACAAGGGCTACGCCGAGAAGATCCGCGCCGCCATCGACCCGAAGAAGGCCGGCGTCTCGAAGGACATCAAGCCCGGCGTGGCGCCGCATGAAGGCAGCAACACCACCCACTATTCGATCACCGACCAGTGGGGCAACGCGGTGTCGGTCACCTACACGCTGAACGACTGGTTCGGCGCCAAGGTCACGGCCGCCAAGACCGGTGTGCTGCTGAACAACGAGATGGACGACTTCACTGCGAAGGTGGGTGTGCCCAACCTCTACGGCCTGGTGCAGGGCGAGGCCAACAAGATCGAGCCAGGCAAGCGCCCGCTGAGCTCGATGAGCCCGACCATCGTGTCGAAGGACGGCAAGCCGGTGTTCGTGGTCGGCACACCGGGCGGCAGCCGCATCATCACGGCCGTGCTGCACACCATCCTGAACGTGGTCGACTACGGCATGAACGTGCAGGAGGCCGTTGATGCGCCGCGCTTCCACCAGCAATGGCTGCCCGACGTCACCAACGTCGAGACCTTCGCACTGAGCCCCGACACGCGCAAGATCCTGACCGACATGGGCCACAACCTGGGCGTGCCGCAGCCGGCCAACCACCTGGCGGCGATCATCGTCGGCGCGCCGTCGCTGGGCGGCAAGCCGGTTGGCGCCAACCGCTTCTATGGCGCCAACGACCCTCGCCGCAACACCGGCCTGGCCGCCGGCTACTGATACTGCGGCAAACTAGCAGGCGGTCGTGCCCTTGTCGGCACGGCCGCTTTTTTCTTTTTTCATGCACCTGCAAGACATCCTCTACACCCAGGGCTTCGGCACGCGCCGCGTGTGCGCGGGCCTGGTCCAGCAAGGCCACGTGACCATCGCGGGCCAGGCGGTGACCGACCCCTTTGCCGACCTCGATCCCGAAGGCCTGCTTTTCACCGTCCAGGGCACTGCGTGGGCGTACCACGAGAAGGCCTATCTGATGCTGCACAAGCCGGCCGGCACCGAGTGCTCCCAGAAGCCCTCGACCTACCCGAGCATCTACACGCTGCTGCCGTCGCCGCTGCGCCTGCGTCCCAACAAGGGGGCGGTGCAGGGCGTGCAGGCGATCGGCCGGCTCGACCAGGACACCACCGGCCTTCTGCTGATGACCGACGACGGCCAGTTCATCCACAAAATGGGTTCGCCCAAGCACCATGTGCCGAAGGTCTATGAAGTGACGGCCAAGCACCCGGTGGACGAGGCGCAGATCGCGAAGCTGCTGGCCGGCGTCGTGCTCGACGACGACCCGAAGCCCGTGCGCGCGGCCGCCTGCGAATCCGACAGCCCGCTGCACCTGCGGCTCACGCTCACCGAAGGCAAATACCACCAGGTCAAGCGCATGCTGGCGGCGGTCGGCAACCGGGTCGAGGGGCTGCACCGATCGCGCATCGGCGACCTGGCGCTGCCCGACGACCTGGCTCCGGGGCAGTGGCGGTGGCTGACGGCCGAAGAGGTCGCGGCGCTGCGCGCGCCGGCCAAGCCAGCGAAACCGGCGAAATAGGGGGCAAAGCGAGCGAAAGAGCGTATTCCCGGTCAGCCAGCCATAAGTCCTGGCCGTTAAGATTCGCAGCTCTCTCTCGGAACCTTCCCTTGCGACTCCCTGCTCGACCGAACGGCCGCACCGTGGCCTTCCTGCTTTCCTGTCTGACGGCCCTGGCGGCACACACCGCTGCCGCCGCGCCGGCCGAACCTCCGCCGATCTTCGTGCTCAACTCGCTGGATGCCAACGTGAGCGTGATCAATCCGGTCGACTGGACGGAAAAGCAGCGCATTGCCACCGGCAAGGAGCCGCACCACCTCTACATGACGCCCGACGAGAAATCGGTCATCGTGGCCAACTCGGCGGGCGATTCGCTGACCTTCCTGAACCCCCGCACGGCCGAAGTGCAGCGCGTGGTCTACGGCATCATCGATCCGTACCAGCTGCAATTCTCGCGCGACATGAAGTGGTTCGTCACGGCGGGCAACCGCCTGAACCACGTCGACATCTACCGCTGGGACGGGAAAGACCTGAAGCTGGCCAAGCGCATCGCCAGCGGCAAGACGCCCAGCCACATCTGGATCGACAACACCAGCACCATCGCCTACGTGACGATGCAGGACAGCGACGAGATGATCGCCATCGACCTGCCCACGCAGACCGTCAAGTGGCGCACCGCCACCGGCACCATGCCGGCCGACATCTTCGGCGTGCACAACGACAAGACCCTGCTGGTGGGCCTGACCGGCAGCGACGGCGTGCAGGTGTTCGACGTGGCCGGCGCCGAGCCGAAGCTGGTCGGCAAGATCCCCACCGGCAAGGGCGCCCACGCCTTCCGCTCGGCCGGCGACGGCAAGAGCGTGTTCGTCAGCAACCGCGTGGCCAACAGCATCAGCCGGATCGACCTGGCGACGCTGAAGGTCATCGCGAACTATCCCGTGCCCGGCGGCCCCGACTGCATGGACGTCTCGGCCGATGGCAAGACGCTGTACGTGACTTCGCGATGGGCCAAGAAGCTCAGCGTGGTCGACCTGGCCAGCAACAAGGTCGTGCGCCAGGTCAACGTCGGCCGTTCGCCGCACGGTGTCTGGACGCTCGATCATGGCAAGCGCATCTAGCCGCATCGGCGCGGCCCTCGCGTTGTCGCTGGCCGGGGCCCTGGCTCCCGTGGCCTGGAGCGCGCAGCCGGGCGCCACCTGCGAAAAGCCCGTGTACCTGACCTTCGACACCGGCCATATGGGCATCGCCCCGCTGGTGGCCGACGTGCTCAAACGGCATGACGTGCGCGTCACCTTCTTCGCCGCCGCCGAGCGCACCCAGACCGACGGCGACAGCCTCGACGACCATTGGGCGCCGTGGTGGAAGGCGAGGGCGACCGAGGGCAACGAATTCGGCTCGCACACTTACGACCACGCGTACTGGCGCGCCGACGTCAAGGGCACACCGCCGAGCTTTCGCATCAAGCCTTCGGCCGGCCCGCAGGACGGCAAGGAATCGACCTGGAGCGCGGCCGAGTACTGCGCCAACATCCGCAAGTCGTCCGACCGCCTGGCCGCCATCACGGGCAAGAAACCGCTGCCGCTGTACCGCGCGCCGGGCGGCAAGACATCCCCCGCGTTGCTGGCCGCCGCCGAGGGCTGCGGCTACAAGTACGTCGGCTGGGCACCCGCCGGCTTCCTCGGCGACGAACTGCCGAGCGAGAAGTTCGGCAACGCCAGGCTGCTGACGCAGGCGCTCGACACCATCCGTCCTGGCGACATCCTGCTTGCGCACCTGGGCATCTGGTCGCGCAAGGACCCGTGGGCGCCGGCCAACCTCGAGCCGCTGATCGTCGGTCTCAAGGCCAAGGGCTTCTGCTTCCAGACGCTGCGCCAGCATCCGGACTTCCGCGCCTGGATCGCGTCCCACCCCTGAACGAGTTGCCGCCATGATCGATTGGCTGACAGACGCCTTTTCCGCCTTGCAGGGCTGGTTCTTCGAGACCGCCGTGCAGCCGCTGGTCTATGCCGTCGGCCTCGGCGGCTGGACCGAGGACGCCTTCGACGCCACCGGCTGGCTGCTGGTCGGCCTCATCCAGATCCTGGTGCTGATCGCGGTCATCGGGCCGTTGCAGCGCTGGCGCTCGGTGGAGCCGGTGGTCGATCGCCATGCGATCCGCATCGACGTGCTCTACACGCTGATCCACCGCCTCGGCCTGTTCCGGCTGGCGCTGTTCTTCACGCTGCAGCCCTTCTTCGACGATGCGCTGGGCAGCCTGCGCACGGCGGGGTGGGGCACCTTCCATCTCGACGAGGTGTGGCCCGGCGTGACCGATGTGCCGGTGGTGGCCTTCGCCATCTACCTCGTGGTGCTCGACTTCGTCGGCTACTGGATCCACCGCGGCCAGCACCAGTTCAACTGGTGGTGGGGTCTGCATTCGCTGCACCACTCGCAGCGCCAGATGACCATGTGGAGCGACGACCGCAATCACCTGCTCGACGACATCGTCCATGACGCGCTGATCGTCATCGTGGCGCAGCTGATCGGCGTGGCGCCGGGGCAGTTCATTGCCTTCGTCGCCTTCACGCAGCTCAGCGAAAGCCTGCAGCACGCCAACCTGCGGTTGAGCTTCGGCGCCATCGGCGAGCGGCTGTGGATCAGCCCGCGCTTCCATCGGCTGCACCACAGCATCGGACTGGGGCACGAGTCGAATGGCAAGAGCACGCTGGGCGGCCACAACTTCGGCGTGCTGCTGCCGTGGTGGGACATGCTGTTTCGCACCGCGAACTTCGAGGACCGCTACGACCCGACCGGCATCCGCGACCAGGTCGAGTCGGACGCGAATGGACGCGTGCGCGACTACGGCCGTGGCTTCTGGGCCCAGCAGTGGCTCGGCCTGAAGCGGATGGCCGGTCGCGGCTGAGGGGCTCCGGGCCCTGAAAGGCGCGTCCGACGCGTTATCCTCGCTGCCTCATGCGCCTGCTCCTCGACTCCTTCTGGCGCGCGGTCGCCTATTGCATGCTGCCGCGCGTGATCGTGCTGTCGCTGCTGCCTTTGGGCCTGATGGTGGTGCTGGCCGCGGGGCTCGGTTACTTCTACTGGGACGACGCGGTTGTATGGACGCGGGGCGCGCTCGACGCCTGGCCGCTGCTGTCGAGCTTCTGGGCCTGGATCGGCCGTCTTTTCTCCGGTGACGTCACTTCCGCGCTGGCGTCCCTGGTCGTGGTGTTTGCCGCCACCCCGGTGATCGTGGTGCTCTGCCTGCTGATCGTGGCCGGCTTCATGGCTCCCGCGCTGACCAAGCTGGTGGCCGAGCGGCGCTTTCCCTCGCTCGAACAGAAAAAGGGCGCTTCGTTCTTCGGCAGCGTCGCGCGTTCGCTGGGCGTCACCATCCTGGCGCTGATCGCCCTCGTGGTGTCGATGCCGCTGTGGCTCATTCCGCCGCTGGTGCTGATCCTGCCGCCGCTGATCTGGGGCTGGCTCACCTACCGCGTGATGAGCTTCGATGCGCTGGCCGAGCACGCCAGCCCTGAGGAGCGCGCCGCGCTGCTGCGCGCGCATCGGCTGCCGCTGCTGTGCATCGGCGTGCTCTGCGGCTACCTGGGCGCCGCGCCCAGCATCGTCTGGGCATCGGGGCTGCTGTTCGCCGCTGCCTTCTTCGTGCTGGTGCCGATCGCCATCTGGATCTACACACTGGTCTTCGCCTTCTCGGCGCTCTGGTTCGCACACTACTGCCTCGACGCGCTTGCGCAACTGCGCGCTCAGCGTGCCATGGCCGAAGCGTCGACCGCCGACGGCACCACGTCGGCCCTCGAAGCCGAGGGAGCCAGCAAGGCCGCACTCTCTCAATGGGGTTCACCATGACACGCGCATTCGGTCTCATCGTCGTCGGCGACGAGATCCTTTCCGGCAAGCGGGCCGACAAGCACATGGCCAAGGTCATCGAGCTGCTCGCCGCGCGCGGCCTGCAACTCGGCTGGGCGGAGTACGTGGGCGACGAGCCCACGCGCATCACCGCCGCGCTCATGCGCGCCTTTGCCTCGGGCGACATCGTGTTCTCGACCGGCGGCATCGGCGCCACGCCCGACGACCACACCCGCCAGTGCGCTGCCCAGGCGCTGCGCGTGCCGCTCGCGCTGCACCCCGAAGCCGAGATGCTGATCCGCGAACGCATGCGGGACACGGCGGAGGAACAGGGCCTGCCCTATGAGCCCGACCGTCCCGACAACATCCACCGCCTCAACATGGGCGTGTTCCCGCAGGGCGCGACCATCATCCGCAACCCGTACAACAAGATTCCGGGTTTCAGCGTCGACCACGTGCATTTCGTGCCGGGCTTTCCGGTCATGGCCTGGCCGATGATCGAGTCCGTGCTCGACAGCCGCTACGCCGACCTGTTCACCCGCAATGCCGTCGCCGAGAAGTCGGTGATCGTTTTCGGTGCCATGGAAGCCACGCTGACCCCGCTCATGCAGGCCATCGAGGCCACGCACGCCGGCATCAAGGTGTTCAGCCTGCCCAGCGTCGACCACCCTGAATATGGCCGGCACATCGAGCTGGGCGTCAAGGGCGACCCCGGCCGGCTCGATGCCGCATATCTCCAGTTGATCGAAGGGTTGCACACCTTTGATGCCAAGCTTGGCCCAGAATTGGTGCGTTGATATCAATGGCACCAACTTGGTGAATTTCCGCCTCCATTTGGGGTTTGCAGCCCCCGCCAAGGCCTCGTCCGGTGAGGCGACAATGGCACAGAAACTGCATCCCTCGTCCCTGTATTCCTAACCACCATCCAACTCAGGAGAAACTGATGGCAAAGACCGTCGCCGATGTACTCAAGCTCGTCAAGGAAAACGAGGTCAAGTTCGTCGACTTCCGCTTCACCGACACCCGTGGCAAAGAGCAGCACGTCACCGTGCCGGTCTCGGCTTTCGATGAAGACAAATTCACCTCGGGCCACGCGTTCGACGGTTCGTCCATCGCCGGCTGGAAGGGCATCGAAGCTTCGGACATGCAGCTCATGCCCGACCCGAACACCGCCAACATCGATCCCTTCTTCGAAGAAACGACGCTGATCCTGACCTGCGACGTGATCGACCCCGCCGACGGCAAGGCCTACGAGCGTGATCCGCGTTCGCTCGCCAAGCGCGCCGAAGCCTACATGAAGGCCTCGGGCCTGGGCGACACCGCCTTCTTCGGTCCGGAACCCGAATTCTTCGTGTTCGACGGCGTCCGCTGGAAGAACGACATGTCGGGCTGCTTCGTGAAGATCGACTCCGAAGAAGCCTCGTGGAACACCGACAAGGAATACGAGCACGGCAACACCGGCCACCGTCCCGCAGTCAAGGGCGGCTACTTCCCGGTTCCCCCGGTCGACAGCTTCCAGGACATGCGCTCGGAAATGTGCCTGGTGCTCGAATCGCTCGGCATCCCCGTCGAAGTGCATCACCATGAAGTGGCCAACGCCGGCCAGATGGAACTCGGCACCAAGTTCAGCACGCTGGTCCAGCGCGCCGACTGGGTCCAGCTGCAAAAGTACGTGATCCACAACGTGGCCCACGCCTACGGCAAGACCGCCACCTTCATGCCCAAGCCCATCGTCGGCGACAACGGCTCCGGCATGCACGTGCACCAGTCGGTCTGGAAGGACGGCAAGAACCTGTTCGCAGGCGACGGCTATGCAGGCCTGAGCGACTTCGCGCTGCACTACATCGGCGGCATCATCAAGCACGCCCGTGCCCTGAACGCCATCACGAACCCCGGCACCAACAGCTACAAGCGCCTGGTGCCCGGCTTCGAAGCCCCGGTGAAGCTGGCCTACTCGGCCAAGAACCGCTCGGCCTCGATCCGCATTCCGTTCGTGGCCAACCCGAAGGGCCGCCGCGTCGAAGCGCGCTTCCCCGATCCGCTGATGAACCCCTACCTCGGCTTCGCTGCGCTGCTGATGGCCGGCCTCGACGGCGTGGAAAACAAGATCCATCCGGGCGAAGCCGCCAGCAAGGACCTGTACCACCTGCCGCCGGAAGAAGACGCGCTGATCCCGACCGTCTGCCACAGCCTCGACCAGGCCCTGGAATACCTGGACAAGGACCGTGCGTTCCTGACCAAGGGCGGCGTGTTCACCGATGCATACATCGACGCGTACATCGAACTGAAGATGCAGGAAGTCACGCGCTTCCGCATGGCGACCCATCCGGTCGAGTTCGACATGTACTACTCGCTGTAAAGGCGGGCCCCTGACGGGGATTCAAGACAAAAGGACGGCCTCGGCCGTCCTTTTTCATTGGGCTGGAACATTTGGTCACGGTTGGCATCGAATTGCACGAAAATGCACCTTTGTCGCCGCCCTCCACCGATACACATGAAGACTGCTTCTCTCATTTTTCTGGCCGGTTCATTGATCGCGCTACCGGCGCTCGCGCAAGAGCGCGTCTGGCGTTGCGGCAACGAGTACACCAACAACGCCACCATCGCCCAGCAGAAGGGCTGCAAGGTCATGGAAGGCGGCAACGTCACGGTCGTGCAAGGCACAAAGACTTCGGGCGGCGGCTCCGCGTCGTCCGGTGGTTCCTCCGCGGCACGCGCGCCGGCGGGCAGCCCGCGTGTCGAAGGCGTCGACCAGCGCGCGCGCGACGGCGAGGCGCGTTCGGTGCTCGAAGCCGAGCTCAAGAAGGCCGAGGCACGCCAGGCCGAGCTGCAGAAGGAATACAACAACGGCGAGCCCGAAAAGCAGGGCAGCGAAGGCCGCAACTACCAGAAGTACCTGGACCGCGTCGCCGAAATGAAGGCCGAGCTGGCGCGCAACGAAAGCGACATCGCCGGCATCCGTCGCGAGATCGGCCGCCTGCCGAACAAGCAGCAGTCGCAATAGCCATATGGTGTTCGGGAAGAAGGCGAGCGGCGCCAATCCGCGCTTCCAGTCCTTCGACCTGCTGTCCACGCTGATCGCGGTGGTCAACAGCAACGGCTCGGTGCTGTTTGCCAATGCAGGCCTCGAAGACGCACTGGGTACATCGCGGCGCACCCTCGAGGGTTCGCAGTTCGGTGCGTGCTTTCACGAGCCGCAGGTGCTGCGCACGGCGATCGACGGCGCAAGCAGCAACGACTTCGCCACGCTGCGCTACGAAGCCTTCCTGCGCCGCGTCAATCACGAGCTCATGCCGGTGCAGGTCACGCTCGCGCATGGCGACAAGAAGGGCGAACTCATCATCGAGATGTCGCCGCTCGAGCATCAGGTGCGGCAGGACCGCGAAGAGCGCCTCATCGACCAGGCGCAGGCCAACAAGGAACTCATCCGCAACCTCGCGCACGAGATCAAGAACCCGCTCGGCGGCATCCGCGGCGCGGCACAGCTGCTGCAGATGGAGGTCGAGTCGCGCGACCTCATCGAATACACCCAGGTCATCATCCATGAGGCCGACCGGCTGCAGACGCTGGTCGACCGCCTGCTCGCGCCGCACCGCCGGCCGCACGTGGTGGGCGACGTCAACATCCACGAGGTGTGCGAGCGCGTGCGCTCGGTCATCCTTGCGGAGTTTCCGCGCGACCTGCACATCGAGCGTGATTTCGACGTGTCTATTCCCGAGTTCCGCGGCGACCGCGAGCAGCTCATCCAGGCCACGCTCAACATCACGCACAACGCCGCACAGGCGCTGGCCGAGCGCCGCGCGGCCGGCGATGCGCAGATCACTTTCAAGACGCGCATCGCCCGCCAGGTGATCTTCAACAAGCAGTGGTATCGACTGGCACTGGAATTGCATGTCATCGACAATGGACCGGGTGTGCCGGACACGATCAAGGACCGCATCTTCTATCCGCTGGTATCGGGCAGGGAAGGCGGGACCGGGCTGGGATTGACGCTCGCACAGACTTTTGTGCAACAGCATCACGGCGTGATCGAGTGCGACAGCGTCCCGGGCCGAACCGATTTCAAGATATTGATACCGCTGCCCTAGCAGCCCGGCAACAAGGAGATGCATGAAGCCGATCTGGATAGTTGATGACGACCAATCGATTCGCTTCGTGCTCGAGAAGGCTCTGCTGCGCGAAGACTTGCCCACGCGCAGTTTCACGAACACGCGCGAGGTGCTCGCAGCACTCGAACAGGCCGCCGACGACGATCAGCAAGGTCCCCAGGTCCTGGTGAGCGACATCCGCATGCCCGGCGGCTCCGGGCTCGACCTGCTCGACAAGATCAAGGCCAAACATCCTGGCCTGCCCGTCATCATCATGACGGCCTTTTCAGACCTCGACAGCGCCGTCTCGGCCTTCCAGGGCGGTGCCTTCGAATACCTGCCCAAGCCCTTCGACCTGCCGCGCGCGGTCGAGCTCATCCGCCGCGCCGTCGACGAAAGCCAGCGCGAAGAAGTCGCCGAAGAACGCATGGTCGCGGCGCCCGAAATGCTCGGCCAGGCGCCCGCGATGCAGGACGTGTTCCGTGCCATCGGCCGGCTCTCGCAAAGCAACGTCACGGTGCTCATCACCGGCGAATCGGGCTCGGGCAAGGAGCTGGTGGCGCGTGCGCTGCACAAGCACTCGCCGCGCGCCAACGGCCCCTTCGTGGCCATCAACACCGCGGCCATCCCGAAGGACCTGCTCGAGAGCGAACTCTTCGGCCACGAACGCGGTGCCTTCACCGGCGCGCAGACCATGCGCCGCGGCCGCTTCGAGCAGGCCGAGGGCGGCACGCTGTTCCTCGACGAAATCGGCGACATGCCCTTCGACCTGCAGACGCGCCTGCTGCGGGTGCTGAGCGACGGCCATTTCTACCGCGTGGGTGGCCACAACTCGGTGAAGGCCAACGTGCGCGTCATCGCCGCGACCCACCAGGACCTGGAGCAGCGCGTCAAGCTCGGCGGCTTCCGCGAAGACCTGTTCCACCGCCTCAACGTGATCCGCCTGCGTCTGCCGGCATTGCGCGAACGCGGCGAAGACGTGCCCGCGCTCACGCGCCACTTCCTGCAGGTGAGCGCGCGCCAGCTCGGTGTCGAGCCCAAGCGCATTTCCGACGCGGCGCTGGCCAGGCTCGCGGCCTTCAGCTTTCCGGGCAATGTGCGCCAGCTCGAGAACATCTGCCACTGGCTGACCGTGATGGCGCCGGCCCAGCTGATCGAAGCGAAGGACCTGCCACCCGAGGTGATGGCCGTCGGTGCAGGCACCGAGGCCCACGTGCCCGAAGCCGTGGCTGCCGCACCAACCGCAATGGCCCAGCCCGCCGCATCGCTGCCGGTTGCGGCCAGCGGTGAATCGGCGCCTGTGCCCACCGTTTCCGAATCCACCGAAGCGCATGCAGGCGTGAGCAGTTGGGAAAGCGGTCTGGAGGTCGAGGCGCAGGCGCTGCTGGCGGCCGGCCGCACCGACGTCTGGGACGTGCTCACGCGCCGCTTCGAGTCGAGGCTGATCCTCACGGCCCTGGCCAACACGCGGGGCCGCCGCATCGAGGCCGCGCAGAAGCTCGGCATCGGGCGCAACACCATCACCCGAAAGATCCAGGAACTCGGGATCGAATGAAAAGGCCCTTCGGGGCTTTTTTCTTCACCGGCTGCGCTGGCCGAGCGTCAGCGAGTCGATCTGGAATTTCCCGCTCTTGTCCCAGAGCCAGGTGTCAACGTACGTGTGACCGCCCAGCTTGCCCGGATTGGGCAGTGGCGACGTGGCCTTGATCAGTTCGGCAATCATCGGCGGCACTTCGGGCGCATGGCTCGGCGTGCGGCTGAACGTGACGTTCACCACCTTGCCGGTGGCGTCGATCTCGGTCTCGACCACCACCACCGCATACACCAGCGGCGGGATCTTGCCCTTGTAGATGCGGCTTGCGTACTTGTTGTAGATGTGGCGTGCGCCGATCTTGCGATACGTTCGCACGGCTGGCGTTTGTGCCGTGATCAGGCGCACGGTGGGCACGTTGCGGTCGTCCGGCGCGGCTTCGCCGGTGGGGGAGGTCGCGGTGGCGCCCGTACCGCCTTCGGCCTTGTCGGTGGGCTTCAGCAGGGAGCAGGCAGACAGCGCGAGTGCGGTGGCCACCAATGCGATGCGGCCTGCGATGCGGGTGGGCGCGGCCATCGGTCAGGCCCCCTGGTCCACATCGAGCACCACCGGCGCATGGTCGCTCGGCTTTTCCCATTTGCGCGGCACGCGGTCGATGATGCAGCCCTTCACGCGCGGCACCAGCGGCTGGCTCACCAGGACGTGGTCGATGCGCAGCCCGCGGTTCTTCTGGTAGCCCAGCATGCGGTAGTCCCACCACGAGTAGCTTTTCTCGGGCTGCTCGAACATGCGAAAACTGTCTGTCAGGCCCAGTTCGAGCAGCGCCTTGAAATGATTGCGCTCCTCGGTGGTGTGGTGGATCGTTTCCTTCAGGCCCACCGGGTCGAAGCTGTCGCGGTCTTCCGGCGTGATGTTGAAGTCGCCCAGCAGCACGAGGTTCGGGTTCGACACCATTTCCTGGCGCAGCCAGTCTCGCAGCGCGTCGAGCCACTTCAGCTTGTATTCGAACTTGTCAGTGCCCGGCGCCTGGCCGTTCACGAAGTAGCCGTTGACCACACGCAGCGGACCCGACGGCGTTTCAATGGTGGCTGCGATCACGCGCGACTGGTCGTCGGTGAAGCCGCCGATGTTCTTCACCACGTCGCGCATTGGCGCAAGGCTGAGGATCGCCACGCCGTTGTAGGTCTTCTGGCCGAACACCGCCGCTTCATAGCCGGCCGACTTGAGCACGTCGAGCGGGAACTTGTCGTCGGTCATCTTGAGTTCCTGCAGGCACAGCACGTCGACCGGATTGGCGATGAGCCAGTCGAGCACGTGCTGCAGGCGTGCGGTGAGGGAGTTGACGTTCCAGGTGGCTATTTTCATGAGGTCGACAAGTATCTGCAGGGCTGTCAGTGTGGCACGGGCCGCGGGGCCTTGGTTTTCGCAATCCTCGTGCGAAGGTAATTCGTCGCACATTCTGCCGTTGCCTCGGTGATGGCTTGAGCGGCGCCCTGCGCAAGGCGCCTCGCCTTCAGGGCTGCATGCCCGATCCGACGAGAGTTCGTCTTCTGAAGTTACATGCACGAGTGCTTTGTCACGAAAGCAGACGACTCGGTGCGCGGAGGGCGAATCCGTTCGGCACATCCGGCCCAGCCAGTGGCAAGAACCGCAGCGTGAGCCGCATCATTTGCGCGATGCCCGCGCAGCGCGCCATGCGAGGCCGAAGGCGCGGCTTCCTACAGCTCGATGAATGCCGACGTGGCCTTGTTGAGCGCCAGCTTGCCCTTGGCGGTGATCGATTCGACCTGGGCCAGCTGGCGTATCGCGCGCGCATCGGGCGCGCGGTCCGAGGGCGGAATGAAGGCCGTCACCAACTCTGCCGCACGCAGCACGCGCAGCCTGTCGATGTCTGCCGGCGTGTGAATGACGTATGGCAATTTCTGCTCGGCGATGACCCGAAGAAATTCCATGGACATGAGCCGTCTCCTTGGGTTGAGGGCGGGAGCGACATTTTGCGCACAAACAATTGGCGTTGTCTAAACCCTGAACCGCGCATGCCTTTTCCGGCGCGTACCGAAGTTTTCCTTTCGCGCTGCGGGTGCGACGAAGGTGCCAGTTTGTTCCCGGCAGACGGACGGCTAGTTTGTTGAACCGTCCGGGCTGGCCAAACTGTCGCCGCTCATCCGTTCGGGGATGCGATGCGCTCGTAGGTCACGAAGCTGAAGCCCAGGCCTTCCTTGGCCGAGACATGCGATTCGCGCTGCGTCTCGCGCCACACGGCTGCGTCGAGATCCGGAGCGTAGGCATCGCCTTCGTAGTTGCGCGCAACCTCGGTCACGACCGCGCGCTGCGCGAGCGGCTCGGCCTCGGCGTAGATCTGCGCGCCGCCGATGACCCACACGGCGTCGGCCTTCGATGACGATTCGCAAAGCGACAGCGCCTCCTGCAGGCTGCCCGCGCGCAGTGCGCCGTCGGCCTGCCAGCCGGGCTGCCGCGTCACCACGATGTTCTGCCGGCCCGGCAGCGGCCGGAAGCGTGGCGGCAGCGAGTCCCAGGTCTTGCGGCCCATGATCACCGGCGCGCCCGCGGTCTGCTGCTTGAAGTGCGCCATGTCCTCCGGGATGTGCCAGGGGATGGTGTTGTTCGCGCCAATCACGCCGTTGGCGGCGCGCGCGAAGATGAGGTTGACGCGGGGCTTGCTCATTCCGCTCATACCGCCACGGGCGCCTTGATCGGATCGCCGTGCCGGTAGTCCAGCACCTCGAAATCTTCGTACTGGTATTCGAAGATCGACGCCGGCTTGCGCTTGATGTTCAGCGTGGGGTACGGGTAGGGCGTGCGGCTGAGTTGCAGCGCGACCTGCTCGGCATGGTTGCTGTAGATGTGGCAGTCGCCGCCGGTCCAGATGAAGTCGCCCACGTCGAGGTCGCACTGCTGCGCCACCATGTGCGTGAGCAGCGCGTAGCTCGCGATGTTGAAGGGCACGCCCAGGAAGATGTCGGCGCTGCGCTGGTAGAGCTGGCAGCTGAGCTTGCCGCGTTCACCCTCGGCCTGCGGCGGCGCCACGTAGAACTGGAAGAAGGCATGGCAGGGCATGAGCGCCATCTTCGACAGCTCGGCCACGTTCCATGCGCTCACGATGATGCGGCGCGAATCGGGGTTGGTCTTCAGCGTCTTGATGACGTCGGCGATCTGGTCGATGTGGCCGCCGTCGGGCGTGGGCCAGCTGCGCCATTGCACGCCGTACACCGGGCCCAGGTCGCCGTCCTCGCGCGCCCATTCGTCCCAGATGGTGACGCCGCGTTCCTTGAGCCAGTTGTTGTTGCTGGAGCCGGTGAGGAACCACAGCAGCTCCTGGATGATGGACTTCAGGTGCACCTTCTTCGTGGTGACCAGCGGGAAGCCCTCGTTCAGGTCGAAGCGCATCTGGTGGCCGAACACGCTCTTGGTGCCCGTGCCCGTGCGGTCGCTCTTGAAGACGCCATGCGTGTCGACGTGGCGCATGAAGTCTTCGTACTGGGAGCGGACGGGGCGGGCGGGCGTGGGGGTCATGAGCGAGGGGCTTCCGGGGGGATCTGGCGGGTGGCTTCGAATTTTAAGTGCCCGGGCGTAGCATCGTCGGAATGAGTGCAGACCACCCCCACGACGACAGCGGCCACGGTCACGACCATGGCCATGACCACGAACACAGCGAACTCGGCGAGATGGACCTGCGCGTGCGTGCGCTCGAAAGCGTGCTCGCGCAGAAGGGCTACATCGACCCGGCCGCGCTCGACGTGCTGATCGACACCTACCAGACCCGCATCGGCCCGCGCAACGGCGCGAGGGTGGTGGCGCGGGCCTGGGTCGATCCGGCCTTCCGGCAGTGGCTGCTGGCCGACGCCACGGCAGCCATCGCCTCGCTGGGCTACACCGGCCGGCAGGGCGAGCACATGGTGGCAGTGGAGAACACCGACGACACGCACCACATGGTGGTGTGCACCCTGTGCAGCTGCTACCCGTGGCCGGTGCTGGGCCTGCCGCCCACCTGGTACAAGAGCGCGCCGTACCGCTCGCGCGCGGTGAAGGACCCGCGCGGCGTGCTTGCCGACTTCGGCGTGACCCTGCCCGAGACCACGCGCATCCGCGTATGGGATTCGACCGCCGAGGTGCGCTACCTCGTGATTCCGCAGCGGTCCGCCGGCACTGAAGGCCTGAGTGAAGACGAGCTTGCCGATCTGGTCTCGCGCGATTCGATGATCGGCACGCGGCTGGCCGGCGTGCCTGCGCAAGCGGGGAGCGCCGCATGAGCTACGCGACGAAGGCGGACCTCGGCGGGCAGCCCGGCTTCGGCAAGGTGGTGCCCGAAGCCGAGGGCGAGCTTTTTCATGCCGATTGGGAGCCGCGCGCGCTGGCGCTCGTGCTGGCCATGGGCGCGACGGGCTCGTGGAACATCGATGCGAGCCGCTCCGTGCGCGAGACGCTGCCCGACTATGGCGAGCTGAGCTATTACCAGATCTGGCTTCGCGCGCTAGAGCAGCTGATGCTGCAACGCGGTCAGCTCTTTCCCGACGAGATCGCGAGCGGCGAGATGCGCCACGCGGCCGCGCCTGTGGCCCGCGTGCTGCGCGCGGCCGATGTGCAGTCGGTGCTGGCCAAGGGCTCGCCCGCCGAGCGACCAGCACCTGCACCGGCTCGCTTCGCTCCTGGCCAGGAGGTGCGCATGCACCTCGGCAAGGTCGACCATCACACGCGGCTGCCGGCCTATGTGCAGGGCAAGCGCGGCACCATCGTTCACGTACATGGCGCGCATGTGTTCGCCGACACCAACGCGCAAGGGCTCGGCGAGCAGCCGCAGTGGCTCTACACGGTGGAGTTCGACGAAGCCGAACTGTGGGGCGACGATGCGCCGCGCCAGAACCTCTCGGTGTCGGTCGATGCGTGGGAGAGCTATCTGGAGGCCGTGGCATGAGCGCCGCGCCGGGCCGCCCCAAGCAAGCTCGCACCGCAGTGCGAAGCACGAAGGTATTCCAATGAGCGGCGAGCGCATGCCGCTGTCGCCCGGCATGCCGCGCGATGCGGACGGGCCGGTGTTCAGCGCGCTATGGGAAGCCCAGGCCTTCGCGATGACGCTTGCGCTGCACGAGCGCGGCCTCTTCACATGGCCCGAATGGGCCGAGGCGCTGGCGGCGCAGATCTCCGAGGCTCAGGCCGCGGGCGACCCCGACACCGGCCAGACCTACTACCTGCACTGGCTGGCCGCGCTCGAGAAGCTCGTGGCCAGCAAGGGCGCCAGCTCGGGCGACGAACTGGCCCGCTACCGGCATGCCTGGGAGCACGCGGCCGGCCGCACGCCGCATGGGCAGCCGATCGAGCTGCGCGGGGAAGACTTTTCGGGCTGAGCTTTTCCGGTTGAAGTGTCTGTAGAGTGCGTGCGGCAGCGCCCGCATCGTGAGCTTGATCCGTTCGCGAGTCGGGTGATAGCCTGCCGCGCCTTCCTCGACATTCCTTCAACAGAACGAACAACATGACGACCCTCTCGCGCCATCCCGCTTCGGCTTCTTCAGCCATGAAATCGCGGACTCCCGCTCGCCGCCACATGCTCGCCATCGCCCAATGCACCGCGCTCGCGTGTGCGCTCCTGGCTGGCAATGCCATGGCCCAGAAGCCGCATCAGGGCGTGCTCGACGCCGCCACGCAAAGCAAGGACGAGGCGCTGAAGATGCTGGAGCGCATGGTCAACATCGACTCCGGCTCGGCCGACACCGCGGGCCTCGACAAGGTCCGGGAGATGGCGGTGGAAGAGCTGCGCAAGCTCGGTGCGCGCATCGAGACCTTTCCGGCCGATCCGCATCCCGGTACCAACGTGGTCGCGACACTGACCGGCCAGGGCAAGAAGAAGATCCTGATCCTCGCGCACATGGACACCGTGTTCAAGGAAGGCACGGCTGCGGCCAAGCCCTTCTACATCAAGGACGGCCGCGCCTACGGCCCCGGCGTGATGGACGACAAGGGCGGGGTGATCGCCGGGCTCTACGCGCTGAAGATCCTGCAGCAGATCGGCTTCAAGGACTATGGGCAGATCACCTTCCTGCTCGACACCAACGAGGAGACCGGCTCCGTCGGCACCAGCGCGCTGATCGAGCGCATCGCGAAGCAGCACGACGTGGCGCTGAACCTGGAGCCGGGCCGCCCGGCCGATGGTCTCGTTGTCGAGCGCAAGGGCTCGGCCACCGCGCTCGTCGAGGTGAAGGGGCTGGCCGCTCACGCGGGCGTGGCGCCCGAGGCGGGCCGCAATGCGGCGATGGAAGTGGCGCACCAGGTGCTGCAGCTGTCGAAGACGGCGGACGCGGCGAAGAAGACCACCGTCAACTTCACGGTGCTCACGGCCAACGGACCGACCAACGTGATTCCGGCGACCGCGAGCGCCAAGGGCGATGTGCGCGCGGCCACGCCCGAGGAGCTCGACCGCGTGGAGAAAGACCTGGTCCGCATCTCGCAGAACAAGCTGATCCCCGAGACCGAGGTGCGCGTGCGCCTGATCCGCGGCCTGCCGCCGATGCCGCGTTCGCCCGCGTCCGACAAGCTGGTGCGCATGGCCGAAGGCATCTACGGCGAGATCGGCAAGAAGCTCACCGTCGAGAGCAGCGGCGGCGCGGCCGACGCGAGCCTGGTGGCGGGCGTCGGCGTGCCGGTGCTCGATGGCTTCGGCATCGTGGGTGGCGGCATCCACACGCCGGAGGAATACGCGGAGGTCGAGAGCGTGGTGCCGCGCCTCTACCTGCTGTCGCGCATGCTGATGGACCTCAGCGCGAACTGAGCAGGCGCTCAGCCGCGCTTCGGAATGCCCAGCCCCGCCACCACGGCGGGGCGCGCCACGAAGGCTTCGAGCGCGCGCGCCACGTTCGGAAAATCCTTGAAGCCCACGAGGTCCGCTGCCTCGTAGAAGCCGATCAGGTTGCGTACCCACGGGAAGGTGGCGATGTCGGCGATGGTGTAGCTGTCGCCCACGATCCATGCGCGATCCGACAGGCGCTGGTCGAGCACGCCGAGCAGGCGCTTCGATTCGGCCACGTACCGGTCGCGCGGGCGCTTGTCTTCGTAGTCCTTGCCGGCGAACTTGTTGAAGAAGCCGAGCTGGCCGAACATCGGGCCGATGCCGCCCATCTGGAACATCACCCACTGCAGGGTTTCGTAGCGGCCGGCGGCGTCCTGCGGAATGAACTTGCCGGTCTTCTCGGCGAGGTACACGAGGATGGCGCCCGATTCGAACAGCGCCAGCGGCTTGCCGTCCGGGCCATCGGGGTCGAGGATGGCCGGGATCTTGTTGTTCGGGTTGAGCGACAGGAACGCTGGCGAGGTCTGGTCGTGGGTCTCGAAGCTCACGAGGTGCGGCTCGTAGGGCAGGCCGGTCTCCTCCAGCATGATCGACACCTTCACGCCGTTGGGCGTGGGCAGCGAATACAGCTGCAGCCGGTCAGGGTGCTGCGCGGGCCATTTTTTCGTGATGGGGAAGCTCGAGAGATCGGTCATGGAGGGAGTCCTTGGGAGGGAGACGGCAAGCGCCGGATTCTGCCCGGGCCGGGCAGGCGGCGTGCGCGTACGGCCTTGCCCCTCAGATCCCCAGCCAGCTCATCAGCGAGGACTCGACGTCGGACGAAGGCGTGACGAAGCCCACATAGGTGGACGCAGCGAGCGCGCGCTTGCCGGCGTCGGTCTGCGCCAGGCTCAGCAGCGCATCGCGCGCCGCGTTCACCGTGGCCGCATCGAGCTTGCGCGACGCGAGCCACTGCTTGATCGGCACGGCGCGCGATTCCGCGCAGACCTTGCCGCCGCCGTCTTTCCAGGTCTTGATCACGCTGGAGGCTGCCGTTGCGCCGTAGGCTGCAAAGCCGTTCTGCACGTAGAAGGGCACGGCCTCCTGGAAGCGCGTGTTGGTGACTTTGACCGCAGTGCCTTGCAGGCCCTGCTCGCGCAGCATCGCGCGTGTGATCACCGCGGTGATCGAGTCGGCGTCGGGCATGACCAGCTGCTTGCCGGCCACGCTTTTCCAGTCGGAGATCGGCTGCTGTTCCTTGCACAGGAACGACACCTTGTAGTCGGTGTAGCCGGTGGTCCAGGCGAATGCGCTGTACTGCCCGCCCTTGATAGCGCCGAGGGCCACGTGCGACGGGTGCACGAAGGCGAAGTCGACCTGCTGCTGCTTCAGCGCGTCGCGCGCACCGTTGTACGAATTGAAGATCTTGATCGTCACCGGCTGCTTGAGCGCCTTGGACAGCACCTCGGCGATGGGCTCGAAGCGGGCGGTGACCTGTGCGTCGGACACGTTGTAGCTCACCCCTTCGCTGACACCGATCACAAAGGCATGCGACGAAGCGCAGGCTGCGAGAAGCAGCGCGGCCGTACCGCGGGCGATGGTGCGAGGTGAATGGAGGGCGGCGCGGTGTTTCATGGGGACTTTTTCCGGAGGGTGGTGTTGTAACTAAATTATTACATTCATCCACTCGAGGGAACAGGCCCGGACCGCAGGGTTAGCACTGACGAAACAACACTTTGGCGGCCCATGGGCCGACCGTCAGGCGGGTTGTGCGTGTCGGGTGCTGCGCTTGCGGGCCGCAGCAGGCATGGCCTTGGCAGGCGCGGCGAACAGGCGCGAGATGGCTTGGCGCACATCGGCCTGCATCTGGTCGACGGCCTTTGCATCGCCCGACAGGTGCTTCAGCAGCGCCTGCTGGAACAGTCCGTCGAACAGCGCATAGGTGGCCGAGGGCGGCATGCCGGGCAGCTCGCCCGAGAGTTCGGCGAAGCGGCTCATGATGCGCCAGATCATGTCTTCCAGGCTCTTGTCGATCTGCACGACATCGGCGCGGAAGGCTTCCTCGAACAGCGCCTGCGAACGCAGGTCGTACCAGAGGCGGTGCACGTGGCCTTCATCGCGCAGCGTATCGGCCAGGCTCTGCAGGAAGCCTTCCATCAGTTCGTCGCAGGTGGTGGCGCTCTCCACGGCATGGTCGTAGCGCTTGACGCAGCGCGCCTTGTACTGCTTGACGCTGCAGATGATCAGGTCGACCTTGTCGCTGAAGTAGTAGTGCAGCACGCCGTGCGAGAACTCCGAGTTCTGCGCGATCTCGCGCAGGCTGGTGCGCGCATAGCCCAGTGCCGCCAGCGTGGTGAGCGCGGCCTCGCCCAGTTCGGCGCGACGTTCGGAGAACTTGTCGATCCGCGCCTTGGGCACCCGTTCGGCGTGTTTCTTTGCCCGTTGATGTGTCGTCATTGAAAGCCGGACCGCACGCATGCCAGCCCTGTGTTCCTCGTGATTGCAAACCATAGCACGCAAGCGGGAGAACCCGCATCCGGCGCGCCCTGCATGCCATTCTAGGAAATCTTGACAGTCGTCAAATAAAAACTTGACGACTGTCAAGTCGATTTCTAGGATGACCGCTCCATCCCACAACACATCTACAGGAGACAAGCGATGGGCAAGTTCGACTTGAAAGGGCGCAAGGCCCTGGTGACGGGCGGTGCGCGCGGCATTGGCGCGAGCATTGCCGAAGCGCTGGCGGCGGCCGGCGCGTCCGTGATGATTGGCGACGTGCTCGCCGACCTGGGGCGCGAAACCGCTGCCAGGCTTTCCGCGTCGGGAGCGAAGGTGGGCTTCGTGCCGCTCGACGTCACGAAGGACGCCGAGTGGGCCTCGGCCACCGAGACCACCGTCAAGGAGCTCGGCGGCTTCGACATCCTCGTCAACAACGCCGGCATCGAGATCACCTCGCTGGTGGTCGACGTCGACGGTGACGACCTGCGCCGCATGCTCGATGTCAACGTGGCCGGCACGCTGCTCGGCATGAAGCACGCGTTTCGCGCGATGCGGCCCGGCGGCGGCGCGGGCGGCGGAGGAGCGGTGGTCAACATCGCGTCGGTCGCGGCGACCATCGCGTTTCCGGCCATTGCGGGCTATTCGGCCACCAAGTCGGCGGTCGACCGCGCCACGCGTGTCGCGGCCATGGAGTCCGGCAAGCTGGGCTACGGCGTGCGCGTGAACTGCATATACCCGGGGCTGGTGCCCACCGACATGGGCATGAAGCTCGCCAGCGACATCGTGGCCGCGGGGCTCGCGCCGAGCGTCGAGGCAGCCGTCGGCGACGTGATCGGCCAGACACCCCTGGGCCGTCTCGGCGAGGTCGGCGACATGGCCGACGTGGTGGTCTTCCTCTGCTCCGATGCAGCCCGGTTCATTACCGGCGCGGGCCTGGCGGTGGATGGCGGCATGGGCATGTGAACACACAACACCAAGGAGACACAACATGAGCACCGGCAAGAAGAAACCCGTCGTCGTCTACGGCGCCTCCGGCTACACCGGCCGCCTGGTCTGCGAGTACCTGCGCGAGTACAACATCCCCTTCATCGCCGCGGGCCGCAGCCAAGAGAAGGTGGACGCGGCGATGAAGTCCAACGTGCCCGGCATCGAGACCGCGAGCCACGATGTGGTGGAGGTGGCGCATTCGGTGAAAGCGCTCACGGAGCTCTTCACCGATGCTTCGGTGGTGCTCAATACGGTGGGGCCTTTCGCCAAGTTCGGCCACGAGGTCGTCGAAGCCAGCCTGGCCGCAGGGTGCCACTACACCGACACCACGGGCGAGCAGGACTGGCTCATCACGCTCGAGCAGAAGTACGGCGCCAAGTTCGCCGCCGCGGGCCTGCTGCTGTCGCCCGGCCTGGCACACATGTACACCACTGGCGAGATCGCCGCCCAGCTGTGCCTGGAGACACCCGGGCTCGACACGCTGGACATCGCCGTGTTCTGGGGCGGCAGCCCGACCATCGCATCCACCCAGACCATCCTGGTCAATGCGGCCACGTCGAAGGCCTACTACCTGGAGCAGAACGAGTACGTGGAATGGCAGCCCGACGCGGGCCTGTACCACCTGTCGATTCCCGGGCAGCACGAGGCGGCGCTGGCGCTGCCCTGGGGCGGCACCTCGCACCCGGTGTGGTTCAAGCGCGATCCGCGCGTGGCCAACGTGAAGGTGCTCGGCGGCGTCTTCAACAAGGCGCTGATGCAGGGCGTGCCGCAGATCGTGGCCGCCGCGCTCAAGGCCACCGAGGGCATGAACGACGAAGAACGCTATGCCGCCCTGTCCAAGACGGCATCGGGCGTGATGAACACCATGCCACCGCGCGAGAACCCGCGCATCAACAAGTCCGTCGATTCGGTGCATGCCTCCGGTCCGCTGGGCCGTGTGCACTGCGTGATCTTCGGCAACTGCAACTACAAACAGACCGGCTTGCTACAGGCTTATGCGGCCGCCTCGCTGCTGCAGCATGCACCGCGGCGCACCGGCTTCGCCTCGGGTTGCCAGGCCTTCGGGCATCGCGAGCTGTTGGGCGCGCTGCGCAGCTTCGGACTGGTGCAGGAGCCTGCGCTCACGCGGCTGGGCTGACTCGCATGCGCCTCGTCGACTATCTCGACAAGGGCGCCCAGCTGGGCGCCCATTCGCCGTGCCTGGCCTTGGGCGGCACCGAACTGAGCTATGCGCAGGTACAGCGCATCAGCTGGCGCGTGGCGCGCGGCCTGCAGCGCGCCGGCGTCCGGCCGGGGGACAAGGTGGCCGTGCTCTCGAGCAACGACGCGATGGCATTCGCCACGGTGTTCGGCATCTCGCGCGCGGGCTGCGTGTGGTGCCCGATCAATCCGCGCAACGAGGCGAGCGAGAACGCGTTCGTGCTCGACGCCTTCGATTGCGCGTGCCTGGTCTTTCACGGCAACTACGCGGCCATGGTCGAGCAGATGCGCTCGCAACTGCCCAAGCTGCGGGCGCTGGTGTGCCTTGACGGCCCGCAGGCCTTTGCGCCCTCCATGGAAGAGTGGTTGCAAGGGCTGGACGATTCACCCCTCGACATCGCGCCGCCCGACGACGTGGCCATGATCGCCGGCACCGGCGGCACCACCGGCCAGCCCAAGGGCGTGATGCTGTCGGGGCGCAACCTCGAAGCCATGTCGGCGCTCACGTTGATGGGCTATCCCTTCGAGGGCCGGCCCGCCTACCTCGCGCTCGCGCCGCTCACGCATGCGGCCGGTGTGCTGTGCCTGCCGGTGATGGCGCTGGGCGGGCAGGTCGTGATCATGCCCAAGCCCGACCTGGGCGAGTTCCTCGGGCTGATCGAAGAACACCGCATCACCCACACCTTCCTGCCGCCCACGCTGATCTACATGCTGCTGCAGCACCCGCAGCTGGCGAGCGCGAAGCTCGATTCGCTCCAATGCTTCTGGTACGGCGCAGCGCCCATGTCGGCCGCGCGGCTCGAGGAAGCACTCGGGAAGATCGGCCCCGTCATGGCACAGCTCTTCGGCCAGACCGAGGCGCCGATGATGATCTCGATGATGTCGCCGCGCGACCACTTCAACGCCGACGGCACGGTCGCACGCCATCGCCTGACGTCGGCCGGCCGGCCCGGGCCGCTGGTGCAGGTGGGCGTGATGAGCGGCGACGGCGCACTGCTGCCCACGGGCGAAAGCGGCGAGATCGTGGTGCGCGGCTCGCTCGTGATGCTGGGCTACTACAAAGACGCGCGCGCCACCGAAGAGGCGCGGCGCTTCGGCTGGCACCACACGGGCGACATCGGCTATCTCGATGCCGACGGCTTTCTCTACATCGTGGACCGCGCCAAGGACATGATCATCTCGGGTGGTTTCAACGTCTACTCCGCCGAGGTGGAGCAGGTGCTGATGCAGCACCCAGACGTGCAGGACAGCGCGGTGGTTGGCCTGCCCGACGAGAAGTGGGGCGAGCGCGTGGTGGCCGTGCTGCAGTTGCATGCCGGTCGGCATGTGGACGTGGAAGACATCAAGGCCTTCGTCAAGACACGCATCGGCGGCGTGAAGGCGCCCAAGCAGATCGAGGTATGGCCCGACCTGCCACGCTCCAAGGTGGGCAAGGTACTGAAGAAGGAAGTGCGGGCGGCGCTGCTGTCACCGGGTCAGCCCCGTTGATAGAGCCCCTGGTGTGCCTTGCGCAGCTCGAACTTCTGGATCTTGCCGGTGGAGGTCATCGGCAGCGCGGGCAGGAAGACGATTTCCTTCGGCACCTCGAAGCTGCCGAGGTGCTCCTTGCAGTGCGCCGCCAGCGCGGCCTCGGTGAAGTCCGCTGGCGCATCGGGCCGGCGCGTGACGAAGGCGGTGATGGCTTCGCCCCAGCGCTCGTGCGGCAGGCCCACCACCGCCGCATTGAGCACGGCGGGGTGCCGCAGCAGCACTTCCTCGACCTTGACCGACGGCACGTTCTCGCCGCCCGACTTCACCATGTCCTTCAAGCGGTCTAGAAAAATCAACTGCCCGTCACCGTCGAACTTGCCCAGGTCGCCCGAGTGGTGCCAGCCGAAGCGCTGCGCGTTCGCCGTCGCCTCCGGGTCCTTGTAGTAGCCCAGCATCACGTTGGGGCCGCGAAAGACGATCTCGCCGACCTGCTCCGGCCCGAGCAGTTCGCCCTCATCGCCCATCACGGCGACCTCGTTCACCAGCGTGCCCACGCCCCAATACGAGCCGAAGCGCTTGCGCTGCTCCTGCACCTCGAAGATGGTGGCGCCGGGGTACATCTCGGTCTGGCCCGAGACGAGTGCGAAGTTGGGGCAGAACCCGTCGAGCAGGCGCAGCAGCAGCGTGCGCGACATCGGCGCCATCGCGTAGACGCACAGCCGCAGGCTCGACAGGTCGCGCGCAGCGCGCTGCGGGTGCGCGAGCAGCGCGCCGTACATCATCGGCAGGCCGACCATCACCGTGATCCGGTGGCGCTCGATGGCGGCGAGCACCGCGCCGGGGTCGAAGCCGCGCAGCACGACGAGCGCGCTGCCCACCGCCAGCGCCGACATCAGCACCGTGTGCTGGCCGCAATGGAACAGCGGCAGCACGCTGCTCCACACGTCGGCGCGCTCGGGACTGCTGCCCCATTCGACCATGTTGCTCAGCAGCACCGAGTGAACCGACGCATGCGAATGCATCACGCCCTTCTGGCGCCCTGTGGTGCCGCTGGTGTACATGATGAGCGCAAGCTGCGTGCTGTCGATGGGCACTTCGGGCAGCGTGTGAGGTCCCTGCGCGATGGCCTGCGGCACGGTCGGCAGGCCGGCGGGCGGCGCATCGCCGTCGAGCACGCACAGCATCGGCGCGATGCCTTGCGCAGCCAGCAGTTCGCGCAGCTCGGGCTTCGCATGCAGCGCGGTGTCGATCACCAGGTGGCGCACCCCGGCATGCGCGAGGATGTAGCCGATGGCGTCCACTGCCAGCGCGGTGTTGATCGGCACCCACACCAGCCCGGCCTTCTGGATGCCCAGCATGGCGACCACCATCTGGATCGAGTTGTTGCACAGCATGCCCACGCGCTCGCCGCTCGAGAGGCCGAGGCCCAGCAGGTGATGCGCGAAGCGGTTCGACGCAGCGTCGAGTTCACCGTAGGACATGCGGTGTTCGCCCTCGATCAGCGCAGTGCGCGTGCCGAAGCGGCGCGCGCTGCGGTGGATCACGTCGCCCAGCGCGATGCGCGAGATGCGCGGATGGAACTGCGGCGGCGCGAGGCCGGTGGCGGCTGCAGGCATGCTCTGTGTCTCCGTTCTTCGATGATGGGCGCAGCCTAAGGCTGGCCGCCACACCGCGTCTTGCGAAGACTGGCTACACGCAGAACGCCCCAGGGCCTAGAAGCGTGCCTTGAGGAAAGCCGAAGGCCCCTGCAGGCGGACCTTCAAACGCGAATCGACAGAGCCGCTCTCGCGCGTCAGGTCGATGTTCGTCAGGCCATAGGCGAGCACCAGGCCCACGTTCTTCACCGGGAACCACTCGACGCCGGCGGAGGCGTTGTAGATGTTGCCGTGGAAGCGGCCGCTGCTCTTCCACACGCCCGAGGCATCGGCGAACAGCCGCAGGTCCGGCGTGATGGCGTGGCGCACGCCCACTTCGAGCAGCGGCGCCACGGCGTTGTCGCTGGAGCTTTCGTTCAGCGTTCTGACCTGGCCGTTCACCCCGGCGAGCGCAATCGCGCCGAGCGTCGCACGGTAGTAGGCCGCGCCGGCACCCAGGCCGAGCACGGTGTTGCCCGAGCCGATCCACCACTTGTACGAGAGCTTGGCAAAGTCGAGCTTGGTGTTGACGGTGGCGTTGCCGAAAGTATTCAGCGAACCGAAGTTGCCCAGGGACGTGGTGTTCGCGACACCGCCGGAGTAGTCGCGCCGGTACTGGTAGTAGTCGAACGAGACGCCGTGGCTGTCGCCGATCAGCACGTCGGCCGTGATGCGCGGCATGGTCACGCGGCCCGGCTTGATGTCGCCCGATTGCAGCGTGCCATACGGCGTGCCGACCGAGGCGTTGAACTTCGGATCGGCGCTGAAGGCGCCGACCGAGAAGCTGAACCGGTCGAGCGCGGGCGAGGGATCGGCCAGAGCCGGCGCGGCGGCAAGCAGGAGGCCGGTGCCGAACAGTGCGCCGAAAGCGGGGCGAGGGCGGAGCAGCAGCATGGATGAAATCCTTGGTGACCCGGATGGGAAATGGATGCCGCGGGCACGCGATGAAATAGGCGCAGGCCTGAGGCCTTGCGCTGTGCTTCCGGGCGAAGCTCCCTTGAACAGCGAGAACCCTAGTGGCGCGCGTGAGCTTTCTCGATGCGCGGAATGCCGCTGTACTTGTAGGACTCCTTCTACGCTACGGCGCTACAGTGCTCGCCCATGCGCCGACATCTTTCCACCACCACCGGTCCCCAACGTCTTCTCTATGGCGCGGCCACCGGCTGCGCCGTTGCGGCCGCGCTGATGCCGCTGCCCATGAGCGGCATGGCGCGCGGGCTGGCCGGATGGTGCGTAGGCGTGGGGGTCTTCCAGCTGCTGTCGTGGTGGCTGGCCGACACCTTCGATGCGAAGCGCACGCGCGAGCGCGCCCAGTCGTTGGACCAGCCCAATGTGGTGATCCTGGTCTCGATGCTGGTGGTGGTGGGCATGAGCGTGGTGGCCATCGCGATGCTGCTGCAGCAGGTGAAGGGGCTGAGCGGCTGGGAGCGCGCGGCGCATGTCGCGCTGGGCCTGGTGGCGCTGGCAGGGTCGTGGCTGACGATGCACACCATCTATGCCTTTCACTATGCGCACCGCTACTACATCGACCAGCGGGACGGTACGCCTGACGGTGGGCTCGATTTTCCGGGCGGGCACGACGCCCCCGACTACTTCGACTTTCTCTACTACTCGTACGTGATCGGCATGACCTCGCAGGTGTCCGACGTGCAGGCGACCTCGAAGGAGATGCGGCGCATCACGCTGCTGCACAGCGTGCTGGCCTTTGCGTTCAACATGCTGGTGCTGGCGCTCTCGGTGAACGTCGTCGCGGGTGCCGTGTAGGCGCCCCGCAAGAAAACACGCTCAGGCCGAGGCCCTGCGCGGCAGGCCGAGCTTGACGATGCCGGTCGACAGCGCCACGCCGCAGACGATGACGGCCGCGCAGATCAGCATCCACTGCGTGATGTTTTCTCCGAGGAACACCGCGCCGTAGAACAGCGCGAACACCGGCACCAGGAAGGTCACGGTCAGCGCGCGGGCCGGCCCGGCGCGTTCGATCAGACGGAAGAACAGGATGTAGGCGATGCCCGTGCAGGCGATGCCCAGCGCCAGCAGCGCCAGCCATGCGCGCAGGCTGGGCATCTGCGCGGGCCAGAGCCAGAAGGCGGGAATGGCGAGGAACAGCGTGGCGCCGATCTGGCTGCCGGTGGCGGTGGTCAGCGCGGGCACGCCGCCCAGGTGAGCGCGCGTGGCGCTGGCCGAGATGCCGTAGCACAGGCATGCGCCCAGGCAGGCCAGCACCGCGAAGAGCGCGGCATGGCCGCCGGCGCCCGCATGCAGGCCGGCGCTGCGGCTCGCGAGCATGGCGACGCCGGCAAAGCCGATCGCGAGACCGATGAGGCGTGAGCCGTTCGGGCGCTCGCGGAACCAGGCCCACGCCACGAGTGCGCCGAACATCGGCGTGGTGGCATTGAGCACGGCGGCCAGGCCGGTGTTGATGGTCAGCAGCGCGAAGCAGAACAGCGCGAACGGCATGCCCGAGTTGAAGACACCGACCGTGAAGCTGGCCTTCCAGTGCTTCGCCAGGGATGGCCCCTGGCCGCGCAGCAATGCGATGGGCAGCAGGAACAGCGCGGCGATCGCCACCCGCACCGCCGCCGTCGGCAGCGCACCGAACTCGGCCGCGCCGATGCGCATGAAGAGAAAAGACGCGCCCCAGAGCGCGCCCAGCAGCACAAGGTCGATGAGCCAGGCGCTGGGTGCGAGGGGCGTGGCGGCGGCGATGTTGTTGTTCGTGGTGGTCATGCGTCTTTCGCTCTGCTTCTTGTGGATGCTCAGAGCGCTCCCTCGAGTTCGAGCAGGGCGGTCTTGCGTTCGAGCCCGCCAGCGTAACCGGTCAGCGAGCCGTCGGCACCGAGCACGCGGTGGCAGGGCACGATCACGCTGATCGGGTTGCGCCCCACGGCCGCGCCCACCGCGCGCACTGCGGCCGGGTTGCCCACGTTCATGCTCAGCTTGCCGTAGCTCGTGGTGGCACCGGCCGGAATGGCCAGCAGCTGCTGCCACACGCTCTGCTGGAAGGCGGTGCCGTGCGACAGGTCGAGCTTCATGTCGAAGCGCTCGCGCTTGCCGGCGAAGTAGTCGCGCAGTTGGGCGGCCGCCTCCGCGAGCGCGGGATGGTCGTCCTTCGTGATCCAGCCTGCGGTGTCGGGCCAGTGGCGCTGCTGGTCGAACCAGACGCCGGCCAGGCCCTGGTCGGTGGCCGCCATCGTGATGCCGCCGAGCGGCGTATCGATGTGCGAGGTGTAGATGACTTTGCTCTTGAACTTCATGACATTTCAGGCGGTGAGGCCTGCCGTAGTGATGAGAGGGGATTCCGTGATCGCCGCGTCGGTGGCGGCCACGACAGGGGAAGGAGAAGAGGGCGCGTGCCACGCCCGCAGCACTGCATAGCTGCGCCACGGCCGCCAGGCTTGCGAGGCCTCGCTGGCCGCGCGCGCGGTGGTCACGCCCAGCGCCTTCTGCAGCGCCACGTCGCCGGCCGGGAAGGCATCGGGCCAGCGCAGCGCGCGCATGGCGATGTACTGCGCGGTCCACGCGCCGATGCCGGGCAGTTCCTGCAGCGCGGCGATGGTCGATGGCACGTCCGCCCCCGCATGCAGCGCCAGCTTGCCGGCCGCGACCTCGCGCGCGATGGCGTGCAGCGCGCTCTGCCGCTGGCGCACGATGCCGAGCTGGCCCAGCGCATCGCCGCTCGCGTCGGCAATGGCCGCGGGCGTGGGAAACAGGCGATCCAATCCTTCGAAGGGCGTCGCAAGCGGCTCGCCGAAGGCCTCGACCAGCCGCGAGCCCAGCGTGCGCGCCGCGGCCACCGTGATCTGCTGGCCCAGCACAGCGCGCACCGCCAGCTCGAAGCCGTCGACCGCGCCGGGCACGCGCAGTCCGTCGCCGTGCGGAAAGGCCGCATGCAGCGCCGCATTGATGGCCATCGGTTCGGCGTCGAGGTCGAACAGCGCGCGGGCGCGGCTGATGACGATGGGCAGCACCGCGGCCAGCGAATCGCTGATCGACAGCAGCACCTGTTCGCGCTCGAGGTCGAAGCGCAGCTGCAGCCAGCCGGCGTGCGCCTGTCCGCCCTGCTGGATGCGCAACGTGCGGGTGAGCTTCGCGTAAGTGGGCGTGCTGCCCTTGGCGGGCTGCTTGCCGTCCGATGTCGAGACGACTTCGACGCCGCGCAGCGCACGGCGCGCGAAGAAGCCGAGCATGGCGTTGGCGTCATAGGGCGGGCGAAAGCCCAGCCGCACCTCGATCGCCTTGCCTTCGCCGCCCTCGGCCGTGGCGCCGCCAGCGCGCCGCAGGGCGCTCGGGTTCAGGCCGTAGTGTTCGAGGAAGGCCGCATTGAAGCGCCGCACGCTCGCGAAGCCGCTGGCCAGCGCCACCTGCGTCATCGGCAGGCGGGTGTCGGCAATGAGCTGCTTGGCGGCCAGCAGCCGACGCGTCTGCAGGTACTGCAGCGGGGACACGCCGAACTGCACCTCGAAGATGCGCCGCAGATGGCGGTCGCTCACGCCGAGCCGCGCCGCGATCTGCGCCGCGCCCGGGCCGTCTTCCGACCACGCGTCGGGCTCGTCGATCAGCCGCGCCGCCTGCAGCGCGAGGATGCGCGAGGCGTCCTCGGTCGACCATGTGGCCGCGCGCGGCGCGAGCTCGGGCCGGCAGCGCAGGCAGGGGCGAAAGCCCGCTGCCTCGGCCTGCGCCGCGTGGCGGAAGAACCGGCAGTTCTCGCGCCGCGGCAGCTTGACGCGGCAGACCGGACGGCAATAGATGCCGGTGGAGGTCACGGCGGTGAAGAACGACCCGTCGAAGCGCGCGTCATGCGTCTTCATCGCCAGGTAGCAGGCGTCGCTCTCGAGCGCTTCGGTGGGTGTGTGGCTGGTGGGCATGGGGAAATGATACGGTTTCGACTCGTTTCAACTGGCCGTTTTCGGACATGTGGGCGCCCGGAGCCTTGCCTACAATGCCTCGTTCCAAAAACCAACAGGGAAACGCCTTTCATGCAGCTCAGCGCGTCCATCTTCAAGGCCTATGACATTCGCGGCGTCGTGCCCGTCACTCTCGATGCGGAGGTAGCCGAAGCGCTCGGCCGGGCCTTCGGCAGCGCCGCCCGTGCCGCCGGCGAGAAGTCCGTGGCCGTGGGACGCGATGGCCGCCTGTCGGGCCCTGTGCTGGCCGAGGCGCTGATCAAGGGCCTCGTCGCCACCGGCGTCGAGGTGATCGACGTGGGCGCCGTCACCACCCCGATGCTGTACTTCGCGGCCCACACGCTGTGCACGAGCGGCATCCAGGTCACCGGCAGCCACAACCCCAAGGACTACAACGGCTTCAAGATGGTGCTGGCCGGCCGCGCGATCTACGGCGACGAGATCCAGGGCCTGCGCAAGACCATGGAAGCCGGCACCGCGCAGCTCGCCCCCGGCGGCAGCGTGCGCAAGGTCGACGTGACCGAGGCCTACGTGAAGCGCATCGCCGGCGACATCAAGCTGGCCCGTCCGATGAAGATCGTGGTCGACTCCGGCAACGGCATCGCGGGTGCATCGGCCCCGGCCATCTTCCGCGCCATCGGCTGCGAGGTGACCGAGCTGTTCAGCGAAGTCGATGGCGACTTCCCCAATCACCATCCCGATCCGAGCAAGCCCGAGAACCTCAAGGACCTGATGGCTGCGCTGGCCGCGGGCGATGCCGAACTGGGCCTGGCCTTCGACGGCGACGGCGACCGCCTGGGCATCGTCACCAAGGACGGCCAGAACATCTTCCCCGACCGCCAGATGCAACTCTTTGCGCAGGACGTGCTGTCGCGCGTGCCTGGCGGCACCATCGTCTATGACGTGAAGTGCTCGCAGCGCCTGGCGCCGGCCATCGAGGCCGCGGCCGGCGTGCCAATGATCTTCAAGACCGGCCACTCGCTCATCAAGGCGAAGATGAAGGAAATCGATTCGCCGCTGGGCGGCGAGATGAGCGGCCACATCTTCTTCAAGGAGCGCTGGTTCGGCTTCGACGACGGCACCTATGCGGGCTGCCGGCTGCTCGAAATCCTGAGCAAGAGCCCGAACGCGAGCGACGTGCTCAACGCGTTGCCCACCAGCTTCTCGACGCCCGAACTGAACGTGCCCTGCGCCGAAGGCGAGCCGCACACCGTGGTCGACAAGCTCGTGAAGGGCGCGAGCTTCGCGGCCCCGGCCAAGGTCTCGACCATCGACGGCCTGCGCGTCGACTGGCCCGATGGCTTCGGCCTGATCCGTGCGTCGAACACCACCCCCGTGCTCGTGCTTCGCTTCGAAGGCCAGACCGATGCCGCGCTGAAGCGCATCGAAACCGAGATGCTCGCGCTGCTGCGTACGGCCAAGCCCGACGCCAAGCTCGCCGAAGCGTCCCACTGAGCCTGTGCGTTCCCTGCTGCTGCGCCTCTACGGCGTCTTCACCACCGTTGTGCAACCGCTCGTGCGCCGCAAGCTGCGGCGCCGCGCGGAGGCCGAGCCGGGCTATGGCGTGGCCGTGGAAGAGCGCTTCGGCCATTACGACGAAGCCACCACCGGCAAGGCCCAATGCTGGGTGCATGCGGTTTCGCTCGGCGAGACGCGCGCGGCCGCCATCCTGATCGCCGAGCTGCGCAGGCAGTACCCGGGCATCCCGATCCTGCTCACGCACGGCACCGCCACCGGACGTGAAGAGGGCGCCAAGCTGCTCGAACCGGGCGACACGCAGGTCTGGCAGCCGTGGGACACACCGGGCGCGGTGGCGCGTTTCCTGGACCGCTTCGAGCCGCGCATCGGCGTGCTGATGGAGACCGAGGTCTGGCCCGAAATGGCCGCTGCCTGCGCCGAGCGCCGCATTCCGCTGGTGCTGGCCAATGCGCGGCTCAACGAGAAATCGCTGGCCGCGGCCGAACGGCTCGCATGGCTCGCGCGGCCCGCCTATTCGGCCCTTGCGGCCGTGTGGGCGCAGACCGAGGCCGATGCGCACCGGCTGGTGTCGCTGGGCGCCAAGGTGGCCGGGATCTACGGCAACCTCAAGTTCGATGCCACGCCTGACGTGCGCCAGCTGAACGCGGCCGTGTCGCTGCGCGAGCACCTGCCGCGGCCGATGGTCGTGCTCGCGAGTTCGCGCGACGGCGAGGAGCGGATGCTGCTCGAAGTGCTCAAGCGCTTTGGTGCGACCTCGCCCGTGCCGCCGGAGCAGGGCGCGATCCGCTCGATTGCCAAGCGCGTGCATGACGTGCAATGGATGATCGTGCCGCGCCATCCGCAGCGCTTCGACGAAGTGGCGGCGCTGATCGAGGCCGAGGGCTTCGCCGTGGCGCGCCGCAGCGCGGCGGGCCAGCCGGCCGAGGCGGAGATCTGGCTCGGCGATTCGCTGGGCGAGATGGCGCTGTACTACGGCCTGGCCGACGTGGCGCTGCTGGGCGGCAGCTTCGAGCCGCTGGGCGGGCAGAACCTGATTGAGCCGGCGGCCTGCGGCTGCCCGGTGGTCATGGGACCGTCGACCTTCAACTTCGCCGAGGCGGCGCAGCTGTCGCTGGCGGCCGGCGCGTCGCTGCGCGTCGAGAACATGGAGCAGGCCGTGACGGCCGCGCTGAAGCTGGTCGAGAACCCCGAGCGCCGCGCCACGATGGCGCAGGCCGCGCTGGCGTTCTCTTCGTCGAATCGCGGGGCGGCCGAGCGCACGGCCGCTGCGGTGCTGGCGATCGCGCAGGCGGCGGAGCCTGTGGTGTCGGGGCATGCGCCGCTCGAAAACGAGCCGCCGCGCGCCGAACCCACACTCGACTGAGTTTGTATTGCTCCTTCCCCCTCTGGGGGAAGGCTGGGATGGGGGCAAGCGCCCAACGAGCGCAGCAGTGGGGCCGAGGCCGTCGTGCCCCCACCCCGGCCCTCCCCCGGAAGGGGAGGGAGAAAAAGCCTCAGCGCACCGGCGGGTTGAGGATCACCGGCGGCACCGGTGCCGTCGGCATCGTCGGCGCCGGCGGATTGAACGGCGGCACCGGCACCGGCGGAATCACCGGGATGCTCGGCGGCGTCACGGCAGGCGTCGTTGTGCTGCGATCCGGCCCCGTGGCCGGAGGCACCGCCGGCACGCTGCCGCTGCTCGCCAGCGTCGCGTTGATCGCGTTCATGTCGTCGATCGTCAGCGTGCCGTTGGCCTGGCGCAGCTTCAGGTTGCCCAGCAGCACGTTGTAGCGCGCCTGCGCGAGGTCGCGCTTGGTCTGGAACAGCTGGCTCTGCGAATTCAGCACGTCGATGTTGATGCGCACGCCCACCTGGTAGCCCAGCCGGTTGGCATCGAGCGCGCTCTGGCTCGAGGCCTCGGCCGCTTCCAGCGCCTTCACCTGCCCCGCACCCGAGACGAGCCCGAGGTACGCCGCGCGCGTGGCCTGCGCCACGCTGCGCTTGGTGCCGTCGAGCACGCTGCGCGACTGGTCCTCGAGCGCCAGCGTTTCCTTGACGCGGTTCTCGGTGGCGAAGCCGGCGAACAGCGGCAGGTTGAAGGTGACGCCGACCGTGGCCGCGTTGATGCGCGTGCCCACGGTGCTCGTGCTGGTGCCCGTCGGGTTGCGCGTGACGTTGTAGCCCAGGTTGGCGTCGAGCGTGGGCTTGTGGCCGGCCTTGGCCTTCTCCACTTCGAGCCCGGCCACGTCGAGCCCCAGGCGGGCCTGCTGGATGGCGGGGTGCACCTCGTCGGCCTGCGCGACCCAGGCGTTGATGTCCGCGGGCATGGCGGTGGGCAGCACCACCGGCACTCGCAGCGGCACCGGCACGCTGCCGGGGCGGCCGACCAGCTGGTCGAGCACCACCTTCTTCACCTGCAGGTCGTTCTCGGCCGCGATTTCCTGGGCGATCACGAGGTCGTAGCGGGCCTGCGCCTCGCGCGAGTCGGTGATGGTGGAGGTGCCGACCTCGAAGTTGCGCTTGGCCGATGCCAGCTGCTCAGCCACCGCGACTTTCTGCGCGCGCACGAGCGCCAGGCTGTCCTGGCTCGCGAGCACGTCGAAGTACGCCTGGCTCACGCGCACGATCAGGTCCTGCTCGGCGATGGTGAGCACCGCCTGCGCGATGTCGGCCTGGCGCTTGCCCTGCTCGTAGGTGGCCCAGTTGGCCGGCCGGTACAGCGGCTGCGTGGCGTTGATGCCGACGTTCTGCGTGTTGAAGTCGCGCGGCGTGGTGGTGCCGCGGCCGGCGCCGGTGAGGGTTTCGATGTCGAGGTCGCTGCGCGTCACGCCGGCCGTGAGTCCCACGGCGGGCAGGATGCCGGCCTTGGCCTGCGCGGCGCGCGCGATGCTGGCGTCGTACTGGGCCCGTGCACCCTGGTAGGTGGCGTCGAAGCCGCGGGCCGATTCGTAGAGTTCGTTCAGTGTCTGGCTCTGGGCCGGCGATGCGAGCAGGGCTGCGAAGATGCTTGCGAGCGCTGCGGAAAGAGGCGAAAGCCGGGGCCTGGAAGGCATTGAACGTCCTTGGAGAAAGAATCAGTAGCGCGGCACGGAAGGGTCGTGCTGCGAAGACCAGGCGTCGATGCCACCCGCCACGTTGGCGAGCTGGTCAAAGCCGTTCTGGTTCAGGAAGGCGGCTACGCGCTGGCTGCGTGCGCCGTGATGGCACAGGCAGGCAATTCGAAGTCCGGGCTGGCCGTCGTTCAGCTCGGCCAGCCGCCCGGGAATCTCGTTCATCGGAATCGCGACCAGGGTGAAGCCCTGGGGCACGACGCTCGCCGTCTGCAGTTCCCAGGGTTCGCGCACGTCGAGCAGCACGGGGGTGGCGTCGGCGTTCTGGGCGAACCAGGCGGCGAGGTCGGCGGGGCGGACTTGGTCGATCATTCGGTGGACCGCCAGCTCAGAACGAGAAGCGCGAAGGCTCGGGGAAGTTCAGCAGCCGCGGAGCCACGGTGTCCCAGGGCTGGATCGTGTCCCACTTGCTTTCGCTGGTGCGGGTGACGAAGTGGGCGCGCATCATCGGCTCTTCGCCCACGATGGCCGAGAGGCGGCCGCCGACCTTGAGCGAACCCAGCAGGTTCTGCGGAATGCGCGCGACCGAGCCGCTGAGCACGATCACGTCGAAGCTCGGGCCGCTGGGCAGCGGCACGGCGCCGTCGGCATGGCGCACTTCGACGTTGGTCACGCCGTTCTGGCGCAGCGTCTCGGCGGCGCGGGCGGCCAGCACGGGGTTGATTTCGAGCGACAGCACCTGAGCGGCGCGGGCGCCCAGCAGGGCGGCCATGAAGCCGGAGCCGGTGCCGATCTCGAGCACCGATTCATGCTTCTGGATGTGCAGGTCCTGCAGCGTGCGGGCCTCGACCTTGGGCGACAGCATGATTTCGCCGGGCACGGAGCCGTCGAGCAGCGGCAGTTCCATGTCGAAGAACGACAGCGTGCGGTGCGCGTCGGGGACGTAGTCTTCGCGGTGGATTTCGGCCAGCAGTTCGAGGATGTCGGTATCCAGCACATCCCAGGGGCGGATCTGCTGTTCGATCATGTTGAAGCGCAGGCGCTCGAGGGTGGGGGTGGGGTTCATGGCGTGGCTTTCCTTGTGGGCTCAGGACAAACCTTCAATTTTAGGCGTCGCCGATGACGCCTCCGCTGCGGTCGGCCTTCCGGGGCGCACGCAGAGTCCGTTGATCACCACCTCGGCCTGGGCGGCGAGGTATTTTTCAGGGTCGAGGGCCGACGCGCCGTCGACGCAGACCATGGCCGAATGCTTCCAGAGCATGAGGAAGATCATGGGCGCCACCACCGAATAGATCGCGTGGTCGACGTCCATCGGAGCGAACTCGCCGCTGTCGATGCCGCGCTGGAAAATGCGCCGCAGCAGTTCGTGGCCGGGGCGGACCACCTCGCGGCGGTAGAACTCAGCCAGGTCGGGAAAGTTGGCGCCCTCGCTCATCATGAGCTTGGTCAGGCCCGAGGCCTGGGTCATGCCGACGCGTTCCCACCACACTTTCATGCAGTAGCGCAGCATGTCGGCCGTGGTGCCCTCGAAAGCCGCGAATTCGGCGTTCCACTCGGTGAAACGGCCGCCGAGGCTTTCCATGACGACGGCCTTGAACAGCTCTTCCTTGCTCGGGAAATAGAGAAAGAGGGTGCCCTTGGAGACGCCGGCGCGCACCGCCACTTCCTCTGAGCGGGTGGCGGCAAAGCCTTTTTCGACGAACAGGTCGAGTGCGGCGGCCAGCAGTTCGCCGGGGCGCGCCTCTTTCCGGCGCTCGCGCTTGGCGCGCACCGGGCAGATGATCTTGTCGACGAAGGAACGGGGCGGGGACATGAGATGTTAATGACTCGCGGGTTAGTAATGTAGTGACCGATATCCGTCACGTCAAGCCGCCACAATAACGGGCTCGTCCTTTTCCAACCTCCCGGAGCCGCACCATGTCCACTTCATCGCCGCCCACCGAAACCATCGTGCTCGGCGGTGGCTGCTTCTGGTGCACCGAGGCGGTGTTCGACCGGGTGCAGGGCGTGCTGGACGTGGAGTCGGGCTATTGCAACGGCCAGACCGTCAACCCGACCTACGAGCAGGTCTGCACCGGCCGCACCGGCCACGCCGAGGTGGTGAAACTCGAATTCGACCCCGCGCAGATCAGCCTGCGCGAAATCCTCGAGATCTTCTTCGTCGTGCACGACCCGACCACGCTCAACCGCCAGGGCAACGACGCCGGCACCCAGTACCGCAGCGGCATCTACTACACGAGCGACGCGCAGAAGCAGGTGGCCGAGGAGGTCATCCGCGAGATCGGGGCCAGCAAGACCTACAGCTCGCCCGTCGTGACCGAGGTGGCGCAGCTCGCCAACTACTCGACGGCCGAGGCCTATCACCAGGACTACTTCCTGAACAATCCGAACCAGGGCTACTGCGCGTTCGTCGTGGGACCGAAGGTCGAGAAGTTCCAGAAGACCTTCGCGTCGCGCGTCAAGGCCTGAGCGCCGATCGGTACCTGCGCCCCGTGCATCTCTTCATCCGCCAGCCCCGGACCCGTTCGACCCGCGCGCTCGTCATCGCGCTGATGGTCGCGGTGTGGTTCGCGGGCACGCTGGGGCTGATGCACCGTTCGCTGCACGTGCCGGGCCTGCCGGTCGCCGCGGCGCAGGCTGCCCACAAGCATGCCGTCCCCCAGCTGGCCGGCCTGTTCGGCGAACACAACGACGCCGAGTGCCGGCTTTACGACCAGCTCTCGCACGGCTCCGGCGTCCCCGGCGTGCCGCTGGTGGTGCTGCCGATGCTGCTGCCGTCGGCCGTCTTTGCTTTCCTGCAGGGCGAAACCATCGCCCGCTGGGTCGCGCTGTTCGACGCGCGCGGTCCGCCTTCCACTCGCTGAATCCCCTGTGTTCCGGCTGCTGCACCCGCTTCCCGCGCGGGTGGCGGCCGGTCGTTTCCCGATTCAACGAGTGTCCCTTCATGACTCCCCATTTCCGTCGCAACGCCATCGGCGTTGCAGTTCTTTCGCTCGCCTCCTTCGCAAGCATGGCCCAGGACCAGGCACAGGTTCAGGCCCAATCCGCCGACGCCGCCAGCCTGCGCGAGGTCACCGTCACCGGCAATCCGCTCGGTGCCTCCGAACTGATCGCGCCCACGACCACGCTGTCGGGTGACAAGCTGCTGCTGCGTTCCCAATCGACGCTCGGCGAAACGCTGGACAACGTGCCTGGCGTGAGCAGCAGCTACTTCGGCCCCAACGCCAGCCGCCCGATCATTCGCGGCCAGGACGGCGACCGCATCCGCATCCTGCAGAACGGCGGCGGCGCGCCCGACGCCTCCGCGCTGAGCTACGACCACGCGGTGCCTGTCGATGCGCTGGTCACCGACCGCATCGAAGTGCTGCGCGGCCCGTCGGCGCTGCAGTACGGCGGCAGCGCCGTTGGCGGCGTGGTCAACGTGATCGACAACCGCATTCCTTCGGAGCCGATCAACGGCTTCGGCGGCCGCGCCGACCTGGGCTATTCCACCGGCAACAAGGAGAAGAACGGCGGCGTGGTGCTCGAAGGCGGCAACGACCGCTTCGCGCTGCACGTCGACGCCTTCAACCGCGACTCGAAGGACGTCTCGGTGCCGATCAGCCTCGAATGCAGCAAGCCCGGCTCGCCGTGGACGGCGCGCAAGATCTGCAACTCGGCCAACGAGGCGCACGGCGGCGCGCTCGGCGGCACGATGTTCTTCGACCAGGGCTACATCGGCGCCTCGGTCAGCACCTACCGCAGCAACTACGGCACCGTGGCCGAGGACGACGTCACCATCGGCATGAAGTCCGACCGCTATGCGCTCGAAGGCGAGTGGCGCCCGGGCGGCTTCATCAGCAGCATCCACGCCAAGCTGAGCCACACCGACTACCGCCACACCGAGTTCGAGGGTGGTACGCCCGGCACCACGTTCTCGAACATGAGCAACGACCTGCGCATCGAGGCGCGCCACCAGAAGATCGGCAACTTCGAGGGCCTGGTCGGCTTCAGCAGCGAAACCAACCGCTTCGCCGCCGATGGCGAGGAGGCCTTCGCGCCGCACAGCCGCACGCGCTCCAATGCGCTGTTCATGTACGAGGAGTACGGCACTTCGTGGGGCCGGCTGAGCTTCGGTGCGCGCACCGAGCAGGTCCGCATCCGATCGCTGGGCTATCCGGACGATCCGACGGTCACGCGCTTTGCGGTCGGCGAGCGCACCTTCAATCCGCACAGCGCGGCCTTCGGTGCGCTGGTCAACCTCGCGCCGCAGTGGCAGCTGACCTCGAACCTCGCCTACACCGAGCGCGCGCCGAAGGATTACGAACTGCTGGCCAACGGTCCCCACGTGGCGACGGCCGCGTGGGAAGTGGGCGACCCGAACCTGAAGAAGGAAAAATCGACCGGCCTGGACCTGGGTGCGCAGTGGAAGTCGGGCCCCAACACGGCCCGCGTGAATGCCTACGTCACGCGCTTCAGCAACTACATCGGCCTGACCGCGACGGGGCGCAACCTCGACGGGGAAGGCAACGTGGCCGAGCCCGGCGCCACCGACACGTTGGCCGAGTACGTCTACGGCGGCGTGCGTGCGCGCTTCGCCGGCATCGAGGCCAACGGCAACCTGCGCCTGCTGGGCAGCGAAGGCTTCGCGCGCATGGACGACGCCGGCACGCTGGACCTCGAATGGCGCGGCGACATCGTGCGCGCGAAGAACCTCGACACCGGCGAGCCGCTGCCGCGCATCGCGCCGCTGCGCCTGGGGGCGACGCTGGCCTATGCCAACGGCCCGTGGGGCGCGCGCTTCGGCTTCGACTACAACGCTGCGCAGCACCGCGTTCCGTCGGTAGGCGCGCGCGAGACCGATGCCTACACGCTGTGGAATGCGGCCCTCACCTACCGCATGAAGGTGCAGCGCGCCAACCTCACCTGGTATGCGCGCATGGACAACATCACGAACAAGCTGGCCTACAGCGCGACGTCGATCCTGACGACGACGGTGTATCCGAACGCGCCGTTGCCGGGGCGCACGCTGAAGGTCGGTTTGCGCGTGACGTTCTGATCCCGTGTTTCTCCCTCCCCCTCTGGGGGAGGGCAGGGGTGGGGGCAGGCGGCCTTTGACGAGGCTGTGGCTTTGGCAGGCGCCGCTTGCCCCCATCCCAACCTTCCCCCGGGGAGGGGAAGGTGCAAGACACTCACTGGGCTATCCTCGTCGAGTGAATTCCTTCGTCATCTCCTCCCTGCTCCCCGTCGTCCTGCTCATCGCCGCGGGCTACCTCGCCGGCAAGCGCCGCTGGATCGGCGGCAATGCGGTGAAGGACCTGTCGCATCTCATCTTCCTGCTGCTCGCGCCCGCGCTGCTGTTTCGCGCCATGAGCACGGTGCACGTCGAGCAGCTGAGCCTGAAGCCGGTGGCGGCGTACTTCGTCGCCTCGGGCCTGCTGTTCGCGGCCACGCTGGCGCTGCGCGGATTCAATCGCACCGCGGCGGTGATCGCGCTGGCCAACACGTACAGCAACACGGTGATGATCGGCATCGCGCTGATCGGCCTGGCGTATGGCGAGGCGGGCATGGTGGTGCTGCTCACGCTGATCTCGCTGCATTCGCTGGTGCTCCTGACCAGCGCCACGGTGGTGCTGGAGCTGGCCGTCGCGCGCGAGCACGCGGGTGTCGGTGGCGCAGACACGCGCCCCTCGATGGCACGCACCGTGATGCGTGCGCTGCGCAACGCCATTATCCACCCCGTGCCGCTGCCGATCATCGCGGGCCTGCTGTTCGCGCAGACCGGGCTGGTCATGCCCGAGTTCATCGACAAGCCGATCCAGCTGCTCGGCCAGGCCTTCGGCCCCATCGCGCTGGTGATGGTGGGCATCACGCTCGCGCTCACGCCCATCGGCCGGCACTGGCGCGGCGCGCTGATGCAGGCGCTGGTGAAGAACCTGCTGCATCCGCTGCTGGTGGCCGTCATCGGCTGGCTGCTGGGCGTGCGAGGCATTCCGCTCACGGTGATGGTGGTGGCGGCGGCGCTGCCCATCGGCGCCAACGTGTTCCTCTTTTCGCAGCGCTACCGCACGGCCGAAGACCTGGTGACGGCCAGCGTCGCGATGTCGACGGTGCTGGGGCTCGCCACGCTCCCGCTCGTGATGGTCTGGGTGCAGTGGCTGCCATAAAGGAGCTCGCCCCCAGGCTTCGCGCACTTCGTGTCGCTACGCCAACCCCCTACCGGGAGCGACACCAGCAGCCCGGCAAAGCCGGTTCTGCGGTGTCCCGCGACTGAATCGCGCCAGTTTCATGGCGCGCCGGATTCCGGCGTTTTCGCGAACTTTTGCCCGACTGAACGACAGCGCTAGCCCTATGCCGTTTGGCAGGGGTGGCCGTTTGGTGGGCTGGCGCGCGGCGTTCGCGCCCCTACATTTGCCGGCTGATGACGATCTATCCGGCGCGTGTTTCGCCCCTTGCCCTTGCAGTGACGGCGGTGGTCGCGACGGTGATCGCGCTGCACGGCGCACGCGCGCATGCGGCGGGCGAGGCCAAGCCGTGCCGCACGCCCTGCCTGGCCGTTCCTGTGCCGGCGGAGGCACCGCCGGCACAGGAGATTGAGCCCAAGCCCGCCGTCGTGCGGCCGGTGCCGAAGCCGCGACCGCAGATCACCGCCACCGCGGCGCCGGCGCCCGAGGCGCATCGCGAACCCGTCGAGCGGCACCCCGTGCCTTCGAAACGCTGCAGCGAGATCAACATGCGCGCCGCCGTGGGCGAGCCGCTGTCGGACCAGGACATGAAGACATTGAGGAGCCAATGCTGATGACGACCACCACCACCCAACGAGTTCGCCTGGCGCTGCGCGCGTTCGCGCTGTGCGCCGCCGTGCTTGCCGCCGCCTGCGCGCACCGCCCCGCGCCGGGCAACGCCATGCCCTTCGACCAGGCCGTGAACCAGGCGGTGGACGACCTGATGGTGCAGACGCAGAAACTGCCGGCCTTCCTGGCCAAGGTGGAGTCGACGCTCACGCAGCGCCGCATCGTGATCGACCCGCTGCTCGAAGGCGCGAGCGGCCAGCAGACCGAGGTGACGCGCGTGGCCGAGCAACGCATCGTGCAGCGCATGCAGGCGCAGTTCAGGCAGTTCACCGTCACGCCCTTCAACGCGAGCGAGATCGGCAGCGCGCAGTACGTGCTCAACGGCACGCTGGTGCGCGACAGGGACGCCTCGGGCGCACCGTACCGGCTGAACCTCGCGCTGACCGAAATCCGCAGCGGCATGGTGATCGCGCAGTCGGTCACGCGCATCAGCGACGCCACGCTCGACACACGGCCCACCGCCTTCTTCCGCGACAGCCCGGTGAATGGCAAGGACCGCGGCGTCGAGGGCTACATCCGCACCGCCGAGACCCAGCCCGGCCAAGCCGCGGACGCGCTGTACCTGGAGCGCCTGCCGACCTCGACCGTGTTGCAGGAGGCCACCGCCGCCTACGAGGCCGGCCGCATGAGCGAGGCGCTCGGCCGCTACGAGGCCGCGTCGAAGCGGCCCGACGGCCAGCAGCTGCGCATCTACAGCGGGCTGTACCTCACGCAGTCGCAACTCGGCCGCACGGCCGATGCCGAGAAGACCTTCGGCACCATCGCGCGGCTGGGGCTCGAAACCAACAACCTGAGCGTGAAGTTCCTGTTCAAGCCGGGCTCGACCGACTTCCTCGCCGATCCGAAGATCAGCGCCGCCTATCCGATGTGGCTGCGCCAGATCGCGCGGCAGGCGGCGCAGATCGATTCGTGCGTGGTGGTCACGGGCCACACGAGCCGCACGGGCTCGGAGGCGGTGAACGAGCGGCTGTCGCTGCAGCGCGCGGTGAGCGTGAAGACCCGGCTGGTGGGCGAGGCGGCGCCCCTGTCGAAGAAGCTGCGCGAATCGGGCATGGGCTTCCGCGAGAACATCGTCGGCACGGGGGCAGACGATGCGAGCGACGCGCTGGACCGGCGCGTCGAGTTCAAAGTCGTGAGTTGTGAGGCTTGATTCGCCCCCAGGCTTCGCGCACTCCGTGTCGCTACGCCAACCCCCTTCCGGGGGCAGCACCAGCGGCCCGGCAAAGCCGGTTCCGCGGTGTTCCTTGAAGGATCAGGAAGCTCAGGGAGCCAAGCGCTCGCGCACCCAGTCCGCACCTTCGAGCCGATAGCGCAGCCGGTCATGCAGCCGGCTCTTGCGGCCCTGCCAGAACTCCCAGCGATCGGGCACCAGCCGGTAGCCGCCCCAGTGCGGCGGGCGCGGCGGCGAGAGCATGTGCTTGGCCGCGGCAACGGCGGCGTTCTTCACCAGCACGTCGCGTCCGCTGATCACCTCGCTCTGCGGGCTGGCCCAGGCGCCGATGCGCGAGTCGAGCGGGCGGCTCGCGAAGTAGGCGTCGCTCTCTTCGGGGCCTGCCTTCTCGACGCGGCCCTCGATGCGCACCACGCGCTCGAGTTCGACCCAGTGGAACTGCAGCGACGCATACGGATTGCCCGACAGCTCGCGGCCCTTGCGGCTCTCGTAGTTGGTGTACCAGACGATGCCGCGCGCGTCGTAGCCCTTGATGAGCACGATGCGGCTCGACGGCCGCAGGTCGCTGCCCACGGTGCACAGCGTCATCGCATTGGGCTCGGGCACCTGCGCGTCAATGGCTTCAGTGAGCCAGCGCTCGAACTGCTTCAGCGGATCGCCCGCGCTGTGGGCTTCGCCGAGTTCGGCGCGCTCGTAGCTCTTGCGCAGCGCCGCCAATGCGTCATTGGAGAGGGGAGAGGTCATGCCGGGATTGTTGCGCACATACTCGGCCCATGACGACCATGAAGGCGAATTCCCCGGTGGTGATCGTGCTGGCCTCGGGCCGCGGCGAACGCTTCATTGCGGCCGGCGGCACGGGCTCGAAGCTGAAGGCGCTGCTCGCCGGCAGGCCGGTGCTGGAGCGCACGCTCGACGCGGTGCGCGCCAGCGGTCTGCCGTGGCACGTGGAAGATGCGGGGCACCCCGGCATGGGCGATTCGATCGCGGCCGCGGTGCGCGCAACGCCCGATGCGGCGGGTTGGCTGATCCTGCCGGGCGACCTGCCGCTGGTGCAGCCCGCGACGCTGCAGGCCGTTGCAGCGGCCCTCGGCGGCCGGGTGAATGCCGTGCAGCCGCAGTACCGGGGCGAGCGCGGCCATCCGGTGGGCTTTGCCGCCGGGTGCGGTGCGCAACTCGCCATGCTGGAGGGAAGCCTCGGCGCATCGTCCATCCTGCGGTCGATGCGTGCCATCGATTCGGTGGCCGACCTGGTGGTGGACGACGTCGGCGTGGTCACCGACATCGACACGCCCGAGGCGCTGGCGCAGGCCGAGGCGCTGTGGCTGGCGCGCGAGGGCGCCTAGCTCTTGCCGCCCGTTTCGATCAGGGCTTGGTGATCACCGCACAGGCGATGCGCGGGCCCGAGTTGCCCGACGGCTGCGTCGTGAAGTCGTCGCGGTCGCGATGCACCACCAGGGCGCGGCCCACCACGTTGTTGGCCGCGCCGTCCGTCAGCGAGATCGAGTGGTCTTCCACGCTGAAGCGGGCCACGCCGCTGGCATCGGCCACCAGGCTCGGCAGCTCGCCGGCATGGCTGCCCGCGGCGGCGAACTTGCCGTGCGTGCCGCCGGTCGGGTTGAAGTGGCCACCCGAGGCGTCGCCGTTGTTGCCGCAGTCGCCCTTCTCGTGGATGTGGAAGCCGTGCTCGCTGCCCGGTGCCAGCCCGCGCACTTCGCCCGACACGCGCACGCCGTGGTCGAGCGCGGCGAAGGTCACCGTGCCGCGCGTCGGGTTGGGCGTGATGGCGCCGGTCGGTACCAGCTCGACGGCGGTGCTCGGCTTGCCGCCCATGCTGCCGCAGGCGGCGAGAAGGGCGGAGGCGAGGAGGGCGGCGCCGGCGGCGGCGAGACGACGTTGGGTCATGTGTTTTCCTTGGACGATTCGGAAGGTTGGGAAGAAGGGTCTGAAGACCCCGGAACATATACCGGAGGCTGCGGCGCCCCGCAATCGGCGGCGGCCTCGGTTTGCTGCTGGCGCTGCTGCTCCTGAGCGGCGGCCAGCGCCACCAGGCGGGCCAGCGCCGCGTCGTGGATCGAGTGGCGCTGCAGTTCGAGCAGCGTCTGGCGCGCGTAGTCGAGCGAAGTGCCGTAGCGGCCGACGGCGTTGGCGAAGATGTGGCGGTAGCGCTCGTCGCTGAGCTCGCCCGTAAAGTTGGGGCTGCGCCGCGACAGCGTGAACGCCAGCGCGCGCACGGGCCCCTCGGCTGTGCCGCAGCGCAGCCATTTCGGGTCGTACACGCCAGTCGGCATCTCGCGCAGCCAGAGCCGGCGCAGCGTTTCCAGACCCTCGGCCCTGGGCACGCGGAACACCATGCCACGGCAGCTGCCGCCCGAGAGCAATCCGAACACGAGGCCGGGCACCTGGACGCTGCCGCGGTTCACGCGGCTCCACATCTTCAGCGCGCGGTGCCAGCCGCGCACCCAGGCCTGGCGCCGCTCGACGAAGTCGAACTCGGGCCGCCAGATCAGCGAGCCATAGCCGAAAAGCCAGAGATCCTCATGCCCGCCCCAGTCGGCGATGGCGCGCTCGAGCATCGGCTGCGGATCGCGCAGAGGTTTGGGCATGGGGTCGAGTCCCGGCGGACCGGGGTTCGGCGCAGGGTCCGACATGGGAATGCCGGGACCGCCACCTACAATTTCCTGATCATGGTTCACCGCACCATTATTTACCTACCCCTTCCCTATGGAGCAAGACCCCCGATGAGCGATGACGACAGCCAGCAGAATTTCATCCTCGGATTCGTCATGGCGCTGATCGCCCTGGTGATCTTCTTCGTGGTTGGCATCGTGCTCTGGCACAAGGGCCACAACCCGGCGGCCGCGCGGGCCGCCGCCGCCGCCCCGGCGGTGGTGATCTCGGCGCCGGCCCCCGGCGCCGCGCCCAAGGTGGCCGAGGTCACCGAGACCGTGACGGTCACGATCCCCGACGGCGCAAGCATCCGCGTGGTCGATGGCGTGGTGAACTTCTACTTCGCGACCGGCAGCGCCGACCTCGCGCCCGGCGCCGCCGAGGCGCTGGCCGCGGTCATCAAGGGCGTCGAGAGCGGCCGCAAGGCGGTGGTCTCGGGCTTCCACGACACCACCGGCGATGCCGCCATCAACGAACAGCTCGCGAAGAAGCGCGCCGAGATGGTGCGCGACGTGCTCGTGGGCCTGGGCGTGCCCGCGGCCAAGGTCGACCTGCAGAGGCCCGCCGTGACAGCCGGCTCGGGCAACAACGCCGAGGCGCGCCGCGTCGAGGTGAAGCTGGTGGACTGAGCGCTGCGCATCGGCTGCAAGAACAAGAAGAAGCCCGGTGACGCCGGGCTTTTTCATGGGTGCTTCCCTGCATGGGCGCGGATGAGTGGATTCGTATTGGCGGGCACCCGGATTTCATCGGGCTTTCGTGCCCGGCTTGTTACCATGGGTCTCCAGGCCTACAGCCGCCCTGGCGGCACGCAGCAAGAGCCACCGACCCCATGAGCAGCAGCACACACCCCATCGTCCGCGACGTCACCGATCGCATCCGCGAGCGCAGCAAGGGGCTGCGCAGCGCGTACCTCTCCCGCCTCGCCGAAATCCGCGACCGCGACCGCGGCTCCGACCGCATGGGCTGCGCCAACGTGGCGCACGCCGTGGCCGGCATTCCGGCGAACGACAAGTTCCGCGTGGTGGCCGAGCGCGCGCCCAACATCGGCATCGTCACCGCCTACAACGACATGCTCTCGGCCCACGCGCCGTACCAGGGCTACCCCGACATCATCAAGCACGAGGCCCGCCGTCTCGGCGCCACCGCGCAGGTGGCCGGCGGCGTGCCCGCCATGTGCGACGGCGTCACGCAGGGCACCCCCGGCATGGAGCTGAGCCTGTTCAGCCGCGACCTGATCGCCATGAGCACGGCCGTCGCGCTCACGCACGATATGTTCGACAGCGCGCTGCTGCTTGGCGTGTGCGACAAGATCGTGCCGGGCCTGCTGATCGGCGCGCTGCACTTCGGCCATCTGCCGACCGTGTTCGTGCCCGCCGGCCCGATGCCCTCGGGACTGTCGAACAATGCCAAGTCGAAGGTGCGCGAGCAGGCGGCGCAAGGCCTCGTGGGCCGCCAGGGCCTGCTCGATGCCGAGATGGCCGCCTATCACACGATGGGCACCTGCACCTTCTACGGCACCGCCAACAGCAACCAGATGCTGCTCGAGGCCATGGGCCTGCACGTGCCCGGCACGGCCTTCATCCAGCCCGGCGACGCGATGCGCGAGACGCTCACGCGCGAAGCGGTGCGCACGGTGCTGGGCAAGGCGAGCGACATTTCGTTCCAGTGCCCGCCCATCGGCGAGATGGTGGACGAGCGCTGCATCGTCAACGCCATGGTTGCGCTGCTGGCCACGGGCGGCTCCACCAACCACCTGATCCACTGGGTGGCCGTGGCGCGCGCCGCCGGCATCGTGATCGACTGGGACGACTTCTCGAAGCTCTCCGACGTGGTGCCGCTGCTGAGCCGCGTGTACCCCAACGGCAGCGCCGACGTGAACGAGTTCCAGGCCGCGGGCGGCCCCGGCCTCGTGATCGGCGAGCTGGTCGACGCCGGCCTCATGCATGCCGACGTGCTGACGGTGCGCGCGGGCGGCATCCGCGAATACGCGAACATCCCGGCGCTGGTGGGCGATGGCGCCGAACAGCGCCTGCAATGGAGCCCCGCGGCGCCGCTGAAGAACGAAGCCATCACACGCACGGTCGCGAATCCGTTCAGTGCCACCGGCGGCCTCAAGCTGCTGGGCGGCAACCTCGGTCGCAGCGTCATCAAGGTGTCCTCGGTGCCCGACGACCGCCATGTCATCGAAGCGCCCGCACGCGTGTTCGACTCGCAGGCCGCGCTGCACAAGGCCTTCACCGCCGGCGAACTCGAGCGCGACGTGGTCTGCGTGGTGCGCTGGCAGGGCCCGCAGGCCAACGGCATGCCCGAGCTGCACAAGCTCACGCCGCCGCTGTCGGTGCTGCAGGGCAAGGGATTCCGCGTGGCGCTGGTCACCGATGGCCGCATGAGCGGCGCGTCGGGCAAGATACCGGCCGCCATCCACGTCTCGCCCGAAGCGGCTGCGGGCGGCCCGCTCGCCAAGGTGCGCGACGGCGACCTGATCCGCCTCGACGCGGTGGCGGGTACGCTGGCCGTGCTGCTGCCCGAAGACGAATGGGCCGCGCGCGAAACCGCGACGCTGCCCGAAGCGCAGCGCATCGCCGACGGACACGGCCTCGGCCGCGAACTGTTCGCCGGCATGCGCCGCAATGCATTGACCGCTGAAGAAGGAGCCTGCTCATGGCTGTAATCGGACTCGCCCCCAGGCTGCGCGCACTTCGTGTCGCTTCGCCAACCCCCTTCCGGGGCAACACCGGCGGCCCGGCAAAGCCGGTTCCGCGGTGTTTCTGGAATTGAGCACCGCGATTTTCAGGATCGCGTGCTTGACGTAATGGAGCTATGAAATGACAAAAAAACTCACCGCCCTCGAAGTCATGCGCGATGCGCCGGTCATTCCGGTCATCGTGCTGAACGACGTGAAAGACGCCGTCCCTCTCGCTCGCGCACTGGTGGCCGGCGGCATCCGCATGCTCGAAGTCACGCTGCGCACGCCGCAGGCGCTGCAGTGCATCGAAGCCATCGCCAGGGACGTTCCCGAGGCCGTGGCCGGTGCCGGCACCATCCGCAGCGCGGCCGACGCCCAGGCCTCGGCGCTGGCCGGCGCGAAGTTCGGCGTGAGCCCGGGCTACACGCGTGCGGTCGGCAAGGCCTGCCACGACCTCGGCCTGCCGCTGCTGCCCGGCGTGGCCACCGGCAGCGAGATCATGATGGCGCAGGAAGACGGCTACACCCAGCTCAAGTTCTTCCCCGCGCTGCAGGCCGGCGGGCTGCCGATGCTCAAGGCCTGGCAGGGTCCGTTCGGCGACGTCACCTTCTGCCCGACGGGCGGCATCCAGGCGGGCAACGCGGCCGAGTTCCTCGCGCTGTCGAACGTGGCCTGCGTGGGCGGTTCGTGGATCGTGCCGACCGACGCGATCCGCGAAGGCGACTGGGCTCGCATCGAGCAACTGGCACGCGCCGCGAGCCAGCTGCCGCGCTGATCATGCGCGCCGATTTCGACGCGAGCGACCTGAAGGTCATCGCGTTCGACGTCTTCGGCACGGTGGTCGACTGGCACAGCGGCATTGCCGCCGAGGCCGAGCGCGCATTGCCGGGCGTGGACGGCGCGGCCTTCGCGCTGGCGTGGCGCGCGGGCTACCAGCCCGCGATGAAGGCCGTGATGGAGCGCATTGCCGCGGGCGAGGGCGGCTTCACGCTGCTCGACGAGCTGCACCTGAGCATGCTCGAACAGGTGCTGCGCGATTTCGGCCTGTCCGAGCGCCTCGACACGGCCGCCAGGCGCGACCTGAGCCGCGCCTGGCACCGCCTGCCGGCCTGGCCCGATTCGGTGGCGGGGCTCACGCGGCTCAAGAAGAAGTTCACCATCTGCACGCTGTCGAACGGCAACATCGGCCTGCTCACCGAGATGGCGAAGCGCGCGGGCCTGCCCTGGGACTGCGTGCTGTCGGCCGAGGTGTTCAAGGCCTACAAGCCCGATCCGCGCACCTACCTCGGCGTGGCGGGTGTGTTCGATGCAACGCCCGGTCAGGTGATGCTGGCCGCCGCGCACCACGACGACCTGGCCGCCGCGCGCGTGTGCGGCCTGAAGACGGCCTACATCGAGCGTCCGTACGAATTCGGCCGCGCCAAGCCGAAGGACGTGTCACCGCAGCCGGACAACAACCTGCATGCGCGCGACATCGAGGCGCTGGCCGACCTGCTCGGCTGCTGATCAGCCGGTGAGCAGCTTCTCCACCGTACGCAGGTTGCGCGTGGTGGTGCTGGACTTGTAGCGCGTCTTGGCCAGCAGCTTGGCCACCGGCGTATCGAGGCTTTCGCCGCGCGGGCATTGCCAGTACAGCACGCCCTTGCCGGGCTTCAGCTGTTCGACATCGGTATCGACGGTGCCGGCCTTCTCCACGATCTCGTCGAGCATCGCGGTGTCCGAGCCGAACACGATATAGGGATGCCGCTCGTCGTCGATGCGCTCGAAGGGATAGGCCTTGGCCACGTCGGCCACCTGCTTCTGGGTGAGCAGCACGATCCACGCCTCGTAGCCGAATCGCTTGCGCAGCGCCTGCTCGATGCGCTTGCGCAATGCGTCGGCATCGCGCTCGTCGGTGTCGAACAGCACGTTGCCGCTGGCGAGCACGGTGCGCACCGCGGCGAAGCCGAGTTCTTCCGCGAACAGCGTCTTCAGGTCGGCGCTCTTGATCGCGATGCCGTTGACGTTCACGCCACGCAGCAGGGCAACGCGGCGGGTCATCAGCGCAGGCCGCCGCCGGCGGCGCCTTCGTCGCGCTGGATCAGTTCAATCTTGTACCCGTCGGGGTCCGTCACGAACGCGATCACGGTGGTGCCGCCCTTGACCGGCCCGGCCTCGCGCGTCACGTTGCCGCCCGCGGCCTTGATCTTCTCGCAGGCCGCGTATGCGTCGGGCACGCCCAGCGCGATGTGGCCGTAGGCGGTGCCCAGTTCGTAGCTCTCGGTGCCCCAGTTGTAGGTGAGCTCGATCTCGGCCTGCTCGGGGTTGCCCTTGCCGTAGCCGATGAAGGCGAGGCTGTACTTGTACTCGGGGTTCTCCGAAGTGCGCAGCAGGTTCATGCCGAGCACCTTGGTGTAGAAGTCGATGGAGCGCTGGAGGTTGCCGACGCGCAGCATGGTGTGGAGGAGTCGCATCTCGTGGGGGCCGTTGGGCGTGAAGAAAGGGAGGCCGCTATTGTCTGCGTCCCGCCGCGGCGATCAAGCCGCCAGTGTCAGCAGGTGGGCCTGGTGGCGCTTCAGGAATTCCATCAGGTGCTGGGGATATTCAGGCACCACCGCATCGCGCACGCTGGGGCGGGCCGCCAGCGCCTTGCGCCAGGCCTTGACCCTGGGCAGTGCGTCGAAGACATGCGAGTCGCTGATCGCGTCGAACACCTCGAAGTAGCGGAACACCGGTGCGAAGACCGCGTCGACGAGGCTGAAGTTCTGGCCGGCGAAGTAGGGGCCTTCTCCCGAGGCTGCCAGCGCCGCTTCCACGCGCTCGAACCTGGCGACGAGCGCCAGCCGCTTCTGCTCGAACACGGCCGCGTCCTGCGTGGTCTCGTAACCCCAGAGGTCGCCGAGGATGGCCGAGCCGAACTCCATCCACGCGCGATGTTCGGCGCGCTCGAGCGGGTCTTCGGGGTGCAGGCGGGCGCCGGGCTGTGTCTCCTCGAGGTACTCGCAGATCACGTTGCTCTCGAACAGCACGGCCTCGCTGCCGTCGGGCTTGTGAACCTTCAGCAGCGGTACCTTGCCGAGCGGCGAGATGTCGAGAAACCACTGGGGCTTGTTCGCGAGGTCGATGACCACGCGCTCGAAGGGCACGCCTTTTTCATGCAGCGCGATCGCGGCGCGCTGGACATACGGGCACAGCAGGTGGCTGACGAGGGTGAGGGCTTGCGTCATGGGGCTTTCCGTTCCTGGGTGATGGATGTGTCTGGAAGGCCGCGATTCTTGCGGTCCCGAACAACCTTTTCCCGGAAAGCCCATTCGGAAAACGGGCCTCGTGTGCTATGCCGCTGCGTCGAGCCAGTGCGTGATGCGCCCGCCGTGCATCACGCCGATGCGGTCGGCCATGGCGTGCGCCTCGGCCTCGTTGTGCGTGACGAGGATGGCGGTCTGGCCGGCCTGCTTGAGGATGCCGCGCACCTCCGCAGTCAGCCGCTCGCGCGTGCCGCCGTCGAGGTTGGAGAACGGCTCGTCGAGCAGCAGCAGGGCGGGCGAGGGCGCGAGCGCGCGGGCCAGCGCGACGCGTTGCTGCTGGCCGCCGGAGAGCTCGTGCGGATAGCGTTCGCCCGCGTCGTCGAGGCCGACCAGCGCCAGCATTTCCGCCACGCGCGATTGCTGCGCCGTGCGGTCGAGCCGGCGCAGGCCGAAGGCCACGTTCTTCGCGGCCGACAGGTGCGGGAACAGCGCGTACTCCTGGAACATCATGCCCACGTGCCGCTGCTCGGGCGGCAGGTGCTTCTGCGCGGACGAGAGCAGCACGTCGCCGAGCCGGACCGTGCCGGCGCGCACGGGCTCGAAGCCTGCGATGGCACGCAGCACCGTCGTCTTGCCGCAGCCCGAAGGGCCGAACAGGCAGCCGATTTCGCCGGCGTCCAATGCCAGCGAGAAACCGTCGACGACCGTGTGCGGGCCGCGCGGTGTGTCGTATGCGAGCTGGATCGCGTCGAGGTGCAGGGGGGAACTCATGGTGTCTGGTCGGGGCCGGGTGCGACCGAAGGCGCGCCCAGCTGGTTGCGCGCGAGCAGCAGGACGGGCAGCAGGCCGGCCAGCACGATGGCGAGCGCGGCAATCGCGCCTTCTTCATACGTACCGCGCGCGGCCTCGGCGTAGAGCCAGGTGGCGAGGGTGTCGAAATTGGCGGGCCGCAGCAGCAGCGTGGCCGGCAGCTCCTTCATCGCATCGACGAACACCAGCAGCGCGCCCGTGGCGATGGCGGGGCGCAGCAGCGGCAGGTGCACGCGGCGCAGCGTGCCGCCGGTGGTTTCGCCGAGCAGGCGCGAGGCCTGCTCGATGGCGGGCGGAATGCGCGCGAGGCCGGCCTCGATACCGCCGACCGGCATCGCGAGAAAGCGGATCGCGCAGGCCACGACCAGCACGATGCCCGCGCCCATGAGCGGCAGACCCTGCCATCCGAATGCCGTGGCGAGCGCGCTGTCGAAGGCCAGTGCTGGCGTGAGCAGCCCGATGGCCAGCACCGTGCCCGGCACCGCGTAGCCCAGCGTCGCCGCACGCGCCTGCCATCGTGCGCGGTTGGCGAGGCCCGCGCCCTGGCTGCGCGAGGCCCAGGCGACGACCAGCCCCGCCGCGACCGTGGCCGCGGTGACACCCGAAGCCAGCGCCAGCGTGTTGCCGAGGCTCGCGACCAGGCCTTGGGAAATGCCGCCGCCCTGATGCACCCGCTTGAAACTTTCCCGCACGAGGTAGAGCGCAGGGGCCACGAAGCCGATCAGCACCGGCAGCGCCGCCGCCGCGCTGGCGGCCCAGGCCGCGCCACCGTGCAGCCGCCGCGGCTGCACCGCGCGCATGCGCTGCGCCGAGCCGAAGCGCTGGTGCTGCCGGCCATTGCGTTCGAGCCAGACCAGCGCCACCACCACGAACAGCATCGCGCAGGCGATCTGCGCAGCCCCCGCCAAGTCGGAGCGCGTGATCCACGTCGTGTAGACAGCCACCGTCAACGTGTTCACGCCGAGGAACTCCGAGGCGCCGATGTCGTTGAGCGTCTCGAGCAGCGCGAGGCTCAGCCCCACGGCCAGCGCCGGCCGCGCCAGCGGCAGCGCCACGCGGAAGAACGCGCCGCGCCGGCTTTCGCCGAGCGTGCGCGCCGCTTCCATCAGGTGCGCCGGCTGCGTCATGAACATCGCGCGCGCCGTCATGTAGACGTACGGATAGAGCACGAAGCCCAGCACGAAGATCGCACCCGGTATCGAGCGCAGATCGGGCAGGCGGAACTGGCGCGGGCTGTCGAAGCCCAGCACCCAGCGGATCGCGCCCTGCACGGGGCCGATGGGGTGCAGCAGGTCGAGGTACGCGAAGGCGACGATGTAGGTCGGCATCGCCAGCGGCAGCAGCAGCGCCCAGTGCAGCACACCGCGGCCGGGGAAGTCATGCGCCGTCACCAGCCACGCGCAGCCGGTGCCGATCACCAGCACCAGCACGCCCACGCCCGCAAGCAGCATGGCCGTGTTGAGCGCCGCTTGCGGCAGCACGTGCGCGAACAGCGGCCCCCAGTGCCCGAGGCCCGAGCCGAAGGCGAGCCACGCCAGCGTGAGCACCGGCGCGAGCACGCCGACGGCGATCAGGAACGACGCGCAGCGCCACGCCGGGCTTGCTGCGCGCAGGCCCTCATGCCGACCGTTGATGGTCATGCGGAACAAGGCTTCTCCATCGTGCGCGCTTCTTCCAGGAACACCGTGGAACCGGCTTCGCCGGGCCGCAGCCTGGGGGCGAGCCAACGCTACTGGTCGAAGCCGACCTTGTCGACCAGCGCGCTGGCCTGCTTGCGGTACTTGGCGATCTCGGCCACGGGCAGCGGGTCGGCCTTCAGCTCGCCGATGCTCGACGCGATGATCGGGTCGAGCGCGACGCCCTTGCGCACCGGGTACTCGTAGTTGGTCTGCGCATACAGCGCCTGCGCCGGCTCCGACACCAGGAACTCGAGCAGCTTGACCGCGTTGGCGCGCTGCGGCGCGTTCTTCGCCACGGCCGCGCCGCTGATGTTGACGTGCGTGCCGCCGCTCTTGGCGAAGGTCGGGCGCACCACCTTGATGGCGTCACCCCACTTGCGCGCGTCGGTGCCTTCCTTGGAACTCTTCATCTGGCCGACGTAGTACGAGTTGGCCAGGCCCACGTCGCAGATGCCGCCGAGGATGTCGCGCGCCACGTCGCGGTCGCCGCCGGTGGCCTTGCGCGCCAGGTTAGCCTTGACGCCGCGCAGCCACTGCTCGGCCTTGGCTTCGCCGTCGTGCGCGATCAGCGCGGCGACCAGCGCGGTGTTGTAGGGATGCTGGCCGGCGCGGATGCAGACCTTGCCCTTGTATTTCGGGCTGGCGAGGTCTTCGTAGCGGAAGCTCGCGAGCGGCAGGGCCTTGTCGGCATAGAGCACGCGCGCGCGCAGCGAGAGCGAGAACCACTGGCCGTCGGCGCCGCGCAGGTTGGCTGGAATGGCCGATTCGAGCGCGGGCGATTTCACGGGCTGCGTCACGCCGCCGTCGACCAGGTCCATCAGCGCGCCGATGTCCACGGTCATCAGCACATCGGCCGGCGAGCGGGCGCCTTCGGCCTTGACGCGCTCCAGCAGGCCGTCCTTCACGAACACGGTGTTGACCTTGATGTTGCTCTGCGCGCTGAAGGCGGAGATCAGCGGCTGGATCAGCGCGGGCTCGCGCGTCGTGTAGAGCGTGAGTTCGTCATTCGCAGCGTGGGCGGGCAGGGCGGTGAGGGCGAGCCAAGCGGTGGTGACGCCGATCAGTGTGCGCGCGGCGCGGACTTGAGCGCCAGAGCGTTCGGTCATGAAAAATCCTCCAGACGGTGACGTGTTCTTGTGAAAACATCGGCGGCACGGCGTGCGGCGCCAATGCGAACAATTATCACTGACGAAGAGAGGATGAGCCGTTTGGACTTACGAGCTGAAGGCCTACTGCAGGCGAATCGACGTTCAGTGTCAACGCCGTGAGCGCCGGATTGTCGATGTCTGTGGCCAGGGTTCGTGCGGCCACTGCCCCATCCGGATCGTCGAGGGCGGCGCGAAGGAGGTGGGCCCGCACCACGAGTTCCCGCATGCCGGTTCGTGCGGCGATGTCCATCAACTCGTCCACCTGCCGGCGGATCGGCGACGTGCGCCGCGACACGCCAAGGCGGCAAAGCGCCTCGAGCACATAGGCCTCGCCCCACAGGTAGGCGTCCGGCGGGCGGGTGCAGCGAGCCAGTGTGTCCAGCAGGATTTCCTCCGCGCGCGCAGCGTCGCCGCGCGCCATCGCGACCAATCCGAGGCCGCGGCCGGCTATGCCTTCCCAGCACGGATCGCCCAACTGGCATCCCAGCGCGAAGGCGTGCTCGAAGCGCTCCGCGGCCGACTCCAGTTGGCCGTCGCTCAGATCGATTTCGGCGCGAAAGGACAAGGGCCAGGGAAGGAAGGCGGTCCACAACCGGCCTGCCTGGTCGACGGCACGGTCGACGATCGGCCTTGCTGCTTCCCACTCGCCGCGCAGGATCATGGCCCGACCCAGCATGGACTCGGCGTAGATCACCTGTTTGGGCTCGCTCGCCTCCAACGCCCAGGCTGCGGCGTCGCGCAGCGTTTCCATGGCGGCCGGGTAGTAGGCCGTGTCGCTCAGGATGGAGCCCTTCACTGTGGCGATCCGGGCCCGCTCGGCAAGGCAGTCGCCTGCCAACGGCTCGGCCCGCGCCATCCACGCCAGCGCGCGCTCGTAGCGCCCTCGCAAGAACTCGACGTAGCCCAGTTCGCGGCATGCGGCGGCGGCCAGTGCGGGCGCGGCTTCACGGCCGATGGCCAAGGCCTCGTGCAGGGCCGCGGCGCCCTCTTCGTCGCGGCCGCGCGCTGCGTGCACCAGTGCGCCGCCCAGCGCAACCCGCACGCGCGTGCGCAGGGCGGGATCGCCGGTGCCATCGGCGTCGACCATGGCTCGGCGCAGGCATTGCAGGCCGGCCTCGAGCACGCCCGCGCCGATGGCGGCCTCGCCCGCCTCGAGCTGCGCCAAGGCACCCGCGCGACCGATGGCCGGCCGGGCCGTCGGCGTGGCCGTCACGGTGTGCAGCGCGTCGGCCAGCGCGGGCCCGGGTGCGACGCCAAGCTGGCGCCTGAACAGTTCCCGGCAGGCGGCGGCCTGCCGCGCCGCGCCCACCCCATCGCCCGCCGCCGCAAGGCAGCGCACCAGCAGGACGTGCGCGTTCTCGTCCAGCGGGTCCAGGCTGACGAGCCGGTAGGCCAGCTCGGCGGCCGCGCCCGGCGCGCCGCCCGCAACCCGGGACAGGGCGGCCTCGCGCAGCACAGCCTCCGACGTGGCTTGCATCCTTCGTCGCTCGGACTGCAGCCACGCTGCGAACGATGGGCTCGATGAAAAGCCCAGGCCCTCCAGCAACTCGCATCCGAGCCCATGGAGCGACAACGCGTCCGACCAGTCGCCCCGCGTCAGCACGGCAACGTCCACGCCGGCGACGTGCTCATGGGGAAAGGCGATCGCATCTCCGCGCAGCGTGCAGTCGCCCAGGGCCCGACGCAGTTCGCGAAGGTTCCAGCGCAGCGCAGCCAGCGGGTCTTCCGCGTCTTCGAACAGCAATCCGGCCAGGCGCTGCCGCGCAACAGCGCTCGGTTGGAGCGCGAGATAGGCAAGCAGTCCCCAGGCCTTGTGGCCCCGGATGGGCGCGACCGGGCCGTCTGCGCTCACCACACATGGCACGCCGAGAAGCTGGACGAAGGGCCTCATGCCCGCAGTGTGGCAGAGCGAGGCACGGGGCGCAGCAGGATGGAGGGGTCAGGCCTCCGCCGTCGTCGGATCGATCGTCGTCACCACGCGCGCCACGCTGTCGGCGGGAAATCCGCCCCTGCGCGCGTGCTCGCGCACCAGCTCTTCGCTGGCCGCGTTGTAGACGCAGTAGATCTTGTCGCCCGTGACGTAGCTGTGGACCCATTGCACGTCGGGGCCGAGTTCGCGCAGGACGCCGCACGACTTCTGGGATACGGCCTGCAGTTCGGCGGCGCTGGCGCCGCCGATGTTGGGAATGGCGCGTTCGATGACGAATTTGGGCATGAAGCTCACCTTGAAGAGAGAGTCGAAGGGAGCGCGACCGTAGGCGCGGCGCGTTTGAGCTTGCGTTTGACGGCGGGTTACCCCACTGCGGCCGAAGCCTGCCGTGCGAGCGACAGCGCCAGGTAGTCGACGAAGGCGCGCACGCGCGCGGCAAGTCGGTGGCGCTGCGGGTAGACCGCGTAGATGTCCGCGTCCGGCGTGTGGTACTGCGGCAGGACCTGCACGAGGAGGCCACTGCGCAGGTGGCGGGCAATGTCCCACTCCGCGCGCATCAGGATGCCGTGCCCGTCGAGCGCCCAGTTGACGGCGATCTCTCCGTCGTTCGTCGTCAGCGTGCCGCGTGTCTTGACGGCCTGCGTGGTGGCGCTCTTGCCCCGGCCGCTCGACAGCCGCCAGAGGCCGTAGGCCTCCTCGCCCTGCCGGATGCCGATGCAGTTGTGCCTGGAGAGGTCGCTGGGCACCTTGGGCATGCCGCGCCTGGCGATGTAGGCCGGCGCGGCGCACAGCAGGCGGCGGTTGGCCGCGATCCGCCTTGCGATCACGCGCGAATCCGGCGGCGCGCCGAAGCGCACGCAGACATCGAAGGAATCGTCCGTCAGCGGCGGCGGATTGACCGACAGCTGGAGCTGCACTTCCACCTCCGGATATTCGCGCACGAACTTGGATATCAGCGGTGCGATGTGGCTGCGGCCGAAGCCGAGCGTGGCGTTGACGCGCAGCAGTCCCCGTGGCGTCGCCTTCGACGCGCCCAGCATCTCGCCCATGCTGTCGATGTCGTTCAGGATGCGGCGCGCGTGCTCGAGATAGAGCTCGCCTTCGGGCGTCAGGCTCATGCGCCGCGTGGTGCGGTTGAGCAGGCTGACACTCAGGCGCGCTTCCATCTGCGCGAGATGCTTGCTCACGGCCGCCGTCGAGACACCCAGCTCGCGTGCCGCGGCACTGAGGCTGCCGGCGCTCGCCAGCGCGCAGAAGAAGCCCAGATCGGCCGGCTGGATCTCGTTTCCCACGGCTCAGCCCGCCGGGCGAGTCTCGAACACCAGGCAGGTCGTGGTGGCATGCGCGTACAGCGTGCCATCGGGTCCGAAGAGGCGAGCCTCGGCGGTGGCCAGCTGGCGGCCGCAGTGGATCACCTTGCCCTCGGCACGCACACGCTGCACCTTGGGCGTCAGGCCTTTCACGTAGTTCACGCTCAGCTCGGCGGTGGTGTAGGCCCGCCCGGGCGGCATCATCGTGTGAATCGAACAGCCCAGGGCGGAGTCGAGCATCGTGGCGACCCAGCCGCCATGGATGGTGCCCAGCGGGTTCAGGTGCTGCGGCAGCGGCGTGCCCTGGAAGATGGCCACGCCCGGGCGCACTTCGAGGATCGTGAAGTCCAGCGTCCTGGCGATGGCTGCAAAGGGAATCTCGCCGTTCAGCATCGCCTGCATCACCTCGAGGCCGGTCTTGCCCGCGATCTGGTCGGGGCGGGCGAGGCCGGGGCCTGGACCGGCTTCGAGGCGTTCGGTGATCTTTCGCTCTTCGGCGATCCATGCGTCGAGCTGGCTGGGGTTCTGCGTCATGCCGGGTGTTCTCCTGTCCGGGTTGCCTGGAGGGTTAAGTTGCATATGCAATAGTTGCAGCTACAATAATACCCCATGGACACCCTCGCCAAGCCACGCGGCTGCACCAGCTTAAAGGTGCGCCAGCTCTCGCGCCGCCTCTCGCAGCACTACGACGCCGAGGTGTCGAAGAGCGGCCTCAAGACCACACAGTACTCGCTGCTGTCGAATCTGGCGCGGCTCGGTCCCTCGCGTCCGGTCGACCTGGCGAGCGAACTCAAGATGACAGCCTCGACCCTGAGCCGCAACCTGCAGCCGCTGATCGCCGCGGGCTGGATCTCGCTGGGCGCCGGCGCCGATGCGCGCAGCCGGCTGGTGCAGATCACCGAAGAAGGCGATGCCAAGCGCCGCGAGGCGCAGCTGCACTGGAAGGCAGCGCAGCAAAAACTCAATGCGCTGCTGGGCGTCGAGCGCGTGCTCGCGCTGCACCGGCTGATCGACGAGTCGATGGAACTGCTGGGCGCGGAGGACGAGCCCGACGCCGAAGACTGACCCTTTTCCTTCCAACCGCAAGCCTTCACCCATCGCGTCCGAGGCCGCGCGCGGATTCCGTTTTCGTTTCTTGCTTCTCCTCACATTCAATTCCAACAGCAGAGGTCCCATGTTCGCCACTCCCGTCTCCGCATGGCTGCAGCGCCGCGGCATTCACTACGGATGGATCGTCGCCGCCATCACCTTCCTGACCATGCTGACCATGTCGGCCGCGCTGGGCCTGCCGGGCGCCATGCTGCAGCCGCTGGGCAAGGAGTTCGGCTGGAGCACCGGGCAGATCTCGTCGGCGCTGGCGCTTCGTTTCGCGCTGTTCGGCCTGATGGGGCCGTTCGCCGCGGTGCTGATGGAGCGCTACGGACTGCGCGCCGTGGTCTGCACCGGCCTCGCGCTGGTCGGGTTGGGCATGGCGCTGGTCACCATGGCTTCGCAGCTGTGGCACCTGTTCGTGCTGTGGAGCCTGATGCTGGGCCTGGGCACCGGCATGACGGCGCTGGTGCTCGGCGCGGTGGTGGCCAACCGCTGGTTCGTCGCGCGGCGCGGCCTCGTCGTCGGCATGCTCACGGCCAGTTCGGCCACCGGTCAGCTGGCCTTCCTGCCGCTCGCGGCCTGGATGATCGAGCACTGGGGCTGGCGCTCGGCCATCGTGCCGATCGTGGCCGGCAGCATCCTCATCGGCGTGCTGGCGCTGTGCCTCATGCGCAACCGGCCTTCGGACCTCGGCCTGCTGCCCTACGGCGAGTTGCCCGGCACGCAACCGGCCGCGCCTGCCGCCGCCGCGCCGGCGATGAACTTCGCCACGCCGTTTCGCGTGTTGAAGGAAGTTTCGACCAACCGCACCTTCCTTATCCTCGCCGCCACCTTCTTCATCTGCGGCCTGAGCACCAACGGGCTCGTGCAGACGCACTTCATCTCGCTGTGCGGCGACTACGGCATGAGCGCAGTGCCCGCGGCCTCGGTGCTCGCCATGATGGGGGCCTTCGACTTCGTCGGCACCATCCTCTCGGGCTGGCTCTCGGACCGCTACGACAACCGCAAGCTGCTCTTCTGGTACTACGGCCTGCGCGGCCTGTCGCTGTTCTGGCTGCCGCATTCGGAGTTCACCATCTACGGCTTGGGCATCTTCGCGATGTTCTACGGCCTCGACTGGATCGCCACCGTGCCGCCGACCGTCAAGCTCGCGGGCGCCGCCTTCGGCCCCGCCAAGGTGGGCCTGGTATTCGGCTGGGTCTTTGCCGCGCACCAGCTGGGCGCCGCCACGGCCGCCTACGGCGCCGGCTTTGCACGCACGCTGCTGCTGACCTACACACCGGCGCTCTACGCGGCCGGCGCAGCCTGCCTGGTGGCGGCGCTGATCGTGATGATGATCCGCCGTCCCGCGGCAAAGGCCGGCGCGCAGGTCGCGCCCGCCGCGGTACGGGCCTGAGCGCGCGGAGCCCCGACATGACGGCAGCCCACACCGAACTCGACCCGCGCACGCGCCGCCTGCTCGAGGCGCCCATCGTGCCCACCCTGCTGCGCCTCGCGGCGCCCAATGTGCTGGTGATGCTGGCACAGGCCTCCGTCGGCCTCATCGAGACCTACTTCGTCGGCAAGCTCGGCACCGATGCGCTCGCCGGCATGGCGCTGGTGTTTCCCATCGTGATGCTGATGCAGATGACCTCCAGCGGCGCGATGGGCGGCGGCATCGCCTCGTCGATCGCGCGCGCACTCGGCGCGCGCCGCAAAGACGATGCGGATGCGCTGGTGTGGCATGCCATCGTCATCGCGCTGGGTTTCGGCCTGTGCTTCACGCTGGCGCTGCCGCTGGGCGGGCGCTGGCTCTACGGGACCATGGGCGGCACGGGGCCGGCGCTCGAGGCTGCGCTTACTTACTCGCACTGGGTGTTCGCGGGCGCGACGCTGGTGTGGCTCTTCAACTCGCTCTCGGCCATCATCCGCGGCACCGGCAACATGTCGGTGCCGGCCAACGTGACGGTGGCGGGCGTGGTGTTCCTCGTTCCCGCGTCGCCGCTGCTGATCTTCGGCATCGGACCGCTGCCGGGCATGGGCATCGCGGGCGGTGCGATGGCGCTGCTGCTGTACTACCTGCTGGGCTCTATCGCGCTGATCGTCTACCTGCGCTCGCCGCGCAGCCTGCTGCGGCCCACGCTGGCCGCGCTCAAGCTGCGCTGGCCGCTGTTCCGCGACATCCTGCGCATCGGGCTGGTGGGCGCGGTGTCGACGGTGGCGACCAACCTGTCGATCGGCATCGCCACCGCGCTGACAGGTCATTTCGGTTCGGGCGCGCTGGCCGGCTACGGCACGGCCTCGCGGCTCGAATACCTGCTGGTGCCGCTGGTGTTCGGCCTCGGCGCGCCGCTGGTGGCCATGGTCGGCACCTGCATGGGGGCAGGGCAGCGCGAACGCGCGCTGCGCGCCACCTGGACCGGCGCGGCGCTGGCCTTTGCGCTCACGGAAACCATCGGACTCGCGGCCGCGCTGTTCCCGCGCCCGTGGCTGCTGCTGTTCGGCAGCGACCCGGCGATGCTCGAGACCGGCGCGCACTACCTGCGCGTGGTCGGGCCGCAGTATGGCTTCTTCGGCGTCGGGCTGGTGTTGTATTTCGCGTCGCAGGGCGCGGGCCGCCTGCTGTGGCCGGTGCTGGGCAACATCGCGCGCCTGGCGGTGGCGGGCACGGGCGGCTGGCTCGCGCTGCGCTGGGGCGGCGGGCTCACCGGCGTGTTCGCGGCGCAGGGCGTGGCGCTGGCGGTGTACGGCATCGTGATCGCATCGGCCATCGCGGGCGGGGCCTGGTTCGGCCGCGTCGGCTGGCCGCGCACCACTGGTGGGCTGCTGCGGCGCGTGCCGCAGGCCTGATGAAGCTTGCCCCAGGCTTCGCGCTTCATGCGTCCCGGCTCACGCGAACTTCGAACGCAGGCATCCAACGACTTCCACCAACGAAAGGCTCACATGCAAATCAAGGACTCCGTGGTCTTCATCACCGGCGCCAACCGCGGCCTCGGGCTCGCCTTTGCGAAGGCGGCACTGGCGGCGGGCGCGCGCAAGGTCTATGGCGCGGCGCGCGACCCGAAAAGCATCACGCTGCCCGGCGTGACGCCGGTGGCGCTCGACGTGACGCAGCCCGCGCAGGCCGAAGCGGCCGCGCGCGCCTGCGGCGACGTCACGCTGCTGATCAACAACGCAGGCATCTCGCGCGGCTCCAGCTTCCTCGGTTCGCCCGATGCGGTGGCAGCCGCGCGCGCCGAGTTCGAAACCAACTTCTTCGGCCCCTGGGCGCTGGCGCAGGCTTTCGCGCCCGTGCTCGCGGCCAACGGCGGGGGCGGCATGATCAACGTGCTGTCGGCGCTGAGCTGGACCACCTTCCCCAGTGTGGCGACCTACAGCGCGACGAAATCGGCGGCATGGTCGCTGAGCAACGGCCTGCGCAACGAACTGGCCGCACAGGGCACGCAGGTCACGAGCCTGCATGTGGGCTACATGGACACCGACATGGCCGCGCACGCCGAAGGCGACAAGGCCTCGCCGGATGACGTGGCGCGCCAGGCGCTGGCGGGCGTGGAGGCGGGGCAGCCCGAGGTTCTGGCCGACGAGGTCTCGCGGCAGCTCAAGCAGGGCCTGTCGAGTCCGACGCCGCCCTATGCCGGCTCGCCACAGGCAGCCTGAACCGATGCCTGAACGGAGCACCCGGGCGCGCGGCCCGGGCCTCCGTCAATAGCGGTAGGGGTTGTTGGGCCGACGGTCGTAGCGGTTGGGTACGCCGTCGCCGTCGTTGTCCCTGCGGCCATAGCGCGGGCGGTCGTCCCAGCGGCGGCCGTAGTGGCGATCCGGACCGCGGTAGTAGCCGGGGCCGTAGTAGTGGCGCGGCGGGGGCGGCGGGGCGTAATAGTGGCGGGGCGGTGGTGGCGGTGCGGGCACGACATACACCTGCGCCTGGATGAAGCGCCCGCCCGTCTGGGCCTGCGCCGGAATGCTGAGCGTGGCCAGCGACAACAAGGCCGCGGCGCCGATTGCGAAACTAAGCTTTTTCACGTGATCCCCCGGTTGTGGTTGGAAGCCTCATCCTCGCGCCTGCGTGTGAAGTTGTTGTAAGGCTGAAGCGAAATCGGATGAAGAGCTGTAAGCCCGTGCGCGCGCCGGACGCGGCATGGCCAAGACACAATTGTGAATGGCTTTGCACCGCGGAACACGCTCCGCGGACAGGCCATTGGCCGTATCGGCCGGATGCTCAGCCGCGCGGGGCGGGCAGCCTGCGCCGCAGGGCCTCGAAGAACAGGTCCGACTGCTCGCGCTCGCCCTGGATCTGCGCCGCCACGTGCGCGGCCAGCTTCGCGTCGACCGGCACCAGCGGCCGGCCGGTCGATTGCGCGATCACCTGGTGCAGGCAGGCGCGCTCCAGGTAGTAGAGGTCGTCGTAGGCATGGGCGATGGTGCCGCCTGCGACGATCACGCCGTGGTTCGCGAGAAAGGCCACGTCCTTGCCGGCCATCGCGCGGGCGATGCGCTCGCCCTCGGCGTCGTCGAGCGCGAGGCCGTTGTATTCGGCGTCGATGGCGATGCGGTTCATGTAGCGCATCGCGTTCTGGCTCGCGGTCGGATCGAGGGCGCGGTCGACCGTGATCGTGAGTGCGGTGGCGTACGGCATGTGGCAGTGCATCACGACCGCATGGCCCGTGAGCCGGTGCACCGCGCCATGGATGAAGAGGGCGGTGGGCTCCACGCGATGGCGGCCCGCGAGCACCTCGCCGTGCACGTCGATCAGCACGATGTCGTCGGGACCGATCTCGCTCCAGTGCAGCCCGCGCGGATTGATGAGGTAGCGGTCCTGCGCGCCCGGCAGCATCACGCTGAAGTGGTTGCAGACGCCTTCGGACAACCCGTGGTGGGCGGCGGCGCGCAAGGCCAGGGCGAGGTCTTCGCGCAGCTTGCTGACGGCGGGGCTGGCGTAGGCGGCATCGGCGGACATCGAGGGGGCTCCTTGTTCTTGGGTTGCGTCCTGGATCAGGCCTGGATCAATCCCGCCCAGGCCGCGATGAATTTCTTTGCATCGTCGCACACCGCCGCGGCCTGCTTGCCGGGCTTGTAGAGCGCGGAGCCGATGCCGAACCCGGCCGCCCCCCCCGCACGCCATTCGGCCATGTTCGCGGGCGTGATGCCGCCCACGGGCATCACGGGCGTGCCGGCCGGCAGCACGGCGAGCAGCGCCTTCACCACGGCCGGCGAGGCCAGTTCGGCCGGGAACAGCTTGAGCCCGGTGGCGCCGGCCGCGAGCGCGCCGAAGGCCTCGGTTGGCGTCATGACGCCCGGCAGGCACACCAGGCCGAGCCGTGCGGCCTCGGCGATGACCTCGGCGTTGCAGTTGGGCGAGACGATCAGCTCGCCGCCGGCCGCGTGCACCTCGCGCACCTGCTGTGCGCCGAGCACCGTGCCGGCGCCGACCAGCGCCTGCGGAAAGCGCTTGCGCATCAGCGCAATGCTCTCCAGCGGCTGCGGCGAATTGAGCGGCACCTCGAGCAGCCGGAAGCCGGGCTCGACGATGGCGTCGCCGATGTCGGCGGCCTCGGCGGGCGTGAGGCCGCGCAGGATCGCCACCAGTGGCAGCTCTCGCATCGCGGCATGGAATTTTTCGAGGGGCGTGGTCATGTGGAGGTTCTGTCGGTGTCGAGAAAGCCGGACAGCGCATGCAGTCCGGCCCAGGTGGCTTCGGCGCCCAGCGTGCGCGTGGCGACGCCGGTGGCGCGCAGGGCCAGTGCATAACGCTGGGTGAGGGCGGACGAGCCGATGAGGATCACCTCGCCGGCCGCCTGCAGCGACTGCGTGCGCAGTTCCTCGCCGATCAGCAGGCCCGAGAGGTAGCTCGACAGTTCCTGCTTCGGCATGCGCTCGAACAGTGCCAGCGTGCGCGTGCCGAAGGCGTTGTGCAGCAGGCCGTGGCCGTTTTCCGAGCAGGTCACGCCTTCGAGGAAAGAGGCCTCGTCGAGCGGCGCCGACGCGTCGAGCGTGCGCGCCAGGATCGAACGTTGGCTCAGCAGCGCGTAGAACTCGCCCGTCATGTAGGTGCGGAAGCCCGCGACGCGGCCCTTCTTGACCGTGACCCATTTGTTGTGCGTGCCGGGCAGCACGAAGACGCCGTCGTCCAGGCCGGTGATCGACATCGCGCCGAAGATCTGCACCTCTTCGCCGCGCATCACGTCGGGCACGCCGTCGTGCTCGTCGTTCAGGCCCGGCACGATGGCGATGCTGGCACCGGGGATGGCGTCGATGTCGATGATCCTGCGGCCCACCTCGACACGGCCGGCGGGGCAGGCGCAGTAGGGCGCTTCCACCCAGCCCTGCTTGCTGCCGGCCATGCCGGAGATCAGGCAGCGCGTGCCTTCCAGGCGCATCCAGTCGCCGAACAGCGACTCGAAGACGGCGGGAAAGCCGTCCTCGGGCACCGTGAGGATGCCGCGCGCATCGCTGCGCTCTTCCAGTACCTTGCCGTGGGCGTCCAGCAAGGCACCGCGCAGCGAGCTTGTGCCCCAGTCGATGGCTATCAGTCTTGTCATGTCTGTCGCCTGCGTTTTGAGGGGTTGTTTCGGGGCGCGTGCACAGGGCACCGGGTACTCCCCTCCGCGAATGTCCCTCGTCGGCGTGATCGCGCCCCGAACCGTCAGCCCTCGATCCTAGTGATTGTCGCGCGGCACAAAAGCCCCACGGCGACCACGCAGAAAGCCCAGGTCTGCCCCCTGGTCAGCCTGCAGCACCGTGTCGACGTAGAGCTTCCAGTACCCCGAGTCGAGCGGCGCCTTGGGTGCGACCCATTTCTCGCGGCGCTTCGCCAGCTCTTCGTCGCTCACATGCAGATGCAACTTGCGGTTCGGCACGTCGAGTTCGACGATGTCGCCGTCCTGCACCAGCGCCAGAGGACCGCCCGCGGCCGCTTCGGGCGCGGTATGCAGCACCACGGTGCCGTAGGCCGTGCCGCTCATGCGCGCATCGCTGATGCGGACCATGTCGGTGATGCCCTTGCGCAGCACCTTCGGCGGCAGCGGCATGTTGCCGGCCTCGGCCATACCGGGGTAGCCCTTGGGGCCGCAGTTCTTGAGCACCATGATGCAGTGCTCGTCGATGTCGAGGTTCTCGTCGTCGATGCGCTTGTGCAGGTCTTCGGCGCTTTCGAACACCACCGCGCGGCCCTTGTGTACCAGCAGCTCGGGCGTGGCCGCGCTGGGCTTGATGATGGCGCCGTTGGGCGCGAGGTTGCCGCGCAGCACGCAGATGCCGGCCTTCTCCTTGAAGGGCTCGGCCAGCGTGCGAATGACCTGCGGGCCGTAGTTCTCGGCGTCCTTCACGTTCTCCCACACGCTCTGGCCGGTGACGGTGAGGATGTCCTTGTGCAGGTGATCGGCGATCTCCTTGATGACCACCGGCAGGCCGCCCGCGTAGCAGAAGTCTTCCATCAGGAACTGGCCCGAGGGCTGCAGGTTCACGAGGCAGGGCAGCTCGGAGGCGAGGCGGTCGAAGTCGTCGAGCGTGAGGTCCACGCCGATGCGCCCCGCGATGGCCAGCAGGTGGATCACGAGGTTGGTCGATCCGCCGATGGCCGCGTTCACCTTGATGGCGTTCTCGATGGCCTGGCGCGTGAGGATCTTCGACATGTTCATGTCTTCATGCACCATGTCGACGATGCGCCGGCCCGCCTGGCGCGCGAGCACGTTGCGGCGGCCGTCCACGGCGGGATAGGCCGCGTTGCCCGGCAGGCCGATGCCCAGCGACTCGACCATGCTCGCCATGGTGCTGGCGGTGCCCATCGTCATGCAGTGGCCGTGGCTGCGGTGCATGCAGCTCTCGGCCTCGAAGAATTCCTGCAGCTTGAGCGTGCCGGCGCGCACCTGCTCGCTCATCTGCCATACGCCGGTGCCCGAGCCCAGCTCCTGTCCGCGCCACTTGCCGGAGAGCATCGGGCCGCCCGACACGCCGATGGTCGGCAGGTCGACGCTGGCCGCGCCCATCATCAGTGCGGGCGTGGTCTTGTCGCAGCCCATGAGCAGCACCACGCCGTCGAGCGGATTGCCGCGGATGCTTTCCTCCACGTCCATGCTCGCGAGGTTGCGGTACAGCATGGCGGTGGGCCGCAGCAGCGTTTCGCCGAGCGACATCACGGGGAACTCGAGCGGGAAGCCGCCCGCTTCGTACACACCGATCTTCACTTGCTCAGCCAGCGTGCGGAAGTGCGAGTTGCAGGGCGTGAGTTCGCTGAAGGTGTTGCAGATGCCGATGACGGGGCGGCCGTCGAACTGGTCGTGCGGCAGGCCCTTGCCTTTCATCCAGCTGCGGTAGATGAAGCCGTCGCGGTCGTTGCGGCCGAACCATTGCTGGCTGCGAAGTTCACCGGGTTTTTTCTTGGGAGCGGTGCTCATGAGTGTCTCTCTTTGTTGTCGAAATAAGAGGCAGAACTCTCAGGGTTTGTCCTGCCGATCCGGGCTTTCAATCATCATATGATAAGCGCGACTAGCACGCCGGACCCTTGGTGTTTTCGAGCGTCGAGATACCGAATTTCGCATCACACATGATCAAGAACATCCACGGTCGCACGCTCGAACTGCTCGGTGAAGCCGTGGTGTCGGGACGCTATGCGATCGGTGCGTCGATCCCCTCCGAGCCCGTGCTCGGCGAGGAGCTCGGCGTGAGCCGGACCGTGGTGCGCGAGGCCATCAAGTCGCTGGCGGCGAAGGGCCTGATCGTCACGGGGCCGAAGGTCGGCACGCGCGTGCTGCCCAAGGACAAATGGAACTGGTTCGACCCCGACGTCATCACCTGGCAGGCGCGCGCGGGGCTCACGCCCGAGTTCCTGCGCGACCTGCAGGACCTGCGCCGCGTCGTGGAGCCGGCGGCCGTCAGGCTCGCGGCCGAGCGGGCCACGGCCAAGGACATCGAGGAAATAGAAACCGCCTTCGCCGGCATGAAGGAAGCCGTGGAGAACGGCGGCGACTACGTCACCTTCGACCTGCGTTTCCACAACGGCCTGCTGAGTGCCGCAGGCAACCGCATGCTGGCGCAGATGAGCAAGGTGCTCAACGCGCTGCTGCGCACCAGCTTCGAGATATCGACCGCCAAGCCCGACGGGCCCGCGCTTTCGCTGCCGCTGCACCGCGCGGTGATCGACGCGGTGATCGCGCACGACCCGTCCGGGGCCGAGCGCGCGATCATCCGCCTCATCGACGGCGCGCGCCAGGACATCGAGGACGTGCTGGGCTCGCGCCGGCGATTGCCGCGCCTGAGCAGGCCGCCGCCCAGGCTCAAGGCCAGTTAGCCGCCCTGCGCGCCGTCTACGCGTTTGTCCGCAGTTCGCATCCGGTTCTTTCACCCTACGCTCGCGCCCCGAGCAAATTCCACCGAAGAAGAGAAGGAGACATCAACCATGAAACTCGTCAAGTCGCTGATCGCGCCGACGCTGGTCGCGTTGGGCCTGCTGTCGGCAGGCCACGTTGCCGCGCAGGAAAAACTCACCGTATGGTGGGTCAAGGGCTTCTACAAGGCGGAGGACGACGCGCTGTTCGCCGCCATCAAGAAGTTCGAGGAGAAGAACAAGAACGTCAAGATCGAACTGTCGCAGTACCCGATCCAGGACATGATCCCCAAGACCGTGTCCGCGCTCGACTCGGGCAGCCCGCCCGACGTGGCGTACGCCGACGTGTACGACTTCCAGGTCACCGGCAAGTGGGCCTTCGACGGCAAGCTCGAAGACATCAGCAGCGTGCTCACGCCCATGAAGGACCGCTTCGCGCCCAACACGATCGAGACCACCTACCTCTACAACGACCAGACCAAGAGCAAGGCTTACTACGCCTTCCCGATCAAGCAGCAGACGATGCACATCGAGTACTGGCGTGACATGCTGGCGGAGGCGGGCCTCAAGGAGTCGGACATCCCGACCACCTGGAAGGAGTACTGGACGTTCTGGTGCGAGAAGGCGCAGACCGCCAGCCGCCAGAAGAGCGGCAAGCGCACTTTCGGCATCGGCATGCCGATGGGCGTGGATTCGAGCGACTCGTTCTATTCGTTCCTGACCTTCATGGACGCCTACAACGTCAAGCTGGTGGACGACAACGGCAAGCTGCTGGTCGACGACCCGAAGGTGCGCACCGGCCTGATCGGCGCGCTGACCGACTACACCACGCCCTACACCAAGGGCTGCACGCCGCCGTCGTCGACGAGCTGGAAGGACCCGGACAACAACGTCGCGTTCCACAACAAGACGACGCTGATGACGCACAACGCGACCATCTCCATCGCCGCCAAGTGGCTCGACGATTCGGACAACGCCTCGCTCACGCCCGAGCAGCGCGAGGAAGCGCGCAAGAACTACACCGAGCGCATCCGCACGGCGGGTTTCCCGAGCAAGCCTGACGGCAGCAAGATGGTCTACCGCACCGCCGTGAAGACCGGCGTGGTGTTCAAGGACGCGAAAAACAAGGCGCGCGCCAAGGAGTTCGTCTCCTTCCTGATGCAGGAAGAAAACCTGACGCCGTACGTCGAAGGCTCGCTGGGCCGCTGGTTCCCGGTGACCAAGGCCGCGCAGCAGCGCGATTTCTGGAAGGCCGATCCGCATCGCCTGTCGGTCTACAACCAGTACGCCGCCGGCACCGTGACCTTCGAGTTCACCAAGAACTACAAGTTCACCGTGCTGAACAACGAGAACGTCTGGGCCAAGGCCATGAGCCGCGTCGTCACCGACAAGGTGCCGGTGGACAAGGCCGTGGACGAGATGATCGCGCGCATCAAGACGGTGGCGGCGCAGTAAGCGGCGCACACGCGACACCCGCAATCACCAGCAGCTGCATGCCATGAGCGCCACTGCCACCGCCGCCGCGTCGACCCCGACGCCTGTCGTCAATCCCGGAGCGCGGCATGCGCGCTGGCAGTTCTGGGGCGCGGTCATGGTCGTGCCCTACCTGCTGGTGTTCGTGGTGTTCGTGCTGTACCCGGTGGGCTATGGCCTCTGGCTCGCCCGCCATCCGCAAAGCTACGTGAAGCTGGTCGAAGACCCGATCTTCTTCCGCTCGGTGATCAACACGGCCATCTTCCTGATCGTGGCGATCAACCTCAAGATGCTCGTGGCACTGGTGCTCTCGGGCTTCTTCGTGACTTCGCGCTGGTGGATCAAGATCGTCTCGGCGATCTTCATCCTGCCCTGGGCGATGCCCTCGATTCCAACGATCCTGTCGATCCGCTTCATGCTGAACCCGGAGTGGGGCGTGATCAACAGCACCATCTTCCGCCTGACCGGCGCCGACGGGCCCAACTGGCTCAACGACCCCGCGCTGGCATTGGCCTTCGCGATGGTTGTGCATGTGTGGAAGTCGCTGCCGTTCTGGACGCTGATCCTGGTGGCGGGGCGGCTGGCCATTCCATCCGAACAATACGAAGCGGCCTCTGTCGACGGCGCCTCGTCGTGGCAGAAGTTCCGCTTCGTGAGCTGGCCGGCACTGAAGACGCTCTACATCACCTCGACCATCCTCTCGATGATCTGGACGCTGGGCGACTTCAACAGCGTCTACCTGCTGACCGGTGGCGGCCCCGCCGACCTGACGCACGTGCTCGCCACGCTGGGCATCCGCTACCTGCGCCTCGACCAGGTCGACCTGTCGATGGCTTCCATCGTGGTGGCCTTGCCGCTCGTGCTGCCCCTCGTGTACTTCATGATGAAGAGGCTTTCGAAATGAAGCGCTGGACTCCGAAAGCCGTGCTCACCGAAGCCCGGCTCCTGCTCATCGGCATACCTGTGCTGCTGTGGACGCTGATCCCGGTCTACCACATGGTGCTGTTCGCGATCTCGTCGAAGGACTCCGCGACCTCGGGCCACCTGTGGCCCAAGAACCCGACGCTGGACAACTTCCGCATCGTGTTCCAGCAGAAGCATTTCTACCTCGACCACTTCTGGCTGCAGCTGTGGAACTCGCTGCTGATCGCACTGTCGGTGGGCGTGCTCACGTTGTTCGTGGCGACCACGGCCGCATTCGCCATCAGCCGGCTGCGTGTGCGTGGCGGGCGCACGGTGATGAACCTGGCGCTGTTCACGTACTTCATCCCGGCGGCATTCCTCGCGGTGCCCATGTACAAGACCATGGGCAACTACGGGCTGCTCAACAGCCAGTGGGCGCTGATTCTTGCGATGGTGACCATCGCCTCGCCGTACTGCATCTGGGTGCTGAAGCAGGCGTCGGACAAGCTGCCCTACGAGCTCGACGAAGCCGCACGCATGGACGGCGCCTCGCCGCTGCAGCTGTTCCGCCTGGTGTACCTGCCGCTGATGGTGCCGTCGCTGGTGGCGGTGGGCACCTATTCGCTGCTGCTCGCGTGGAACGAATACCTCTACGCCTTCCTGCTGCTGTCGAACGACAGGAGCGTGACGCTTGCCGTCGCGCTCGGCAACTTCCTCTCGGCGGACGATTCGCCATGGGAGTTGCTCATGGCCACCGGCCTCATCTATGCGTTGCCGCCTGCGGCCATTTACTACGCATTCAAACGCTACATGGTCGGTGGTCTTACTGCCGGCGCCGTCAAGAGCTGAGCGCTTCCAGGAATCACAAATGGCATCCGTAACCTTTCGCAATATCCAGAAATCCTTCGGCAAGGTCCAGATCATCAAGGGCCTGGGCTTCGACATCACCGACGGCGAATTCGTCGTGCTGGTCGGCCCCTCGGGCTGCGGCAAGTCGACGCTGCTGCGCATGCTCGCGGGTCTGGAAGACATCAGCGGCGGCGAGATCGTCATCGACGGCCGCGTGGTCAACGACCTCGAGTCGAAGGACCGCGACATCGCCATGGTGTTCCAGAGCTATGCGCTCTATCCGCACATGACCGTGGGCGAGAACATGGGCTTCAGCCTGCGGCTGCGCAACGCCGAGAAATCGGTGACCGACGAGCGCGTGGCGCGGGCCGCGAAGATCCTCAACCTCGACGCATTGCTGGGCCGCTATCCGCGCGAGCTCTCGGGCGGCCAGCGCCAGCGCGTGGCCATGGGCCGTGCCATCGTGCGCGACCCGAAGGTGTTCTTGTTCGACGAGCCGCTGTCCAACCTCGACGCCAAGCTGCGCGTGGCGATGCGCGCCGAAATCAAGGCGCTGCACCAGCGCCTGAAGACCACCACCGTCTACGTGACGCACGACCAGATCGAAGCCATGACCATGGCCGACCGCATCGTGGTGATGCACGACGGCATCATCGAACAGATCGGCACGCCGCTGGAGCTGTACGACCGCCCCGACAACCTGTTCGTCGCGCAGTTCATCGGCTCGCCGTCGATGAACGTCATCGAAGGCACGGTGCGGCGCGCCGGCGGCGACTGCTGGGTCGAATCGCAAGGCGCGCGCTGGCCGGTGCCGGCCGGCACCTCGGCCCCTGACGGCCAGCCGGTGCACTACGGCATCCGGCCCGGCGACATGACGCTCGGCGGCGGCCCGCGCAGCGTCGAAGCGAAGGTGATCGTGGTCGAGCCCACCGGCGCGGAGACCGAACTGCTGGTGCAGGTCGGCGAGGAAAAGCTGGTGCTGGCGGTGCATGGCCGCGTCGATGCCGGACCCGACGAAATGGTGCGGCTGGCCATCGAGGCCGAGAACGTGCACCTGTTCGACCGGCAGACCGGTCGGCGCATGGGCTGATCCTCAGGCCGTGCGCAGCCGCAGGAGGGCGCGCACGAAGCCGTGGTCGGAGCGCGAGCGGTCGCGCCCTTCGTGCAGGTGGTCGTTGAAATAGTCGACCCGCCGCACGTCGCCCAGGCTGTGGTGGCTGGTGGCGACGAATTCCTCGCTCACGAATATCTGGTCGAGCACATCCGGAAAGCCCTGGTGGATGTGCGAGTACGCCACGTCCTTCTTGAGTGCTGATTCACCCTGCATCTCGTAGGCGTTGAACAGGGCCACGTCGCGCGCGGCCTTGTCGTAGGCGACCTCGGAAGTGGCGGCCACGAGCTGCGTCGTCACGCTGTGCGGGTTGTCGTTGAAGTCGCCCATCACCACGAGCGGCACGTTCGTGTCCTGCAGCAGGTCGATGACGATGCAGCGCAGGGCCGCGGCTTCCGCGCCGCGCATCAGCAGCGAGCGCAGCGACGCCATCACGCCCACCTTGCGGTCGTCCCGGTCTTCGAGCGGGTTGCCTTGGGCGTCCTGCAGGAACTTCGGCCGCTTGGACTTCAGGTGCACCGCGAGCACATGCACCTGCTGGCCGTGTTTCATGCGCACCGTGGCGAGCAGGGGAGGCCGCTCGAAGCGCGTGTGAGGGCCCAGGCCCGGCACCTCGACGCCGAAGCCCGGAGGGAAGTCGACGAAGGAGCGAAGCTCGTCCACCTTCAGCCGCGTCGCGATGCCCACGCGCGGCGTGCCTTGCGCGCCGGTGTGCGGTGGCGTGTTCTCGGCGCCCGGCACCGAGACGAAGTCGTAGCGCAGGCCGCTGCGCGCGATGCAGGCCTTGAGCGCCGACTCGTCCCACACTTCCTGCACCGCCAGCACGTCGGCATTGAGCGCATGGAAGCGCTCGCCGGTCCAGTCGATCTTTCGCTCGTACTCTCGCTCGGTGTAGGCGTCCTGGTTCTCGTAGTACACGCGGTTCGGTACCGCGAGATTGAGGAGGTTGCAGGTGGCTACGAAGAGGGTGGCGTAGTTGGGTGGGATGTATTGCATGGCGGCGACGATTGTGGCCCGGGTCACCGTTGCCTATCGAAACCTTGCCTGCCACACGCGCTGACGACCTCAAAAGAAAAAGGGCACCGAGTGCCCTTTCTTCATCTTCCGGGTAGGTGTTCTACCCGCGGCGAGTCTCAGCGACCGAACGAACGGCCACCACCGCCGCCGCCCGAGCGGCCACCGCCACCATAGCCGCCGCCACCCGAACGGCCACCGCCGCCCGAACGGTTGCCGCCGTAGCTGCCACCACCACCGCCGCCACCCGGGCGACCGCGACCACGTCCGCCACCCATGTGGTCGACGCTCGTGCGCAACGGATCCGGCTGGCCGGCGCCGCCTGCGACCGCTTCGGCGCGCAGGTGCGCGACCTGGTTGGCCTGGGTCGGGCTGTGGCTGTTGCCGTGATGGCGCGGCTGGCGCTCGTCATGCGGCTGATGGGCCTGTTGCTGATGCGGTGCATGGTGCGGCGCACGTGCCGGACCTTGCGGGCCACGGCCCTGCGGTGCGCGAGCACCCTGGCCGCGCGGACCTTGACCCTGGCCTTGGCCGCCGCCGTTGCGGCCTTGACCGCCACCCTGGCCGCCACCACCGCGGCGTTGACCGCCACCGTTTCCGCCGCCACCACCGCCAGCGCGCTCGCCGCCACCCTGGCCGGCCTTGTTCTCGCGGATGCGCTGCAGCATCTCGGTGCGGGCAGCCTTGGCGGCCGCCTGCATCACGTCGCGGCTCGGCGGACGGCCGGCGCCGCCCCAGATCGTCTGGCGGCCCATGGCGATCGGCTCGGCGCGTTCACCTTCTTCGGGGCCGAAGCCCTCGACGATCTGCACGGGAATCGTCTGCTTCGTGAAGCGTTCGATTTCCTGCATGAAGCCTTCTTCGTCCAGGCACACGAAGCTCACGGCCTCGCCGCTCGAACCGGCACGGCCGGTGCGGCCGATGCGGTGCACGTAGTCTTCGCTGACGTTCGGAATCTCGTAGTTCACGACGTGCGGCAGTTCGTCGATGTCGATGCCGCGCGCCGCGATGTCGGTGGCCACCAGCGCACGGATGTCGCCGGTCTTGAAGCCGGCCAGCGCCTGCGTGCGGGCGCTCTGGCTCTTGTTGCCGTGCAGCGCCATCGCCTCGATGCCGTTCTTGGTGAGGAATTCGGCCACGCTGTTGGCGCCGAACTTGGTGCGCGTGAACACGAGCACCTGGCTCCACTTGTTCTCGTTGATGATGTGCGCGAGCAGCGCCTTCTTCTTGCCGCGGCCCACGGGGTGGATCACCTGGGTGATGCGCTGCACGGTGGTGTTGCGCGGCGTGACCTGGATGCTTTGCGGGTTCTTCAGCAGCGTGGCCGCGAGGTCGCGGATCTCGTCGCTGAAGGTGGCCGAGAACAGCAGGCTCTGCTTTTCCTTGGGCACCAGGGCCAGGATCTTCTTCACGTCGTGGATGAAGCCCATGTCGAGCATGCGGTCGGCTTCGTCGAGGATGAGCATCTGGACCTGGGCCAGGTCGAGCATGCCCTGCTGCTGCAGGTCGAGCAGGCGGCCGGGGGTGGCCACGAGGATGTCGACGCCCTTCTTGAGCTTGCTGATCTGCGGGTTCATGCCGACGCCACCGAAGATCACGGTCGAGTCGAGCTGCAGGTACTTGCCGTAGGTGCGGACCGACTCTTCGACCTGGGCCGCGAGTTCGCGCGTGGGGGTCAGCACGAGGGCACGGATGCCGGTGCCGCCGAACTTGTTGGTGGCGCTGCGGCTCATGGTGAGCTTGTGCAGCATGGGCAGCGTGAAGGCGGCGGTCTTGCCGGTGCCGGTCTGGGCGCCGCCGAGCAGGTCGTGGCCTTCGAGGACGGCGGGGATGGCTTGCGCCTGGATGGGGGTGGGGGTGTCGTAACCGTGCTCGTGCACAGCCTTCAAGATGGCGGGAGCCAGCTTCAGTTCATCAAAATTCATTGGAAACAATAAGCGCCATACACGGCGCAGTGGCATCGGCCCGCTTGGCGTCTTGTTGACGCCGAGCCAGTCAAGGCAGATGAAGGTCAGGGGTGGGAGCCGGAAAGTCCGCCCTCGCAAAAGGGTTGAAATGGACCTTTCTTCGTCCCCGGCAGAGAGCCGGTGTTGCGGGCAACTGGACCCGGCAACGGTGGCTATTGTCGCATGAGTCGATAATCGGTGGTTTGCCGCGCCTGAATGCTTCCCAAGGGCTTCTTTCTGGCGACCGCGCTTTCCCCCGAATCTTTGTACCCAAGGTAACTATTCCCAGATGGCTCAATACGTCTATTCGATGAACCGCGTCAGCAAGACGGTGCCGCCCAAGCGGCAGCTCTTGAAAGACATTTCGCTCTCTTTCTTCCCCGGCGCCAAGATCGGCGTGCTCGGCCTGAACGGCTCGGGCAAGTCCACGCTGCTCAAGATCATGGCGGGTGTGGACAAGGAGTTCGAGGGCGAGGCGCTGCCCATGCCGGGGATGACGATCGGCTATCTGGAGCAGGAACCCAAGCTCAACACCGAGCACACGGTGCGCGAATCGGTCGAAGAGTCCATGGGCGCGGTGTTTGCGGCCAAAGCGCGCCTCGAAGAGGTGTACATCGCCTACGGTGCCGAAGACGCCGACTTCGACGCGCTGGCCGCCGAGCAGGCCCAGCTCGAAGCCATCATCGCGACTGCCGGCACCGATTCCGAGCATCAGCTGGAAATCGCCGCCGACGCGCTGCGCCTGCCGCCGTGGGACGCGAAGATCGGCCTGCTGTCAGGCGGCGAAAAACGCCGCGTGGCGCTGTGCCGCCTGCTGCTGTCCAAGCCCGACATGCTGCTGCTCGACGAACCGACCAACCACCTGGACGCCGAATCGGTGGAGTGGCTCGAAGTGTTCCTGCAGCGCTTCACGGGCACCGTGGTGGCCATCACCCACGATCGCTACTTCCTGGACAACGCGGCCGAGTGGATCCTGGAAATGGACCGCGGTCGCGGCATTCCCTGGAAGGGCAACTACAGCACCTGGCTCGAGCAGAAGGGCGAACGCCTGGCGCAGGAGCAAAAGAGCGAAGAAGCCCACGCCAAGGCCCTGAAGAAGGAACTCGAGTGGTCGCGCCAGAACCCGAAGGCACGCCAGGCCAAGAGCAAGTCGCGCCTGGCCCGCTTCGAAGAGCTGAGCGACATGGAATACCAGAAGCGCAACGAGACGCAGGAAATCTTCATTCCTGTGGCCGAGCGGCTGGGTCAGCAGGTGTTCGAGTTCCACGGCGTCAGCAAGTCCTTCGGCGACCGCATGCTGATCGACAACCTGAGCTTCACCGTGCCGCCGGGCGCCATCGTCGGCATCATCGGCCCGAACGGCGCAGGCAAGTCGACGCTCTTCAAGCTGCTAGCGGGCAAGGAAAAGCCCGATTCGGGCGAGGTCGTCATCGGCCAGACCGTGAAGATGGCCTTCGTCGACCAGCACCGCGACGAGCTGGCCAACCAGAAGACCGTGTGGGAAGACATCTCGAACGGCCTGGACATCATCAACGTCGGCAAGTTCCAGATGGCCAGCCGCGCATATGCGGGCCGCTTCAACTTCAACGGGGCCGACCAGCAGAAGAAGGTCGGTACGCTGTCGGGTGGTGAACGCGGCCGCCTGCACCTTGCCAAGACGCTGATCGCGGGCGGCAACGTGCTGCTGCTTGACGAACCGTCGAACGACCTCGACGTGGAAACGCTGCGCGCGCTCGAAGACGCGCTGCTCGAGTTCGCCGGCACGGTCATGGTGATCAGCCATGACCGCTGGTTCCTCGACCGCATCGCCACCCACATCCTGGCCGCCGAAGGCGACAGCCAGTGGACCTTCTTCGACGGCAACTACCAGGAGTACGAAGCCGACAAGAAGAAGCGCCTCGGCGAAGAAGGCGCAAAGCCCAAGCGCATGCGCTACAAGGCCTTGAAGTAGGGCTCGCCCCCAGGCTGCGCGCACTTCGTGTCGCGCGCGCCTACCCCCTGCCGGGGGCAACACCTGAGGCCCGGCAGAGCCGGTTCCTCGGTGTTCCTGGATTTGCTCCCTCCCCCGCTGGGGGAGGGTTGGGGTGGGGGCACGACGGCCTGCGAATAACCCCTCAGTTCGTTTCGGCAAGAGCGCGCGGTTCCGCAAAGGACTGCGCGCTTTTTTCATCGTCGGCCGCGAACACCTCGCGTGCCGCAAACAGGCCGTTGAGCGCCGCCGGAAAGCCCGCATACACCGCCATCTGCATGATGACCTCGACAACCTCGGTGCGCGTTGCGCCGACGTTCAGCGCACCCTGGATGTGCACCTTCAGCTGCGGCGCCGCATTGCCCATGGCTGTGAGCGCAGCCACCGTCGCGATCTCGCGGGAGCGCAGGTCGAGGCCGGGGCGCGAGTAGATGTCGCCGAACGGAAACTCGATCACCAGGCGGCCAAAGTCTGGCGCGATGTCGGCCAGGCTCTCGACCACCTTGACGCCGCCTTCACCGTCGATCTCGTGAAGCTTGGCCAGGCCACGCGTGTAGCGCAGATTGTCGTTGTGGCCCTGGTTCGGTGTGTTCGTCATTGCTCGTCTTTCCTTCTGGGGCAGTGCCCGATGAAGGAGGACGCTTCTTCGTCTTCTCGACCGCGCGGTAGTGGTCGATCTTGAGCGACAGCGCCTGCATCGATTGCTGCAGCGCCGCCACCCGGGCCTGAACTTCCGCGAGGTGCTGTTCGAGCATCTCGCGCCGTTCGCCGACGCTGGCGTCCCCCCGGTTTCGAAGCCTGACGAAGGCCTGCATGCCCTGGATGGACATGCCGGTCTCGCGCAGGCGCAACAGGAAATCCAGCAAGTCCATGTCGGCGCTCGCATAGCGCCGCTGACCGCCCGGTGCACGCGCCACCGCGGCAATCAGCCCGATGCGTTCGTAGTAGCGCAGCGTGTAGGCCGTGAGGCCGGTTCGCTGCGCGACTTCCGCGATGGTCAGACTGGTTTCCATGGCGTTGATTCTCGAAGTTAGAGCGCGCTCCAAGTCAAGCGCTTTGACGAACTATTTTTGCGAAGAGTGCAGGTCGGCATCGAGCCAGCCGCGCAGGCTGTTCACGAAGGCAATGGCCTGCACGCGTGGCAGATCGTTCACCCGCACGACGGCTTCGGCAAGCTGGCCGCTGCGCAGCCGGTTGGCGCGGCCGACGCCGTTCAGCAGGCCGCAGTGCAAGGGCGGTGTGACCCAGCGGCCGTCGAGCAGCAGGGCGATGTTGCCGCGCGTGCATTCGGTGATCTCGCCATCGCGGTTCCACAGGAGCGTGTCGAACACGCCCGCGGCGGTGGGCGCAAAGGCCTCGTAGTGGGCGCGGCGGGTGGTCTTGAAGCGGGTGAAGTCGCTGTCGGCCTCGTCGAACGCGCGCGTGGCCAGTTGCAGTTGCACACGCGCGGGTGGCGCCTCCATCGCAAAGGCTTCGGCGCGCGGCGCGCCTTGCGCATCGAGCAGCAGGCGCACGCGCCATGTGCCGGTGGCGTGCTGTGCCTTGAGTCGATCGAGGCATACGGTGACGAGTGCTTCGCTCCACGCGCGGCCGAAATGCGCTGCCGCGGCCGCCATGCGCGCAAGGTGTGCGGGCGCATCGCGCAGCTCGCCTCCAACCAGCGCAAGGGTTTCGAGCAGCTCGAACGGCGGGTTCGCCGTCTGGCCCAGGAAGGCCCGCTTGTGGCGCCATTCCTCCCACTCGGCGTCCGCCCGCGCATCGGCCGTGATGCCGCTGCCGATGCCGCAGCGCGCCTCGGTGCCGCGCAGCGTCACGGTGCGGATCGGCACATTGAAGGTCGCATGGCCGCCGGGCCGCACCACGCCGACCGCGCCGCAGTACACGCCGCGCGCCTCGGGCTCCAGCTCGCGGATCAGCCGCATCGCGCTGACCTTGGGCGCGCCGGTGATCGAGCCACACGGGAACAGCGCCCCGAACACGTCGGCCAGCGTGATGCCCTCGCGCACGAGCGCTTCGACATCCGACGTCATCTGCCACACCGTCGGCAGCGCCTCGGTATGGAAGAGCCGCGGCACGCGCACCGAGAAGGGCTGTGCCACGCGCGACAGGTCGTTGCGGATCAGGTCCACGATCATCACGTTCTCGGCCCGCTCCTTCGGCACGGTGCGCAGCCGCTGTGCCAGCGCTGCGTCTTCGGCCGGTGTCGCGCCGCGCGGGGCCGTGCCCTTCATGGGGCGCGCCAGGATGCGGTCGCCGTGCCAGTCGAAGAAGAGTTCGGGTGACACCGAAAGCACCTGTTCTTCGCCGATGTCGATGAAGGCGCTGTAGCCACCGGGCTGCGCCTGCCGCAGCGCGAGGAACCAGTCGCGCGCGTCGCCGTGGAATTCAGCATGCAATGCGGCGGTGTAGTTGAGCTGATAGAGCTCGCCGTCCGCAATTGCGCGGTGGATGGCCTGCATGCGCCGGTCGAAGGACTCGCGCGAGAGGCTGCCTTGCCATTCGACCGGCGGCATCGCGGGCGAATCTTCCGGCCAGGGCAGCACTTCGTCATGCACGCCGAACCATGCCAGCGGGCCGTCGGCTTCGTGCACGGCCAACGCAGGATCGAACGCCATCGCGGCCTCGTAGCGTAGGTACCCCACGCACCAGCGCCCCTCGCGCGCCAGCGCCTCGACAGCCTCCAGCACCGGCCGCACCTCGCCGGCAGTCCGCGCCACCAGCACGCGCGACGGCGCGCCGAAAGCCAGGCGCAGCCGGCTCGCGCCGTCGCTGCGCGGCTGCGCAAAATCGATCAGCGTGCGCAAGGCCGGAAGCAGGGCCCCATCAGCCGGCATCGTTCGCCGCGGCCGTCGGTGCGGCAGCGCCTTGCGACGTCCTGGCCAGCACCCGCTTGCGCACCGCATAGATGTTGTTGCGTAGCGCGTAGAGCTCGTCGGCATACGACAGCGGCACGGCCACCTTGTTGACCGTGCGGTCGAGCTGGTCGAGGTCGTCCAGCAGCGCCTTCTGCTCGCCTTGCTTCGCATCGACCTTGGCCTCGATGTCGCGCAGCCGCGCGTACCAGCGGAACACGCGCCGTCGCACGCGGAACTGGTACAGCGGCGGCACCACGCGGCTCAGCGGCAGCATCAGCACCAGCAGGCCGCCCAGCACCAGCCACATGCGCTCGACCAGGTTGCTGGCCCAGAACGGCAGGTAGCGCTGCCAGACCGGCGGCGTGCCGTTGATGGCGCGGTCGCCCTCGGGGCTCACCGGCAGTTCGCTGGTGCGGGTGTTGGGAAAGTCGCGCGCCCGGTTGAACCAGCCGGCGCCGCCGTGGATCGACTGCGCCGCCTGCGCGAACAGCTGGCGCAGAGCGGGGTGCGTTTCCTCGCGCGACAGCAGAGAGGTGGTGGCCGCGAGCAGCGACACGTCGTGCGGCGGCAGGTCTTTCGACAGGTCGACCACGCCGCGCGGCAGCGTCACTGCCGAGAGGAACGGAAAGCGCCGCGAGTAGGCATCGGCCTGGCCGAAGTCCAGGAGCTTGATGTCGTCCGAGCGCAGCAGCCGCTGCACTTGCGGCGACTGCGGCGCCGAAGACAGCACGATGGCATCGAGCAGCCCGGCCTGCAGCGCTTCGGCCGCCGCCGCCTGCTCGAGGTTCGACAGCAGCAGGTCGTCGGGGCCCAGATGGTTGGCCTTGAGCATCCGCTCCATGATGTCGGGCAGGCCGCTGCCCGGCAGGTCGACGTTCACGCGCAGGCCGCGCAGCTGCGTGAGCGATGTCAGCGTGCCGGTCTTGCGGTCGATCTTCTGCGCCGAGTCGGCGCGGTAGAACAGCCAGATCGGCTCGTAGAACAGGCTGCCGAGCGAGGTCAGGCCGGCTTCTTCGTCGGCCACCGGGTCGGCGCTGCCGCCGCGCACGAAGCCTACGTCGGCGCCGCCGGTGCGCAGCAGTTGCAGGTTCTCGGTGGAGCCCGACGTGGGCTTGAGCTCCACCTCGATGCCGGCGCGCTTGAGCGCTTCCGCGTAGTGCTTGCCGAACTGTGCATAGGCGCTGCCCGTGGGGCCGGTGGCGAGCGTGACGTGCTTGGGCGGCTGTGGCTGCAGCCACCAGTAGGCGGCGATCAGCAGGCCGATCACGATGAACACGATTGGCCCGGCCGAGGCGATCAGGTCGCGGGTCGACAGCAGGATCAGTTTCAAGGTTCTGGGAAACGCCATGGTGTCTCTTCCGTGTTCAGCTGCGCGGCGTGGCGAGATCGGCCGCGCAGGGAATGTGCAGCTCGCCTACCGTCACGGACCGCGCTGCGTGCACCGCGCGCAGCGTGGCGATCGCGACGGCCTCGGCCGCCATGGTGCTGAGCACCGTCATGCCCGGCGCACTGCCTTTGAGCGGCACGCGGCCGGTGGCCAGCGCGAACAGCGTGTCGCCGTCGCTCATGGTGTGCACCGGGTTGATGGCGCGCGCCAGCCCGTCGTGCGCGACCATGGCGAGCCGATTGGCCTGCACCTTGGTCAGCACCGCGTCGGTGGCGATCACGCCGATGGTGGTGTTGGTGCCTGCCAGCAGCGGCTTGGGGCTGTCGCCACGCAGCAGCGCGCGGCGCGTGTCGAGCAGCGCCTTGCCGTCTTCGGTGCGTGCGCCGGCCACGGGCTGGCCGGTGTTGTGGTCGATCACGTCGCCCAGCGAGTTGACCGCGATCAGCGCGCCGACCGTGACGCCGCCGACCGTGACTGACGCGGTGCCGACGCCACCCTTCATCGCACGGTTCACGCCGAAGAGCTTGCCCACCAGTGCGCCGGTGCCCGCGCCCACGTTGCCTTCGGCGGGCGCCGCGGTGCTCGCGGCTTCGCAGGCCGCGTAGCCGGCGGCGGCATCGGGGCGGATGCGCGCGTCGCCCATGGGCAGGTCGAACAGCACGGCGGCCGGCACGATGGGCAGGGTGCCGAAGCGCACGTCCATGCCGATGTTGCGTTCCTCCATCCATCGCATGGCGCCGTCGGCGGCCGCGAGGCCCCAGGCGCTGCCGCCCGCGAGCATCACCGCGTGCACCTGCTGCACGAGGTTGCCGGGCGAAAGCAGGTCGGTCTCGCGCGTGCCGGGAGCAGCGCCGCGCACGTCCACGCCGGCCACCGCGCCGTCGCGCGCCATGACCACGGTGCAGCCGGTGGGGCGGCGGGTGTCGGAGAAATGGCCGACTTCGATGCCGGCGACGTCGGTGATGGAACCGGCGGATTGGGAGGGAGCGGAAACTGAGGCTGGCATGGCGGCCGATTATGGGACCGCACCCTCTACGATCCTTGCCATGACGGTTGCAAGAAGTTTCTCTCCCGGCGTCGGACGCCGCCATGTGGTGGTGATCGGCGCGGGCGCGGTGGGCAGCGCCACCGCCATCGAGGCGCTGTGCGCGGGCCTGCGCGTGACGGTGCTGGAGCCCGGCGAACCGGGCGGCCCGCAGGCCACGAGCTACGGCAATGCCGGCTGGCTGTCATCGCACTCCGTGGTGCCGCCCGCGTTGCCGGGCGCCTGGCGCAAGGTGCCGGGCTGGCTGGCCGACCCGCTGGGTCCGCTCGCCTTGCGCTGGCGCTACCTGCCGTGCGCCTTGCCGTGGTTGCTGCGCTACCTGGCTTCGGGCTGGACCGAGGCGCGCGTGCAGCGCACGGCCGACGCGCTGCGCACGCTGCTGGTCGATGCGCCCGCGCTGCACGCGCAACTCGCGGCCGAGGCCGGCGTGCCGCAGCTCATCGAGCGGCGCGGGCTGCTGCATGCCTATCGCTCGCGCGCGGAGTTCGATGGCGACGCGCTGGGCTGGCGCGTGCGCCGGCGTGCGGGCATCCAGTGGAACGAGTGGAGCGAAGACGAACTGCGCCGCCGCGAGCCCGATCTGGACGCGCGCTACACGCTCGGTATCTTCGTGCCCGAAGCCGGCCATTGCCGCAATCCGGGCGCCTACGTGGCTGCATTGGCGCGGCATGCGCTCGATGCGGGCGCCGAACGCATCACCGCCCGCGCGACGGGCTTTCTCATCGAGGGCGGGCGGCTGCGCGCAGTGCGCACCGAGGCCGGCGACATCGCCTGCGACGGCGCCGCCATCTGCGCCGGTGCGCGCTCGGGCCCGCTCGCGGCAGCGGCCGGCTCCGCGGTGCCGCTGGAGTCCGAGCGCGGCTACCACGTAGTCGTCGAAGACGCCGCGGCCGGCCCGCGCACGCCGACGATGGTGGCCGACGGCAAGCTCATCGCCCACTGGATGGACGGCGGCCTGCGCGCGGCGGGGCAGGTCGAGATTGCCGGCCTCGAAGCGGCGCCCGACTGGCGCCGCGCCGAGATCCTGCACCGGCATCTGCAATCGATGTTTCCCGCGCTCGCAGCGGGTGCATCGCCGACGAAGCACTGGCTCGGCCATCGCCCGAGCCTGCCCGACGGACTGCCCTGCATCGGCCCGGCCGCGGCCAGCGCCGACATCGTCCTGGCCTTCGGGCATGGCCATGTGGGCCTGTGCGGCTCGGCGCGCACGGGGCGTCTGGCGGCTCAACTGCTCGCGGGCGTTGCGGCGGAGATACCGCTTGGCCCGTTCGATCCGGGCCGCTTCAAGCCATAGGGCCGGCCGACATGCCGAGCGTCAGTTCGCCGGTGCGATCGACAGCACCGTGAGCGCGCCATCGACCTTGTCGGCCGTGAACTTCACCTTGTCGCCCGGCTTCACCTTGGTGAGCAACGCAGGGTCGCTCACGCGAAAGACCATCGTCATGCCGGTCATTTCGAGGTTGGGAATGTCGCCGTGCTTCAGCGTGATCTTCTTTGCGTCGGTGTCGATCTTGCGGACCTCGCCTTCAACGGATGGCAAGGCGGTCTGCGCGAAGGCAGCTGCGGCGAGCAGGGCGGCGGAGAGTGCGGTGAACAGTTTCTTCATGATGATCTGCTTTCGTTGGTTGCTGGTCGATTCAGCGACGGCCCTGCACGCGGATGCGGCCGGCCATGCCGAGTTCGTAGTGGTCCTTCACGAGGCAGGCAAAGTCGAAGTCGCCCGCGCGGTTGAAGGTCCAGACCATGTCGCCGGTCTTGCCGGCGGGCACGTGCACCATCCATGGATCGTCGTGCTCCATGTCCGGGAATTTCTTCATCATGGCCGCGTGCGCCTCGATCTCGGCGATGGTGCCGAGCACGAGTTCGTGCAGTTCCTTGCCGCGGTTCTTCAGGCGCAGTCGGATGGTGTCGCCTTCGCGCACTTCGATGACCGAGGGCGTGAAGGTCATGTCGTCGGCCATTGCGATGTCGATGGTGCGCTTCACGGCGCTAGCTTTGCCCGCGATGCCCCAGGCCTTCTGCTCGGGGGCGAGCGCGGCGGCGCTTTTCGGGTGGGCGCTGTGGCCTTCGTGAGCCAGCGAGGCTGTGGCGACTGCTGCGAGCGCGAGGCCTGCGGCGATGGACTTGAATGTCTTGTTCATGGTGCGAGCTCCAGAAAAAATGAAAGGGATCAGTGGTTGTGCGCGCCGTGCCCGGAAGGCTTGCGCACGGTTGCATCGGGGCTGCCGTCCTTCGGGGGCGCGGGCGACTTGCGCATGGCCGGCGGCAGGTTCGCGTCCGGCACTTCGCGCGCGACCGTGCCGGGCGGGTGCCTGAACCACCCCGGGTCGCGGTAGTCGCCGGGCTTCTGGTCGCGCCGCACCTTCAGCAGCGTGAACATGCCGCCCATCTCGGCCGAGCCGAAGGGGCCGGTGCCGGTCATCATCGGCACCGTGTTGTCGGGAATGGGCATTTCCATCTCGCCCATGTCGGCCATGCCCTTGTCGCCCATCACCATGTAGTCGGGCACGAGCTTGCGGATCTTCTCGGCCACGCCCTTGTGGTCCACGCCGATCATGGTCGGCACGTCGTGCCCCATCGGTCCCATGGTGTGGTGCGCCTTGTGGCAGTGCAGCGACCAGTCGCCTTCCTCGTCGGCGATGAATTCCATCTGCCGCATCTGGCCCACCGCCACGTCCACCGACACCTCGGGCCAGCGCGCGGTGCGCGGCACGGGGCCGCCGTCGGTGCCGGTCACCTCGAACTCGTGGCCGTGAATGTGGATCGGGTGATTGGTCATCGTGAGGTTGCCCACGCGGATGCGCACGCGGTCGCCCTTTCGCACGTTGAGCGTGTCGATGGCGGGGAACACGCGGCTGTTGAAGCTCCAGATGTTGAAGTCGGTCATGGTGTTGACCTTGGGCGTGGCGCTGCCGGGCTCCACGTCGAAGCTGCCGAGCAGGAAGCAGAAGTCGCGGTCGACCTTCTCGATCAGCGGATGCTCGGCCTTCGGGTGCGTGACCCAGAAGCCCATCATCCCCATCGCCATCTGCACCATCTCGTCGGCATGCGGGTGGTACATGAAGGTGCCGGGGCGGCGTGCGGTGAACTCGTAGACGAAGGTCTTGCCCGGCGGAATGTGCGGCTGCGTGATGCCGCCCACGCCGTCCATGCCGTTGGGCAGGCGCTGGCCGTGCCAGTGCACCGTGGTGTGCTCGGGCAGCCGGTTGGTCACGAAGATGCGCACGCGGTCGCCTTCGACCACCTCGATGGTCGGGCCGGGCGACTGGCCGTTGTAGCCCCACATGTTGACCTTGAAGCCGGGCGCCATCTCGCGCACGACGGGTTCGGCGACGAGGTGGAATTCCTTGACACCGGCGTTCATGCGCCAGGGCAGCGTCCAGCCGTTGAGCGTGACGACGGGGTTGTAGGAGCGGCCGTTCGGCGGCACGAGCGGCGGCGCGGTGGCGGTGGAGCCCTGCGACACCGGTTCGGGCAGCGCGGCCATGGCCACACGGCTTACGGTGGTTGCGGCGACGGCGGTGGCCGCGCCTGCGAAGAAGTTGCGGCGGTTCATGTCAGTGGCCTCCCGTGGCGGGGGCGTCACCGGCCGCAGCGGTCTGCAGCGCCGTCATGCCACCGGGCGAACTCCCCGTGAGTACCAGCTGCAGATCGGTGTCCGCCAGCCAAAAATCGCGCTGCGCCTCGATGCCCGCGTTCACCGCGAGCATGCTGGCGCGCGTCTCGCCGAGCAGCTCCCACACGCTCGCGAGCATGCCGTTGTAGCGCAGCACCATCTCCTCGTTGACCTTCTTGCGCAGCGGCAGCACCTCGTCGCGGTAGCGGCGGGCGAGGGCGTAGGCGGTGTTCCAGCCCTGCCATGCCTCGCGCGCCTCGCTCGCGGCCAGCACGCCCACGTTGCGCACGCGGGCGGCCGATTGCATGTACAGCGCCTCGGCGCGTCCGCTGCGTGCCTGGCCCCAGTCGAAGATCGGAATCGGCAGCTCCAGCTCGAAGCCGCGCTGCGTTCTGTGCGAGCGGTCGGCGCCGTTGTCGAACTTGCTGTTGTGCGCAACGCCGAGCTCCATCGCGTTGATCACGCTCGTGGCGCGCGTGAGACCGAGCGAGCCGGCCATGGCCGTGTTCTGCGCCTGGGCCGAGCGCACGTCGAGCCGGTCGCGCAACGCGAGCGCCTGCACGTCGCCGAGTTCGGGCGCTGCCTTGGGCAGCGGCGGGAGGCGGTCGGGCAGGGTGTACCTGGCGGCGCGGTCGCCGCTCAGTCCGAGCAGCCGGGTGAGCTGTTCGCGCGAGGCGACGGCCGCCTGTTCGGCACGGGCGAGCTGCGCGGATGCATCGGCCAGCAGCAGTTGCTCGCGCGTGCGCTGCAGCGCGCTCCAGTTGCCGACCTGGGCCATGCGGTGCGCGAGTTCGGCACCGGCTTCGGTGGCCTCCCTCGCGTCGCGCAGGTAGACCACGCTCTGCTGCGCGGCCACCGCGCGCACCCAGGCGCGGCGCGTGTCGGCGGCCAGCACCAGCACGCTCTGCGCGGCCTGCAGCTTGGCCGACTCGTGCCGCTGGCCGGCCCAGCGCGCCTGCCATGGCAGAGTGAGCAGGCCCACCACGTTGAAGCTCAGCAGCCGGTCGATCTCGCGCTCGCTGCCCTCGGTCAGGCGGCCGAAGGCGAACACCGGGTTCGGCAGGCTCTGCGCCTGCACGCGGTCGGCATCGCTGAGCTGCAGGGTGGCGAAGGCGTCCTGCACGCGCGGGCTGCTGGCCAGCGCGATGCGCACGGCGGCCTCGGCGTCGAGCGGCCCGGCGAGCAGCTCGCCGATGCGCTTGCGCGAGGCCTCATCCGGTGCGCGCTGGGCCGTGGCGCCTGCCATCAGCGGGTTGCCGTCGACCAGCGCCTGCACGTCGGCGCTGCCGCCGTCAGGCGCGAGGCTGGCGCAGCCGGCCAATGCCAGCGCTGCGGCCAGCACGGCGCCGGTCCTGAGGAATGAAAGCCGGGGCCTGCGGGCGCCGGGCGGACGCAGGCCGCTGCGCTTGCGATAGCGATGGATGCCGGCAGGCTGCCGGCCAACAAAGGGGTTCACGCTCGATCTCCATGAGCAATACGACGGACGCCGCGAGCCGGAACGGGCTCACCGCGGACGGACTACGGGCAGGGAGATCAGGAAATGGGCGGCTTCAGGCCCGCAACGGGCTCTGCACTGGCGAAGCGGGCCGCGTGTGCCGCTGGCGGCGCCTGGGGCGCGCTATGCACGATGTCCACGAGGGGCATGCCGCCGAGCGCCACGGTGTGGCAGACCTGGCAGGCGGTGCAGGTGCCACAGCCCCCGTGGTCGGCGCCGCTGTCGTCGTGGCTGTCATGGCCGGACATGTCCATGCCGTTGCCGGCCTCCATCGCCTCATGGCAATGGGCCTCGGTGGCCGTGCTGGCCATCGAGACGGCTGCTGTCGCAGCCGTCAGCGAATGCCGCACCATCTCGACCGCCATCGCGTCGCCCAGCCAGCCGCGGATGGGCAGCAGGACGATCATGAGGGCGAGCAGCAGGGTGCGCATGGGGCGGGATGATAAACCCGTGCCCTAAGACACCAGCTGGCCGCGGGCCTTGTCCAGCCACACCTGCAGGTTGTCGAGCAGGTCCTTCTGGCTGAAGGAGCAGCTTTCCTCGCTGAAGAGCGCGCTCGACTCCAGCCGGTCGAGCAGGCTCAGCAGCACCTCGCCATAGCGCGGGGGCAGGGCGCCGAGCAATTCGGTGCTGTTGCGTGCTTCGTTCGACAGCGTGGTGACGGAGCCGCCGGAGTCGGTGCGCAGCGCCGCGATGCGCGCGGCGATGGCGTCGAGCTGCGATGCGGCGCTCATGGCGTGGTCTTCCCGGGCGGCGGCAGCGACAGCCCGCGCTCTCGCATCAGGTCGCGCAGGATGTCCGGGTAGTCGGTGATGATCCCGTCCGCGCCCCAGTCCATCAGCCGCTGCATGTCGGCGCGCTGGTTCACCGTCCAGGGCAGCACCTTCAAGCCGAGCTTCTGCGCTTCCTTGATGACGGTGGGCGTGAGGTCGGCGAAGGCCGGCGACCAGATCACCGGCCCGGGTGCATTGGCCGAAGCGGCCCTGACCATCTGCGGCACCGACGCGAAACCCGCCGCGTCGTGGCCGGCCGTCCAGCGGCTGTCCTTCAGCGTGCGGGCCGTCGTGAGGTAGGCGCGCGGCAACTGCGGCGCGAGCCGGCCGACCAGCGCCAGCGTGCGCCAGTCGAAGCTCTGGATCGTCACGCGGTCGGTCATCTTCGCCTTGTCGATCTCGGCGAGCAGCGCACGCACCATCGGCTCGGGCGCGGCGGTTTCCTCCGGCTTGGTCGGGTCGATCTTGGTCTCGATGTTGAAGCGCACCGTCGCCGCGTCGGCGCCGCGCGCCTGCACCTGCGCGAACAGCGCGGCCAGCGTCGGGATGCGCTCGCCGTCGCGCGGCTGCTGCAGCGCGAACTGCTTGCCGTAGTTGCTCGCCGGATTGAGGCGGCCCACGTCGTAGGTCTGCAGCTGCGCCAGCGTGAGCGAGCGGATCGACGCGCCGCTGTTCGGTGGCAGCCAGGCGCCGCTGGCGTCGCGCGTGTGGTCGGGGTTGAGCGAGGTGTCGTGCGAGATCACGACCACGCCATCGACCGTGAGCCCGATGTCGAGTTCGAGCGTGGTCACGCCCAGGTCGATGGCGTTGGAGAACGCGGCCAGCGTGTTCTCGGGTGCCAGCCCGCGTCCGCCGCGGTGGGCTTCGAGGTCGAAGTGCTGCTTGGCCGTGGGTGCGATGGCGGCGCAGCCGGCGACGAGCAGGGCGGAGGCGAGGAGGGCGTATTTCATTTGAGCTGCACTTTGATGCCGTCGTCTTGCACAGTGATGTCGCCGATCTCGTAGGTCTTGCGCCCGACCGTCAGTTCGTTGGCCGTGAAGCTGCGCAGCACCTGGCCCTGCAGAAGCTCTTGTGCGACCAGCGCGCCGATCTTTTGCAGCCGCTCGGCATCGCGGCCTTCGATACCCTGCAGTTCGATGCGCTCGGCCTTGGGCTGGTCGAGCCGCAGCGCGCGCGCGGCTGCGTCGTACTTCAGTGCGCTGCTGACCGACACCACGCCCTGCACCGGCGACGCCGCCAGCAGCGGGCTCGCGATGGTCAGCGTGGCCGTGATGGCTGCGCGATTGTTGCGTTCGTCCAAACCCAGCTGCGGATCGCGCAGCCCGACCATGAAGATCTCGGCATAGCGCTCAGCCACCGGAAAACGCTTGGCGATCTGCACCTGCAGCTCGTCGCGGGTGGCGGTGTATTCGCTCGTGAAGAAATTGAAGCCGGCCAGCGCCGCGAAGGGCGCCTGCAGGGCTGCGGCGCCCAGCAACGCGCGCAGCACCCGGCGGCGGGAGGTGGGGGGCAGGTTGCGGTGGTTCATACGGTTCCGAGCTTGCCACAGGGCTGAAGTTTCCCGGCGTCCGGCGGGACGCCGGCGGCTCCCGGCTGCATCTCGTAACGCGCGAAGGAGCGCTCGCCTCTTTCGCCCTTGCGGATCACGCTGTGCAGCGAAAACCCGAAGCGCTCGTACAGCGAGCGCAGCGGCGCGCGGTCGGCCACGCAGTCCAGCCGCAGGTGCGGGCGGCCGAGCTGCACGGCGCGTTCGCGTGCGAACTCCAGCAGCCGCACGGAAACGCCGCGTCCCGCCCAGGCTCGGCTCACGGCGAGCTTGTGCACGTAGAGCGAGGTGCCGGCTTCCATCTCGGGCCAGAAACCGGGGTCTTCCAGGTCGAGCCGCATCACGCCGGCCGCACCGCCGCCATCGCGTGCGATGAAGTAGCTGCCGGCATCGGTGTCGCGCTGGATGCGCTCGAAGGCGACGTCGGCGGCCGACCACAGCGGACGGCCTTCGGCGGCGATCCACCGGGCGGCTTCGTTCAGTACGGCCGCTACGGTGGCGGCCTCGGAGGGCTTGGCTTGTTCGATCTGCATCGGGGCCAGAGCATAGCGGCGCCGGCCTCAGGCATGCCTGAGGACGTCGAAGCCTTCCTGCGGCGAAGGCGCGGCGAAGTGGCTGCTGATCTGGTCGAACTGCGCGTCCGTCGTCTCGAAGGGATGCGTGCCACTCGCGTTGCGCGCGCGCAGGCGCTCCTTGCAGACTGCGTCGGGCACGTCGAGAAAGTGCAGCCTGTGCGCCGCGCCGGCCGCCTCGAAGATGCCGCGCATCCACTGGCGGCTGGCCACCGTGTTGGCGGGAAAGTCGAGCACGACCGACATGCCGGCTGAGAGCAGGTCGGCCACGTGGCCCGCCATGGCCTGCTTCAGTCGGCCGGCGCAACGCACGTAGTCGGGCAGCTCGCGGATCTCGTCGGGGTACAGAGCAGCGAGCCACGCGTCTTCGCTGATCAGCACCGTGCCCGGCGCGGCGGCGAGCTGCCGCGTGAGCGTGGACTTGCCGGCGCCGATCTTGCCGCAGACCATGTGCAGCCCGGGGCGGGGGAGTGGTGTCATTTCGATCTCCTGAAGGGTGGAAGAAAAATGCCCCAGGAAACGAAAAACCCGCCTCGTGGGGCGGGTTGCATGGCGAGTACCTGATGTGTCGTTCAAAGTGCCGCGCGCTAACCCACCGTCTTCCGGATGGGTCGAATAATGGACGCGGTACGCAGGCAGGCCATGGGCGAAGGATAGCAGCCGCCCACGGCCGCGGCTCAATCGTGCAGCGACGACAGGAACTGCTTCAGCTCCGCCGTCTGCGGATTGCCGAACAGCTCCGCCGGCGGCCCCATCTCGTGCACGCGGCCCTGGTGCATGAAGATCACGCGGTCGCTGACCTTGCGCGCGAAGCTCATTTCGTGCGTCACCATCAGCAGCGTCATGCCCTCGTCGGCCAGCGATTCCACCACGCGCAGCACCTCGCCCACCAGTTCGGGGTCGAGCGCCGAGGTGATCTCGTCGCACAGCAACACGGCCGGTTCCATTGCCAGTGCGCGCGCGATGGCCACGCGCTGCTGCTGGCCGCCCGAAAGCTGGTCGGGCATGGCGTCGAACTTCTCGGCCAGCCCCACGCGGTCGAGCAGCTTGCGCGCCTGCGAGGCCGCCTCCATGCCGCCGCGCTTCTTCACCAGCGTGGGCGCGAGCATCACGTTCTTGCCGACCGTGAGGTGCGGAAACAGGTTGAAGCTCTGGAAGATCATGCCCACGCGCTGGCGCAGTTCGCGCATGGCCATGGTGCTTTCGTGCAGCAGCGGCTTGCCGTCGACGGTGAGCGAACCTTCCTGGAACACCTCGAGCCCGTTGATGCAGCGCAGCAGCGTGCTCTTGCCCGAGCCGCTCTTGCCGATGATGGCGATCACCTCGCCGCGCTTCACGTCGAGGTCGATGCCCTTCAGCACTTCGTTGGTGCCGTAGGACTTGCGCAGCGCGGTGATGCGAACGATGGGGGCGCCCACCGAGGTGGCGGGTTGCTGTTGTTGCGGTTCAAGCACGGCGGCCATGGGTCTTCCTCTCGAGGTTCTTGGCGTACAGGCTCACGGGGAAGCACAGCACGAAATAAAGCAGGGCCACGCAGCTGAACACCACGAAGGGCTTGAAGGTGGCGTTCGAAATCATGCTGCCGGCCTTGGTGAGCTCGACGAAGCCGATCACCGAGGCGAGCGCCGTGCCCTTGATCACCTGCACCAGGAAGCCCACCGTCGGCGCGACCGCGATCTTCACGGCCTGCGGCAGGATCACATGGCGCATCTGCTCGGCGAAGCTCAGGGCCAGGCTGCCCGAGGCCTCCCACTGGCCCTTGGGGATCGAGGCCACGCAGCCGCGCCAGATCTCGGTGAGAAAGGCGCTGGTGTAGAGCGTGAGCGCCACGCTGGCCGCGGTCCACGCCGACACGTCGACGCCGAACAGCGCGATGCCGAAGTAGGCGAGGAACAGCTGCATCAGCAGCGGCGTGCCCTGGAACAGCTGCACATAGAGGCCGACGGCGCGGTTCATGGCGCTGCCGCCACGCAGGCGCAGGAACAGCAGCAAGGCGCCGACCAGCCCGCCGCCGATGAAGGCGATGAGCGACAGCACGACAGTCCAGCGCAGCGCCATCAGCAGGTTGCGCAGGATGTCCCAGAGGGAAAAATCGACCATGGTGTTTGTGGCTTTCCCGCGTTCAGCGGCCGAAGAAGAATTTCGGCCCAGCCCAGTTGAGCAGCCGCCGCAGCGCGACCGCCAGGGTCAGGTAGATCAGCGTGGCGACGATGAAGGCCTCGAAGGCGCGGAAGTTGCGGCTCTGGATGAGGTTGGCCGCATAGCTCAGCTCCTCGGTGGAGATCTGCCCGCACACGGCCGAGCCCAGCATCACGATGATGATCTGGCTCACCATGGCGGGCCACACCTTCTTGAGTGCCGGCGGCAGCACCACCCGAAGGAACACCTGCGCCTTGCTGAGTGCCAGGCTCACGGCCGCTTCGATCTGCCCCTTGGGCGTGGCCTCGATGCCGGCGCGGATGATCTCGGTGGAGTAGGCCCCGAGGTTCATCACCATCGCGATGATCGACGCCGTCTCCGGCGTGAGCTTGACGCCCGCCGCAGGCAGCCCGAAGAAGATGAAGAACAGCTGCACGATGAAGGGCGTGTTGCGGATCAGCTCCACGTAGGTGCCCACGATGGCGCGCAGCCATGCGGGGCCGTTGGCACGCGCCCACGCGCAGAAGGTGCCCACGATCATGCCCAGCACGGTGCCGATGGCGGTGAGGCCGATGGTCCACGCCACGCCGCGAAGCAGCAGCGGCCACTCGGAGAGCACCGCGCCGAAATCAAACTCGATGTTCATAAGTCAGTCTGTTCGTGAAACGCCGCGGAACCGGCTTTGCCGGGCCGCAGGCGTTGCCCCGGCGAGGGGGTGTGCGCAGCGACACGAGGTGCGCGAAGCATGGGGGAGAGCCAATTACACCGGCAGGTCGCCGGCGGCCTTGCCGAGCCACTTCTTCGACATGGCGTCCAGCGTGCCGTCCTTCTTGGCGGCGGCAATGATCTCGTTGACCTTGGCCTTCAATGCGGTTTCGCCCTTGGCGACGCCGACGAAGCAGGGGCTGTCTTTCAGCAGCAGCTTGAACTCGGCGCTCACCTTCGGATTCTTGGCGAGCATGTCGCCGGCGACCGCCGCGCTGGTCGCGATGGTTTGCGTCTGGCCGGCCACGAAGGCCGCGATCGTCGCGTTGTTGTCCTCGAAGCGGCGGTAGTCGACGTTCGGCGGCGCTACCTTGTTCAGTTCCTGGTCTTCCATCGCGCCGCGCGTCACGGCGACGGTCTTGCCGGCCATGTCGGCGAAGCTCGTGAGCTTCATGCTCTTGGCCGCATACACGGCCTGGAAGAAGGGCGCGTAGGCCGAGGTGAAGTCGATCACCTTCTCGCGCTCGGCGTTCTTGCCGAGCGTGGAGATCACGAGGTCGGCCTTGCGGGTCTGCAGGTACGGAATGCGGTTGGCGCTGGTCACGGGCACCAGCTCGACCTTCACGCCCAGCTTGGCGGCGATCAGCTCGGCCATCTCGATGTCCAGGCCCTGGGGCTTCATGTTCCTGTCGACCGAGCCGTAGGGCGGGTAGTCGGTCGGCACGGCGATCTTGATGGTCTTGGCCTTGAGCACGTTGTCGAGTGCGTTCTGGGCCTGGGCGGCGCCCGTGACGGCCATCATGGCGAGCGAAGCCAGTGCGAGCGCGAAGCGGCGTTTGGACGGAGAAGAGAAGGTCATAGCAAGGCTCCTAGGTAAGTCGAAGAATCGGAAGCAGGGGATGCGGTCGCCTTGCGGCGCTTGCCCTTGGGCGCTGCTGCGGCAGCGGTGTTCGTGTTCTGCAGCGGCGCCAGCGCATCGCGCAGCTGCGCGAGCGGATCGGCGGGCGCCTGCACGCGCAGCGCCGACTGCACCGTGCCGATGTGCGCGGCCATCAGCGCCTCGGCGGCGGCGGGGTCGCCGCGCTCCAGCGCCGCGACGATCTGCACGTGGTCTTCGCACGACTGCACCGCGTCGTGCGTGGACTGGTAGAGCATGGCGATCAGCGTGGTGCGCGCGGTGTAGTCGCGCAGCGTGTCGGCCAGCAGCGTGTTGCCCAGGCATTCGGCCAGGCACACATGGAAGTCGCCCAGCAGAAAGCTGCGGTTGCCGACGTCGCTCTCTTTCAGTGCGGCTTTTTCACGCTGAAGGTGCGCTTTCAGCTCGCGCAGTGCGGTCTTGTCGATCTTGCCGGCGCTGCCCGCGCTGCGGATCAGCCCCAGTTCGATGACGCGCCGGGCCTCGAAGGCCTCGCGCGCCTCGTCCTGCGAGGGCTCGATGACGAACCAGCCGCGCCGTGCGCTCACCGTGACGATGCCGCGCGCCGCCAGCCGCGTGAGCGCCTCTCGCACGATGGTGCGGCTGCAGTCGAACAGCATCGCAAGCTGCTGCTCGCCCAGGCGCGAACCCGGCGCGAGCTTCTGCGCCATCACCGCTTCGATGATGCGTGCACTGATTTGGGATGCGGAGGTGGCCATGACCTGCATACCAGCAGCTTCTGTGCCAACTGGTATGCAAGATATGTGCACCGAAATGGGACATGGCCCCACCCTGGGGCCTTGGGCGGGGGCGTTGCTCAGTGCCTGGTGCGGCCCAGTGCGCTGGCCGGGAGTGCCACAAGCATGAGCAATGCCGACAGCACCAGCGCCCCGCTCAGCACATACAGGCTGGCGGTGAACCCGCCCGTCAGCGTCTTGAGCGCGCCGACCATCATCGGCGCCACCAGCCCCGCGCTGCCGCCGATGGTGCTGATGAGCGCGATGCCCGCGGCCGCGGCGCTCTTCGACATGAAATTGCCGGGCACCGACCAGAGCACGGTGAACGCGGCGGAAATGCCCATGGCCGCCAGTGCCAGGCACAGCACGGCGGCAAAGGCGTTGTGCATGAACAGCGTGGTCAGCGCCAGCCCGGCCGCGCCCACCACCGCGCTCAGCGCGAAATGCCAGCGGCGCTCCTTGCGCCGGTCTGAATGCCGCCCGACGACGATGTTGGCCGCGATGCCTGCCACCGCCGGAATGACCGAATAGAAGCCGATCTGCAGCACGCTGAGCCCCATCGACTTCAGGATCGTGGGCTGCCAGAACGACAGCGCATAGATGCCGAGGATGATCAGGAACGACATGAAGCCGATCAGCCACACGCGGGCGTCGCGCATCGCCGCGCCGAAGGTGTGGCGCCCGGTGGCGCCATGGGCGGCCTGGTCTTCGGCCAGCAGGCGCGCCACGCGCTGCTTCTGCGCCGGCGACAGCCAGGCCGCCTGCGACGGGCTGTTCGACAACCAGCGGAAAGCCGCCACGCCGAGCAGCACGCTCGGAATTCCTTCGAGCAGGAACAGCCACTGCCAGCCGCGCAGCGATAGCACTCCGTCGAGATACGTCATCGTGAGCCCGGCAATAGGCCCCGCCACGATGGGCGCAGCGCCGAAGGCCATGAAGAACAGCGCGGTGGCCTGCGCGCGGCGGTGCGAGGGGAACCACAGCGTCAGGTAGAACAGCACCCCCGGCGCGAAGCCGGCCTCGAACACGCCGATGAAAAAGCGCAGCACATAGAACTGCGTGGGCGTGGTCGCGAACATCATCGCCGCCGACGCCAGCCCCCACAGGCCCATGATGCGCAACAGCGTCGCGCGCACGCCGATCTTCGCGAGCATCAGGTTGCTCGGAATCTCGAACACTGCATAGCCGATGAAGAAGATGCCCGCGCCCAGGCCGAACACCGCGTCGCCGAAGCCGAGCTGGTCCTTCATCTGCAGCTGCGCGTAGCCCACGTTGGTGCGGTCGAGGTAGTTCAGCACGTAGCAGGCGCACAGCAGCGGCATCAGGCGCCAGGTGATCCTGCGGAAGAGCGCGGCGTCGTCGTGTGCGGCGGCATCTGCTGCCGGGGTGCGCGCATCCGCTGCGTCGAGGGTGGCGGTGTTCATCGTGTGTCTCCTTCTGTTGTTCCTGCCCGAGATGCTTCAGGCGACCGTGGGCGTGCCGAAGCTCGTCTCGCCCCACAGGTGGCTGGCCGGCGCACCCGGGAACAGCCAGTGCGGCGAGCATTCGGCCGACGGCACCACGTTGCTGAACCCGTGCGAGGACGAGGTGCCGGCGAGGGTCTTCTCCAGCACCATCGAGAGGTACTGGTCGTTGCTGCCCTCCTGCGTGTTGCCGTTGAGGATCACCTCCGCGCCCGTGGCCTGCGCATAGCGGCGGATGCCGTTGTGCCGCGACTGCAAAGGCGCCCAGCTGTCGGCCGCCACGCCGTTCTCGCTGCTCACGCGCAGGCCGTCGCCGGTGCGGTAGACCAGCGAATGGTTGCCCTCGGTGTGGCCCGGCGTGTGCACCAGAGCGAGACCGCGGCCCAGCTGGATGCTGCCGTCGAAGGCGACGATGCGTTCGGCCGGCACGCCGTCGAGGCCGCGCGGGCAGTACCACTCGGCCTGTATCGGCAGCAGGCCCTGCACGTTCGCGAGCTCCTGGCGGTGCACCAGCAGCCTTGCGTTGGGCAGCAGGCCCGGCGTGCCGGCGTTGCCGAGCCAGCGGCGCACGTCCTGCGTGTGCAGGTGGTCGTAGGTGATGTAGTCGACTTGCTCCGGCGCGATGCCGCAGCTCGCCAGCGCCTGCGGCACGGTCTGGTAGACCGGCGCGATGGCCTTGTGCAGGAACTTCGGCGTCTGCTCGCTCAGGCGCTTGAAGTAGGGCGTTTCGTTGCCGGCCTCGAAGTCGGCCGGCGTGAACAGCAGCGTGCGCAGGCGGCCCTCGAAGTCGTCGTACTGGATCAGCACGGTGCGCGCCAGCAGGTGGACCATGTGCGGCTTGAGCAGCTGCTGCGAGTACACGCCGGTAAAGGCGAACCATGCGGGGTAAGGAATGCGCAGCAGGTTGAAGCTACGCGCAAAGCGCACCGGTGGCGCGTCGAGCAGCCGCTCGCACAGGCCTTCGGCCCCATGGCGGATGGCGCGCAGGCGATCCTGTGGCATGGCGGCGTTGCGTGCGCCGTCGAACTCCGTCAGTTGTGCGAAGCCGGTGGGTTCGGGGTCTCGGGTCATGGTCGTCTCCTGGAATGAATGCTTGCTTTTCGATTCGTTGCGTTTGTTGTTCAGGGCGCGATCCCGCCGACGGTGGGTCCCTTTTCGCGAATGTCCCCCGGCCTGCGGCCTCCTCCTTTATTTCGCGAAAAGGGACCCACCATCGACGTGATCGTTCAGAGCACTGGTTGATCAGTCGCGAACCAGCCGCGCGCCTTTGTGCACAGGGCATCGGGTGCTCCCCGCAGCGAAATAAAGGAGGAGGCCGCAGGCCGGGGGACATTCGCGGAGGGGAGTACCCGGTGGCCTGTGCACACGCCCTGAATGCCCCCTTCAATACATAGACCGCCCGCCCGAGATGTCGAACACCGCGCCAGTGCTGAACGAACATTCATCCGATGCAAGCCACGCAGCCATGGCAGCGACTTCATCGACCTCGACAAAGCGCCCCATCGGCACGCGCGACAGCAGCGCAGTCCGCAGCTGTTCGCGGTGCTCCGCAGGCACGGCAGCGAACACCTCGGTGTCGGCCGCAGACGGCGTGATGCAGTTCACCAGCACGCCCGAAGAAGCCAGCTCCTTGCCCAGCGACTTGGTCAGCGCGATGAGCCCCGCCTTCGACGCCGAATATGCGGCGTTGAAGCCATTGCCCTCCTTGCCGGCAACTGATGCGATGTTGACGATGCGCCCGCGCCGCTGCGCGAGCATCACCGGCGCCACCGCCCGGCAGCACAGCCACGCGCCCGTCAGGTTGATGTCGAGCACGTTGCGCCACTGTGCGGGCGTGTGCTCCCAGGCCGGCACGGTCGGGCCGAGCACGCCCGCGTTGTTGACGAGGATGTCGATGCCGCCGAAGCGTTCCTGCGACTGCGAAGCCGCGCGGGCAATCTGCTCCTCGTCGCGCACATCGACGACCGCCGAGACCGCGGTGCTGAGTGGTGCGAGCGTTTGCAGCGCATTTGCCATCACGGACGCATCGAGGTCCCACAGCGCGACGCTGGCGCCGGCCGCGAGGTAGCGACGCGCAATCGCCAGGCCGATGCCGCGCGCGCCGCCCGTCACGACGGCGTGGCGGCCCGCGAGCGCATCGTTGCGCAGCGCAGTCATGCGGCTGCCGCTTCTTGCGGGCGTGCGGCTGCGGGCTGGCCCAGCAGTGCGCCCATCAGCGCGGCCACATGCTCCGCGGGTACGCCGGCCAGCAGTTGCCGCAGCATCGTCAGCGTGTCGAAGTACACCCGCTCGCACACCAGCCGGTCGCCTTCGAAGATGAAGAAGGCATTCATGCGGCAGCGAAAGCTGTTGCCCGTCGGGGGCAGGCCCTTGAGCGGGCCGCGATGCGTGCCCAGCAGCCAGAACTCGACGACCACCGAATCGTCGGCGTGCCGCAGCTGGATGATCTCGTGGCGCTGATCGGGAAAGGCGCGGCGCGTGTCGGTGTAGTACTGGCGCACGTCGGCGATGCCGTCGTGCACCTCGCCGCTTGGGATCAGCTCGTAGTGCGGGTGCGGGAAGGTGCCGAGCACGGCGTCGAAGTCCTGCCGGGTTTCGTCGGCGAAGTGATCGAGCACGAGGCGCTCGCGGCGGGCTTGAAGTTCGGTGCGTTGTGTGTTCATCGGGGTGTGCTCCATGTGACAGGGACGACAGGTGACATCGGGTTGCTGCGAATGCGCCGGCCCGGGCTCGCTGCGTACTATCGGCACGCCCTTGAAACAAGACTGTCCGGTGTTGGCAATCGCCGCTCCGGACAAACCCGCGATGCCACGCACGCCCCCCTCTTCCAGCAGCAAGCCGGATGCGCCGTCGACACCGGCGCACAACGGCGACATGCGACTGGCCGACGACGTGCAGCAGCGGCTGCTCGCGGTGGCGCACCGGCGCACGCTGGCGCGCGGCGAGTCGCTGTTCCACAAGGGTTCGCGGCCCGATGCGCTGTTTGGCGTGGTCAGCGGTTCACTGCGCGTGAGCGTGGTCGCGACGGGCGGGCGCGAGGCGGTGATCGCCATGCTCGAACCCGGGCACTGGTTCGGCGAGGTGTCGCTGCTGGTCGGGCGCGAGCGCGTCTACGACACCTGCGCGGTCGACACGACCGAGATGGCCGTGGTCGCGGCGGCCGACTTCCATCGGCTGGTGGCCGCGCATCCCGACGTGCACATGGCCTTCACCCGGCTGGTGTGCCTGCGACTGCGCCAGGCGCTGGAGTGGATCGACGACGTGATCCTGATGCCGCTGTCGGTGAGGCTCGCGCACCGGCTGCTGACGCTGGACGCGCGCGCATCGAGCCCGGGCGAGGGCGGCGGCACGCTGCTCGGCGTGTCGCAGGAAGACCTGTCGTTCATGCTCGGCGTGTCGCGCCAGAGCGTGAACCGGCAGCTGAAGCTGTGGGAGGAAGATGGCACGCTGCGCGTGCGCTACCGCGGCATCGAGCTGCTCAGCCGCGCGCAGCTGGAGCGGCACGCGGCCACGCCGAGCTGAACGCGATCGGCGGGCTCCGGTTCAATCCATTCGCGCGCCGGAGGCCTTCACCGCCTTCTCCCAGCGCGGCGTCTCGGCGGCCAGGAAGCGCGCGAAGTCCTCGCTGCCCAGGAAGGCCGGGTCGGCGCCCTGGCTCACCATGCGCTCGCGCACCTCGGGGCTGGTCAGCACCTGCCTGAACGCTTCGCCGAGCCTGGCGACCACGTCCTTCGGCGTGTCCTTCGGCGCGAAGAAGCCATAGAAGCCCACCACCTCGAAGCCCTTGAAGCCCGACTCGATCACGGTCGGCACGTCGGGCAGGGCGGGGTTGCGCTCGCGGCTGGTCACGGCCAGCGCGCGCACCTTGCCCTGCTTGTGGTAGTTGGCCGCCTGCGGGATCGACTCGGCCATGAACTGCACCTGCCCGCCCATCAGGTCGGTAAAGGCGGGCGCGCTGCCGCGGTACGGGATGTGCACCATGAAGATGCCCGTCGCGGTCTTGAACATCTCGGGCACGAGGTGGCTGATGCCGCCGTTGCCGGCCGAGCCGTAATTGACCTGGCCGGGCCGCGCCTTGGCGTAGTCGACGAACTGCCTGAGGTTCTGCACCGGCAGCTTCGGCGTGACCAGCAGCGCCAGGGGTTGCATGGCGGTGCGCGCGATGGGAACGAAGTCGCGCTGCGTGTTGTAGGGCAGCTTGCTGTAAAGCGCGCCGTTGATCACGGCCACGCCGGTGTTGGCCAGCATGAGCGTGTAGCCGTCGGCCGGGCTCTTGGCGACCGCGTCGGCGCCCACCGATCCGCCCGCGCCGGGCTTGTAGTCGACGATCAGCGGCTGGCCGAGCACGGCCTGCAGCTTGTCGGTGAGCAGGCGCGCATGCTGGTCGAGCGGGCCGCCGGCCGGGAAGCCGATGACGACCTTGATCGGCTTGTCGGGGTAGGCGGCCATCGCCGTGGTGCCGACGGCAAGGGAAAGGACCGCGAGCGCGGTCCGGGCAGTCTTGTTGTTCATGATCCGTCTCCTTCTTGTGAGGAGACGATGATAGGCAGCGCGCTCAGCCGGCCAGCGTGGCCTTCAGCGTGATCTCGGGCACGCTCGCCAGCGCCTTCGACAGCGGGCAGCCTGCCTTGGCGGCGGCCGCGATCTGCTGGAACTTGGCTTCCTCGAGGTTCGGCACGGCCGCGTCGAGCTCGAGCTGGATGCGGTCGATCTTGAATCCGTCGCCGTCCTTGGCCAGCCGCACGGCGGCCTTGGTGTCGATGCGTGTGGCGGTCAGGCCTTCGCGTTCGAGCGCGAAGGCGAAGGCCATCGTGAGGCAGGCGGCATGCGCCGCACCTACGATCTCCTCGGGGTTGGTGCCGCGCTTGTCGTCCTCGAAGCGGCTCGCGAAGCCGTAGGGGTAGTCTTTCAAGGCGCCGGTCTCGGTGCTGACCTGGCCCTTGCCGGTCTTGCCGGCGCCTTCCCAGTGGACGCTTGCGTGCTTGTCTGCTGGCATGTCGGTTCCTTCGCTTGGGTGGTGTGTGGAGGGAACGGCAGGTTCGCCCAGAAACCGGCGGCTGTCTGTAGTCGTACGGCGCGTGCGGAGGCTCGAAGGGGGAGCGGCGTCAGAAGAATGGGCGTCACCTAGGCGACGCTCCGGGGGGCTTCCCCCATGGGAGCGGCGGCCGTGGCGGCTTAGTCTGGCGAGCTGTCGCTTTTTCCTTTCCCCCGCCTGTACTCACCATGCAACAACGCCCGCATTACAAGTTCTGGCCCAAACGCCTCCCTCACTCGATCACCGTCCCCGCCACCTCGCTCTGGCACAACCTGGCCACCTCGGCCGCACGCTACCCCGACAAGCCCGCGCTCGTGTTCTTCGGCCGCGTGACCACCTACCGCGACTTCGCCGCCCAGGCCGAGCGCCTGGCGGGCGCGCTGCATGCGCTGGGCGTGAAGCGCGGCGACCGCGTGATCCTCGACATGCAGAACTGCCCGCAACTGGTGATCGCGCATTTCGCGATCCTGCGCGCCAATGCCGTCGTGGTGCCGGTCAACCCGATGAACCGGGCCGAGGAGCTCAAGCACTACATCACCGACTCCGACGCCAAGGTGGCCATCATCACCGGCGACCTGGCGGGCGAGCTGGCCAAGGCCAGCAATGCGCTGCCCGTGGAGCAGCGGCTCGACCACATGGTCGTGACCCAGTTCACCGATGCCTTCGACGCCGATGCATCGGGCGACGACGCTCCGGCACCCGCCTGGAAAGACTGGCTCACCACCCGCCACCCGCTGCCCGCGCTGGACGGCGGCAAGACCATTGTGTGGACGGATGCGCTCGAAGCCAACCACCCGCCGCCCGAGCATGTGGTGGGCGCCAACGACATGGCGCTGCTGCCCTACACCAGCGGCACCACCGGCCTGCCCAAGGGCTGCGTGCACCACCATTCGAGCCTGATGCACAACGCGGTGGCCGGGCAGCTGTGGGGCGGGTCGACATCCGAGACGGTGGTGCTGGCCGTGGTGCCCATGTTCCACATCACGGGCGTGGTGAGCATGATGCACACGGCGATCCTGGCGGCGGCCACGCTGATCATCATGCCGCGCTGGGACCGCGACGTGGCCGGCCGGCTCATCTCGCGCTGGAAGGTCACGGCCTGGACCAACATCCCGACCATGGTCATCGACCTCATGGCCAGCCCCAACTTCGCGAGCTACGACCTGTCGAGCATGACCTACATCGGCGGCGGCGGCGCGGCCATGCCGCAGGCCGTGGCGCAGCGCCTGCTCGAGCAGTACGGCCTGAAGTACCAGGAGGGCTACGGCCTCACCGAGACCGCCGCGCCGTCGCACACCAACCCGTCGGACCATCCCAAGCAGCAGTGCCTGGGCATCCCGTTCATGAGCACCGACGCGCGCGTGGTCGACCCCGACACGCTGGCCGAAATGCCCATCGGCGAATCGGGCGAGATCATCATTCACGGCCCCGAGGTGTTCCAGGGCTACTGGAAGCGCCCCGACGCCACGGCCGCCGCCTTCGTCGAGTTCGAGGGCAAGCGCTTCTTCCGCTCGGGCGACATGGGCCGCATGGACGAGGACGGCTACTTCTTCATCACCGACCGCCTGAAACGCATGATCAATGCGAGCGGCTTCAAGGTGTGGCCGGCCGAGGTCGAGCTGCTGATGTTCCGCCACCCGGCGATCCAGGAGGCCTGCGTCATCTCGACCAAGGACGCCTACCGCGGCGAGTCGGTCAAGGCCGTGGTGGTGCTGCGCGCCACGCACAAGGACACCACCGAGCAGGAGATCATCGACTGGTGCCGCGAGAACATGGCGGTCTACAAGATCCCGCGCAAGGTGCAGTTCGTCGATGCGCTGCCCAAGAGCGGCAGCGGCAAGGTGATGTGGCGGCTGCTGCAGGAGGAGGAGGGCGCATAGGCAAACGATCGTCGGCAAGCCGTGAGGAAAGCGGCAGCGCGGACTACATCGGGTTTTATCGATCTCCCCCGCACCCGTTGCGCTGGAGCACGGGCAGCAGCTGCGGCCCCAGCGACTTCAGCAACTGGGTCGGCAGCGCGCTCGTGAACCGATAGCGAGCGGCATAGGGCTCGTGCACATACGCCATGATGGTGCCGAAGTAGCGGTCGCCGATCATGAACACGAAGGTGGCCGATCGATCGATCTTGCGCTCCGAGATCACCCGTCCGTTCCGGTCGGTCTTCTCGTAGCGATGGTCTCCGGTGCCGGTCTTGCCACCGATCTCGATCGCGCGGCCACGCGTGTCCACGAGCGAGCCCTTCAGGCGCCGTGCCGTGCCGTCGTTCACCACCTCGACCAGCGCGCGCCGTACCGTCGCGACCACCTCCGTCGGCAGCAGCCGTTCTGCGCTCGCGTTGCGCGGTTCCAGCCGTGTCTCGTAGGGCGTGTCGCGCCCGAAGTGCAGTGCGTCGATTCGTTGCGTCGGCAGCCGTACGCCGTCGTTGATGAGGATGCCCATCAGTTCCGCCAGGGCGGCCGGCCGGTCGCCTGACGCGCCGATCGCGCTCGCGTAGGACGGCGTCAGCGATGCGAAGGGGTAGCCCAGGCGCTGCCACGAGCGATGAACCTGCGCGAAGGCGTCGAGCTCGATCAGCTCGCGCAGGCGCTTGTCCTGCGCGCTCTTGTGGCGCGTCTTGAAGAGCCAGGCGTAGGTTTCCTGGCGTTCGCTCGCGCTCGCCTCCAGCACCTGGGTCAGCGAGGCGCCGGGGTGGTGCTGCAGGAAACCGACAAGCCAGAGCTCCAGCGGATGCACGCGCGCGACGTAGCCGCGATCGGCGAGCGACAAGCCGGCGTAGGTGCTGCGCAGCGCCCGCAGTGCGCGCGGCGAGCCGGCGCCACGGCCCAGCCGCTGCACGAGAAGCTCGTCGAGCCGCGCGTCGCTGGCCTCGGGCTCGATCGTGAACAGCACGCTCGCCAGGCGCGGCGCCGATGGCCTCAGGCCCTGCAGCAGCAGGGCTTCGGCCTCCGGGGCGGATAGGCGCTGGTACTTGCGATAGAAGCGGATGAGGAAGGCCGAGCCTTCGCGATCGGCAAAGCGCGCGAGCAGCTCGCGCCGGCGCGGGTCGGCGGGGTCCTTCAGCAGGCGCTCGGCATCCGACGCGCTGCCGAACATGTGGTGTCGTACCAGGTCGCGCATCAGGCGGATGAACACCAGGTTGACCGAATGCTTGAAGCCCTCGCGCACCGTCATCGTTTCGCTGTCGCTCGAGCGCTCGAAGTTCGCGAACTGGTGCAGGCCGCCGCCAGTGAAGAAGGCCTCGCCAGGGTTGGCCGAGTACTTCCGCTCCATGGCAGCCTCGAGCATCGGCGCGAGGCGGCGATCCTTGGCGCGCAGGAGGTACTGCTGCGCCCACGCGCCCAGCGGGTCGCGCGGGTTGTTCTCCAGCGCCGAGAGCTGGGCGGGGGATAGGTCGGCCCAGCGAGCGTGCAGCGCGGCCACGAGCTCCAGGTAGCTCACCAGGGTGCGCAGCTTGGCGGTCGAGCCGAGGTCCAGCCGCGCGCCCTGGTTCACGTCGAAGGGCTGGTCGATGTTGTCGGCCTGAACGCGCAGCAGGTTCTCCTGCGCGCCGCGCTCGAACAGCGTGAAGCTGTAGACCAGCGGGCCCGGGTCCGCACCCGGGTCGAGCAGGTGGAAGCCGAACAGTCCAGCGGCCTTGGCCGCGGCGGGCGTCCGCAGGCCGGCCAGCACCCGCGCCACCATCGCCTGCGCTTCGCCGTCCAGGCTGGTCTCGGCCTCGAGGTCCAGCCGCTCCAGGTCGTAGGCGCGCGGTACGCCGAGCAGCGTGGAGATGTGGGTGCGCAGTGCAGTCGCGGCCTTGCGCTGCACGAAGTCCGGCCGGGGCGTTGGCGGCAGTTCGGGCCGCAGCCGCAGGGGCAGTGGCAGGGCCGCATCGCGCAGTTCGGGCGAAATCAAGCCTGCCTCGGCCATCAGCCGCAGGTAGCTGTCGGTCAGCCGGGCCAGGCCTGTGCCGTCGCCGAGCAGGTGCTGCGACGGCCGGCGCTGCGCGATCATCAGCGACAGTGCCTGCTTGAAGGCCTCGGCCTGCTGCCGCAGCGCTTCGTCGGTGGGCACCGTCCCCTCGGCGTTGTCGGCGAGCAGGCGGTTCACTTCGCCGAAGTCACGTCCGTACCAGGCCCACAGGCCGTCGCCCAGGCCATGCACCTCGCCCATGCCCGGGCGTGCGGCCAGCGGCACCGTGTCGAGGTAGTCGACGACGATCTGGCGGCGCCGCGCCTGCGTGTCTTCACCGTCCTGGTAGGCACGCAGCGAGGCCGATGCCATCTGGCGCAGCTTGTCGCGGACCGACCCGGTGCGGCCCTGCGGCGAGTGGCGGTACTTCTCGATCTGGGTCGCCAGCGTGCTGCCGCCCGTCGCCGTCTGGCCCAGGCTGACCGCCCGCAGCGCCTGCTCGAGCGCGGCCTTCGCGAAGCGTTCCGGATCGATCGCAGGGTTGCGCTGCGCCGGCTCCGCGTCCAGCAGGTGGCGGTCTTCGACGAACAGCAGGGCGCTCACCAGCAGCGGCGGCACGTCCTCGAAGCGCTCGTATGCGCGCTGGGGCACGCGCGTGTGCAGCAGCGCCGCATTGCGGCAGTCGCGCACGGCCAGGCCGGCCTGGTTCTTCTCGCGGTACGGCATGAAGAGCCCGCGCTCTTGCAGTTCGATCAGTCGGGGCGACAGGCGGGCCTGGCGGGTGATGGCGTAGCCCTGGGAGTCCAGGCGCTGGATGAAGTCGGGAAGATCGTGATAGCCCAGCCGCTCGTCGTAAGGCCCGGTGTGGGGAAAGCGGATGGCATCGCTGGCACCGGCGTCGACGCTGAAGCTGGCACCGTTGCCGAGGTCGCGCCACAGGGCCGATTGCAGCCGCGAAGTCTTCAATTCGTCTATCGCGAAAAAGGCAAGCGCACCTCCCGCGGCGAGCCCCGCGCCGACCCAGAAAAGCTTCCTGAACCATTTCATGCTCTGCCTCGCGAACAGTCTGCACCGTGGGTTCGTCAGTGACGATGATGCTCTTTTTCGCGGCGATTTGGCATGGGAAGATCGCGCCGGCCAGCTGGCCCGGGCGTCCTTGCCTTTCCTACTTCCGGCCCAGCGATTTCAACAGTCTGCCGGCTTCCTTCTTCCCGTCCGCGCTGACATACGAGGAGGCCATCGCCTTCGTCAGGTAGTCGACCACCTTGCGGTGGTTCTGGTTCGGGCCTTCCCAGAGAAAGAGCCGGCCCAGTTCGAGCGCCGCGTCGCCGTCGCCATGCGCATAGGCGCGCTCGAACCAGAAGCGGGCCCAGCGGAAGTTGCCTTCGTCGCGATAGCAGATGGCGAGGTTGGCGCAGCCCGCGACGTCGCCGGCCCTGGCGGCCTTGCGGTACCAGTCGCGCGCGGCGGTGCTGTCCTGCTTCACGCCGATGCCGTGGTCGAGGAAGTAGCCGACGCTGTTGAGCGCGTGGGTCTCGCCCGCGGCCGCCGCCTTGAGGAACAGCGACAGCGCCTTCTTGAGCGCGCCGGCATCCCACGCGTCGTTCGCCGCGAAAAACCAGTCGTCCCGGGTGGGTTCCTGCATGTGAGGGGTCTCCTTCGAAGCGCGGTTCAGAAGAAAGAAAGAAAAAATCTGTGTCCCGATCCCTCCCGGCGCGCGGATCACTTAGCCTCGATCGGTCCGGCCATTCTGCCTATCTCCGGCTCCTTCATGCACTTTCGCGCGCTGCCCATCGTTCTTCTTCTTGCCTTTCCTCTTTTCACCCACGCCGCACCGCGCACCTGCCTCGTCGTCGGCATCAGCGACGGCGACACGCTCACCGCCCGCTGCGGCCGCATCGGCGCCTACGAGCGCGTGAAGGTGCGCATCGCCGCCATCGACGCGCCCGAGAAAGCCCAGCCCTACGGCCAGCGCAGCAGGCAGGCACTGAGCAACATCTGCTTTCGCGAGCAGGCGCTCATCACCGAGATCGACACCGACCGCTACGGCCGCACCGTGGCCGACGTGAGCTGCAACGGCGAGGACGCCGGCAGCCGCATGGTGGCCGACGGCTGGGCCTGGGTGTACGACTACAACCATCTCGCCACCAAGCGCGGCGGCGGGCTGTTCAGGCTGCAGGACAGCGCGCGCGCCCGGCGACTGGGCCTGTGGACCGACTCGAAGCCCACTCCGCCCTGGGAATGGCGCAGGCAGCAGCGCGACGAGCAGCCGCACTGGGGCGGCTTCTTCTGAACCTTCGAGTCCGCCAGCCCCGGCTCGCGGCGCGATGTCACAGCGGATTCACGGGGCGGCGACACCATGGCCGATTCCCGCAAACCCACCTGACGACAACATGCCCAAAGACTTCGCCCGGATGGAGGACTCCAACCCATCCGGCAATCCCACGATCCACGACGTTTCCGACCCCAAGCGCCGCATGCTCGTGCAAGGCGGCCTCGCTGCAGCGGTGGCCGGGTTGTTCGGCCCGCTGGCCGGGTGTGCGGCGACAGGCGCCGCGGTAGGGTCGCCGGGCCGCTCGATCGGCTTCAAGAGCGTGCCCATGGCGGCCGTCGACACGGTGGTCGTGCCCGAGGGCTACAGCACGCAGGTGCTCTACCGCTGGGGCGACGCCACCGGTATCGCCGGCGCCATGCCCGCCTTCCGGCCCGATGGCTCCAACACCGCCGAGGAGCAGGCGCTGCAGGCCGGCATGCACCACGACGGCATGGCTTTCTTTCCGCTCGAGGGATCGAATCGGGGCCTGCTGGTGCTGAACCACGAATACGTCGACGACGGCCTGCTGCACCCCGACGGCATGAAGACCTGGACGCCCGCGAAGGTGCGCAAGTCGATGAACGCGCACGGCGTGTCCGTCATCGAGCTGCAGCGCGACGGCGCCGGCCGGTGGACGCAGCTCGCGCCCTCGCGCTTCGCGCGCCGCATCACCGCGCTGACGCCGATGGTGCTGACCGGCCCCGCCGCCGGCCACGCCATGCTGCGCACCGCCGCAGATCCGTCGGGCACGCAGGTGCTGGGCACCTTCAACAATTGCTCGAACGGCCACACGCCGTGGGGTACCTATCTCACCTGCGAGGAGAATTTCGCCGACTACTTCGAGGGCACGGACCAGCCCGACGCGCACCACAAGCGCTGGGGCATCAAGAAGGGCAACGGCGCGAAGTACCGCTGGCACGAGCATGAGGAGCGCTTCGACGCCGCAAAGCACCCGAACGAATCGAACCGCTACGGCTGGGTGGTCGAGATCGATCCGCAAGACCCGGCTTCGACGCCGCGCAAGCGCACCGCGCTGGGCCGCGCCGCGCACGAAGGCGCCGCTACCGCGCTCACCAGCGACGGCCGCGCCGTCATCTACATGGGCGAGGATTCGCGCTTCGAATACATCTACAAGTTCGTGAGCCGCGACAAGGTCAAGCCCGGCGGCGCCGCGGCCAACCGCGAGCTGCTCGACCACGGCACGCTGTACGTGGGGCGCTTCGACGTGGACGGCACGGGCGAATGGCTGCCGCTGGTGCAGGGCAAGGGCGGCCTCGTGGCCGACAAGGGCTTCCCGACCCAGGGCGACGTGCTCATCAAGGCGCGCCAGGCCAGCGACCTGCTGGGCGCCACGAAGATGGACCGCCCCGAGTGGACGACGGTGGACCCGCTCACCAAGGAGGTCTACTGCACGCTCACCAACAACAGCAACCGGGGCGCCCCGGGCCAGCCCTTCATGGACGCGGCCAACCCGCGTTCCAACAACACGATGGGCCAGATCATCCGCTGGAAGGAAAGCGGCGACCTCGACGCGACGAAGTTCGCGTGGAACCACCTCGTGCTCGCGGGCGACCCGAAGCAGGCGCGCTACGAGGCGCAGGGCAACATCAAGGGTGACACCTTCGGCAGCCCCGACGGCCTGATGGTCGATGCGCGCGGCGTGCTGTGGATCGAGACCGACGTGTCGACCTCCACGCTGGGCAAGGGCGAGTACGCCAACATGACCAACAACCAGATGCTGGCCTGCGACCCGACCAAGGGCGAGATCCGCCGCTTCCTGCTCGGCCCGGCCGGCTGCGAGATCACCGGCCTCACGGCCACGCCCGACCTGCGCACGCTGTTCATCAACATCCAGCACCCGGGCGAGCCGGCCAACGAGCGCAGCGACCCCGACCGCCCGCTCGCCGTGTCGAAGTGGCCCGACGGCGCGGGCCGGCCGCGCTCGGCGACCGTGGCAATCACGAAGAACGACGGCGGCGTGATCGGAACCTGAGCCGGAGGGCGAGGGGGCGAGGGGGAGGCGCCGCCTCAGGCCTCAGGACTCGCTCTTGCCCTGCACGTCCGCCACCACCCGCGCGTTGCGCTGGAAACTCCAGTAGGCGCCGGCCCAATCCATCATCACGACGATGCGATTGCGAAAGCCGATCAGGAAGTACGCGTGCGCGAACAGCCAGAACAGCCACGCGAGCCGGCCGCTGAAGCGCAGCGGGCCGAAGGGCGTGCCCAGGTCGACCACGGCCGAGTTGCGGCCGATGGTGGCGAGGTTGCCGTAATCGGCATAGCGGAACGGCACCGTCGGCTGTCCCGCGATGCGGCGCAGGATGTTGGCGGCGGCTGCACGGCCCATCTGCTTGGCGCCGGGCGACACCCCGGGCACCGGCTTGGGCGGCTTGCCGGGCGCGTGGCTCATGGCGGCCGCGAGGTCGCCGACCACGCTGATCTCGGGATGGCCCGCCAGGCTCAGGTCGGGCTCGACCTTGATGCGGCCCGCGCGGTCGCATTCGACGCCGGTGGCCGTGCCCAGCATGCGGCCCAGCGGCGATGCCGCCACGCCGGCCGCCCACACCACGCAGCTGCTATCGATTCGGTAGCTCTCGACGGGTGCACCGTCTGCGCCGCCGCCGGTCTGCACTTCGAGCCCGGTGGCGTCGATGGAGGTCACGCGCGCATTGAGCCGCACTTCGACACCCAGCTTCTCCAGCTGTTCGAGCGCCTTCCGGCTCAGCGATTCGGGCATGGCCTGCAGCACGCGCGGGCCGCCTTCGACCAGCAGCACCTGCGCACTGCTGGGGTCGATGTGGCGGAACTCGCCCGACAGCGTGTGCTTGGCGATCTCGGCCAGCGTGCCGGCCATCTCGACGCCCGTGGGGCCGGCGCCGATCACCACGAAGGTGAGCAGGGCGCGGCGGTGCTCGAGGTCGGCCGTGATTTCGGCGCTTTCGAACGACAGCAGCACGCGGCGGCGGATCTCGAAGGCATCGGCCAGCGTCTTCAGCCCCGGCGCCACGGGCGCCCATTCGTCGTGCCCGAAATAGCTGTGCGTGGCGCCCGCCGCTACGATCAGGTGGTCGTATGGCACGCGGTCGCCGTTGGCCAGGTGCACGGACCGCGTCGCCGGGTCGATGCCGGCCACTTCGCCGAGCAGCGTCGTGATGTTCGGCTGCTTGCGGAACAGCGCGCGCACCGGCGCCGCGATCGACGGCGCCGCCAGCCCCGCGGTCGCCACCTGGTACAGCAGCGGCTGGAACAGGTGGTGGTTGGTCTTGTCGATCACCGTCACGTCCACGTCGGCGTTCTGCAGCTTGCGCGCGGCTTCGAGCCCGCCGAATCCGCAGCCGACGATGACGACTTGGGGCCTGCTCGAGGGGTTGGTCGTTTGCATGCGGCGAATGATACGCAGCCGCCCTGCACGTGCTTCCATCTTGTGCCACAGTGGCTGCCCTTTTTGCCGATGTGCCCGCGGCGGGCCGGCGGCGTTTTGTCCTACGCGCCGCCGCGGCCCGGATGGGCTACAACTTGCGGCTGACCCGACTGGAGATTCCATGACGCTTTCCCGGCCGATCACACAGGCGGCGAGCGCACTGCGCGACAGGTTTCGCGAGGTGCGTGCAGCGAGCCTGGCACTTGCCGCCCCGCTTTCCGCCGAAGACCAGTGCATCCAGTCCATGCCCGACGCGAGCCCGACCAAGTGGCACCTCGCGCATACCACGTGGTTCTTCGAGACCGTGCTGCTGCAGCCGCATGCGGCGGGCTACCAGCCTTTCGATGTGCGCTTTCACTATCTCTTCAACTCGTACTACGAGGCGCTGGGACCGCGCCACCCGCGCCCGCAGCGGGGCCTGCTGACGCGGCCGTCGGTGGAGGAGGTGCATGCCTATCGCCGGCATGTGGACGAGGCGGTGGTCGCGCTGCTGGAAGAGGACGGGCTCGACTGGGCCACCGTCGAGCCCATCGTCACGCTCGGGCTGAACCACGAGCAGCAGCACCAGGAACTGCTGCTCACCGACATCCTGCACGCGCTGTCATGCAATCCGCTGCTGCCGGCCTACAAGCCCGCCGGCGGGCCTGCGCTGCGGCTGGCCGCGGTGCCGCCGGCGATGCGCTGGCTCGCGCAACCCGGCGGCGTGGCCGAGGTGGGGCACGCGGGGCAGGGCTTTTCGTTCGACAACGAGACGCCGCGCCACAAGGCCCTGCTGCAGCCCTATGCGATTGCCGACCGGCTGGTGAACTGCGGCGACTACGCGCAGTTCATCGCGGATGGCGGCTACCAGCGGCCCGAGCTCTGGTTGTCCGACGGCTGGGCCGCCGTGCAGGCGAACGGGTGGCGGCATCCGGCGTACTGGCTCGCGTCCGACGATCCGAGGCTGGGCTTCGGTTCGCAGCCGCAGGGCGCTGCGGGCTGGCATGTGTTCGGCCTGCATGGTGTGCGGCCGATGGAGGCCGATGCACCCGTCTCGCAGCTCAGTTTCTATGAAGCCGCCGCGTATGCCGAGTGGGCCGGCGCGCGGCTGCCGACCGAATTCGAATGGGAGGCCGCGTTCGACGCACCCGGCATCGCGCAGATGGCCGGCCATGTCTGGCAGTGGACGCGCTCCTCGTACGACCCGTACCCCCGCTTCCGGCCGATGCCCGGCATCGCTGCCGAATACAACGGCAAGTTCATGGTGGGGCAACTGGTGTTGCGCGGTGGCAGCGTGGCCACGCCGGCGGGGCACACGCGGCCCAGCTACCGCAACTTCTTTCCGCCGGCGGCGCGCTGGCAGTTCTCGGGGCTGCGGCTCGCGAAAGACCTTTGATCATGCGCAATCCAACTTCCTCTTCCTCGTCGCTGTCGTTCGTGCCTGCCGTGAAGCCGCGCGCTTCGTCTGCGCCTGCAGCCGCGGCGCCGTTGTCCGAGTTCGGACGCGAGATGCAGGCCGGACTCGCGCGGTCGCCACGCCGCATTTCGCCGAAGTTTTTCTACGACGCGGCGGGCTCGCAGCTGTTCGACCGCATCTGCGAACTGCCGGAGTACTACCCGACGCGCACCGAGCTGCGCATTCTTGGCGAGTGCGCGGGGGAGATCGCCGGGCAGATCGGGCCGAATGCGGAGATCGTGGAGTTCGGTGCGGGGTCGTTGACGAAGGTGCGGTTGCTGCTCGATGCGCTCGACTCGCCCAGGCGCTATCTGCCCATCGATATTTCCGGCGAGTATCTGGAGGCTGCTGCGCAGCGGCTGAAGGCCGACTATCCGGAGCTGGTGGTGCAGCCCATTGCCGCTGACTACACGATGCCCTTGGTGCTGCCCGCGCCCGTGGTGGGCGCCGGGCGGCGCGTCGGTTTTTTTCCGGGGTCGACGATCGGGAATTTCGAGCCTGAAGAGGCACTGGCCTTCCTGCAACTGGCTGCCCGGATGTTGCGTGGCGGAGGGCTCTTGATTGGCGTGGACCTGGTGAAGGATCCGGAGCGGCTGCATGCGGCTTACAACGATGCGCAAGGGGTGACTGCGGACTTCAATCTGAATCTCCTGCGGCGCGCCAATGCCGAGCTCGATGCGAACTTCGATCTTGACGGGTTTGCGCATGCGGCGTTTTACAACGCGCCTCGGCAGAGGATCGAGATGCATCTTGTGAGCCGGATGGCTCAGAGCGTTTCGCTGAATGGGGAGACGTTCGAGTTCGAGGAGGGCGAGACCATTCATACGGAGTACTCGCACAAGTTCACTGTTGAAGGGCTTCGTGCCTTGGCTGTTCGGGCTGGGTTTCGGCCTGGGGCTGTCTGGACGGATCCGGAGAAGCTTTTTAGCGTTCACTGGCTGGTTGCCTAGGGTTGGGTTCCGGGGCCGGGTCTCGCCCCGGCGGGCGACTCACTTTCTTTTGCTTCGCCAAAAGAAAGTAAGCAAAGAAAAGGCGACCCCACTGTCTGCGACCCTTCGCTTCGCTACGGGCAACCTGCGGTGCTCGCGTTTCGCGGGGTCTCGCCCAAACTCGCTTCGCTCAGACAAGGGCGAGCCCTGATCCGCGAAACACTCCGCTCCTCGGCGCAGCCAGAGGGGAGGGGAGCCCTCCCGGGCCTTTGCTTCGCTCGGCCACCAAGCCACCGCAGGCGCAAAGCGCCTGCGGTGGTTGGTACTGGTTTTGGGTATTGGCTGTTCTGGGGTCGAGCGCAGGCGATGGCGCGTCTGGTTTTCAAGCCCTTCTGGCTGCGCCGAGGAGCGCAGACGTAGGCGGGATCAGGGCCGCAGCTGTTTGAGCGAAGCGAGTTCTGCGGACCCCCGCCTACGTCGAGCACGAAGCGGAGGGACGCAGACAGTAGGGTCGCCTTTCTTTTGCCTACGTTTCTTTGGCGAAGCAAAGAAAAGTAGGTCGGCCGCCGGGCCGAGACCCGGCCCCGAAAAACAAACACCCCAACAGGGCACATACAGCAACGAAGAAAGCGACGGTGCCAAGCAAACGGCACAATACCCCGGCCCCGTGCGGCAGCGCAACGGCCAGCGCCCCGCAACCCTCCCCCTGGAGCCAAGGACCATGAAAGCAACCTGGAACGGCGTCACCATCGCCGAAAGCGACGACACCGTGATCGTCGAAGGCAATCACTACTTCCCGATGAGCGCACTCAACCGCGACTACGTCACCTTCAGCAACCACAAGACCACCTGCCCCTGGAAGGGCTCGGCCAGCTACTACTCGCTGCTGGTCAACGGCGAGCTCCACACCGACGCCGCCTGGTACTACGCCGACCCCAAGCCCGAAGCCGAAGAGATCCGCGACCGCGTCGCGTTCTGGAAGGACGTGAAGGTCAGCGCGCAGTGACCACGGCCGCCTTCACTCCGCCGTTCATCGCCCCGGCCGAGCTGCCCGCCGCACTGCGCGAGCAAGGCTACGCGGTACTCAGTCCGCAGGGTGTGGCCGAATGGCTTGGCGCACCGATCGCGCAGCTCGATGCACTGCACGCCGACTGGAACGGCCTCCCGCCCGACGACTACCTGAAGGACGGTGGCCGCTACCGCACTCGGCGCCACGCCTGCTTCACCATCGAAGCCGACGACCACGCCACGCTCACGCAAGTGCCGCACCGCGCGCACTGGCAGCCGGTCGAATACAACGCGCTGCACGGCGGCATGCAGCGCTGGTTTGCGCCGATGCTCGATGCCACCGTGGCGCAGCCCGTGTGGCAGCGGCTGCTGCGGCAGCTCGGCACGGCCTGCAGCGACATGCGTGGCACGACACAGCAGCGCTGGTATGTGGAAGCGCACCAGTTCCGCATCGACACCGCCGGCGGCATCGGCCGGCCGACGCCCGAAGGTGCGCACCGCGATGGCGTCGATCTCGTGGCCGTGGCACTCGTCGGCAGGCACGGCATCAAGGGCGGCGAGACGCGCGTGTTCGAGGCCAATGGCCGCCGCGGCGAGCGCTTCACCATGACCGAGCCGTGGACCCTGCTGCTGCTCGACGACGCGCGTGTGATCCATGAATCGACGCCGATCCAGCCGCTCGAGGAGGGCGGCGAAGGCTGGCGCGACACGCTCGTGATCACTTGCCGGGCCAAGGGTTTCCAGGGGGATTGACGCCCCGTTTCCCGTCGCTGCCTTGAGTCCTACAGGTTCCCTCCGGCATCGGGGTTAAATTCGGGGCCCGGCTCGACGGTGAGTCGTGTCTGTCTGCGACGAAAGCGAGGTCCCGCCATGTTCAATCACATCCTGGTTCCGATCGACGGCTCCGAAACTTCCATGCTCGCCGTCAGCAAGGCCAGCGGCCTCGCGCTGGCTTTCGGTAGCCGCATCACGTTGATTCACGTGATCGACAACTATCCCTTCATCGGTGTGGGCGCAGACTACGCGCTCGGCCAGAACGAATACCTCGCCGCAGCCACGGCCAGTGCCAATGCGGCGCTCGCGCGCGGCGTGGCTGCCCTGGCGGCCGAAGGCCTGCACAGCGACCAGCGCGTGATCGACGGCCACGTGGTACACGAAGGCATCGTCGATACGGCCATCGCCATCGCGGCCGACCTGATCGTGATGGGCTCGCACGGCCGCAGCGGCATCGAGAAACTGCTGTTGGGCAGCGTGACGCAGCGCGTGCTGCAGGACGCCAACATGCCCGTGCTGGTCGTCAAGGGCGGCTGATCGCTCGGGAGACGATGAAATCGGGCGGCCGATTGAAGCAAAGGTCCTGCTGCGTCACCGGGTGCACGAATCCCAACTCGCTCGCATGCAGCAACAGGCGCGGCGCACGCGCCTGCAGGGCAGCGTCACCGTACAGCGCATCGCCGAGGATCGGATGGCCGATCGACAGCAGGTGCACGCGCAGCTGATGCGAGCGGCCCGTCAGCGGTTCCAGCAGCACGTGGGTCGCCGCGGGCTCGCCTGATAGCAGCGACACCGCCTTCCACCGCGTGACGCTGGGCTTACCCGCAGGATCGATCTTCTGCAGCGGCCGGCGCGGCCAGTCGGCCATCAGCGGCGCGTCGATCAGCGACCAGTCTTCCCGCACCGGCATCGCGCCATCGACGACGGCTTCATAGCGCTTGTGCACCCGCCGCTCGGCAAAGGCCGCGCTCAGCGCGCGCTGCATGGCGATGCCGCGTGCCATCACCACCAGCCCGCTCGTGCCCATGTCGAGGCGATGCACGATCAGCGCGTCGGGCCATTGCCGCATTGCGCGCGTGCTCAGGCAATCCTGCTTGTCCTCGCCGCGGCCGGGCACGCAGAGCAGGCCGGCGGGCTTGTCGAACACCAGCAGGTAGGGGTCTTCGTGGAGGGGGTGCAGGAGCGGCGGCGCAGTCATGGATGCCGCCGAGTGTAGAGAGCCCGTTGCAGGCCCGTTTTGGCCCTCTCACGCCGCGCTCATGAAGCCTCGGCTATCCTCGAACGAATGTCCGGCCCCGCCCCTGTTTCCGCTTCTTCCCCCGACGCCGCAGCCATTCCCTCGGGCGCCGTGGTTTCTTCCCCCGGCTTTTCCGACCTGACGCGCGAGCGCCCGTTCATGCAGATGTGGACGGCGCGGCTGTTCGGCACCGCCGCCTCGCAGATGCTGCTGGTGGCCATCGGCTGGCACATGTACGAGCTCACCGGCAGCGCATGGGACCTGGGCCTCGTGGGCCTCTACCAGTTCGTGCCCGCGCTGCTGCTGGCGCTGCTGGCCGGCCACGTCGTCGACCGCCACCATCGCGGGCGCATCGTGGCGGCCTGCTTCGCGGTGCAGGGGCTGGTGGCGCTCGCGCTGCTGCTGGCGGTGCTGGAGAAGCACGACACGCGCGGCCTGCTGCTGGGGCTGTCGCTGGTGCTGGGCGCAGTGCGCGCCTTCCAGATGCCGGCACAGCAGGCGCTGACGCCGCTGCTGGTGCCGCCCGCCATGCTGTCGCGCGCGATGGCCTTCAGCTCGGCCGGCATGCAGGGCGCGATCATCGGCGGGCCGGCCCTCGGCGGGCTGCTGTTCGTGGCGGGCATGGCGGTGGTCTACGGCGCCAGCGTGGCGTTCTTTGCGGTCGCCTGCGCGCTGGTGCTGCGGCTGCGCTATGCCTACACGCCGGCCGCGCGCGAGCCGGTCACGCTGGCCACGGTGTTCGCGGGCGTCGATTTCATCTGGAAGCGCAAACCCGTGCTCGGCGCAGTCTCGCTCGACCTGTTCGCGGTGCTGCTGGGCGGCGCGGTGGCGCTGCTGCCGATCTACGCCAAGGACATCCTGCACACGGGCCCCTGGGGGCTCGGCCTGCTGCGCAGCGCACCGGCAGTGGGCGCGCTGGTGATGTCCATCGCGCTCACGCGCCGGCCGGTCGAGCGCAACGTGGGGCGCACGCTGCTGCTGGCCGTGGGGCTCTTCGGGGTGTGCATGGTGGTGTTCGGCATTTCGAAGAGCTTCGTCGTCTCGCTGATCGCGCTGGCGGTCTCGGGCGGCGCCGACATGGTCAACGTGGTGATCCGCCAGACGCTGGTGCAGCTCGAAACGCCCGATGCCATGCGCGGGCGGGTGAGCGCGGTCAACTCGATCTTCATCGGCGCGAGCAACCAGCTCGGCGAGTTCGAATCGGGCGCCACGGCGGCGCTGCTCGGACCGGTCGGCTCGGTGGTGGTGGGGGGCGTGGGGACGATGCTGGTCGCGCTGACGTGGTTCAAGCTGTTCCCGTCGCTGGCGCAGCGGGACCGGCTGGTGGTGGCGGCGCCTTCCGTCAGGCCCCCGCCGGCCTAATCCACGAACAGGGCGCGAGCGCCGGGCACGTCGAGCGTCAGGTCGCCCAGCGCCTGTGCCACGCAGGGCAGGATCCAGCCCTCGGCCTTTTCCTCGGCGCTCAGGCCGGGCCATTCGATGGTGTGGCGGGTTTCGCCGGACAGCCGCTGGCAGATGCAGGTGCGGCAGGTGCCGTTGCGGCACGAGCTCGGCAGTTCGATGCCGGCTTCTTCGGCGGCCTTCAGGAGCGTGGTGGCGGCGTCGGTCTCGAAGTCGAGGCCCGAGGGCTCGAGTCGGACCTTCATGGCTGCGGCGGCGGTTCCTGTTGCTGCTGCTCGCGGCGTTGCTCGCGCAGCATGAAGAGGTACAGGCTCTCGACCTTCTCGCGCGCCCACGGCGTCTTGCGCAGGAACTTGAGGCTGGAGCTCACGCTCGGGTCGAGCGTGAAGCAACGGATGGGCACGAGCTCGCTCAGGTGCTCCCATCCGTAGTAATCGACCAGCGCCGTGACGATGGCCTCCAGCGTCAACCCGTGCAACGGGTTGCGTGGCTGGGCCTGTTTGGCCGCGGGAGCTGGCGCTTGCCCGGTCACTTGTTCTTGAGCTTGCCGCGGGGGATCACGGCGGTGGTGATCGTGCGCACGGGCTCGATGCCGCCGGTGCCCACAGGCTTGGGTGGCGAAGTGTCCTTCTTCGGTTTCTTCGCTTCCTTGGTGCTGCGTTGCTGACCCTTGGCCATGTCGAATTCTCCTGTTGTTGCGACGGATGCAGCAGGCAGTTTAGCGGTGCGGCGACAATACGCGGTTCCATCCGATTTCCTGCATTCATGTCAGATTACGAAGTTCGCCCCGCCACCCTGCGCGACGCCAAGGCCGTTGCCGAGGTCCACGCCCTGTCCGCCAAGGCCGCCTACGAAGGCATCCTCCCCGAAGAAGAGCTGCGCATGCTGGCCCCGGCCTCGCGCGAAGCCAAGTGGCGCGAAGCCATCGAATTCAGCGAACCCCAGGTGCACGTGGCCACGCTCGACGGCCAGGTCGTGGGCTTCGTCGGCTTCGACCGCTCGCGCGACCCCAAGACGCCACCCACCACCGGCGAGATCTGGGCGATCTACGTCAAGCCCGAGCATTGGGGCAAGGGCGTGGGCGTGGCCCTGTGGGACGCCGCGCGCGAAGGCCTGGAAGAAGAGGGCTGCACGACGGTCACCATCTGGGTGCCGATCCGCAACGATCGCGCCATGCGCTTCCACGAACTCGCGGGCTTCAAGCGCGAGATGAAGACCGCCAAGACCACCGCCCTGGGCACGGTGCGCGTCGAGGAAATCCGCCTGAAGCGCGACGTTTCCTGACATGGACGCCGGCAGCAGCACCCTCGGCCACGCCGCGCGCGTGCGATCGCACCAGCGCCGCACCGCCGCCGTGCAATGGATTCGCCGCACCCATGGCTGGTTCGGCCTGTGGGGTGCGGTGCTGGGGCTGCTGTTCGGTTTCAGCGGCATCTGGCTCAACCACCGCAACGTGCTGAAGCTGCCGCAGGCCCAGGAGCGCACGCGCGCCCAGCTGGCACTGCCCGACCCGGTGCCGGCAACGCCCGAGGCGATGATCCTGTGGCTGCAGGGTGCGCTGCGCATGAGCGGCCCGCCCAGCTCCTCCCGCATCGAACCGGCCAAGCCCGTTGCCTGGGCCGACAAGAGCGACAAGAGCGACACGGGCGGCAAGAGCGCCCCGGCGCTCATGCAGCCGGCGCACTGGGTGTTCAACTTCGGCGGTCCCAACGAGATCGTGCAGGCCGAGTACTGGCAGGGCAACCGCTCGGTCGGCGTCGCCACCACGCACAATGGCTTCGTTGCCACGCTCACCAACATGCACAAGGGCGGCAGCATGCCGCTGCCGTGGATCCTGCTGGTCGACACGCTGGCCGGCAGCCTGATCTTCCTGTCGATCTCGGGCGTGGCGCTGTGGATGCTCACGCACCGCCGTCGCCGCGTGGGCCTGGCGCTGTTCGGCGCGTCGCTGGCCGCGATGCTGGCCATTGCGCTCGGCGCTCTCTGATTCGCCGGCAAGCTCGCATGCCGGCCCCCGTTCAGGGCGACCGCGTACGGTTATTGCCGAGGGCGGGTAACGGCTGCGGATAAGCTCGCCGCTTCTTTTTCAGCCCGAACTTTGCCCATGGCCACCAGCCTGCTCCTGCTGCTCGACGACATCGCGACCGTTCTCGACGACGTGTCGGTCCTCACCAAGGTCGCCGCCAAGAAAACGGCCGGCGTGCTGGGCGACGACCTTGCGCTCAATGCGCAGCAGGTGTCCGGCGTCAAGGCCGAGCGTGAGATTCCGGTGGTCTGGGCCGTGTGCAAGGGCTCGTTCGTCAACAAGGCGATCCTTGTGCCCGCGGCGCTCGCCATCGGGACCTGGCTGCCGTGGCTGGTGACGCCGCTGTTGATGGTGGGCGGTGCGTTCCTGTGCTTCGAAGGTACCGAGAAGCTCGCGCACAAGTTCCTGCACAAGAAAGAGCACGAAGCCGACACCCAGCGCCACGAGAAGGCCGTGGCCGACGCCTCGGTCGACGTGGTCGCGATGGAGAAGGACAAGATCAAGGGGGCGGTGCGCACCGACTTCATCCTTTCGGCCGAGATCATCGCCATCACGCTGGGCACCGTGCAGGGCCAGTCTTTCACGACGCAGTTGACCGTGCTGGTCGGCATCGCGCTGATCATGACCATCGGCGTCTACGGCCTCGTGGCCGGCATCGTGAAGCTGGACGACGCGGGCCTCTACCTGAGCCAGCGTGCGAGCGCCGCATCGCGCGCCCTGGGCCGCGGCATCCTGGCTGCGGCGCCTTGGCTCATGAAGGCGCTGTCGGTGGCCGGCACGGCCGCGATGTTCCTCGTGGGCGGCGGCATCCTGGTGCACGGCGTGCCGGCGCTGGGCCATGCGGTCGAAGACTGGGCCACGGCCACGGGCGGCGTGTTCGGCACGCTGGGCTCGATGGGCGTGAACGCCGGTGTCGGCGTCGTGGTCGGCGCCATCGTGCTGGCCGTGGTGGAGCTGGTCGGCAAGCTGCGCGGCAAGAAGGCCTGAGAGGCCAGGTTGTTGGCTACTGGCGCGGCTTGCCGCGCTTCACCAGCTCGACCGCGATCAACGCCACGCCGAGCACCACCGCGAACCAGCCTACCAGATAGGCCCCCGCCACCATCTCGAACCAGCGCGTGCCCTGCAGGAAGCGCGGCCCCAGCAGAACGGCGGCGCCGATCACGAGGCAGAGGATGCCGCGTTCGAGCGTGCGGAGTTGTCGTTTGGGTTGCGCCATGGCTTCTTCGTTCGGGGGAGTGTGGGTCGATCAGTGCGTCATTGTCCCGCGCATCGCGGCCGGATGGCCCTGCAGCGGAAACGACTTGCCCGTCGGCACCAGCGTGTCGCCTTCGAGCCGCAGGATCGTGATGTCCTGGTCGATGAAGTTGCCCACGTAGAGGTACTTGCCATCGGCGCTCCACACCGCGCCCTCGGGCAGGCCACGCACCTCCACCTCGTTGGCGCGCGTGACCTTCTTGCCGTCGATCTTCAGCAGCACCACCGAGCCGTTGCGGTTGTAGAAGTAAGCGCTCTTCGACGCGTTGCTGCCGCGCAGGATCACAGCCACCGCATGCCTGCCGGTCGGGCTCACGGCCAGGCCCTCGGGGCCGTCGCCCACCACCACCTTGTCGATCACGCGCGGCGGCGCGGCTTCGAGGTCGATCACGCTCACCGTGTCGACCTGGCCGTCGGATGCGCCCGAGTTGCCGTTGTCGGCCGTGAGCGCGAGCTTGCCGTCGGGCGTTACGTCGACGTTGTAGGGCCACAGGCCCGCCATGAGATCGACCTTGTTGTAGCTGACCTTCTCGCCGTTCACGTCGAGCAGCGCGATCTTGTGGCTCGGAAACTTGGCGGCCAGCGCGCGCTTGCCATCGGGCGTGAAGCGCACGTGCGCCACCGAATCGCCCATGGCCACGGTGTCGATCAGCGTCACCTTCTTGCCCGCGATGCGCAGCACGCTCACCGAGTTGTCGGCGCGGTTGGCCACCAGCGCGAGGTTGCCGGCGCGGTTGATCGACAGGCCCGAGGGCTGCTTGCCGACCTGCAGCGTGTCGAGCAGCTTGGGCGGCGTGGTGGTCAGGTCGATCACGAAGAGACGGTTGTCGGGCACCTGCTTGCGCGCGCCGTTCTCCTCGACCACGTTGAGCGAGTTGGCGACCAGCGCCAGCGTTTCGCCGGGCGTGATCGCGAGGTTGGTCGGCGGCCCGGCGATGGTGTTGTCCAGCTGCAGCGTGCCCAGTACCTTCGGCGCCAGCGGGTCGGTGCCGATGTCGAGCACCTGCACCGTGTCGCGCCCCATCGGGCCGAGGGCCACGACGCCGGCGTCGTTCCACGACTGCTTCTCGTCGTTGGCGACCAGCATCAGCTGGCGCTGCGGCACGGTAGGCGTCATGTTGGTGCAGCCGGCAAGCACTGCAAGGGCGGCGGCCAGGGCGGGGGCCGCGAGCGCGGCGGGGCGGAACTTCATGTTGTCTGTCTCCGGTGTTGTTGTGCGCGCATGGTAGCGAACGGCGCGGCTTCGTCGCCAGGCCTGCGCCCGGCACAATCGATCGATCCACTCCCCGGGGCCCACATGACCATCGAGATACCGAAAGAAGCGCGCCAGCAGGCCATCACCTCCATCGAGCGCTACTTCCGCGAGAACATGGAGGAGCCGATCGGCAATATCGCGGCCGGCGCGCTGCTCGGCTTCTTCCTCGAAGAGGTCGGCCCGCTCGTCTACAACAAGGCCGTGGCGGATGTGCAGGAGCGCCTGCAGTCGCGCATCTCGGAGGTCGACCTCGAAGTGCACGAGGACGAATTCCAGTATTGGCGCAATTACGACAAGCAGAAAAAGGGAAGGTAGGGCGTCGCGTCCGCGCATCGCCGCGCATTCAGGAGTGCTTCAAAACGTTGCAAAATTCGAAGCCATGCATCTCCACCGCACCTCTCCACGTTCCGCGCTCACCTCCGCTCTGCGCGCCCTTGCCGCCTTGCCTCTCGTGCTAGCTGCGTCCCTCGCCACCGCGCAGCAGGAGCCGTCCAGCTTTCCGCTGGATTCGGTCGGGTACCTGAACGAGGAGCTGCCTCGCATGGAAGCCGCCATCGCCGCGAAGGACCGCAGCTTCTTCCATGGCGCGATGGTCCGCACGGTGCAGTTCTCGGAACGCTGGGGCTTCAAGGTCAAGGCCAATCCCGATCTCGCGGCCTACCCGATGTGCACGTCGGCGGTGATGGACTACGTGGTCGTCGGCATGTGCAGGCTCACGCCTTCCGACGAGTGCGAGCCGGGGCTGGCCTCGCGCTTCGATGCCAATGTGCAGCGCTGCCGCGAAGCGGCCGCGAAAAAGTAGACGAAGGAAAGAGACACCCGCCATGGACTACGCCCGCTACCAGACCCTCGCCATCACGCGCCGAGGTGCGAATGGCGCGGTGCTCGACATCCAGATGCGGGCCGCCAACGGCAAGCTGCCCACGGCGGGCCATGACGGCCACCGCGAGCTGGCCGAAATCTGGCGCGACGTGTCGGCCGACGACAGCGTGCGCTGCGCGGTGCTGCGAGGCGAAGGCCAGGGCTTCTCGGGCGGCGGCGACCTCGCGATGGTGCAGGACATGACCACCGACGACGCGGTGCGCCAGCGCGTGTGGCGCGAGGCGCGCGACCTCGTCTACAACATCATCAATTGCGACAAGCCCATCGTCAGCGCCATGCACGGCCCGGCCGTGGGCGCGGGGCTGGTGGCGGGGCTGCTGGCCGACATTTCCATCGCCGCGAAGAACGCGAAGATCGTCGACGGCCACACGCGCCTGGGCGTGGCGGCGGGCGACCATGCGGCCATCGTCTGGCCGCTGCTGTGCGGCATGGCCAAGGCCAAGTACCACCTGCTGCTGTGCGAGCCGGTGAGTGGCGAGGAGGCCGAGCGCATCGGCCTCGTGTCGCTCGCGGTGGAGGAGGCCGAACTGCTGCCGCGCGCCTACGAGGTGGCCGACCGGCTCGCAGCCGGCAGCCAGAGCGCCATCCGCCTGACCAAGTACGCGCTGAACAACTGGCTGCGCCAGGCCGGCCCGATCTTCGATGCCTCGCTGGCGCTCGAATTCATGGGCTTTGCGGGCGCCGACGTGCGCGAGGGCGTGGCCTCGCTGCGCGAGCGGCGCGCGCCGGACTTCGGCTGACAGGTCAGGCCTTGCGCAAACCTTGCAGCGTCTGCAGCAGCACGACGCGGGTCTGCCCCAGCACCATGCCTTTCCACTCGTCGTTGTCGCAGTAGAACGCGTCGCGCAGCTGTGCGCGGATCTCGCGCTTCTGCATCTCCGGCGCGTCGGGGTGGCGGCGCAGCCAGGTGTCGGCGCGCAGGCGCGTGAGCACTTCGCCGTCGGGCAGCGTGCCGAACTCCAGCCCCATCGGCGCGATCTTCGCGTTCGGGCATTCGTCGTACGCGGTCGAAATGACGGGGCCCGACACGTCGGCCGAGGCCGAGTCGCCGGCAAAGGGCGCGAACACGTCGGCGCCCCACCATTCGTGGGCCCGTGCGAGGTCTTCGGGCGTGTTGCGGCCCGGGTAGATCTTCTCGCCGTGGCCGTAGGGCCCGAGGCCCGTGTGCACGTCGATCCAGCCGAGGTGCGTGGCCGACGCGGCGTACTTGCGCAGGATCGCGCGGATCGTCTTGTTGCTCCACGAGGGCGCGGTGCCGCCGTAGAACAGGCCGTCGGGCGATGCGTACTGGCCCCTGGTGACGGCTGCGCGGAAGGCACGCATGCCGTGCTTGCCGACATAGGCGGCCACAGCCGCTTCGTCGGCGGCCGTGGGAGGCCAGGTCGCGGTCAGCACCAGTGGCTCGACCTCGGCGTATTCGGCGTTCACCGGCAGCGGCGCATTGAAGTCGATGTGGTTGCGGTTCAGATCGATGTTGTCTTCGTTCGTGCGGTGCAAATGCGAGAACCCGTGCGGGTTGATGGCGTGCACCAGCAGCAGCGACACGCCGGCCTGCTCGAGCCGCGAGAGCAGGTCGGCGTCGTTGAGCGTGGCGACCTGCGTGCCCGAGCCGCAGAAGCCCTCGGGGCCATGCGTGCCCGAGCTCACGAGCAGGACCTTCTTCGCGTCGATCGCGCCGATCAGCGCCACGTCGGTGGCCAGTTCTTCGCCGAGCGCGCCGCGGTGCGCTTCGAGCATGAACGACTCGACGGCCGCGCCGCGCTGCGCGGCGGCCTCGAGGAACTTGGCGCGGGCTTCGACATACGTGCCCGAGAAAAAGCGTGTAGCGGCGGTGGGTTGTGCTTGCATGAGGTGAGGACTCCTGTGCTTTGAAGATGGGAAGCCGTCAGGCCGCCGCATGGGCGCCCACGGCATCGATGTCGCGGCCGGTATGGTCGCGCAGCCAGAGCAGGCCGAGCAGCGACACCAGGGTCATCGCCACCAGGTACCACGCCGGTGCGAGCTTGTTGCCGGTGGCGTTGAGCAGCCAGGTGCTGATGAAAGGCGCGAAGCCGCCGAACAGCGCTACGCCCACGCTGTACACCAGCGACATGCCGCTGGCGCGCACCGCCTTCGGGAACATCTCGGGCAGCATCGTGATGCCGGGCACCGTCTGCACCACGAGGCCGATGCTCAGCACGCCGAGCACGACGAACAGCACCGTGGGCGTGGGCGAGGCGTTGAGCCACAGGAAGCCCGGGTAGATCAGGATCGCCAGCACGATGCGGCTCCAGGCAATGAGCGGCTTGCGGCCCACCACGTCCGACAGCCCGCCCACGAAGGGCGCGAGCGCGAACGAGATCAGGCCGGTGAGCGCGGCGCCGAACAGCGCCACCGATGGCGTGAGGCCCAGCTCGCGTACCGCATACGTCGGCATGTAGAAGGTGACGACATAGGCTGCCGTGGTGCCGCCCACCAGCGAAAGAATGGCGGCCAGCACCGCTTTACCGTGCTGCGTGCAGACGATCTTCAGGCTGCTCTCGCGCGGTGCGGCGGCATCCTCCGGCGAGATGTGCAGCGACTCTTCGAGGTGGCGGCGGATGTACATGCCCACCGGCGCGATCAGCATGCCGATGACGAAGGGCACGCGCCAGCCCCAGCTCTGCATCGCCTCGGGCGTGAGCGTGAAGGTGAGCCCGCCCACCACCACGGCACCGAGCATCACGCCCAGGCCCTGGCTCGCGAACTGCCAGCTCGCCATGTAGCCGCGGTTGGCGGGCGTGGCGTGTTCGACCAGCAGCGTGGTCGATGCGCCGACCTCGCCGCCGGCCGAGAAACCCTGGATGAGCCGCGCCAGCACGATGACGATGGGCGCCGCCACGCCGATGGCCGCGTACGTGGGCGTGAACGCGATCAGCGCGCAGCCCAGCGCCATCAGGAAGATGGTCAACGTCATGGCCTTCTTGCGGCCCGCGCGGTCGGCGTACGCGCCGATGACGATGCCGCCCAGCGGCCGCATGATGAAACCCACGCCGAAGCTCGCCACCGTCAGCAGCAGCTGCCCGTACGAATTGAAGGTCGGAAAGAAGAGCTTGCCGATCACCAGCGCCAGGAAGCCGTAGACGGTGAAGTCGAAGAACTCCAGCCCGTTGCCGATGGTGGTGGCAACGATGGTCTGGCGCCTGCGTGCGGATGACGAAGGCGGGTTGCTTGGGTTGCTCATGTCTCTCCAGTGTTTGCTTTTCGGGTGTTGTCGGTCGAAGGTATGCCTTCGATCGCGCCGGATGCTAGAGACTCGCCGCTGTCATGAAAAGACAATAATTGGGCGTCAAAGATAACTTTTGGTTGTCATGAAACCCAATCAGTTGCACGCCTTCGTGGCGGTGGTCGAGCAGATGAGCATTCGTGCCGCGGCCCGTGTGCTGGGCATTTCCCAGCCAGCCGTGACCAAGATCGTGCGGGAGCTGGAGCGCGAGGTCGGCGCGCCGCTGGTGGAGCGCAGCGTCAAGGGCGTGCGGCTCACCGAATTCGGCAAGGCCTTCGCGCCGCGCGCACGGCTGCTGCTGGCCGACATGCAGCGCGCACGCGACGAGATCGCGCAGATCCGCGACGGGCTCACGGGCAAGGTCTCGCTGGCCGTCAGCACCTCGTTCGCGCTCACGGTGCTGCCGGTCGCGTTCAAGGACTTCCATGCGCGGCTGCCGGCGGTCGACGTGCAGTTCAGCGAAACCGTGCTGCCTTGGATGCTGGCGCGCCTGCGCGAAGGCTCGCTCGACTTCGCGGTGGCGCACGTGGTGCCGGGCCGGCTCGATCCGCAGTTCGAGGCCATGGAGCTCTTCCCGGTGAAGCTGGTGGTGGGCCTGCGCGATCGCCATCCGCTGCGCGCGAGCCGCTCGATCCGCGAGCTCTACCAGGCCGAGTGGATTCTTCCGGGTGACGACCACTTCAGCGGCCGCGAAGCCGTGTCGCCGCTGCTGCCGCTGGGCCTGCCGCCGCCGGCGCGGGTGATCCAGGGGCAGTCGGTCACGGTGGCGCTGGCGCTGGTGGGGCAGATGGACCTGGTCGGCCTGTTCGTCGAGCCGTTGGCCACGCTGACCTTCAAGCGCCACGGCATCCGGCGCGTGGAGATCGAGGAAGAGCTGCCGATGCTCAGCGTCAGCGTCATCAAGCGCCGTGGGCAGCTGCTGACGCCGGCCGCGCAGCATTTCGTCGAATGCATCCAGCGGGCCTCGGCGGCGGCGATGGGCGGTTAGTTCGGAGGAAAGTCGACGCCGGTTTCACCGGTCTTCCACGGCGCGTACTTGTGCATGGCGCGCTCGAACAGGTCCGAGGCGGTCCAGCCCGACAGCCACGCCCGCAGGTGGGACCAGGGCTGGGCATCGAACCATGCCGGGTCGACCATCGCGAACTGGCGCACGAAGGGCACGACGGCGGCGTCGGCCAGCGTGGCGTGGGCGCCGGCCAGATGCGGCGTGGCCGACAGCCTGGCTTCGAGGCCGCGCAGGAACTGGGCGCCGCGCTCGCGTGCGGGCTCCCCGCCATCCGCATGCCGGTCGGGATACTTGTAGCGGTCGAGCTGGGGCTTGAAGTCGTCGTCGCAGGCGGCGACCAGCGCGAGCATGTCCTGCAGCGTGCCGGTGCCGGGCTGCAGCCAGCGCCGCGGATCGTTGCGGCGCAGGGCCCACAGCATCACGTCGAGGCTTTGTTCCAGCACCGTGCCGTCTTCGGTGAGCAGTACGGGCACCGTGCCCTTGGGCGAGGCCTGCAGCATCTCGGCGGGCTTGTTCTTCAGCACCACTTCGCGCAGCTCGCAAGACTGGCCGCTCGCGACCAGCGCGAGGCGGGCACGCATCGCGTAGGGGCAGCGGCGAAACGAGTAGAGGACGGGGAGAGCGTTGGGCATGCGCGGCGTACAGGCGAAGCGGCCGATTTTCGGCGACCGTGCCCGGTCGCGTGCGGGCAGGTTTTTCCACACAATCGCCGCATGCGCGAACGCCTTTTCCTCCGGCTCGACGACGACCCCTTGCACGGGCCTGAATCGAACGTGCCCGCCGAAACGCTGCGCGCGCTGCCGGTGGGGGCTGCCCTGCGCGGCCATGTCTCGCACATCCTGCTGTACCGCGAGACCTTTGCCGAAGGCCATGAGGTGAATGAGCGCGTGCTGCCCGATGGCGCCGCACGACTGGTCTTCAACTTCGGCGATGCGCCGTCGGCCGATGGCGGCGAAGGGCATGCGGTGGAAGCCGTCGGCGCTTCGGCTGCACCGGTCGTGGTGCGCATGCGTCGCAAGGTGGAAGGGCTCTCCGTCACCTTGCGTCCCGGCGCTGCCGCCGCGCTGCTGGGGCTGCCGGCCGGGGAGATCGGTGGCAGCGCCGTGCACCTCGATGCGCTGTGGCGTGGTGAAGGTGCGGAACTGCTGGAGCGCATGGCCGAGGCGCCGGACGATGCGGCGCGGGTGGCGTTGCTGCATGCGGCCCTGCAGCGCCGGCTGCGCGGCAACGGCACCACTGCGGGCAATGCAGCCGCCGCCATGCATGCAGTTCGGCTCATCACGGCGTCCGGCGGACGGCGGCCATTGCGCGAGGTGGCAACCGCCGTCGGCGTTGGCGAACGGCGCCTGCAGCAGCTCTTCCATGCCCATGTAGGCCTGTCGCCGCGCGCCTGGAGCCGGCTCGCGCGCATGCATGGCTGCCTGCGCGCGCTGCGCCTGCGGCCGTCGCCCGCATGGGCCGACGTGGCGCTCGAGGGCGGCTTCTACGACCAGTCGCACCTGGTCAACGAGTTCCGCGCGCTGTGCGGCGTCACGCCCACCGAGTTCATGGGCCGGGCGGTTTCGGTTTCTTCCAAGACGGCGGGCTGAGGGCGGACTATCTTCGTCCGCGCTCATGCAAAACGGATCGAAGGAGCTCATCGAATGAAGGACGAGAACACAAGTCGCCCGCTGAAGGATTGCGTGGCGGTGGTCACCGGCGCGAGCCGCGGCGCGGGGCGCGGCATCGCGGTCGAATTGGGCGCGGCCGGCGCCACCGTGTACGTCACCGGGCGCAGCACACGCCAAAGGCCCGCCGATAGCTACGGCCAGTTGCTCGCCTTGTCGGACATGGCCGTGGTGCCCGGCAGCATCGACGACACCGCCGACGAGGTCACGCGCCAGGGCGGCCGCGGCATCGCCGTGCGATGCGATCACACGAACGAACAGGAAGTGGCCGCGCTCTTCGCCCGCGTGGAGCGCGAGGCAGGCCGCCTCGACCTGCTGGTGAACAACGCCTGGGGCGGCCACGAGACGTTCACGGGCGTGTTCGACGCGCCGTTCTGGGAGCACCCGCTCGCCAACTGGGACGCGATGTTCGACCGTGGCGTGCGCAACCACCTCGTATCGAGCCGCTGCGCCGCGCCGCTGATGGTGCGGCACAAGAGGGGGCTGATCGTCACCACCACCTTCTGGGACCGCGGCCACTACCTGCGCGGCAATCTCTTCTACGACCTCGCCAAGGCGTCGATGACGCGGCTGGCCTTCGGCATCGCGCAGGAGCTGAAGCCGCACGGCGTGGCCTCGGTTGCCGTGTCTCCAGGCTGGATGCGCACCGAGTTCGTGCTCGCGGGCCACAAGACCGACGAGGCGCACTGGCAGCAGCGGCCCGAGCTGGCGCGCACCGAATCGCCACGCTACCTGGGGCGGGCGGTCGCGGCGCTGGCGGGCGATGCGCGGGTGCTGGAGAAAAGCGGCGAGGTATTGCGCGTGGCCGACCTGGCGCGCGAGTACGGCTTCACCGACATCGATGGAAGGCAGGTCGCGGCTTTCGAGATGCAGGCCGGGCCGTAGGACAAGTTCGCGCCCGACCGGGGAAAAGCACGTACCGGCAACGGCCTGCGCCCGGGTGCACCATGCACGTCAATCCCTTCAATCACCCCAGGAGGTGACCTGTCATGTCCGCCCCAGCCGAAGCCACCGAACTGGTGTCCGCCAGCCGGCTTGCCCATTCCAGTTCCGTCCGGTTCCCGGGCGAAAGCGTCGCCTACCGGCGGGCTCGCACGGAACTCCTTGCCGAGGAGATCGATTTGCGCCGACGCATCGAACGCGTCGCGGAAATGCGCCGCGCGCTGCCCCCGGGTGGCGAGGTGCCGCAAGACTACGAGTTTCAGGGAGTCGGCGGGCCGGTCAGGTTCTCCGAACTCTTCGGCAAGCACGGCACGCTCATCACCTACAACTGGATGTATGGCCCGAAACGCGAGCGTCCGTGCCCCATGTGCACCTCGCTGCTGAGCGCCTACGACGGCGAGATGCTCGATATCCTGCAGCGTGTGGCGTTCGCGGTCGTCGCGAGCTCGCCGATCGAGCGGATGACGGCTTTCGCCAGGGAGCGGGGCTGGCGGCACCTGCCGCTGTACTCATCGGCCGGCAACACCTTCAACCGCGACTACGCCGGCGAGACGCCCGACACCGGCGACAACCCGGCATTCAATGTGTTCCGGCGCAAGGGCCGGACGATTCGCCACTTCTGGGGCAGTGAAATGGGCCTCGGAACCGCGGACCCGGGGCAGGACCCGCGCGGCGCGCCCGATGCGATGCCGATATGGAACCTGCTCGACCTGACGCCCGAAGGGCGGGGGACGGACTGGTATCCGAAGCTTGCCTATTGAACCTGCGATCTCGCGCAGTTGCCGCAGGTGCCGTGCAGCGTGAGTGCGGTGCGGCGCGTGTCGATGCCCTGCTTGCGCAAGGCCCGCCCCAGCCGGCCCATGACCTTCGGCAGCTCGGGGTCTGACGGCAGCGCCAGCACCTTGTGGCACTGGTCGCATTCGAAGATGTTGCCCGACTCGGCCTCCACGTGGCGCGAGAAGCGGTTGATGCGGTCGGCGACCACGCGACGGTCGCACAGGCCGGCCTCGACTAGGCGGTCGAGCACGCGGTAGATGGTCACGCGGTCGGGCGCTTCGCCGGTGGCCGTGGTGTAGGCCGCGGCCACTTCCTCATGCGTCAGCGGTTGCGAGCTGTGTTCGATCAGTTCGAGCACGGTCTGCGCGGCGCGGGTCACGCGCAGACCGCTGCCGCGCAGCAGCGCTTCGCTGTCGAACGGCGGGGCCAGAGCGGACTTCGGACGCGAGGTGGTGGTCTTCATGGGCGAAACGCCATTGTGTTGCATTCCGCAGCGCCGTGGGTCGTATCTCCGGCACGCAGCACCGCGCAACGATGTGCAAGCCAGCCAACCGGTCGTTTCGGTTCTTGTGGCGGGCCGCGAATGCGCTAAGGTCTGGCCATCCGCATTCCTGAATACCTTTGTCCGACCATGTCCCGTCCCCCCATCGAGATCGAAACCGCCCCCAATCCCATCGCCACGGTGATCCTGATGCATGGCCTCGGCGCCGACGGCAACGATTTCGTGCCCATCGCCAACGAACTCGACCTCTCGGCCGTGGGCCCGGTGCGCTTCGTGTTCCCCAATGCGCCGGTGATGCCCGTGACCATCAATGGCGGCTACCAGATGCCGGCCTGGTACGACATCGCCTTGCCCGACCTGGCGGCGCAGGAGGACGAGGCCGGCCTGCGCCGCTCGCAGGCGACCATCGAGGCGATCATCTCGAATGAAAAGGCCCGCGGCATCGCCGCCAGCCGCATCGTGGTGGCCGGCTTCTCGCAAGGCTGCGCAATGGCGCTCATGACGGGCCTGCGCCACACCGAGCGCCTGGCCGGCATCGTCGGCCTCTCCGGCTACCTGCCGATCGCAGCCACCACGGCGGCCGAACGGCACGCAGCCAACCACGAAACGCCCGTGTTCCTCGCCCATGGCCGGCAGGACCCGGTGGTGCCCCTGGCCGCCGCGATGCGCTCGCGCGACGCACTGGCCGCTCTGGGCCATGCCGTCGAGTGGCACGAATACACGATGGCGCACTCGGTGTGCATGGAAGAAATCGCCGACCTCAACAGCTTCCTGCTGCGGGTGCTCGGCCAAACCTTGTCGAAGGAGGCAACAAAATGATTCTGGTCATAGGACACGCCCTGGCAAAGCCCGACACCCTGCAGGCGATGCTCGCCATCAGCACCGAGCACGTGCTGCGCTCGCGTGCCGAGCCCGGCTGCATCTCGCACGAGGTCGCTACCGACGCGCAGGAGCCGCTGCGCCTGACTTTCGTGGAGCGCTGGAGCGACATGGCCGCGCTTCAGGTGCACTTCCGCGTGGATGCCTCGCGGGCTTTCGGCAAGGCGCTCGCAGCCATGGCCGACGGCGCGCCGGAGATGCACGTCTACGAGTCGAGCGAGATCGACCTGTCGGCGGGCCGCACCAGGGCCTGAGCTTCACGCGCCATCCGCGGCGCTGCCTATGCAGAGAGCTATCAAAAACATAGCGAGCAACAGGGTAACGGGGCGAGGGATTCCCTGCACGAGCAATGCCCGCGCGCCCGTGCTACCTTCCAGCCCCTCAGAAGATTGATGGGTATAACAATATGAGCAACAGATTGCAGGAGAGACTGGTTGCACTTTCAGCCGGACGACTGAAGGGCATGCGGCGCGGCATCGAGAAGGAAAGCCTGCGCGCGCTCCCCGACGGCAAGCTCGCGCTGACGCCGCATCCGATCGCCCTGGGCTCCGCGCTCACGCATCCGCACATCACCACCGACTTCAGCGAATCGCAGCTCGAACTCATCACGGGCGTGCATGCGGGCGTCGAATCGGCACTCGAGGAACTGACGCGGGTTCACCAGTTCACCTACCGCGTGCTCGACCAGCTCGGCGACGAGCGCCTCTGGGTGTCGAGCATGCCCTGCGGCCTGCCGACCGACGAGACGATTCCGATCGGCCGCTACGGCTCCTCGAACGTGGGCCGCGCCAAGAGCGTCTACCGCATGGGCCTGAGCCACCGTTATGGCCGCCGCATGCAGACCATCTCGGGCATCCACTACAACTGGTCGCTGCCCGACGTGTCGAGCGAACAGTACTTCGCGCTGATCCGCAATTTCCGCCGCCAGGCCTTTTTGCTGCTGTACTTGTTCGGCGCCTCGCCGGCCCTGTGTTCGAGCTTCGTGGCGGGCCGCCCGCACGAACTGCAGCCGCTGGGCGACGGCAGCATGTTCATGCCGCACGGCACTTCGCTGCGCATGGGCCGACTGGGCTACCAGAGCGATGCGCAGGCCTCGCTGGCCGTGAGCTACAACAGCCTCGAGGGCTACGCCGCCTCTCTGCAGGACGCGCTCACGCGCCCCTGGCCGGCGTACGAAGCCATCGGCATCCGCAACCTCGGCGGCGACTACAACCAGCTGGGCACCAGCCTGCTGCAGATCGAGAACGAGTTCTACGGCACCATCCGTCCCAAGCGCGTGATCAACCCCGGCGAGCGCCCGCTGCATGCGCTGCGCGAGCGCGGTGTGGAATACGTCGAGGTGCGCCTGATGGACCTCGACCCCTTCGAAACCGTCGGCATCAACGCGCAGACGATGCGCTTCATCGACGTGTTCCTGCTGCACTGCCTATTGAGCGACAGCCCCGACGACACGCCGCAGGAAATCGCCGAGCTCGCGCAGAACCAGCACCTCACGGCCGCGCGCGGCCGCGAGCCGGGCCTGAAGCTGCTGCGCGGCGGGCGCGAGGTGGCGCTGGCCGACTGGAGCCTGGAGCTGGTCGAGCAGTGCCAGCCCATCGCCGCCGCGCTCGACGCGGCGCAGGGCGGCACGGCGCATGCCGACGCGGTGCGCGCCGCCAGGGCCGCGCTGCACAACCCCGACAGCCTGCCCTCGGCCCGCGTGCTCGCGGCCGTCGAGAAAGACCACGGCAACTCCTTCATCGGCTTCGTGCGCGCCCAGTCCGAGCAGACCCGCGCCACGCTGCTGGGCCTGCCGTTCCCGGCCGCGCAGCAGGCCGAATTCGAGCAGATGACGGCCGAGTCGCTGCAGGAGCAGAAGCGCATCGAGGCGGCCGACACCATGCCCTTCGAGATCTACCGCGAGCAGTACGTCTCGCCCGCGCGCCTGGGCGTGTCACGCGGCCGCATGGCCGTCGCCGCTTAGGACTTTGGTTCAGTCTTCGTTTCGAGCCTCCTTCGCTTGACGACAGGGGCGGGGGCGGATGACCTACAGGCATTGACCCGCATTGCCCACCGCGTGCAAACGGGCCGGGGCGAAGATGGCCGCCATGCGGTTCAAGGCGTATCTTGTCGAAGACAGCCCGGTGATTCGGGAGAACCTGGCCGGTTTTCTGGAAGACGTGGCCGAGGCACAAGTCGTGGCTTCCGCGAGCACCGAGCAGGAGGCCATCGACTGGCTGCGCCTGCACGCCTCCAAGGATGACTGGGACCTGACCATCATCGACCTGTTCCTCCAGCGCGGCAACGGGTTCGGCGTGATTCGCGCCTGCCGTCACCGGGCGCCGCACCAGAAGGTGGTCGTGCTCAGCAACTACGCCACCGCCGACATGCGCGAGCGTTCGCGCGCGCTGGGCGCCGATGCCTTCTTCGACAAATCGGCCGAACTCGACCAGCTGGTGGCCTTCTGCGAGAAGGTGCGCTCTCCCGGGTGACGCGCGCACGACTGGGGTCGTACGCCTTCTGGGGTAAAACGCCACGCTGCCGCCCGAGGCGGCGCCGAGCAACTCCCAGGAAAGCGACAGAGAGAAATGAGCAACAACAGCAGCATCGACTTCAAGGGCCGCGTGGCCATCGTGACCGGCGCGGGCGGCGGCCTCGGCCGCCAACATGCGCTGGCGCTGGCCGCGCGCGGCGCGAAGGTGGTGGTCAACGACCTGGGCGGCGCGCGCGATGGCTCCGGCGGTTCGGTGAGTGCCGCGCAGGCGGTGGTCGACGAGATCAAGGCCGCGGGCGGCGAAGCTATTGCCAATGGCGCGTCCGTCACGGACTTCGAGGCGGTGCAGGCCATGGTCCAGCAGGCGGTCGACGCCTGGGGCCGCGTCGACATCCTGGTCAACAACGCCGGCATCCTGCGCGACAAGAGCTTCGCCAAGATGGAGCTGGCCGATTTCAAGCTGGTGGTCGACGTGCACCTGATGGGCGCGGTGAACTGCACCAAGGCCGTCTGGGCGCTCATGAACGAGCAGAAGTACGGCCGCATAGTGATGACCACCTCGTCGTCGGGCCTGTACGGCAACTTCGGCCAGAGCAACTACGGCGCGGCCAAGCTCGCGCTGGTGGGCCTCATGCAGACCCTGAGCATCGAGGGCGCGAAGAACGACATCCGCGTGAACTGCCTGGCGCCCACCGCCGCCACGCGCATGACCGAGGACCTGTTCCCCAAGGAAATGCTGGAGGCCTTCCGCCCCGAGGCCGTGGTGCCCGCGATGCTGGTTCTGGCCGCGCAGGACGCGCCCAACCGCACCATCCTGTGCGCGGGCGCCGGCACCTTCGAGGCCGCGCACATCACGTTGACGCAGGGCGCCTGGCTGGGCATCGACGCCGACACGCCGGAGCAACTGGCGGCGCGCCTGTCGGAGGTCACGCAGCGCGAAGGCGAGGTCGTGCCGCAGAGCGGTACTGCGCAGGGCGCGAACGAAGTCGCCAAGGGCATGGCGAACGCGAAGAGGGGCTGATCGACGTCCATGGTGCCCATGGCGCTTGACCTCGAGTGCACTCGAGCATTTCCAATGAATTCTCCGGGTATCCGGTTCATTCAATCCAAGGAAATCAAGCCATGAACACGATCGACAACAAGGCCCTGGTCCAGCGCATCCATGACGAGCTGGACAAGGGCAACGGCCAGGCCTTCGTCGACAGCCTGGCGGACGACGCCAGCTGGAAGCTCGAAGGCACCACCCCGTGGTCGCGCACCTACCGGGGCAAGAAGGCGATCCGGGAGGAGCTGCTGAACCCGCTCTTCGCGCAATTCGCGGCGCCCTACGTGAGCAAGACCGAACGCATCATCGCCGAGGGCGACCGCGTCGTGGTGCTGTTCAGCGGCGACGTGCCCACCAAGGCCGGCAAGCGCTACAACAACCGCTACTGCTACGTCTACCGACTCGAAGGAGGCAAGGTGAAAGAGCTGACCGAATACTTCGACACCGCACTGGTCCAGGAGGCGCTGCAGGCGCCCCCGGTCGCCGTTGCCGCGCATGCCGGTTGACCGCGGCACGCCTTTCCATATCGGCGAGCTGGCCACGCGTACCGGCCGCACGGTGCACGCCATCCGCTGGTACGAGACGCAGGGCCTGGTGCCTGGCGTGGCGCGCGACGAGGGCGGCCGGCGCCTCTACGTCGAGCTGCACGTCGGCTGGCTCGACCTGATGGAGCGCCTGCGCCGCACCGGCATGTCGATTGCCGAGATGCGCGAATACACCGCGCTGGCGGTGCAGGGCAAGGTCACGCTGCGCCAGCGGCGCGACATGCTCGCCGCGCACCGGGAGCGCGTGACGCAGACCATTTCCGAGTGGAAGCGGGCGCTGTCGCTGGTCGACCGCAAGATCGGCTTCTATGACGAATGGATGGCCAGCGGCCACCGCCCGCCGCTCGTTCCCGCCGAAAAAACGCCCGGCCCGAAGCCGCCGAAGCGCAAGGGCAGTTGAGCGGACCTACTCCGCGATGAAGCCCGGGTCCGTGCGGATCGAGCCGCGGTCGCGGTGGTTGTGCAGGCGGCCCAGCGTGTTGTCCAGCAAGCGCTTGAGCTTGTCGGCCGCGCCGCGGAAGGCCTCGTCGAGGCTGGTGGCGTGCTGCGTCACCGCCAGCGGCTGGTGGTGCGCCAGGCGTGCCTCCATCACGCAGCACTTGTCGCCGCCGCCAGTCTTGTCGTGGTTCTCGTCGCTCAAGTGCACTTCGACGCGCGTCACGTCGTCGACGAAGCGGCTCAGGTGCTGCTTGATCTCGGTGTCGGCCCAACGCTCCAGCGCGTCCTTGTTCGTGATGCCGTTGCTCGTGTTGACCTGAATCTGCATGCAATATTCCTGCTGGATAGATGGATGAACGAAGGCCCACTGTGCGCCTCGTGTGCCCCGGCGTGCGTAGGCCTGTTCCCTACCCATGCGCCGGGCAGGGTCCGCAAAGCGGGGCAACAGGGGTTCAGCTCTGGATGTACGTGGTCAGCTGCTCGATGGTGGCCTCGTGGTCCGAGATGATGTCGTCCATCAGGTCCTGGATGGAGATCATGCCGATCACCTTGTCGCCGTCGACCACCGGCAGGTGGCGAAACTTGCGCTGGCTCATCAGCGTCATGCAGGCGCGCGTGCGGGTCTGCGGGGTGACGGTCATCACGTCGGGCGTCATGATGTCGCGCACCTTCACTTCCTTCGAGTTCTTGCCCTGCAAGGCGACCTTGCGGGTGTAGTCGCGTTCGGACAGGAAGCCCACCAGCTTCTCGCCGTCCATCACCATCAGCGCGCCCACCTCGAAGCGCGCCAGGGTGGACAGTGCGTCGAACACGCTGGTGTCGGGGGAGGTGCGCCATGCTGCGGAATCATGGCGCTTGAGCAATTCGGAGACGGGTTTCATCGCGGGTAACTCCATCAAAGGGTTTCGATTCGACCGACGCTCGAGCGCCGCACTCGGTCAAATCATAGGGGCGATGACTGCCCCCGCGATGCAAACCCACTAGGGGATTGCGCGTGTTTGCAACGCACGCGCAATGCGCGAGAACTTAAGGCTGGGCAGGTGCAGCGGCCAGCATGCGGCTCAACGCCACGGGATCGCCCACCACCGTCTTCACGAGGCCCTTCTCGTCGAACTGCACCTGGAACTCCGACCAGCTGTCGCGCCAGTAGCGCCACACCGGTGCGTCGAGGCTGGGGTTCTCGCTGGCAACCGGGTAGCCGATGGCCATCAGCACCTGCTCGCGCGTCATGCCGGGCATCACCTTCACGGCGAGGATGGCGTCGCGCACGGCGGGCGGGAAGGCCGCCATCTTCTGCTTCGGGTCTTCGGTCACCACATAGCGCTGCGCGAACGCAGGCAACGGGATGTTGCGGCTGTAGTCGTTCTTGATGCGCTGCGGCTTGCCGGCCAGATCCAGGTTGAACCAGCGGAAGTCGTACGCGGTGATGCGCGCCGGCGTGCCCACCGCGACGATGCTCGTGCCCTGCTCGTCGTAGTTGATGTCGCTGATCGAGTCGCCGTAGGTGCGCATGTTGCAGCACAGGTAGCCGTTGATCATGGGGCCGGGGGGAGGAGAGGGCCGCTGGGCGTGGGCGACGGTGACGGTCGCGGGCACGACGATGGCTGCCAGCAGGGCGGCAGCGGCAAGGCGCTTGAACATGGATTTCCCTCGAAGTTGTTGGAATGGCTGCGCGGGGCAGCGCGCGGATTCTAGGATCGAACAGGCCCGAAGCGAAGGCAGAATGCCCGCATCCAGCTATCGAAAGCGTAGCAACAAGGTCCTGTTCAGGTTCCCGGTTCACAATGCGCACCCGGCCCCCTTTCGGTGGCACCCCAATTCCCAGACAGCGCGAAAGAAAGAGCCAACCGATGGCGATCCAGTGGTTCCCCGGTCACATGTATGCGACCCAGAAGGCCATCACCGAGCGGGTGAAGGACATCGACGTGGTCATCGAGCTGCTCGATGCGCGCCTGCCCGGCTCCAGCGCCAACCCGATGCTGGCCGAGCTCACGGCCGGACGGCCCACGCTGAAGGTGCTCAACAAGCAGGACCTGGCCGACCCCGCGCGCACCGCACTCTGGCTGGCGCACTACAACGCGCTGCCCGCCACGCGCGCCATCGGGCTCGATGCGAGCCAGACCACGCCTGCGCAACAGCTCGTGAAGGCCTGCCATGAGCTTTCACCCAACCGCGGCGGCATGGCCAAGCCGATGCGCGTGCTGATCTGCGGCATTCCCAACGTGGGCAAGTCCACCCTCATCAACACGCTCACCGGCGGGCGCAAGGCCAAGACCGGCGACGAGGCCGGCATCACCAAGCTCGAACAGCGCATCACGCTGGCCGACGACTTCTACCTGTGGGACACGCCCGGCATGCTGTGGCCGCGCATCATCGTGCCCAAGAGCGGCTACAACCTCGCAGCCAGCGGCGCGGTGGGGCGCAACGCCTTCGACGAGGAAGAGGTGGCGCTGGAATTGCTCAACTACCTCAAGACGCACTACGCCGCGGGCGTGGCCGCGCGCTTCAAGCTCGTGGAGCTCGACACCGAGACCATGGCCGGCATGAAGGACGAGGCGCTGCTCGACACCATCGGCCGCAAGCGCGGCGCGCTGCTGGGCAAGGGCCGCGTCAACCTTCAGAAGGCAGCGGAGATCGTGATGCACGAGTTTCGCGCGGGCAACCTGGGGCGCATCACGCTCGAAACGCCCGAAGAGTTCGCGCTGTGGCTGGCCGATGGCCAGCGTGCCGATGCCGAGCGCGCGGCGAAGAAGGCCGCGCGCAAGCACAAGGGCAAGCCGAAGCCCGAGATCGCGCCCGAACAGGACGTCTGAGAGAACGCCTGACGCCCGGAGGCTCGCCACTGCGGCGCGAAGAGCGCCGCTGTCGCCAATGCAACTGTTCACCACCCCGCCCGTCACGCGCGTGACGGCGCCTGTCCTGCGTGGTTCGTAGAGTGGCCTGAATCGCTTCCTACACCCGCCCCCGCAAAGGACGCGCCATGCTCGAAACCTTCAAGGCTCTCAACGAAACCGCCTCCTTCAATCGCTGGGCCGGCATCGAGGCCACCCAGGCCGGCAACGGCGAGGCCGAGCTGCGCATGAAATGGCGCAAGGAAGACATGGGGCAATACGCCGGCTTCCTCCACGCGGGGATGATCTCCGCACTGCTCGATACAGTGAGCGGCTACGCAGCCGCCACGCTGGCCGGCCGCGTGATGACGTCGCACTTCTCGGTGAACTTCATGTCACCGGCCGTGGGTCAAGCCTTCGTGGCACGCGCGCGCGTGGCGAAGGCCGGGCGCAAACAGGTGTTCGTTGCGTCCGAGCTTTATGCGCAACCCGAAGGCGGAGGCGACGATGCGCTCAAGCTCGTGGCGACGGGGAACGCCATCCTGGTTCCGGTGGAAGAGGCTGCGGCGAAGCCGGCTGCCTGAGCTTCAGCCCGAACAGCGGCCGAAGCCAGTTCACGCGGCGGATCAGACCGTCGGTCAGCGCCCAGCAGCCGAGCACCGTGAGCGCCACCAGCAGCGCGGGCTCCAGCACCGGGCCGAGCGCAAGCGGCGCCAGCGCGCTCACGGCGGCGATGATCAGTGTCTGGTGCAGCACGTACCACGGGTACACCGACTCGTTGGCCCAGCGAAGCCAGGGCCATGGGTGGTTCAGGTGGCGGTGGGCATGGCCGAGGATGGCTGCGACGGCCAGCCACAGGTAGAGCACGCGCAGGGTGTCTATCGACAGGCCGGACGCCGGGCCCTTTGCGCCGGCCCGCAGCGCGATGAAGGTGGCGATCACCGCGACCGCCAGCGCGAGCGACACCCGGCGCAGCCGCTCCAGCTCCCTCCACACGCCGCTGTCCACGCCTATCCAGTAGCCGTAGAGGAACATCGTGAAATACAGGCTGTGCAGGTGGAAGTCGCGCACCAGGTTGTGCGTGGGTGGAAAGCGCGAGGCCAGCAGCGTGGTGAAGACGAGCAGCGGCACCACCGGCAGCAACAGCAGCTTCCAGCCCCGCAGGCCGTTGAAGCCGCGGCGCAGCCACTGGCCAGCGGCGGAATTCCACAGCGGCAGCGTCAGCGCGACCACCGCCGTGTAGGTGAACAGATAGGGCAGGTACCAGAGGTGGTTCCAGGTGATGCCGAACTCCGCGCCGTCGAAGGCCCGCTTCGGCCACGGTTCGGCCATCGAGAGGTAGCGCAGCACGAAGGCGCCGAAGCCCGGCGCGACCAGCCCGTTGGCCACGCCCTGCGCATAGGCCTGGTACGGCACGATCACCGCCATGCCGAAGGCCAGTGGCAGCATCAGCCGCAGGCCCCGGCTGCGCAGCAGGCCCCAGGTTCCCTGGCCCCGGCTCAGGAAGCCGAGCGACACGCCCGAGACCAGGAAGACGAGGTCCATGCGCCAGAGGTTCAGGATGCGCATCGGCCACTGCAGCCATTCGGCCGCGTGCGGGCTCTTGAGGTGCCAGGGCCAGTCGGCCACGTAGTACATGCCCACGTGATAGAGGATGACGAACAGGAAGGCCAGCGCGCGCAGGGCGTCGATGTCGTGGCGGCGGTGGTCGGTCGGGATGGCGGCGATGTTCATCGCAAGCTCCTCGAAGCAAAGAAGCCGCGATGCTCGGGCCCACGGTCCCCGCGCGGCGCATCCGGGGGACGGATGCCCCCCGCTTTGTGACGAGCGGTGGCCCCGAGGGACGAAATTCACCGCCCCCAGGCCCGTTTTCGGGAGAATCCCGCCCCATGGGAGACCCACGCAGGAACCTCTACGAGCGCTACGAGCCGATCCGCCGCCCCGTGGAGGTGGCGTTCTGGATCGTGCTGATGGCCCTGCAGGCCGTGTTCAGCACGATGGTCGCGATCGTCGACATGCGCACGCGCGCCGTGCCGCGCGCCAACTGGGAGGTCGCGACCTGGGAAGGGTCGAGCCACCTGGTGCTGTTGCTGCTGATCCCGGCGCTGGTCGCCGTCGAGCGCCGGCTGTCGCCGCTGGTGCGCGGGCACTGGGTGCGCTTCCTGGCCTGGCATGCGTTGGCGAGCGTGGCGTTCAGCGTGGTCCACGTGGTGGGCATGTTCGGGTTGCGTGCGGTCGTCTACGCGATGGCCGGCGAGCGCTATGACTTCGGCGGCTGGGTCGACCAGTGGGGCTACGAGTATCTGAAGGACGTGCGGGTGTACGCGAGCATCGTCTTCGGCATCTGGGCCTACCGGCTGTTCATGCTGCGGCTGCAGGGCGAGGCGCGGGTGCTCGATGCGCCGGAGGCCCCGGCGGAACCGGAGGGCGCCGCACCCGCCGAGCCCGAAGCCTTGTCGCCGCCCGTACGCCCCGAGCGCTTCCTGGTGCGCAAGCTGCGCCGCGAATTCCTCATCGCCGCCACCGACATCGACTGGCTCCAGGCCGAGGGCAACTACGTCGGCCTGCACGTCAACGGCCATGACTACCTGCTGCGCGCCACGCTGACCGACTTCCTGGCGCAGCTCGACCCCGTCCGCTTCGTTCGGGTGCACCGAAGCCATGCAGTGAACCTGGGTCGAATCAAGGAAATCGAGCCGCTCGACGGCGGCGATGCGCGGCTGCACATGCACGACGGCACAACCGTGCCCTGCAGCCGCCGCCACCGGGACGCGTTGCGCGCCGGTGCGGGCTGATCCGGTGCATGGCGGGCTCGCGGCAGTCCGTTTTGGTTCATTGCGCACCATCGAAGAGCCTTTGGGCACCATTTTTGCTTCATTGGTCGACCGCGCCAGGTCATTCAGGTGCGACGCACCAATCCGAATCAAAAATCAGCAAAAAGCTTCAATGGACGCACTCAAACAGGGCGCAGACGCGCTGTTCATCCTTCTCGGCGCCATCATGGTTCTGGCCATGCACGCCGGTTTTGCCTTTCTCGAACTGGGCACCGTACGCAAGAAGAACCAGGTCAATGCGCTGGTGAAGATCCTGGTCGACTTCTCGGTCTCGACCATCGTGTATTTCCTCGTGGGCTACGGCGTGGCCTATGGCACGCATTTTTTCGTCGGCGCCACCGAGCTGGCGGAAAAGAGCGGCTACGAGCTGGTGAAGTTCTTCTTCCTGCTCACCTTCGCGGCAGCGATCCCGGCCATCATCTCGGGCGGCATCGCCGAGCGCGCCAAGTTCTGGCCGCAGCTGATTGCCACGGCCGTGATCGTCGGTTTCGTCTACCCGCTGTACGAGGGCATCGCATGGAACAAGCACTTCGGCATCCAGGGCTGGATCGCCTCGCTCACGGGCCACGAGTTCCATGACTTCGCGGGCTCGGTGGTGGTGCACGCGGTGGGCGGCTGGCTCGCGCTGCCGGCGGTGCTGCTGCTGGGTGCGCGGCGCAACCGCTACAGGGGCGATGGCTCGCTGAGCGCGCATCCGCCGTCGAACATCCCGTTCCTCGCGCTCGGTGCGTGGGTGCTGTGCGTGGGCTGGTTCGGCTTCAACGTGATGAGCGCGCAGAGCATCGACAAGATCTCGGGCCTCGTGGCCGTCAACTCGCTGATGGCCATGGTCGGCGGCACGCTGGTCGCGCTGGCCATGGGCAAGAACGACCCCGGCTTCGTCTACAACGGCCCGCTCGCCGGCCTGGTGGCCGTGTGCGCCGGCTCCGACCTGATGCATCCGCTGGGCGCGCTGGTGGTGGGCGGCGTGGCGGGCGCGATCTTCGTCTACATGTTCACGCTGGTGCAGAACAAATGGAAGATCGACGACGTGCTCGGCGTGTGGCCGCTGCACGGCCTGTGCGGCACCTGGGGCGGCATCGCGGCGGGCATCTTCGGCACGCAGGCGCTGGGCGGCATCGGCGGGGTGAACGTGTGGGCGCAGCTCATCGGCACCGTCATCGGCGTGGCCTGGGCCGCGCTGGCGGGTGCGGCGGTGTATGGCGCGCTCAAGGCTTCGGTGGGACTGCGGCTGTCGCAGGAGGAGGAGTTCGACGGCGCCGACCTGTCGATTCATCACATCTCGGCCACGCCCGAGCGAGAGGTCAACTGGTAATCGCCAGCCATCGCAGCAGGATGGACCTGCTTGGGCTATTCTCGGCGCCCCTTACAACTGCCGAGGAGTAGAACCCATGACAAGAACACCCGCCCGCTGGCTGCGCCACGGCATCACCGCACTGGCCGGCAGCCTGTTGATGCTTTCGTTCGCGGCGCAGGCCGGCGCCCCGCAGGTCAAGACCCAGGCGCCTGGCTTCTACCGCATGATGCTCGGCGACTTCGAGGTGACCGCGCTGTTCGACGGCACCCTCGACCTCGAACCCAAGAAGCTGCTCACCAACACCACGCAGGCGCAGGTCGGCAAGCTGCTCGATCGCGGCTTCGAGAAGGACGCCGTGCCCACCTCGGTGAACGGCTACCTCATCAACACCGGCAGCAAGCTGGTGCTGGTCGACACCGGTGCCGGCGGCCTGTTCGGCCCCACGCTCGGCAGCCTGCAGGCCAACCTCAAGGCCGCGGGCTACCAGCCCGACCAGGTCGACGACGTGCTCATCACCCACATGCACGGCGACCACGTCGGCGGCCTCGTGCAGGACGGCAAGCTGGTGTTCCCCAACGCCACCATCCATGCCGGCCAGGAAGACGCCGACTTCTGGCTGAGCAAGGCCAACCTTGAGAAGGCCCCTGCCGAGATGAAGGACTTCTTCCAGGGCGCGATGGCGTCGCTGAACCCGTACGTGGAAGCCGGCAAGTTCAAGGGCATGAAGGGTGGCACCGACCTGCTGCCCGGCATCAAGGCCGTGCCCGCCCATGGCCACACGCCGGGCCACAACATCTACGTCGTCGAGTCCAAGGGCCAGAAGCTGGTGCTGTGGGGCGACCTGATGCATGTGGCCGCCGTGCAGTTCGCGCAGCCGCAGATCACCATCTCGTTCGACGTCGACTCGAAGCCGGCGGCGGTCGAGCGCAAGAAGGCGTATGCGGATGCGGCGAAGGGCCGCTACCTCGTGGGCAGCGCCCACCTGCCGTTCCCGGGGCTGGGCCACGTGCGGGCCGAGGGCAAGGGCTACGTGTGGGTGCCGGTGGACTACCAGCAGGTGCGATAGCCGGCTGAATGGATGAAGCCCGAGCGGCGCGGCCCGGTGTTGCTGCGCCCTCGGGCGCGAATGCGCGCCCTGTAGCAAACTGGCCGACCGCTTCGCCTTAACCATTCGCCCCATGACCCAATCTCCCCCCGCCCTCGAAGTCCTCCCCCGCGACCTTTCTGCGTACCGCAAGGGCAACGTCGGCGTCGACTACGTGCACCGCTTCGAGTCCGGCAAGCCCGGCCCGCACGTGCTGATCAACGCGCTGACGCACGGCAACGAGATCTGCGGCATGACGGCGGCCACGCACCTGCTCGACAACAACGTGCGACCGAAGATCGGCACGCTCACCGTGAGCTTTGCCAACGTGGCCGCGTACGAGTCCTTCAACGAGGCGCTGCCCTTCGACAGCCGCCAGCTCGTGCACAACCTCAACCGCATCTGGTCGCCCGAGTGGCTGGATGGCAGCGAAGACAGCCCCGAGCTGAGCCGTGCGCGCATCCTGCGCCCGGTGGTCGATGCGGCCGACCACATCCTCGACATCCACTCGACCAGCCAGCCCGTCGTGCCGTTCTGGGTCTATCCGGCGTTCGAGCGCAACGCCAAGGTCGCGCTGGCCATCGGCCGTCCCTCGGTGCACCTCGTGATGCCCGACGGCCTGGGCTCGGGCACCCCGCTGATCCAGTACGGCAGCCACGGCGGGCCGGACGGCAAGGGCGTGGCGATGGTGGTCGAGTGCGGCCAGCACTTCCTGCGCTCGGCATCGGAACTGGCGACGGCCGTCACGTACGACTTCCTCGCCTACTTCGGCCTCGTCGACAAGGACCTGGCCGCGCCTGCGCCAGAGCCGCAACGGCGCTTCCAGCTGCTGCAGACGCACGTCATCAAGTCGCCGGACTTCGCCTTCGTGCGACCGTTGATCGGCTTCGAGACCTTCGCCAAGGGCGAGCTGATCGCGACCAACGGCGAGGAGGAAATTCGCGCGCTGTGCGACGACTGCACGATCTTCATGCCGGCGCAGCGCGTGATCGTGGGGCGCGAGGCGGTGTATTTGACCAAGCCGATCTGAGACCGGCCAGTCAGCAGGTCAGGAGGTGCCGCGGCTTGTCCGTGGTGCTGTAGTGCGCGTGCCAGTAGTGCGGGTCGTCGCAGGGGCTGAAGGCGGCTTGCGCGCTGGCATGCCGGCCATCGAAGTGCTCGGCGAGCGTGATGTGCACTGAGCCCGGGTCGGGCCAATCGGTGCCTGCGTCGCAGATGCGGTTGCCCGCTAGAACTTCAGCCGCGACGATGGCCTGCAGCGCAGGATGCAGGCGGTCGTTGAGCAGGGCGAGGATGTCGCGCCGGCTGCCGGGGCGGATCGATGTGGCGAGGCAGGCTTCGGTAAACATTGGCTGAGCGGTCATCGTTCGCTTCGCGTTCAGGCCGCCAAGAGCGCCTTGAACTTCGGAATCGTCCTGCCCCGGCATTTCGGGTAGTTGGCGCAGCCCCAGAAGCTTCCCTCGCTCTTCGATGAGTTCCTTTCGACCATCTTCGTACCGCAACTGGCGCAGGTGGGCCGCCAGTATTCGCCTTCATAGGCTACGGCGAGCAATGCGGCCTGCTGTTCCGGCGTGCGTTGGCCGATCAGCTTGAGCAAGGCCGCGCCATCCTGCGCGTGAATGCCGTTGGTCTTCGCGAAGGCGAGGGCTTCGGCGGAGAAAGTCGAGCTCGTCACGTAGGTGCCGCCTTTGAGCTGGTGCGATGCCATCACACCGAAGAACTCGCGCATCTCCTTCACGCCCACGACCTTACTCTGCCAGTGCTTGCATTGAACGATGCGTGGGACGTCGCTGTGCTTGGAGTGAAGCCAGATGTCGATGCCGCCGTCCGCGCCATGCGATTGGCTGCGCGTGGTGAATCCGGCTTGGGCGTAGAGCGCTTCGCACAGTGCTTCGAAGCGGCGCCATTCAATGGCGGCAAGCACACCCGGGCTCCATTGCGGTTCGCGTTGTGGCGTGGGCTCGGAGGGAGAAGGGCTGGATTGAGAGGGCGCCGGGGCCAGTCCAGGCTCGTGCCGAGGGGCAAAAGAAGAGGATGGCTTGGGCCGGGACGGCTTGGCCGCAGGCGGCTGCGGTGCCGCATGTTCCACCTCTGGCAGGGACGTCTTGCGGGTGGCGAAGTAGTGCAAACCCAGCAGCAGCATACCAATGGCCAATGCTGCCCAGCCCGCCGGCCGAAGAGCCGGACCGAGCGTGCCGATGATGGAGCCGTGCATGAAACTCGGTCCCACTAAAAAGATGACGCCGATGATGGCCGCCGTCCATCCCTTGCCTGCCAGTTCCCTCCGCGCGCGCTTCTGGCGTCGCTCGGCTCTTGTTTGTTTGGCCATTGCTCCAACCAACCCCTTGTATGAGTAGCGCGAGTTTAGGAGCTGGGCGAAATCAGGAGTTCAGGGTGAGTACTCAGGCCGCGATGAACAACGCCGGGTCCACCATCGCCCGATTCAGCATCACCGACCAATGCAGATGCGGCCCCGTCACCCGCCCGGTCGCGCCCACGGCGGCCAGCGCTTCACCGGTCTTCAGCACGTCACCGACCTTCACGTCGATGCGGCTCAGGTGGCAGTACATGGTCAGCAGGCCGCCGCCGTGGTCGAGCCAGACGGTGCCGCCGTTGAAGAAATAGTCGCCGGTGTCGATCACCTTGCCAGGCAGGGGCGCAAGCACCGGCGTGCCGGTGCCGGCTGCGATGTCCATGCCGCTGTGCGGATTGCGCGATTGGCCGTTGAACACGCGGCGCAGGCCGAAGGAGCTGGAGCGGCGGCCGGGAACGGGCACGCGCATCTGCAGCACGGTATCGGGGTGCATGTCGGTGAGGGTGGCCATCACGCTGGTGAGGTGGTCGCGTTCCTTGGCGTAGCGCGCCTCGTCATCGGGCGACAGGTCGACGGTGCGCGGGGCCACGGTGAGGCGCTGCTCGCGGTATTGCTTCGGGGCCACGGTGTAGGCGATCTGGCGTTCGGGCTTGCCTTCGGCGCGCACGGTGATGCTTGCCTCGCCGGGTTCGGTCGCGAGGGGGATGCCTACCAGCGCGGTCCATTCGATGGCATCGCCCACCACCAGCAGGGGGATGTCGCCTGCGAAGGCCTGGGGCCGCTTGGCCGACGGGCCCAGCGACAGGCGGGCAACGCCGCCGGGCACCTGCGATGCGCGGGGCCATACGCCAGGTGTTGCGGCTGGCTGCTTCTTTGCGGTCGACTTGGTCGCAGCGTTGGCGTGCATCGCGGCGATCAGGCCGATCGTGCCGAGCACGGCGCTGCGGCGGTTGAGGGCGAGAGTTGCGAGGAAAGAGGAGGGCGTTTGCTTCATGTGAAGAGGACAGGAATACGGTGGATGGAGGGCGCTATTCGCTCCAGGTTCCGGGCGCCAGGCCATCGAGCGTGTGAGGCCCGATTGCCGCGCGGATCAGTCGCAGCGTCGGCAGCCCCACGGCTGCCGTCATCCGCCGCACCTGGCGGTTGCGGCCTTCGCTGATCGCCAGCTCGAGCCACGCGGTGGGAATGTTCTTGCGTTCGCGGATGGGAGGCTGCCGCTCCCAGACCTCGGGCGGCGGATCGAGCAGCCGCGCTCTTGCCGGCCGCGTGGGGCCGTCGTTGAGCTGCACGCCGCTGCGCAAGGAAGCGAGCGCCGCTTCGGTCGGCACGCCTTCCACCTGCACCCAATAGATCTTCTCCATCTTGAAGCGCGGATCGGCAATGTGTGCCTGGAGCTTGCCGTCATCGGTGAGCAGCAGCAGGCCCTCGCTGTCGGCATCGAGCCGGCCGGCGACGTAGACGCCGGGGATGTCGATGAAGTCTTTCAGGCCGCGCCAGCGGCCCTCGGGCGTGAACTGGCTGAGGACGCCGTAGGGTTTGTTGAAGCGGATGAGCCGCGAAGAGGATGGCAGATTCATGGATGGGAGGCGTCGCGCGGCGCTTCGGCCAACTGCGGCAGGTAGTCTCGCACCAGTTGCTCCACCGTATCCGCCTGCAGGTCGTCGCGGCCGGACTTGAGCGGATCGCGATCGGGCCGCTGGGCCAGCCAGCGTTTGAAGCGCACGAAAGCGAGCGGATGCACGGTGTCCATGCGTGCCATGTGTCCGGTAGTGCCGACCACGACGGCCGAGAAGCGTGGGGCGCTGACCAACTGTTCGGCGTTGCGGGCCTGCACGGCCCAGAAATCTTCCTCGGCGTCGCTCAACTGAGCGGGGTGGGGGTCTTGTTCCTGCGCTTCGCGACGCAGGATGTCGACCTCGAAGCCTTTGCTGTTCACGGCCGTATAGCGTTGATGGTCGAGCAGGGAGAAGGTCTTGTCGACCTTGCGCAGCAAGGCCAGCATGGACGAATCGAGGCGCTTGAGTTGGGTCGCGAGGCGGAAGCGCTTGCGTGTGTCCCAGAGCAGATCGACATCGCGCGTTGCCACTGCCGCACTTTGCAGCCGTACCCCCGCAGCCGCTTCGTAGGCATAGAGCGCGTGTGTGCCGACCACGGTGAAATGCTCCGAGATGTCCGCACGCTTGAGCATGTCGAGGATGTCGACGACGATGGTTGGGACACGTCCGACGAACAAGGCCCGGTTCATGCGCTGATGGCGCGTCAACGCGTCGCTCAGCTCCTTCACCCGGCTTTCGGCTTCTTCTTTTCTGCGAACAAAGCTGCTGTGAATGGCTTCGGTTTCGGGACTCCGGGTTCCGAGGCTTTTTTGTGCGTTTCGGGTGCTGGTGCGAACGAGGTACTCGGCGCCGTTGACTGTTTTCCAATACATGCCGCCACGCACGGCGGCAGCCTGTGCCTTGGCCGCCTCGAATGCTTCGAACGTGGCTCTGGAATCGATGTACTGGCGGCGGGCGTCGTCGCCGATGTCCTGGAATTCCATTGGTTTTCCATGCAAATATTGGGGATTGAAATTTATACGGAAAATCGTTGAATATCAAATATTTATTGAGGTTTTCGTGACGGAATTCGAATTCGTCTCGTAAACGGCCGCGGGCCACGCATTGCCGAGGGGCTGTCCTGCACCACGTCTCGCACCGCGGCGTCCTAATCGGCTTCGTCTGGCAAACACATGGGAGTTCGAAATGACGATGCGAAGCCACATTCATCTCGCGTGCGTGGCGGCGGCAGGCCTTTCGATGGCTGCCTGCAGCAGCTCATCCCTGCGCGTCGGCGGCGCGTCCGAGGCGAGCGTCAAGAACTGCGTCGCTGCGGCCGCGCGCGAACTGCGTGTGCCCCCCGGCAGCATCGTGGTGGACAGCGGCACGACGCCGCGCGACGGCGTCTACACGATCAACCTGAAGGTCGGGCCGCAGGGACGCTCCGCCGTGTGCACCACCGACGAGAACAGTGCGGTGCTGGGCGTGGTCTACAAGCGGCCCGGATAGCGGCGCAGGGCTTACTTGCCCCAGCTGTCTCGCATCCCCGCCGCGCGGTTGAACACGGGCTTGCCGTCCGCGCTGGCCTTGGCGTCGAGCACGAAGTACCCGTGCCGCTCGAACTGAATGCCGACACCGGCTTCGGCCTTGGCCAGCGAAGGCTCGACGAACGCCGAGCACACCTCCAGGCTCGCCTTGTTCAGCTCGTCCAGCAGTTCACCGCTGCCCGGATGGGCCGCGGCAAACAGCCGCTCGTACAGCCGCACCTCGGCCTGCACCGCGTCCGCGGCCGCCACCCAGGTGATGTTGCCCTTTACCTTGATCGCATCCGCGCCGGGCGTACCGCTCTTGGTGTCGGGCACCAGCCTGGCCTGCACTTCGACGAGCTTGCCGCTCGCGTCCTTGGTCCCGCCGGTGCATTCGATGACGTGGCCGTACTTGAGCCGCACCTTGTTGCCCGGGAACAGGCGGAAGAAGCCCTTGGGTTGCACTTCTTCGTAGTCGGTGCGTTCGATCCATACCTCGCGACCGAGCTTGAACTCGCGATGGCCCATTTCGGGGTGGTGGGGATGGACCGGCGCCGAGCAGGCGTCGAGGACGTCGTCGCCGCCCATCAGTTCGCCCCAGTTGGTGATGACGAGCTTGACCGGGTCGAGCACGGCCATCGCGCGCGGGGCGATCGGGTCCAAGGTGTCGCGCAGCGCGGCTTCGAGGCTGGCGTAGTCGATCCAGCCGCCCGACTTGGTCGTGCCGCTGCGTTCGCAGAACAGCCGCAGCGCTTCGGGCGTGTAGCCGCGGCGGCGCAGGCCGGCGATGGTGGGCATGCGCGGATCGTCCCAGCCGTCGACGTATTTCTCCTCGACCAGCTGGCGCAGCTTGCGCTTGCTGGTGAGCACGTGGGTCACGTTGAGGCGGGCGAATTCGTACTGGCGCGGGTGCGGGCTGGCGACGAGGCCGCCTTCGGCGAGACGGTCGAGCAGCCAGTCGTAGAAGGGGCGCTGGTCTTCGAACTCCAGCGTGCAGATGCTGTGGGTGATCTGCTCCAGCGCGTCCTCGATGGGGTGCGCGTAGGTGTACATCGGGTAGATGCACCACTTGTCGCCGGTGTTGTGATGGGTGGCCCGGCGCACGCGGTACAGCGCGGGGTCGCGCATGTTGATGTTGGTGCTGGCCATGTCGATCTTCGCGCGCAGGATGGCGGCGCCGTCGGCGACCTGGCCGTCGCGCATGGCGCGAAAGCGCGTGAGGTTTTCCTCGGGCGTGCGGGTGCGGAAGGGGCTGTCGGTGCCGGGCGTGTTGAAGTCGCCGCGGTTCGCGCGCACCTCCTCGGCGGTCTGTTCGTCGACGTAGGCGAGGCCGGCGCCAATGAGGTATTCGGCGGCCTCGTACATGAAGTCGAAGTAGTTGCTCGCGAAGTACTCGTGCGGCTGCAGCGTGCCGGGGGCGCTGGGGCGGTCGGCCAGGTAGGTTTCGTAGCCGAGCCACTTCACCGCGTCGCGGATGGAGTCGACGTACTCCTGGTCTTCCTTCTCGGGATTGGTGTCGTCGAAGCGCAGGTGGCTCACGCCGCCGTATTCCTTGGCCAGCTCGAAGTTGAGCCAGATGCTCTTGGCATGGCCGATGTGCAGGTAGCCGTTGGGCTCGGGCGGAAAGCGCATGCGCACCCTGGCGGGGTCGACCATGCCCTGGGCGTGGTGGGTGGCGTTGCCGGGCGATCCGCCCCATTTGCGGCCAGAATAAGCACCCTGTGCGAGGTCGTTCTCGATCACGTGGCGCAGGAAATTGCTTGGTGCAGCGGTCGTTTTGGCGCCGTTTTTGTTGGTCGGGGAGGTCATTGCCTCATTCTAGAGGGCACCCCTTAGAGGTTACCTTTGGCAACGTTCTTCACAATGCCCGGTGCACCCCCTTTGCATTTGCCGCGTTCAATACATCCATGGGCGGTTCAGATCCGAACGCAGCCCACAGAAACAAGGAGTCCAGGATCATGAGCCTCACACGTTCGACTTTCTTCAAATGGGCCACCGCAGGCGTGGTGGCAGCCGGTGCACTGTTCGCAGCCACTTCCGCCAGCGCCCGCGGCGACGTGAGCTGGTCGGTCGGTGTCGGCCTTCCCGGCGTGGCAGTGGGCGTGGGCGCTCCGGCCTACTACCCGGCGCCGGTCTACGCGCCGCCGGCACCCGTGTACTACGCACCCCCGGCCCCGGTCTACTACAACCCGCCGCCCGTGTACTACCGTCCGGCCCCTGTCTACTACGGTCCGCCGGCCTACTACGGTCCGCGCTACTACGGTCGCGGCTACCACCACGGCCACGGCCACTGGCGCTAAATCGCAACGTCATTCGTGACTGAATGAAAAAAGCCGGCCCCCAAAGGGCTGGCTTTTTCTATGGGCGTGACCCGTCCTGACCTGGGTTGACACCTTTTCCCTCAAGAAAAGGCAAGTCAATGGAATCAAGCGTCAAACGCACCCAGCGGGACTACACGNATGGGCGTGACCCGTCCTGACCTGGGTTGACACCTTTTCCCTCAAGAAAAGGCAAGTCAATGGAATCAAGCGTCAAACGCACCCAGCGGGACTACACGCTGGCTTTTAAGCTGTCGGTGGTGGACCAGGTAGAAAAGGGCGAACTCACTTACAAGCAGGCGCAGGAGCGCTACGGCATCCAGGGACGTTCGACCGTTCTGGTGTGGCTGCGCAAGCATGGCCGTCAGAACTGGGGTTCGGCATCATCGGGGCCTGCTATGCCAGTACCGATCAAGAAACCCTCATCTGCACCCGCTGCACCGCTGACCCCCGAACAGAAGATCAAGGCCCTGGAAGTCCAGCTTCGCGAAGCCAACGAGAAGGCCCAGTTGTTCGAGGCGGTGATCGATGTCCTGAAGAAGGACTACGGAGTGCGTATCGTAAAAAAGCCTTCGGGCAAGTCCTCTCGCAAAAGCTCCTCCCGGGGTTGAGCGTGGCGAGGGCTTGCCGCCATTGGGGCGTCAGCCGCCAAGCCTACTATCAGCAGTTGCAGCATCAGCAGCAACGCTGTGCGCGTACGGACACCGTGATAGAGCTCGTTCGCGACGTGCGCCTGCGCCAGCCCCGGTTGGGCGCGCGCAAGCTGCACCATCTGCTCAAGCAGCCGTTGCAGCACGCCGGCGCAAGCCTGGGGCGCGATGCGCTGCTGGACGTGCTGCGCGAGGCTCGCATGCTGGTGGCGCCCAGGCGGGCGTATCACAAGACCACCGACAGCCATCATCGATTTCGGCGCCATCCCAACCTGCTCAAGGAGGGGCCGCATCAGGTTCGAGCGACTGCCAGCGAGCAGGTTTGGGTAGCAGACATCACGTACTTGCCCACCGACCAGGGGTTCGTCTATCTCAGCTTGGTGACGGATGCGTGGTCGCGCAAGATCGTGGGCCATCACGTGCACGACAGCCTGCGCACTGAGCAGGTCAGCCGGGCGCTGAAGGAGGCGCTCAGGGGGCGCCAGACCCGCCAGATGCTGGTGCATCACTCGGACCGAGGCATCCAGTACTGCTCGAACGACTACCAGGAGATCCATCGGCGCCACGGCATCGCCTGCTCGATGACCGACGGCTACGACTGCTATCAGAACGCGCTGGCCGAGCGCGTCAACGGAATCCTGAAGATGGAGTTCCTGTTGCATCGACCGGTGGACCTGAGCCAAGCGGCCCGGATGGTTCGCCAAGCCGTGCAGATCTACAACCAGGAGAGACCGCACCTGTCCCTAGAATTGAAAACGCCCGATGAAGTCCATCGGGCGTCCGTGGCCGGCTTGAACAAGCCCGCTCTGTGTCCCTTATAGGTGTCAACCTATGGCAGGACGGGTCAGCG
>NZ_LMEK01000002.1:0-238367 GCF_001426595.1 Variovorax sp. Root434
GGCTGAGGCCCTTGGGGCATTTGCTCGCCCCAATGAAAAATGCCCCGCTCTCGCGGGGCATCTCGATCAAGTCGTCGGCAGACTATTTACACAGCCTGCCCGGCGCCGCTTTGTGTTTTGGGCCGCTACACCGAGCGCGTGATGCCGCCGTCCACGCGCAGGTTCTGACCGGTGATGTAGCCCGCGCCTTCCGAGGCGAGAAAGCCGATGACCGCCGCGATCTCCGCGCTCTTGCCGTAGCGGCCCATCGGAATGCGCGAGCGGAACTCGGCCTTCTCCGGCAGGCTGTCGATGAAGCCGGGCAGCACGTTGTTCATGCGCACGTTCTTCGCGGCGTAGGTGTCGGCGAAGAGTTTGGTGAAGGCCGCGAGGCCGGCGCGGAACACGCCCGAGGTGGGGAACACGGGGTCGGGCTCGAAGGCCGCGAAGGTGGAAATGTTGATGATGGCCCCACCACCCTGCTGCACCATCAGCGGCGCGACCAGCCGTGCGGGGCGCACCGCGCTCAGCAGGTACACGTCCATGCCGCGATGCCAGTCTTCATCGGTGATTTCGAGGATGGGCGCGCGCGGCCCGTGGCCTGCGCTGTTGACCAGCACGTCGACACGGCCCCACTGCGCCACGACCTTGTCGACCAGCCGCTTCAGGTCGTCGTTCGACTGATTCGAGCCCGTCACGCCGATGCCGCCGAGCTCGGCGGCCAGTGCCTCGCCCTTGCCCGACGACGAGAGGATAGCCACGCGAAAGCCATCGTCGGCGAGCTTGCACGCTGCTGCGGCACCCATGCCGCTGCCACCTGCAGTGACGATGGCTACTTTTTTCTGGTCTTCAGAGGACATTCGGGATTCCTTGGTTCGTGCGAGAGCCCGCATTTAGCCAAGGAATCGACTCCCCTGCCAGACTGGGATTTGCGTCCGAGTTCGGGGTGCGTGCGAATGACACCGGGTATTCCCCTCCGCGAATGTCCTCCGGCCTGCGGCCTCCCCCTTTATTTCGCTGCGGGGAGCACCCGGTGCCATTCGCACATGAGCGCACTGCTTGTGCCGGCGGTTCGACCGCAACGTCCATCGATCACGCCGATGGGGTGCCTTGCGCAGCGAAATAAAGGAGGAGGCCGCAGGCCGGGGGACATTCGCGGAGCAAGGTACCCCGTCGGCGTGAGCGGTAGGCACCGTCGCCCGCATCGAAGCCCGCTGGTTGAACCCCTTGAACCACTTCGCACTGTTCGGCGCCTCGGCTCTCCAGTCCACCGAAGGAAAGCGGAAGTCCATGTACCCCAGCGCGCAGCCGAAAGCGATGGTGCCGATGTCGACGCGGTCGCCGAAGGACGGCGCTGCGGATTCCAGCCACTCGAGGCCGGTGCGCACCTTGGCGAGCTGTCCGTCGGTCCAGTCGGCCCAGCGCAGTTCCTCGGGACGCAGCACGGTCTCGTAGCGCGCCAGCAGCGCGGCGCCGGTCATCCCGTCGGCGAGTGCGAGTTCGGTGAGGCGGGCCCAGCGTTCCTCGCCGTCGGCTGGAAAGAGCTTGCCCGACTGCGTGGCGTTGAGGTACTCGCAGATCACGCGGCTGTCGAAGAGCACCTGGCCGTCGTCGGTGATGAGGGTGGGCACCTGGCCGAGCGGGTTCTTCGGGATGATGGTGGCGTCGCGCTTCACCGGGCCGGCCGCGCTGGGCAGCTTCTCGATGCGGTCGGCGATGCCGAGCTCGTGCGCCACGACCATGCATTTGCGCACGAAGGGGGAAGCGGGCGAGAAGAAGATCTGCATGGCGGGCGATGCTCCGGTGTGGCGTTGTTACTTGCGGCGGATGCGCAGCATGCCTTCCTGCGCGGCCGAGGCCACCAGCCGGCCGTCGCGCGCATAGAGGCTGCCGCGGCACAGGCCGCGCGCGCCGCCCGCGCTGGGCGAGTCGAGCACGTACAGCAGCCAGTCGTCCATGCGGAAATCGCGGTGGAACCACATCGCGTGGTCGAGGCTGGCGGGGCGCACCTGGCCGCTCATGAAGCTCAGGCCGTGCGGCAGCATCGCGGCGCGCAGCAGGCCGTGGTCGGAGGCATAGGCCAGGAGCGCGCGGTGCACCATCGGGTCGTCGGGCAGCGGCGCGATGGCGCGCATCCAGATGGCGCTTTGCGCCGAGGCCGGGCGCACCTGCGGGGCGATCAGGTCCTCGGGGTCGACGCGGCGGTACTCGATGCCGTGCGGCTGCACCGCCTTGACGCGCCAGGGCTCGGGCAGGCGATCGCCGAGGGCGATGCGCTGGTCGAGCTCGCTGACGAGGCCGTCGGGGCCGGCCACCTCGGGCATGTCGAACTGGTGCTCGACGCCGTCGTCCACGGTCTGGAACGAGGCCGACATCTCGAAGATGATGCGCTCCTGCTGGCGCGCCACCACGTGGCGGGTGGTGAAGCTGCGGCCGTCGCGCACGCGGTCGACGCTGTACTCGATGGGCGCGTGCTCGCCGGGCAGCAGGAAGTAGGCGTGCATCGAATGCACGGGGCGCTCGGCGCCCACGGTGAGGCTGGCGGCCATCAGCGATTGGCCCAGCACCTGGCCGCCGAAGACGGCGGGCGTGCCGATGTCTTCGCTCTGCGCCAGGAAGCGGTCGCCGCCCAGTGGCTCGAGCTGCATGAGCGCGACGAGTTCGTTGACGAGGCGGGAGGCGGTGGCGGGATCGGTGGTCATCGGAGGCATTCAGGGCAAGCGTAAAAGCAACCCTCGACCATAGCAAAGGCCGCGCCCGAAAGCTGTCGCGGGCCGGTCAGCCGGCGCTCCCGATGGGCCTATTTGTAGAAGCAGACACCCATGAAGCGGGCGCTGCAACCGGAATCCGTGCCGCCCTGAACCACGCGCACCGGCACACCGCCCAGCAGCATCGAGCCGTCGTCGGCATACACCAGCGGCGAAGGCGCGGCCTTGGCGAAGGTGCCGCTGAGCGTTTCCTGCTCGACGTACTTGAGGTACTGGCGCCGCGAAAAGTCGACCTTGTCGGCCGACTTCAACGGCGCGGCCTCGTAGCGCTTGCCGTACACCGTGCCGAAGTAGCGCAGTGCCGGCCCGGTGCGGTCGCCGTACTTCACGTCGGCTTTCGCGAAGCCGGTCTGGACGAGGTAGGTGCGGTCCTCGGGCGTCAGGTCGGCGTCGAAGGCCATCAGCACGTACTGGCCCTCGAAGCTCTGGTTGCGCGCCACCTTGAGTTCGCCGATCAGCGCGGGCGTGACCTTGGTGCGGCCGTCCCAGCGCAGCAGCGCCGCCACGGACGGATCACCGTCGAACACGTAGTGGTAGTTCTCGCCGGCAATGGCGACCTTGCGGCCGTCCTTGGCCGCCATGAAGCTCACGACCCGGTCCTTGCCGTGGACCGGGTCGCCTTCGGGCGTGCTGGCACAGCCGATCTGCAGCAGGCCGAGGGCGGCGCAGGACAGCGCCAGGAAGATGCGACGTGCGCAGGTCGGCAACGAAGGGAGGTGCACTTTTCGTCCAGGGTTCGAGTTCATCAAGCCCCGGACTCTAGCCTCTGGCGGTCGAGATCGGCGCCGTCCGCGGCCAGCTTCTTCTGCAGCGCGGCTACGTCCACGCCGGCGAACGCGGTGCTGCCCAGCGACGCCGCCGCCGTGCCCGCGGCCTGCCCCATGACGAAGCAGCCGCCGCTCGCACGCGCGGCCGACTGGCCTTCGTGCGTCATCGATGCGCAGCGGCCGGCCACCAGCAGGTTGTTGATCGCCTGCGGCACCAGCATGCGCCAGGGCAGGTGGTTGTAGGCATTGGCTTCGTCGCGCGGGAAGGCCCACTCGATGCGGCCATCGGCGTGCATTTCCATCGGCCAGGCGTTCAGGCCGATGTTGTCGTCGAACTTCGCCGAACCCAGGATGTCCTCGCGCCCGAGCGCATACAGCCCCTGGATGCGCCGCGTCTCGCGGATGCCGACCTGCGGCGCGATCTCCACGATGGCCGACTGCGCGAAGCCCGGCACCTCGGCCTTCAAGAACTTGAAGTACTCGGCGATCTGGCGGCGGCCTTCGAGCTCGCCCTCGGTGAGCTCGCGCGCGTCGACGCCGTTCATCGCGTGGCCCTGGGCATTGCGGATCTGCGTGACGTTGGCGCGCCATTCGCGCGGGTCCTTGTTGGGCCGCAGGATCGCGCCTTCGCGCGGGAACTTGTAGACGCCGGGCTTCTGCTGCTCGGCACGCGCCATGTAGTCGTTGATGGCCGAGAACTCGCCCACAGCCGCCAGCGCGGCCGGCGCGTCGACCTGGCCGATGCGGAACATGGTGGTCGGAAACAGCCCGCTGCCGTGGCCGTCGCCCACCTCGAAGGGCACGCCGGCAAAGGCCGCCACGTCGGCGTCGCCGCTGGCGTCGATGAAGGCATTGGCGCGAATCGCCTGGCGGCCCGACTTGGTCTCGACCACCAGCGCGGCGATGCGGCTGCCGTCGCGAACGACGGATGCGGCCAGCGCGTGGAACAGCAGCTTCACGCCGGCGGCGCCGAGCAGCTGGTCGGCGGCCAGCTTGTAGGCCGAGGTGTCGTACGAACGCACGCAGATGCGCCCGCCCATGCCGTTCTGCGGCGCATTCATGCCGTTGAACCCGGCGATGCGGTCGATCAGCTCGTCGACCACGCCGCGCACCAGCTGCGTCATCTCGCCGTTGCGCTTGCCGTACAGGCCAGCGAAGTTGGTGACGCCGCCGGCCGTGCCCATGCCGCCGAGAAAACCGTAGCGCTCCACCAGCAGCGTGCTCGCACCGTGGCGCGCGGCGCTCACGGCGGCCGCGATGCCGGCGGGGCCGCCACCGACCACCACCACGTCGTATTCGCCGAAGACCGACAGCGCGCGCGCCGGTTCGTTCAATGTCTGCGCTGTCATCACTGCAACTTGATGCCGCGGGCCGAGATGATCTTGGTCATGATCGCGGCCTCTTCGTTGACGCGCGTGCGCATGCCGTCCGGCGAAGTGCCCACGGCCTGCCAGCCCTGCTCGAAGAGCTTGCGGCGCACGTCGGGGTTCTTCATGACCACTTCGAGTTCGCGGCTGATGCGGGCCTGCGCGGCCTTCGACAGGTTGGCCGGGCCGAGCAGCGCCACCCACACCTCGAGGTTGAAGTCCTTCACGCCGGCCTCGGCCAGCGGCGGGATCTCGGGCACCAGCGCGCTGCGCCCGCCCGTGAGGCCGATGGCCTTGAGCTTGCCGGCGCGGATCTGCGGCATGGCCACGCCCGGCGGGATCAGGCCCATCTGCACCTGGTCGCCCAGCATCGCCGTGACGACCTGCGGATTGCCCTGGTAGGGCACGTGCTCGGGCTTGAAGCCGCTCACGCGCGTCTTGAGCAGTTCCATGCCCAGGTGGCCGACCGAGCCGATGCCCACCGAGCCGTAGTTCCACTTGTCGCCGGCCTTGCGGCCCGCGTCGAAGAAGGCGGTGCCCGAGGGCAGGTTGTTCTGCGCCACCAGCACCAGCGGCGCCGTGGCAATCAGCGAGAGGTACGTGAAGTCCTTGGCCGGGTCGTAGGGCAGCTTGGGGTACAGCATCTTCGACGACGTGAGATTGCCGTTGATGACGAGGCCCAGCGTGTGGTCGTCGGTGGCCTTGGCCACCTGGTCGGCCGCGATGTTGCCCGAGGCGCCGGCCTTGTTGTCGACCACGATCGGCTGGCCCAGCGCCTTGCTCAGCGGCTCGGCGATGGTGCGCGCCGCGATGTCGGGCGTGGAGCCACCGGGAAAGCCCACGAGCAGGCGGATCGGCTTGGTCGGCCAGGCGGCGTTGTCGGCATTGGCGCTCAGGGGCAGCGCGGCGGCGGCGGCCAGACCGCAGGCAATCAAAAGGGCTCTCTTGGTGGCGTGCATGAAGGAAAAGTGTGAAAAAGTCGTCAAAAAACCAAAGAGGGCCAGCTTAACTGCCGGGCAAGACACCGGGCAAGACCGAAGCCCGGCGCGCCCTCTCTATTCGAGGCTGATGTTGCCCCTGCGCACCAGCTCGCCATACACCTTCGACTTGGCCTCGGCATTGCGCTCGATTTCCTCGGGCGACCAGGCCAGCGGCTCGAAGGCGAAGGTGTCGAAGCGCGCGCGGATCTCGGGGTCGGCGATGACCTTGGCCACGTCGGCATTGATCTTCGCCTTGACGGCCGCCGGCACGCCCTTGGGCGCGAGCAGCGACACGAACGAGTTGACCTCCAGCGAGGCCGGGCCGCCGGCCTCGGCCATGGTGGGCACGTCGGGCATCTGCGGAATGCGCCTGGGCGCCGCGATGGCCAGGTAACGCAGCTTGCCGGCCTTGTAGATGCCCTGGCTCGACGGAATGCTCGCGAAGCTCCACGGCACCTCGCCGGCGCCCACGTTGGAAAACAGCTGCGACACCTCGCGGTAGGGAGCGTGGCGCATGTGGATGCCGGTGAGCGCCTCGAGCTGCTGCGCGCCCAGGTGGCCGGGACTGCCGACGCCCCACGAGCCGTAGACGATGCCATCGGGGTTGGCCTTGGCCGCGCCGATCAGGTCGCTCATGTTCTTCCACTTCGAATCGGTGGCCACGGCCACGAAGAAGGGCGTGCGAAACAGCGAGGCCACCGGGTCGAAGTGCTGCAGCGTCACGAAGTTGCGCGACTTGTACAGGTGCGGCAACGCGGCGATGTGCTCGCTGTCGAGCTGCAGCAGCGTGTAGCCGTCGGGCGCGGCGCGCCGGGCCTGGTCGATGGCGATGAAGCCGCCGCCGCCGGGCTTGTTGTCGATCAGCACGCGCTGGCCCCACAGGCGCGAGAGCTTGTCGGAGACGAGGCGCAGCACCGCGTCGGGGCCGCTGCCGGCCGCGAAGGGCGTGACCAGGGTCACGGGCTTGTTGGGAAAGTCGCCGGCCTGCGCCAACGCCCCTGTAGCGACTGTCAGGGCAAGCCCCGCGGTCAGCAGTGCGCGCGAAAAGTTCATGGTGTCTTGTCTCCTGGGCCTGTGGCCTCGATGGTTATGGATGATGGAAGAAGCTGACTTCAATGCGGCGAAAGCACGGCGACCGCCCCGGGCCGCAGCGCCTCGGGCGCGTCGTCCAGGCAATGCTCGGGCCGCCAGGCGTAGAGCCACTCGACCGCATCGTAGAAGCGCTCGGGCGAGCGCCCTGTCCACAGGCTGTTGCGCACCAGGCGCTCCACGCCCCTGGCGTGATAGAGGCGCCCCATCTCGCGCACCGACAGCACCACGCGCGCCGTGCGGGCGATGCGCGCCGCTTCGTACAGCTTGAACGCGGCGGGCATGTCGAAGCCGCAGGCCTGCACGGCGGCGCCGAGCGTCACGGCATCCTCGAGCGCCATGCAGGCGCCCTGCGCGAGGTACTGCATCATCGGATGCGCCGCATCGCCCAGCAGCGTGGCCGGGCCTTCGCTCCATCGCTCGACCGGGTCGCGGTCGGCGGTGCTCCAGCGGCGCCACGAGGTCGGGCGGTCGAGCAGCTGGCGCGGGCGCGCATGCACGCCCTCGAAGTACGAAAGCACTTCTTTCTTGCTGCCGTCGGTCACGCCCCACTCTTCCTGCTCGCGGCTGTGGAAGGTGACGACGAGGTTGTATTGCTCGCCATGGCGCAGCGGGTAGTGCACCAGGTGGCAGTCGGGGCCGGCCCAGACCACGGGCGCGTTCCAGCGCAGGTCGGCGGGCATGTCGGCCGCGGGCACCACGGCGCGATAGACCACGTGCCCCGACACGCGCGGCGCGTCGCCGATGAGCTTGCTGCGCACCACCGATTTCACGCCATCGCAGCCGACGATCGCATCGGCCTGGAAGCGGCGGCCGTCGCGCGTGACAGCGGTCACGCCGTGCGCACCGGTGTCGATGGCCTCGACCTGCGCCGATGTGTGGAAGCGGATCAACGGGTGCTTCTTCACGGCTTCATGGATCGCGCCGTGCAGGTCGGCGCGATGGCTCACCGCGTACGGGTTCCTGAAACGTGCGCGAAAGGCTTCGCCGACCGGCACCGAGGCCACTTCGCTGCAATCGACCGCGTCCATCATCACGAGCCGATCGGTGAAGACCGAACCGCGGCGCACCGCCTCGCCCACGCCCAGCGCATCGAGCGCGGCGAAGGCATTGGGGCCGAGCTGCAGGCCGGCGCCGATCTCGCCGATGGCAGCGCTCTGCTCCAGCAGGTCGATGGAAACGCCCAGGCGCGCCAGTGCCAGTGCGGCAGCCATGCCGCCGATGCCCCCGCCGACCAGCAGCACCGAGGGAGGATTCTTCGAGGGAGTCATGGCAGGCCTGCGCGGTGGAGGGAATCAGTCGATGTGCACGGTCAGCGAGGGCAGGCGCTCGATGCTCACCTTGATCGTCTGGCCCGGCTTCACCGCGCCCACGCCTTCGGGCGTGCCCGTGAAGATCAGGTCGCCGGGCTGCAGCGTGAAGAGCGTCGACAGGTTGGCGATGACTTCGTTCACCGACCAGATCAGGTGCGTGATGTCGCTGTGCTGGCGCACCTCGCCGTCAACTTCGAGCACGATGGCGCCGGCGTTGATCTCGCCCACGTCGGCCAGCGTGCGCAGCGGCGCGATGGGCGCGGAGAAGTCGAAGGCCTTGCCGATTTCCCACGGGCGGCCCTGCTCGCGCATCTTCATCTGCAGGTCGCGACGGGTCATGTCCAGGCCCACGGCGTAGCTGTGGATGTGGCTCGCGGCCTGCTCGACCGGGATGTTGCTGCCGCCCTTGCCGATGGCGACCACCAGCTCGGCTTCGTAGTGGTAGTTGCTGGTGAGCGGCGGATAGGGAATCGAGGCGCCCTTGCCGTCCGCCACGGGCACGACGGAGGCGTCGTCGTTCGGCTTGCAGAAGAAGAACGGCGGTTCGCGGTCGGGGTCGAAGCCCATCTCGCGCGCATGGGCCGCATAGTTGCGGCCGACGCAGTAGACGCGGCGCAAGGGGAACTGCTGGTCGGAGCCCACGATGGGCAGGCCGACGATGGAAGGAGGCGTGAAGACGAAAGACATGAAAGCTCCTGCCGCATGGGGCGGCGCTGGGTCGAACAAACAAGAAGAAAAGCCGGGCGCCCGGATTCAGGCGTCTTCGAGGAAGGCTTCGCGCAGGATGCCCATGGCCTGCTGCACGGGGCGGTCGGAAAAGCTGAACAGCACCGTGTCTTCGTCGGGCGAAGACAGGCGCAGCGGCGCCCACGAGGGCACCACGAAGGTGTCGCGCGGACCGAACGCGAAGCGCTGGCCGCCGATCTCGGCCGTGCCATGGCCTTCGACCACGCTGTACACCGCGCCGTCGGTCGCACGGTGCGCCCTGCCTGCGAAGCCCTTGGGCAGCAGCTGCAGGTTGGTCGAGATGGTCGGCATCGGCGAGCCGCCCGTCAGCGGGTTGATGTAGCGCAGCTTGTGGCCCAGCCACGCGTCGGGCGCTTCCTGCTTCTGCAGCTGGGCCAGCGCCTCGCGGCTGCGCGCATAGGGGTAGTTGAAGATTGGCGAGGTGACCGAGGTGTGGTCGTGCCGCACTGGCACCATGTTGTGACCGAAGCGCGCGAGGCTGTGGCCCTCTGGGCGCGCCACGTGCTGCACCTTGGCGTCGTCGTTCTCGGCGAAGCCGGCGTCGAAGAAGCGCAGCATCGGGATGTCGAGGCCGTCGAGCCACACCACCGGCTCCACGCTGCCGCCGATGCCTTCGTTGCCATGGTCGTGCCAGGCCCAGGAGGGCGTGATGATGAAGTCGCCCGGATGCATGGTGGTGCGCTCGCCACCCACCGTGGTGTAGGCGCCCTTGCCGTCGACGATGAAGCGCAGTGCCGACTGCACGTGGCGGTGCGAAGGCGCCACCTCGCCCGGCATGATGAGCTGCAGCCCGGCATAGAGCGACTGGGTGATCGACGAATTGCCGGGCAGCGCCGGGTTCTCGAGCACCAGCACGCGGCGCACGGCCTCCTCGGCGGTGATGAGGTCGGCCGACTCCATCAGCAGCGGGCGGATCTCGTCGTAGCGCCACAGCGCCGGCACGCAGGGCGTCTGCGGCTCGCGCGGCACCAGCGCGTGCAGCGATTCCCACAGCGGCGTGAGGTGCAGCGGGCGGATGCGGGCGTAGTAGTCGCGGCGCTCGGCCGCGTTGGAGGGAGCGGGTTTCATGGGGCGGGGGTCTCCGTTGGCGGCATTGTTGGCCCGCACCACTATTTCCTCAAGACCTACAGCCAATACACGGAATTCGAAATTTCGATAATGGTGCCTTTCGCCGTAAGCAAGAGGCCCGCATGTCCAAGCTCGATCTCGAATGGCTCGCCGTGTTCGACGAGGTCTACAAGACCGGCAACGTCTCGAAGGCCGCCGAGCGGCTGGGCATGGCACAGGCGGCGGCCAGCACCGCGCTGAACAAGCTGCGCGCGCACTTCGACGACCGCCTGTTCACCCGCACCGCGCAGGGCATGCAGCCCACGCCGCACGCCGAGCGCATCTACCCGAACCTGCGCGAGGCGCTGGCCCAGCTCGCGCAGGCCCAGGGCAACCGCAGCAGCTTCGAGCCCGCGCAGGCGCAGCGGCGCTTTCGCATCTGCATGACCGACATCAGCGAGGTGGTGCTGCTGCCCGGCCTGCTCGACCACCTGCGCCACGCGGCGCCGGGCGTGCACATCGAGACCGAGATCATCTCCACCCTCAGCGGCCGGCGCCTGCAGGACGGCGAGGTGGACCTCGCCGTGGGCTTCATGCCGCAGCTGGATGCGGGCTTCTACCAGCAGACGCTGTTCATGCAGAACTTCGTCTGCCTGGCGGCGCAGAACCATCCGCGCATCGGCGAGAAGCTCACGCGCAAGCGCTTCGAGGCGGAGGCGCATGCGGTGGTGTCCACCTCGGGCACCGGGCACGCCATCGTCGACACGACCCTCGCGCGGCTGGGCCTGAGGCGCAACGTGGTGGTGCGGCTGTCGAGCTTCCTGAGCGTGGCGCGCATCGTGGCGCACACCGAACTGATCGTGGTGGTGCCGCGCATCCTCGGCAACGTGCTGGCCACGCAGGAGCCGGTGAAACTGCTGGAGCCGCCTTTCGTGCTGCCGGATTACGCGGTGAAGCAGCACTGGCACGAGCGCTTCCACGCCGACCCGGGCAATGCCTGGCTGAGGCGCACGCTGGCCCAGTTGTTCAGCGGCAGCTGACCGAGCGTGCATGCCCTGGCGACGGGCGGCGTCCGCAGGCGTGGCCCCGCTCGCATAATCGCGGCACCTCCCACAGCCATATCCACAAAAGGCGGCCCCATGTCTTCGATCACCCTGCGCTTTCTCGCCGAACCCAGCACCGTCAACTTCGGCGGCAAGGTCCACGGCGGCACGGTCATGAAGTGGATCGACGAGGCCGGCTACGCCTGCGCAACCAGCTGGTCCAAGCGCTACTGCGTCACCGCCTTCATCGGCAGCATCCGCTTCCACCGCCCGATCATGATCGGCGACCTCGTCGAGGTGGAGGCCCGCCTGGCCTACACGGGCAACACCAGCATGAACATCTCGGTCGAGGTGCGCAGCGGCGACATGAAGGGCGGCGCGATGGAAAAGACCACCGAATGCCTGATCGTGTTCGTCTCGGTCGACTCGCACGGCCGGCCACTGCCGGTGGAAAGCTTCGTGCCCGGCACCCCCGGCGAAATGGCGCTGGCCGAGCGCGCCAAGACGCACCTCGATGCGAGCCGCGCAGCCGGCGCGACGCCGTAGACCCTCCCGGCTTCGCATGTAGACGTGAAGCTCTAATGGGGAGCACGTCGAGCGGCTAGAGTCAGGCGATCGTTTGCAAAAGGAACATTCGCATGGCTACCCAGGACGACGACAGCAACGGCAAGGCCGCCGACCGCATCAAGGATTCCGCCCAGCAGATCTGGCTCGCAGGGCTCGGCGCCTTCGCCAAGATGCAGCAGGAAGGCAGCAAGGCCTTCGAGGCGCTGGTGAAGGACGGCGCCGGCATGCAGAAGAAGACCCAGCAGGCCGCCGAGGAAACCCTGGCCCAGGCCCAGCAGCGCATGGCCGGCTTCGCCAGCGAGTTCGGCACCAAGGCCGCAGGCCAGTGGGGCAAGCTGGAGAACATCTTCGAAGACCGCGTGGCGCGCGCCCTCGAAAAACTGGGCGCACCCACCGCGGCCGACATGGCCGCGCTGCAGGCGCGCGTCGAGGCGCTCGAAGCCCAGCTGAAGAAGCAGGCGGGTGCGGCCCCCCGCAAGCCCACGGCACGCAAGACGGCCGCCCCCGCCGCCAAGAAAACCACCTTGCGCCGCAGCAAGGCTGGCTGACACCGCGCCGGCCCCGAGCGGCCGGCCGGTATTGCGGCACCGCACAAGAACCCGGCGCCGCAAAACATGTCCCGCACCGTTCATGGAGCGATGCACATAGGCTAGAGTGTCCCCAAGAACACGAGCAAACGGGGGCACCGACATGGCAAAGAAGGCGCCACGCCGCACGGCGCAACGCATCCTCGAAGCCGCACTGGATCTGTTCAACCGCTTCGGGGAGCCGAACGTCTCGACGACGCTGGTGGCGGGCGAACTCAACATCAGTCCGGGCAACCTGTACTACCACTACCCGGCCAAGGAAGAGCTGATCAACAAGCTCTACGAAGCCTACGAAACCGAGCTCAACGAGCTGCTGCATGCGAGCGAGGGCGTGCACGACGTGGAGGACGCGTGGTTCTTCATGCACAGCCTGTTCGAGCTGATCTGGCGCTACCGCTTTCTCTACCGCGACCTGAACGACCTGCTCAGCAAGAACCGGCACCTGGAGACCCAGTTCCAGCTGGTGCTGAAGAACAAGGTCCGCGCCATCCGCCAGCTCATCGCCGGCCTGAGCCGCGCCGGCCATCTCGAGATCGACGTGCACGAGGTCGACACGCTCGCGCAGAGCATGGTCGTCGTGCTGACCTACTGGCTCAGCTTCGAGTACGTGCGCAATCCGCGTGAGGCGCTGGAACCCGCGCATGCGCAGGGCGCGCTGATGCGTGGCGGCCATCACACCCTGCACCTGCTCGCACCCTACCTCGAGCACGAGCAGCGGCGGCATTTGCTGACACTGAGCAACGCCTACAACGGTGAAGATGCCGCCAGCAGCGGCAGTCTGGGCGCCGGCGCCGCGGCATCCCCTGTCGATATGGCGGCCTAGACGACCATGCCTCACCCCGATTTCAAACCGCTCTCACTGATGTCCGCCAGCCCGGTTGCCGCAGCCAGCCCGGGCCCCTGGACGCCCCTGCCCTGGGCCGACCTGCCCCGCTTCGACGTGCGCAGCGTGCTGGCCCACTGGCCGCGCCTGCATGCCGGCCACGAGCTGCCGCTGCCGACCGAAGGCTCGCCGCTCGCCGAGGGCTGGGCGCTGTACCACAACGGCGAATTCGAACGCGCCGCCGCCATCGGCCTGCAATTGGGCAGTGAGGGAATGGCGCTGGCCAACCAGGCGACCGCGATCTACGCCAACTACCTGGAGCCGCGCGAGGCCGTGCGGCTCGCGATGCTGCGCCAGGTCATCGAACGCGCCAGCGCGCAGGCCGCCACCGAACCCGAGAACTGCCAGGCGCTCTACTGGCAGGCCTATGCGCTGGGCCGCTACAGCCAGGGCATCAGCGTGGCGCGCGCACTGGCCCAGGGCCTGGGCAGCAAGCTCAAGGGCGCGCTGGAACGCGTGATCGAACTGCAGCCGCGGCACGCGGACGCCCACCTCGCGCTGGCCTCGTTCCATGCCGAGGTGATCGACAAGGTCGGCGCGCTGGTCGGACGCATGACCTATGGCGTGCGCTCGGAAACCTCGATCGCGCTGTTCGAGCGGGGCCTGGAACTGCACCCGCATTCGGCCGCCGGAATGATGGAATACGCCCGCGCGCAACTGATGCTGCACGGCGAGTCGCGCATGGGCGAGGCGACGCGGCTCTATGAAAAGGCGGCGGCGCTGAAGCCGGCCGATGCGCGCGAGCGGCTGGATGTGGAGCTGGCCCGGGCGGGACTGAAAGACTGAACCTGGTACCCAGCGGTACCACTCAATTTAAGATGCGCGGTTTCCGCTTTTCAATTCGAGCCCCATGTCCGACCTCAATGCCCAATTCGAAGCCGCCCAGGCCAACTCCAAGCTGCTCGCCGAGCGCCCCGACAACCCGACGCTGCTGAAGATCTATGGCCTTTTCAAGCAAGCCACCGAGGGCGACAACACCGCCAAGAAGCCCAGCTTCAGCGACGTCGTCGCGCGCGCCAAGTGGGATGCGTGGACAGCCCAGAAGGGTGCGAGTGCGGATGAGGCCAAGCAGAAATACATCGACCTGATCGAATCGCTGCGAGCAGGCTAGGCTCTCCCCCAGGCTGCGCGCACTTCGTGTCGCTGCGCCAACCCCCTTCCGGGGGCGACACCTGCGGCCCGGCAAAGCCGGTTCCACGGTGTCTCACGAAGCAGAGCCGACGATCCCCCGCGCGTGCAGCGCGGCGATCTGCTCGGCGCTCAGGCCGATCTCCTTCAGCACCGCATCGGTGTCCGCGCCCAGCGCCGGCGCGTTGTGCCGGTGGCTCGCCGGCGTGAGCGACAGCTTGGGCACGAAGCCCGGCACCGCGAGCTCGCTGCCGTCGGGCATGCGCACCTGCTGCAGCATGCCGCGCGCCGCATAGTGCGGGTCGGCCGCGATGTCGGCGATGGTGTAGATGCGGCCCGCCGGCACATGCGCCGCGTCGAGCGCGGCCAGCACCTCGTCCACGGTGCGCTGCGCGGCCCAGTCGCCGATGGCGGCGTCCAGCATCTCGACCTGCGCCACCCGGCCCGTGTTGCCGGCCAACGCCGGATCGGCCGCCAAGTCGGGCCGGCCGATGCACCCCATCAGGCGGCGGAAGATGCTGTCGCCGTTGCCCGCGACGATGGCGTAGCCGCCGTCGGCACAGCGGTACGCGTTGGTCGGCGCAATGCCGGGCAAGGCGCTGCCGGCCGCCTCGCGCACCGCGCCGAACGCGCCGTACTCGGGCAGCAGGCTTTCCATGCAGTTGAAGACCGCCTCGTAGAGCGCCACGTCGATCACCTGTCCGCGGCCCTTCGGATAGTCGGCGCTCACCGTGGCATGCCGGTGCTGCATGGCCAGCAGCACGCCGACCACGCCGTGCAGCGAGGCCAGCGTGTCGCCGATCGACACGCCCACGCGCACCGGCACGCGGCCCGGCTCGCCCGTGAGATGGCGCAGCCCGCCCATGGCCTCGGCCACCACGCCGAAGCCGGGGCGGTCGCGGTAAGGCCCGGTCTGGCCGTAGCCGCTGATGCGCAGCATGACGAGCGCGGGGTTGGCGGCCAGCAGCTCGTCGGGCCCGAGGCCCCAGCCTTCCATCGCGCCGGGACGGAAGTTCTCGATCAGCACGTCGGCCTCGGCCGCGAGCTGCCGCACGATGGCCTGCGCCTCGGGCTCGCGCAGGTCGAGCGCCAGCGAGCGCTTGTTGCGCGACTGCACCTGCCACCAGACGGAGGTGCCGTCCTTCAGCAGCCGCCAGGTGCGCAGCGGATCGCCTGCACCGGGCGGCTCGATCTTGATGACCTCGGCACCGAAGTCGCCCAGCGTGCGCGCCGCGAAAGGTCCGGCGATCAGCTGCCCGAGCTCGATGACCTTGAGGCCGGCCAGCGGGCCAGCGGCCGGAGGAGAAGAGGTTGTGGTCGTCGTCATGGCGCCAGAGTGTGCCGTGCCACCGCCGTCCGAGTCCCGGAGACGGTCAGGCGAGGCGGCTGCGGCCCCGGGGAGACTGGAGCATCGCGTCGAGGCTGCGCGTGATCTTCTGCTCGATCATTTCGCTGAAGCTGCTGAACAGGAAGCCCAGCGTCGCGTCGAGCGTGAAGGTGCTCTCCGTGACTTCGACCGTGCCGTCGATGCCCGCGCGGGTGAAGGTCGCCACGTCGCGGCCGTCGCCCTGGGTGTAGACGCATTCGAGGCCGAACTCCTGCTCGACCTGCGCGATCCATTTGTGCGCGACGGCGCGCGCCCCTGTAATGCCCAGCGTGTGGTTGCGTTCGATATGGATGTCAGGCACCGTGGTCTCCGTTTTTGTGTTCCGGGCTGGAATGGGTCTGCAGGATGCCGGTCGCCGACTGAAGCGCGGCGCGGCGTTCCGCGTCGGTCGGCTGCGCGGCGATGCGCCGGACCGCAGTGTAGAAGCGCGGCCAGTCGCGGCCCTCGCGCTCGAAGAGTTTCTCGAAGCCGGGCACGAGGTCGTCGTAGGCGGCTTGCGCACCGAAAGCCGCGTTGTTGGCGCGCGCCACCCAGGCGTCGTAGGCGTTCTGGCGCGGACCGGTCCAGCCCGCCTTCAGCTTCGCATAGCGTTCGTGGAAATCGGCCATGGCGGCCTGCTTCATGGCGTCGACCCTGGCCCGGTCCCCGGCTTTGGCTTCGGGCGATTCGTAGATGCGGTTCAGCGCACGGCGCGTGTCGAGCGCCAGCGCGCGGAATTCCTGGCGCTGCGCGTCGAACTGCGCGTACTCGCGGCGCGCCGGCTCGCCGGCCTCGCGCTGCAGCCACAGCGCCCCGCCGATGCGCTCGACCGCCGTGGCGTACGACTCGTTGAACACCGTGTCGCCGGACACGTAGAGCACCTGATGCGCCAGCTCGTGGAACACGATGCGCGCAAGCTCGCCTTCGGGGTAGCCGATGAAGGTGGACAGCAGCGGATCGCCGCCGGCCCAGTTCATCCAGCCCAGCGTGGAGTACGCGGGCACCGGGTACACAGCCGTTTCCAGGTCCTGCTTCTTCTGCGCCTCGGCTTCGGCATTGGCCGCGTCCTCGCTGTAGTAGCCGCGGTAACCCACGCAGCCCGCGACCGGGAAGCACCAGCTCTTGAGCGTGAGCGAGTACGGCGGCGCCGCCACCACGTTCCACACGGCGGCGCGGCGGTGCAGGTCGGCGTACGACTTGTAGCTGGCGTTGTCGGGCAGGCCGAGTTCGCTGGAAGCGAAGCGGCGGATGCGCTGGGCGAGTTCGAGCTTGGCCTTCAACGGCGCGGACACGGCCGGATCGGCCAGCCATTCGGGCACAGGTCTGGCGGCCCGCATGATGCCGATGTGGCCGCTGGCGGACTGCCAGTAGTAGCCGAGGTCGGCACAGCCGGCCAGGAACAGCGAGCCGGCCAGCGCGAGCGCGCGCAGGGGCCTCACGCCTTCTCGACCTCCACGAGGCAGTCGTAGAAGGTAGGCCCCCGGCCGATGTCGGTCAGGCGCTGGCTCGTCAGTTCGTTGACGTTGGTGCCGTCCACGCCGAACTTGCGCCACCAGATGCCCATGCCATGCACCACGCCCTGCCTCGCGCGGCGCGAGACTTCTGCGCGGCAGCGGTGTTCGCCGCGCTTGTTGAACACACGCACCATCGCGCCGTTCTCGATGCCGCGCGCCGCGGCGTCGGCTTCGTGGATCTCGAGCAGCGGTTCGACCTCGATGGCGCGCAGGCTCGTCACGTTGACGAAGGTCGAATTGAGGAAGTTGCGCGCCGGCGGCGAGATCATGGCCAGCGGGAATTCGGTCGAGCTGCCGGCCGGCTCCCAGTTGGGCACGTGATCGGGCAGGCCGTCGATGCCCATGGCCTCGAGTCGCGCGCTGAAGAATTCGCAGCGGCCCGAGGGCGTGGGGAATTTGCCATCGGCAAACGGCGCCTCGGGCAGCTTCACCGTGGTGAAGCCCTGCGACAGAAGTTGCGGAAAGTCGATCGCGTCCTCGGCGAAGGCGGTGCGGCACAGCGTCTCGTCGTCGTCGGAGAAGCAGGGCTCGTCGAAACCCATGCGGCGCGCCAGCTCGCGGAACACCCAGGCGTTGCTGCGGGCCTCGCTGCGCGGCGCCACGGCCGGCCGGTTCAGCAGCACGTCGGTGTGGCCGTAGCTGCAGTGAATGTCCCAGTGCTCCAGCTGCGTGGTGGCGGGCAGCAGGTAGTCGGCATAGTCGGCAGTGTCGGTGCGGAACTGCTCCAGCACCACGGTGAACAGGTCTTCGCGCGCGAAGCCCGCCGCCACCTTGGCCGACTCCGGCGCCACCGCCACCGGGTTGCTGTTGTAGACCACGATGGCCTTCACCGGGTTGGCGGTGTCCAGCAGCGCGTCGCCGATGGTGCTCATGTTGATGGTGCGCGGCTTGCGGCCGGCCAGCAGGTCGGGGCGCTGCAGCGCGGCGCGATCGACCGGGTAGTGGCCCGAGCTGCTCAGCAGCAGGCCGCCCGCGCGGTCGCGCCAGGCACCCACCAGCGCCGGCAGGCACGCGACGGCGCGCGCCGCGTTGCCGCCGCCGCGCACGCGCTGCATGCCGTAGTTCAGGCGGATGGCGGCCGGCTTGGTGGTGCCGTAGGCCCTGGCCAGCGACACGATCTGTTCTTCGGGAATGCCGCAGACCTGGGCCGCGCGCGACGGCGGCCATTGCAGCGCGCGCTCGCGCAGCTGCTCCCAGCCCAGCGTGTGATTGGCGATGTAGTCGTGGTCGAGCCAGTCGTGCACGATCAGCTCGTGCATCAGGGCCAGCGCCAGCGCGGCGTCGGTGCCGGGCAGCAGCGCGATGTGCTCGTCGCACTTGTCGGCGGTTTCGGTGCGGCGCGGGTCGATGCACACCAGCCGCGCGCCGGCGCGCTTGGCGGCCTGGGCGTGGCGCCAGAAATGCAGGTTGCTGGCAATGGAGTTGCTGCCCCAGATCAGGATCAGCTTCGCCTCGGCGAAGAACTCGATGCGCATGCCGACCTTGGCGCCCAGGGTGTGGACCATGGCCTCGCCGCCGGCCATCGAGCAGATGGTGCGGTCCAGCAGGGTGGCGCCCAGTTTGTGGAAGAAGCGCCGGTCCATCGACTCGCCCTGCACCAGTCCCATGGTGCCCGCATAGCTATAGGGGACAATAGCTTCGGGTTTTCCCTGTAATACTTGAAGATGCGCGGCGATGTCGTCCAGTGCGGCGTCCCAGCTCACCGGCTCGAACTGGCCGCTTCCCTTGGGGCCGATGCGCTTCAGGGGCTGCACCAGCCGTTCCGCATGGTCGTTGCGCTCGATGTAGCGCGACACCTTGGTGCACAGCACCCCGCCCGTGTGCGAATGGGCAGGGTTGCCCTGCAGCTTCACGGCCACGCCGTCCCTGACGGTGGTGACGAGTGCGCATGTGTCCGGGCAATCGTGAGGGCAGGCGCCCAGCACGGCGGTCGATGCGGGTTGGGAAGGTGCTTCTTCGAGCAAGGTATCCGATGCGTGGGCCATCGGGCGAGTCTAATTTGTGCGCCAATCAGAGCGCAGGAACGGGTTTTGATCATGTTGAATCGACGTCATTTTTCTTTGGCCGCAGGCGCGGCTGCCACCCTGGGTGGCTTCGGCATTGCGCGTGCGCAGGGCGACACGCCGCTGGTGCTGGGCCAGTCGGCTCCGTTCACCGGACCGGCGGCGCAGCTGGGCATCCAGTTCAACCAGGGCGCCAAGCTGTTCCTGGACGCCTACAACGCCCAGCCGGGGCACCGCAACGTGGTGATCAAGAACCTCGACGACGGCTACGAGCCCGAGCGCTGCGCCGCCAACACGCAGAAGCTGATCGATGAGGACGTGTTCGCCCTCTTCGGCTACGTCGGCACGCCGACCAGCCTGGCCGCGCTGCCGCTGGCGGTGAAGGACAAGGTGCCGTTCATCGCACCATTCACCGGCGCGATGTCGCTGCGCGAGCCCTTCCAGAAGAACGTGTTCCACCTGCGCGCCTCGTACAACGACGAGACGGCGCTGATGGTGAAGCAGCTCACCCACCTGGGCCTGAAGAAGATCGCGGTCTTCTACCAGAACGACGCCTACGGCAAGGCCGGGCTCGACGGCGTGACGCTGGCACTCGCACCGCAGCAGCTGAAGCCGGTGGCACTGGCCACGGTGGAGCGCAACTCGGCCGACGTGGCGCAGGCGGTGAAGACCATCCTGGCGGCCCAGCCCGATGCGGTGGTGCAGGTCGGCGCGTACAAGGCCTGCGCGGCCTTCATCCGCGAGGCGCGCAAGGCGGGCTACGGCGGTACCTTCTTCAACATGTCTTTCGTCGGCACGCAGGCGCTGGCGGACGAACTGGGCAAGCAGGCGGCCGGCGTGGTGGTGACGCAGGTGGTGCCCTCGCCCTACAACCCGGCCAATGCGCTGGCGCGCGAGTTCACCGACGCGGTGCGCAAGGCCGGGGGCGGCGCGAGCGCCAATTTTTCGAGCATGGAGGGCTACCTGGCCGCGAAGGTGTTGACCGAAGGCCTGCGCAAGGCGCCGGGCAAGCCCACGCGCGAGAGCCTGATCGCGGGGCTGGAAAGCATCGACCGCCAGCAGTTCGGCGGGTTCGAGGTGTCGTTCTCGGCCAAGAACCACGTGGGCTCGAAGTTCGTCGAGCTGTCGATGCTGACGGGGGACGGGCGGGTCAGGACTTAGGTCTTTGCCTCGGGGCTGCGTTCGTGCGCTCGGGGGGCGTGCCCAGGCCACCGGGTACTCCCCTCCGCGAATGTCCCCCGGCCTGCGGCCTCCTCCTTTATTTCGCTGCGGGGAGCACCCGATGCCCTGTGCACAGGGCACGCGGCTGGTGTGCGGCCGATCAACCAGTGCTCTGAACGATCACGCCGGTGGGGTGCCTTGCGCAGCGAAATAAAGGGGGAGCCCGAAGGGCGGAGGACATTCGCGGAGCAAGGTACCCCGTCGGCGTGAGCGCGCCCAAGAAATCAACCGCTTAGACCGTCCACAGCCTGGAACATCGCCTGCCGAGCCTGGCTGACGATCTGCCCGCGCCAGGCATCGGTGTCGGTGTAGAACGCCTCGAGCATCCGCGCGCGGATGCCGTCGGCCAGGTCGGCCGGCGCCTCGGGATGCTTGTGCAGCCAGTGGTCGGCGCGCAGGGCGCCGGTCACTTCGAGCAACGGCAGCGTGCCGTACTCGAGCGCGATGCCGGTGTACTCGGCCTGCGGGCATTCCTCGTACGCCGAATCCCACATCATCCCGCGCAGCAGCGCCGATGTCGAAGAACCGTCGTAGATCGAGGTGACGGGCGCGGCCGGCGTGCCCCACCATGCATTGGCGCGCGCATAGGCGGCCTTGTCGTCGCGGCCGGCGAAGATGCGTTCGCCCAGGCCGTTGGGGCCGAGCCCCGTGTGCAGGTCGATCCAGGCGATGCGTCGGGCATTGCCCGCATGGCGCTTCAGCACGCTGCGAATCGTCTTGTTGCTCCAGGTCGGCGCCCTGCCGCCGAAGAACAGGCCGTCGTCGAACTGGTACTGCCCGCTGGTCACTGCCGCCTGGAAGGCGGTGACACCGAGCTTCTCGATCCACTTGGCGACCGCCGCCTGGTTCTCGGGCGTGGGCGGCCAGATGGCGGGCAGCAGCAGCTCGTGCAGCTTGGCGTAGGGCTCGTTGACCGGCACCGGCTTCGAGAAATCGATGAAGTTGCGGTTCAGGTCGACGTTCTCGTGCGTCACGCGACGGCCGTAAGAAAAGCCGTGCGGGTTGAGCGCGTGCACATACAGCACCGCCACGCCCTGCGCCTTCGCCTTCTCGCGCCATTCGGCGTCGTGCAGCGCGAACACCTGCACGCCGCTGCCGCAATGGCCCTCGACGCCATGGCAGGCGCTGGTGACGATCAACAGGTTCTGCGCGTTCGCGTCGCCGTCGAGCGCGACGTCCATCGACAGGTCTTCGCCGTCGCGCCCCTTGAGCGGATGCGCGTGCGGCTCGACCGCGAGGCCGGCGCTCACGCAACCCTGCAGGAACTTCTGGCGCGCCTGGGCGTAGCGCGGCGAGAAGGCTTCGGCGATTCCGATCATGTGGCGATCAGGCGCTTGCGCCGCCGGGCTTGAGGAACTGCTCGGCGATCTGCACCCAGCAGGTGGCGCCCAGCGGGATGAGGTCGTCGTTGAAGTCGTAGCTGGCGTTGTGCAGCGTGCACGGGCCTTCGCCGTGGTGCACGTCGCGGTGCGTGCCGTCGCCGTTGCCGATGAAGGCATACGCGCCGGGCTTGGCCTGCAGCATGAAGGCGAAGTCTTCCGAAGTCATGGCGGCCTCCTGCTTCAGCACGTTCTCGGGGCCGACGATGCCGCCCATCACGCGGCGCGCGAAGTCGGCCTCGGCCTCGGTGTTGACGGTGGGCGGGTAGTAGCGCTCGAAGCGGAAGTCGCAGGTGGCGTCGTGCGCCGCGCAGATGTGGTCGCAGATCTGCTTCATGCGCGCCTCGATCATGTCGAGCACCTCGATCGAGAAGGTGCGCACCGTGCCCGACAGCTCGCAGTTGTCGGGAATCACGTTGTTGGCTTCGCCGGCGTGAATGGTAGTGACGGAGATGACGGCCGAATCGGTCGGCTTCATCTTGCGCGTGAGGATGGTCTGGAAGGCTTGCACGATCTCGCAGGCGATCGGCACCGGGTCGATGCCGGTCTGCGGCAGCGCGGCGTGGCCGCCCTTGCCGATCACGTTGACGAAGAACTTGTTGCCCGAAGCCATCACCGGCCCGGGGCTCACGGCGAACTGGCCGGCCTTCATGCCGGGCCAGTTATGCATGCCGAAGACGGCGTCCATGGGGAACTGCTCGAACAGCCCTTCCTTGATCATTTCGCGGGCACCGCCGCCGCCCTCTTCCGCCGGCTGGAAGATCAGGTACACGGTGCCGTCGAAATTGCGGTTCTTCGCCAGGTGCTGCGCGGCCGCCAGCAGCATGGCGGTGTGGCCGTCGTGCCCGCAGGCGTGCATCTTGCCGTGGTGCTTGCTGGCGTGGGCGAAGGTGTTGAGCTCGGTGACGGGCAGCGCGTCCATATCGGCGCGCAGGCCCACGGCGCGGCTGCTGGTGCCGTTCTTCACGATGCCCACCACCCCGGTGGTGCCCAGGCCGCGGTGGATGGGAATGCCCCATTCGGTGAGCTTGCCTGCCACCACGTCGGCGGTGCGGACTTCTTCGAAGCAGAGTTCGGGATGGGCGTGGAGGTCACGTCGGACGGCGGCAATGCCGGCGGCCTGCGTGACGAGCGAGTCGATGAGTTTCATGGCGTGGTCGTCTCAAAACGCCAGTCTATCCACTCCGGCGTTTCGAGGCACCCGCAAAGCCTCGTTATCCGGTGTTGTCAGTGTCCGGCGGTCCAGAAGCCGAGGTGCGGCACGGAAGCTTCTTCCTCGAGCAGCGGCCCCACCACCTCGACGCGCCGCTGCCCGCGCGCGAAGACCTCGCGGCAGGGCAGCGAGAAGGTCGGGTTCTCGGGATGGTCGCCGGTCAGGCCGAGCAGCGCGTGCTCGGACAGCGCGTAGACCACGCGGCCGATGTTGGTCCAGTAGATGGCGCCCGCGCACATGCAGCAGGGCTCGGCGCTGGTGTACAGCGTGCAGCGCTCCAGCTGCCCGGGCGTAAGCAGGCGCGCGGCCTGCGCCGCCGCTGCCAGTTCGGCGTGCTGCGTGGGATCGCCCTCGGGCGGCATCGAGTTGTTGCCCGCGGTGACCACGACTTCGCCGTGCTCGTTCGCCACCAGCGCGGCAAAGGGATGGCGCCCGCGCGCCTTCGATTCGTCCGACAGCCGGATGGCCATGCGAAGCAGTTCGAGGTCGCGCGGGGACAGGTCGGCGCTCATGTCTGGACGACGCCCCGCGTTCAGCGGCCGATGCTCTTCAGGTAGTCGGCGCGCGCGGCCAGCGCGGTGTCGGTGAAGTCGGTGAACACGCCGTCCACGCCGAGCTTGTAGTACACGCCGTATTCGTTCTTGCCGTCCTTGTTGTAGTCGGAGGCCAGGCGGCGCGACTCGTTGCGGAAGGTGAAGGGATGCACGAACAGGCCCGCCTTGTGCGCATCGGCGATCAGCGAGGTGGGCGCCGTGGAGGTGGCGTCGGCGTCGTTGATCTTGCCGTCCTTGTTGACGTCCACCGGCTTGCCGTCGGCGCCGATGGTGCCCTTGACGCTCACGATGTAGCGCTTCCAGGGGCCGATGCCGTCGGCGTACGTCTTGATCTCGGCCAGGCCCGCGGGCGTGACCATGGCGTCGAAGTTGCGCTTGTCGCCGGCCTTGGTCCAGTCGTAGGGGCGATCGCTGGGCACGGCGAAGGTCACGGCGCCGGTCTTCAGGTCGACGCTGTCGCCGTCGATGAGCTGGATGAGCTTCGTGTTGAGACCCTTGCTCTTCATGTACTTCAGGCTGCCCGGCTCGAACGACTGCACATAGATCGGCGCGGTCTTGCTGTTCCAGCCGGCGGCGTTGATGGCCGCGATGACCTTGTCTTCCAGCGGCAGGCCCAGGTCGCGGAAGTAGGTCGGGTTCTTCGTCTCGGGGTAGATGGCGATGGTGCGGCCGGTTTCCTTCGACTTGGCTTTGGCGAAATCGATGATCTCCTGGAAGGTCGGGACCTTGTACTTGCCGTTGAATTCCTGCGGGCGCTCGGCGTCGGTGGAGATGCCGCCCAGGGTCTTGATCTCGGCCAGCGTGAAGTCGTTGCTGAACCAGCCGGTCTGGGTCTCGCCGTCGACCTTGATGGTCTTCTTGCGCGAGGCGAAGCGGGGGTGCTTGGCCACGTCGGTGCTGATGGCGAGGTTGGGGTCGTGGCGGGCGATGAGCACGCCGTCCTTGGTGGAGACCAGGTCCATCTCGATCACGTCGGCGCCGAGTTCGATGGCGCGCGCATAGGCTTCGAGCGTTTCTTCCGGCAGATAGCCCGATGCGCCGCGGTGGGCGATGACCAGCGGCGGGTTGCCGTCGAGCGTCAGCAGCTTGTTGCTGGAGGGTCCGGTGCTGCTGCAGGCTGCCACGCAGAGGGCGGCGGTGGCGGTCAGGGCGATCTGAAGGGTGCGCATGGTCGTGGTTTCTCCGTCCGAATGAAGAGGCGCAGGGTACCCGTTTCGCGTGACAGCTTCGACCCCCACGCTCGCGCGCCGCCGACTTCCTGGAGAATGTGTTGCATGCTCCACACGCTTTCCCCCCAAAGCCTGCTGCTGGCCCAGACCCTGGTGCGCATGAACACCGTCAGTGCCAACAGCAACCTCCAACTGATCGACTTCGCGCAGAGCCACCTCGCGGCCCTGGGCGTCAAGAGCCGCATCACCTACAACGCCGAACGCACCAAGGCGAACCTGTTCGCCACGCTGGGCGAAGGCAAGCCGGCCGGCGTGATCGTCTCGGGCCACACCGACACGGTGCCGTGGGACGGGCAGGACTGGAGCGTCGACCCGCTCTCCGCCGTGGTGCGCGACGAGCGGCTGTACGGCCGAGGCTCGGCCGACATGAAGAGCTTCATCGCCATCGCGCTGTCGAACGCGAAGCGCTTTTTGGAAAGCGACTCGCCCTTCGCGGTGCACTTCGCCTTCAGCTACGAGGAAGAGATCGGCTGCTTCGGCGTGAAGGAACTCATCGCCGACATGCGCGAAGCCAACATCAAGCCGCTGGCCTGCATCGTGGGCGAACCCACCAGCATGGTGCCCGCCATCGCGCACAAGGGCGTCTACCGCTACAAGTGCTGCGTGCGCGGCAAGGAGGCGCATTCGTCGCTCACGCCGAAGTCGGTCAATGCCATCGAGATGGCGGCGCGCGTGATCGGCAAGGTGCGCGACATGGCGGAAGGCTTCGAGCGCAGCGAGCCGCGCTACGAGGGCTTCGACGTGCCCTTCAGCACTGCGAGCGTGGGCCAGTTCCACGGCGGCATCGCCGACAACGTGGTGCCGCGCGACGCCGAGTTCCGCTACGAGTTCCGCGACCTGCCGACCGCCGATGCGAAGCGCATGCAGGCCGACGTGGTGGCCTACGCGGGCAGCATCGAACCGGCGATGAAGAAGGTGGCGCCCGATGCGGGTTTCAGCTTCGAGACCATCTGCGAGATCCCCAGCTTCCTGGGCTCTGCCAACGACCCCGTCACGCTGCTGGCGCAGCGCCTGGCAAGCGAGGATCGCACCACTCTGGTGGCCTTCGGCACCGAAGCGGGCCTGTTCAAGAACGCCGGCATCCCCACGGTGGTGTGCGGTCCGGGCAGCATCGAGCAGGCGCACCAGCCCGACGAGTACGTGAGCCTCGAACAGCTGGCGCGCTGCGAACTGTTCATGGAGCGGCTGGCTTCTTCTCCTAGCATCGGCTGAGATGGTGCGTTGCTTTCCGGGGGGCGCTCACGCCGACGGGGTACCTTGCTCCGCGAATGTCCCCCGGCCTGCGGCCTCCTCCTTTATTTCGCTGCGCAAGGTACCCCATCGGCGTGATCGTTCAGCAGAGCGGTTGAACTGCCGGCATGAGCAGAGCGCCCATCGTGCACAGGGCACCGGGTGCTCCCCGCAGCGAAATAAAGGAGGAGCCGAAGGCGGGGGACATTCGCGGAGGGGAGTACCCGGTGGCCTGATGAAGCGCGTCGCCCTCGGCCTGCTGTGCGGCGCCGCCGTGCTCTACGCAGTGGCCAGTGCACTGCATGTGCAGCACCCGGCGTGGGGCTACGTCGCAGCCTTCTCCGAGGCCGCGATGGTCGGCGCCATTGCCGACTGGTTCGCGGTGGTGGCGCTGTTTCGCCATCCGTTGGGCCTGCCGATTCCGCACACCGCCATCATCCCGAGCAACAAGGACCGCATCGGCGCCAAGCTCGCGGGCTTCATCTGCGACAACTTCCTGAGCACCGGACAGGTGCTCGGCAAGCTGCGGGAATTCGATGCGGCCGGCCGCATCGCCGACTGGCTGGCACGGCCTGCCAGCGGCGAGAAGCTCGGTGAATGGGGCGTGGCCGCCACGCGCTACGGGCTCTCGGCCTTCGACGACGAGCGGGTGCGGGACTTCCTGGGGCGCGCCGCCGCGGCGGGTCTCGAGAAGATCGACCTCTCGCGCCTCACCGGCCAGGCGCTCGACGCTCTCACCGCCGGCGGGCGCCACCAGGCACTGCTCGACGACGTGCTGCAGCAGGTGGCCGGCCTGCTCGAAGGCGACGAGGTGCAGGCGCACATCACCGAGGCCATCGCGCGCGAGATCAAGACGCTGCGCTACGTCGGCCTCGACCAGGTGGCCGCCAAGCTGGCCACGCGCAAGATCGTCGCGGCCGTGGCGCGCACCATCGGCGAACTGGCGGCCGAGCCCGACCATCCGATGCGCCGGCGCTTCGACCACTTCGTCGACGACTTCGTGGTGCGCCTGAAGCTCGACCCCGAGTTCCAGCAGCGCGGCGAGCAGATCCGCGCCGAGCTCGTCGCGCACCCGGCCCTGGGCGACTACCTGCACGGGCTGTGGGGCGAACTGCTGGCGTGGCTGCACGACGACCTGGGCCGCGGCGACTCGACCATCCGCCGGCGCATCGCCTCGATGGCCGGCGCGCTGGGCACGCGGCTGCAGGGCGACGAGGCCATCCGCCGCTGGATCAACGAGCAGATCGAGGCGGCCGCGCCGCTGGCCATCGAGCGCTACCGGGAAGACATCCGCCGCTACATCGAGGAACGCGTGGGCGAGTGGAACGCTCAGGAGATGACGCTCGAGCTGGAGCGCCACATCGGGCGCGACCTGCAGTTCATCCGCATCAACGGCACGCTGGTGGGCGGGCTCGTGGGGCTGCTGATCCACACGGTCACGCAGCTGCTGCGCGGCTGAGCGGCCCCGGGTAATCCACAGCGGACGAAAGTCCGCATTCTGTCTCCGGAGAGACCCCGCGGCTCCGCCCTCCTCCTAGACTGTTCCGCGCATCGATCAACCAGAGGAGACACGCACCATGCCCCGTCGAAGCAGCCTCGGCGCCCTCGCGCTGACCGCCACCCTCACCCTGCTGGGCGCCTGCGGCAGCCTCGCGCCGCCATCGGCCACGCGGCCCGCCTCCTGGGGTCCGCCCGAGGCGCTGGTCGCCCCGTCGTCCTTCGCGGGGGTGCATGGGCTGGCCATCGACGCCAAGGGCCGGTTGCTCGCCGGTTCGGTGGTCGGCAACACGCTCTGGGAGGTCGACCGCAACACCGGCGCGGCCAAGGTGCTGATCGACGCGCCCGAAGGCCAGGCCGACGACATCGCCGTCGGCCCCAAGGGCGAGCTGGCCTGGACCAACTACCTCATGGGCATGCTGCGCTACCGCGAGAGCGACACCGCGCCCATGCGCGTGCTCGCCAAGGACCTGCCCGGCCTCAACTCGCTCGACTTCGACCGCCGCAACGGCAGGCTCTACGCCTCGCAGGTGTTCCTGGGCGACGCGCTGTGGGAGATCGACCGCGAAGGCCAGAAGCCGCCACGGCTCATCAAGAAGGACATGGGCGGCTTCAACGGCTTCGAGGTGGGGCCCGACGGCATGCTCTACGGGCCGCTGTGGTTCAAGGGCCAGGTCGTGAAGATCGACCCGGCGAACGGCGCCATGACCGTGATCGCCGATGGCTTCAAGATCCCGGCCGCCGCTAACCTCGACGGCAAGGGCAACCTCTGGGTGGTGGATGCGCGCAGCGGCGAGCTGGTGCGGGTGGACCTCGCCACCGGCCGCAAGACCGTCGCGAAGCAGCTGCGGCCCTCGCTCGACAACCTCGCCATAGCCAAGGACACGCCGGACGGAACCATCTACGTCTCCAACATGGCCAACAACGAGGTGCAGGCCTTCAACCCCGCCACCGGCGACCTGCGCACGCTCACCAGCGGCAAGTTGGCCGTGCCGGCCGGCATGAAGATCGACGGCAACGACCTCTGGGTGGCCGACGTCTTCGGCTTCCGCCAGGTCGACGTGCGCACCGGCGAGGTGCGCGACGTGTTCCGCATGCAGCGCGACCCCGACCTCGACTACCCGTTCGCGGTCGGGCTTTCGCCCAGGCTCTTCGCGCTGAGCTCGTGGTTCACGGGCACGGTGCAGCTGGTCGACCGGCAGACGCTGAAGACCGTCGAAACCATCCACGGCCTGAAGGCGCCGTTCGACGCCATCCCCATGCCCGACGGCAGCGTGATCTACGCCGAGATCGCCACCGGCAGCATCACCCGCGCCAGCGGGCCGAAGTTTTCCGAAAAGTCAGTGCTTGCTAGCGGCTTGAATGGCCCGGTGCAGATGGTCGTCGGCCAAGACGGCGCGCTCTACGTGACCGAGGCCGCCGGCAAGCTGTTGCGCCTTCCGCTGGACGCCAGTGCGCCGCTGCGCACCGTGGCCGACGGGCTGGCGCTGCCCGAGGGGCTGGCGCAGACGCCGTGGGGCAGCTTCATCGTGGCGGAAAGCGCGGCGCGCCGGCTGGTGGAAATCGACCCCGTGAACGGCACGCGCCGGACGGTCGCCGAGAACCTGCCGATCGGCCTCGCGCCCGGGCCGGGGCTGCCCCCGCCCTATGTGGTGACGGGCGTTGCGGTGAGCCGCGACGGCACGATCTACATGGCTGCCGATCGCAACAATGCGATATATCGAATTCGCCCCGTAAGGTAGCGTAACGAAAAGTGTAGATTTCGATTTACTTTTAAAAACAAATATTACAGACTGCGCGGGACGTCTTGCGGCGTCCCGATCGCATCCGGTGATCGGGGGGTCCGCGAGGCGCTCTTTTCTTGGAAGGGACATCGCATGACACCGCTCGTCACAGGCCAACTGTTGTCGCCCGAGTACGCACTGGGGATGGTGGCGCTTTCGTTCGTCATTTCTTTCGCGGGCTCGCTGGTGGCCCTCATCTGCGCCGGCCGCATGGTCGGGGCGGACGGCAAACCCAACCTCGCCGTCGTGGCCTGCGCGGCAGTGGCGCTGGGCGGCATCGGCATCTGGTCGATGCACTTCATCGGCATGCTGGCGTACCGCCTGCCGGTGGCCATCTCGTACAACATGCCGCTCACGGTGGTGTCGCTGGTGGCGGCCATCCTGATCTCCGGCATTGCCCTCTACATGGCCGGCGGACGGCGCAAGTTCAGCAAATCGGGTTGGCTCGGCGGCAGCCTGCTGGCCGGCGTCGGTGTCTGCGTGATGCACTACATGGGCATGTTCGCGATGAACATGCGCGCCTCGATGGACTTCGACCTGACGAGGGTCGGGCTGTCGGTGCTGATCGCCGTCACCGCCGCCGGAGCGGCCCTGTGGCTGGCGTTCAACCTGCGCAAGTTCACGCACAAGGTTGCGGCCGCTGCGGTGATGGGCGTGGCGGTCTGCACCATGCACTACGTGGGCATGAGCGCGGCGAGCATGGTGTGCATCGCCGCGGCGCCCACTGACGCGCTGGCCATCGGCGGCAGCTACATGGGCCTCACGGTGTTCGGCACGGCAGGCGCGGTGCTGATCTTCATCTACTGGGTGGTCACCGGCAGCAGCCTCGACGCCCCGGTGGCTGCGCGGCGCGCCCGCGCAAGCTGACCGCCCTGCGGCGGCCAGCCAGTAAGCGCAAGCGGGGGCGGCGCCCGCCCCCTAGAGTCGGTGCAGAGCGAAAACAAGCGACCTGCACAAACTCCACATGCCAGTCATCGAATCCCGGCTGCAAACGGCCAGCGACACCTTCCAGGCCAACCGCACCGGCATGCTCGCGCTGCTCGGCCAGGTGCGCGGGCACGAGGCTCGCGCCGTGGCCGCCTCCGGCGCCTCGGCCGAGCGCTTCGCCAAGCGCGGGCAGCTGTTGCCGCGCGAGCGCATCGCGCTGCTGCTCGACACGGGCGCGCCCTTCCTGCCGCTGGCCTCGCTCGCGGGGCTGGGGCATGACGATCCCGATCTGGCCAGGAGCGTGCCGGGCGGCGGCCTGATCTCCGGCATCGGCCAGGTGTCGGGCGTGCGCTGCATGGTCAGCGCCTCCGACTCGGGCATCGATGCCGGCGCGCTGCAGCCCATGGGCCTGGACAAGCAGCTGCGCGTGCAGGAGATCGCGCTCGAGAACAAGCTGCCCTACGTGCAGCTGGTGGAAAGCGCCGGCGCCAACCTCATGCAATACCGCGTGCAGGACTTCGTGCGCGGCGGCAACATCTTCCGCAACCTCGCGCGGCTGTCGGCCGCAGGGCTGCCGGTGGTGACGGTGACGCACGGCTCCTCGACCGCGGGCGGCGCCTACCAGACCGGGCTGTCCGACTACATCGTGATGGTGCGCGACCGCACGCGGGCCTTTCTCGCGGGGCCGCCGCTGCTGAAGGCGGCCACCGGCGAGATCGCCACCGAAGAAGAGCTGGGCGGCGCCGTGATGCACACCCACATCTCGGGCCTGGGCGATTACCTGGCGGAAGACGACCGCGACGCCATCCGCATCGCGCGCGCCATCCTCGGCGGCATCGACTGGGCACGCCCCGAGGCGCAGCGCCAATTCACGCCGCCGCACTACGACGCCGAAGACCTGCTCGGCATCATGCCCAGCGACGGCCGGCGGCCGGTGGACATGCGCGAGGTCATCGCGCGCATCGCCGACGGCTCCGAGTTCCTGGCGTTCAGCGAGCACTACGGCAGCGCCACCGTCTGCGGCCACATCCGGCTCGAAGGGCATGCGGTGGGCATCGTCACCAACAACGGCCCCATCGACTCCGACGGCGCGACCAAGGCCACGCATTTCATCCAGGCCTGCTGCCAGTCGCGCACGCCCATCGTCTACCTGCAGAACATCACGGGCTACATGGTGGGCCGCGCGCACGAGGAGGCCGGCATCATCAAGCACGGCGCGAAGATGATCCAGGCCGTGACCAATGCCAACGTGCCGCAGATCACGCTGCATTGCGGTGCCTCGTACGGTGCGGGCAACTACGGCATGTGCGGCCGCGGCTTCGCGCCGCGCTTCTGCTTCTCTTGGCCCAACGCGCGCACCGCGGTGATGGGCGGCGAGCAGGCGGCGAAGACCATGGCCATCGTGATGGAGGCCGGCATGGCGCGAAAGGGGGCGGTCGATCACGCGAAGATCGAGGCAATGCAGCAGCAGGTCGTCGAGCGCTTCGAGCGGCAGATGAGCGTGTTCACCACCAGCGCGCTGCTGCTGGACGATGGCGTGATCGACCCGCGCGACACGCGCGCGGTGCTGGCCGAGGTTCTTTCCGTGTGCCGCGATGCCGATGCGCGCGTGCCGCAGCCGATGCAGTTTTCGGTGGCACGGCCATGAGCAGCGCGTTCCACAAGATCCTGATCGCGAACCGCGGCGAGATCGCGGTGCGCGTGATGCGCACCGCGCGCGCCATGGGCTGCCGCACGGTGGCCGTTTATTCGAGCGCGGATGCGGATGCCGAGCATGTGCGGCAGGCCGACGAGGCGGTGTGGATCGGCGAATCGCTGCCAGCGCAGAGCTACCTGAACATCGCCGCGATCATCGAGGCCGCGCATGCGAGCGGCGCCGATGCGGTGCATCCGGGTTACGGCTTCCTCGCGGAAAACGCGGCGTTCGCGCAGGCCTGCCGCGATGCGGGGCTGGTCTTCATCGGGCCATCGCCCGAAGCCATCCGCGCGATGGGCGACAAGGCCGGCGCCAAGCGGCTGATGCAGGCGGCGGGCGTGCCATGCATTCCGGGCTACCAGGGCGAAGACCAACGCACGGAAAAGCTCGCGGCCGAGGCGGCACGCATCGGCTGGCCCGTGATGATCAAGGCGACCGCGGGCGGCGGCGGTCGCGGCATGCGGCTGGTCAACTCGGCGGCGAACTTCGCCGAGCAGCTGCACAGCGCGCAGTCCGAAGCGCTCAATGCCTTCGGCGATGCCACCGTGATCCTGGAGCGCGCCATCGTCGCGCCGCGCCACATCGAGATCCAGGTGTTCGCCGATCGGCACGGCAACGCGATCCATCTCGGCGAACGCGACTGCTCGGTGCAGCGGCGGCACCAGAAGGTGATCGAGGAAGCGCCCTCGCCGGCCGTGTCCGACGCGCTGCGCGAACGCATGGGCGCGACCGCCGTCGCGGCGGCGAAAGCCATCGCCTACGAAGGCGCGGGCACATTGGAGTTTCTGCTCGATGCAGAGGGCCAGTACTGGTTCATGGAAATGAACACGCGCCTGCAGGTGGAGCACCCCGTGACCGAAGCAGTGACGGGCCTCGACCTGGTCGAGCTGCAACTGCGCGTCGCGGCCGGCGAGCCCCTGCCCTTGACGCAGCAGGAGGTGCGCATCGCCGGCCACGCGATCGAGGTGCGCCTGTGCGCCGAAGACCCGCAGCAGGGTTTCTTGCCGCAAAGCGGTGCGCTCGCGGCATGGCGGCCTTCGCCCGCGTTGCGCACCGAGCACGCCTTGCGCGACGGTGCCGCCGTGCCGCCCTTCTACGACTCGATGCTCGCCAAGCTCGTGGCGCACGGCCGCACACGCGAGGAAGCCCGGCAGCGGCTGGTCGCGGGCCTGCAGGACACGGTGGCGCTCGGCCTCTCGACCAACCAGCAACTGCTGCAGCGTGCACTGTCGCACGATGTGTTCGCGAGCGGCGCGGCAACGACCGCCTTCATCGGCGATCACCTCGAATCGCTGCTTGCCGCGGATGCCGTCGACGACACCCGCGCTGCATTGCTGGCGGCGCTGCTGCTGCAACTGGGCGAGCGCGGCTGGCCCTCGCCGCTGGCGCACACGCTTCCCAATTCCCTGCGCTTCTCGCTCGATGGCGTGGTGCGTGCGGCCCGCGTGACACCGCGTGGTGCCGGCCGATTCGACATCGCACTGGACGGCGCAGCCCCCGCGCAGCTCGCATTGCTCGCACTGCCTAGCGACGGCAGCCTGCGCTTCTCGTGCGGCGGGCTGGCCGAGCAGGCGTTCATCGCGCGGCAAGCCGAACGCGTGGATTTCCACTTTCGCGGCCAGTCGTTCCGATTGGAGAACCTCACGCACGTCGCGGTGGCGCGCACCGACGGCACCGACACCGACGGCCTGCTGCGCGCCTCCATGAACGGCCGGGTGATCGCGCTGCTCGTGGCTGAAGGCGATGCGGTCGCCGCGGGCCAGCCGCTGGTCACGCTCGAAGCGATGAAGATGGAGCACGTCCATTGCGCGCCGCGCGCCGGCCGCGTCGCCCTGCATGTCGCGGTGGGCGCGCAGGTGGCCGCGCGCCATGTGGTCGCGCAGGTCGCGGATGCATGACGGCAACGGCTCCTACCCATTTCCGAAGGTCATTCGCATGAACGCCCCCTCCTCCCGCTATCGCTCCGTCTTCACACCCGGCCTGTTCGACGGACAGGTCATCGTCGTCACCGGCGGCGGCTCCGGCATCGGCCGCTGCACCGCGCACGAGCTCGCAGCGCTCGGCGCGCAGGTGGTGCTGGTCGGCCGCAAGCCCGAGAAGCTCGAGCAGGTGAAGGCCGAGATCGAAGCCAGCGGCGGCAAGGCAAGCACGCAGGCCTTCGACATCCGGCAGGAAGAAGCGGTGCGCGCGGCCGTCGCCGCTGTCATTTCAACCCACGGCCGCATCGACGGCCTCGTGAACAACGCGGGAGGCCAGTACATCACGCCGCTCGCCGCCATCACGGCCAAGGGTTGGGAGGCGGTGATCCACACCAACCTCACGGGCGGCTTCCTGGTCGCGCGCGAGTGCTACGTGCAAAGCATGCAGGCCAACGGCGGCACCATCGTCAACATCGTGGCCGATATCTGGGGCTCGATGCCCAACATGGGCCACAGCGGCGCGGCGCGCGCCGGCATGGTGAGCTTCACCGAGACCGCCGCGCTCGAATGGGCCGCGAGCGGCGTGCGCGTGAACGCGGTGGCGCCGGGCTACATCGCCTCGAGCGGCATGGACCATTACCCGCCCGAGGCCGGCGGCATGCTGCGCGCCATGCGCAACACCGTGCCCGCGGGCCGCTTCGGCAACGAGGCCGAGACCTCCGCCGCCATTGCCTTCCTGCTGAGCCCCGCGGCCAGCTTCATCAGCGGCAGCGTGCTGCGCGTGGACGGCGCGCGGCCGCAGGTGCGCATGGGCTGGCCGATGGAGATTCCCGATGCGCAGACACAGCAGCGCGCGGCGGTGAGGCCTTTCGACGGCTTTCACCTCGCGCAGACGCCGCGCGTGTTCCAGAACGACGAGCCCAACGACTGATTGGAGACAAGCGACATGCAGTACACCCACGAACACCTCGAGATCCAGAAGACCCTGCGCCGCTTCATCGACGAAGAGATCAACCCGCACGTGGACGAATGGGAAGAGGCAGAGATCTTCCCCGCGCACGAGGTCTTCAAGAAGCTGGGCAACCTGGGCATGCTGGGCCTGAACAAGCCCGAGGCCTTCGGCGGCGCGGGGCTCGACTACTCGTATGCGATGGCGATGGCCGAGGCGCTCGGCCACGTGAGCTGCGGCGGCGTGCCGATGGCCATCGGCGTGCAGACCGACATGTGCACGCCCGCGCTCGCGCGCTTCGGCAGCGACGAACTGCGCCGCGAGTTCCTCGTGCCCGCCATTGCCGGCGACACGGTCGGCTGCATCGGCGTGAGCGAGCCCGGCGCGGGCAGCGACGTCGCGGGCCTCAAGAGCCACGCGCGCAAGGACGGCGACGACTACCTCATCAGCGGCCAGAAGATGTGGATCACCAACAGCCTGCAGGCCGACTGGATGTGCATGCTGGTCAACACCAGCGACGGACCGGTTCACCGCAACAAGTCGCTCGTGATGGTGCCGATGGACAGCCCCGGCATCGAGAAAGCGAAGAAGATCCGCAAGATCGGCATGAACTCGAGCGACACCGGGCTCATCTACTTCGACAACGTGCGCGTGCCGCAGCGCTTTCGCATCGGCGAGGAAGGCCAGGGCTTCGTCTACCAGATGCAGCAGTTCCAGGAAGAGCGCCTGTGGGCCGCCGCGAGTTCGCTCGAACCGATGGAAGACTGCATCGCGCAGACCATCGAGTGGGCGCAGCAGCGCCACATGTTCGGCGGCACGCTGGCCGACCAGCAGTGGGTGCAGTTCAAGCTGGCCGAGCTCAAGACCGAGGTGGAGGCGCTGCGCGCGCTGACCTACCGCGCCTGCGACCTGCATGTGCAGGGCGAAGACGTGCTCGAGCTCGCGTCGATGGCCAAGCTCAAGACCGGCCGCCTCACGCGGCAGGTGGCAGACACCTGCCTGCAGTTCTGGGGCGGGATGGGCTTCACGCTCGAGAACCGCGTCTCGCGCCTGTACCGAGACGGCCGGCTCGGCTCCATCGGCGGCGGCGCGGACGAAGTGATGCTGGGCATCCTCGCAAAGACGATGGGCATCGCGAAGCGGCCGCCGCGCGGCTGAGGCGCCCATGGACGCCGAACTGCAAGCCGACCGCGCGGCGCTCGCCGACACGGTGCGGCGCTTTGCCGAAAGCGAGATCGCGCCGAACGTGCAGGCCTGGGATGAAGCGGGCGAGTTTCCGCGCGCGCTCTACGCACGTGCCGCCGAACTGGGATTGCTCGGACTGGGCTACCCCGAAGACCTGGGCGGTACGCCCGCTTCGTATTCGCTCAAGCTGCCCGCATGGATCGCACTCGCGCGCCACGGCAAGAGCGGCGGTGTGCTCGCAAGCCTGTTCTCGCACAACATCGGATTGCCGCCCGTGGTGCTGCATGCGAGCGATGCGGTGCGCCGCGAGGTCGTGCCGCCGGTGCTGCGCGGCGAGAAGATCGCGGCGCTCGCCATCACCGAGCCCGGCGGCGGCTCGGACGTGGCCGCGCTGCGCACCACGGCAAGGCGCGACGGCGGCGACTACGTGGTGAACGGCGAGAAGACCTTCATCACCTCGGGCATGCGCGCCGACTGGATCACGGTGGCCGTGCGCACCGGCGAAGGGCGCGGCGCGGGCGGCATCTCTATGCTCCTCGTGCCCGGCGATGCGCCCGGCCTTTCGCGCACGCGCCTCGCGAAGATGGGCTGGCTGTGCTCCGACACCGCGACGCTGCACTTCGACAACGTGCGCGTGCCGGCGCGCTACCTGCTCGGCGGCGAAGGCGCAGGCTTCCGCATGGTCATGGGCAACTTCAACGGCGAGCGCATCGGGCTCGCGGCGGGCGCGCTCGGCTTCGCCCAGGCCTGCCTCGACGAGGCGCTGGCCTGGGCGCGCGATCGCAAGACATTCGGCGCCGCGCTGATCGAGCACCAGGCGGTGCGCCACAAGCTGGTCGACATGCAGATGCGCATCGCCTCCACCGAGGCGTGGATCGAGGCGGTTTCGTCCAAGGGCGATGCGCACGAAGCGGCCGGGCGCTTCAACGCACCCGAATGGGTCGCGCAGGTCTGCATGCTGAAGAACCACGCCACGCAGACCATGCAGTTCTGCGCCGACCAGGCGGTGCAGATCCTCGGCGGCATGGGCTTCATGCGCGGCACCGTGAGCGAGCGCATCTACCGCGAGGTGAAGGTGATGATGATCGGCGGCGGGGCCGAGGAGATCATGAAGGAACTGGCGGCCAGGCAGATGGGCTGGTAGGCGCGCGCCTACACAAGGCGCCGGGCCGATCCCTGTTCGGCGCCTGTCTGGAACGCTTGCGCCATGCGCGTGTCGAACAATCCAGCGGCCCTTGCCGGGTCGCAGGAGACCACCATGCTCTCTTTCACTTACGGCATCGGCGCCTTCGTCCTCGTGTTGCTGGTGATGCTGGCCTTTTCCGCCATCTGGATCTTCCGCGAATACGAGCGCGGCATCGTGTTTACGCTGGGGCGTTTCACGCGGGTCGCGGGCCCCGGGCTGGTGGTCGTGATACCGGCCATCCAGCAGGTGGTGCGCGTCGACCTGCGCACCGTGGTGCTCGAAGTGCCGACGCAGGACGTGATCTCGCGCGACAACGTGTCGGTCAAGGTCAGCGCGGTCGTGTATTTCCGCATCGTCGACGCAGAGAAGGCCATCATCCAGGTCAAGGACTTCTTCAACGCCACCAGCCAGCTGGCCCAGACCACGCTGCGCTCGGTGCTCGGCAAGCACCAGCTCGACGACATGCTGGCCGAGCGCGAGAAGCTCAACCTCGACGTCCGCGAATCGCTGGACGTGCAGACGGCGTCATGGGGCATCAAGGTGTCGAACGTGGAGATCAAGCAGATCGACCTCACCGAATCGATGGTGCGCGCCATCGCGCGGCAGGCCGAGGCCGAACGCGAACGGCGCGCCAAGGTGATCCACGCCGAGGGCGAGCTGCAGGCCTCGGAAAAGCTGTTCCAGGCCGCGCGCGTGCTGGCGCAGGAGCCGCAAGCCATCCAGCTGCGCTACCTGGAGACGCTGACGGTGATAGGCGCGGACAAGAACACGACCATCGTGTTCCCGCTGCCGGTGGACCTGCTGACGAGCTTCCTGGGCAAGCGCTCGTAGCCTGCGCGGCACAGGGTCAGTCGTTCTTCTCGGGCGTTTCGCCCCGTGCAGCCGCAAGCGCAGCCGCCGCGCGCAGCTTGTCCTTCTTGCTCGGCCGCTTGCCCTTGACGCCGCCGGTGCCCGACGCATCGACCACGGGCACCGCCACCTCCGTCGGCTCGAAGCCTTCGACGCGCTCGCGCGGCAGGCTCAGCCCCTGTCGCTTCTCGATCAGCCGGAAGTGCGCCTCGGTGGCCGCGCTCACGAAGCTGATCGCCAGTCCGCTCTCGCCCGCGCGGCCGGTGCGGCCGATGCGGTGGATGTAGTCGGTCGGCGAGCGCGGCAGGTCGTAGTTGATGACCACGGGCAGCTGCGCGATGTCGATGCCGCGCGCTGCGAGGTCGGTGGCGATCACCACGTCCCAGCGGCTCTGCTTGAACTGCGAAAGGATGTCGGTGCGCGTGCCCTGCGCGATGTCGCCGTGGAAGGGCACGGCGTAGATGCCGTTCTTGTAGAGCTTCTCGGCCACGGTCTGCGCCGCATGCTGCGTGGCGACGAAGACCAGCACGCGATCCCATTCGCCTTCGTGCTGCTTCAGCAGGTGGCGCAGCAACTGCGTGCGGCGGATGGCGTCGACCTCGATCACGCGCTGCACGATGTTCGGCTCGGTGCCGGGCTCGCCCTGCACGTCGACGACGGCCGGATCGCGCAGCATGCTGTCGGCCAGCGCCTGGATGGCGCCCGGGAAGGTAGCGGAGAACAGCAGGTTCTGGCGCTGCTTCGGCAGCAGCGCGAGGATGCGGCCGAGCTCTTCGGCAAAGCCAAGGTCGAACAGGCGGTCGGCCTCGTCGAGCACCAGCGTCGACACGGCATCGAGCTTGAGCGCGTTGTGGTCGGCGAGGTCGAGCAGCCGGCCCGGCGTGGCGACGACGATGTCGGCACCGCCGCGCAGGCTCATCATCTGCGGGTTGATCGACACGCCGCCGAAGGCGACGACGATCTTCAGGCGTTCGGGCAGGTGCTGCGCCAGGCTGCGCATGGTCTCGCCGACCTGGGCCGCGAGTTCGCGCGTGGGCACGAGCACCAGCGCGCGCACGCGGCGCGAGCCCTGTGTGCGCTCGGCGCCCAGGCGCTGCAGCAGGGGCAGGGAAAATGCGGCTGTCTTGCCGGAGCCGGTCTGCGCCGAGCCCCGCAGGTCGCGGCCTTGCAGAATCGCGGGGATGGCCGCGGCCTGGATGGCGGTCGGCGCGGCATAGCCGCTTTCGGCGGCGGCCTGCACGAGCGCGGGGGCCAGGCCCAGTGAGTCGAATGGCATGTAAGCAGACACAGAAGAGAAGAAAGACGGATCGGATGTCGACGATGAAACAGCAGCGCAATCAGGCCGGCAGCGCCCTGGTGTACTCCACCGAGGCGGGCGGCCGCATGTGCCCCGGCTGCGGCGAGCCCATGGCCCGGTGCCGCTGCAAGGAGCTCAAGGCGCGCCTGCCGGCCACGGACGGCATTGTCCGCGTATCGCACGAAACCAAGGGACGCAAGGGCAAGGGCGTGACCGTCGTCAAGGGTGTGGCGCTCGATGCGGAAGGCCTCGCGGCGCTCGGCAAGCAGCTGAAAACGGCCTGCGGCTCGGGTGGCACGGTGAAGGACGGCGTGATCGAGATCCAGGGCGACCACCGCGAACTGGTGGTCGCGGCGCTGGTGAAGCAGGGCCACACGGTCAAGCGGGCGGGAGGCTGAGCACCTATGCAACCCGAAGACCTGCAGCGCCTGGTGACGCTCCAAATGCCTTTTGGCAAGCACAAGGGCACGCTGATTGCCGATTTGCCCGGAAATTACCTGACCTGGTTTGCACGTGAGGGTTTTCCCTCAGGAGAAATTGGCCGACTGCTCGCGCTGATGCATGAAATAGACCACAACGGGCTCTCCGGCCTGCTGAAACCGTTGCGAAACCGCCCATCGGGCCGAGATGTTTCTCAATAACACACGATTTCCCCACGTTTTTTGTAAATCGGGCTGGATAATCCGGCCTACGTGTCTGTGAGCTTTGTCTCCCGTGCACGTAATTCGGTGATCGGTCAGTTTCGCGCCACAGCGCATTTTGTTTGTTGTGATTCTGGGACTCCATCGCTTTGTCTTGTTGGTTTGAATTAGGAGTCCCTCAATGGGCAAGAAACTCTACGTAGGCAACCTCGCCTACTCCGTGCGTGACAACGATCTGGAACAAGCCTTCGGCGAGTTCGGCGCCATCGTCAGCGCCAAGGTCATGATGGAACGTGACACCGGCCGTTCGAAGGGCTTCGGCTTTGTCGAAATGGGTTCGGATGCCGAAGCACTGGCAGCCATTGAAGCCATGAACGGCCACTCGCTGCAGGGCCGCGCCCTGACGGTGAACGAAGCCCGTCCGATGGAAGCCCGTCCCCCCCGTAGCGGTGGTGGTGGCGGCGGCTACGGTGGTGGCGGCGGTGGCGGCTACGGCGGTGGTGGTGGCGGCTACGGCGGCGGTGGCGGTGGCCGCAGCGGTGGTGGCGGCGGCTACGGCGGCGGCGGTGGTCGCGGCGGCTACTAAGCCCTTCCCTCCAGAGCCTTCGGGCTTCTGAATAAAAAAGCTCCTTCGGGAGCTTTTTTCGTTTCTGCGCCAGGCTCGAGCGCCTTCGTCAGCTCGGCCTAATGAAAACCCGGTAAGCAATAGTCCGTACCTCCGCGGTCAGCCAACAGTCAGCCGCGCAGAACGACCCTCGACCCTTCATATAAGAGGGGCGAGACATGCGCATCAAGAGTCAGGCGGACTTCTTCTCAGGAGTCATGTTCACTGCCGTGGGAGGAGCCTTTGCGATAGGCGCCACGACCTACACCGTCGGCAACGGTGCCCGCATGGGACCGGGTTACTTCCCGCTGATGCTCGGCATCCTGCTGGCCGTCCTCGGCGCCATCATCATGTTCCAGGCGCTGGTGGTCGAAACCCCCACCGGCGACCCGATCGGCAAATGGGCCTGGAAGCCGCTAGCCTTCGTGCTCGGCGCCAACCTCGCCTTCGGCGTGCTGCTGGGCGGGCTGCCCAGCATCGGGCTGCCGGCGATGGGGATGATCATCGCGATCTACGCGCTCACGATCATCTCGAGCATGGCGGGCGAGCACTTCAAGCTGCGCGACGTGCTGATTCTCTCCACCATCCTGGCGGCCGGCAGCTACGTGGCCTTCATCTGGGCGCTGAAGCTCCAGATCCAGGTCTGGCCTACTTTCATTTCGGGTTGAGGAGCGCATCGCCATGGAACTGTTCCACAACCTCGCGACCGGCTTCGGCGTCGCGTTCACCTTCACCAACCTGCTGTACTGCCTGGTCGGCTGCATCCTGGGCACGCTGATTGGCGTGCTCCCCGGCATCGGCCCGGTCGCGACCATCGCGATGCTGCTGCCCGCCACCTACGCGCTGCCGCCCGTGTCGGCGCTGATCATGCTGGCCGGCATCTACTACGGCGCGCAATACGGCGGCTCGACCACGGCCATCCTGGTGAACCTGCCCGGGGAGTCGTCCTCGGTGGTCACCTGTATCGACGGCTACCAGATGGCAAGGCAGGGCCGCGCAGGCCCGGCGCTCGCCGCCGCGGGCCTGGGCTCGTTCTTCGCGGGCTGCGTCGGTACGCTGATCCTGGCCGCCTTCGCACCGCCGCTGACCGAGCTGGCCTTCAAGTTCGGCCCGGCCGAATACTTCTCGCTGATGGTGCTGGGCCTGATCGGCGCCGTGGTGCTGGCTTCGGGCTCGCTGCTGAAGGCGGTTGCGATGATCGTGCTGGGCCTGCTGCTGGGCATCGTCGGCACCGACGTGAATTCGGGCGTGGCGCGCTACAGCTTCGACATTCCTGAACTCACCGACGGCATCGGCTTCGTGGTGATCGCCATGGGCGTGTTCGGCTACGGCGAAATCATCGGCAACCTCTCGCAGCCCGACGACGAGCGCGAGGTGTTCACGCACAAGGTGAAGGGCCTGTGGCCCACCAAGGAAGACTTCAAGCGCATGACGCCCGCCGTGCTGCGCGGCACGGCGCTGGGTTCGGCGCTGGGCATCCTGCCCGGCGGCGGCGCGCTGCTGGCGGCCTTCGCGGCCTATGCGCTGGAGAAGAAGATCAAGATGCGCCCCGGCGAAGTCGCCTTCGGCAAGGGCAACATCCGCGGCGTGGCTTCGCCCGAGTCGGCCAACAATGCCGGCGCGCAGACCTCGTTCATCCCGCTGCTGACGCTGGGCATTCCGCCCAACGCGGTGATGGCGCTGATGGTGGGTGCGATGACGATCCACAACATCCAGCCCGGTCCGCAGGTCATGACCAGCAACCCCGAACTGTTCTGGGGCCTGATCGCCTCGATGTGGATCGGCAACGCGATGCTGATCGTGCTGAACCTGCCGCTGATCGGCATGTGGATCAAGCTGCTGACGGTGCCCTACAAGTTCCTGTTCCCGGCGATCGTGCTGTTCTGCGCCATCGGCGTGTACTCGACCAACAACAACACCTTCGACATCTGGATGGTGGCGGCCTTCGGCTTCATCGGCTACCTGTTCCTGAAGCTGCGCACGGAGCCCGCTCCGCTGCTGCTGGGTTTCATCCTGGGCCCGATGATGGAAGAGAACCTGCGGCGCGCACTGCTGCTGTCGCGCGGCGCGTGGAGCGTGTTCGTCACGCGGCCGCTGTCGGCGGGACTGCTGGTGGCTGCGGCGCTGCTGCTGGGCATCGTGCTGCTGCCGGCGATCAAGGCCAAGCGCGAAGAAGCCTTCGTCGAAGAGTAGTTGGCTCGCCCCCAGGCTGCGCGCACTTCGTGTCGCTGCGCCAACCCCCTACCGGGGGCAACACCTGCGGCCCGGCAAAGCCGGTTCCGCGGTGTTCCACGAAAAAGTCAGTGCTGTAGCAAGCGCAGCACCACCAACTGCCACGCCAGCCCGAGCAAGGCCGCGCCCAGCACCACCGGGATCACCCCGGCCTTGAAGCGGAACAGCGCCACGGCGGCGATCAGCCCGATCGCCGCCGATGCCGCGTCGAAGCCACCGCCCGCGCCCTTCGGCCACAGCACGTGCCAGGCGAAGAACACCGCGAGGTTGACGATCACGCCCACCACGGCCGCCGTGATGGCCGTCAGCGGCGCGGTGAGCTTCAGGTTGCCGTGCGTCGATTCGATGAACGGGCCGCCCAGCAGGATGAACAGGAACGACGGCAGGAAGGTGAAGAAGCTCACCACCGTCGCCGCCACCGCGCCCGCCAGGAACAGCGACTGCCCGCCGAACAGCGACTGGTTCCAGCCGCCCACGAAACCCACGAACGACACCACCATGATCAGCGGCCCCGGCGTGGTTTCGCCCAGCGCGAGCCCGTCGATCATCTGCGTGGCGCTGAGCCAGCCGTAGTGGTCGACCGCGCCCTGGAACACGTAGGGCAGCACCGCATAGGCGCCGCCGAAAGTCAGCAGCGCGGCCTTGGTGAAGAACCAGCCCATCTGCGTGAGCGCGCCGTGCCAGCCGAACAGTGCCGCGAGGGCGCCGATGGCGACGAGCCAGAGTGCGAGGAACACGCCCAGCACGCGCAAGAAGCGGCCCCAGCCGAAGCGCGCATGCGCGGGTGTCGGCGTGTCGTCGTCGATCAGCGCGGGGCCGACCGAGGCCGCCGCCGCTGCGTGAGCGCCGCCCGGCGCGAAGCGCTCTGGCGCCACCCGGCTGCCAAGGTAGCCGATGGCCCCCGCCACGAGCACGATCAGCGGAAACGGCACGCGAAGGGCAAAGATCGCCACGAATGCCGCGGCGGCGATTGCCCACAGCCAGGCGTTCTTCAGCACCCGAGAGCCGATGCGCCAGGCCGCGAACAGCACGATGGCCGTCACCGCGGGCTTTACGCCGTAGAGCAGCCCCGCCACCGCCGGCACCTGTCCGTACGCCATGTAGACCCACGACAGCGCGATCAGGATGAACAGCGACGGCAGCACGAACAGCCCTCCCGCCACGATGCCGCCCCAGGTGCGGTGCATGAGCCAGCCGATATAGGTCGCCAGCTGCTGCGCCTCGGGGCCGGGCAGCACCATGCAGTAATTCAGCGCATGGAGGAATCGCTTCTCCGAGATCCAGCGGCGGCGCTCCACCAGCTCCTGGTGCATCAGCGCGATCTGCCCGGCCGGCCCGCCGAAGCTGATGAAGCCCAGCTTGAGCCAGTAGCCGAAGGCCTGCCAGAAGCTGACGGGGGCGAGCGGCTCGGCAGGCGCTTCGGGGGAGGACATCGGCTGACTTTCTTGTTTCGCTATTTCAGGAATGCGTCGTACGCGGTCTTCAGGATCAGCGCGCTCACCACCACGATGAACACCACCCGAACGAAGCCCGCCCCGTGCTTCAGTGCAACCCGCGTGCCGAGCAGGCTGCCGGCCACGTTGGCCACCGCCATCACCAGCCCGTAGTGCCACCAGACATGGCCCTTGGCAGCCAGCAGGATCAGCGCCGCGGCGTTGGTCAGCGTGTTGATGATCTTGGCCGAGGCCGAGGCGTTGAGGAAGTCGTAGCCCATCCAGCGCACGAACAGGAACACCAGGAAGCTCCCCGCGCCCGGCCCGAAGAAGCCGTCATAGAACCCGATCGACAGGCCGATGGTGCAGGCCGCCAGCGTCTCGGCCCGGCCGGAGAAGCGCGGCGCATGCATCCGGCCCATGTCCTTGCGCGCCAGCGTGTAGAGCAGCACGCCCAGCAGGATGACCGGCAGCGCCCGGCGCAGGAAGTCGCCCGGGAATAGCGTGACGCCCCAGGCGCCCAGCATCGAGCCGGCGAAACCGAGCACCGCGGCGGGCCAAAGGGCGCCCCAGCGCATCTGCACACGCTGGCTGAACTGGGCCGCGGCGGCGGCCGTGCCCCAAATGGACGCACTCTTGTTGGTGCCCAGCAGCGTTGCCGGGGTCGCGCCCGGGAACACGGCAAACAGCGCCGGCACCAGGATCAACCCGCCTCCGCCCACGATCGAATCGACAAAACCCGCGAGCAGCGAAGCGCCCGTCACCACCAGCATTTCCATGGCGGCGATTGTCTCACTCGTGGCGCTATCGAAAATATAGCTTCATGTGCACGCGTGGCCTTTGTGGGAGGTCAATTTGGCACTGAGGAAAAACCCGTCGGGCACGGCGCGCGCGGGCATAAAAAAGGCGCCGACCAGCGGCGCCTTTCAAAGTCAAACATGGCATCTCGTACGGAGCCTTGGAAGCATTTTTATAGTTGCTCGAGTTTGTCTCCTCGGACCCTCGGCAGCACGAGCCAGGGCCCGTTCGCGAGTGCGCAGACTTTAGGGGGCGCACCGCCTCAGTGCATTGGGAATTACCCGCTTTGCCGGCCTGGAAAGTCAGATTCGCAAACCAAAGTGTTTCCGATGGTTAACAGAGCGGCACAATTCATGCAGGCGCATCAGGCCCCGATCTTGCACAGGATAGGAAAGAACCCGGGAATCGCCCACCCGACGGAGGAAGCATGCCATCCATGTCCGAAAGCGAACGCATCGCCCTCGCCGCGCGCCTTCATGTGGCGCTTCGGCGAAAGCATGGGCGCGTGACCGACACCGAATGGATGGCCACCAACGCCGAATACGCCGCCGAGATCGTGCGCATGACGCGCGCGCATGCCGCGGACACCAAGGATGAGGAGCTCTACCAGCTCGCGATGCGGCTCGAACAGGCGATGGAACCGCTGGCCCGCGCCGCGCGGCTGGCGGCGCGGCGGCCCGACGGCAACCCGCCGGCGCCGCTTCGCCACGCGGACGGGCTGAGCTGACGCCTTCCTGCTGCGGGCCTGTTCAGGACGCGGCCAGCGCGGCCTTGCGGATCGACTGCAGCGTGCTTCCCGGCGTGATCGCTTCCGGATCGAGCAGGCAGTGCAGGATCGCCGGCTTGCCGCTCGCACGCGCACGGGCCAGCGCGGGGCCGAACTCTTCGGTGCTGGTCACGCGTTCGCCGTGGCCGCCGAACACTTCGGCATAGCCGCGGAAATCGGGGTTCTTCAATTGCGTGGCGCTGATGCGGCCGGGATAGTGCTTTTCCTGGTGCATGCGGATCGTGCCGTACATGGCGTTGTCCAGCAGCACCACGATGATCGGCAGGCCGTACTGCACGGCGGTGGCGAATTCCTGACCGTGCATCATGAAATCGCCGTCGCCCGCGAACACGACCACTTCGCGCTGCGGCCAGAGGCGCTTGGCGCCGACGCCGGCCGGCAGGCCGTAGCCCATCGAGCCACTGGTGGGCGCAAGCTGGCTCGCGAAGGCGCGGAACGGCCAGAAGCGGTGCACCCAAGTGGCGAAGTTACCCGCGCCGTTGCAGAAGATGGTGTCGGCCGGCAGCACTTCACGCAGGTGCTGCATGACCTCGCCCATCTGCAGCGGGCCGGGAATGCGGATGGGCGCCGGGTCGCTCCAGCGCAGGAAGTCTTCGCGTGCGATCTTTGTCTCTGCCTGCCAGGCCGGCTCTTGCGCGGGGCGCAGCGTGGACACCGCTTCGGCGAATGCCTGCGGCGTGGCGTGAATGCCCTGCGCCGGGCGGTAGAGCTTGCCGAGCTCGTCGGCATCGGCGTGCACATGCACCAGTGCCTGCTTCGGCTGCGGGATCGCCAGCAGTTCGTAGCCTTGCGACGGCACTTCCGACAGGCGCCCGCCGACGAGCAGCACGAGGTCGGCATTGCGGATGCGCTCCAGCATTCGCGGGTTGGCGCCCAGGCCCAGGTCGCCCGCATAGCAGGGGTGCTCGGCCGACATCAGCATCTGGCGGCGGAACGAGCAGTACACGGGCAGCGAGAACGCGGCCGCGAAATCCGCGAACTGCAGCGCCGCCTTCTCCGACCAGCGGCTGCCGCCGAGGATGACCACCGGGCGCTGCGCCTGCGACAGCCGCTGCTGCAGCTCGGCGAGCTGCGCCGCGCCGGGGTGGGTTTCGGTCACCGCGTAGGGCTGCGCGTCGGCCGCCGCCGCGGCCTCGGTCAGCATGTCTTCGGGCAGCGCGATCACCACCGGGCCGGGCCGGCCCGAGGTTGCGACATGGAAGGCGCGCGACACCAGCTCGGGCACGCGTGCCGGATCGTCGATCTGCACCACCCACTTGGCCATGGTGCCGAACACCGCGCCGTAGTCCAGCTCCTGGAAAGCCTCGCGGCCCATCGCGTCGCGCGCGACCTGGCCCACGAACAGCAGCAGCGGCGTCGAGTCCTGGTGCGCGATGTGCACGCCGGCCGCCGCGTTGGTGGCGCCCGGGCCGCGCGTGACGAAGCAGATGCCTGGCTGGCCCGTGAGCTTGCCCTGCGCCTCGGCCATCATCGCCGCGCCGCCTTCCTGGCGGCACACGGTCACGTCGATCGATGCGTCATGCAGCGCGTCGAGCACGGCCAGAAAGCTTTCGCCGGGCACGCAGAACAGCTGCCTGACGCCGTGGGTGATGAGCTGGTCGACCAGGATCTGGCCGCCGGTGCGGGAGGAAGTCATGCTGTGTCCGATGGAATGAAGGTGTTGGGTCTTGCTCCTTCCCCCTCTGGGGGAAGGCTGGGATGGGGGCAAGCGGCGTTGGATGAGCCGACGGCAATCGATACGCCGCCTGCCCCCACCCCTGCCCTCCCCCAGCGGGGGAGGGAGAAATGCGGGGTCATTCGAGGGCTTCGCATGCGGCCGCGATGCGCTGGCATGCCTCTTCCAGCTGCGCCATCGACGTCGCATACGAGATGCGGAAATACGGCGCCAGCCCGAACACGCTGCCCGGCACCACCGCCACCTCGAAGTCCTGCAGCAGGTAGCGGCAGAAGTCGCTGTCCGTCTGCAGCAGCGTGCCGCCGCGCGTGCGCTTGCCTAGCACGCCGGCGCAGCTGGCGAAGGTATAGAACGCGCCTTCGGGCACGCGGCAATGCAGCCCCGGCGCGCGGTTCAGCTCGGCCACCACGAAGTCGCGCCGCGCCTGGAAGTCGGCGCAGCGCTCGGCCACGATCTCCTGCGGCCCGGTCAGCGCCTCGATGGCCGCCGCCTGACTGATCGACGAGGGGCACGAGGTCGTCTGGCTCTGCACCACGGCCATCGCCGCGACCAGCGCGCGCGGCCCTGCGCCGTAGCCCACGCGCCAGCCGGTCATCGCATAGGCTTTCGATACGCCATTGACGGTCAGCGTGCGTTCGCGCAGGCGCGATTCCACCGCTACCGGCGTCGCGAAGGCCAGGCCGTCGTAGAGGATGTGTTCGTAGATGTCGTCCGCCAGCACCCACACCTGCGGATGCCGCAGCAGCACCTCGCACAGCGGCTTCAGCTGCGCCGCGCTGTAGGCCGCGCCGCTCGGGTTCGATGGCGAATTGACGAACAGCCAACGCGTGCGCGGCGTGATCGCCGCCTCGAGCTGTGCGGCATCGAGCCGGAAGCCGTTCGCCTCGGTGCACGCCACCGGCACCGGCACGCCGCCGCAGATCTGCACGATGTCGGCGTACGAGGTCCAGTACGGCGCGGGCAGGATCACTTCATCGCCCGGGTTCAGGCTGGCCATCAGCGCGTTGAAGATCACCTGCTTGGCGCCTGCGCTCACGCTGATCTCGTCGAGTGCGAAGTCGAGCGCGTTGTCGCGCTTGAACTTCAGCTGCACCGCCGCCTTCATCGCCGGGCTGCCGTCGAGCACGGTGTAGCGCGTGTCGCCACGGCCGATGGCGCGCACCGCCGCGTCGCGCACGTTCTGCGGCGTGTCGAAGTCGGGCTCGCCCGCGCCCAGCACGATCACCGGACGGCCCGCGCGCTTGAGCGCATTGGCGTGGTCGGTGATGCGCAGGATTTCCGAGACGCCGATGGCGCGCACGCGCTGCGCCGGCGAGAAGACAACGGTGTCCGTGGTCACTTGGCGTAGGCCTCCAGTGGCTTGTCGTTGGGTTCGAGCATCAGCTGCTTCAGCGCCGTGCTCATCGGCAGGTTCAGGCTCGTGTTCTTCGGCGGAATGGCCGCCACGAACCACTTGGCGTAGATCTTTTCCAGGTCGCCGCTCTTCATCATGCGGCGCAGCGAATCGTCCACCGCGGCCTTGAAGGCCGGGTCGTCCTTGCGGAACAGCAGCGCGATCGGCTCCGAGCCCAGCGGCTCGCCCACGATGCGGTAGGCGGCCGGGTTCTTCGAGTTCGCGATGATCCCGGCCAGCAGGTTGTCGTCGAGCACGAAGGCGTCGGCGCGGCCCGACTCCATCAGCAGGAAGCTCTCGAGGTGGTCCTTGCCGAGCATCGTGTTGTACGAGACGTTCTGCGCGCGCTCGCGCTTGCGCAGCAGTTGCACGGCGGTGGTGCCGGTCGATGCCGACACGTTGCGGCCCGCGAGCTGCTCGAGCGAGGTGATGCCCGAGTCGACCTTGGTCGCCATGCGCACTTCGCTCACGTACGTGGTGAGCGCGAACGCCACCTGCTGTTGGCGCGCGGTGTTGTTGGTGGTGGGGCCGCAGCCGATGTCGAGCGTGCCGTTCTGCACCAGGGGGATGGTGTTCTGCGCGGTCACGGCCATGTATTCGAGCTTCGCCTGCGGCACGATGTCCTTCAGCACGCGCTCGCACAGCTCGACGTGGTAGCCCACGTACTTCTCGCCCGCGCCCAGCATGTAGGCCATGGGCGGCGAGGCTTCGCGCACGCCGAGCACGACCTTGCCGCTGGTTTTGATCTTGTCGAGCGTGCTGCTGGCGGTGGTCTGCGCGCTGGCGCCGCCGAACGCGAGCGCGAGCAGCGTGGCTGCTGCAACTGTCTTGAAGGGAATGCTCATTTCTTCTGTCTCCTGGTGGTTGTTTTTCTGGGGTGCGCACGGCCGTCCACCTGCCGACGCGAGGAATTGCGCGGCAGGAACGGACGAGCCGGGGGCGGTCAGTCGCCGATGTCGAAGGTCACGCCCTGCGCTAGAGGCAATGCCGTCGAGTAGTTGATGGTGTTCGTCGCGCGGCGCATGTACGCCTTCCAGCTGTCGGAGCCGGCTTCGCGGCCGCCGCCGGTTTCCTTCTCGCCACCGAAGGCGCCGCCGATCTCCGCGCCGCTCGGGCCGATGTTGACGTTGGCAATGCCGCAGTCCGATCCCGCGCTCGACATGAAGCGCTCGGCCTCGCGCACGTTCAGCGTGAAGATCGACGACGACAGGCCCGCGCCCACCGCGTTGTGCCATTCGATGGCTTCATCGAGCGAGCTGTAGCGCACCACGTAGAGGATGGGTGCGAAGGTCTCGCGCAGCACCGGGCCGTCGTGCGTCTTCAGTTCGACCAGCGCGGGGCGCACGTAGTACGCGTCCTTGGTGCCGAGGCCTTCGACGCGCTGGCCGCCGTGCACCGTGGCGCCGGCCTCGCGGCTTTCGCCGAGCGCCTTCTGCATGCCGTCGAAGGCTGCGCGGTCGATCAGCGGGCCGACCAGCGTGCCGGCCTCGCGCGGATCGCCCACCTGCACGTTGCCATAAACCTTCGCGAGCTTGGGCACCAGCGCGTCATACACGCTGTCGTGCACGAACAGGCGGCGCAGCGTGGTGCAGCGCTGGCCGGCCGTGCCCATGGCCGCGAACGCGATGCCGCGCAGCGTGAGGTCGAGGTCGGCCGAGGGCGTGACGATGGCCGCGTTGTTGCCGCCCAGTTCGAGAATCGCGCGGGCGAAGCGCGCGGCCAGCTTCGGCCCCACCTGGCGGCCCATTGCCGTCGAGCCGGTGGCCGAGAGGATCGGCACGCGATGGTCGTCGACCAGCACCTCGCCGATGTCGCGCTGGCCCAGCAGCAGGCCGAGCAGGCCTTCGGGCGCATCGCCGAAGCGCGCGACGGCGCGCTGCGCGATGGCATGCACGGCCAGTGCGGTCAGCGGCGTCTTCTCGGAAGGCTTCCACACCACCGAGTCGCCGCACACCAGCGCCAGCGCGGCGTTCCACGACCACACGGCCACCGGGAAGTTGAAGGCCGAGATCACGCCGCACACGCCCAGCGGATGCCAGGTTTCCATCATGCGGTGCTCGGCGCGCTCGGTGGCCAGCGTGAGGCCGTAGAGCTGGCGCGAGAGGCCGACCGCGAAGTCGCAGATGTCGATCATTTCCTGCACTTCGCCCGCGCCTTCGGACGGGATCTTGCCGGCCTCCAGCGTGACGAGGCGCCCGAGGTCGCCCTTGGCGGCGCGCAGCTCTTCGCCGAGCAGGCGCACCAGCTCGCCGCGGCGCGGGGCCGGCACGCTGCGCCAGGCCTTGAAGGCTTCGTGCGCGTGGCCGATGGCAGCGGTGGCTTCGGCCGGCGTGGTCTGCGGCACCTGTGCGATGACCTCGCCGCTGACGGGCGAGCGCACCGTCAGCGTGCCGCCGGTATGAGCCTCGACGGGCACGCCGAGGCGCTGCAGCAGCTGTTCGACTTCGGTGGGGACGGGGAGGGAAGTGTGGGCTTCGGACATGGTCGCGCTCCGGGAAGGAGATGGAAGAGAAAGGCGATGGGAGTCGGTGGAATGCGGCCAATATCTGCGAATCCGGGACGATTGGCTAGTGAAAATATGGAAGGACTTGATGCGTTTTGGGAAGGAACTTCATCCGCCGCTCGCCTTCCGGCACAGCGGGTTCATTCCGGCCTGGGCGCTTCGGGCACGCCAATGCGCTGCCCCGCAGGCGACCCCGCCAGGCTCTGCGCCGGCCTTCTCAGCGTTGCATCGAACGGATTGATCTTCGGCCCGATCGCCCCCGCCTCGCGCTTGAGCAGTTCGACCACGGTCGGCATGCGGTCCGCATTGAGCCGGTCGGCAATGGTGCCCACGCTCAGCGCCGCCACCGCGCGGCCCTCGCGGTCGAGGATCGGCACCGCGACGCCGGCCATGCCTTCGAGCAGGCCCGTGTTGCGCCCCGCATAGCCCGCCTGCCGCACGCGCTCGATCTCGGTGCGCAGATAGACCTCGTCGTACACGCCGTACTCGCGTACGCGCGACAGGTTGAAGCGGATCACCTCCTCGCGCTCGGCCTCGGGCAGGAACGCGAGGATGGCCAGCGCACCCTGCCCCACACCCAGCGCGATGCGCCCGCCGATGTCGCCCGTGAACGAGCGGATGGGAAACGGGCCTTCGCTGCGGTCCAGGCACACCGCGTCGAAGCCGCTGCGCGCCAATAAGAAGATGCTGTCGCCCAGGCTCGCGCACAGGCGCAGCAGCACGGGACGGCAGATGGAGCGCAGGTCGCCCGGGTTGCCCGCGCTCGCTGCGAGCGCGAAGAAATCGATGCTCAACCGATAGAGCTTGCTGCGCTCGTCCTGCTCGACCATGCCCTCGGCCATGAGCGACTGCAGCAAACGGTGCGTGGTGGCCTGCGTGAGGCCCACGGAACGTGCGATCTGGGTCACGCGGCCGCCCTCGCCCTGCACCGCGCCGAGCGCGCGGATCACCGAGAAGACGCGCGGCACGCCGCCGCTGGCCGCCGATGGGGTTTCCATACCTTGCTCCTGTGGAATTCAATCTATCGATCGAGGCGATCATATTCCATTGAACGGAATAAATTGAATAAAGATTCTGATTAGTGGAATACCCGAAGCGAACTGGCGCGTTCATTGCAATAGAGTGAATTGAAATCGGCAAGTGGTCCATGGCACGCACCAAGGTGTCGCACGCCCCTTTTGCCCCCCGACAGAAAGGCTTTTCCATGTCATTCCTCCGGCTCACCGACGTGACCAAGTTCTATGGCTCCGCTCGCGCGGTGTCGGCCATGAACCTCACGGTGGAAAAAGGCGAGTTCGTCTCGCTGCTCGGCCCTTCGGGCTGCGGCAAGACCACCACGCTGCAGATGATTGCGGGCTTCGAGGCCGTGAGCAGCGGCCGCATCGAACTCGCGGGCAAGGACATCACGCATGCCAAGGCCAACACGCGTGGCCTGGGCATCGTGTTCCAGACCTATGCCCTGTTTCCGCACATGACGGTGGCCGACAACGTGAGCTTCGGCCTCGAGATGCGCAAGATGCCCAAGGCCGAGCGCGCCGAACGCGTGAAGCAGGCGCTGGCGCTGGTGCACCTCGAAGCGCATGCCACGCGCTATCCGCGCGAACTCTCGGGTGGCCAGCGGCAGCGCGTGGCGCTGTCGCGCGCGCTGGTGATCGAGCCGCCGGTGCTGCTGCTCGACGAGCCGCTGTCCAACCTCGACGCCAAGCTGCGCGAGGAGATGCAGTTCGAGCTGCGGCAGATCCAGCGCAAGGTCGGCACCACCACGGTGATGGTCACGCACGACCAGAGCGAGGCCATGTCGATCAGCGACCGCGTGGTGGTGATGGAAGGCGGCTGCGCCACGCAGATCGACCATCCGCAGCGCGTGTACGAACACCCGAGCACGCGCTTCATCTCCACCTTTGTCGGCAAGGCCAACCTGCTCGATTGCCGCGTGTCCGGCAGCGGCGCCGCGCGCACCTGTGTCGAAGTCGGCGCGCTCTCGCTCGACGTGGACGACACCGGCTTCGGCGTCGACACGGCCGCGCTGCTGAGCGTGCGGCCCGAGAAGCTGCAGCTCGTGCCGACGAGCCGGGGCCGGCTCGACGGCGAGGTCCAGGAACGCTTCTTCCTCGGCAGCCAGTGGCTCTACCGCGTGGCCACGCCCATCGGCGACCTCACGGTGCTGAGCCCCAACGACGGGCGCGATGCGCTCGAAGAAGGCGCTCGCACCGGCATCGACTGGCCGGCGCACTGCATGCGGCTGCTGCCCGCGGACGCCACCGCGAAGGCCGTGATGGCCGTGACGGCATGACCACCTTGCAGAACAAGGCCACGCCCTGGTGGCTCTCCGGCCCCGCGCTGCTGCTGTTCAGCGCGCTGCTGCTGGTGCCGCTCGCGCTCACGGCCGTGCTGTCGTTCAACGTGTACGACCCGGCCACCGGCCCGAAGGCCGGCGAGTTCACGCTGGCGCACTACGCGCTAGTGTTCTCCGACTCGTACTACCTCGGCATCTTCTGGCGCACCTTCTGGGTCTCTGGCCTGGTCACGCTGATCTGCGTGCTCGTCGGCGCGCCCGAGGCCTATGTGCTGAGCCGCATGCGCAACCCGTGGCGCTCGGTGCTGCTGCTGGTGGTGCTCGCACCGCTGCTCGTGTCGGTGGTGGTGCGCGCCTTCGGCTGGAGCATGCTGCTGGGCCCCGAGGGCGCGGTGAATGCGCTGCTGCAGCTCGTGGGCATCGGCCCGGTGAAGATCCTCTACACCAACGCGGCGGTGGTCATTGCGCTGGTGCACGTGATGCTGCCCTTCATGGTGATCCCGGTGTGGACCTCGCTGCAGAAGCTCGACCCCGGCGTGGAGAACGCTGCGCTCTCGCTCAACGCCACGCCCTTCACCACGCTGCGGCGCATCGTGCTGCCGCAGGTGATGCCAGGCATTCTCTCGGGCAGTCTGATCGTGTTCGGCCTGGCCGCGAGCTCGTTCGCGATTCCCGGCTTGCTCGGCGGGCGCCGGCTGAAGATGGTCGCGACCATCGTCTACGACGAATACCTGAGCGAACTCAACTGGCCGCTGGGCGCGGCCGTGGCGCTGGTGCTGCTGGTGGCCAACCTCGTGGTCATGCTCAGCTACAACCGGCTGGTCGAAGGCCGCTACAAGAAGGCATTGGGATGAAAAGAAACGGCCCCATCGCCCTTGCGTTCAACGCGCTCGTCATCACCTTCATGCTGGCGCCGCTGGTGGTCGTGTGCATCGTGGCGTTCACGCCCGAGAACACGCTGACCATTCCGACCACCAGCTTCTCGCTGCGCTGGTTCAAGGCGGTGTTCGCGCACCCCGACTTCATGCAGTCGTTCTGGAACAGCCTGTGGCTCGCACTGAGCTCGGCCACCATCGCCACGCTGCTCGCGGTGCCGGCCGGCATGGCGATCACGCGCTACGCGTTTCCGGGGCGCGACTTTCTCAACGGGCTGTTCCTGTCGCCGCTGATCGTGCCGCACCTGGTGCTGGGCGTGGCGCTGCTGCGGCTGTTCGCGCTGGTCGGCGGCACGGGCAGCTTCGGCTGGCTGGTGATGGCGCATGCGCTCATCGTCACGCCCTACACGCTGCGGTTGGTGGTGGCAGCGCTGGTGGGCTTCGACCGCAGCGCCGAGCAGGCCGCGCTGTCGCTGGGCGCGAGCCAGGCCATGGTGTTCCGCCGCATCACGCTGCCGATGATCCTGCCGGGTGTCACGGGCGGCTGGATGCTGTCGTTCATCAACAGTTTCGACGAAGTGACGATGTCGATCTTCGTGACCGCACCGAGCACGGTGACGCTGCCGGTGCGCATGTACATGTACGCGACCGAGTCGATCGATCCGCTGATGGCCGCGGTGTCGGCGCTGATGGTGGCCATCACGGCCTTCGCGATGGTGCTGCTCGACCGTGTCTACGGACTCGACCGCGTGCTGGTGGGGCGCAGATAGATGACCATGACTGCACACGCCCTGCTTCACCGCATGGCCGAGAAAAGCGGGCGCGAAGCCGTGCCCTTCACCCTCGATGGCGTGCCGGCCAGCGCGCTGGCCGGCGACACCGTGCTGACCGCCGTGCTCACGCAATCCGACCAGCTGCGGCGCAACGAATTCAGCGGCCTGCCGCGTGCGGGCTTCTGCATGATGGGCGCCTGCCAGGACTGTTGGATTGCCACGGACGAAGGCGAGCGGCTGCGCGCCTGCTCGACCTTCATCGCGCCGGGCATGGCGCTGGTCACCGGGAAGAACGGCGCATGACGAAGGCAGACGCAATCCGCCCCGCGATCGTCGGCGCCGGCCCGGCCGGTGTGCGCGCCGCGCAGACGCTGGTGGCGCATGGCCTGCGGCCCGTGGTGATCGACGAGGCGCCGCGCGCCGGCGGGCAGATCTACCGCCGCCCGCCCGCCGGCCTGGCGCAGCGCACGGCGCGAACGCTCTATGGTTTCGAATCGAAGCGCGCCGATGCCGTGCACGCGGCCTTCGACGCGTTGCAGGGCCGCATCGAGCATCTGGGCGACAGCCTGGTGTGGAACGCCCAGGACCATCGGCTCGACGTGATGCACAACCCCACGTGCAGCAACCGCCGCGTGCCGTACAGCCACCTGATCGCGGCGACGGGCGCCACCGACCGCGTGCTGCCGGTACCGGGCTGGACGCTGCCCGGTGTCTACACGCTGGGCGGCGCGCAAGTGGCGCTCAAGTTCCAGGGCTGCGCCATCGGGCAGCGCGTGGTGTTCATGGGCACGGGGCCGCTGCTGTACCTCGTGGCTTATCAATATGCGAAGGCCGGCGTGAAGGTGGCCGCGGTGCTCGACACCGCGCGCCTCGCCGACCAGCTCGCGGCCACACCCGCGATGCTGACCCAGCCCGCGGTGTTCGCGAAGGGCGTGTACTACGTCGGCTGGCTGCGCGCACACGGCGTGGCCTTGCACAGCGGCGTGCGTCCGTTGCGCGTGCTCGGCGACGAACAGCAAAGCCGCGTGACCGGCGTGGCATGGCAGGACGGTGCTGAAGAACGCACGCTGGCCTGCGATGCCATCGGCTTCGGCTACGCGCTGCGCTCCGAAACACAGCTGGCCGACCTGCTCGGCTGCCGCTTCGACTACGCGCCGCTGCACCGCGCGCACCTGCCGGTGCGCGATGCGGCGGGGCGCTCCAGCGTCGAGGGCGTGTACCTCGCGGGCGACGGCGCCGGCATCATGGGCGCGGACGCGGCCGAGTGGGCGGGCGAACGGGCGGCGCTGGCGCTGCTGGCGGACAACGGCGTGGCGGTCAATACGGCACGCGCAGCCGAACTCGAACGCAGGCTGCACAAGCTCGCTGGGTTCCGCCAGGGCCTCGAACGCGCCTTCCCGGTACCGCAGGACTGGGCCGCGCATGCGTCCGACGAGCTCGTGATCTGCCGCTGCGAGAACGTCACGGCCGGCACCTTGCGCCAGACCGTCGCCACGGCCGGTGCCGACGAGCTGAACCGGCTCAAGGCCTTGTCGCGCGTCGGCATGGGCCGCTGCCAGGGCCGCATGTGCGGCGTGGCCGCGGCCGAGATCCTCGCGCATGCGACGCAGCAGCCGCTGCAGCAGGTCGGCCGCCTGCGCGGGCAGGCGCCGATCAAGCCGATTCCGATCCGGCTCGTGCCAGCGGAAGGGAGCGGCGCATGAGCTCGATCAAGAAGTTGCAGACCGACGTCGCCATCATCGGTGGCGGCATCGTTGGCTCCTCCGCCGCGCTGGCCTTGCGCCGCATGGGCGCCAGCGTGGTGCTTCTCGAGCGCGACCTTTGCGGCTCGCGCTCCAGCGGCGTGAACTTCGGCGGCGTGCGCCGGCAGGGCCGCTCACTGGGCCAGTTGCCGCTGACACAGCGCGCGCACCGCATCTGGGGGCGGCTGCCCGAACTGCTGGGCACCGACGGCGAATACGTCCGCTCGGGTCATTTCAAGATCGCGCGCAGCGAAGCCGACATGGCCTCGCTGGAGCGCTACCGCGCAATGAGCAGCGACTTCGACCTGGGCCTGGAACTGATCTCCGCCACACGCCTGCGAGAGCAATGCCCCTGGCTCGGTACCCGCGCCGTGGGCGGCTCGCTGTGCGCGGAAGACGGGCAGGCCAATCCGCGCCTCGTCTCGCCGGCCTTCGCGCTGGCGGCGCAGCGCGCGGGTGCGCTGGTCTTCGAGCGGCACAAGGTCGACGAGGTCGCGCACGACGGCGCCATGTTCATGGTGCGCAGCGGCAATGCACTCGAAGTGCAGGCGCCGGTGCTGCTCAACTGCGCGGGCGCGTGGGCTGGCGCCATCGCCAGCCAGTTCGGCGAGACGCCGCCGATGTATGCGCGCAGCCCCGTGATGGCGGTGACAGAGCCGGTGCCGCACTTCATGCGATGGAGCCTTGGCGTGGAAGGCGGCGGCATCTACTGCAGGCAGGTGGAGCGCGGCAATCTCGTCATGGGTGGCGGCACGGGAATCACGCTGGACGACGAGCGCGCGCGCGCCGAGAGCGACGCCATCGCCACGCTCGCAATGCAGGCCGTGGAACTGCTGCCCATGCTGCGCCACGCACACATCATCCGCACCTGGGGCGGCACCGAGGGCTACCTGCCCGACCGCGAACCGGTGCTCGGCCCCAGCCTCACCACGCCTGGCCTGTTCCACGGCTTCGGCTTCGCGGGTGCGGGCTTCCAGATCGGCCCGGCCGCAGGCGAAGTGCTGGCCGACCTCGCACGCGACGGGCGCACCGACACGCCCATCGACGCCTTCGCCATCGAGCGCTTCGACGAAGAACCCGTTTCCCCATCCCTCGCCGCTTCCCCCACCTGAACTGATTGGAGAGCATCACCATGTCCCGCACCGCCAAGTCCCCCCTCCTCCTCGCCGCGCTGCTCGCAGCCGCGGGCATCGCCAGCGCGCAGACCAAGACCATCTACATCGGCATGAACGGCGGCACCATGGAGAAGGCGTACACGCAGTACGTGTTCCCCGCCTTCGAGAAGGCCTACGGCGCGAAGGTGGTGGTGGTGCCCGGTACCTCCTCCGACATCCTCGCGAAGGCGCAGGCCAACAAGGACAAGCCGCAGATGCACGTGATGTTCCTCGACGACGGCATCATGGTGCGCGCCATCGGCATGGGCCTGTGCCAGAAGCAGAAGCCCAGCCAGTCGCTCAGCGAGATCTACCCGGCCGCGCGCTTCAAGGACGACATGGCCAGCGGCGTGAGCCTGGGCATGACCGGCCTGGCCTACAACGCCAAGATGTTCAAGGAAAAGGGCTGGGCGCCGCCCACCTCGTGGATGGACCTGGCCGACCCGAAGTACAAGGGCAAGGTGGTGTTCCAGTCGATGTCGTCCTCGTCCTTCGGGCTGCACGGCTTCCTGATGTTCAACCGCATCCAGGGCGGCAACGACAAGAACGTGGAGCCCGGCTTCAAGGCCTGGCCCACCACCATCGGGCCGAACGTGCTGGAGTACATCCCCAGCTCGGCCAAGCTCTCGGAGATGGTGCAGACCGGCGAAGCGGCGATCTTCCCGCTCACGCCCACGGCCGTGGCCGCGCTCAAGACCAAGGGCATTCCGGTCGAGTACGCACCGCCCAAGGAAGGCGCCGTGGTGCTCATGGTCGGCCAGTGCGTGATCGCCAACAACAGCGAGCCTGAGCTGTCGCAGAAGCTCGCCGAGTTTTTGCTGAGCCCCGTGGCTCAGGCCAACGTGCTGCAGTACGGCGCGCAGATCCCGACCAACCCCAAGGCCCCGGCCGTGGGCGAAGGCGCGGCGCAGGTGGCGGACATCAACAAGTGGATGAAGACCGCCGTCACCATCGACTGGGAAAGCATCAACGCCAACCGGCCGGCGTGGAACGCGCGCTGGAACAAGACCATCGAGCGTTGATGCGACACGCCGCGGTGTTCACACACCGCGGCGCGCCCGGCCTCAGCTCTTCACGAACGCCAGCAGGTCGGGGTTGATCACGTCCGCATGCGTGGACAGCATGCCGTGGGGGTAGCCCTCGTAGCTCTTCAGCGTGCCACGCTTGAGCAGCTTGGCCGCCAGCGGCCCCGAATTCGCATAGGGCACGACCTGGTCGTCGGTGCCGTGCATCACGAGCACCGGCACGTCGATCTTCTTCAGGTCTTCGGTGAAGTCGGTCTCGGAGAAGGCCTTGATGCACTCGTAGTGCGCATTGGCCGCGCCCATCATGCCCTGCAGCCACCAGCGATCGATGAGGCCCTGCGAAACCTTCGCGCCCGGCCGGTTGAAACCGTAGAACGGGCCGGTGGGCAGGTCGATGAAAAACTGCGTGCGGTTGGCCACGAGCGCGGCCCTGATGCCGTCGAACACCTCCATCGGCAAGCCGCCGGGGTTGGCCGCTGTCTTGAGCATGATGGGCGGCACGGCGCTCACCAGCACGGCCTTGGCCACGCGGCCCGGTTTGGCGCGCGCCACATAGCGCGCCACCTCACCACCGCCCGTCGAATGGCCGATGTGCACGGCGTCCTTCAGGTCCAGCGCGTCGGTCAGTGCCGCCACGTCCGATGCGTAGGTGTCCATCTCGTGCCCGCCCGCGGTTTGCGAGGAGCGGCCGTGGCCGCGGCGGTCGTGCGCGATCACGCGGTAGCCCTTGCCGAGGAAGAACAGCATCTGCGTGTCCCAGTCGTCGGCGCTCAGGGGCCAGCCGTGATGAAAGACGATGGGCTGCGCGTTGCGCGGTCCCCAGTCCTTGTAGAAGATGTTCGTACCGTCCTTGGTGGTGAAAAAGCTCATGGAAGATCCTTTCGAGTGAGCGGAAACCGGAGGCGCCGCGTGTTTTTGCGCGGCGGCCGCTGTTGAAGTACCGAAGGCGGACGCGGATACGATGCCGGCCGCGCCCGCCAGAATACGTCGCCGCGAGGCGCCTGTCGTGCCTGTTGTGTCTGTCGCAGGGGTCGTGTTGATGTCGGGCATGCTTCTTTCCTGGCTGGGTTGTTCTCCGGCGAACGCGGAAATGCTTCGCCGGGCAGCAGACTGTCGGGGAAACGGCGCGGCACATCTTGAACAAAATGCCGGTGCCTTTCACGTTTTCACCTGCGCTCGACGCGCGATGCGGGCTGGTCTAGAGTTGCCGCTCTTCCACCCCGCAGCCGCAACCCCCATGACGCGCCATCCCGCTGCCCCGTTCCGCCGGACGGGCTCGCCCGCCTACCGTGGCGGCCGGTTCGCGCCATGAGCCTGTCGCCGGCGGACTGGTTGCTGCGCGGCGCCGGCAACGGCGGCCTAGAGCGCATAGAGGCGTTCTTCCAGGGCAATGCGTACGCCCCGCATCGCCACGACACGTACGCCATCGGCTGCACCATGGCCGGCGTGCAGTCGTTCACCTACCGCGCTTCGCTGCGTCACAGTCTGGCCGGCAACACGGTCGTGTTGCATCCCGACGAAGTGCACGACGGCCACGCCGGTACGGCCGAAGGCTTCCGGTACCGGGCGCTGTATGTGGAGCCGGCACGGCTGCAGGAGGCGCTGGGCGGCGTGGCGTTGCCCTTCGTCGCGGGCGGCGTGTCCACCGACCCTCGCCTCGCCCACGCGGCCCGGGCGCTGCTGGACCACCTGGATTCCCCGCTGGAAGCGCTCGAGGAAGACGATGCGGTGCTTTCGCTGGCCCTCGCCTTGCAGGCCGCCTCCGGATCGCCGGCACGCGAGGCGGCAGGCGACTTTCGCGCAGCGCGGATCGCGCGCGAATTCATCCACGACGAACCCGATCGCGTCGTCACGCTGGACGCGCTCGCCGCGGCGGCGGGGCGCGACCGCTGGAGCCTCTCGCGCGACTTTCGCGCCTTCTTCGGCACGAGCCCCTACCGCTACGTCACGCTGCGCCGGCTCGACCGCGCTCGCCGCCACATGCTGGCGGGCCGGCCGCTGGCCGAATGCGCCGCCCTGGCGGGGTTTGCCGATCAGAGCCACATGACGCGCCAGTTCGCGGACGCCTTCGGCGTGACACCGTCCCGGTGGCTGCGCATCTTCAGGGCTGGGCACGCGCTTTCGAACGACGCACGATCGTTCAAGACGCCCGGTGGAGGGCCTCCTAGAGTGCGGTTCGATTGAATCTTCCGGACCACCAGCGCCATGACACCGCCCCCCACTCTTGCGACCGCTCCTACCCGCACCTACCCCTGCGTCAACCTCGCCGACAAGCTGTCGCTGCTGCACGAACACTGGTCGCAGCGCGTCGTCGCCGAGATGAACGACTACCAGTTCAAGATCGCCAAGCTGCTGGGCGACTTCGTGTGGCACAGCCATGCCGACACCGACGAGTGCTTCCTCGTCGTGGCGGGGGAACTGCGAATCGATTTCCGCGACGGCGCCGTCACGCTGCGCGCCGGCGAGATGTTCGTGGTGCCCAAGGGCGTCGAACACAAACCGTTCGCCCGGAGCGAAACGCACGTTCTGCTGGTGGAGCCGCGCGGCGTGGTCAACACCGGCGGCGAAGAAAGCGACCGCACCCGCCCGAACGACGTCTGGATCTGACGCGAACTCAGCGGTTGTTGTCTTCGACGATCCAGCCCGCCGCCTTCTCGGCCATCATCAATGTCGGGCTGTTGGTGTTGCCGCTGGTGATGGTCGGCATCGCGCCGGCATCGACCACGCGCAGGCCCTGCACGCCGCGCACGCGCAACCGCGAATCGAGCACGGCCATCGGGTCGCCCTCGGCGCCCATCTTCGTGGTGCCCACCGGATGGAAGATGGTGGTGGCGATGTCGCCGGCCAGCCGTGCGAGGTCTTCGTCGCTCTGGTACTGCACGCCGGGCTTCCATTCCTTCGGGTTGTACTTGGCCAGTGCGGGCTGCTCGGCGATGCGGCGCGTCACGCGCAGCGAGTCGGCAGCCACCTTGCGGTCTTCGTCGGTGCTCAGGTAGTTGGGCGCGATGGCCGGCGCATCCTCGAAGCGCTTGCTCTTGATGCGCACCGAGCCCCGGCTCGTGGGGTTGAGGTTGCACACGCTCGCGGTGAAGGCCGGAAAGCTGTGCAGCGGATCGCCGAAGGCGTCGAGCGACAGCGGCTGCACGTGGTACTGCAGGTTGGGCCATTCGTGCTCGGGCGAACTGCGCGTGAAGGCGCCCAGCTGCGACGGCGCCATGCTCATCGGGCCGCTGCGCTTGAGCAGGTATTCGAGGCCGATCTTCGCCTTGCCGACCATCGAGGAGGCCATCACGTTGAGCGTCGGCGCGCCATCGATCTTGTAGACCGCGCGGATCTGCAGGTGGTCCTGCAAGTTGGCGCCGACGCCGGGCGCGTCGAGCACCACGTCGATGCCATGCTGGCGCAGCAGCTCGGCCGGGCCGACGCCCGAGAGCTGCAGGATCTGCGGCGAGCCGATGGAGCCTGCGCTCAACACGACCTCGCGCGATGCGGTCGCGGTGGTCATCTCGCTGCCGTTCCACACTTCCGCACCCGTGCAGCGGCGCGTGCCGTCGGGCAGGGTTTCGAACAGCAGGCGCGAGACCTGCGCGCCGGTCCACAGTTCGAAGTTGGGCCGGCCGTAGCAGGTGGGCCGCAAGAAGGCCTTGGCGGTGTTCCAGCGCCAGCCGTTCTTCTGGTTGACCTGGAAGTAGCCCACGCCCTCGTTGCTGCCGCGGTTGAAATCGGTGGAGTGCGGCACGCCGGCCTGCACCGCGGCCTCGGCGAAGGCATCGAGGATGTCCCAGCGCAGGCGCTGCTTCTCCACCCGCCATTCGCCGCCCGCGCCGTGCATCTCGTCGGCGCCGAGGTAGAAGTCCTCGTGCTTCTTGAAGGCCGGCAGCACGTTTTGCCAGCGCCAGCCGTCGTCGCCGGTGAGGTCGGCCCAATGCTCGTAGTCGCGCGACTGGCCGCGCATGTAGATCATGCCGTTGATGCTGGAGCAGCCGCCCAGCGTCTTGCCGCGCGGGTAGCGCAGCACGCGGCCGTTGAGGCCGGCGTCGGGCTCGGTGCTGTAGAGCCAGTCGGTGCGCGGGTTGCCGATGCAGTAGAGGTAGCCGACCGGAATGTGGATCCAGTGGTAGTCGTCCTTGCGGCCGGCCTCGATGAGCAGCACGCGCTTGCTCTTGTCGGCACTGAGCCGGTTTGCCATGAGCGAGCCGGCGGTGCCGGCGCCGATGATGATGTAGTCGAATTGGGTCTCGCTCATGGCGCTTTGCTTGTCTCTCTTTTTTGTTCGACGAAATCGCGGCGCGCCTCGCGCCGCGCCTCATGCTACTTCGCCGTCGGCATCACGAACTCGGCGCCCTTGCCGATGCTCTCGGGCCAGCGCTGCATGATCGACTTCTGCTTGGTGTAGAAGCGCACGCCCTCCTCGCCGTAGGCATGCATGTCGCCGAACAGCGAGCGCTTCCAGCCGCCGAAGCCGTGCCAGGCCATGGGCACCGGGATCGGCACGTTGATGCCGACCATGCCCACCTGGATGCGGCGGCCGAACTCGCGCGCCACATTGCCGTCGCGGGTGAAGCAGCTCACGCCGTTGCCGAACTCGTGCGCGTTGATCAGGTCGACCGCGTCCTTGAAGTTGGCCACGCGCACGCAGCCGAGCACCGGGCCGAAGATCTCTTCCTTGTAGATGCGCATCTCGGGGGTGACGTGGTCGAACAGCGTGCCGCCCATCCAGAAGCCGTCGCCGCAGCCTGCGCCGGCCTTGTTGCCGTCGAACTCGCGGCCGTCGACCAGCAGCTTCGCGCCTTCCTTCTCGCCCAGGGCGATGTAGCCCGTGATGCGCTCGTGTGCGGCGCGCGTGACGATCGGGCCCATCTCGGCCGCGAGGTTCTCGCCATCGAGCACCTTCAGCGTCTTCGTGCGCTCGATCAGCTTGGGCAGCAGCTTGTCGGCCACGTCGCCCACCAGCACCGCCACCGAGATCGCCATGCAGCGCTCGCCGGCCGAGCCGTAGCCTGCGCCGATCAGCGCGTCGACGGCCTGGTCGATATCTGCGTCGGGCATGACCACCATGTGGTTCTTCGCGCCGCCCAGGGCCTGCACGCGCTTGCCGTGGCGGGCGCCGGTTTCGTAGATGTAGTTGGCGATGGGTGTGGAGCCGACGAAGCTGATGGCCTTGACGTCGGGGTGCTCGAGCAGCGCGTCGACGGCCGCCTTGTCGCCCTGCACCACGTTGAACACGCCGTCGGGCAGGCCGGCTTCCTTCAGCAACTCGGCCATGCGCAGCGATGCGCTCGGGTCGGTCGGGCTGGGCTTGAGCACGAAGGTATTGCCCGCGGCAATGGCCACCGGGAACATCCACATCGGCACCATCACCGGGAAGTTGAAGGGCGTGATGCCGGCGACCACGCCCAGCGGCTGGCGCAGCGTCCAGTTGTCGATGCCGGTGCTCACCTGGTCGGTGAAGTCGCCCTTGAGCAGCTGCGGGATGCCGCAGGCGAACTCGACGATGTCGATGCCGCGCGAGACCTCGCCCTGCGCGTCGGTGAAGACCTTGCCGTGCTCGGCGGTGATGAGGTGGGCCAGCTCGTCCTTGTGCTCGTTGAGCAGTTGCAGGAACTTGAACATGACGCGCGCGCGGCGGATCGGCGGCGTGTCGGCCCAGGCCGGAAAGGCGGCCTGCGCGGCGGCCACGGCGGCCGAGACCTGTGCCGTGTCGGCCAGGCCGACCTTGCCGGTGACGGCGCCGGTGGCGGGGTTGGTCACGTCCTGGGTGCGGCCGGAGGTGTTGGCGGCGGGCTTGCCGCCGATGAAATGATCGATGGAGGTGGGCATGGAGAGGGCTTTCGCTGGCGCAGAAGGAAGAGGAGTGCGGCCAGTTTAGGCAGCACCTCGGCGCGCGCCTAGACGCGAAGCTTGAACTTATTGTTCATCCTGCTGAACAATGGATACATGAAACCCCAAAATATCGAAGCGCTCTGGACGCACCTGCACTGGCTGACGGTGCTCGCGCAGCAGGGCAGCTTCACGGCGGCGGCGCTTCGCCTGGGCGTGAGCAAGGCCGCCATGAGCCAGCGCATCGCCGAGCTGGAGCGGGCCGCCGGTGCGCCATTGGTGCAGCGCACCACGCGCAGCGTGCGGCTCACCGAGGCCGGCCAGCGGCTGGTGGAAGACATGCGCGGCCCGTTCGAGCAGATCGCCCACAGCTTCGCGGGCGTGCGCGACCTCGCGGGCGTGCCGCGCGGGCTGGTGCGGGTGACGGCGCCGGTGGCCTTCGCGCGCCAGCAACTGGTGCCGCGGCTGGCCGACTTCCTGCGCGCGCAGCCCGAGGTGCGCATCGAGCTCGACCTGTCGGACCGGCTCAGCTCGCTCGCGATGGAAGGCTTCGATCTCGCCATCCGCCACACGGCCGCGCCGCCGGACACGCACGTGGCCTGGACGCTGTGCGAAACCCGCTCGGTGCTGGTGGCCAGCCGCGCCTACCTGCGCCGCCGCGGCACCCCGCGCGAGCCCCAGGCGCTGGCCGGCCACGACTGCCTGCACTACCCGCGCGCGCAGGAAACGCCGACCTGGCATTTCGAGGCCCGCACGCCGCAGAAGGGCAAGGCCGCGGCGCCGCGCATCACGGTGCCGGTCTCGGGCCCGCTGGTCGCCAACAACAGCGAGGCGCTGCGCGACGCGGCTCTCGGCGGCCTGGGCATCGCGCTGGTGCCGGACTTCAGCGCCCAATCGGCGCTGCAGTCCGGCAAGCTGCAGGAGGTGCTGCCGCAATGGCGTTCGGTGGGCGCGTTCGGCGAGCGGCTGTATGCCATCCGGCCCTATGCCACGCACGTGCCGCAGGCGGTGACGGCCTTCGTGGCGTGGCTGCGCGAGGCGCTGGCGGCGGGCTTCGCGGCATGAGCGGGCCGCAACCGGGCCGCAGGGCGGCGCGAATCGTGAAAAAGGAAACCGAAAAACGGCGTCGCGCCCTACGCAAACGAGGGGTCTGCGACACATGGCGCACGGATGCACCCGGTTACGATGCGCGCATCCGGCCCTGCACCTGTTAACTTTCCCGCTCATCCGCCTTATGTCCCCTGCCACATCGCCTGCCGACGCTCCCGCCGCCGACAGCGCGCGGCCCCGCGTCGGGCAGCGGGAGCAGGACGGCCGCCAATGGACGGTGGCCAGCGGCTGCTGGACCACGCTGGCAATGTCGTCCAAGCCGGCTTGGCAGGCGCTGGCGAAAAACCTGGCAGCCGCCCCGCCCGCCGACGACCGCGCCTGGGACCTGCGCCCCATCGAACAGCTCGACCACATCGGCGCGCAGCTGCTGTGGGAGCACTGGCGCCACCAATGGCCCGCGACGCTCGAAATGTCGCCGCAGCACAAGGCGGTGCTCGACCAGGTGGCGCAGTACACCGTGCCAACCCCGGCCGAACCCGGGCCTTCGCTGAACGACCGCGTCCGCGCGTTCACGCACCTCGGGCCGCGCGCGATGTTCGTCATGCGCGACCTGACGGTACTCATCGGCCAGCTCGCGCTCGACATCGGCAAGCTGATCCGCGCGCCGCACCGCGGGCCGTGGCGCGATTTCTCGGGGCACCTCTATCAGTTCGGCGCCACGGCGCTGCACATCACGGCGCTGGTCGGGCTGCTGATCGGCGTGGTGCTGGCCTACCTGATCTCGCAGCAGCTGCGCCAGTACGGCGCAGAGACGTTCGTGGTGAACATCCTCGGGCTGTCGCTGGTGCGCGAGCTCGGGCCGGTGCTGGCGGCCGTGCTGATCGCCGGGCGCTCGGGTTCGGCCATCACGGCGCAGATCGGCGTGATGCGCGTGACGGAAGAGCTCGACGCGATGCGCGTGATGGGCATTCCGCACGGCTTTCGCCTCGTGATGCCGCGCGTGCTGGCGCTGGCCATCGCCATGCCGCTGATCAGCCTGTGGACCTCGATGGCCGCGCTGGCAGGCGGCATGCTGGCGGCCGACGCGGCGCTGGACATTTCACCGGCCTACTTTCTCTCGGCGCTGCCGCGCGCGGTGCCGATCTCGAACCTCTGGCTGGCCACGGCCAAGTCGGCGGTGTTCGGCATCCTGATCGCGCTGATCGGCTGCTACTTCGGCATGAAGGTGAAGCCCAACACCGAAAGCCTCGGGCGCGGCACCACTTCGTCGGTGGTCACCTCGATCACCGCGGTGATCCTGGTCGATGCATTGTTCGCCGTGCTCTTCAAGGGCATCGGCTTCAGGGCATGACGCCATGAGCATGCCCGTGCGCCCCGACACCGACACCACCGTGGTGGACATCCGCGGCCTGTGGACGGCGTTCCAGAGCGCCGATGGCGAGCAGGTGGTGCACCGCGACCTGCAGCTGCACATCGACCGCGGCGAGGTGCTCTCGCTGGTCGGCGGCTCGGGCACGGGCAAGACGGTGCTGCTGCGCCAGATCCTCGGGCTCGAAAAACCCACGCGCGGCCACGTCGAGGTACTGGGCCAGGAGCCCGGCGAGCTCAGCGCCTCGGGCGCGGCCAACGTGGGCATGCTGTTCCAGCACGGCGCGCTGTTCTCGGCCTTCAGCGTGCTGGAGAACATCGCCTTTCCGCTGCGCGAGCTGAAGCTGCTGCCTGACGAGCTGATCCGCCACGCGGCGCTGGTGAAGCTGCAGATGGTGGGCCTGGGTCCGCAGCATGCGAACAAGAGCCCGGCCGACCTGTCGGGCGGCATGATCAAGCGCGTGGCGCTGGCGCGCGCGCTCATCATGGACCCGCCGCTGCTGCTGCTCGACGAGCCCACGGCCGGCCTCGACCCCGAGGCGTCGGACAGCTTCTGCGACCTGCTGCGCGGCCTGCACCGCGAACTGGGCCTCACGGTGGTGATGGTCACGCACGACCTGGACACGCTGTTCGACCTGAGCACCCGCATCGCGGTGCTGGCCGACCAGAAGGTGATCGTCACCGGCACGGCGCGCGAGGTCATCGCGTATCCGCACCCCTTCATCCACGAATACTTTCTCGGCGGGCGCGGCCAGCGCGCCCTGGAAGCGCTGCACGACAAGCCCGCCGACGCACCATCGCAGCCCGCCAGCGCGGGCGAACGCTGAAAGGCAGACACACCATGGAAAACAAGGCCCACGCCCTCGCCGCCGGCGCCTTCGTGCTCGGCCTGATCGCCGCGCTCGTCGCGCTGGTGATCTGGTTCACGCGCGACAACACCGTGCGCAACATCTACGAACTCTCCACGCGCGACGCCGTGAGCGGCCTGCAGCCGCAGGCGACGGTGCGCTACCGCGGCATCGCCGTGGGCAAGGTGGTGTCGATCGACTTCGACCCCAAGGTCAAGGGCAATGTGCGCGTGCGCATCTCGGTCGACGAGCGGGTGCCGCTCACCACCTCCAGCTTCGCCACGCTGAGCTACCAGGGCGTGACCGGCCTGGCCTTCATCGCGCTGGACGACAAGGGCGAGTCGAACGTGGCGCTGAAGCCGGACGACGACAACCCGCCGCGCATTCCGCTCAAGCCTTCGATACTGGCGCAGCTGCAGGACCGCGGCGAAGCCATCATCAACCAGGTCGAGGAAGTGACGAAGCGCGCCAACACGCTGCTGAGCGACCCCAACCAGAAGCGTGCGGCCGACGCGCTGGAGAGCATCGCGGCCGCCTCGGCCAGCGCCAACACGCTGCTCAAGACGCTGGACAACACGGTGAAAACCGGCCTGAACCCTGCGCTGACCAAACTGCCGGACACGATGGCCTCGGTGAAGAAGGCGGCCGGGGACGTCTCGCGCGTGGCCAACAACTTCAACACCACCGTAGGCCGGCTGAACGCACCCGAAGGCCCCGTCGAACGGCTGAGCGAGGGCACCAAGGCGCTGGCGCAGGCGGTCGATTCGTTCAACGCGGCCACGCTGCCGCGCGTGAACCGCGTAGCCGACGACACCTCGCACGCCGTGCGCCGGCTGGGCCGCGCGGCGGACAACATCAACGACAACCCGCAATCGCTGCTGTTCGGCAACGGCGGCGCGGCCGCGGGTCCGGGCGAACCGGGCTTCAGCGCGCCGGCCGCGACGCGGCCCTGATTGAGGGAGGACCATCGACCATGAACGCCATTCGCTCCTTGATGAACCCGGCTGCCGCCGTCCTGGGCTGCGTGCTGCTGGCCGCCGGCTGCGGCGCGCTGCCCGACAAGCCCACGCGCGCCACGCTCTACGACTTCGGCCCCGGCCTGGCGGCGCCTGCCGCGGCCGCGCCCTCTGCCGCCGCCCCCCTCCCCACGCTGGCGCTGGCCGAGTTCGACAGCAACACGCGCCTGGATGGCACGCAAATCCTCTACCGGCTGGGCTACGCCGACGCCAACGAGCTGCGCCCCTACGGCCAGTCGCGCTGGAGCCTGCCGCCGGCGCAACTGCTGCGCCAGCGGCTGAGCGACACGCTGGCCGAACGCCGCACCGTGCTCGGCCCGGCAGAAAGCGCAACCATCTCGCGCAGCAAGGGCGAGGTGCCCGACATGCTGCGCATCTCGCTCGACGAATTCAGCCAGTACTTCGACTCGGCGAGCGCCAGCGTGGGCCTGGTGCGCCTGCGCGCCACGCTGGTCCGCAGCACCGCCGGCGGCGATCGCGTGCTGGGCCAGCGCGTGTTCACCGTGCGCCGCCCCGCGCCCAGCGCCGACGCGCCCGGCGGCGTGAAGGCACTGATTGCAGCCAGCGATGCCGCGGTGGCCGAGGTGGTGCAGTGGGTGGGGCAGCTGCAGCAGCAATCGCCGCAGACGCCCCGGCAATGACAACCTGATGGACGAAGGATCGATCCCATGAACGCGACACGCATCGTCGGCATCCTGCTGATCGTGGGCGGCATTGCCGTCCTGGGCCTCGGCAGCTTCAGCTTCACCAAGGAAACCCATCAGGCCAAGCTGGGCCCGCTGGAGCTCTCGATGAAGGAGAAGCAGACCGTCAACCTCCCGGCCTGGGCCGGCGTGGCCGCCATCGTGGTGGGCGGCGCGCTGGTGCTGCTGGGCGGCAGGAAGGGCTGAACCTTCAGCCCGGGGCGGCCGGCGCGGGGGTGGCGCCCAGCCGCTGCGACACCGTGCCCGCGCAAGCCTTGAGCGCACGGGCAATCTCGCCGTCCCACGCGGTATCGAAGATGCCCGCCGGGCCGATGGCGGTCAGGGCCAGCACGATGGCACCGGTGTGGTCGAAGACGGGCGCGGCCATGGCGCTGACACCCTGGATGACCTCGCCGTCGGAGCGGCTGATGCCATGCGTGCGCACTTCCTGCAGCTGGCGCTCGAAGTCGCTCCACGAAGGCAGGGGCTGCACCGGTGGCATGCCGGCGGGCGGGTTCGGCTCTGCCCCCTTGCGCTGGCCCCGGCGCTGGCGCTCTTCCTCGAGCAGCTGGCGCACCGCGTCGGCGGCGAGGTAGGCGGCGAACACCCGGCCCGAAGCCGTGTTGGTCAGCGAGAACACCGTGCCGTGCCGCATGTTCACGTGCACCGGCGACGGCGACTCGGCCGTGCGCACGATGGTCGCGCCGCGCGCGCCCCACACGGCCAGCGCCACGGTGTGGCCGGTCTGCTGCGCGAGTTGGCCGATCAGCGGGGTGGCGATGTGCACCGGGTCGGCCTGCTGCAGGCTGATGAGCCCCAGTTGCAAGGCGAGCGGGCCAAGCAGATAGTGGCCGCTGGCGCGGTCCTGCTCGATCAGGCCCAGGCGCCCGAAGCTGACCATGTACGGATGCGCCTTGGCGGCCGTCATGTCGGCCTCGCGCGCAAGGTCCTTCAGCGCCATGGGCCGGCCGTGATGCACCAGCGCGCGCAGCAGCTGGCCGCCGACCTCGATGCTCTGGATGCCGCGCTGGGCGCGGTCGTTGTCACTGGCTGCCATGGCCGGCCTCGCCTTCTGGTCGTTCGTTCATGAAGAAGGGATTAGACATTAACTGATCGCCGGCTTACACTGCGGAAATTCGTTAACCGCGAATTCGTTCGACTTAAACGAATTCAAGATCCACCCCACCGACGGAGACAACCGATGAGCCAAGCCAAGAAATTCGCCAGCCAGGCCGACATGGAAGAGAAGAAGGTCACCTTCAGCCAGATCTCGGAACATGCCTGGGCCTACACAGCCGAGGGCGACCCCAACACCGGCATCGTCATCGGCGACGACTGCGTGTTGGTGGCCGACACCCAGGCCACGCCCGCCATGGCCGCCGACGTGGTGCGCCGCATCCGCGAAGTGACCGACAAGCCCATCAAGTACGTGGTGCTCACGCACTATCACGCAGTGCGCGTGCTGGGCGCGGCGGGCTACGGTGCCGAACACATCCTGGCCAGCCAGGACACGCGCGACCTGATCGTGGAGCGCGGCGAGGAAGACAAGGCCAGCGAGATCGGCCGCTTCCCGCGCCTGTTCCAGAACGTCGAGACGGTGCCACCGGGCCTGACCTGGCCCACCATGACCTTCACCGGCAAGATGACGCTGTGGCTCGGCAAGCTCGAAGTGCAGCTGATCCAGCTGGGCCGCGGCCACACCAAGGGCGACACGGTCGTCTGGCTGCCGCAGGAGCGCACGCTGCTGTCGGGCGACCTGGTCGAGTTCGGCGCCACGCCGTACGCGGGCGACGCCTATTTCAAGGACTGGCCGCAAACGCTGGACAACATCGCCGCACTCAAGCCCGCCGCGCTGGTGCCGGGCCGCGGCGCCGCGCTGACCACGCCGGCCGAAGTGGCCGAGGGCCTGACGGGCACGCGCAACTTCATCTCCGACGTGTACGCCAGCGTGCAAGAGGGCGTGAAGGCCGGGCGCGACCTGAACACGGTCTACAAGGACACGTACGCAAAGCTCAAGCCCAAGTACAGCCAGTGGGTGATCTTCGACCACTGCATGCCGTTCGACGTGAGCCGGGCGTACGACGAAGCCTCGGGCCATGCGGACCCGCGCGTGTGGACGGCACAGCGCGACATCGACATGTGGAAGGCCCTCGAAGGCTGATCGGTCTTGCTCCCTCCCCCGCTGGGGGAGGGCTGGGGTGGGGGCAGGCAGAGCGCCCAAAGTGAACGCCGTTTGCCCCCATCCCGACCTTCCACCAAAGGGGGAAGGAGCAAGACAAGACCAAGGACACGGAGACAACACGTGATCGACTATCAAAGTCTGCGCTTCGACTACCGCCGCCACGCCGACCAGGACGCTGCCACGCCCGCCCATCACCCCGTGGTGATCGTCGGCGCCGGCCCCGTCGGCCTCACGCTCGCCATCGACCTCGCGCTGCGGCAAGTGCCCGTGGTGCTGCTGGACAACGACAACACCCTGTCCAGCGGCTCGCGCGCCATCTGCTTCGCCAAGCGCACGCTCGAAGTGTTCGATCGCCTCGGCTGCGGCGACCGCATGGTCGACAAGGGCGTGTCGTGGAATGTCGGCAAGGTGTTCTTCCACGACGAGCAGGTCTACCGCTTCGACCTGCTGCCCGAGCCCGGCCACGAGCGCCCGGCCTTCATCAACCTGCAGCAGTACTACGTCGAGGGCTACCTCGTCGAACGCGCAGCCACGCTGCCGCTGATCGACCTGCGCTGGAACAACAAGGTCACCGGCATCGCGCAGCGCGGCGACGGCGCGGTGCTCACCGTGGAAACGCCCGAAGGCAGCTACCAACTGCAGGCCGGCTATGTCGCCGCCTGCGACGGCTCGCGCTCCAACCTGCGCCAGATGCTGGGCCTGGAGGCCAAGGGCCGCGTCTTCCGCGACCGCTTCCTGATCGCCGACATCACGATGGATGCGCACCTCCCGACCGAGCGCCGCTTCTGGTTCGACCCGTCGTTCCATCCGGGCCAGAGCGTGCTGCTGCACAAGCAGGCCGACGGCATGTGGCGCATCGACTTTCAGCTCGGCTGGGACGCCGACCCGGTGGAAGAACGCAAGCCCGAGAACATCACCCCGCGCGTGCGCGCGCTGCTCGACAGCATCGGCTTCGAGGGCGTGCAGTTCCAGATCGGCTGGGCCAGCGTCTACACCTTCGCCTGCCAGCGCATGGAGCGCTTCCGCCACGGCCGCGTGCTGTTCGCGGGCGACTCGGCGCACGGCGTGTCGCCCTTCGGCGCGCGCGGCGCCAACTCGGGCGTGCAGGATGCGGACAACCTTGGCTGGAAGCTCGCGGCCGTGGTGCAGGGCCAGGCGCCCGACGCGCTGCTCGACAGCTACGCCAGCGAGCGCGAGTTCGCGGCCGACGAGAACATCCGCAACTCCACCCGCGCCACCGACTTCATCACGCCCAAGAGCGAGGTGAGCCGCCTGTTCCGCGACGCGGTGCTGGAGCTGACGAAGCGCCACGCTTTCGCGCGCACGCTGGTCAACAGCGGCCGGCTGTCGGTGGCCACAGTGCTGCGCGATTCGCCGCTCAACACGCCGGACGCCGACGCCTTCTCGGGCGCGATGGTGCCGGGCGCCGCCGCGGCTGACGCACCCGTGGTGCACTCGGACGGCAGCACCGGCTGGCTGCTGCGCGAATGCCACGTCTCGCAGTTCACCGCGCTGGTTTTCGGCGAGGGCGAGGCGGCCGAGCGCAGTCTCGCCGAGCTGAAGGCCAGCGATTTGCCACTGCACGTGGTGCGCGTCGAGGACGGCGCCAAGGGCAGCGAGCTCGCCATGCAGCGTTACGACGCCCGGCCCGGCACCGTGTACCTGCTGCGGCCCGACCAGCATGTGTGCGCGCGCTGGCGCCAGCCCGCGGCGGCGGACATCCGCGCGGCCATCGACCGCGCACTCGCGAAGGCGTGAAGAACACCATGCAGCAACAACACCTGATCACCGCGCCGAACCTCGACGCCCCCGACGACTTCTACGAAGCGCTCATCGAGGCGCACCAGGGACTCTCCACCGAGGAGAGCCACGCCTTCAACGCGCGCCTCGTGCTCGTGCTGGCCAACCACGTCGGCTCGCTAGCCGTGCTGCGCGAAGCCTTCGAGGCGGCCCGCGCGGGCTGAGCACCACCGCATTCCAACCTCATCGCGACTCCCGAAAGAGCAAGCACATGACCCAAGCAACCCCGTCCTCCGAACGGCGCTACCAGAGCGGCTTCGGCAACGAATACGCCTCCGAGGCCGTACCCGGCGCGCTGCCGCAGGGCCGCAACAACCCGCAGCGGGGCCCCTTCGACCTCTACACCGAACTGATCTCCGGCACCGCCTTCACCGCGCCGCGCCATGAGAACCGCCGCAGCTGGCTGTACCGCCGCCAGCCCTCGGTGGTGTCGGGCCGCTACCAGCCGTATGCGCAGGCGCACTGGACCACCGGCGCCGACCGCGGGATCGCGCTGCCGCCCGAACCGCTGCGCTGGCACCCGCAGCCGCTGGACGGCGCGGCCGAAGCCGACTTCATCGACGGCATGCACACCATCGCGGCCAATGGCGATGCGGAGTCGCAGGTCGGCATCGGCTCGCTGATGTACCTCGCGGGCCGCTCGATGGAGCGCCGCGCCTTCGTCAACGCCGACGGCGAGATGCTGCTCGTGCCGCAGCAGGGCCGCCTCGTCATCACCACCGAACTCGGCGTGCTCGACGTGAAGCCCGGCGAAATCGCGCTGCTGCCGCGCGGCATGGCCTTCAAGGTGGCGCTGCCCGACGGTCTCTCGCGCGGCTACGTGTGCGAGAACTATGGCGCGCACTTCCGGCTGCCGGAGCTTGGGCCGATCGGCTCGAACGGCCTGGCCAACGCGCGTGACTTCCAGGCGCCGGTGGCCGCCTTCGAATCGGAAGAAGGCGCCTACGAGATCGTCAAGAAATTCGGCGGCCGCTTCTGGCAGGCGCCGATGAAGCAGTCGCCCTTCAACGTGGTGGCCTGGCACGGCAACCTGTCGCCGGTGAAGTACGACACGGCGCACTTCATGGTGATCGGCTCGATCAGCTTCGACCATCCCGATCCGTCGATCTTCACCGTGCTGACCTCGCCCAGCGACACGCCGGGCACGGCCAACTGCGACTTCGTGATCTTCCCGCCGCGCTGGATGGTCATGGAGAACACCTTCCGTCCGCCATGGTTCCACCGCAACCTGATGAGCGAGTTCATGGGCCTGGTGCTGGGCGAATACGACGCCAAGCCGGGCGGCTTCAAGCCCGGCGGCGCGAGCCTGCACAACTGCATGGTGCCGCACGGGCCGGACGAGGAAGCCTTCGACAAGGCCACGCACGCCGACCTGAAGCCGCACAAGCTGGACAACACGCTGGCCTTCATGTTCGAGAGCCGCTACCGCTTCATTCCGACGAACTTCGCGCTGAAGAGCCCGGCGCTCGATACCGACTACGCAGACTGCTGGGCAGGCCTGCAGGACCAGTTCAAGGCATGAAGACGATGTTCACCCTCACGCGCCGCGCTGCGGCCGTGGCATTGCTGGCCGCGCCCCTGTTCGCCCAGGCGGCCGACTATCCGTCGAAGCCCATCCGCTTCATCGTGCCCTACACCCCCGGCGGCACCACCGACCTGGTGGCACGCACCGTGGGCCAGAAGGTGTCGGAAAAACTGGGCCAGCCCGTGCTGATCGACAACCGCGGCGGCGCGGGCGGCAACATCGGCATGGACGCGGTGGCCAAGGCCGCGCCCGACGGCTACACCATCGGCTTCGGCGCGATCTCGACCAATGCGCTGAACCCGCACATCTACAAGTCGATGGCCTTCGATCCGCGCAAGGATTTCACCGCCATCAGCCTCTTGGGCACCTCGACCATCGTGCTCGAAGTGCCGGCGGCCTCGGCCGTGAAGTCGGTGCCCGAGCTGATCGCGGCCGCGAAGAAGACCCCCGGCCTGCCCTACGCCACCGCGGGCGCCGGCACCTCGATGAACCTGGCCGGCGTGATGTTCGCGCAGATGACCGGCACCGAACTCGTGCATGTGGCCTACAAGGGCAGCGGCCCGGCCATCACCGACATGCTGGGCAACAACATCGGCGTGATGTTCGACAACCTGCCGGCCTCGCTGCCGCACATCCAGGCCGGCAAGCTGCGCGCGCTGGCGGTGGCGGGGCCGACGCGCTCACCTTCGCTGCCCGACGTGCCGACGATGGCCGAGGCGGGCCTGAAGGGCTATGCGCTGGAGCCATGGTTCGGCGTGTACGGGCCGGCGAAGCTGCCGGCGCCCGTGGTGAAGGCGCTGAATGAAGCCTTTGTCGAAGCGCTCGCGATGCCGGATGTGAAGGCCAAGCTGGCACAGGCCGGCTTCTCGCCGCGCGGCTCGACGCCGCAGGAGCTGACGACGCTGACCGACACCGAATACAAGCGCCTGGGTGACGTGGCCAAGAAGGCCGGCATGACCGCAGACTGATCAGACAGACAAACAGACATCGAGCAGAAAGACATCCATGACCGCACTGAACGCCACCCATGACCCGAAGCTGCGCAGCTGGGTCGCATCGGCCAACGAGGCCGGCTGCGACTTCCCGATCCAGAACCTGCCCTTCGGGCGCTTCCGCGCCGCCGGCAGCAATGAAGCCTTCCGCATCGGCGTCGCCATCGGCGACCAGGTGCTGGACCTGCGCGCGGCAGGCCTCGTCGACACCGACGACATGAACACCCTGATGAACGCCGGCACCAAGGAGCGCCAGGCACTGCGCGCCGCCATCTCGGCCGGCCTCGCCGAAGGCAGCGACAGGCAGGCGGCCTGGTCGAAGGCGCTGCTGCCGCAGGCCAGGGCTGAGATGACCGTGCCCTGCCGCATCGGCGACTACACCGACTTCTACACGGGCATCCATCACGCGACCACCATCGGCAAGCTGTTCCGCCCCGACCAGCCGCTGATGCCCAACTACAAATGGGTGCCCATCGGGTATCACGGCCGCGCATCGTCCATCGGCGTGAGCGGCCAGGTCTTCAAGCGCCCGCAGGGCCAGACCAAGGCGCCCGATGCCGAGTCGCCGAGCTTCGGCCCGTCGAAGCGGCTGGACTACGAGCTGGAACTGGGTTTTTTCATCGGTCGCGGCAATGCGCAGGGCGAGCCCATCGCCATCGCCGATGCCGAGGAGCATCTGTTCGGCGTGACGCTGCTCAACGACTGGTCGGCGCGCGACCTGCAGGCCTGGGAATACCAGCCGCTCGGCCCCTTCCTCTCGAAGAACTTCGCGAGCACGCTGTCGCCCTGGATCGTGACGATGGAGGCGCTGGCACCATTCCGCGCGAAATTCGAGCGCCCCGCCGGAGACCCGCAGCCGCTGCCGTACCTCGACTCGGCGTCGAACCGCGAGAGCGGCGCGCTGGACATCACGCTCGAAGTGCTGCTGCAGACCGCGAAGATGCGCGCCGAGGGCGTGGCGCCCGTGCGCCTCACGCGCGGCAACACCACCGAAGCCGCCTACTGGACGGCCGCGCAGCTGGTTGCGCACCACACGGTGAACGGCTGCAACCTGCAGCCGGGCGACATGCTGGGATCGGGCACGCTGTCGGGCCCCAAGGCCGACGAGGCGGGCTCGCTGATCGAGCTGACGCTGGGCGGCAAGCAGCCGATCACGCTGCCGAACGGCGAGAAGCGCACGTTCCTGGAGGACGGGGATACGCTGGTGATGCGTGGCTGGTGCGAACGTGACGGTGCGGTGCGCATCGGCCTGGGTGAAGTCACTGGCACGATAGCCTGAGGCTCCCGCGTTGTCCCCTCTCCCTCTGGGAGAGGGCCAGGGTGAGGGCAGCCGGCCTTGCAACATCGCGCGGACTTCATTGCCGCTCACCCTCACCCCAACCCTCTCCCCTGGGGGAGGGGGAGAGGGAGCAAGAGATCAGGGCGCGGCTGCAGGAGCCGCCGCAGCGGCAGGCCACGCCACTTCGCTCGCCACGCGCGGCTTGCCCATCGGCGCGGCGGCCTTGCCGATCTTGATCGCGGCCATGTCGGCTTCGCTCGGGTATTGGTCCATCAACCAGTAGTCGAACACGCGGCGCGCAATGGGCGCCGCGGCGCCAGCGCCCCAGCCTGCGTTTTCCACGATCACCGCGACCGCGATCTTCGGATCGTTCACCGGCGCGAAGGCCATGAACAGCGCATGGTCGCGCTGATGCTCTTCGAGTGCGCGCGCGTTGTACTTGGTGTTCTGCGCCTGCGTCACCGCCTGCGCCGTACCTGTCTTGCCGGCTGCCTGGTAGCCCGCGCCCGCGAACACGCTGCGCGCAGTGCCGCTGGTGACCACGCTGGTCAGGCCCTCGCGGACCACCGTCACGTTGGCTGCGGCGAAGCCGAGGTTTTCCGCCGGCGGCTGCGGCAGCGGCACCACCTGTCCGCTCACCGTGTTGCGCGTGGCCAGCACGAGGTGCGGCTTGTGCTTCATGCCCCCGTCGGCCACGATGGACGTGGCCTGCGCGAGCTGCAGCATCGTGAAGGCGTTGTAACCCTGGCCGATGCCCAGCGAGATGGTCTCTCCCGCGTACCATTTTTTCTGCTCGGGCCGCTTGTAGGTATTGCGCTTCCACTCGGTGCTCGGCAGCACGCCGCGCACTTCGCCGCCCAGGTCGATGCCGGTGATCTGGCCGAAGCCCAGCGGCTTCATGAAGTCGTGGATCAGGTCCACGCCCATTTCGTTGGCCAGCGAGTAGTAATAGATGTTGCTCGACAGCTGGATCGAGCGGCGCATGTCGACGCCCCCGATGTTGCCTTCGGGGCTGCCGAAGCGGTGGCCGCCGAAGTTGAAATAGCCCGGGTCGTTGATCACCACGCTGGGCCCGCGCTTGCCGGTCTGCAGTGCGGCGAGCGCCATGAAGGGCTTGTAGGTCGAGCCGGGCGGGTAGGTGCCGCGCAGCGCGCGGTTCAGCAGCGGTTTGTCGATGGACTCGGTCAGCGCCGCCCAGCTTTCGTTGTCGATGCCTTCGACGAACAGGTTCGGATCGAAGGTGGGCTTGCTCACGAAGGCCAGCACCTCGCCGGTCTTGGGGTCGATGGCCACCAGCGCGCCACGGCGGTCGCCGAACATGTCTTCCACCAGCTTCTGCAGCTTGATGTCGAGCGACAGCATCACCGTGTTGCCCGGCGTGGCGGGGTGGCTCGCGAGCCGGCGCACGGCGCGGCCTCCGGCCGAAGTTTCCATCTGCTCGACGCCGGTCAGGCCATGCAGCGTCTTCTCGTAGCTCTGCTCGATGCCGAGCTTGCCGATGTAGTCGGTGCCCTTGTAGTTGGCCTGGTCTTCCTCGTCCCAGTCTTCCATCGCGGTCTTCTCGCGCTGGTTGATGCGGCCGATGTAGCCGAGCACGTGCGAGGCCAGCTCGCCCTGCGGGTAGTTGCGGAACAGGCGCGCCTTGATCTCCACGCCCGGAAAACGGTAGCGCTGCGCCGCGAAGCGCGCGACTTCTTCGTCGCTCAGGCGGGTGCGAATCGGAATGGAGTCGAAGCTGCGCGAATCCTCGCGCAGGCGCTTGAAGCGGCGGCGGTCGCGCGGCGAGACTTCGAGCACCTGGGTCAGGCTGTCGATGGTTTCCTCGACGTCGCCCACCTTCGAGGGCGTGATCTCCAGCGTGTAGGCCGAGTAGTTGGAGGCCAGCACGATGCCGTTGCGGTCGAGGATCAGGCCCCGGTTGGGCACCACCGGCACGATGGCCGTGCGATTGCTCTCGGCCTGCTCGGCCAGGTCTTCGTGGCGCACGACCTGCAGGTACACCAGCCGCGCGCACAGCAGGCCGAAGGCAAACAGCACAGCAAGACCGATGACGATCACGCGGCGCTTGAAGCGCGCAAGGTCGGCGGCTACGTTGCGGATTTCGGTCATGGCGGAGGGAGCTTAGGCGCGCGCAGGTGCGATGGCAAATGCGCCTCCCGAGCCGAACGGAAGCGGCGCGGACTCATCGCGAAACACGGCGGAACGGGCTTTGCCCGGCCGCTGGTGTTGCCCCCGGCGAGGGGGTTGGCGAAGCGACACGAAGTGCGCGAAGCCTGGGGGAGCGCTCATAGCGGACGGTTCTCGTCGGGTTCCGGGGTGCGGCGTTGCGGCGCCAGCAGCAAGGCGGTGACCAGTGGCCAGAGCGCAGCCTCGATGGCAGGCGAGATCAGCACCGTCCAGCCCGGGAACACGCCGCCGCCGACCATCCGCGTGATGACCTCGATCAGCTGCGACAGCGCGAACAGCGGCAGCACCTGCAGCGCCTGCGACGCCACCGGGTACCAGAGCAGGCGCCGGTGGATGGTGATCGCAAAGAAGCCCAGCGTCGTATAGGCCAGCGCGTGCTGGCCCAGCATCGAGGCCTGGTGCACATCCATGCACAGCCCGAACACGAAGGCCGCGCCGACGCCCACGCGTGCGGGCTGGTGCACGCCCCAGAACACGATCACCAGTGCCAGCAGGTCGGGCATCCAGACGGCGCGGCCGATGGGAATCATGTTGACGAGCAGCGCCACGATGAGGCTCGACCACATGAAGACGGGGCTGACGGGCAGCAGGAGCTGCTGCTGGCCGGGACGCTTGATCATTGGCGCGCTCCCGGCTTCTTCTCGTTCTTGCCCGCGCCGGGCTTGCCTTCAGGCCGCTTGCGCTGCGTGGCCGCCGCGGGCGCGGGCGGTGGCGCCATCGGGGCACCGGTGGGTTCGAGCACCAGCACATAGCGCGCAGCCGTCACGTGGGCCAGCGGCACGCAGTAGATGCGGGCGAAGGCGGAGTCGGCGCGGCGCTCGATGCGCTCGATCTTGGCCACCGGCAGGCCGGCGGGGTAGATGCCGTCGACGCCGCTGGTGGAGAGCAGGTCGCCCTCCTGCAGGTCGGCATTGGCGGCCATGAAGCGCAGCTCCAGCCCGCCGCCGTGGGCCGAGGCGTCGCCGAAGGCCACGCTGCGCACACCGGTGCGGGTGTTCTGCACGGGAATGGAGAGGTCGCGGTCGATCACCAGCGTGACCTCGCTCGTGAAGGGCAGCACCTGCGTGACCTGGCCGAGCACGCCGCGCGCGTCGATCACCGGCGAGCCGGGTGCCACGCCCTGGGTCATGCCCTGGTCGATGACGATCTTGCGGGTGTAGGGGTCGGCCGCGTCGTAGAGCACCTCCGCCGCGCGGCCCGGCGTCGTGGTTGTCTGGCGCAGTTCGAGCAGCTCGCGCAGGCGGGCGTTGTCCTGCGACAGCGTGTCGGCCTGGGCGGCGCGTTCGGCCTGCATCATCAGCGCCTTGCGCGCGTCTTCCTCGTTGCGCTGGGCGGTCTGCAAGTCTTCGAGATAGCGCCCGCCGCCGAGCACGGCCTGCACCGGCTTCATCGCCACCCATTGCACCGGGTAGAGCACCGCGCCGATGCCTGCACGGATCGGCTGCACGATGCGGAAGCGTGAATCGGCCACCATGAGGAACAGGGCGAGCGCGCCGAAGAAGATCAGCTTGCTGAGTGCCGACTGCCCCTGGTTGAACAGGGGTGGCGCTGTGCGATCGAGCGTGCCCAGAGGCATGAATTCAGACCCGGCGGTGGTGCGGAATCAAATAACAAAAAGCCGGCCTGCGCAAGCAGAGGCCGGCCGATGATGGCTTTCGCGTTTTACTCGCTCGTGAAGATGCTGCCGAGACGGTCCATGCGCTCGAGCGCGATGCCGCAGCCGCGCACCACGCAGGTCAGCGGGTCTTCGGCCACCAGCACCGGCAGGCCGGTTTCCTCGGCCAGCAGGCGGTCGAGGTCTCGCAGCAGCGCGCCGCCGCCGGTCAGCATCATGCCGCGCTCGGCGATGTCGGCGCCCAGCTCGGGCGGTGTCTGTTCCAGCGCGTTTTTCACGGCCGAGACGATGTTGTTGAGCGGATCGGTCAGGGCTTCCAGCACTTCGTTGCTGCTGATGGTGAAGCTGCGCGGCACGCCTTCGGACAGGTTGCGGCCCTTGACTTCCATCTCCTTGACTTCGGAGCCCGGGAAAGCCGAGCCGATGTTCTTCTTGATGACTTCGGCCGTCGGCTCGCCGATCAGCATGCCGTAGTTGCGGCGGATGTAGTTGATGATGGCTTCGTCGAAGCGGTCGCCGCCCACGCGCACGGAGCCCTTGTAGACCATGCCGCCCAGGCTGATGACGCCCACTTCGGTGGTGCCGCCGCCAATGTCCACCACCATCGAGCCCGAGGCTTCGCTGACGGGCAGGCCGGCGCCGATGGCCGCGGCCATGGGTTCCTCGATGAGGTAGACGGAGGTGGCGCCAGCGGCTTCGGCCGCGTCCTTGATGGCGCGGCGCTCGACCTGGGTCGAGCCGCAGGGCACGCAGATGATGATGCGCGGGCTCGGCGTGAGCAGCGTGCGCGGGTGCACCATCTTGATGAACTGCTTGATCATCTGCTCGGTGATCACGAAGTCGGCGATCACGCCGTCCTTCATCGGGCGGATCGCCTCGATGTTGCCGGGCACCTTGCCCAGCATGGCCTTGGCTTCGCGGCCGACGGCCTGGATCACCTTCTTGCCGTGGGGGCCGCCTTCGTGGCGGATAGCGACAACCGAGGGTTCGTCCAGCACGATGCCCTTGTTGCGGGCGAATATCAGGGTGTTGGCGGTGCCGAGGTCGATCGCAAGGTCGGTGGAAAAGTACCGACGGAAAGCTCCAAACATGTGCGGAATCCTCTGAGCACGGCCTGCGCATCGGCAGGTCGTCGCTCTATTTTTTGGGTCGTGTGACGGGGTGAATTGATCGTTTTTGGCGCAAAAGCCGGCGTGTTCGCGGGGGTTGCGGCAAAGGCGGGATAATAACCGAATCCCCTCTGATTCCTGTATTAGCACCCGTTTCGGCGTGCGATTACCCCCGCTTTTTTTGGCCGTCCCGACCTATGTCACTCTCCGCTTCAGATATTGCGCGCATTGCCTCGCTGGCGAGGCTGCAGCTTGCCTCCGATGAAAGCGAGCGCATGCTCAGCCAGATCAACGGCTTCTTCGATTTAGTCGAACGTATGCGTTCCGTGGACACCACCGGCGTCGAGCCGCTGGCCCATCCCGTGGCCGCGCTCGAAGACATCACGCTGCGCCTGCGCGACGACGTGGTGAGCGAACCAAACAACCGCGAAGCCAACCAGAAGAGCGCCCCGGCCGTCGAAGCCGGCCTGTTCCTCGTGCCGAAGGTGATCGAATAATGAGCGGCGAACAATTGCACCAAATGGGCGTGGTCGCCCTGGCCCGCGCCCTGGCCGAACGCAAGGTCTCGGCCGTCGAAGCCTCGCAGGCGTTCCTGGGCCGCATGAAGGCGCACGAATCGCTGGGTACTTTTGTCGACATCAATGAAGAAGTCACGCTGGCCCAGGCCCGCGCCGCCGACGCGCTGATCGCCAAGGGCAATGCCCCCGCGCTGGCCGGCGTGCCGATCGCGCACAAGGACATCTTCGTCACCACCGATTTCGCCACCACCGCCGGCTCGAAGATGCTCGCGGGCTACCGCTCGCCCTTCGACGCCACCGTGGTGCGCCGCCTGGCCGAAGCCGGCGCGGTCACGCTCGGCAAGCTGAGCTGCGACGAATTCGCGATGGGCTCGGCCAACGAGAACGTCGCCGTGCCCGCCGTGGGCCACGACAAGGTCGTGCCGGTGCAGAACCCGTGGAACCGCGAGCGCATTCCGGGCGGCTCGTCCGGCGCCAGCGCAGCGGCCGTCGCGGCACGCCTGGCCCCCGCGGCCACCGGCACCGACACCGGCGGCTCGATCCGCCAGCCCGCATCGTTCTGCGGCGTGACCGGCATCAAGCCCACCTACGGCCGCGCCTCGCGCTACGGCATGGTGGCCTTCGCATCGAGTCTCGACCAGGCCGGCCCGATGGCCCGCTCGGCCGAGGACTGCGCGCTGCTGCTGTCGGCCTTCTGCGGCCCCGACCTGGACCGCGATTCCACCTCGCTCGACAAGCCCGCCGAGAACTTCGGCCGCTCGCTGAACGACTCGCTCGAAGGCCTGCGCATCGGCGTGCCGAAGGAGTTCTTCGGCGAAGGCGTGGCGCCCGGCGTGCGCGCGGCCATCGACGCAGCGCTCTCGCAGTACGAGAAGCTCGGCGCAAAGCGCGTCGAGGTCACGCTGCCGCGCACCGAGCTGTCGATTCCCGTGTACTACATCATTGCCGCGGCCGAGGCCTCGAGCAACCTGAGCCGCTTCGACGGCGTGAAGTTCGGCCACCGCGCCAAGGACTTCATCGACCCCGCCAGCGACAAGAGCGCGCTCACGCAGATGTACGAACGCACACGCGCCGAAGGCTTCGGCGACGAAGTGAAGCGCCGCATCATGATCGGCACCTACGTGCTCTCGCACGGCTACTACGACGCCTACTACCTGCAGGCGCAGAAAGTGCGCCGCATGATCGCCGACGACTTCCAGCAGGCCTTCAAGCAGTGCGACGTGATCGCCGGCCCCGCCGCGCCCACCACCGCATGGAAGCTCGGCGAACACGGCGGCGACCCCGTGGCCGACTACCTGGCCGACATCTTCACGCTGCCCGCATCGCTCGCCGGTCTGCCCGGCATGAGCGTGCCTGCTGGCTTCGACGGCGGCATGCCCGTGGGCCTGCAGCTGATCGGCAACTACTTCGGCGAAGCGAAGCTGCTGAACGCAGCGCACCGCTTCCAGCAGGCCACCGACTGGCATGCACGCACGCCTGAAGGTTTTTGAGATGAGCGAGACAGTGAACACATTCGAAGCACAACAACAAGGCCGCCCGACCGGCCCGCTGGTGCGCGGCTATGAAGTCATCATCGGCTTCGAGACGCACGCCCAGCTGTCGACCGCGAGCAAGATCTTCAGCCGCGCCTCCACCGCCTTCGGCGCCGAGCCCAACACGCAGGCCTGCGCGGTCGACCTCGCGCTGCCCGGCACGCTGCCCGTGATGAACAAGGGCGCGGTCGAACGCGCCATCAAGCTCGGCCTGGCGCTGGGCTCGCACATCGCGCCGCGCAGCGTGTTCGCGCGCAAGAACTACTTCTACCCCGACCTGCCCAAGGGCTACCAGATCAGCCAGTTCGAGATTCCCGTGGTGCAGGGCGGCTCGGTGTCGTTCTTCGTGCGCGAGGAGCAGAAGACGGTGCGCCTCGTGCGCGCCCACCTCGAGGAAGACGCGGGCAAGTCGCTGCACGAGGACTTCGTCGGCCAGAGCGGCATCGACCTGAACCGCGCCGGCACGCCGCTGCTGGAGATCGTGACCGAGCCCGACATGCGCTCCACCGCCGAGGCCGTGGCCTATGCGAAGGAGCTGCACAAGATCGTCACCTGGATCGGCATCTGCGACGGCAACATGCAGGAAGGCAGCTTCCGCTGCGACGCCAACGTGTCGGTGCGCCGCCCCGGCGAGAAACTCGGCACGCGCCGCGAGATCAAGAACCTGAACAGCTTCAAGTTCATGCAGCAGGCGATCGACTACGAGATCCGCTGGCAGATCGACGAGATCGAGGACGGCCGCGCCATCGAGCAGGCCACGGTGCTGTTCGACCCCGACACCGGCGAGACGCGCGCCATGCGCGCCAAGGAAGACTCGGCCGATTACCGCTACTTTCCCGACCCGGACCTGCCTCCGCTGGTGATCGCGGCCGACTGGATCGAGCGCGTGAAGGCCACCATGCCCGAGCTGCCGCGCGCGATGGCCGAGCGCTATGTGCGCGACCACGGCCTGTCGGAATACGACGCCGCGCAGCTCACGCAGAGCGCCGCGCTCGCCGGCTACTTCGACGAAGCCGTGAACGCGGGCGCCACGCCCAAGCTCGCGAGCAACTGGATCACCGGCGAGATGGCGCGCCGCCTGAACGCCGCCGAGATCGGCATCGAGGCCGCGCCGGTGAAGGCTCGGCAACTGGCCCAGCTGGTGAAGCGCATCGCCGACGGCACGCTGCCGAACAACGCCGCGCGCCAGGTGTTCGAAGCGCTGTGGACCGGCGAAGGCAGCGATGTCGATGCGATCATCGAGGCCAAGGACCTGAAGCCGATGGCTGACACCGGCGCGCTCGACAAGATCCTGGACGAGGTGATTGCGAAGAACGCGAAGAACGTCGAGGAATACCGCGGCGGCAAGGAAAAAGCGCTCAACGCGCTTGTGGGCCAGGTCATGAAGGCCAGCGGCGGCAAGGCGAACCCCGCGCAGGTCACCGAACTGCTCAAGGCCAAGCTGGCCTGATCAAAAGAAACCCGGGGCCTTGCGCAAGGCCCCGGCCGTTTCAGCGAGGATTTCCGCCGTTCTGCGGCGACCAGAGCATCTTCAAGCGCGTGCGCTCTTCATCGAAGCGCGCATTCACCCGCTTCTTCTCTTCTTCCTGCTCGCCGATGAAGCGATTCTGCACCGCCACGCTCTGCTTGTTGTCATCGAGCCTGCGGCGCACCGCGCCCGGCGCTTTGCTCGTGTCCTGCTTGTAGAACTCGAGCTCCTCGTCGATCTTCTTGCGGTCTTCGCCGAGTTCGGCGATGCGCTTCTTCGCGGCCTGCGTCACTGCGTCGATCTGTGATAGCGCCTCGGCGCGTTCGCGGTCGTGCGTGGCGGCATTGGGGTAGCGCACCAGCAGGGCCCGCTCGCGGCGGCGCTCGTCGGTCTGGCGCGCGGCCTGGATGGCGGCCTCGCGGGCGCGGTCTTCGCGCTCCTGCAGTTCGCGCGCGGTATAGGTCGGCTCGACCTTGCGGCGGGTGGAGCCGCTCGGGTTCAGTTCGCGCTGCTCGCGGTCGCTGCACTCGGCAATCGGCCTGTCGGCGGTCAGCGTGCGGCCGCGGGCGTCGGTGCAGGTATAGATGCCGGGGGAGGCGCCCTCCACTTTCGGGGATTGCGCCTGCAGCGCGCCGCAGAACGAAGCAACCACCAGGAAGAGCGAGGCCGACGCCAACCGGCGGATCGGCAGACCAGGGGCGCTTGCGTCGTGCATCGGGCGGCCTTGCCTCAGCTGGCGCCGTAGCGCGTGCGGTAGGCCAGCACGCGCTCGCGGTGCGCGCCCAGGTCGGCCGCGGCATTGCCCGAGAGGTAGCTCAGCAGGTCGTCCAGCGTGGCGATGGCGATCACCGACAGGCCGAGCTGGTTGCGCACGTACTGCACGGCGCTGTGGTCCACGTCGACGCCGTTCTCGGTCGCCTTCTCCTGCCGGTCGAGCGCGATGGCCACGGCATGTGGCGTGGCGCCGGCCGCCTGGATCGCCGCAATCGACTCGCGCACCGCGGTGCCGGCCGACATCACGTCGTCGACGATCAGCACGCGGCCCTTGAGCGGCGCGCCCACGAGGTTGCCGCCTTCGCCGTGCGCCTTGGCTTCCTTGCGGTTGTAGGCAAAGGGGTAGTTGCGTCCGCGCCGCGCGAGTTCCGCGGCTACCGTGGCGCCCAGCGGGATGCCCTTGTAGGCGGGGCCGAAGATCATGTCGAATTCGAGCCCGCTCTCGATCAGCCGGTCTGCATAGAATCCGGCGAGCCGGGCGATCTTGCCGCCGTCGTCGAAGAGCCCCGAATTGAAGAAATACGGGCTCATCCGGCCGGCCTTGGTCTTGAATTCGCCAAAGCGCAGCACGCCGGCATCCAGGGCGAACTGGACGAAGTCCTGTGCAACCGCGCTGCTTTTCTCACCATCTACAGCCATCGGGAATTCCTTGTGTTCAAACTGACCAGTCTCAATCTCAATGGCCTGCGTTCGGCCGCTACCAAAGGCGTGGCCGACTGGGTGGCCGAACTTGCGCCGGATTGTATTTGCATGCAGGAGATCCGCGTCCAGGCCAGCGACATCGAGGGCCGGTTCGAGGAAATGGCCGGCCTCAAGGGCCATTTCCACTTCGCCGAAAAGAAAGGCTACGCCGGCACCGCCGTCTACACCAAGCACGCTCCGAGCCAGGTCGTGGTGGGCTGGGGCGACGCCGAGTTCGACGCTGAGGGCCGGTATCTAGAACTGCGCTTCGACACGCCCAAGCGAAAGTTCTCCGTCATCAGCTGCTACTTCCCGAGCGGCAGTTCGGGCGAGGAGCGGCAGGAGGCCAAGTTCCGCTTCCTCAAGGGCTTCTTCCCGCACCTGGTGGCGCTGAAGAAGGAGCGCGAGTTCGTGCTGTGCGGCGACATCAACATCGCGCATAAAGAGATCGACCTGAAGAACTGGCGCGGCAACCAGAAGAACAGCGGCTTCCTGCCCGAGGAGCGCGCCTGGATGACGAAGCTGCTCGACGCCGGCGCCGACGGCGCGGGCCTGGTGGACGTGTACCGCATGCTCAAGCCCGACACCACCGCCGAGGCCTACACCTGGTGGAGCAACCGCGGCCAGGCCTACGCGAACAACGTGGGATGGCGGCTCGACTACCACCTGGCTACGCCAAAGACCGCCGCGCTCGCACGCACCGAACAGATCTTCAAGACCATCAAGTTCAGCGATCACGCGCCGATCACGGTCGAGTACGACTTCAAGCTCTGATCAGCGCGGCCCCGCGGCCTTGCCTGCGTGCCGCGCCAGATGCACCTGGTGCAGCGTGATCTTGCGCACCTCGGCCTGGCTGGTCTCGATGTGCGCCCGCAGCAGCATCGCCGCCTGGTCGCCGCGGTTCGCGCGGATGGCCTTCAGGATCTTCGCGTGCTCGTCGTAGGTAGCGTCGATGCGCGGCTGCTTGGTGAAGTCGAGCCGGCGGATGATGCGGATGCGGTCGGTCACGTCGCGGTGCACGCGCGCCATCTCGGCATTGCCGGCGGCCGCCACGAGCGCGCAGTGGAAGGCTTCGTCCCACTGCGCCACTTGCGCCATGTCGGCGCTGCGCTGCGCCGCAGGCACCAGCCAGATGCTGGCCAGCGCGTCGAGCAGGCTGCGGTCGATGTGGCGGTCGGTTTCGCACAGCCGGTGCACTGCGGTGGTCTCCAGCACCATGCGAAGGTCGTAGAGCTGCTCGAACTGGTCGAAGTCGAAGGGCAGCACGCGCCAGCCGCTGCGAAACAGCACTTCGACGAAACCCTCCTGCTGCAACCGGAACAGCGCCTGCCGGATCGGCGTGCGCGACACGCCCAGCCGCTCGCTGATTTCGTTCTCGGTGAAGCGGTCGCCGGGCACGAGGATGAAGTCGGCCACGTCGCGCTTGAGCTGCGCGTAGACCTCGTCGGCCCGCGTGCGGAAAACGGCCGGATCGGCGGCGGGGACGGGAGGCGCGGGGCGGGTTCGGACGGTAGACACGTGTGGAATGGTAGTCGCTGGCGCCAGCGTCACGAAGGGTTGCCATTCAGCGCCGCGAGCAGCGCGGCGCTCGGCGCGGTCCAGCCGACGATGGCGCCCTGGGCGCGCACCATGTCGAGCGTCGCCGCCTTGAATGCCGGGAAATAGCTTTCGGTGCAATCTTCGAGCAGCAGGCTGTCGTAGCCGCGGTCGTTGGCTTCGCGCATGCTGGTCTGCACGCAGACCTCGGTGGTGACGCCGCCGAACAGCAGGTGGGTGATGCCGCGCTGCTGCAGCACTTCGTGCAGGCCGGTGGCATAGAACGCGCCCTTGCCGGGCTTGTCGATGACGAGCTCGCCGTCGATCGGCGCAAGCGCATCGATGATCTGGTTGCCGGGCTCGCCGGCCACGAGGATGCGGCCCATCGGGCCTTCGTCGCCGATGCGCAATGTAGGCTTGCCGCGGTTGCGCTTGGCGGGTGGGCAGTCCGAGAGGTCCGCCTTGTGCGCTTCGCGGGTGTGCACCACCAGGCCGCCGGCTTTGCGCCACGCCGCAAGAGCGGCATTCGTCGCGGGAACGATCGCTTCGAGCAGCGACACGTCGTTGCCCAGCGTTTCACCGAAGCCGCCGGGCTCGATGAAGTCGCGCTGCATGTCGATGAGGACCAGCGCCGTGCTGGCCACGTCGAATTCGTAGGAAAAGGGGTTGGCTTCTTCTATTCGCATGTCGGTTCTCGCTTCAAAGGCTAGTGATGCCCGCCACCCATGTGGGCTCCGATCACGTGTCTTTCCGCACCGGCAGCCGAGGTCTCGAACACGATCTGCCCTTCGCTCATCACGACGATGCGGTCTGCAAGCTCCAGCAACTCGTCGAGGTCTTCGCTGATCAGCAGCACCGCCCCGCCCTTCTCCCGCACCTGCACGATGCGCGAATGGATTTCCGCGACGGCTGCGAAGTCCAGCCCGAACACGGGGTTGGCCGCAATCAGCACATTGATGTCGCCCGCCAGTTCCCGCGCCAGCACGGCGCGCTGCACGTTGCCGCCGGACAGGCTGCGTATCGGCGCGCCCTCGCCCTGCGTCTTGACGCCGTACTCGGCAATCCACTCGCGCGCACGGCTGCGCCAGCAAGGAAAGCTCAGCACGCCGCCTCGCGACAATGGCGGTTGATCGAAATCCCGCAGTGCCATGTTCTCCGCAACGCTGAGGTCGCCGACGCACGCATTGCGCAACGGCTCTTCGGGGAGACTCCGGACCTTGAGCTCGCGGTTCTCCGCGCGGTGTGCATCGTAGGGTTGCCCCATCACGCTGACCCTGCCGGCCATGCGCGGACGCTGGCCGACCAGCGCCTCGACAAGCTCGCGCTGTCCGTTGCCGGAGACGCCGGCCACGCCGAGGATTTCTCCCGCGCGCACCGACAGGCTCAGGTCATGCAGCGCCAGCGTGCCGCGGTCGCCCTGCGCCTTGAGGCCTTCGACATTCAATGCGACCGATGCATTGGCAGGCACGGGCTTCCTCGCAGCGGGGGCTTGCGCCGACGACGCGGCCTGCTCGCCGCCCATCATGGCCTGCGCCAACTGCGCGGGGCTGGTGTCCGTCACGCGGCAGTGATGCACCGCCTTGCCCCTTCGCAGCACCGTCACGCTGTCCGCATAGGCCATCACCTCGCGGAACTTGTGCGTGATGATGAGCACGGTGCACTGGCCGCTGCGCGCGAACTCGCGCACGTGGCCCAGCACCTCGTCGGCCTCCTGCGGCGTGAGCACCGAGGTGGGCTCGTCGAGGATCAGCAGGCGCGGCTTCAGGTACAGCTGCTTGAGCAATTCGAGCTTCTGCTTCTCGCCCGCCGCAAGCTCGGACGGACGCACGTCGAGGTCGAGGCTGAAAGGTGTGGTCGCAAGAAATGCCTTCAGCTCCGCGCGCTTCGTTTTCCAGTCGATCAGCGCCGGTGTCTTGCCGCCCGCGAGCAGCAGGTTCTCCGCCACCGTCATGCCCGGTGCCAGCGTGAAGTGCTGGTAGACCATGCCGATGCCCAGCGCGCGCGCGACGATGGGGTTGGCGATGTCTTGCTCGCGGCCGTCGATGAGGATGCTGCCCTCCTCCGCGCGCTGGAAACCGGCCACGCACTTCACCAGCGTGCTCTTGCCCGCGCCGTTCTCGCCGAGCAGCGCATGCACCGTGCCGGGCTCGACGCGCATCGTCACGCGGTCCATCGCGGTGAAGGCGCCGAAGCGCTTGGTGAGCTCGTAGGTGTCGAGCGCGAGTGCGCCGCTGCCTGCAGGGAGTCCGCCGATGGCGTGGGACGGGGTGGCGCTCATATCAGGGTCCGTTCAGGGCGCGTGCACAGGCCACCGGGTACTCCCCTCCGCGAATGTCCCCCGTCGGCGGGATCGCGCCCCGAAAGAGACACAACAGATCTCATACCGCCGCCAGCAATGCCTGCGAAGTGGCATGCGCACCAAACACGCCGCCCTGCATCGTGATCATCTTCAACGCCGCCAGATGGTTGCCATGGTCGGTGGCCGCAGTGCAGTCCGACAGCAGCAGGCATTCGAACCCGCGGTCGTTCGCATCGCGCATCGTGGTGTGCACGCACACGTCGGTGGTGATGCCCGCGAGGATGAGGTTCTCGATGCCGCGCGTGCGCAGGATGAGCTCGAGATCCGTCGCATAGAACGAGCCCTTGCCGGGCTTGTCGATCACGACCTCGCCCGGCAACGGCGCCAGTTCGGGAATGATCTCCCAGCCGGGCTCACCGCGAATCAGGATGCGGCCGCACGGCCCGTCGTCGCCGATTCCCACGCCATTCGCGCCAATCTGCCGCGAGCGCCAGCGCTTGTTGGCCGGCAGGTCCGCGAGGTCGGGCCGATGGCCTTCACGCGTGTGGATGATGTGAAAGCCCAATGGCCGCAGCGCCGCCAGCGTGCGCGCGATCGGCTGGATGGGCGCCTGCACCAGCGACAGGTCGTAGCCCATCACGTCGACATACCCGCCCTTGCCGCAGAAGTCGGTCTGCATGTCGATGACGATGAGCGCTGTGTTGTCGGGCCGCAGGTTTGCGTTGTAGGGCCAGGCGTAGGGCTCGGCGGCGATGGTTGTCGTCATGGCATTCAGCTCCTTGTCGATGAAAGCTCGCCGGGACTACCGGCGGCCACGGCGCCCGGCTTGCAGGTGAACACCAGGATCACCAGCGTGAGCACATACGGAACGGTGTTGAAGAGGTGGTAGCCCCAGCCGATGCCGATGGACTGCAGCGCCGGCCCGATGGCGCCTGCGCCACCGAACAACAGCGCCGCACCCACACAGCGCAGCGGGCTCCAGCGCGCGAAGATCACGAGCGCGACGGCGATCAGGCCCTGGCCGCTGGAGATGCCTTCGTTCCAGCTGCCCGGATAGAACAGCGTGAGCGATGCGCCGCCGAGCCCGGCGATGAAACCACCCGCCGTGGTCGCCGCGATGCGCAGGCCCGACACCGAGTAGCCCAGCGCGCGCGTCGCCTGCGCCGAGTCGCCCGCCATGCGCACCAGCAGACCGGCGCGCGTGCGCGCAAAGCCCCACCACAGCAGCACCGCGAGCGCCACGCCGATGGGCACCAGCGCATTGAGCTGCAGCGCAGAGCGCACCACGTTGTTGTCGCTCCAGAAGCCCAGCGCAATGGCGGGGAGCTGCGGCGCCTGCGGCTGAATCAGCGGCTTGCCCAGGTAGAAGGCGAGCCCGGTGCCCAGCAGCATCAATGCGATACCGGTCGCCACATCGTTCACGCGGTCGAGCGAGCACAGCAGGCCGTGCAGCAGCGCGAGCAATGCGCCCGCCATCGCGCCGATCAGCACGCCGAGCCAGGCCGAATCGGTGAGGTACGCGCCGCCGAACGCCGCCATCGCCGAGAGCACCAGAACGCCTTCGAGCCCGAGATTGATGCGACCCGATTTCTCGGTGAGGCACTCGCCCAGGCTCACGAACAGGAATGGCGCGCCCACGCGCAACGCGCCGCCGACGAGGCCGGCGACCAGTGCGATCCATTGGTCGGCGGTCATGCGTAGCTCCTGGCCTCGGGCAACATGCGGTCGCCGAACTTCTTCCAGTCGACCATGCGCAGCCCTTCGCTCGCGAGGATCAGCACGAAGGCGATGCCCTGCAGCACCAGCACCGACGCATCGGGCAGGCCGAGCCGGCGCTGCAGCAGGCTGCCTGCCGCGCCGAAGCCACCGAACAAAATGGCCACCGGCACGATGGCCACCGGGTTGTGCCGCGCGATGAACGACACCAGGATGCCCGCATAGCCGTAGCCCGCGATCAGCGAGGCATTGGCGCTGGTGTGCACCGCCGCCACCTCGACCGCACCCGCGAGCCCCGCGCAGGCACCGCCGAGTCCACAGGCCGAGAGAATGAGCCGCGTGGCCGGCAGCCCGACGAGTTGCGCAGTGCGCGGATTGCCGCCCACCACGCGTACCGAGAAGCCCGAGGCCGTGGCACGCAGCCACCACCCGAGCCCCAGGCAGGCCACGACGCCGATCACCAGCCCCCAGTGCACGTCGGACCCGGCAATGCCGCCGATCAGCAGTCCGTCGTTCAATGCGTAGGTGGAGGGCTTGTTCAGGCTCGCCGGATCGCGCAGCGGCCCTTCGACCAGGTGCTTGAAGATGCCGATGGCGATGTAGGCCAGCAGCAGGCTGCTGATGGTCTCGTTGATGCCCCGGTACTGACGCAGCCAGCCCGCGAGCACGATCCAGAGCGCGCCGGCCACGGCGCCCGCGATGCAGACGAACACCGTGCCGACGGCGTTGGCGGGCAGCGGCACCGCATGCGCGAGCGCGGCGCAGGCCAGTCCACCCAGCACCAGCGCGCCCTCGCCGCCGATGACGATGAGCCCGGCGCGCGCGGGCAGCGCCACGCACAGCGCGGTGAGCATCAATGGTGCGGCGCGCTGCAGCGTGTTCTGCCAGGAGAACCAGTCGCCGAATGCGCCCTTGAACAGCGTGACCCAGACCTCCACCGGATCGACGCCCGCGAACGCCACCAGCAGGCCGAACAGCAGCAGCGCCGCCGCAATGGCGAAGACCGGCAGCGCGAATTCCCTCAGTGCGTGGCGCATGACGCGGTGCGTTGTCGATCAGACCGAACCGACGACGCCTTCGACCAGGAAGTTCATCTTCTCGAGCTCCAGGTCGGTCTGCTTCAGCACCTTGCCGGCCGGCACCACGACCGCACCCTTGTTGTCCTTGATGCCGTCCTTGAAGATGTCGAAAGTACCCGCGATCATCTTCGCCTTGATGTCGTCGGCCTGCTTCTTCGCGGCGTCCGGCACCATGGGGCCGTAGGCGGACATCTTCACGTAGCCTTCCTTCAGGCCGCCGCGCAGGAAGTTGGGATGCGGCTTGCCGGCTTGCGCGGCATCGATGATGGTCTTGTAGGCGGTGAGCCAGTTCCACTCGGCACCCGTGAGGTACGCATTGGGCGCGAGCTTGGCCTGGCTCGCGTGGTAGCCGCAGACCATCTTGCCGCGCTTGGCGGCCGTTTCGACCACCACCTTGGGGCCGTCGACGTGCATGGTGAACACGTCGCAGCCCTGGTCGGCGAGGCTGTTGGTGGCCTCGGCCTCCTTCACCGCCATCGACCAGTCGCCCGTGAAGATCACGCTGCAGGTGATGTTCGGCTTGACCGAGCGCGCGCCGAGCGTGAAGGCGTTGATGTTGCGCAGCACCTGCGGAATGGGCTTGGCCGCGACGAAGGCGATCTTGCTGCTCTTCGTCATGTGCGCGGCGATCACGCCGTTCAGGAACTGGCATTCGTCGATGTAGCCGAAGAAGCTGCCGACGTTCTTCGGATGCTTGCCTTCGGTCCAGAGGCCGCCGCAGTGCGAGAAGCGCACGTCGGGGTTCTTGGGCGCGACCGCGAGGATGTGTGGATCGAAGTAGCCGAACGAGGTGGGAAACAGCAGCTTGGCGCCGTCCTGCGAGATCATGCCGGCCATGGTCTTCTGCACGGCGGCGGTCTCGGGCACGTTCTCTTCCTCGACCACCTTGATGCCGGGCAGCTTCTTGATCTCGGCCGCGGCCATGGCGTGCGCCTGGTTGTAGCCGTAGTCGTCGCGCGCGCCGACGTAGATCACGCCGACGGTGAGCGGCTTGGGCTTGGCCTGAGCGCCGGCAAGGGCGCTCCAGCTTCCGAGGCTGCCGGCAGCGCCAAGCGCGGCCAGGGTCTTGAGGGAATCGCGGCGATTGAATTGGCTGGTCATGGCGTTCTTCTCCGTTACAGGTTGAGGTGCAAAAAACGTGCCCTTCCCAGGGCTCAGTCGAGCAGGCTCACGTGGGCGGCGACCACGCGCCACCCTTCGGCCGTGCGCATCCAGGTCTGGCTCTGGCGGCCGGTCTGGCTGCTGCCCTCGCGGCGGAACTCGACGTTCGCGGTCGCGAAGTCGCGGCCGTAGGTGGTGATGACGGTGCGCAGCAGTTCGCGCGGCGGGCTCTGCACGGGCAGCGAGGCGCGGAAGGTGGCGATGTCGGCGTGGCCATAGTGGTTCTCGGAGAAGCCGTAGCGCAGCGTGTGCGGGCTGTTCCAGAACAGCTCGTCGAGCGTCGCGCGGTCGTTGCCGACCAGCGCGGCCTCGTAGCGAGCGAACACGGCCTGTACTTCGGCAATTACGTCGGGAATGTTGATCTCGGGCATCACCGGCGGACCTCTCGCTGGAAGATGTCGAGGCTGAGCTTCTTGGTCGCGACGAAACTTTCAGTGCTCAGCGTCTCGACGGTGCGCGGGCGCGCATCGCCATAGCGCAGGATCTCGGCGACCTTGGTGGGTCGCTTGGTCAGCAGCAGCACTTCGTCGGCGAGGTACACCGCCTCCTCGAGGTCGTGCGACACCAGCAGCATGGTGGTGCCGGTGTGCATGAACACCTCCTGCAGCTTCTCGCGGATGAACAGCGTCATCTCGAAATCGAGTGCCGAGAAGGGCTCGTCGAGGAACAGAACCTCGGGATTGGGTGCGAGCGCGCGCATGATCGACGCGGTCTGCTGCTGGCCGCCCGAGAGCTCGTACGGAAAGCGCTTCAGGTCGAACTTCACGTCGAACGAAGCGACGAGTTCTTCCATGCGCCGGTCGACCTCGGCCTTGCTGCGCCCTTCGAGCTTCAGCGGATAGGCAATGTTGTCGATGGTGCGCATCCACGGGAACATCGCCTCGCGGTAGTTCTGGAACACGTAGCCGATCTTGGTGTCCTTGCGCTGCTTGCCGTCGAACAGGATCTCGCCCGCGTCGATGGGAATGAGCCCCGCGATCATGTTGATGAGCGTGGACTTGCCGCAGCCGTTGGGGCCAAACACCGAAACGATGGCCTGCTTGGGAATGTCGAGGTCGAAGTTCTCGTACAGCGGCCAGCCCACGAAGTACTTGGTGAGGCCGCGGATGGTGATGTGCGTGCCCGCGGGGCCGGGCTTGAAGACCGGCTTGGGCACGTCGGCGTATACCGGGCCGTTGACGACGATGTCGGGTGTCACTTTCATCTCCCGCTCCAGTGCACGATGCGGCGTTCTGCAATGAGGAAGAGGATGTTCAGGGCATAGCCCAACGCACCCGCCGCAAGAATCGCCGCGTACATGCTCTTCACGTTGAGCACCTGCTGCGCATCGATGATCCGGTGGCCCAGGCCCGTGTCGGAGCCGATGAACATCTCGGCCACGATGACGATCACCAGCGCCATCGACACCGCCGAGCGCAGGCCGACGAAGCTGGGCTGCAGACTTTCCCAGATCAGCACGTCCTTGAAGACCTGCCGGCGCGAGGCGCCCATGACCTTGGCCGCCATCACGCGCTGCTTGCGTGCGTTGATGACGCCGTACGCGCTGTTGAACACCACGATGAGCAGCGCGCCGAAGGCCGCGATGGCCACCTTGTTGACGTCGCTCACGCCGAAGATCAGCAGGAACAGCGGAATGAGCGCGGACGACGGCGTGGAGCGGAAGAAGTCGATCAGGAACTCCACGCTGCGGTAGGCCTTCTCGTTGCTGCCGAGCAGCACGCCCAGTGGCACGCCGACGGCCGCCGCAATGACGAAGGCCTGCACGGTGCGCCACACGGTCATGGCGAAGTCGGTGAGCAGCGGGCCGCCGGCCAGGCCGGTGATGAGCGCCGCGATGGTGTCGGCGGGCGTGGGCAGCAAGATCGGCTTGATGAAACCCAACCGCACCACCAGGTCCCACACGACGAACAGCACCACCGGGCCGATGAAGGGCAGCAGGCGATCGCGCAGCGGCGGCCTGGGCGCCGATATGGCGGCGCTGGCCGGCGGGGTCCACGGCGCGGCCGTGGTCGAGCTTGCGTCGGCCATGGTCGTCAGGCCTTGTAGAGCAGGCCGTCCACCGCGACCTTCTTCTCGAAGATGCCTTTTTCGGTGAACAGGTCGTAGAACTTCTGGAAGTACGCGACGTCGCTGGCCTTGAACTCGTTGTAGAGCATGTACGACGCGAGCGGCACTTCGGCCGTGAGCTTGCCTTCGATGGCGGTGTAGCCCTTCATGAACTGGCGCGCCTCGTCGGGCTTGCTGCGCACCAGCTCCACGCCGCGCGCATAGGCGGCGATGTACTTCTTCGCGACCTCGGGGTTCTTCTTGATGAACTCGGTGGTGAGGCTGGCCGCGCCGCCGTGCCACGGCGCCATCGGGTCGCCGAGGATGTATCTGGCGACCACGCCGGCCTCGATGACGCGCGTGGTGCCGTTCATGCGGCCCACGGTGCCGGTGGGTTCCAGCGTGTAGCAGGCATCGACCTGACCCGCGACCAGCGCGGCCACGTGCTGGCCGATGGGCAGCTCGCTCACGACCGCGCCCTTGGCGCCGGCGCGCTCCAGCATGGTCTTGCACAGCGTCACGTTCTGGATGCCCGGGCCCGAGGCGACCTTCTTGCCGGCCAGCTCGGCCATGGTCTTGACGGGGCTGCCTTGCGCGACGATGAACTCGTCGAGCACGAACTTCGCGTTGCTCGGGTTGGTGCAGAAGATCTTGAACAGGCCGGGCTGCGCGATCTCGCCGATGGCGAGGTTGGCCGAGCCGGTGCCGTTGGCGCTGCCGTCGCAGCGGCCCGCGAGCATGCCTTCCATCACCTGCTGCGCGCCGGCGAACTTGAGCGGCTCGACGTCGAGGCCGGCCTCCTTGAAGTAGCCCTTGTCGATCGCCGCGAAGAACGGCAGGCCGGCCGCCACCGGCCAGAAGCCGATGCGCAGCTTGGGTGCGGCGGCCTGCGCGCGCACGATGGCAGGCGCAGCCAGCACAGCCAGGCCGGAAGCAGCGGCCTGCAGCAACTGCCGACGCGACGCGGAAGATTTCTCTGGGGTGTTCATCGGAACTCCTGATCAGTTGGAATCAGTTGGAACTCGGGGTGGCGCGGCTCGCGACGTATGCGCGCCAGCCGCCGTGATGGGTCACGTCCTGCGCGCCGGCCAGTGCATGGCCCTCGCAGATGAAGCCTTTCACCCAGCTGCCGTCGGCCAGCTCGACGCTGCCAAGGCCAAGGGGCGGCGGGATGAGGGCGAGAAAGCTGCCGACCTGCGTCAGGGGCACGGCCCACACTTCGAGCGCGATGGCGGTGCCTTCCTCGCCTTCAGCCACGCGCCGCAGGCCGGGTTTGGGCGGCACGGTGCCCGGCAATGCGTGCAGCCTGTAGGCCGGCGACGTGATGGTGGCTTGCATCAACGTGGCGCCGCGCTCGGTGAGCTGGCTGTTGAGCGGCATGCCGGACAGATGCGCGCCGACCACGGCGATGGGCAGGGTGCCGGCATCCGGCGCGGCGAGGCCGGGAATGGCGCGCGGCGCGGGCAGCGGCAGGCCGAGGGCGCCCTGCGCGAGCCCTGTGGCGTGGTGGTAGCGCTGGCCCAGGTCGGCCAGCGCAAGGTCGCTGCCGCAGGGGCCGATCAGCGTGATGCCGAACGGCAGGCCGTCCGCGCGCAGGCTGCTGGGCACGGAGAGCGCGGCGTAGTCGAGCAGGTTGACGAAGTTGGTGTACGCGCCAAGGTTGCGGTTGAGCACCACCGGATCGGCACGCATCTGCTCACGGGTGTAGTGCGTGGGCGCGGTGGGCACGAGCAGCACGTCGATGTCGCGCCACATCGGCTCGACCTGCTGCGCAATGGCGCGCAGCCGCGTCTGGGCTTCGAACACGTCGGCGGCGGTGTAGCTGCGGCCGCTCGCGAAGATGCCGCGCACGGGCTCGATCACTTCGTCGCCATGCGCGTCGAAGAACTCGCGCACCGCGGCGTAGCGTTCGGCGACGAGCGCACTTTCATAGAGCAGCGCGGCAGCCTCCGCAAGCGGGGCGTAGGGAATGGTGACGGGCGAGCCACCCATTGCCAGCAGCCGCGCAGTCGCGTCGTTGAACGCCTGCTCGGCGGCGGCGTCGCCGAAGAAGCTCAGCCTGTCGGGCACGCCGAAGCGGAAGTGCGCTGGCAGCGGCTCGCGGCGCAAAGCCAGGTCGCGCGAATAGGGGTCGCGCGCGTCGTGGCCGGCGCAAGCGAGCAGCACGTCGACCGCGGTGGCGACGGTGCGCGCAAAGATGGAGACGCAGTCCGCGCTCTGCGCAGCGGGCACCACGCCGAAGGTGCTCAGCAGGCCGCGCGAGGGCTTCAGGCCGACGATGTTGTTGAGCCCGGCCGGCACGCGGCCCGAGCCCGCGGTGTCGGTGCCCAGCGCAAAGTCGACCTCGCCGGCCGCCACCACGTAGGCCGAGCCCGAGCTGGAGCCGCCCGAGACATAGCGCGCGTCGAAGGCATTGGGCACCTCGCCGTAAGGCGAGCGCGTGCCGTTCAGGCCGCAGGCGAACTGGTCGAGGTTGGTCTTGCCAGCCAGCGATGCACCGGCTTCGAGCAGGCGCTGCACCACGGCCGCGTGGACCGGGGGCAGGCGGTCAAAGGCCGGACAGGCGGCGGTGGTGGGCACGCCGGCCACGTCGATGTTGTCCTTGACCGCGAAGCGCAGCCCGGCGAGCGGCAGGACGGAGCCGGGGGCTTCGCCAGCCCGGGCGTGCGCCATGGGCTGCGCGAACCTGGCGATCCAGGCGGCGGCGGGCGATCCATCTTCTTCATGCACCATCATCAGGCATCCAAACATGTGTACAAGTTGAGATGCAAGCGGCGTGCCAGCGGCGACGCGAGGTCGCGCGGATCAATTCAGGGGATGGGGGCGTTGCTCCCTCTCCCCTGGGGGAGAGGGTTGGGGTGAGGGCAGGTGCGGGCGAAGAAGCGCGGCCCTCGTATGAAGGCCGCCACCCTCACCTCTGCCCAGGGGAGAGGGAGTCAGGCAAGTCAGCTCTTCTTCGCGTCCCGGTAGAGCGTCTCCACCTTCGGCAGGGTCGCCTCCAGCTTCGCGATGCGGTCCGGCCCGCTCGGGTGCGTCGAGAGGAAGCTCAGCCCGCCCTGGTTCTTCGACGCCGTGGCCATCTTCTGCCACAGCGACACCGATGCCTTCGGGTCATAGCCCGCACGTGCCGCGAGTTCGAGCCCCACGAGGTCGGCCTCCGACTCATCGCTGCGGCTGAACTTGAGCGTGAGGAGCTGCGTGCCGGCGCGCGCCGCCAGGTCGCCCATCTGCCCCAGTCCGAGCAGCTGCGCACCGATGGAGAGCGCCGCGCCCGTGCCCGCGCTCTTGGCGAGGCGGGCACGCGCATGCTCGCGCAGCGCGTGGGCCATCTCGTGGCCCATGACCATCGCGACCTCGTCGTCCGTGAGCTTGAGCTGTTCGAGGATGCCGGTGAAGAAGGCGATCTTGCCGCCGGGCATGCAGAAGGCGTTGATCTGCTTGCTGCCGATCAGGTTGACCTCCCACTTCCAGTCGCGGGCGCGCGAATTCCAGGGCGTGGCGAAGGGAATGAGGCGCTTCGCGATGGCGCGCAGGCGCTGCAGCTGCGGGTTGTCGTCGCCCGCGAGCGCGTTCTTGGCGCGCGCCTGTTCGAGCAGCTGGCCGTACTGCTGCACGCCGGCTGCCTCGATCCTGTCGGCCGGCACGAGGTTGCGCGCGACCGAGGCATTGCCGACATTGACCTGCGCCAGCGCCGTGCCGCTGAAGGCGGCGCCGGCGGCCGCCAGCAGGAAGGCCCGCCGGGGATTCCATGCGGAAGCGGCGGTAGCGGTGGAGATGGCGGAAACAGGGAGATCGCATCGTGTGCACATAGGAGCCGGATCATAGGAACAAATGAAGACAAAGGCCGGGCCGACGCCCCCCTGCACTCATGGACAATCCGAGGCTCATGTCCGTACCTTCCGCAGAAACCCCCACCGCCTCTTCCCCGCCCTGGCGCGACGCGCTGAAGGTCTACCTGGAGCCCGCCACCCTGCGCATGCTGGCGTTGGGTTTCTCGGCCGGGCTGCCGCTGCTGCTGGTGCTGGGCACCCTGAGTTTTCGCCTGCGCGAAGCGGGCATCGACCGCACAACCATCGGCTACCTGAGCTGGGTCGGGCTGGCCTACGGCTTCAAGTGGGTCTGGGCACCGCTGGTCGACCGGCTGCCGCTGCCGCCGCTGACCACGCTGCTCGGACGCCGGCGCGGCTGGCTGCTGCTGGCGCAGTGCGTGGTGATCGCCGGCCTGATCGGCATGGCGCTGAACGACCCGCGCCAGGGCCTCGCGCCGCTGATCTGGTGCGCGCTGCTGGTGGCCTTCGGCTCGGCCACGCAGGACATCGCGCTGGACGCCTTCCGCATCGAGTCGGCCGAAACCCGCAAGCAGGCCGCGCTCGCCGCCGCCTACCAGACGGGCTACCGGCTCGCGATGATCTGGGCCGGCGCCGGGGTGCTGTGGGTGGCGGCCTGGGCCGAGATGTCGGTGGCCGAAGCCGCCACCGCCGGCTACCAGAACGGCGCCTGGAAGACGGCGTACCTGGTGATGGCCGCTTCGATGGCGGTGGGGGTGCTAACGGTGCTGCTGTCGCCCGAACCGGTGCGCCGCGTGCTGCCCAAGGCGAAGAACGCGGCCGAATGGCTGCGCAGCGTGCTCATCGAGCCCTTCGCCGACTTCATCCGCCGCTACCGGTGGCAGGCCGCGCTGATCCTCTCGCTGATCGCCATCTACCGCATCAGCGACGTGGTGATGGGCATCATGGCCAACCCTTTTTACGTGGACATGGGCTTCACCAAGGATCAGGTGGCCACAGTCAGCAAGATCTACGGCGTGATCATGACGCTGGTGGGCGCCTTCGTCGGCGGCGTGCTGTCGATGCGCCTGGGCGTGATGCGGGTGCTGATGCTGGGCGCGGTGCTGAGCGCGGCCAGCAACCTGCTGTTCGCGTGGCTGGCCTCGCGCGGGCACGATCTGACGGCGCTGATCGCGGTGGTCTCGGCCGACAACCTGGCCGGCGGCATCGCCTCGGCGGCCTTCATCGCCTACCTGTCGAGCCTGACCAACATCAGCTACTCGGCCACGCAGTACGCCCTGTTCAGCTCGCTGATGCTGCTGCTGCCGAAGTTCATCGCCGGCTATTCGGGCGCCTTCGTCGATGCCTTTGGCTACAGCACCTTCTTCATCTCCACCGCGATGCTCGGCCTGCCGGTGCTGGTGCTGGTGGCTTTGGCCTCGCGGCTTACGGCGACCACAAGGCCCGCGGACCGTCAATAGGGCCTGGGCCTTATAGGAAACAGCCGACATTGCGCGCACCGCGCAACTGGTAGGCTGCGGGCGCTATACATTCGTTTTCTTTTCCCTTCCCGCGCCCCTTTCCGCGCACCCGTCTGCCAGCAAGCCCTACAAGATCGTGCCGTCCCGAATTTCTCCTCTCCAAATCAGCGCCTACACGGCGACTTCCGCCGTCGGCGTCGGCAAGGAAGTGCTGGCCGACGCGCTTGCGCATTCGCGCAGCGGGCTGCGCGCCAACGACTTCGGCGATGCGCCGCTGCCCACCTGGATCGGCCGCGTCGATGGCCTCGAAGAAATCCGCCTGCCCGAATCGCTTGCCCACTGGGACTGCCGCAACAACCGGCTCGCGTGGCTGGGCCTGCAGGCCGATGGCTTCCTCGAGGCGGTGGCTGCGGCACGCGAGAAGTACGGCGCATCGCGCGTCGCGCTGATCCTGGGCACCTCGACCGCCAGCATCGGCGAAACCGAACTGGCCTACACGCAGCTCGACGAACAGGGCATGTTCCCGCCCGACCAGCGCCGCGCCAGGGTGCACACGCCGCATTCGCTGGCCATGTTCACGCAGCAGCTGCTGGGCATCAGCGGCCCGAGCGAAACCATTTCCACCGCCTGCTCGTCGAGCGCCAAGGTGTTCGCCTCGGCCGAGCGGCTGATCCGGCTGGGCCTGGCCGATGCGGCCGTGGTCGGCGGTGCCGACACGCTGTGCGGCAGCGTGCTGTTCGGCTTCAACTCGCTCGAACTGGTGTCGAGCGAGCCGTGCCGGCCTTTCGACGCCTCCCGCAAGGGCATCAGCCTCGGCGAGGCCGCGGGCTTCGCGCTGGTCGAGCGCGTGCAGGCCGGCGCCGATGCCGCGCCGCTGCACCTGCTGGGCTATGGCGAGGCCAGCGACGCGCACCACATGTCGACGCCGCACCCCGAGGGCCTGGGCGCCGAACGCGCGCTCGACGAAGCGCTGGCGCGCGCCGGCCTGCCGCCCGAGGCGATCGACTACATCAACATGCACGGCACCGCGAGCCAGAAGAACGACGAAGTCGAGGGCGCGCTGGTGGCGCGCCGCTTCCCGGCGCGCACGCACGCCAGCTCGACCAAGGGCTTCATGGGCCACACGCTGGGCGCGGCGGGCATCGTCGAGGCCGTCATCAGCCTGCTGGCCATCGAGCGCGGCCTGATGCCGGGCACGGTCAACACCCGCACGCTGGACGAAGGCTTCGGCCCGCAGATCAGGCTCGAACCAGCGCACGGCGAGGTGCGCTATGCACTGTCCAATTCGTTCGGTTTCGGTGGCAACAACTGCTCCCTCGTTTTCGGCAAGGCGGAGGCAGCATGAGCACGAACCACGCACCCAAGCCCCCGACCCTCTACATCGAAGGCCCCGCCTTCTGGACGCCCACCCTCCCCGGCTGGGACGCCGCGCGCGCCGCCTTCCGCGGCGAAGGCGCACTGGCCGACCCGCCCGCGAAGCGCCCGTCGCCGCAGGTGCTGGCCCCGGCCGAGCGCCGCCGCGCGCCCGACACGGTGGCGCTGGCGCTCGAAGTGGCCGCCGCCGCCATGGCCGCTTCGGGCCGCAACGCAGCCGACGTGCCCTGCGTGTTCACGTCGGCGCACGGCGACCTGTCGATCAACGACTACATGTGCGGCACGCTGGCGAGCGATCCGAAGATGCTGTCGCCCACCAAGTTCCACAACTCGGTGCACAACGCGGCCGTGGGCTACTGGACCATCGGCACCGGCTGCATGGCGGCCAGCAACGCGATTTCGGCCTACGAGCACAGCTTTGCCTTGGGCCTGCTCGAAGCAGCGGTGCAGTGCGCCTGCGACCAGGAGCCGGTGCTGCTGGTGGGCTGCGACACGCCCACGGTGGGCGCACTGGCTTCGGTCACCGACAGCCGCGGCCTGCTCGCGGTGGCGCTGGTGATCGCCCACGAGCCGACGCAGCGCACCGTGGCGGCGCTCGACTGGTCGCTGGCCGGCGAGGGCGGCACGGCGCCCGCGGCCACGCCACCGAGCTCGGAGGCAGCGAAGTCGCTGGCCGAGATCAACCCCATGGCCCAGGCGCTGGCGCTGTTCGAATCGCTGGCGCACCTGGCGCATTCGGAAAACGGCGCGGGCACACCGGTTGACCTGCCGCTGTCCTCGTCCCTTTCGCTGCGGCTGCAGTTGCGGCCGCTCGAGCGGGGCTGAGCCCACGCCCGCTGGAGTCGGCGCTATGCTTTTCGCAGCATCGCCGGTTGACAGGGGTGTTCGAGGTTTACCCAACTTTACGGAGCGTTCAAGCCCGCTTGCTCCCTTTGGACGACCATGAAGCGCATGAGCACCCCCCAACTCCTGATGATCGAAGACGACGCCCGCCTGGCGCAGATGGTGGGCGAGTACCTGACGCAGTCGGGCTTCGCGTTCAACCATGCCGGCGACGGCGCGAGCGGACTCGAGCAGCTGCAGCAGCACGCGCCCGACCTCGTGATCCTCGACCTGATGCTGCCCGACACCGACGGGCTCGAAGTGTGCCGCCGCATCCGCGCGCTGCCCGCGCCGCTGTCGAAGGTGTCGGTGCTGATGCTGACGGCCAAGGGCGACCCGATGGACCGCATCATCGGCCTGGAGATCGGCGCCGACGACTACCTGCCCAAGCCCTTCGAGCCGCGCGAACTGCTCGCGCGCATCCGCGCCGTGCTGCGCCGCCGCAGCGAGAACGCCACCGAGGCCGAAGCCTCCACCGTGATGCGCTTCGGCACGCTGGAGATCGACCGCAACGCGCGCACCGTGTCGGTGGCCGGCGCGCTGGCCGACCTCACCTCCTACCAGTTCGACCTGCTGGTGGCGATGGCCGAACGCGCGGGCCGCGTGCTGACGCGCGACCAGATCATGGAAGCCGTGCGCGGCCGCGAACTCGAGGCCTTCGACCGCTCCATCGACGTGCACATGGGCCGCATCCGCGCAGCCATCGAGGTCGACGCGAAGAACCCGAAGCGCATCCTCACGGTGCGCGGCGTGGGCTACGTCTTTGCCAAGCAGCAAGACTGACCGGACCCCGGCCCGATGCTGCGCAACCTCTATTCCCGCCACCTCTACGTCCGCATCTGGCTCGCGGTGGTGGGTGGCGTCGTCATCCTCACGCTGATGGCCAACTGGATCGTGCGCGAAGCGGCGGAGGCCGAGCGCGAGCGCCTGGCGCCGGTGCCGCGCCACGTGGTGGTGCTCGACGCGCAGGACAAGCCCATCGGCGAAGGCACCGCGCTGCGCGTGCCGGGCCAGGGCCTGGAGTTCGACGTGACGCTGAGCGACGGCAAGGCGATCACGCTGCGCGTGGCGCCGCGCGAACGGTCCCCGGGCTCGGCCGCCTTCGCGCCATGGCGCACGCCGTTCGGGCTGGGATGGATGATCGCGCTGGTGGGCGTGGCGGTGGCACTGGGCGTGTATCCGATCGTGCGGCGCATCACGCAGCGGCTGGAATCGCTGCAGCGCGGCGTGCAGCGATGGGGCGAAGGCGATCTCTCGGTGCGCGTGACCGAAGAAGGGCAGGACGAAGTGACCGATCTCTCCAAACGATTCAACGCGTCGGCCGAACGCATCGAGCAGCTGGTGCGTTCGCACAAGTCGCTGCTGGCCAACGCCTCGCACGAGCTGCGTTCGCCGCTCACCCGCATCCGCATGGGGCTGGAGCTGATGGGCGACCACCCGAGCCCGAAGGCGCGCGAAGAGATCTCGCGCAACATCGGCGAGCTCGACCAGCTCATCGACGAAATCCTGCTGGCCAGTCGCCTCGACGCCAGCGAAGCCGACATGGGCACCATCGAGGCCGTGGACCTGACCGGCCTCGCGGCCGAGGAATGCTCGCAGGTGAACGCCGAACTCGATCTGGCCGCAGGCACCGACAACGCCACGCTGACCGTGCCGGGTGTGTCGCGCCTGCTGCGCCGCGCGATCCGCAACCTGCTGGAGAACGCCCGCCGCTACGGCGCCGGCGAAATCGCAGTGGAGCTGGGCAGCGCCAACGGCTACGCCACCGTGCGCGTCAACGACCGCGGCCCGGGCGTGCCCACGGCCCTGCGCGAACGCATCTTCGAGCCCTTCTACCGGCTGCCCGGCGCCAGCGAGCGCAACGGCGGCGTCGGCCTGGGGCTGGCGCTGGTCAAGTCGATCGCCGAACGGCACGGCGGCACCGTGCGCTGCGAAGACCGCCCGGGCGGCGGCGCGAGCTTCGTGATCCGCCTGCCGGTTGCCGCGCGCAGTCACTGACACATCCCCGTCCCGGCCCCGTTCGCGGGACGCCGCGGAACCGGCTTCGCCGGGCCGCAGGCGTCGCCCCCGGCGAGGGGGAAGGAGAAGCGACACGAAGTGCGCGAAGCCTGGGGGAGTACCAATCCTGTCCACCTAAAATCCCGGCCCTATGCAGAGATCGCACATCGTTCGGCCCGCGGCCATGTTCTGGGGGCTGGTGGTGTTCATGCCGGTCGGCGTCACCTACCTTTCGGCCCTCCTGCTGCTGCTCACCATGCTGGTGGCCGGCGGCCTGGACGAGCGCTATGCGCGGCTGCGCGCCAACCCGCTGTGGTGGCCGGTGATAGCCTACCTGGCCTGGACCCTCATCGTGCTGGCCATCGGGCAGCACTATCCCGAGACCGGTTCCAACCTGTTCCACGGCATACGCATCGGCCTCACCATGCTCATGGCGATGGCGCTCACGCGCGAAGAGGCCATCTGGGCGCTGCGCGGCTTTTTGCTGGTCGCCGCGCTGAACATCCTGCTGGTCGTCTTCTTCTACGCGGTCGGCGGCTTCAACATCTGGTCGCCGCTGCGCGCGGTGGTGATGGAAGTGGGCAACAAGTCGATCAGCAACGCACTGCTGTTCAGCGTGGTGGCGTCCACGGCCGCCGTGTGGGGCATCGCGCAGATCGCCGCGCACAGGCCGCTGCGTTCCATTCCCGCCTTCGTGCTGATGCTCGGACTGGGCCTGGTGGTGGCGCTGCCGCTGACCTCGCGCACCTCGGTGCTCGCGCTGCTGCTGGTGATTCCGGTGGTCTGCGTCCATCAGTGGCGCAACCATCTGAAGATGCTGGTGGGCGCGCTGGTGCTGGGGGCTGTGGTGCTCGGGGCGGCGCTCTATCAGGTGCCGCAGCTGCAGCACAAGGTCGAGACCGGCGTGCAGGAACTCGAGGAGGCGCAGGCCGGCGCGGTCTTCAAGGGCAGCTGGGTCATCCGCTACTACATGTACCGCGACACCGGCCTCATGATCGCCGATCGCCCGTTCACCGGCTGGGGCATCGGTGGCTGGACCGACCAGTGGCACAAGCGCGGCCCGGCGCTGCTCGCCGACTCGAACATGCCGCACAACGACTTCCTGTGGGCCGGCGCGCAAGGCGGCCTGCCTGCCCTGCTGAGCCTGCTCATCATCATGGTCGCCGCCGTCTGGCAGGCATGGAAGCGGCCCGACATCGCGGGCCGCTATGCGCTGGCCGCGACGCTGATCGCGCTGATCGCATCGAGCGTGAATTCGGCCATGCGCGACGCGCAGATCGGCCTGGCGCTGCTGTTCGTCTCGATGGTCTACCTGCGGCTCGCGCAGGAGAAGAACGACCCGGATCCGTGGCGCGGACTGCTGTCCTCGCGCTTGAAGAGCCTGGAAAACCTGGAAAAAGACCCCGCCCGCCCGGCTGCCTGAAGAGGCATCGGACAGCCGGGGCCGGATGGCTCAGCGGCCAGCGGCTCAGTGCCGCGACGACACCGTCTCGCCGGCCTTCAGCCGGTACACCGTGCCGCAATACGGGCACTTGGCCTCGCCGGTGCGCGCCACGTCGAGGTAGGCCTTCGGGTGGCTGTTCCAGAGCTTCATGTCGGCCTTGGGGCTGGGGCAGAACACGCCGCCTTGATGATTGAGCTCCTTGGCCAGGAGTTCGACGACTGCATTGGTGGACATGGGTTTTCTCAGACTTTCGTGAGCCAGTGGGCGTACTTGGGATTCTTGCCGTTCACGATGTCGAAGAAGGCAGACTGGATTTTCTCGGTGATCGGGCCACGGGCGCCGCCGTCGCCGCGGTTGCCGATCTCGACGCGGTCGAGTTCGCGGATAGGCGTGACTTCAGCGGCGGTGCCGGTGAAGAAGGCTTCGTCGGCGATGTAGACCTCGTCGCGCGTGATGCGCTTCTGCACCAACTCCAGGCCCAGGTCCTTGCACACGTGCAGGATGGTGTTGCGCGTGATGCCGTTGAGCGCGCCGGCCGACAGGTCGGGCGTGTAGATCACGCCGCCCTTGACCACGAAGATGTTCTCGCCCGCGCCTTCGGAGACGAAGCCGCTCGCGTCGAGCAGCAGCGCCTCGTCGTAGCCGTCGTCCAGCGCTTCCATGTTGGCGAGGATCGAGTTGGTGTAGTTGCTCACCGTCTTGGCCTGCGTCATCGTGATGTTGACGTGGTGGCGGGTGTAGCTCGAAGTCTTCACGCGGATGCCGCGCTTCATGCCTTCTTCACCGAGGTAGGCGCCCCACGACCAGGCCGCGACCATGGCGTGGATGCGATTGCCCTTGGGGCTCACGCCGAGCTTCTCGGAGCCGATCCAGATCAGCGGGCGCAGGTAGCAGCTTTCGAGCTTGTTCTCGCGCACCACCTGTTTCTGGGCCTCGTTCAGCTGTTCTTGCGTGAACGGGATCTTCATGCGCAGGATCTTGGCGCTGTTGAACAGGCGCTCGGTGTGCTCGGCCAGGCGGAAGATCGCGGTGCCCTCGGGCGTCTTGTAGGCGCGCACGCCCTCGAAGGCGCCGCAGCCGTAGTGCAGCGTGTGGCTCAGCACGTGGATCTTGGCGTCGCGCCAGTCCACGAGTTCGCCGTCCATCCAGATCTTGCCGTCACGGTCGTCCAGCGAGGGGGGGATCGAGCTCATTTCCTGATTCCTTTGGAAGCGGTGTTGGGAGCGAGGTGGGAAGTCGCAAAAGCTTTCGATTTTACGGCGGTGGGATTGGCGGGGTGCCCGACAATGCCCGGTTGTGCAAACCAGTGGAAAAAGGGTTTCCGTGTCCGTATTCAAGAACGTCATCGTCTATCGCATCGAACCTGCCTGGTCCCAAACGCTGGCCGAGGCAGAAGAAGGGCTCGACAAGCAGCGCTTCGTGCCTTGCGGTCCCTCGCAGGAAAAGTCCGCCGGCTGGGTCGAGCCCCGCGGCGAAGCCAATGGCCCGCTGGTCGAATCCATCGACGGCCAGTGGCTGGTCGAATACATGATCGAGAGCAAGCAGGTCCCCGGCTCGGTGGTGCGCCGCAAGCTCGACGAACGCTGCGCGCAGATCGAAGCCACCACCGGCCGCAAGCCCGGCAAGAAGGAAAAGAAGGAGCTCAAGGAAGACATCACCCTGGAGCTGCTGCCGATGGCCTTCACCCGCAGCGCCCGCGTGACGGTGTGGATCGACAAGGCCGAGAACCGCCTCGTGATCAACAGCGGCAACGCATCGCGCGCCGACGAAGTGGTCACCAGCCTCGTGAAGTCGCTCGACGGTTTCGCGGTGACCCTCATCAACACGCAGATCGAGCCCGCCGCCGCCATGGCCAACTGGCTGCTGACGCAGGAGCCGCCGGCCGGCTTCACCATCGACCGCGAATGCGAGCTCAAGGCCTCGGACGACTCCAAGGCCGTGGTGCGCTACGCCAAGCATCCGCTGGACATCGAGGAAGTGCAGAAGCACATCACGAACGGCAAGCGCCCGACGCGCCTGGCGCTCACCTGGGACGACCGCGTGTCGTTCGAGCTGACGCACGGCCTGCTGATCCGCAAGATCACCTTCCTCGAAGGCACGGGCGACGGCGCCGCGGGCGGCAAGAAGGAAGACAACTTCGACGCCGACGTGGCCATTGCCACGGGCGAACTGGGCCAGTTGGTGCCCGCGCTGCTCGATGCGCTCGGCGGCGAAGCGGCGTTCTCGGCGGCCGTACCGAACGAAGCGGCGAAGCCCGCCGCAGCAGCGGCCGCTCCCACAATGACGACCCCGGCCGACGCGCCCGAGGAAGAAGACGCGCCGTTCTGACGCGTCTTCCAACAGGCGTGGCTCAGGCCGCCGGCGGGCCTTCTTCTTCCGGGGTTTCGGGCCGCGTCATCGTCCAGCTCTGCAACTTGCCGCCATTGAACACGGCGTCGACGTACGAGCCGCCGCCGTCGGTCCAGCGGTAGTGCTCGGGCTGCTCGTCCTTGGGCGAGCGCAGCTCGCCGAGGGCGCGCGTCATCGCGATCACGTGCATCAGCGTGACCCCTGGCTTGAGCTTGGCATTGAGCATCACGGCACTTGCCACATAGCCCACCGGCCGCTCGGCGGCTCGCTTGAGCACCTGCATCGCGCGGTTGAAGTGCAACAGCAGGAACATCACGATCGCGCCACCGGCCAGGGCCACGCCGCCCCATCCGCCGCTGCGCCACGCCAGCCCGAGGAGAAGGACGGCGCCGACGGGCACCAGAAATTTCTTGAAATTCATGGCGCGCATTGTCGCCGCCCGCAGTAGCGACCATGGCTACCGCCGGGCGCGCCGGACGGTACTCACCCCGAAAAGCGCACAGCACGCGAGCGCCACGCGGCACATTTCGCCGCACGGGCATCAGCCCGGGCCACTGAAAAGCGTATGACCATTCCGCGTTCCGTCACTTTCGTTCGTCTCACCCTCGTCGCCGCGCTCGCGGGCACCGTACTCAGCGGCTGCTACGTGGTCCCGCTCGGACAACCCGCTCCCGCCGTACCGCCTTCACAGTCGTACGCCGTGGCACCGGGCCCGATCGCACAGACCTTCAACGCGCGGCTGTACCCGTCGAACGCCGAAGCCGCGCGCTACGGCGCCGTCGCCGGCACGGTCACGAACGACATGAACGGCCGCGGCCACTTCAACGCACAGATCGGCGGCGAACAGTTTCAGGGAGAGGCAACCCGGGTCGCAGGCTCGCGGGGCACCGGCGTGGCGAATGCCACCGGCAGCCGCGGCGGCAACCTGAGTTGCCAGTACACGATGAACTCGGCCACGTTGGGCAGCGGCCAATGCGTGCTCAACAGCGGGCCGGCGTTCACGATGCACATCGGGGGATAGGGAGGGTGGGCCCGGCGCGCCACGGTGCGCCGGGCCATTTTTTTCCGGACTTCCCGGTCACTGATCAATCAATCAATCGAGGCGGCGGACCACGTCCATCGCCTCTTCGATGCGGTCGACGGCGTGGATCGTCAGGCCTTCGATCTCTTTCGAGCCCTTGCGCGGTGCGTTGGCCTTGGGCACCACCGCCACGCTGAAACCCAGCTTGGCAGCCTCGCGCAGGCGCTCCTGCCCGCGTGGCGCCGGCCGCACCTCGCCCGCCAGGCCCACCTCACCGAACGCGATGAAGCCCTTGGGCAGCGGCTTGCCGCGCAGGCTCGACGTAATGGCCAGCATCACGGCCAGGTCGGCCGCGGGCTCGCTGATGCGCACGCCACCAACCGCGTTGACGAACACGTCCTGGTCCATGCAGGCCACGCCCGCATGGCGATGCAGCACGGCCAGCAGCATGGCAAGGCGGTCGCGGTCCAGGCCCACGGACAGGCGGCGCGGGCTCGGACCGCCGTTGTCGACCAGCGCCTGGATTTCCACCAGCATCGGCCGCGTGCCTTCGAGCGTCACCAGCACCACGCTGCCGGGCACCGGCTCGGCATGCTGGCTCAGGAAAATGGCGCTCGGATTGGTCACGCCCTTGAGGCCGCGCTCGGTCATGGCGAACACGCCGATCTCGTTGACCGCGCCGAAGCGATTCTTGATGGCGCGCACGAGGCGGAAGCTCGAATGCGTGTCGCCCTCGAAGTACAGCACCGTATCGACCATGTGTTCGAGCACGCGTGGGCCGGCCAGTGCGCCTTCCTTGGTGACGTGGCCCACCAGCACCACGGCCGTGCCGCTGGTCTTGGCGAAGCGCGTGAGATGCGCCGCGCATTCGCGCACCTGCGCGACGGAACCGGGGGCTGACGTGAGCTGGTCTGAATAGACAGTCTGGATCGAATCGATCACCGCGATGGCCGGACGCGTGGCGTCGAGCGTGGCGATGATCTTCTCGAGCTGGATCTCGGCCAGCACCTGCACCTGAGAGTGATCGAGCCCGAGCCGCTTGGATCGCAGCGCCACCTGCGCCCCGCTTTCTTCACCGGTGACATACAGCGCGTTCTGCCCCGCGCGCTGCAGCGCATCGACCGCCTGCAGCAGCAGCGTCGACTTGCCGATGCCCGGGTCGCCGCCGATCAGCGTGACGCCGCCCGAGACGATGCCGCCGCCCAGCACACGGTCGAGTTCGTCGAGACCTGTGGGCGTGCGCGCGACGTCGGTCGCTTCTATTTCCGACAGCGTGGCGAGTTCCGACGCGCCCGCGAGCGACGCGAACTGCGTGCCGAAGCGGTTGTTGGCCGGGCCGCTGCCCGCGCCCGCGACCTGCTCGATCAGTGTGTTCCAGGCGCCGCAGCTCGGGCATTTGCCGAGCCATTTGGGGCTGGTGCCGCCGCATTCACTGCAGACGAAAAGTGTTTTGTCCTTGGCCATGCGGCGAGTTTAGGTGTCCGCACAAACCCTGATGACTGCCAGCTAGCAAAGCTCTGGCGAATCATTTAACATGTTAAGTAATTTCAAAGAGAGACGCGTCTTGAGCACGACATTCACGCACCGCAATTTGCCGCGCCTGCTGCTGCAGGCCCGCGAAGCCGTGATGGCCCACACGCGGCCCAGCCTGCGCGAGCACGCGCTGTCCGACCAGCAATGGCGCGTGCTGCGCGTGCTGGGCGAGCACGGCGCGGTCGACACCGGCCGGGTGGCGCGCGAAGCTTTCATCCTCGGGCCCAGCCTCACCGGCGTGCTTGCGCGCATGGAGCGCGACAACCTCATCACCCGCGCGCGCGACCCGGCCGACCAGCGCCGCACCGTGGTCGAGGCCACGCCACACGGCATGAAGCTGGTGAAGCGGCTGGGCACCAGCATCGAGGCGCACTACGACTGGATGGAAAAGTCGCTCGGCAAGGCCAAGCTCGCGCAGCTCTACGGGCTGCTCGACGAACTCATCGCACTGGAGCAACCTTCATGAGCAGCGCCCCCCATTTCCTGCCCACCGGCACGGTGTACGGCACCTTGCTGAACTTTCGCGCCGAAGTGGTGGCGCTCGCGCCGCAGATGACGCAGCCGCCCTACAAGGCACCGCCGAAGGCGCCCGTGCTCTATGTGAAGACAGCCAACACCTGGAGCCCGCACGGCAGCGCCATCGCAGTGCCCGCGGCCGTGCCCGAGGTGGAAATCGGCGCCAGCATCGGCATGGTGATCGGCGCCGAGGGCGACATCGAAGGCTTCGTGCTGATGAACGACCTGTCGATCCCGCATGCGAGCTTCTTCCGCCCGCCGGTGAAGTTCAAGTGCGTCGACGGCTTCCTCGGCATCGGGCCGGTGCTGCGCGACGCACAGGAGGTGGCCGACCCCGCGAACTTCCTCGTCGAGGTGCGCATCAATGGCGAGCTGAAGCAGTCGATCGACTTCTCGCAGCTCGTACGCCCGGCGCAGCAACTGCTTGCCGATGTCGGCGAGTTCATGACGCTGGCGCACGGCGACGTGCTGATGCTCGGCTGCGATGCCGACCGTCCGCTGGCCCGCGCGGGCGATCGCATCGACATCTCCGCGCGGGGCTTCGAGACCCTGAGCAACACGCTGGTGAAGGAGGCCGCATGAAGCACGCACGCGTCATCTTCGAAGGCCGCGAGCATTCCGGCACGAGCCATGAGCTCAATGGGCAGCAAGACGCCGCCGTGCGCCTGGACGACGGCCGCATCGTGCCGCAGGAGCAGCTCGTCTGGCTGCCGCCGCTCGCGCCCACGGCACGGCCGCGCACCATCCTCGCGCTCGGCCTCAACTACGCCGACCACGCGAAGGAGCTCGAGTTCAAGGCACCCGAGGAACCGCTGGTGTTCCTCAAGGGCCAGAGCACGCTCATCGGCCACCGCCAACTCACGCACCGTCCGGCCGGCGTGCAGTTCATGCACTACGAATGCGAGCTCGCCATCGTGATCGGCAAGGCCGCGAAGCACGTGAAGCGCGATGACGCGTATGACTTCATCGGCGGCTACACGGTGGCCAACGACTACGCGATCCGCGACTACCTCGAGAACTGGTACCGCCCCAACCTGCGCGTGAAGAACCGCGACACCTGCACGCCGCTGGGCCCGTGGTTCGTCGACGCGGCCGACGTGCCCGACCCCATGGCTCTTGCATTGCGCACCACCGTCAACGGCACGGTCACGCAGCAAGGCAACACGCGCGACATGATCTTCGACGCGCCTTTCCTCATCGAGTACTTCAGCCGCTTCATGACGCTGTCGCCGGGCGACCTGATCCTCACGGGCACGCCCGACGGCGTGGTCGATTGCAAGCCGGGCGATGTGATCGTGACCGAGATCGAGCACATCGGCGCGCTGGTCAACACCATCGACGCGGCCTGAACCCTTTTCTTTTTCCTGTCACACATCAACAAGCGGAGACAAACGCAATGAACGCCGGAAAGAAAACGCTCGCCCTCGCTGCCGCCCTCGTGGCCGTGAGCGCCTCGATGTTCGCGCTCGACGCGCCTGCGCAGACTGCGGCCTTCCCCACCAAGCCCGTGCGCTGGGTGGTGGGCTACCCGGCCGGCGGCGGTACCGACTTTCTCGCGCGCACGGTCGGCGCGCAGGTATCGCAGCAGGTAGGCCAGCCGGTGCTCGTCGACAACAAGCCCGGAGCGGGCGCGATCATCGCGTCGGAGAACGTGGCGCGCGCACCGGGCGACGGCTACACCGTGTTCTCGGCCGACAACGGCGTGCTGGTCTACAACCCCGCGCTCTACAAGAAGCTCCCCTACGACGCCGAGAAAGACTTCGCGCTGGTCGGCATGATGGGCCGTTCGCCGCTCATCCTCACGGCCGCGCCCAATGCCGGCATCGCCGATGCCAAGGCATTGCTCACCGCGCTCAAGGCCTCGCCCGGCAAGTACAGCATCGCGACGCCGGGCACCGGCAGCCCGCACCACCTGGCGCTCGAGTTGTTCCAGCGCGAAGCCGGCGTGTCGATGCTGCACGTGCCCTACAAGGGCGGTGCGCCCGCGCTGCAGGACCTGATGGGCGGCCAGGTCGCGCTGATGATGCTCGACCTGCCCAGCGGCGTGAGCGCCGTCAAGGCCGGCAAGGTGGTGCCGCTGCTCGCCATGTCGGCCGAGCGCGTGCCGCAGCTTCCCAACATCCCCACCGCCAAGGAACTCGGCTTCGCCAACGTCGAGGCCTACACCTGGCAGGGCCTCGTCGCGCCCGCGGCCACGCCGAAGGAAGTGCAGGCGAAGCTGGGCGCCGAGCTCCAGAAGGCCATGGCCGATGGCGGCGTGCGCCAGAAGCTCTACGACGCGGGCTGGGAAGCCCGCCCCGCCGACGCCGCTGAAATGACGCGCTACACCGACGCCGAGCGCAAGAAATGGCATGCCTTGATCAAGGCGCGCGACATCAAACTCGATTGAACCGAACCGGACACTTCTTCATGCAACAGATCGACCATCTCATCGGCGGCAAGTCCGTCACGGGCAAGGACTACTTCGAAACGGTCAACCCGGCCACTCAGGAAGTGTTGGCCGAAGTCGCCTCGGGCGGCGAAACCGAAGTAAACGCCGCCGTGGCCGCCGCCAAGGAAGCCTTTCCCAAGTGGGCCGGCCTGCCCGCGCCCGAGCGCGCCAAGCTGATCCGCAAGCTCGGCGACCTGATCGCGAAGCACGTGCCCGAGATCGCGCAGACCGAGACCAACGACTGCGGCCAGGTGATCGCGCAGACCGGCAAGCAGCTGATTCCGCGCGCGGCCGACAACTTCTACTACTTCGCCGAGATGTGCACGCGCGTCGACGGCCACACCTACCCCACGCCCACGCACCTGAACTACACGCTGTTCCACCCGGTGGGCGTGTGTGCGCTCATCAGCCCGTGGAACGTGCCCTTCATGACCGCCACCTGGAAGGTCGCGCCCTGCCTGGCCTTCGGCAACACGGCGGTGCTGAAGATGAGCGAGCTGTCGCCGCTGACGGCCGCTCGCCTCGGTGAACTAGCGCTCGAAGCCGGCATTCCGCCCGGCGTGCTGAACCTCGTGCACGGCTACGGCAAGGAGGCCGGCGAGCCTTTGGTAGCGCACCCCGACGTGCGCGCCATTTCGTTCACCGGCTCCACCGCTACGGGCAACCGCATCGTGAAGAGCGCGGGCCTCAAGAAGTTCAGCATGGAACTCGGTGGCAAGAGCCCGTTCGTGATCTTCGAGGACGCCGACCTCGACCGCGCGCTCGACGCGGCCGTGTTCATGATCTTCAGCAACAACGGCGAACGCTGCACGGCGGGCTCGCGCATCCTGGTGCAGCAGTCGATCTACGCCGACTTCGCGGCGAAGTTTGCGGAACGCGCCAGGCGCATCACGGTCGGCGACCCGCTGGACGAGAAGACCATCGTCGGCCCGATGATCTCGCAGGCCCACCTGGCCAAGGTCCGCAGCTACATCGAGCTGGGACCGAAGGAAGGCGCGACGATGCTGTGCGGCGGGCTTGATGCGCCGTCGAACCTGCCGGACCGCGTCAAGAAGGGCAACTACGTGATGCCCACCGTGTTCGCCGATGTCGACAACCGCATGAAGATCGCGCAGGAAGAGATCTTCGGCCCCGTCGCCTGCCTGATTCCGTTCAAGGACGAGGCCGATGCCATCCGGCTGGCCAACGACATCCAGTACGGCCTGAGCAGCTACGTGTGGACCGAGAACATCGGCAAGGCCCACCGCGTGGCCGCCGCCGTCGAGGCCGGCATGTGCTTCGTCAACAGCCAGAACGTTCGCGACCTGCGCCAGCCCTTCGGCGGCACCAAGGCCTCGGGCACGGGGCGCGAAGGCGGCACCTGGAGCTACGAGGTGTTCTGCGAGCCGAAGAACGTGGCGGTGTCGCTGGGCTCGCACCACATTCCGCACTGGGGCGTGGCATGAGCACGCGGCGCCGCACGCTGCTGCAGGGCGCGGCCGCATTCGCGGCACTGCCCTCGCTCGTGCGCGCACAGGGCACGTGGCCCAACAAGCCGATCCGCGTGATCGTGCCCTTCCCGCCCGGCGGCACCACCGACTTCGTCGCGCGGCTGGTGGGCACGGAGCTGTCGAAGGCGCTGGGTCAGCCGGTCATCGTCGACAACAAGCCCGGCGCGGGCACGGTGATCGGCGTCGACGCCGCCGCCAAGGCCGCGCCCGACGGCTACACCTTCGTCTGCGTGGCCAACAGCTTCGCGGCCAATCAGACGCTGATCCGCAAGCTGCCCTACGACACGCAGAAAGACCTGCGCCCGGTCGCCCTGATGGGCATGTCGGAGCACGTGCTCGCCACGCACCCGAACAGCGGGCTGAAGACGCTCGCCGACCTGCGCAACCTGGCCAAGGCGAAGCCCGGCACGCTGAGCTTCGCCTCCTTCGGCAATGGCACCTCGGCCCACCTGTCGGGCGAGATGCTCAAGCTGCAGATGGGCCTGGACATCGTGCACGTGCCCTACAAGGGCCAGGGCCCCGCGCTGACCGACCTGCTCGGGGGCCAGGTGACGATGATGTTCGGCAACTGGCCCGAGTTCCGCAGCCATTTGCAGGGCGGCAAGCTGGTGGCGCTGGGCATGGCGACCGCGCAGCGCTCGCAGTACGCGCCAGCCATACCCACACTGGCCGAACAGGGCGTGCCCATCGAGTCCAATTCGTGGAACGGCCTGCTGGCGCCCGCCGGCACACCCGACGCCGTGGTGCAACGCATGAACGCCGAGGTGAACCGCTCGCTCGCCGGGCCGGTGGTGACGGAGGCCTTCCACAAGGGCGGCATCGCGTCGCTGTCGGGCACGCCGGAGCGCTTTGCAACATTCATCCAGAGCGAGATCGCGAAGTACGGCGATGTGATCCGCAAGGCCGGCATCCAGACCGAGGGCTGAACCATGAGCCTCTATGCAATGCAGAAATTCCTGTTCGCGCTCAACCGCGAGCAGGAAGTGCAGCGGCGCTACGCCGAAGGCGGCGCAACGCGCGCGGCCCTGCTGGGCGCCTACGACTTCACGGACGAAGAGCGCGAGGCCATCGACACCGGCGACATCGGCAAGCTCTACGTACTCGGTTGCAACGGCCAGTTGCTGATGCACTTCGCGCCCCTGCTCGGCATTCCGTGGGCCGATTACCTCGAAGCCATGCGCGAAGGCGTGCGCAAGTACGGCCCGGTGCGCGCGGGCATCTATGCAATGACAACCGGCACCGACGAGAAAGTGGCAGGCGTATGAGTCTCGTATTTGCAGGCGTGTGCAGCCACGCCCCCGGCATCACCGGCCGCGCCCATCTGGCGGACCCGGCCGTGAAAGACGAGTTCCATGCGCAGTTCCATCGCTTCGGCGAGGCCATGCGCGCGACGAAACCCGACGCAGTGATCGTGATCGCCGCCGAGCACTTCGCGAACTTCTTCATGAACAACATGCCGGCCTATGCCATCGGCATGGCCGACAGCTACGAAGGCCCCATCGAAGACCCGAAGTGGCTGGGCATCGAGAAGCACACCATTCCCGGCGACGCAGCACTGTCGCAGCGCCTCATCCGCGAGGTGATGCAGACGGTGGACGTGGCCTATGCGGAGGAATGGAAGTTCGACCACGGCATCATGGTGCCGCTGAACTTCCTCACGCCGAACTTCGACACCAAGGTCATCCCCGTGAACATCAACTGCCAGGGCCCGCCGCTCACGCCGCTGCACCGCGCCTGGGCTTTCGGCGAAGCATTGCGCCGCGCCTGCGACAAGGCGCCCGAGCGCATCGCGCTGGTGGGCACCGGCGGCATCTCGCACTGGCCGGCCACGCCCGACTCGGGCAAGGTCAATGCCGCGTGGGACGCCGAATTCATGAAGCGCTGGTGCGCCAACGACCGCGAGGGCATGCTCTCGCTGGACGACTATGGCGACGAAGCCACCTACCGCGAAGCGGGCCAGGGCGGCTTCGAGATCCGCACCTTCATCAGCGTGGCCGCGGCCGCGCGCGGCAAGGGCGAGATCTTCCATATGAAGGCGATTCCGATCTTCGCGGTAACGTGCACGGCCGCGACGATGTCGGTGGAATGAACGGAGAACAGCAATGCCCCATCTGGTGATCCTCTACACGCCGAACATCGAAGCCGAGACCGACATGTCGGCCCTGTGCCGCACGCTGGCCGACACCATGCTGGAGCAGCGCGACGAGGCCGGCAAGCCGGTGTTCCCCATTGGCGGCACGCGCGTGCTGGCCTACCCTGCGGCGCACCACGCGGTGGCCGACGGCAAGGCAGACTACGCCTTCGTTTACCTCAACCTGCGCATGGCCGCGGGCCGCTCCGAGGCGGTGAAGAAGAAGGCCGGCGACGATCTGCTGGCCGCCGTGCGCGCGCACTTCGCGCCGATCTTCGAGCAACGCCACATCGGCATCACGCTGCAGATCGACGAAAGCCCGGGTCAGGTGTATGACGGCAAGCACAGCAACCTGCATCCCCTGTTCAACAAGAACTGAACGAAGCCACATGCTCTCCAAAGCCACCATCGCCCAACTGGCCGCCGAGCTGCACGAAAGCGAGAAGTCGCGCGTGCAGGTCGAGCACTTCTCCAAGCGCTTTCCCGAGATGACCGTGGAAGACGGCTACGCCATCTCGCGCGAATGGGTGAAGACCAAGATCGCCGAAGGCCGCACCGTGAAGGGCCACAAGATCGGCCTGACCTCGCGCGCCATGCAGCAGTCCAGCCAGATCGACGAGCCCGATTACGGCACGCTGCTCGACGACATGTTCTTCGAGCAGGGCGGCGACATCCCGTTCAAGCGCTTCATCGCGCCGCGTATCGAGGTGGAGTTGGCCTTCGTCCTCGGCAAGAAGCTGCAGGGCCCGAACGTGACCATGTTCGACGTGCTGGCCGCCACCGACTACGTGGTGCCCGCCATCGAGATCATCGACGCGCGCATCGAGCAGTTCGACCGCCACACCAAGGCGCCGCGCAAGGTGTTCGACACCATCGCCGACAACGCAGCCAATGCCGGCATCGTGATGGGCGGCCGGCCGGTGAAGCCCGACGCGGTCGACCTGCGCTGGGTGAGCGCGCTGCTCTACAAGAACGGTGTGATCGAGGAATCGGGCGTGGCCGCGGCCGTGCTCAACCACCCGGCGACCGGTGTGGCGTGGCTCGCGAACAAGCTCGCGCCGTGGGACGAATGCCTCGAAGCCGGCGAAGTGGTGCTGGGCGGTTCGTTCACGCGGCCCACCACCGCAGTTCCCGGTGACACCTTCCACGCGGACTACGGCCCGCTCGGCTCCATCTCCTTCCGACTTGTATGAAGCTCGCCCCCAGGCTTCGCGCACTTCGTGTCGCTTCGCCAACCCCCTACCGGGGGCAACACCTGCGGCCCGGCAAAGCCGGTTCCGCGGTGTTCCACGAATGAAGACATCACCCTTCCACCTCCTGGACTAAACATGCACACCCCCATCAACACCTTCAAGCAGGCCCTGCAGGCCGGCAAGCCCCAGATCGGCCTGTGGGTCGGCCTGGCCGACGGCTACGCGGCCGAGATCCTGGCCGGCACCGGCTACGACTGGCTGCTGGTCGACGGCGAGCACGCGCCCAACGACGTGCGCTCGGTGCTCGCGCAGCTGCAGGGCATTTCGAGCGCATGGTCGGCGCAGCCCGAGTCGGAGCGCTCGCACCCCGTCGTGCGCATTCCGGTCGGCGACACCACGCTGATCAAGCAGCACCTCGACATCGGCGCGCAGACGCTGCTGGTGCCGATGGTCGACACGGCCGAGCAGGCGGCGCGGCTGGTGCAGGGCATGCGCTATCCGCCCGAAGGCATCCGCGGCATGGGCAGTGCGCTGGCGCGCGCCTCGCGCTGGCAGGCCTACCCCGACTACCTGCACGAAGCCAACGCACAGACCTGCCTGCTGGTGCAGGCCGAGACGGTCGAGGCAATGAAGAACCTCGACGCCATCGCAGCCACGCCGGGCGTGGACGGCGTGTTCATCGGCCCGGCCGACCTGTCGGCCTCGATGGGCTTCGTGGGCCAGCCCAACCACCCCGAGGTGCAGGCCGTGATCGCCGACGCGATTGCGCGCATCCGCAAGGCCGGCAAGGCGCCGGGCATCCTGTCGACCACCGAGGAGCAGGCGCGCAAGTGGCTCGCGGCCGGCGCGCTGTTCGTGGCAGTGGGCGTGGACACCATCGTGCTGGCGGCGGCGGCGAAGCAGCTGCTGGCCAGGTACAAGGCCGCGCCCGGCACCGCCTCGCCCAACGGCTACTGATTTTCTTCACACCGGAGCACGCTCGATGCAACGCATGACTTTGGCGGCCATCGCCACAGCAGCCACCCTCTTCCTCGCCGCCTGCGCGCCCATGGGCGCCGGCAAGCAAGGCGCGACCGTCCAGCAGGAAGCCAACCGCCAGGCGGTGCTCGCCTTCTACGAAAAAGGCCTGAACCAGAAGGACGCCGACGCAGCGCTGCAGTACGTGGGCAGCCGCTACGTGCAGCACAACCCCACGGCGGCCGACGGCCCCGAGGGTTTCCGCAAGTTCATCGCGTTCCTGCGCGAGAAGTTTCCGAACTCGCACAGCGACATCAAGCGCAGCTTCGTCGACGGCGACTACGTGATCCTGCACGTCAACGCGGTGCGCGAGCCGGGCACGCGCGGCAGCGCCATCGTCGACATCTTCAAGCTGGAGAACGGGAAGATCGTCGAGCACTGGGACGTGGTGCAGCCCGTGCCCGAGACGGCCGCCAACAAGAACGGAATGTTCTGACCCCATGACCGCGCCCGCCGACCCACCCAAGCGCTTTCGCTCCGCCACCATCCGCGAGGGCACGATCCGTGCAACCACGCGCAGCTTCCTGCATGCGCTGGGACAGGACGACGAGGACATCGCGCGCCCGCACATCGGCGTGTTCCATACGGGCGGCGAGATGAGCCCGTGCAACCTCAACCTGCGCGAGCAGGCGCAGCACGCCAAGACCGGCATCTACGCGGGCGGCGGCACGCCGCACGAATGCCCGGTGGTGTCGATCAGCGACGGGCTGACGATGGCGCATTCGGGCATGCGCTTCTCGCTGATCTCGCGCGAGCTGATCGCCGACAGCGTGGAAGCCTCCACGCGCGGCCACCAGTGGGACGGCATCTTCGCCATCGGCGCGTGCGACAAGAACCTGCCGGGGCTGATGATGGGCATGGTCCGCTGCAACGTGCCCAGCGTGTTCGTGCATGGCGGCTCCGCGCTGCCTGGCCAGATGCCGGGGCCGGACGGTCGCGACCTGAACGTGGTCGACACCTACGAGACCATCGGCAAGGTGCTGGCCGGCACCGCCACGCACGACGAACTCGACGCCATGAGCCGCGCCTGCCTGCCCACGGCCGGCGCCTGCGCGGGGCAGTTCACGGCCAACACGATGGGTATGGTGTCCGAGGCGCTGGGCCTCGCGCCCATCGGCTCGAGCATGGTGCCGGCCGTGTTCAGCGAACGCGCACCGCTGATGCGACGTGCTGCGAAGCAACTCATGAAGGCGGTGATGGGCGACAGCCCGCTGCCGCGCGACATCGTCACGCGCAAGGCGTTGGAAAACGCCTGCGCCGTGGTGTCGGCCACGGGCGGTTCGACCAATGCCGCGCTGCACCTGCCGGCGATCGCGCACGAGGCCGGCATCAAGTTCCACCTCGACGACGTGGCCGAGGTCTTCGCGCGCACGCCGCTCATCGCCGACCTGCGTCCCGGCGGCCAGTACCTTGCGCGCGACGTGTTCTACATCGGCGGCGCGGGCGTGATCCTGCGCACGCTGCTGGAGCAGGGCTTCCTGCATGGCGATGCGCTCACCTTCACCGGTCGCACGATGGCCGAGGAGTTGGCCGGCGCCCTTGCGCCTGATGGCCGCGTGGTGCGCGAGGCCGGCAACCCGATCACGCGCGACGGCGGCCTCGCGGTGCTCAAGGGCAACCTCTGCCCGGACGGCGCGCTGCTCAAGACGGCGGGACTCCAGGGGCTGGTGTTTCGCGGGCCGGCGCGCGTCTTCAACTCGGAGGAAGAAGCGCAGACCGCCGTGCAGAACCGCTTGTACGAACCCGGCGACGTGATCGTGATCCGCAACGAGGGGCCCAAGGGCAGCCCCGGCATGCGCGAGATGCTGGGCATCACCGCCCTGCTCTACGGCCAGGGCATGGGCGACAAGGTCGCGCTGCTGACCGACGGGCGCTTCTCGGGCGCCACGCGCGGCCTGTGCATCGGCTATGCGGGGCCCGAGGCGGCCGACGGCGGACCGATTGCGGCGCTGCGCGACGGCGACGTGATCGCCATCGACGCGCGGGCCGAGGCACGCTCGATTTCGGTCGATCTCACGGCCGAGGAAATCGCCGCGCGGCTCGCCCGACGTGAGGTAAACGCGGGGGCGGCCCGCGGGGGCTTGCTGGAAAAATACGCGCTCACCGTGCGCCCTGCCCACCAGGGCGCCGTGACCCACTCGGGCGCGGTCACCTGGCTGCGCGACGAGTCCTGACAGATCCTCAACAACCATCCAGAGAGACATCATCATGAGCTTCACGCGCCGCCAGATCCTGCAGACCACCAGTGCCTCCGCCTTGATGGCCAGCCTCGGCCAGAACGTCTTCGCGCAGGCGATGAACATCGAGACCGCCACCATCGTCACCGGCTTCGCGGCCGGCGGCACGTCGGACACCACCTGCCGGCGCCTTGCGACAAAGCTCAGCCCCGAGTACGCGAAGGTGGCGGTGGTCGAGAACCGCACCGGCGCGGGCGGCCAGATCGCCGTGAGCTACGTCAAGGGCCGCCCCGCCGACGGCAGCACCATCCTGCAGACGCCGACCTCGATCCTCACGATCTACCCGCACATCTACAAGAAGCTGCCGTACGACCCGATGGTCGACATCACGCCCGTCAGCCTCGCCTGCATCTTCGACTTCGGGTTTGCCGTGGGCCCGGCCGTGCCGGCCAGCGTGAAGACGGTGCCCGAGTTCCTGGCCTGGGCCAAGGCCAATCCGGCCGGCGCCAACTACGGTTCGCCCGCCGCGGGCTCCACGCCGCACTTCATCGGCGCGCTGCTGGGCAAGAAGGGCGGCGTCGAACTCAAGCATGCGGCCTACCGCGGCACGCAGCCCGCCATGCTCGACCTGCTGGGCAGCAACATCTCGGCGGTATCGGGGCCGATCGGCGACATCACACAGCACCTGCCCTCGGGCAAGGTGCGCATCCTGGGCGTCTCGGGCGCCAAGCGCAGCCGCTTCGCGCCCGAGGTGCCCACCTTCGGCGAACAGGGCATCAAGGACATGGCGCACAGCGAATGGTTCGCCTTCTTCCTGCCGGCCAAGGCCTCGCCCGAGCTGGTGGCGAAGCTGAACACCGCAATGAAGAACGCGCTCGCGCAGAAGGACGTGATCGACGGCCTCGGCACCTTCGGCCTGGAGGCGATGTCTTCCACGCCGGCCGAGCTGACGGAACTGTTGAAGAAGGACACCGCCAAGTGGGCGCCGATCGTGAAGGAAGTCGGCTTCACAGCGGAGGGTTGAACACATGAAGGAACTGCCATGAACACACTCGCCACCACCGCGCCGTCGGCGCTGGTCCATCCCTCGCTGCACCCCGACGAGCGCGCCGCGCGCGAGCAGCTCGCGGCCTGTTATCGCGTGTTCGCGATGCTGGGCTGGACCGAGATGATCTACAACCACATCACGATGCGGCTGCCCGACAGCGTGACGGGCGGGGAGAAGCAGTTCCTCATCAACCCCTTCGGCCTGCACTACAGCGAGGTCACGGCCAGCAACCTGGTGAAGATCGACCTGCAGGGCAAGGTGCTCGACGGCTCGACCCATCCGGTGAACCCGGCCGGCTTCACGGTGCATGCGGCCATCCACGACGGCCTGCCCGGTGCGCACTGCGTGATGCACACGCACACCACGGCCGGCGTCGCCGTGGCCTGCCTGCAGGGCGGGCTGCAGCAGACCAACTTCTATACCGCCCAGCTGCACGACATGGTGGCGTACCACGACTTCGAGGGCATCACCATCCATGCCGACGAAGGCCCGCGCCTGCTCAAGAGCATCGGCAACCGCAACGCGGTGATCCTGCGCAACCACGGGCTGCTGGCCTGGGGCCAGACGCTGCCGCAGACCTTCGCGATCCTCTGGACGCTGCAGCGCGCCTGCGAGATCCAGATGGCCACCTTCTCGATGGGCGCGGCGATTCCGGTGAGCGAGGAAATCGCCCAACGCTGCACGCGCGACGCGCTGCAGTTCAGCCCCGAGCATGGCGCGGGGCAGGACGTGTTCGATGCGCTGGTGCGGCAAGTGGATCGCATCGACCCGAGCTACCGCAACTGAGGCGCCTGTTCCCATGAAGATTTGCATCTACGGTGCCGGCGCGATCGGCGGATGGATCGGCGCCGGCCTCGCACAGGCAGGCCAGCGCCTCAACGTGGTGGCGCGCGGCGCCACGCTCGATGCGCTGCAACGCGACGGCCTCTCGCTCATGCGTGGCGACGTGCGCACGCGCGTGCCGGTCAATGCCGTGGCCGACCCCGAAGCGCTCGGTGTTCAAGACCTGGTGGTCATCGCCGTGAAGGCGCCCGCGCTGGCCGGCGTGGCCGAGCGCATCGGGCCGCTGATCGGCGCCGACACCATCGTGCTGGTCGCGATGAACGGCGTGCCGTGGTGGTTCCTCGAAGGCGGCTTCGGCGGCGAGATCACGGGCCACCGGCTCGCGGCGGTGGACCCCGAAGGTGCTATCGCCAAGGCCATTCCCTCGCGCAACGTGATCGGCTGCGTGGTGCACGCGAGCTGCTCGCTCGACGGGCCCGGCGTGGTGCGGCATCACTTCGGCAACGGACTGATCGTGGGCGAGCCTTCGGGCGAAGCCACGCCGCGCGTGCAGAAGCTGGTCGAGCTGCTGAACGCCTCGGGCATCGACACCACGCTGTCGCCACAGATCCAGAAGGACGTGTGGTTCAAGCTGTGGGGCAACATGACGGTGAACCCGATCAGCGCGCTGACGGGCTGTACCACCGACCTGATCATGGACGACGACTACGTGCGCGGCTTCATCTCGGCGGTGATGCTGGAGGCCAAGGAGATCGGCCGGCGCATCGGCATCGAGATCACGCAGAGCCCGGAAGACCGGCATGCGATCACGAAGAAGCTCGGCGCGTTCAAGACCTCGATGCTGCAGGACGTGGAATCCGGCCGCTCGGTGGAGCTGGATGCACTGGTGACCGTGGTGCGCGAGCTGGGCGAACTGACCGGCGTGGCGACGCCGTTCACCGATGCGCTGCTGGGACTTGCGCGCTTGAGGACGCGGCAGCTCGGCCTGTACTGAGCCGAGGCCGCCCCGGTCGCAAAATCACTTGACCCGGCCCCTGCGGCCGCCTTGATAAAGGCGCTGTCCGTTCCAAGCCAAGAGGTGATTTTGTGAATTCTCCAGCCGCTCGATTCCTGAACCCTTCCGAAGCCGCCCGGCGGCTCGGCGTTTCCGCCAAGGCACTGCGGCTCTACGAGCAGCGTGGCCTGCTGACGCCGGCCCGCACCGAGGCGGGCTGGCGCTCCTACGGGCCCGACGAAATGGCCCGGGGCACAGAGATCGTCGCGCTGCGCACGCTCGGCCTCAGCCTTGCGCAGGTGGCGCGCGTGCTGCAAGGCGACGCCGCGGGGCTGGAGCCGGCCCTGGCGGCGCATCAGGCGCTGCTCGAAGGCCGCGCTCGCCAGCTTGGGGACACCATCGAGAAGATTCGCGGCCTGCGCGCCGACCTCGACCGAGGCCAGGCACCGACAGTCGGCGAACTGACGCGCCTGCTGCAGCCGGCCGGCGGACTCGACATCGCGTTCGAGCTTCCGTGGCCCTGGGGCGGTGAACGCTTCGAGCTGCGCGGCATCCGGCCGCTGAACTACATCGTCGGTCCGCTGGGCAGCGGGAAGACGCGGCTGGCGATGCGACTGGCCGAGACCATTCCGGGCGCTGCGTTCCTCGGGTCGGACCGCTCCGCAAGCCCCGGCGCGGCGCTCGCACCGGCTGTCGCCGAAGCATTGGCGTGGCTGGTGGAAGACGGCGCCACGGCCTCCGATGCGCTGGTCGCCTTGCTGTCCGGGCTGATGGCAGAAGGACCATCGGCGCTGGTGGTCGACCTGGTTGAACAGGGGCTGGACCACGCCACCCAGCAGGCGCTGATCGCGCACCTGCGCCGTCGCGGACCCGAGGGCCGGCCGCTCTTCCTGCTCACGCGCTCCTGCGTGATCCTGGACCTGGCGGCCGTGGGCGCTGAAGAATCGATCATCCTCTGCCCCGCCAACCACAGCCCGCCGACGCTGGTCGCACCGTACCCGGGCTCCGCGGGCTACGAGGCCGTCGCGACCTGCCTTGCCACGCCGCAAGTGCGGGCGCGCACGCAGGGCGTCATCGCGTGGCAGCCCGAGGCTGCGTGAGGCCGGGCCGTGCAGGCCGGCGCCGCGCGAAAAATTACCAGCGCTTTTTGGGAATGGCCGCCAGCGCTTCGATGCAACTGGCCACGGCCTTCGCGCGCTCGTCGCGCACCAGTTGCCAGTTGTCGGCCTTCCACTGCGTCCACGCGACGGGCTCCGACTGGTAGAAGCACGTCGCCGGCGGGCGCATGAAGCCGGGGCGGCCGAGCTCGGCACCGAACTTCAGGCGGAACAGCTCGTCCGAGCCCGCCAGGTTTTCATAGACCAGGTGCCAGGGGCCGGGATGCAGCGGCGTGTCGGCCTCCTTGGGGACCTGCCGCGCCGCTTCGATTTCCTCGGGCGTGGAGCCGTCCGTCAGTGCGGTCGCATAGGCGGCTTCGGCGCGTTTGCGATAGATGCCGGTGGCCACCTTGCTCAGCGCATCGTTGAGCTCGCTCATCGCGGGGTTGACGCTCGCGGGATCGTCCTTGAATTCCTCCAGCGTGTCGCCGGCCAGCTCGTCCTTCGAGAAGCCCTGCGCGCCGACACTGACGCGGCCCGTGAACATCGAGACGGCGACGCTCAGCGCAACCTGCCCCGCGACGTTGCCGATGGTGCTTTCGCGCCGGATCACGCGCAGGCGCTCGTAGCCGGGTTTGTAGGAGCCGCGGTTGAAGCGGACCCGGGTTTGCGGCACGGGTTGCTGCGGGGTCGCGGTGGGCGGGGTTTCGGCGGCAGCCGCAACGGGTGCGGGTGCCGGCACGTCCGGCTCGGCATGCGCGGAAAGGCCGATGACGGTCAGCGCGACGCCGCACGTCCACCATGTGGTGTTCTGTTTTTTCAGACTCATGTCACAAATTCCTCCGGCGCGGATTGTCCCGCAACGGAGGCATTTCTCTCGCGTGCCTTCAGCGAAGATCCGGTTGCGGCAGCGTCACCCACCACGCCGCCACCACGATCAGCAAGCCCCCCGCCCATCCCCAGGGGCCGATACGTTCCCCGAACCCATACACCGCGATCAGCGCGCCGAACACCGGCTCGCTGCCCATCAGCAGCGACACCCGGCTCGGGCTCGAACGCGAGGCCGCGTGGTTCTGGGCGAAGAACGCGAAGACGGTGCACAGCAGCACGAGGTACGCCATGCCCCACCAAAACGAGGCCGTGGCGGGCGGCATGTGCCACGTGCCGTTGGCCGGCGAGGCGACGAGCGAGATCGCCGCCGCACCGATGGCCATCACGCCCGACTGCACGGCCGTCAGCGTCAGCGCCGGCAGCGCGTGCCGTCCGGCCAGCCGGCGCGTCATGCACACCATCACGGCGCGCAGGAAGGCGGCGATCACCATCAACCCGTCACCCCAGCCGAGCGACAGGTCTGCAGGCGAAGTGGCCGACAGCATCGCCGCGCCGAACGCCGACAGGCCCGCCGCCCAGAACACGCGTCGCGCCGGCCGCTGGCCCAGCAGCCACCATTCGACAAAGGGCGTGATCGCCACGCACAGGCTGATGAGGAAAGCGGCGTTGCTCGCGCTGGTCAGCGACACGCCGAAGGTCTCGCACACGAAGATCGCCAGCAGGTTCGCGCCGAGCAGCCCGCCCACCGCCAGGCCCTGCCGCCACTGCGTGTTGAACAACGGCCTCAGCGCCGGCAGCAGCACGACGAAGGTCAGTCCGAAGCGCAGCGCGATGAACTCCAGCACGGGCAGTTGCTGCGTGGCCTGCTTGGCGACCGCATAGCTGCCGCCCCACACCGCCGCCACGAGCAGCAGCATGACTTCGGCGGCGCCGATGCCCGCCCACTTGCTGGCGCCCGGCGCGCCCCATGCGACCGCGCCGCCCTTTTGCTTTGAACCCATACTGTCGACCCGCCGTCCATGAACAACCCACAAGGGAAGAATTGTTCTGGGCATCACACGGGCCGCACAGCCGTCGGCCGGAACAGGACTATTGCGTCGTGGGAACGAATTCATTTCTCAAAGTGCTGCCCGAGATGGTGACCTTCCTGCGGGTCGCCGAGCTGGGCAGCTTCTCCGCAGCGGCCGATCTGCTGGGCATGACGCCATCGGCCGCGAGCCGGCAGGTGAAGCGGCTCGAAAAGGAAATCGGCGTGCAGCTGCTGCAGCGCACGACGCGCCAGCTGCGGCTGACCGAACCCGGCGCCGAGGCCTTCGCGCGCTGCCGCGAGCTGGTGCTGGCGGCGCAGGGCGCGATGGAGATCGGGCAGCAGTTCTCCAGCAAGCCGAGCGGACTGGTGCGCATCAGCGCGCCCAAGGCCTTTGCGCGGCGCGTGCTGCATCCGCACATCCTCGGCTTCCTGCAGCGCTATCCGGATGTGGACGTGCAGCTCATCGTGGCCGACCGCGACGTCGATGCGATCCGCGAGGGCGTCGACCTGGTGGTGCGGCTGACGACAGAGCCGCCCGAAGGGCTGGTGGCGCGCAAGCTGATGGCGGTGGAACACATCCTGTGCGCAACGCCCGCTTACCTGGCGCGGCACGCAACGGCCATCGCGCACCCGAACGACCTGCTCGCGCACAGCTGCCTGTCGCTCGGCGAGCACGAGCGGGACAACCACTGGCGTTTCAGGAAGAGCGGCGAAGAAGACGCAGAGGTCGTCGTGCGCGGCCGCTACATCTCCAACCACAGCGAGGTGCGGCTCGAAGGCGCGCTGGCGGACCTCGGCATCGCCTGCGTGCCGGTGTTCATGGCGCGCGACGCGCTGGACGCGGGCAGCGTGGTTCGCGTGCTGGCGGATTGGGAGTTCCAGGGCAACTACCACGGACACGCCTACATCCTGTACCCGCCCAGCCGCTTCATCGCACCCAAGTGCAAGGTGCTGGTCGATCACCTGCTCGGTGCGCTCAGTGCTTCTTCTTCAGCAGCACGCGCACAGCCTCGGGCAGGGAGTTGACCTGCGGCATGAAGTGGTCGAGCAGCGCGCCCAGGGCCACCGCGCAGACCACCGCGCCCAGCAGCGGCTTCCATGTGAGCCGCACGGCCGCCATGAGCCAACCCTCGCGCGCCACGCGCACCGCTGCGCGGGCCGACACGTACGAGAATGCGACCTCGATGGCCACGGCCAGCAGCGCATCCCAGCCGAAGTACAGCAGCACGAGCGAGCCGGCGCCAAGCACGACGGCCGCGCAGATCAGGAAGATGGCGATCACCGGCACGACGATGACTGCGCCTTCGTCCGCACCGCCCGCGATGTCGAGCGCGCCGCTCGCCGCATCGGACAGCACGCTGCCGTCGCCACCGCTGCCCAGGCGACTGCCCACGTCGAACGCGAACTCGCCGGCATCGGCGCCGTCGCCCACGTCGGCATCGAGCTTCGACCGGCCCTCGACCAGCCGTCTGGCCCACCAGCGCAGCACGAGCAGATAGCCCAGGTACCCCACGCCCAGCGTGAGAAAGTAGCGCACTGCCAGCGAGTCGACATGCAGCAGGTGCATCTGCATTGCCGACACGCCCCACATCAGCAGCATCGTGAACGTGCCGATCAGGATGCCGTGCGTGCGCAGGCTGTAGCTGCGATGCAGGTCGCGTTCGACCTGCGTTTCCCACAGGCGCACGGAGCGCCAGTCGGAAAGGATCTTCATCGGCCTTCGGTGGGGGCTGGATCGGCGAAAGGCACGCGCTGCGCCACGGCGCACATGAGTTCGTAGCCGATCGTGCCCGCGGCCTTCGCAACCTCGTCGATGGGAAGCACCGCGCCGGTCTTCGCGGACTTGCCCCACAGCGTGACCTCGCTGCCGAACTTCGCGTCGGGCACGTTCGTGAGGTCGACGGTGATCATGTCCATGCTCACGCGGCCGACCATGTGGGTGCGCACGCCGTTCACCAGCACCGGCGTGCCGCTGTCGCAGTGGCGCGGATAGCCGTCGGCATAGCCGACCGCCGCGATGCCGATGGTGAGCGGCCCCTGCGCCGTGAACCTGGAACCGTAGCCGATGGTGTCGCCGGCCCTCAGCGTCTGCACCGAGATGATCTGGGTCGACAGCGTCATGGTGGGCTGCAGCTGCCAGTGCGCCGCATCGTGCTCGGGAAAATCGGGCGCGCTGCCGTACAGCAGGATGCCGGGGCGCACCCAGTCGCCGCGCGTCTGCTCGGCGTGGCGCAGCGTGGCGGCGCTGTTGGCGATGGAGCGCTCGCCCGGCAGGTCGCGCGTGGCGCGCTCGAAGGTCGCGAGCTGATGGGCGATGCCGCGCGCGCCGTCGGCGTCGCTGAAGTGGGTCATCAGCGAGATCTCGTCGACCTGCGTCAGCGCGTTCAGGCGAGTCCAGGCGGAGCCGAAGCGCTCGGGCGTGAAGCCCAGGCGGTTCATGCCCGAGTTCATCTTCAGGAACACGCGCTGCGGCTTCAGGGTCTTGTGGGCGGCGAGCATGTCGATCTGCTCGTCGCAGTGCACGGTGTGCCAGAGGTCCAGCCGCGAGCACAGCTCCAGGTCGCGGGCGTCGAACACTCCTTCGAGCAGCAGCACCGGGCCGCGCCAACCGAGTGCGCGCACGCGCTCGGCCTCGGCCAGGTCGAGCAGCGCGAAGCCATCGGCGCCCCGCAAGCCTTCATAGACCCGCTCGATGCCATGGCCATAGGCATTGGCCTTGACGACGGCCCAGACGCGGGCCTCCAGGGCCGAGCGACGCGCCCGCTCGAGGTTGTGACGCAGGGCGCCGGTATGGACGGTGGCGAGAATGGGACGCGGCATGGGAATTCCGGGGAAGACTCGGGGACAATGCAGACCACGTTTTAGCATCTTCGGGAATGGGGTTGAACACCGTAGGGATCCCTAATTCCGCGCCCCACCCCCATGCTATAACCGCCCATTCGCCCGCAGCGCAACACTTTTTCACTACCGCCAGCAGACCCCTCTGGCCAGCCAGCCCATCGATGAAGCGCGGTTTCTACACGATCATGTCGGCCCAGTTCTTTTCGTCGCTGGCCGACCAAGCGCTTTTCGTTGTTGCGGTCGACCTCATGCGAAGTTCGGGTGCGCCCGAATGGCAGCGCGCAGCCCTGGTGCCTATCTTCGCGGTCTTCTATGTGGTGCTCGCGCCGCTGGTGGGCGCTTTTGCCGATGCCTTGCCCAAAGGCAAGGTGATGTTCATCAGCAATGCCATCAAGGTGGTGGGCTGCCTGATGATGCTGTTCGGCTCGCATCCGCTGCTGTCGTATTCGATCGTGGGGCTCGGCGCCGCGGCGTATTCGCCGGCGAAGTACGGCATCCTGACCGAGCTGCTGCCGGCGTCCCAGCTGGTCAAGGCCAACGGCTGGATCGAAGGACTGACCATCGCGTCGATCCTGCTGGGCATCGTGCTCGGCGGCACGCTGGTGGGGCACGCCATTTCCAGCAAGCTGCTGGCCTTCGACCTCCCGTTCATCGATACCGGCATCGACTCGCCGGCCGAGGCCGCGATCTCGGTGCTGATCTTCGTCTACGTGCTGGCAGCATGGTTCAACACGCGCATCCCGCACACCGGGGTCGAGATGCGCCCGCTGCGCTCCAACCCCGAACAGGGCCTGGCGCGCAACATCGCCGCGCTGCTGCCCGACTTCTGGCACTGCAACGCCCGCCTGTGGCGCGACCGCCTCGGCCAGATCTCGCTGGCCACCACCACGCTGTTCTGGGGCGCGGGCGGCAACCTCAAGTACATCGTGCTGGCCTGGGCCTCGCTGGCTCTGGGCTACAACACCACGCAGGCCTCGGCGCTGACGGGCGTGGTGACCATCGGCACGGCCGTGGGCGCGGTCGTGGCCTCGATGCGCATGCGGCTGGACATGGCCACGCGCGTGATTCCCATGGGCATCGCGATGGGGCTGATGGTGATCTGCATGAACTTCATCGGCAACGTGTGGCTGGCGGTGCCGTTCCTGATCCTGCTGGGCGGCCTGGGCGGTTTCCTGGTGGTGCCGATGAATGCGCTGCTGCAGCATCGCGGCCACAACCTGATGGGCGCGGGCCGCTCCATCGCGGTACAGAACTTCAACGAGCAGGCCTGCATCCTCCTGCTCGGCGGCTTCTACAGCGTGTGCACGGGCCTTGGCCTCTCGGCGTACGGCGCGATCAGTGCGTTCGGCCTCGTGGTGGCGGGATGCATGTGGCTCATCAAGCACTGGTATGACAGCAACCTGAAGAAATACCCGGAAGAGATCGAGCATCTGCTGGCCATCGCCCGCAGCGACAAGCATCATTGACCTCCCCCAGGCTGCGTGTTCCTGGGCTCTCCCCCAGGCTGCGCGCACTTCGTGTCGCTGCGCCTTCCCCCTCGCCGGGGGCGACACCGGAGGCCCGGCAAATCCGGTTCCTCGGTGTCCCACGAAAATTCCCGTCCCAATGCAAGCAGCTCTCGCGCTCGTCTTCAACGCCTTCGTCTGGGGCGTTTCGTGGTTTCCGTTTCGCCAGATCGCGAGCCACGGCCTGCATCCGCTGTGGGCCACCTGCCTGATCTACCTGGTCATCTCCGCCGCGATGGGGCTTTTGCGACGGCACGCGTGGAAAGGCTTCGCTGCCTTTCCGATGCTGGCACTGCTGGGCCTCGCGGCCGGCTTCACCAACGTGGGTTTCAACTGGGCCGTGACGCAGGGCGACGTGGTGCGCGTGGTGCTGCTGTTCTACCTGATGCCGCTGTGGAGCGTGCTGCTGGGCTGGCTGCTGCTCGGCGAGCGGCCGACCGGCGGCGCGCTGGCGCGCGTGGCGCTGGCGCTCACCGGCGTGGTGGTGGTGCTGAAGGCGCCCGGCACCGACTGGCCGGTGCCGTCGAGCCTGCCCGACTGGCTGGGCGTGGCGGCGGGCTTCAGCTTTGCCGTCACCAACATCGCGCTGCGCCATCTGCGGCAGGCCCCGGGCGAGTCGCGCGCGCTGTCGATGTTCTGCGGCTGCGCCTTCGTGGCCGGCGCCGCGGCGCTGGGCGGCACCGCGCTCGGCGCATTCGATTCGCCGCTGCGCGCCTCGCCGGGCTGGTTCGGCTGGGCCGTGCTGCTGGGCACCGGCTTCGTGTTCGCCAACGTGTGCCTGCAATACGGCGCGGCCCGGCTCACGGCCGCCGCGACCTCGGTGATCATGCTGTCGGAGGTGCTGTTCGCGAGCGTGTCGTCGGTGGCGCTCGGCGCGGCCACGATGGAGCCGCGCATCCTCTTGGGCGGCGCGCTGATCGTGCTGGGCGCCGTCTGGTCGGCGTTTGCACGAACGCCCGGGCGGAGTGATGATCGCGCCTCTTCCCCCACCTGAGGAGAAACAGCATGACCAGCGTCTACGACTTCGAGGCCAACCGGATCGACGGCAAGCCGGTAAAGCTCTCCGCCTTCAAGGGCAAGGTGCTGCTGATCGTCAACACCGCCAGCAAATGCGGCTTCACGCCGCAGTTCGCCGGGCTGGAGGCGCTGCACGAGAAGTACGCCGACCAGGGGCTCGCGGTGCTGGGCTTTCCGTCGAACCAGTTCGGCGCGCAGGACCCGGGCACCAACGAGGAAATCGGCGCCTTCTGCACCACGAACTACGGCGTGAGCTTCCCGATGATGGAGAAGATCGACGTGAACGGCAGCAACGCCGCGCCGCTGTACCAGTGGCTCACGAAGGAAAAGCCGGGCCTGCTGGGCAGTACGGCCATCAAGTGGAACTTCACCAAGTTCCTCATCGGGCGCGACGGCACCGTGCTCAAGCGCTACGCGCCGCTGGACACGCCGGCCTCGCTGACGCGCGATGTGGAAGCGGCGCTGGCGGCGGCCGGCTGAGGCGGCCGGCTGAGGCGGCCGGCTGAGGCTGCCGGCTGAGGCGGCCGGCTGAGGCTGCCAGCAGCCTGGGCTAGAACCTGAAGTCGGCCGTCTTCGAGCCACCGCCCACCGTCACGGTCTCGCTCTTGACGGCACCGCCAGGAGCGGCGGCGTCGATCACGTAGCGCCCGTTCGGCAGGTCGACCAGGCAGACCGGGCCGTTGGCGCGGAACGCGAGCGCGGCAGCGCTGTTGGCATCGCCGCCCTTGATCGTCACGTCGACATTGGCCAGGTAGGCGCCGTCGGTGCGCGCGAACAGCAGGGCCAGCGGATGGTCCTTCATCGCGGCGCGCATGGCCGTCGATTCGTCGGAGCCGATGCCGCCACACACATAGCGCGCCGCGCCCGTGCCCTGCCAGGGCGGCATGGCGCCTTGCGCCTGCGCGGCCATCGCACCGGCCGCGCAGAGGCAGGCCAGCAGCACGCGCCGCAGCGTGAAAGAAACGAGGGGTGCCTGAACATGGAACATTGCGCAGCCTCCTTGCTAGCGGATTCGGTGCCGCCATGATGCGCCGCGAACGGCGCCCGCGCGAGTCGGACCGCGCCCTCCCCCGCTGTGCGATCAGGCCGCGTCCAGCGCCGCGTCGAGCAGCTCGATCCAGTGCCGCACCGGTGTGTCGCCGCTGCCGCTTTGCAGGTGCGTGATGCAGCCGATGTTGGCCGACGCGATGGTGGCGGGCTGCAGCTGCTTCAGGTGCTCCAGCTTGCGGTCGCGCAGCGGATAGGCCAGCTCGGGCTGCAGCACAGAGTAGGTGCCGGCCGAGCCGCAGCACAGGTGCGATTCGTTCATGGCCACGCGGATGTCGAAGCCCAGCGCGCGCAGGTGCGTCTCGACGCCGCCGCGCAGCTTCTGGCCGTGCTGCAGCGTGCACGGCGGGTGGTAGGCCACCACGCCCTGCGGCGCGCGCACGCGGGCCTTCAGGGCAGGCACGAGGTCCGGCAGCAATTCGCTCAGGTCGCGCGTGAGCTCGCTGATGCGTGTCGCCTTCAGTGCGTAGGCCGCGTCGTGCTGCAGGATGTGGCCGTACTCGCGCACGGTGACGCCGCAGCCCGAGGCGTTCATCACGATGGCCTCCACCTCGTTGCGTTCCACGAAGGGCCACCACGCGTCGATGTTGGCGCGCATCTGCGCCTTGCCTCCGTCCTGGTCGTTGAGGTGGAACTTCACCGCGCCGCAGCAACCGGCTTCGGGTGCGATCACCGCCTGTATGCCGGCCGCGTCGAGCACACGCGCGGTGGCACTGTTGATGTTCGGCATCATCGAAGGCTGCACGCAGCCCGCGAGCATCAGCACCTTGCGCGCGTGCGTGGCGGTGGGCCATGCGCCGGCCTCCTGCTTCGCGGGCACCTTGGCCTTCAGCGCCTCGGGCAGCAGGCCGCGCACCGACTGGCCCAGCTTCATCGCGGGGCCGAAGAACGGTGACGGCAGGCCTTCCTTCAGCACCCAGCGCTGCGCAGATTCCATTGCGGGACGCGGCACTTTCTCGTCGACTATCTTGCGGCCGATGTCGACCAGGTGGCCGTACTGCACGCCGCTCGGGCAGGTGCTCTCGCAGTTGCGGCAGGTGAGGCAGCGGTCCAGGTGCAGCTGCGTGCTGCGCGTGGGCGCCTTGCCCTCGAGCACCTGCTTGATGAGGTAGATGCGCCCGCGCGGGCCGTCTAGCTCGTCGCCGAGCAGCTGGTAGGTCGGGCAGGTGGCGGTGCAGAAGCCGCAGTGCACGCACTTGCGAAGAATGGCTTCGGCCTCGCGGCCTTCGTCGGTGCCTTTGAATTCGGGGGCGAGCTCGGTTTGCATGGCGTCGTGGTTTCTTGTTCTTGTCAGTTGGCGGCAAGCAGGCGGCCGCGATTGAAGATGCCGTACGGGTCGAACTCGCGCATCAGCGCGCGCTGGATGCGCTCGACGGGCGCGCTCAGCGCGTCGAAGCGCGGCACCCCGCCCTGCGTGCCCGAACCCGGCAGGCGGAACAACGTGGCATGGCCACCCGCCGCTCGCGCGATCTCGCGGATGCGCGCGGCCTGCGAAGGCGGCGCCTTGTACCAGCGCTGGCCGCCGTGCCATTCGATCAGCGGCGCCGCGCCGTCGATCGACAACACGGGCGCGGTCTGCGGCACGGACACGCGCCAGAGCGCATCGGGGCCCTCTTCTGTGGCGAACCACGACAGCTGCTGGTCGCGCAGCGATTGCCAGTCGGCCGCGGCGCGCGCGTTGTCCTTGCGCTCGCCGCCGAGGTGCTCGCATGCGGCTTCCACAGCGGCGACCGCGCCGCGCAGCCGCAGGTAGAGCGCGCCCGCGCCGGCGTATTCGAACCAGCAGCTCGCGTTCAGCGGCAGCGGCCGGCCGCCCCATTCGTTGAGCAGCCGCAGCGCATCGGCCTGCCCGCATGCGAATTCGAGCGTGGCCTCGGCGGGCGGCACCGGCAGCACCTTGAGGCTGACCTCGGCGATCACGCCCAGCGTGCCGAGCGAACCGGCCAGCACGCGCGAAACGTCGTAGCCCGCGACGTTCTTCATCACCTGCCCGCCGAAGGTCAGCAGCTCGCCGCGGCCGTTGACCAGCGTGGTGCCGAGCACGTAGTCGCGCACCGCGCCGACGCTCGCGCGCGCCGGGCCGCTGAGGCCTGCCGCGACCATGCCGCCGACGGTGCCGTTGCTGCCGAAGCGTGGTGGCTCGAACGGCAGGCACTGGCCTTTTTCCGCAAGCGCCGCTTCCAGTTCGGCGAGCGGCGTGCCGGCGCGCACGGTGACGACCAGCTCGCTTGGTTCGTAGCTCGTGATGCCGGTGAGGTCGGCTGTGCTCAAGACCTCGCCATGCGGCGCCTCGCCGTAGAAATCCTTGGTGCCGCCGCCGCGGATGCACAGCGGCGTATTGGCTGCAGCTGCGGCACGGATGCGCTCGACGATCTGGTGGAGTGCTGTGTCGGTGTTCATCGATGACTCCATCGCGGGTGTCGTTGTTCAGGGTGCGTGCACAGGCCACCGGGTACTCCCCTCCGCGAATGTCCCCCGCCTTCGGCTCCTCCTTTATTTCGCTGCGGGGAGCACCCTGCGCCCTGTGCACAACGAGCGCTGCTCTTGTGCTGGCCGATCAACAAGTGCTCTGATCGATCACGCCGGCGGGGTGCCTTGCGCAGCGAAATAAAGGAGGAGGCCGAAGGCCGGGGGACATTCGCGGAGCAAGGTACCCCGTCGGCGTGAGCGCGCCCCGAATGAACCCACGGGTTAAAACAGATCGCCATGTCAGAACCTCGGCAGATCCGGATGCTGCAACGTCCCCCCGCGCACCACCTGCTTGCCGTACTCGGCGCAGCGCTGCAGCGTGGGAATCACCTTGCCGGGATTCAACATGCCCTCGGGATCGAAAGCTCGCTTCACGCCGAACATCTGCTCGTTCTCGCTTGCAGTGAACTGCACGCACATGCTGTTGAGCTTCTCCACGCCCACACCGTGTTCGCCCGACACCGTGCCGCCCATCGCGACGCTGGTCTCAAGGATGTCGGCGCCGAACAGCTCGCAGCGGTGCAGCTCGTCGGGGTCGTTGGCATCGAACAGCACCAGCGGGTGCAGGTTGCCATCGCCCGCGTGGAACACGTTGCAGCAGCGCAGGTTGTACTTCTTCTCCATCTGCTGGATGGCCAGCAGGATGTCCGCGAGACGCTTGCGCGGGATGGTCGAGTCCAGGCACATGTAGTCGGGGCTGATGCGGCCCGAGGCGGGGAACGCGTTCTTGCGCCCGCTCCAGAACTTCATGCGCTCTTCCTCGCTGTTGCTGCACGCGATGGCGGTGGCGCCGCAGCCGCGCAGCACGGCGGTCATGCGGCCGATTTCTTCCTCGACCTCTTCGGGCGTGCCGTCGGATTCGCACAGCAGGATGGCCGCCGCGTCGAGGTCGTAGCCCGCGCGCACGAAGTCTTCGACGGCGGCGGTCATGGGCTTGTCCATCATCTCCAGGCCCGCCGGGATGATGCCGGCCGCGATCACCGCGGCCACCGCGTCGCCGGCCTTTCGCACGTCGTCGAAGCTGGCCATGATGCAGCGCGCGAGCTGCGGTTTCGGTACGAGCTTGACGGTGACCTCGGTGGTCACGGCCAGCATGCCTTCGCTGCCGATGACGAGCGCGAGCAGGTCGAGCCCCGGCGCGTCCAGCGCCTCGCCGCCGAACTCGATGGGCTCGCCCTCGGCCGTGAAGCCGCGCACGCGCAGCACGTTGTGCAGTGTCAAGCCGTACTTCAGGCAGTGCACGCCGCCCGAGTTCTCGGCCACGTTGCCGCCGATGGTGCAGGCGATCTGGCTCGACGGATCGGGAGCGTAGTAGAGGTTGAAAGGCGCGGCCGCCTCGCTGATGGCGAGGTTGCGCACGCCGCACTGCACGACGGCCGTGCGGCTGACCGGGTCGATCTTCAGGATGCGGTTGAACTTGGCGAGCGACATGGTCACGCCCATGGTGTGCGGCATGGCGCCGCCCGAGAGCCCGGTGCCCGCGCCGCGCGCCACCACGGGCACGCCGATTTGGTGGCAGGTCTTGAGCACTGCGGCCACCTGCGCCTCGGTCTCGGGCAGGGCCACCACCAGCGGGCGGGCGCGGTAGGCGGTGAGGCCGTCGCATTCGTAGGGCGTGGTGTCTTCGGCATGCCAGATCAGCGCGTGGGCGGGCAGATGGGCCTGCAGCGCGCGCACCACTTCTGACTGGCGCTGTGTTTTCTGCAGCGAATCGTGCTGCGTGGGGGTGAGCGGCGCATTCATGCGGCGACCTCTTTCTGCTTTCTTCTGCTCGCGGGATGTCTCGGGGTTTACTTCACGCACTCTACGGAATTGCGGCAGCCCTGGATTGATGGATTTTTGCCGGCCGCTTGAGAGAACTTTGCGAACGTGGTGATTGGTTCTTCAGCGCAGGCTCTGTTCCAGCCAATCGGCGAAGGCTGCGCACTCCCAGCGCTCCAGCGTGCCCGGCTGCCAGCAGATGTAGTGCCGGTGCGGCGACGGCACGGCCTGCTCGGACAGCGCCACCAGCCGGCCCGATTCGAACCACGCCGCGCCCAGCTTCTGCCGCACCAGCGCAATGCCGAAGCCGCTGGCGGCGGCGTCGTACACGAGCCCCAGGTCGTTGAACTGCGCGCCGATGTTCGGCTCGGGCTGGTCGAGCCCGCAGCTCGCGAACCAGGTGCCCCAGGGTTCGAGCGGGCTGCGGATCAGCCGCGCGCTGGCGATCTCCGCCGCGGTGCGAAAACCCGTGAACGGCCCGAACTCGTTGAGGTAGCTGGGGCTGCAGGCGGGCATCACCTGCTCCTCGAGCAACAGCCGGTGCTCGCAGTCGGCATACCCGCCGGGGCCGTAGCGCACTTCGAGATCAGCCTGCTCGGCCGTCACATCGAGCAGCGGGATCGACACCTGCAGCACCAGCTCGATGTCGGGGTAGATGTTGCGGAACAGCTCCAGCCGGGGCATGAGGAACTGCCGGCTGAAGGTGGGCGTGACGGCAATGCGCAGGCGGGTGGCGCGCTGCGCGGCATTGGCGCCGAGCGGCATGGCCTGCAGCGCGGCGAGCCCGGTGCGCACGTTGGCGAGGTAGGCCGCGCCGTCAGCCGTCAGGCTGAAGTCGCTGCGCCCGAAGAGCCTGAAGCCAACGTGCGATTCGAGCTGGCGGATGCGGTGGCTCACCGCGCTGGGCGTGACGCACAGCTCGTCGGCCGCGCGGCCCGCGTGCCGCAGCCTTGCAACGGCCTCGAAGGTCAGCAGGCATTGGATCGGGGGGATGTGCTGCGCAACCATGGCGTCTTAGCTTCTTTGCGGGACGATCGCGTTCAGGGCGCGTGCACAGGACACCGGGTACTCCCCTCCGCGAATGTCCCCCGGCCTTCGGCCTCCTCCTTTATTTCGCTGCGGGGAGCACCCGGTGCCCTGTGCACGAGGGGCGCTGCTGTTGTGCTCGCCGATCAACGACTGCTCTGATCGATCACGCCGATGGGGTGCCTTGCGCAGCGAAATAAAGGAGGAGCCGAAGGCGGGGGACATTCGCGGAGCAAGGTACCCCGTCGGCGTGATCACACCCCGAACAACGCGCTTCACGCCAATCAGTCCTCGAAGAAGTTCACAGGCAACCCTCGCGTCTCGACCCGCATCGAGATCACCGTGCCCGAGGCAGGCCGCTGCTCGATCTCGGCAGCAGGCCGGCCCTTGCGGCCGCTGGTGATGAACAGGGTCTTCAGGTCCTCGCCGCCGAAGCAGGGCATGGTCGGGCACTGCACGGGTACCGGCACGGCCGCCACTTGCTGGCCCGAGGGCGAGAAGCGCAGCAGCTGCGCGCCTTCGAACATCGCCACCCAGTAGTGGCCTTCGGCGTCGATGGTGGCGCCGTCGGGGCGGCCCCCGTAGCGCAGCAGCGAGTCTGGCGACCAGCCCTCGGGCTTGGCGTCGAACTGCTGGAACACGCGGGCGTGCGAGAGCGAATTGCCCTCGGCGTCCCAGTCCCACGCGCGCACCAGGTGTGCGGGGGTGTCGGCCCAATAGAGCGTGCGGGCGTCAGGCGAAAACGCGAGGCCGTTGGCGGTGGTGGCCTGGTTGGCCATCTGCGTGATGGTCGGCGAGATGCCGGTGTTGCTGCGTGCGTCGAGGCAATAGAGCGCGGCATTGGCGCGGTCCTTGGCCTCGTTGATCGAGCCGGCCCAGAAGCGGCCCAGCGCATCGCACTTGCCGTCGTTGAAGCGCATGGTGCTCACGTCGTGCTCCACGCGCGCCATCGCGACCAGTTCGCCGCCCCATTGGCGCGCACGGTAGATGCCGTCGCGCAATGCAATCACGAGGCCGCCGCTGCGCGCCGGCGCCATGCAGCCGGGCTCGGTGGACAGCGCCCATCGCTCTACCTTCGCCTCCGGCGAGCCGATGTCACCGCGCGTGCGCAGCACGGCGCGCCCGGGAATGTCGAGCCAGTAGAGCGAGCGTTCTTCGGGGTGCCAGAACGGCGATTCGCCGAGTTCGCAGAGGCTGTCTTCGAGGGAGGTCCACATGGTGTGGCGATTGTGCCCCCGGCCATTGCGGCAGCAAGCAAAAAAAAGCCCGCTGGCGCCGGAGCGCTCGCGGGCTGAACATCCAAAGGAGACTCGCTTGAAAAAGCGTTACGAAGAATTGTTCTTGTAAATGTTGGGGGGCATTCAGTTGCGAAGCTGCCCGGAAGCAGCCCCGCAAAAGCAGATCAGCGGTTGTATGCGGTTTCGCCGTGCGAGGAGATGTCGAGGCCTTCGCGCTCTTCTTCTTCCGACACACGCAGGCCGAGGGTCAGGTCGGCGATCTTGTAGGCGATGAAGGCCACCACGCCGGACCACACGACCGTGAGCGCCACGCTCTTGATCTGGATCCAGACCTGTGCGCCCATCGCGAAGGTGTCGGGCGTTGCGCCGCCGGTGCCGCCGAGGCCCTTGGCCGCGAACACGCCGGTCAGGATGGCACCCAGGATGCCGCCTACGCCGTGCACGCCGAACACGTCGAACGCGTCGTCCGCACCGAGCATGCGCTTCAGGCCGCCCACGCCCCACAGGCAGACCAGGCCGGCCAGCAGGCCGAGCACGATCGAACCCATCGGGCCGACGAAGCCGGCTGCCGGCGTGACGGCCACGAGGCCAGCGACGGCGCCCGATGCAGCACCCAGCATCGAGGCCTTGCCCTTGTGCAGGCTTTCACCCAGGATCCACGACAGGGCCGCGGCAGCGGTGGCGAGCACCGTGTTGATGAAGGCCAGGCCGGCGACGGCGTTGGCAGCACCAGCCGAGCCGGCGTTGAAGCCGAACCAGCCGACCCACAGCAGCGAAGCGCCGACCATGGTGAGCGTGAGCGAGTGAGGCGTGAACGCTTCCTTGCCGTAGCCGACGCGCTTGCCGACCATGTAGGCACCGACCAGGCCGGCCACACCGGCGTTGATGTGCACCACGGTGCCGCCGGCGAAGTCCAGCGCGCCGTCCTTGCCCAGCAGGCCGCCGCCCCACACGATGTGGGCGATCGGCACGTAGCTGAAGGTGAACCACAGCACCGAGAACAGCAGCACGGCCGAGAACTTGGCGCGCTCTGCGAAGGCGCCGACGATCAGCGCCACGGTGATGGCCGCGAACGTGCCCTGGAAGGCGACGAACACGTATTCGGGAATCGTGGTCAGCGCGCCGAAGGTCTCCTGCGTGATGCCCTTCATGAAGATCTTGTCGAAGGTGCCGAAGAAGTTTCCGTCACCCGAGAAGGCCAGGCTGTAGCCGTAGATGGCCCACAGGATGCTGATCAGCGAGAAGATCACGAAGACCTGCATCAGCACCGACAGCATGTTCTTCGAGCGGCCCAGGCCGCCGTAGAACAGCGCAAGGCCGGGGATGGTCATCAGGATCACGAGAAGCGTCGAAGTCAGCATCCAGGCGGTGTCGCCGGAGTCGATCTTCGGAGCCGGTGCGGCTGCGGGCGCCGCGGGGGCGGCGGCGGGCGCAGTTGCGGCGGGCGCTGCCGCAGGAGCAGCCGCCGCGGGTGCGGATGCCGAAGCAGCGGGCGCCTCGGCCGTGGCCGCGGGCGTTTGTGCAAGGGCGGTGGTGCCGGCAGCCAGCACACTCAAACCGAACGCAAGAGAGACAAGCAGTTTTTTCATAATCGTTGTTCTTTCGGGCCTGGACTCGATCAGAGGGCTTCGCGGCCCGTTTCGCCGGTGCGGATGCGAACGACTTGTTCGAGGTTGTAGACAAAGATCTTGCCGTCGCCGATCTTGCCGGTGCGCGCCGCGCCTTCGACGGCCTCGATCACGCGGTCGACGAGGTCGTCCGAGACGGCCGCCTCGATCTTGACCTTGGGCAGGAAGTCGACCACGTACTCCGCGCCGCGGTAGAGCTCCGTGTGGCCCTTCTGGCGGCCGAAGCCCTTCACCTCGGTGACGGTGATCCCCTGCACGCCGATGGCCGACAGTGCTTCGCGCACCTCGTCGAGCTTGAACGGTTTGATGATGGCTGTGACCAGCTTCATGAGTTTTCTCCTTCGGATGGAAATGAAATGGTGCGGCAGCTTGGGCCGCACCTCGTTGTTTTATTTACAGCGTCTTCGTCAGCGTCAGGATGAAGCGCGCCTTGTTGGGCGAGTAGGTCGTCTGGCCGAAGGGGCCAAAGCCCAGGTCGATGCCCGGGTTCGCGACGGCGACATACGAGCTCTTCTTGTTGGCGCCCTGCACTGAGCCGGTCAGCGACAGGCCGTTGCCGAAGTCGTAGCTCGCGCCGACGTTGTAGTCGACGTAGCTCTTGTAGCCCAGGCTGCGGATGTCGCTCGACATGTTCGTGTAGCCGACGGCCGCCTTCAGCGTGACCTTGGGCACGATCTCCTTGCTGTACGACAGGTTCAGGTAGCCGGTGTTGGTGCCCTTCAGGCCCGAGCCGGCCTTGTTGCCTGCGTAGCCGAAGTAGTCCTTCGACACGGTNCTCCTTGCTGTACGACAGGTTCAGGTAGCCGGTGTTGGTGCCCTTCAGGCCCGAGCCGGCCTTGTTGCCTGCGTAGCCGAAGTAGTCCTTCGACACGGTATGCGAGTACTTGGCAGTGAAGGAGCCGAGGCTTTCATTGGCGTAGGTGGCGCCCACGTACAGCTCGGTGGTGTTGCCCGAGGAGTTGCCCGGGTAGATGTAGGAAAGCGCACCGACGTCCATGTCCAGCGGGCCGGCCTTGAACTTGTAGCCGCCGTACACGTCCATTTCGATGCTGTTGCCCTTGAGCCAGTTGACGCTGGAGTTCCAGTTGCCGACGTAGAAGCCGCTGTCGCCGAAGGCGTAGTCCAGGCCGCCCTGGATGGCGGGCTTGAAGCCCTTGGTCTTGGCGTAGTCGTTCTTGCCGATCATGTCCTGGTCCTGGCCACGGAACTTGTAGTTCGTGGTGATGGACACATTGCCCGTGAGATTCTGGGCGGGCGCTGCCGCAGGTGCTGCGGCATCCGTCGTTGCCTGCGCAAGGGCTGCGCCCGACGCGGTCAATGCAGTGGCCAGAACGATCAGCGCCTGGACGGCGGTACGGTGCGTCATCGGGAAACTCCTCGCAAGTGTGTTGTGAACCTGGAGGCTCAAAGCAGGGAGCGTGCCAAAGTGCACGAATACCGGTCCTCGCGCCCACCTGACGCTGTCTCGGTTGAGAGCCAAATCGTTACAACGTCTGTTGCGGGGTGGTTGCAGTTATCCGGTGCGCTGCACCACCGCGGGTCCGGGAAAAATCACGCACCATACTGGGGAGAGGGAGAAGAATGGGACTGTCTTTGGTGCAAAGCCGCGCTTTGCTGGGGCTGGAAGCGGCCAGTGTCACTGTCGAGGTGCATCTGGCGAACGGCTTGCCGAGCTTCACGCTGGTCGGACTGGCGGAAACCGAGGTCAAGGAGGCCCGCGAGCGGGTGCGCTCGGCCATCCAGAATGCGGGGCTGGAGTACCCCAACAACAAGAAGATCGTCGTCAACCTCGCGCCGGCCGACCTGCCGAAGGATTCGGGGCGCTTCGATCTGCCGATCGCGCTGGGCATCCTCGCGGCCAGCGGGCAGATCGACAACGCCCGGCTGGCCGGGCACGAGTTCGCGGGCGAGCTGTCCCTGTCGGGCGAGCTGCGGCCCGTGCGCGGCGCCCTGGCGATGGCACTGGCCCTGCACACGCGCGGTGTGGCCACGCGGCTGGTGCTGCCCCTGGACAGTGCGCAGGAGGCCGCACTGGTGCCCGACGGCGAGGTCTACGGCGCCCGGCACCTGCTGGACGTGGTGCGCCAGTTCGTCGCCGACAGCGAGGCCGCCTCCCAGTGGCCCGACCCGCCGGCCGACGGCTGGGCGCGCGTGCGTGCAGCGCCCGGCGCAGGCGTGCCGCACTATGCCGACCTGGCCGACGTCAAGGGACACGCGAGCGCCAAGCGCGCGCTGGAGATCGCGGCGGCCGGCGGCCACAGCCTGCTGATGATGGGCGAACCCGGCTCGGGCAAGTCCATGCTCGCCCAGCGCTTCGCCGGGCTGCTGCCCGCGATGAGCATCGACGAAGCCTTGGAGAGCGCCGCAGTGGCCAGCCTGGGCGGGCGCTTCGCGACGCAGCGCTGGATGACACGGCCTACGTCTTCGCCGCATCACACATCCAGTGCGGTGGCGCTGGTGGGTGGCGGCTCTCCGCCGAGGCCCGGCGAGATTTCAAGAGCGCACCACGGCGTACTGTTTCTCGATGAATTTCCCGAATTCACACGCTCTGCACTGGAAGCGCTGCGCGAACCGCTGGAGACCGGCACGATCACCATCTCACGGGCCGCGCGCAGCGCCGAATTCCCGGCGCGCTTTCAATTGATCGCCGCGATGAACCCCTGCCCTTGCGGCTACCTGGGGTCCGCATCGAAGGCCTGCCGCTGCACGCCCGACCAGGTCTCGCGCTACCAGGGCAAGCTCAGCGGTCCGCTGCTGGACCGCATCGACCTGCACATCGAGGTACCGGCGGTGTCGGCGCAGTTGCTGCTCGACGCGCCGGCGGGGGAGTCGACGGAAAGCATCCGCGGCCGGGTGATCGGGGCGCGCGAGCGCGCGATGCAGCGGCAGGGGTACGCGAACCAGTCGCTGCAGAGCGCGGCGATCGACCGGCACGCCGGGCTCGACGACGCGGCCCGCCGGTTCATGTTCAACGCGGCGTCCAAGCTCGGATGGTCGGCGCGCAGCACGCACCGCGCGCTGAAAGTGGCGCGGACGATTGCGGACCTGGGCTCGTCGGACGCCGTGCAGGTCGAGCATCTGGCGGAGGCGGTGCAGTACCGCAGGGCGCTGCACAGCCGCACATGAACGCGACCCAGCCGCCAGCGCCGGCGTACTGCTACTTGAACTCGTGCGCCACCATGGGCGCCGACTTGCTGTCCTGCACCGTCACCCGCTGCCGGTAGACCTCGAGGTCGCCGTTGCGCACTTCGATGTTGTAGATGCCCGGGCGCAGCGACAGTGACTTGAGCGGCGGGCTCACGCCGCGGTCCGCGCCGTCGACGAACACCTGGCCCCACGGGCGGACGTTGAACAGCACGCGTCCCAGGCCCGGCGCCGCCGCTGGAGCTGGTGCAGGGGTGGCGGCAGCGCCCGGGGTGCCGGGTGTCGCACCCGCCACGGTCGTCGTGGTGCCCGGCGGCTGTGTGCCCGGCACGAGGGGCACGGACGGCGGCGAGAGCCGGTTGATCTCGGCGAGGGCGTTGCGCGCCTCGCGCGCATGCACGCCGCGGCGGTAGCGGCGCAGGTAGGCCTCGTAGCCTTCGCGCGTGTTCTCGGTCTGCGCGAGATTCCAGTCTTCGGCCTCGGCGGTGGCCAGCGCGGATTCGGGCGGCGCGGCCGGCGGGACGACCGGCACGGTCTCCAGCGGTGCCAGCGGACCCGCGGCGGCAGCAGGCGCGCTGGCCGGCGTGGCGGGCGGCGGTGCGGCGGGTGCGCCGGCCACGGTTGGTGGCACGCCGTCGGTGGCGGGCGGCGGCATCGCCACCGGCGGTGCGGTGTTGCTCGACATCGGCGCGGCCGGCGGCGGCGGCGCCGGCACCATCGCGGTCTTGGCGTCCTGCGGCTGCATGCCCGAGGTCAGGCGCAGGCCGATCCAGCTGCCCACGGCCACGAGCGCGATCACGAGCCCGCCCACCAGGCCCCACCGCGGGAATGCGGGTTTCTTCTTCTGCGCGGGCGCCGCGGCCTTGCGGCCAGGCGCCTTGCTGCGACTGTCCTGTGGCGCAGGCGCCTTCGGCAGCTCGGGCGCTGCCATCGCCACCGGCACCGGTTCCAGCGGTGCCGGCGCCGACACCGGCGAGAACTGCTGCGGCTCCAGCGGCGGAGGCGGCGGGGTTGCCGGCACGGGCGTCGCGGGAATGATCACCGTCGGCGCGCCCATGCCACTCACGTAGATGTCGCCGAGCTTCACCAGCCCCAGTTCGGCCGCGAAGGCGGCGACGGTCTGCGTGCGGTCCTTGCTGTGCACGGCCAGCGTGTGATCGACCGCAGCGCAGAAGGCCGGGCTCAGGTCGGCGCGGTCCATCGAGGACAGCGGCACGTAGGCGTCCTGCACGCTGCGCACCACGGCCGAAGGCGGCGGATGGCCGGTGACCGCGCGGTACAGCACCGCGCCCAGGGCATACAGGTCGGTCCACGCGCCCTGCAGCAGGGTGTTGTCGTCGGCGTACTGCTCGATGGGCGAGTAGCCCGACTTCACCATCACCGCCACCTCGTCGACGAGGTCGGCGATCGATTTGCGCGCCGCGCCGAAGTCGAGCAGCACCGGCAGGTCGTCCTGCTGGATGAAGATGTTGTCGGGTGCGATGTCGCGATGGAAGCACTGGCTGCGGTGCAGCGTCTCGAGCGCCCCCAGCAGCGGCCCGAGCATGCCGACCAGCCAGGGCTCGGTGATCTTGCCCGGCTCGTCCTCGGCCAGGCGGCGCAGCGTGCGGCCCTTGTAGAGCTGGATCGCCATGTAGGCGGTGGAGTTGGCCTCCCAGAAGCGATGCACGCGCACCAGCGCCGGGTGGCTGAACTGCGCGAGCGTGCGCGCCTCGTTGATGAAGCTGCGCAGGCCCGCCTGGAAGGTGGCCGTGACCCGCTCGGAACGCACGTGCACGCTGTTGTCGCCCACGCGGCGCGCGAGCATGGAAGGCATGTATTCCTTGATCGCCACTTCGCGCTGCAGCGAGTGGTCGTAGGCCCGGTAGACGATGCCGAAGCCGCCTTCGCCGATCACCTCCAGCAGCTCGAATTCGTCAAGCCGGTGGTTCACACCCAGCGGATGCGGCCGTTCCTCCTGCGTGTCGGCCGGCGGGCTTGCGGTGCCGTGCGTCGTGGTCATGCTTCTTCTCCTGCGGGGCGGTGGCTCTCATGGCTCATCTGGTGCTTCATGCCCATGGCACGTGTCCCTGCGAAAACAACTTGGAAAACAACGGTGTGTTGAGGCCGCCGCCATGGGCGGCGGTGCGCAGCGGCGATCCATCGGCCTGGTTGGTCCACCAGTAGCTGGTGCTGCCGAAGGGGTCGAAACACAGTGGAAGCTCGGGCCAGCCCAGGCGCTGCCGCGCGCCCGCGCCGCCGGCCGTCGGCCCGAGAATCGAGAGGATGTCGTCCGAGCCGCCGCTGGCGGTCTGGAAGCCGGCGCGGCCCGCGGCCAGCACCTGGCTGTCGAACTGGTCGGGCGCCACGCCATGACGAATGGCCTGCAGCAGCGCGCTGCCGCACTGCCAGTACCACTCGGCCGAGCCTTCGAGCACCGACGGGCGATAGTTGCGCGCGGCCACCTGCAGCGTGATGCAGACGGGGTAGTAGCGGCCCACGCGGTCGCAGCTCGGCGCGATGCAGCCGAACTGCACGGCGTCGACGCCCTGCGTGGCGGGAATGGCGAAGTTCCACACCGGTGCCACCGCGTAGTGTTGCGTCATCGCATCGGGCCAGCGCTTGAAGCTGCCCAGGCCGTTCTGCATCCAGCGGTCCCACCAGGCCTGCAGCTCGCGCGGCATGCGGCGATAGAGAAAGTCGCCGGCGGCCGGCAGCTTGCCGTACCAGCCGATCTGTTCGTCGACTGGCACCCAGGCGTGCGGAGGGACGCCGCTGTTCATGCCGGCCACCTGCCTTGCTCCTTCCCCCTCTGGGGGAAGGCTGGGATGGGGGCAGGCAGGGCGCCCCACGGAATCGCCGCGTGCCCCCACCCCTGCCCTCCCCCAGAGGGGGAGGGAGAAAGAGCAGACGCCGCGCACAAGGTGTTGTTCATCCTAGGATTTCCCCGGGCACGAGAAGCTGTTCATCTGCGACAACCGCAGCGGGTTGTAGACGCTGTTCGCCGTCACCGCGAGCACCACCTTCTTGCCCTGCAGGTCGAAGCTCGCATTGAACGATTCGGGCGAGCTGCCCGCGGAGATCGAGGCCTTGTCGAACAGCCGATGCAGCGCCCACGGCCCTTCGGTCACGATGCCGCCGGCCGGCGTGCCGTTGGCGGTGGTCACCTGCAGGCGCACCTGGTTGCTGTTGCGCGGGCCCGGCCACTTGATGGTGCTGGGCGCCTGCGGGCCGTGCGCGTAGCGCACCGTCTGGCCGTCGACGTCGAGCGTGAACTGCGTGAGCGCCGCGTCCATGTCCTCGGGCCGGATGTCGATGGTGAACGAGGGTGTGCGACCGCCCGCCATGCCCGAGAAGAACACGTCGCGGATGGCCTGCGCCTTCTGGAACGAATCGAGGTACGCCGAGCGCCCCGCCGCGCTGCCGTCCACGCCGCGCTTGAAGGCCCACGGGTTGACCGAGGTGTCGACCTGCGTGACGAGGTTCTTCTGGAAGAAGTCGTCCATCATCCCGCCCGGCGCGAACAGCTGCGCGAAGTCGCCCGAGGCCACGTCGCGGTTGGAGCCGCGAGTGAACGGGTAGCGCCCCGCGATCGCCTGGCTGCAGAACGAGCCGATGCTGGCCGCAGCGCTCTGCCCGATGTTCTGCCGCGTCACCGCCGCCGCCTTCGACGACGCGGTGGCCGAGAGGTCGTTCAGCATGCCCTGGAACGGCACCGGCAGGCGCCCCGCCTCGGCCTGCACCTTGGTGACCGAATCGCTGGTCGGCGGGATGTTGCCGCTGCGCAGCGCGGTGTCGGTGGCGGTGAGAAAGTTGTAGAGCTCGTTGATGAGCGCGGCCGTCGCGTCGATGGGCGCCTGCCCGCCCTGCTTGGGCGCGGTCACCATGCGGCGCAGCGGCTCGAAGTGGTTGTCCACCAGCGACTCGGGGCGGTCCACGCGCGTGTTGCGGCGCTGGCTGCCGTCGGGCTGGCCGATGAGCTGCTCGATGCGCTCGCGCGTGCTGGCCACGCGGTTCTGCGCCTGGTCGAGCAGGCTGCGCGCGGCCTCGTCGTGGTTGCGCAGCAGGTCGGTCTCGCGCGCCGCGCCGCGGATGAGCCGCGACATCGGCGACTCCGAGGTCGAGAGCACGCGCGTCATCTGGATGCTCTGCAGCAGCGAGCGGCTGTCGGCCAGACGGATGTCGACGAGGTAGTCGTCCCACACCTTGATGTAGTCGGTGAGGTAGAGCCGGCGCACTTCGCGCAGCAGCAGCTCGCGCGAGGTGATGTCGGCGATGCCCGGCGCGCGGATCTGCAGCACCCAGCGGTCTTCCTGTTCGAGCGACAGCGTGGTCTCGGCGATGCGCTTGTCGAAGATGTCCCAGTAGCCGCGGTAGGTGAACAGCGTGGGAATGCCATCGGTCAGCGGCTTGCCGCTGGCACGGCGGATGACCAGTGCCGACTCGGCCCCGCCCGCCTCGGCGATGGTGAAGGCATTGGGCGGGCTGGTCTGCAGCAGGATGCGGCGCAGCCGCGCATAAGAGCGCTGCGCCAGCGGCACGCCGGCCAGGCGCTCGCGCGTCTGGGTGATGAGCCTGTCGTCCTTGGCGAAGGGCGAGGTCACCACGCGTCCCGAGAACAGCGCCTTCAGGTGCGATTCGAGGTTTGCGCGCTGCTCGCGCGTGAGCGAGGCGCCGATCTTGCGGTCCACGTCGGTGAGCAGCCAGGCCTGCAGGAAGTCGGCGTCGTAGCGCTCGGCGTCGTACAGCATGAGGTACGCCTTGAGCGCTTCATAGCTGTACTCGGCGTCGATCTTCGCGGCCTCGCGCAGCGACTGCTCGACGCGCTGCGCGGCCTGCGGCAGCAGCACGGTTTCGAGCGCGCGCTGGTAGACGCCGTCGGTCGCGGCCTGCAGCTTCTCGCCCTGGTAGAGGCCGAAGCGGTACGAGGTGGGCGGATCGCCGATGTCGAAATGGTTCGACTTCGGCAAGTCGCGCAGCTTGTCGAGAATGAGCAGCGAGCTCGCGATGTCGCCGCTCGAATCGACCACCGTCGGCAGCTCGCCGCGCGCGGCCGCCTTGTTGAAGGCCTTGGCGTTGGTGTCGACCTCGGCCACGTAGTCCTTGTTGTTGCGCCAGCTGTTCACGCAGGCACCCAGGAACAGCACCAGCAGCACGCCGATCGCGCAGTAGCCCGCGATGTCGATGGCCCGCTTGCGCCGGTACCAGCTCAGGTTGGTGCCGGCCACGCCCGCGTCGCGGAAGATCACCTGCTGCAGCAGCTCCTTCAGGAAGTAGCTCTTGCCCGGGCCCGGCGGCGGCGCCGGCGGCGCGTTGACCTGCAGGTAGCGCTTGATGGCGCCCATCACGCGGTCGAAGGCCGTGCCCTCCTGCGTGCCGCTGGTGAAGTACACGCCGCGCAGCATCGACGCGGCCTCGAACTTCGACGGGTTGAACACGTCCGCCAGGAAGGTGCCGAGGATGTCCTCGAAGCTCGCGAACTGCTGCGGCAGCAGGTAGGCCTGCGCGCGGCGCATCGGGTCGGACTCGGCCGCCAGCAGTTCGGGCAGGCGCTCGTCGAGGCGCTGGTGCAGCAGCTTGTATTCCTGGTGGAAGCGCTCGCGCAGGTCGCCGCTCACCGGGGCCGCGCCCTTGCCCTTGCCGGCCTTCGCGTTCGCCGGGTTGCCCTGGATGGGGAAGGTAAAGCCCCACACCTGCTGCCGCTCGGCGCGGCCCAGCGAGCCGAAGTACTCGTTGAAGCCGGCCAGCAGGTCGGTCTTGGTGACCAGCACGTACACCGGGAAGTCGATGCCCAGGTCGTTGCGCAACTCCAGCAGCCGCTTGCGCAGCGCCATGGCATGGCGCGCGCGCTGCGCATCGTCGGCCAGCGGCAGGTCGGCGATGCTGATGGTGAGGATCGCGCCGTTGATCGGCTGGCGCGGACGAAACTTCTTCAGCAGCTCGATGAAGCCCTTCCACTCGCCCTCGTCGGTCTCGCGATTGCTCTCGTGCGTGGTGTAGCGGCCCGCGGTGTCGATCAGCACCGCCTCGTTGGTGAACCACCAGTCGCAGTTGCGCGTGCCGCCGATGCCGCGCACGGCGGCCTTGCCGAGCTGGTCGGCCAGCGGAAAGTCGAGGTCGGAATTCACCAGCGCGGTGGTCTTGCCCGAGCCCGGCGCGCCGATGAAGATGTACCAGGGCAGCTGGTACAGGTACTGCCGGTCGAACAGCGAGAAGCGGCTCGCGGGCTTGCCGTCGGCGTCCTGGCCGAAGCGCATGTTCTTCAGGATGGCCGTGGCGTCGGTGAAGCCGCTCTGCAGCTCCTTGATCTCGGGCGCGTCCTCGGGCTTGGCCTCTTTCTCCTTCTTGGAAGGCGTGCGCAGCTGGTTGAGCAGCTGCGCATTGAGGCGGCGCTCGCGCCACTTGCGGTAGATGACGCGCACGAGCCAGATCGCGAACATCAGCACGATGACCGCGATACGCACGATCTCGTCCTCGAGCGGACGGTAACGGCCCACGGCGATGGCCGGGCCGATGATCCAGATCAGGAAGGCGAGCGCGACCAGGCCCAGGAAGACCCACAGGTCGCGGCTGATGAGAAAACGGAAGATGGCGCGCAGCATCAGCGGGTGCCTCCGGGCTGCGGAGCGGGAGTGGGCGCCACGAGCGGCGCGGAGGTTGCGGGCACACCGGCAACGCCGGAGACGGGCGCCACCAGCAGCGTGACCTCGACGCGCCGGTTGCGCGCGCGGTTGGCGGCAGAGTCGTTGGGCACGATCGGGTCGGCATCGCCGCGGCCTTCGGCGCGCAGGCGCTGGGGCCGCGCGAGGCGGGTGGCGATCATTTTCTGCACCGCGTCGGCGCGGGCCTGCGAGAGCTGCCAGTTGGAGGGAAAGCGCACGCTGCGGATCGGCTGGTCGTCGCTGAAGCCGCTGACCAGCACGTTGCCTTCCACGGCATTGAGCGCATCGGCCACGCGCGCGAGCACCGGCACGTAGCGGTCGAGCACGCGGTCGGAGCCCGAGGCGAACAGGCCGTCGCCGCGCAGCACCACCACGCTGCGGTCGGCTTCGTCGCGCACGGTCAGCAGGCCGTCGCGGATCTCGGGCTCGAGAAAGCGCTGCAGCCGCGGCGTCGGTGCCGGCATGACGACGGCGCGCTCCGTCTGCGGCAGGCGCACCGCGTTGACGGCCGCGAAGGCGCCGTCGGAATGGCCCGCCAGGTTGAAAGTGAGCAGCGCGAACACGAGCACCAGCAGCACCGCGGCCACGGCACCCACCGCCCACACCGGCAGCCAGTTGCGCGTGCGGCGCACGGGCGCACTCGCGTCCTGCCAGTGCGGCGACAGCGGCACGGCGATTTCGCCGCGCGTCTGCCGGATGATCTGCAGCAGCCGCTGCTTGAGCGTTTCGAGCTGCGTGCGGCCGTTGTCGATGACGCGAAAGCGCCCCTCGAAGCCCATCGCCAGGCAGAAGTAGATGAGCTCGATCAGGTGCAGGTGCTGCTGCGGGTTCTGCACCAGGCGCGACAGCAGCTGGAAGAACTTCTCGCCGCCCCAGGTCTCGTTGTGGAACATCACGAGCAGGCTCTGCGACGACCAGATGCTGCCGCCCCACGGCGTGAGCGCGGCGGCCTCGTCGACCGCCGTGCACAGGCAATAGCGTGCGCCGATGATCACTTCGGGCGAGATGCCCGCCTGCTGTGCGCGCGTCTCGAATCGGCGCACCTCGTCGACGAGGTGCTCACGCAGCTGCGAGGGCGCGGCATGGTGGCCGGTGGCGCGGATCTGCGGGATCAGGTCGAGCAGCGGGTTGGCCGCGGCCACCAGCGGGTTGTTGCCCGCGAGCGCCGTGTCGCCCGCATGCGGACGCCGCGAGTCGTGCCATGCAGTGAAGGACTCGGGCTGCGCGCCGAGGCCCCCGATACCGCCGGCGCGCGAGGCGGACGGCATGCCGCCTGCATCGCTGCTCGCGTTGCCGCCGCCGGGGTTCGGCGGCACGAAGCCGCCCGGGCCGACGGCCATGTCGTTGACACCGTTCATAGACTCCCTCACGGACGGATGGCCCAGAACTCCATGGCCAGGCCGGGAAAGTCACCGGCCAGGTGCATCGCCACGCCGCCGGACTTTTCGAGCTGTCGCCACATGTCGCCGCTCTTGTCGAGTTCGAAGTAGTGGTAGCCCGCGTTGTACGGAATCTGCCGCGGCGCCACCGGCAGCGGCCGCACCACCACGCCCGGCAGCTGCAGCTGCACGAGGTCGCGGATGCGCTCGACCGAGCCGATCTTCACCTGCGTGGGGAAGCGCTGCTGGATGGCATCGGCCGGCAGGTCGGCATGCACCGCGAGCACGAAGCCCGCGTTGCGCACCAGCACCGGGTCGGGCATGCGGCCCACGCGCACGCCGTGGCTGCGCTCTTCGAGTTCGATGGCGATCGCGCTCTGTTCGAGCACCGCCGACAGCGAACGCCGCAGCTCTTCCAGCAGCGGGCGAATGCAATCGTTGAGGTTGTCGTGGTCGTACACCGGCCACAGCACCGGACGGCGCGTGGGCGAGGTGTGCGTGGCCAAATGGCAAGCGAGCTTGAGCCAGTCGACGAACAGCTCCTCGGGGTGCACCTGCACCGCTTGCTGCGCGTGCCAGGTGAGTGCAAGGTAGCGATTGACCAGTTCGAGCAGCAGGAAGTCGGAGACCTCGCTCACACCGCCGCGCCCCGGCTGCGACAGCCGTGAGGCCAGTGCCTCGGAGCGCTGCGTGAGCAGGCCGTGCAGTTCCGCGATCATGCTGCGCAGCATCGCGTGCGCCGAGGCATCGAGCACCGGCGGAATGTAGTTGGCATCGACCACCAGCTTGTGGTCGGTGCGCCGCTCGATCACGCGCACCGCGCCGATGGCCTGCCACTCGGCGGTGAGCGAGGAAGCGCGCGCCAGGCGCAGGCGCGGCGAAGCGAGCTGCAGCACGGCAGGACCGAGCGCAACGGCATTGCCGTCGTTCACCTCGCGCTCGATCACACCGAAGCGCGCGGCCGAGCCTTCGTCTTCCGAGAAGATGACTTCTTCGCTGCCCGGCCTGCGCAGCGGCAGCGCGAGCACGATGAGTTCGTCGGTGAGGTCGTTCAGTACTTCGTAAGGCAGCGGCGCGTCTTCGGCGCCGAACGAAAACGGCGTGCCATCGGGCATCACGCCCGCGCCGCCGAGCAGCGACACGCGGCCCAATGCGTACGCGTCACGATCGATCTCGAGATGCAGCCAACCCCAATAGGCGCCTTGCAGGCCTGCGGTACGTCGGGTCACGTACTGCTCGACATAGCGTTCCATTTGCTGGAAATGCTGCGGCCGCAGGTACATCCCTTCGGACCACACCACGCGATTCGCCAACGCCTGCGGAAGGGCGCCGTTCTTTGCGGCGCCCGGATTGCGAACTGTCACCAAAAGACCTCCTGGGGAGTGCTCACGTCGAAGCGGAAGATGCGCTGAGGAGCGGCCTCCCGGTCCACTTGTTTTGCTCTTGATGCTACACGGCGCGTCTTACGTTTTGCACCGCAATTCGCTAGCTAATTTCTCGCACTTTCGTACTAGCGAATCAAATTTTTGAGGAGAAATTAACGACTTGGTAGCAACTCGATGCCCGTCTTGCGGATGGCGACCTGCACGGCCTGCTCGCTCGGCGAGAACTGCCACACCTTGTACAGGTTGGTCTGCTTCGGCTCCTTCAGCGGCAGCACGATGCGCCAGCGCGCGGCCTCCAGCTTGCGGTAGCCCGCGATGATGCCGATGGCGCGCGAGTCGAGGCCCGCCTCGCGCTTGAACACGCGCTCTTCGCCGCTGCGCATGATGGCCTGGTCGGCGTTCACGAGCTCGGTCATGAGCGTCTCGCGGTCACGGTCCTGTAGTGCAAAGTAGTCTGCCGTCTCGAAGTTACCGGAAGATTTCAGTTCGAAGACTTTGACGAGGATCGGCGCGGCCTGGCCGCGTCCGTCGGGGTTGACGCCATCGTCGATCTTCACGGTGATGGCGTAGGGCGTGGGCATGGACTTGGCCGTCGATGCGCATCCACTGATGAGGCCCGCAAACAACGGTGTGGTTGCAAGTGCGCCTTGTAGCAAGCTTCGTCGATGCATTGAATTCTCCCCGGGGGTTCGCGGCCTATATTATCGAAGTCGTGCGCCTTTACGATGGCGCATAACGTGCATGTCGCAACACAGCGGCACACTACTCAAGCATTGCCTTTTGCAAGGTAGGAGAGAAGATTGAAGTCATGTCTGCCTGCTCTGGCGCTCGCTCTTATGGTGATCGCGGGTTGCACGACCACACCACCGCCCGATCCCGCACCGCAACCCGAACGGCTGAGCCAGCAGGTGGCACGCACCACGCTCGAACGCGCGCAGCAGGCGTATGACGAAGGCGACTATGCCAAGGCCGTCAACACGCTCAAGAGCGGCGGCGTGTCGGTGTTCGACGCCGCCGAGCCCGCTACGCGGCTCGATGCGATGAAGCTCGAAGCCTTCAGCTACTGTGTGGCAAACCAGGTGCCCGAATGTCGCACGCAGTTCCGCAAGATCCTCGATGCGTTCCCGAGCTTCGAGCTCAACGTGGCGGAGCGCAAGCATCCGGTGTGGGGGCCTGCGTTCGAGGCCGCCAAGCGAATGAAGCGCTGATGAAGAACACCGCGGCCCTGCAGCCGCTGCTGTTGCTGCCGAAGCGCGGGAAGACGAACACGGAGAAGCCATGCTCTGGACAGTGATCGAACATGCGGGCAGGCCGGTGGCCGCGGGGCCCTCGGCATTGCTCGCGGCGCCCGGCGGAACGATCGGACGCAGCCCCGACAACCACCTCGTGCTGCCCGACGAACAGCGCCAGATCTCGCGCCTGCAGGCCACAGTGCGCTTCGACGACGACGGCGTCGCGGTGCTGCGCAACATGAGTGCCGTGCTGCCGATCAGCGTGAACGGACGCTCGCTCGCGCATGAGCAGGAGGCGCGCGTGGCCGATGGCGACCGCGTGGCGATCGGCAGCTATGTGCTGGAGGCCGCGAGCCCGCTGCGTGCGCCGCCCGTGACGGCTGCAGCACCGGTGCAGCCATTGCAGCCGCTTTCGATGGCAGCACCGCCGATGGCCGCGCCCGTGTCGGCGAGCCCCGTCGATGCGTTGCTGCCGTCCTCCGGCGCATCCGACGTGTTCGCCGATCTGTTCGGCGAAGGCGCGCTGCCCATCGGCGACACGCAGCCCACGGTGGCAATGCCAACGCCGCCGCGGCAGGCGCCCCCTCCGGCTCCAGCACCCGTGGCGGCGCCGGCGCCCAGCGAATCTTTCGCAGCGCCCCTGCAGCCATCGGCACCGCCGCCACCACCGCCCCCGCCAAAGACAAGCCCGAGCCTCGCCTCGTCGCAGATTCCTTCCGCTGCGGACTGGGACGCCATCCTCGCCAACGCGCCGCGCCGTGTCGACAGCACGCCCGCGCCAATGCCCGACCCGATGGCGCACGAGCCCTTCGAGCTGCCGTCGCAGGCGCGCCGCAACCCGGTCGATCCGCTTGCGGAACTGAACCCGGATGCGGCCAACGACATGTCGGACATGGCGCTCAAGCGCGGCGTCGATCCGCTCTCTTTCTTCGCGGCCGACGAAAGCGCGCACTCGCCGCTGAGCGATCCGCGCCCAACTGCGCTGGCGCACACCGATCCGCTGCTGCCGGGCGACACGCATCCCGCGCTCGACCTGCTGCAGAACAACAGGCCAGCCGTGCAGGGATACAGCCAGTCGAACCATGCGCGCGAAGTGGCGGCACAGTTTCGTCCGCCGAATCCCGTGGCGATGCCAGCGCCGGCACCCGCACCTGCGCCCGTTGTCGAGCCGGTGAAGGTGGAGGCACCGCCGCCTCCGCCGGCGCCCGTTCCGCCGCCTCCAGCGCCTCCGCCACCGTCCCCACCCGTCGTGGTGCAAGGGAGCCCGCCCGCGCCGCCGCCTGTCGTGGCTCCGCCGGTGGCTGCCGTGGTCGCGGAGCCCGCTGCTGCGCCCGTCGCGACAGCAGCGGCAGGAGCGGCAGCAACGCAGCAACCTGCGGCGCAACAACAACCTGCAGCCCCGTCCTCCTCGTCGGAAGCCCTCTTCAAGGCGTTCCTCGAAGGCGCCGGCGTGCCCGAGGTCACCGGCCAGCAGCCGCTCGACATCGAGGCCATGCAGCGCCTGGGCCGCATCATGCGGGCCTTCACCGACGGCACCATCGACCTGCTGTCGTCGCGCGCCATGCTCAAGCGCGAGGTGCGCGCCGAGATCACGATGATCGTGGACGAGGAGAACAACCCGTTCAAGATCCTGCCCAACGGCCGCGCCGTGCTGATGCAGATGTTCGGCGCGCGCATGCCCGGCTTTCTGCCGCCCGAAGCGGCCGTGCACGATGCGCTCGGCGACCTGCAGTCGCACCAGCTCGGCATGGTTGCCGGCATGCGCGCCGCGCTGCTCACGCTGTTGAAGCGCTTCGATCCCGCAGCACTGAACAGCGCCACGCCACACGACGGAGGCCTGGGCGAGAAGCTGCTGCCCGGTGGCCGCGAGGCGCGCCTGTGGCGCGAACTGCAACAGCTGCACACCGAGACCACCGCGGCCGTCGAGGACGACTTCCAGGCCGTCTTCGGCCGGGCCTTCCAGCAGGCCTACGACAAGGAAATGGAAAGATTGAAGGAGGCGCGCCGTGCTTGAACTCACCCGCGCTTTCGCGGTGCCGATATCGACCTCGCAGTTCTCCTGCGTCGGCGAGCGCAGCGGCAACCAGGACGCCATCGGCTACCACCTCGACGAATACAACGCCTGCTTCGTCGTCAGCGACGGCGTGGGCGGCAACGCGGGCGGCGAGCTGGCCGCACGCCTTGCGGTCGACACCGCGCTCAACACCTTCGTGCGTAACCCATCGGTGGAGCAAGAGGACATCCAGCACGCCGTGAAGGCCGCCAACGATGCCATCCTTGCCAAGCAGCGGGAGCTCGCCGACCAGAGCAGGATGAGCGCGACCATCGTCTCGCTGTTCGTCGACCGCACCAGCGGCCAGGCCTGCTGGGCCCACGTGGGCGACAGCCGCCTCTACTGGTTCCGCCGCGGCGCGCTGATGCAGCGCACCGAAGACCACAGCCTGTCGGAGCGCTCGGGCGAAGCGGCACTGGGCAACGGTACCAATGGCGGTGAACGCCTGGTCAAGACCAACCTGCTGTACCGCGCGCTCGGTGCCAGGGCCGCGGTGGAAACCACCGTGTCGACGCCGCAGCGCCTGGCCGACGGCGATGCGTTCTTGCTGTGCACCGACGGCTTGTGGCAGCTCATTTCGCAGCAGGTGATGGAGCGTTCATTGCAGCTGGCCGACAGCGCCGAAGAGTGGCTCGCGCTGCTGCGCCGCGCGGCCGAGGCCAAGGCCGACGAGTCGCGCGACAACTACTCGGCGCTGGCGGTGTGGGTGGGGTTTCCGCAGCAGGTGACGCTGGCGGGCACGGCCAGGCCCGTCTGACGATCGCGGGAAGCGGCGCGCTTTCTCAGGGCGCCAGCATCAGCACCTTGAACTGGCTCGGCACGATGCGCATGCCGACCATGTTGCAGCGGTTCTGCATCGTGATGCTGGTCACGCGGGTGGCCGGCGTGCCCTTGAGCAGTACCGTGAACGCGCCGGTAAGGTGACGCGATTGCTGCATGAAGGTCTGCGACACCACGCCGCCCAGCGCCCCAGGCTGATCGCCCAGGGTGATTGGCGTGGTCGTAGCCATGTTGTGTGCCGGCATCGCCATGAAGAGGATGTTCCAGGCGTTCGGTACGGCCATCGGCCCGAGGGCCATGTTCGGAAATGGAATGGGCACCGGCGTCTTGCAGACGTCGGGGAATGCCATGTCCATTCCCATGAGCTGACAATTGGCAAACATCTGGTACCTCCTCGCTTAGCCCATGTGGATCTGAGCCGCGTCCACCTTCACCAGCTCCTGGCCGGTGACCATCGTGTGGTGGCCATGAATGCGCACCGTCTCGCTGGCCTTGTAGTCCATGTGGCCCGCACGCACCTGGTCGACTTCATCCGTCAGGCGTAGCGTCTGACGCGTCATCTGCACGATGCGATCGGCCACGGTCTCGAATACCTTGCCGACCAGCCGGACGCTTCCTGCCGCGGCCTGCACGGAGCGCGTCACCAGCCGCAGTTCACCGATGTCACACTCGCCCTCTTCTGCCTTGAGTACGAAGCGCTTGTCCGCGCGAAGCCTGAGTTCCGAGGCACTCGCGATGGTCACCCGGCCGTTGCCGGTAGACGCGAAGGTGACGTCGCCCGCCGCCTCGATGCAGCTTGACGACGCATCGGCCTGCTCGATCACGGCAATCAGGTAGGCTCGCGCGCTGTCGGGACCGGACACCAGCACGGTATCGCCGCTGGCCGGTTTGAGCAGGCAGCTCGCCGCGCGCCGGCAAACCCAGACAGCACCCTGCTCGTCATCGACGGTGACACGTCCATCCGGCAGCAATGCGGCAACCACCCCTTGGAAGTGAACCGGAGCCGTCAGCTTCGAGGCTTTGCGCAGTGAAACGACTGACATGAAGATCTCCTTGTTTCGATGGGTCAACAGTGGAACGGACAGGCCTGGCAGCATCAGCGCAGCGGAAGGATCTCTTGAGCCTTGAACAGCTCCGGATCGTTTTCGATGATGCCAGCGCTTCCCGAGAAACGCGCATCTGCGCGCGCGGCCCGATGAAAGCGGGTGCGCAGGAAACGTGCATTGCGCAAATCCGCGTCATGAAGTGCGGCATAGGAAAAATCAGCATCGTGCAGGTCCGCGTCGCGAAAGCTGGCACCCTTCGCCTGCGCGCGATGGAACACGCTCAGCGGCAGGCGCGAGCGGCTGAAATCGGCACCTTCGAGTTTGGCGTCGGCCCAGATCGACTGATCGAAGATGGCATCGCTGCAATTCGCTTCACGCAGATCGGCCTCCGGGAACATCGTCTGGGCGGCATCCACTGCGCTGAAGTTCGCCTTGGCAAGCGCGGCGCCCTTGAAGTTGCTCTGGGTGAGCACGGCGCCGCTGAAATCAACACCTGCCATCGCGCTATCGGTGAACTGGCAGCGCAGGAAGGCGGTGTGCGGCAAGCGCTGACCTTCGAGATTGCACTCCATCAAGATCGAGCCATCGCATTGGACCTGGGCGAACTCCACCGTGCGCAGATCCATGCGAAAGAACATCAGGTGCAACAGCTGTGCCCCACGGCAATCGAGCTGATGGACCCGTGATTCGGTGATGACGATCTGATCGCAAATGCTGGGCTTCAACACAGCATGCCCGAGCTCGCATCTGACAAAAGCCACGCGCTCCATCTGCGCTTTCCCGAAATCCGCGTGAGCCAGCGAAGATTCGAAGAAGTTGGTGTCCTGCATGAACGCGCGGCCGAGTTGCGCGGCCTCCAATCGACACCGAAACACGCGCACGCCTCTCAAGCTGGCCGCCGACAGGTTGGCTTGATCGAAGTTGCATTGCGCCAGTGAACTGTCGTCGAGGCTGGCGCCACGCAGATTCGTCCGGCTCAAGTCGACGTGCTCCATCTGTGCCCCCGACAAGTCGATGCCGCTGAGGTCCTGACCCGCGAGACTCGCTTTGACTACCGGTTCGCCATGCCGAATCTTGTCCAGAAGTTCTTCCACTGTCATCGAACCGGCTCAGTCTTTCTTGCAGGCAAGGTCTTGGCTCCCTGGGTGTAGGCGCCGATGAAGGTGGTCGAACCGTCGATGGCGGCCTGTGACACGTCGGCGCGAAACAGATTGGCATCCTGCAGGCTGGCAAAGCGCAGGTCGGCCTTGGAAAGATTGGCGTCGATGAGGTTGGCACCGCGCAACGAGGCTTCGCGCAAGTCCGCGCGAATGAACAGGCTCTCGCCGGCATGCAATTCCTCCAGCCGCGCGCGCCGCAGGTCGCACTCGGAGAAGTCGCAGCCGTCAAGGCGTGCCTTCGCGAGGTCAGCGCCGACCAATATGGCGCCGCGCAGGCCGCACTGCCTGAGCGAAGCGGCGCAGAACACGGCCTGCACCAGGCTACAGCCATGGACGAAGGAACAGGTGACGAGGCTGGCCTCGGTGAAGTCGACCCCCTCCTGCGCATCGACGGCGACGAAAGCACAGGCGTTCAGCGAGGCGCGTACGAAGGATGTTCCCTTGAAGCTGCACTCGACCCAGCTCACCTGCTTGAACGCGGCGTCGTCGAAAGCGATGTCTTCCAGTGCCAGCTTGACCATCGCCATTTGCTCCCAGTGCGAGCCGCGCGCATCGCAGCGCGCCCATTCGCTTTCGAACAGATCGGCTTGCTTGAACGCGGCCTTCGCCAGCACGCAGGAACGAAAAATGGTCTTGCTGCAACGCGTCTGCACGAAGCTGGCCGCCGTGAAGTTCGCCCCTTCGCATTGCGCGCCGCCCAGATTGGCCTCGTCCAGCCGCGCATCGGTGAGCGAAGCCCGGACAAGCCGCGCCCGCGCAAGCACCGCGCGCGTGAAGTTGCAGCCATCGAGCCGCGCGTCGCTGAAGTCGACGTCTTCGAGGTTCGCTCCCGTGAAGTCGGCACCGCGCAGATCCAGACCCGAGAGGTTGGCACCGACGAAGCTCATGCCTGCGAAACGACGCTCACCGCTGGCTGCGGCCTCGAGACGCCGACGCAGCCGCCTGGAGCGCAGGCTGCTGGCCGGCGGCGCCGGCTCGAGCAGGTGTGCGCCGTAGAGGTGCCCCATGCGCGCGCTGCGTCCGGCCTGCTCGCGCAGCCGCGCGCTATCGGCGGCCTCGTCGGATGTGGGGGGTGTCCGGCGCTCGCGCGCCGCGTCTTCCTCGAGACGCGCGAGGTCACGCAGCAGGCGGTCCGGGTCGAACCGGCGCTGCACAGGCTTGCCGGTCCGCGACGCCACCTCTGCCATGGCCTTGTCGATGCTCGCCTTGATCTCGCCGGACAGCTTGTGCGGATCCATCTGCGACAGCGGCGGGATATCGATATCGGGTTGGATGGCAGCGGGCATCCCGTGTGCGACGGCCTGAGCCCGGCTCTCGGCGCTGCGGGCAAGGGCCGCCTCACGCATTTGCTCGAGGGCTCGATCGGCCTTCTCGGCGAAGTCGGGCAGATCGTCCGCGGAGGCAGGCGGCCGCAGATCCGGTTCGGACTGGGGCGGCAGATACTGCTCGGGATCCAGGCCCTGCGCCAGCAGACGGGCACGCATGCGTTCGCGCTCGCGCTGCCGGCCTGCGTGCAGATTGCGCGCCAGCGGAAGCGAGGCGATATCGGGCATCTGGTCGCCTGCCCATGGCCCCATGATCGCCTTGGGGACCAGGTCGCTGTCGCGCAGGACCAGCACCGCCTTGGCTGGATCGATGCGCTGCTGCAGCACCTGTTGGTAGTGGGCGAGCGGCCGCGGCTGCCCGCGCAACTCGAGCGCGGGCATGACGTGCTTGACGTCGGCCGCGTCATCCTCTGCGATGGGCGATGCTCCGTGCCAGACCAGGATGACGCGCTCGACGTGCGGAAAAAACCAGGCCGTGCTCAGGTGCAGCGAAATTTCCGACAGCGCGCCACCATCTTTGTGAAAGCTGGCGAAGCAACGCGCCTGCCAATCGGGCAGCTGGCCGCGCATCACCGGCTGCCGAGGGTGCATGTTCCACAGTTCGTAGGCGGCGCCCGGCGGCAATTCGCGCCGGCCGGGCAGGCGCTGGTCGGGAGGTGCTGCATTGAAGTAGCGCCAGTCCATGTCATCGGCGAAACCCGGGTACTCGTGCTGCAGCCACTGCTGGTCGTAGGCGCGCCCCATCAGCGCGAGCCGCTGCGGCCGATCGGGGGGCACGGCGCCGAAACCCGCAGGCACGATGCGCCGCCCGGGTGCGTCCTGACGCGCGCCGGGCAACTCGACATTGGGAAGCCGGCGCGTCTGTACGCCGTTGATCGTTTCATCGAAGCTGCCGACGCCTTCCGGGTTTTCGGACTCGCCCGGGCCGCCATAGGCATGTGCCCAATCCAGCCTCAAGCGCTCGAAAGGCTGGGGAGGCGTAGCGCGGCCGTCAAGCCAGTAGCGATCACCGCTCACCAGCAACGACTTGGCCTGACCATGGAAGACGGCCTGGGCCGCGCACAGTGTCTTGTCGTCCTGGTGCGCCGTGTACGCATAGCCGCTGACCAGCCACTCCGGCTCGATCTTGGGCACGCCCAGGTCCAGCACGTTGCCAGGCCCAATCTCGTCCGCCGCCAGCTTCCAGAGATCCTGGTCGGGCATCAGCAGCGGCTCGGGCGCCAGGCTCGCCATCGCGAAGACCGAGACGCCCAGCAGGTCTTGCCGCTGCCGCCGGAAGGGCCGCGTGAGGATGCTCAGGCGAAAGGGCTTGATGGTCTTCATGGGGCAGCGGACCTGCTTCAGCGCATCGGCTGGTCGATGGCGATCTCGCGCGAGACCGGATCGAAGCGCAGCTTCACGGAGCGCCCCGGGGCGAAGTCGGCGAGCTTCACCGGACTGATCGGGGCGTCCAGTTCAGTCTGGTAGGCGGGCAATCCGCCCTCGGGCTGTACCTGGAGCTTGAGCCGCACGATGATATAGATGCGCGCGACCCGAACGCCCGTGTCATAGCTCTCGAGCACCATCGCCACGGCCGGCTGGCCCGTACGAAGCACCCGCTCGGCGCGATCCGCACCCATCACGTCGCGGTTGACCGCACTCTGCACATGCATCACGCGCAAGACATGGCGCTTGCCCAGCGTGATCATCACGAACGCCAGCAGCGCGACGACAGCGATGGGGACAATCAGATACCAGTACTTGGTGAACCACACGGCGAAAAGATCCAACATGCGCCCCCGTCTCAGAGATAGACGGTGATGCCTCGGGGATTCACCTTGATCTGGGACAAGTCGATCTTTGTCGCCTTGTTGTCCGCCGTGAAAACCGTCTGGGTGGTGGTAAAGAGGCCGACCGCGCCGCTGGCGGAATACACGTCGAACTTGTTGATGGCGCCCGTGATCGAGTAGGCGTTGAAGCCCAGGTTCTGGGCGGCGACGCTGATCACCGCCACGTTGGCGAAGACGGCGACCCCGTTGATGCTCACGGTCATCCCGTTGATCCCCATGTTGAAGCCCTTGAAGGCAATGCCCCAGTCCGTGAACGTGACCTTCTTTGCCGACTTGTCCTCCACATGAGGTGCATCCAGGACGATCTTGGTCGGTGACTTGACCGTGATGTCCGACTTGGTGCTTTCCAGGTTCATGGGGCCATCCGTCGTTGCGTTCAACGACGTGTTTGCATGCACCTTTTGCGCCCCCTTGACGAGATAGTCCTCGTCGCCGTCGACCGTCACCTTCTTTCCCTTGGTGTCTTCGGTATACAGACCGACCACCTTGGTGGTCTGGGGGCCATCGATGTCTTCCTTGAGCGACGTACCGATGGTTCGCTCTTCGCCGCTGTCTACCGTGTCCTTGCGCTTGCCGGTGACATGGATGGTCTGATTCCCGATGACATCGACCTGCTGATTGCCACCATCCACCTTGATGAACTGGTCGCCGCCGTTGACGGTGATCTTCTGCGGCCCGCCCTTGTTGACCGTCAGCGTGTGCGGACCGTTGATCGTCTCGTCCAGGGAGGTGTTGGTGGTGTAGTTGTCCGCGCCTTCGATGGTCGTGGTTCTCTTGCCTGCGACCGTATCGGTTTCATCGGCTTCCACGTCGATCTCGAAATTCTTCTCGGCGTGAATCCGCACCAGCTCGGAGCCCGGCGCGTCGTCCAGGATGAACTCGTTGGCATTCGCGGGCGTCCCGTCCTGGCTGCGGCTCACGAAGCCGCTCACCGTGACTTTCGCAGGCAACTCGAGCGGCGGCATCTGGTCCGAGTTGTAGACGCGGCCGATGATGATCGGCCGGTCAGGGTGCCCGCCGATGAAATCGACGATCACTTCCTGGCCCTTGCGCGGATGATTCACCGCGCCGTAGTTCGAGCCGGCCCAGGCGCTGGAAACGCGCACCCAGCAGGAGCTGTTCTCGTCGCTCTTGCCGTAGCGGTCCCAGCGAAACTGCACCTTCACGCGGCCGTATTGGTCGACCCAATACTCCTGGCCGGCCTTGCCCACCACGGTGGCGGTCTGCGGTCCGTTGGTGCGGGTCATCGGCGTCACGCGCGGCGGGCGGAACGGGTACGAAGTCGGCTGCACCGCAAAGCTGAAGCTGTACTGGCTGTCGGCGGCGCCGCTCTCGTAGCCGCCTTCGCGCAGCGCATACGACACGGACACGATCAGGTATTCGCGGTTGTCGTCCTGCCGCGGGCAGTTCTGCATCGTGAAGCGGTAGCCCGGCGCCATTCCGCGCACGCTGCTGTGGCCGATGTCCCGCTCGGCCTGCGACTGTGCCTCTTCGAGCCTGATGCGCGAGTAGTGCTCGCCCTGCTCGGCCTCGCTGAAGCCGCCGAGCCATTCGTAGATCTCATAGGTATCGTGGGGATTGCCGCGCGGCTGGCTGCGCATGCCCATCAGGTCGGCCTTCGACTTCTTGAAGTCGTAGTCGTCCACCACGTAGGTGCCGGGGCGGATTTCCTCGGTCACCTGCCATTGGTCGATCACTTCCTGGAAGGGATCGGGGTTGCGGTCGGCCGCAAGATAGCTGATCCTGGGATAGCCCGGCAGGGTGTCGTGCGCGCCGATGTCGTCCGCGAGCACCAGCGTGTGCTGGTTCTTCTCGTGCCTGAAGTAGTAGTAGATGCCCTCATGCTCCATCAGCCGGCTCACGAAGGCGAAGTCGGTCTCCTGGTACTGCACGCAGTACTCCCACTGGCGGTAGGTTCCGCTGAGCTTCTTCTCGACCGCGAAGTTGTAGTCGGCAAACACTTCATCGAGGATGTCGACGACCGACTTGTTCTGGAAGATCTTGCAGTCGCTGGTGCGTGTCAGGTACCAGAGCCAGGGCCGCACGGTGGCGCGGTACACCACGTAGCGCGACGTGCTGCTCTCCCTGCCGATCATGGTGAACCGCACGATCTGCCCGTTGAGAAAGCGCGGTTCTCCGGCCGTGAGTATTTCAAGCGAGAGCGGCTTGCCCAGCACCGACTTCATGTCGAGCGACACGCTCGGGCTCAACAGGTCCACCTCGAACTCGAACAGCTGCGACAGCCCCTCGGCGCCATGCATCGAACGGAACATCAGCTGGTCTTCCGCCAGGGGCGTGTGGACTTTGACGATTCGATTGGCCATGGCTTGCTCCCTTTCTTCGCTCAGCGTTCAGAAAATTCGTAGTGAAAGTCGTCGTTCGCCGCGCTAAGCCGCACCTCTGCGAGCTTGCGTGCGCTGACCGTCGCACCAATGACCTCTTCGCTCAGCCGCGGAAGAATGGTGTGGGTCAGGATCGCATCGATCATTCGGCCGCCCGACTCGATGGCCGTGCAACGGCGCGCCACCAGTTCGACGGCGCTGTCGTCGTAATGCAGGGCAATGCCGTGGTTCGCTTCGAGGCGGGCGGCAATGCGGTCGAGCTGAAGGCGGATGATGCGATGCAATGCCTCGGCGTGCAACGGGTAATAAGGCACTACAACGAGGCGGCCGAGCAGCGCCGGCGCGAACACCTTGAGCAGCGGCTCGCGCAGCGCGGTGGCCAGCGGCTCGGGGTCGGGGCGCAGGGTGGGGTCTTCGCACAGCTGCATGACCAGGTCGGTGCCGACGTTGGAGGTCATGATGATCACGGTGTTGCGGAAGTCGATGTGGCGGCCTTCGCCGTCTTCCATCCAGCCCTTGTCGAAGACCTGGAAGAAGATCTCGTGCACGTCGGTGTGCGCCTTCTCGATCTCGTCGAGCAGCACCACGCTGTAGGGCCGGCGGCGCACGGCCTCGGTGAGCACGCCGCCTTCGCCATAGCCCACGTAGCCGGGCGGAGCGCCCTTCAGCGTGGAGACGGTGTGCGACTCCTGGAACTCGCTCATGTTGATGGTGACGAGGTTCTGCTCGCCGCCGTACAGCGCCTCCGACAGCGCCAGCGCGGTCTCGGTCTTGCCTACGCCCGAGGGGCCGCACAGCAGGAACACGCCGACGGGCTTGTTGGGGTTGTCGAGCCGTGCGCGCGCGGTGCGGATGCGGCGCGAAATCGTCTCCAGCGCATCGGGCTGCGCGACCACGCGGGCCGAGAGAATCTCGCCGAGCTTGAGCACCGACTGCGCGTCGTCGCGCACCATGCGGCCGATGGGAATGCCGGTCCAGTCGGCCACCACGGTGGCGATGGCCTGCGCATCGACGGCCGCGAGGATCAGCGGCGATTCGCCCTGCAGCTGCACAAGCTTGTCCTGTGCTTCGTTGAGCTCGGCGCGGATTTCCTGCGGGCTCCGCTCCGGCTCGGCGGGTGGCGTATCGACGGGTGGCTTGCCGTCTTCTTCCGCTTCGGCCTGCACTTGCGGCACTGCCGCCGGCGACAGCTGCTTGCGCAGCGCCACGATGCGCTCGACCAGCGCGCTTTCTTCCACGCGCCGCGTTTCCAACAGGTCGAGTTCGGCCTGTGCTGCAGCCACCTGGGCCGCGATGTCTTCCACGCGCTGGTGCTCACCGACACCGATGGCCGCCTCGCGCCCCGCGATGCCCGACTCGATGCCCAGCACCTCGATGCGGCGCTGCAGGTCTTCGATGGCAGCGGGCAGCGCATGCTGGCTCAGCGCCACGCGCGCGCAGGCCGTGTCGAGCAGGCTCACGGCCTTGTCGGGCAATTGCCGCGCGGGAATGTAGCGGTGCGACAGGCTCACGGCCGCCTCGAGCGCGGCGTCGAGGATGAGCACGCCGTGGTGCTTCTCCAGCTCGGCCGAGATGCCGCGCAGCATGATCACCGCCTTGGGCTCGGTGGGCTCGTGCACCTGGATGGTCTGGAAGCGCCGCGTGAGCGCCGGGTCTTTCTCGATGTACTTCTTGTACTCCGACCAGGTGGTCGCCCCGATGGTGCGCAGCCGGCCGCGCGCGAGCGCCGGCTTGAGCAGGTTGGCCGCGTCGCCGGTGCCGGCCGTGCCACCGGCGCCGACCAGCGTGTGGACTTCGTCGACGAACAGCACGATGGGCTTGGGACTCTTCTCGACTTCGTCGATCACCTGGCGCAGGCGCTGCTCGAACTCGCCCTTCACGCCCGCGCCGGCCTGCAGCAGCGTGGGGTCGAGCACCCACAGCGACACGTCCTTGAGCGAAGGCGGCACGTCGCCCGCGGCGAGGCGCGAGGCCAGGCCTTCGACCACGGCCGTCTTGCCCACGCCGGCCTCGCCGGTGAGCAGCGGGTTGTTCTGCCGGCGGCGCATCAGGATGTCGATGATCTGGCGGATCTCGTCGTCGCGGCCATAGACCGGATCGAGTTCACCCGCGCGGGCCTTGGCGGTGAGGTCGCTCGCATACTTGGCGAGGGCGGAGCCGCCTGCCGCGGGGCCATCGCCCTGGTGGTGCGCCACCGCGGGTGCGCCGCCTGCCGCGCCTGCGCTCGGTGCGGCGTCGAAGTCGTCTTCGGGCGAGCCTTCGGTCCACGCAGCGAGCTGCGCCACCAGCACGTCGGGCACGATCTTGTCGAACTCGCGCGAGATGCCCGAGAGCACCTGTCGCAACCCCGGCGTCTTGATGATGCCTGCGAGCAGGTACGCACCGCGGATGGAGGTGGCCTCGAAGCGCAGGCTCGCATAGACCCAGGCGCGCTCGACGGCGTTGTCGACGTGTTCGGAGATGTCGCTGATCGACGTGGCGCCATGCGGCAGCCGGTCGAGCGCGCGCACCAGGTCTTGTTCGATCGCATCGAGGTTCAGCCCCGCGCGCTTGACGATGCGCAGCATGTCGCTGTCCTGCAGCTGCAGGATCTGGTGCAGCCAGTGCACGAGTTCGACGTAGGCGTTGCCGCGCAGCTTGGCGAAGGCGGTGGCGGTCTCCAATGCCTTGTAGAGCATCGGGTTGAGCTTGGAGAAAAGAGAGACGCGGCGGATGTCGGTCATAAACCCATGGAAGAAGGAGCGGAACGGGAAAACAATGCTTCGGGCTGGAACACCATGTCGCCCGCGTCGGTGTCCGACATGCGCGTGCCGAGCCAGCTGCCCCAGCCGAGGCGCTGGTTGCTGTTGAGCCGCATGCCGTGCGCGTCCTGCTTCTTCAGGACGAGCCGCAGATCCCACGCGAACTCGATGCCGACGTACTGGCGCACCCAGTCGACCACCTGCTGCAGCCGCTTGCTGCCCGGCAGGAACTCGCGGAACTCTTCCTGCGAGAGCGGCCCGAGTTCGAGGCGAAACTTGCTCTGCGCGTCGCGCACGGCCAGGCCGATGGTGGCGCCGCCGCCGAGCCGCTGGTTGCGGCCGGAAAGGCCGATCCGGCTGACCTGGTGCTCGTCGAGCATCACCCAGTCGCTCACGAATTCCTCGACATGCACGGGCACGTCGAAGTAGAGCTTGAGGATCTGGATCAGGCCCTCGGGGTTGCGCGTCTGGCGCACGAGGTGCCCCGCCATGAAGGTGCGCGCATGGTCGGCGATGCGGTCGCGCTCCTTCAGGCCGGGCTGCCCCATGTTCATGAGGCTGGACACGTAGTCGACGAAGCGATGGCCGTCGGGGCGGTCCAGGCTGTTGACCGACTGCGCGTCGGCCCAGGCCCGGTAGAACAGCAGGATCAGCCGGTGATGGAACAGGTCGGCGAACGCGCTGAGGGTGTCGTCGGCGTGATGCCGCTTGCGCTCGCGCGCGTACTCGGTCAGGTGCAGCGGCAGCGGGCCGTTGGGACCGAACAGACCGAAGCCGTAGATCGAAATGCGCGGCGGCCCGTCGCTGTCGACATCGACGCCCGACACGTTCGACGGCGCGAACGCCATCGAGGGCTCCTGCCCCAGGCGCAGCGGCTCGTCGAGCGGACGCGATGCGCGGCCCAGCAGCGGATGGTCGCCCTGTGCATCGAGGCGGCGCAGCAGCATGAACAGGTCGTGCTCGAAGGGCTGCTCCAACAGCTTGGCCCAGAGCACCGGGTCGACCTCGGGAACGCCGCGCCGTGGCGCCGTGCCGGGCACGGGTGGCGCGACGTCGTGTTGCCGAATCTCGTCCGTATCGAGCACCACCTCGCCTTCACTGGCGGCCGGCGCGTCCTGCTGCATTCCTTCAGTGAAGCCGGTTTCGCTCATACGGCAGGCCGACGTCCCACGCGCGGAGTCCAGCGCGCGATCTCGCCGCGCTGCAGGCTGGACAGCGCGAACTCGGTGAAGGCATTGAGCGACACGTGCCGGCTGAAGAACTGCTCCAGCACGGCGCCGAAGAGATAAGGGCTCGCGCCGGAGAACGCGACCTCGTCGATCTTGAGTGCCACCTCCACGCCGCGCCCGAACACGATCGGGCCCGGCTCCGGCAGGCGGCGGAACACCGGCGCCAGCGCCATCGAGCGCACGCCCTGGATCTGGCGGCGCACGGAGGGGTCGGCGAGGTTGCCGTACAGGTCGAGCATCTCGCGCAGCGCGGCCGCGCCCTGCGTCGCATCGACGTCGGTGAGGCTCAGGTAGTTGAGGCCCAGGTGGCTGATGAGGCGCCAGGTCAGCGCGCCCTCGGCCAATGCAGGGTACGGGCGCGAGGGCCCGCGCAGGATGCGGATGGAGCGCACTGGCGCCGATACGCGCAGTGTGAAGTCCGATTCGAGCCCGGTCGGCAGCAGCAGCGGGAGGTCGCGGTTGGTGCACAGCGCGTCGAGCGTGATGTGGCGCAGGGTGTGCGGAAAGGGCGCGTCGTGCTGGTCGACCAGCGACACGTAGACCTCGCTGCCGGTGTAGCTGGTGCGCGTGCCCTGCGCGCGTGCGCGGTCGGACACCAGGCGCGGTTCGCGGCGCAGCGAGAAATAGGCGCCGAAGTCGCCGTCGTCGGCCGCGAACGAGCCGAGGAAGGGGCGGAACTCGCGCTCGTCGGAGCCGTTGGCCATGTGGCCGGTGACACGTTCGACGGTGAATATCTCGAAGTCGCGCGGGCGCGTGCGGTCGATCACCGCATGGTGCTCGTGCTGCCCCGGCCCCACCGGAATGCGGTCGCTGCGGCGCGGCACGAGGTTGATGATGGGCGTGCAGAACAGCGAGAAGTGCTTGGCGTCGACCAGCCGTTCGAGATCGGCGTCGGCGCGATCGAGCAGGATCACGATCTCCATCGTGGTGCCGCCCATGGCCGCGGCCGCCGCGCGCAGCTTGTTCACGCTGAAGAACAGGTAGCGGTCGGGAAACGCGAAGTACTCGTGCAGCAGCCGGTAGCCCTGGAACGAGCGCGCGTCGTAAGGCAGCAGCGCCTGGTCGGGGTCGAACCCCTCGTGCCGGATGGCCTCGTCGCCGAGCGGCACGATGCGCGCGGTGCTGCCCGACCCGCTGCGGCACACCACGCCGACACTGTGGTGCGCCACGAGTTCGAGCACGCGCAGCGCATGAAGCTCCGCGCCCGAGAGAAAGAACTCGAGCCGATCGAGCGGCATGTCGGCAAAGCGCGCGCCGCCCACGGCTTCGAGCTTGATGGTGATGGCGCTCTTCGCCTGCCGCGCAACCATCGGCATGGCATGCGCGATCTCCGCGGGCACGGGGCCGATGCCGGCCTCGGCGATCTTGATGGGCCACAGCGTGACGGCATGTCCGGTGCGGAACTCGCAGGCCGTCTGTTCGCCCTTGATCATGCGTCCGCGCAGGATGGTGTGGCGCGGCAGCTCGTAGCCGGCCTTCAGCGAACCTTCGTTGAGGTTGCCGTCGATCTGCACCACGGCCATCGCGGGCAGCGGCGCGAGGAAGTTGGGGTACACCACTTCGAGCAGCCGCTGTGAGAAGCGCGGAAATTCCGCGTCCATCTTGAGCTGGATGCGCGCCGTGAGAAAGCTGAAGCCCTCGAGCAGGCGCTCCACGTACGGGTCGCTGACCTCGATGCCGCGCATGCCGAGGCGGCCGGCGATCTTCGGGTAGCGCTGCGCGAACTCGGCCCCGAGCTCGTGCATGTAGGTGAGTTCGCGGTTGTAGTAGTCGAGAAGCCGTGCATCCATGTCAGCGGCTCCTGTCTTGTCCCCTCTCCCTGCGGGAGAGGGTCAGGGTGAGGGGTGCGGCCTGGCAAGTGCTGCCGGTTGTTCCAGCGCCGTCGGCCCTCACCCCAACCCTCTCCCGGAGGGAGAGGGAGTCATACAGGGGAAACCAGTCGCGCATCAAAGCCCCCCCGTTGGCCGCAGCACCATGTGCCCGCTTTCAAGGTCGAGCTCCGAGCGCAGGATGAACTCGATCGGGTACGGCACCGACCACAGCGTGCCGCGGATCTCCAGCGCGAGCAGGTTGTGGTGTTCGAGGTCGGTGGCATCGGTCACGCAGCGCACGTCGATGCTGTCCTTCATGATGCGCGGCTCGAAGTCGATGATGGCCGAGCGGATGGCCGCCTCGACGTCGGCGAAGTCGACCTCCGACATGCGCCCGCCGGCCCAGCCGCGCACGCCGAAGTTCAGCACCGAGCGGCGCGCGCGGGGCATGGTGTTGATGTTGTGGTCCGCGCCGAAGTTGGTGGTGTTGAGCAGCCACTGCAGGTCGCGCAGCACCGAGTCGCGCAGCAGCCTGCCGCTCATGAGGAAGGCGCCCGCGCGCTCCTGCCGGGCCTGCGGCGTCTTGTCGGTGAGGCGGTCGAGCAGCACCGGCTGCAGGCGGTCGCGTGCAACGCTTTCCTGCTGGTCGCCGTCGGTGTCCATCATGGCGCTCATGCGTCGATGGCCTCCCGTGCGAACTCGATGAGCCGCAGGTCGAGCAGCGAATGGTCGCCGGCTTCGCTGATCAGCGTGCGCTGCCCCAGGCCCGCGTACTGATCTTCGCCGGCCAGCGGCAGCCAGTCGGTGCGGCGGCCCAGCGTGGCCTCGTCGTCGAGCCCTTCGAGCGAGCCCGGGTAGCGCACCGGCACCAGGCCGTTGAGCGCGCGGCCGTCGTGCAGTTCGAGCTCGGCCGGGGCCCACAGCAGGTCGACCAGGTGCTGAGGGCGCGAGAACTTGATGCGGCGCACTTCGGGCAGCGGCAGCCATGCATAGCCCGAAGGCGTGAGCAGCTCCAGCACGGGGCCGATGCGCACGTCGCCGTCGCACAGCCATGCGAAGTCGCTGCGCTCCACCGGTTCGCCGTCGAACGCCTGCGCGGCGCGCGAATCGGAACGGTCGACGCTGGTGAGCGCGCCGTGCAATGCGGGCGCGGCCTGCCGCGCGGTCTCGCGCAGGGCAGCGGCTTCTTCGGCGCGGTCGGCCGGCAATGCGGCGGCGGCGATCAGCTGTTCGACCCAGTCCGCGTTGCCGCAGACGATGGCCGGTGCGCGCCCGCCGGACCAGAAGTCGCTGCGATGGCGCTCACCCGCGAGCGCCATCGAGCAGGTGACGCTGGCAGGCGTGAAAGTGGGATCGAGCTTGGTGGCGAGCTTGAGCTGGTCTTCGGCCCGTTGCCATTCACCGCGCAGGGCGAGAAAGTGGCACAAGGCAAGACGCAGGCTGGCGTTCTGGGGACTGGCGCGGATCTGCCGCTGTACCCATTCGGTGTGCTCGGCCACGGAGCGTTCGCCCAGCACTGCAAACCCATCGCCCATGAAGCTTCCTCGCTGACTGACTGGCACACGGCGCCAAAGGCCAGTGTGCAAAAGACGGCCGCGAAGGCCGTCGGGAAAACGTCGCGGCCGGCCCGTCGGGCCGGCCGCGCATCGGGAAAAGGGAGATCAGGATTCCCTGTTTTCCTTGATGTTCCAGCCCAGGACCGTCTCGGCGCCCTTGCCGCCCTTGTCGGTCTGTTCCCAGTACTGCTGCTTCACCTTGGCGGCCTGGAAGGCGTATTGCACGAACACGGCGTCGGAGCCCTGTTCGGCCGTGTACTGCACCGAGGTGACCAGCACTTCCTCGAGCGTGACGCGTGTGTATTCGATCTGCGAGCCCCCCGCCTTGCACACCGAAACCTCGACCTTGCTCAGGTGCTTGCCGCTGGCGCAGTTCTTCAGGACGGACGGTGCCGCCTTGTCGATGCGCGCGAGCACCTGCAGGTCATTGAAGCTGGCCTTGCCAACGCCACCGCCACCGCCGCTGACCATGTTTCCAGGCTGCGTCGCTCCCCAGGCAAACGACTTGATGTCCGTCCACTCCTTGTGGTTCGAGTCCTTCGATTCGCCGTTTGCGCCTTCGACGCGCATGAACATGTCTACTGCCATGATTAACCCCCAAAGTTATATGTGCCCGATTCCGGGACACCGTTGAATTAGCTGCTGTCCTTCTTGTTGGATGGCAGCTTCGAAACCAGCCGCAACGACACTGTCAGCCCTTCGAGCTGATAGTGCGGCCGGAGAAAAAACTTGGCGGCGTAGTAGCCCGGGTTGTCCTCGATGGCTTCCACCTGGACTTCCGCCGCCGCCAGCGGCTTCATTGCCTTCGTGTCCTGCGACGAGGTGCCGGGACTGCCGTCGACGTAGTTCATGATCCAGTCGTTGAGCCAGCGCTCCATGTCCTCGCGCTCGCGGAACGAACCGATCTTGTCGCGCACGATGCACTTCAGGTAGTGCGCGAAACGGCAGCAGGCGAACAGGTACGGCAGGCGTGCCGCGAGGTTCGCGTTGGCCGTGGCATCGGCGTCGTAGTACTCGGCCGGCAGCTGCAGCGACTGCGCGCCGATGAAGGCTGCGAAGTCGGAGTTCTTGCGGTGCACCAGCGGCATGAAGCCGTTCTTGGCGAGCTCGGCCTCGCGCCGGTCGCTGATGGCGATCTCGGTCGGGCACTTCATGTCCACGCCGCCATCATCGGTCGGGAAGGTGTGGGTGGGCAGGTTCTCCACCGCGCCGCCCGACTCCACGCCGCGAATGGACGTGCACCAGCCGTACTGCTTGAACGAGCGGTTGATGTTCACACCCATCGCATAGGCCGAGTTGGCCCAGGTGTAGCGGTTGTGCGCGGCCGAGTCGGTCTCTTCCTCGAACTCGAACTCGTCGACTGGGTTGGTGCGCGCGCCGTACGGCAGGCGCGCCAGGAAGCGCGGCATGGCCAGGCCGATGTAGCGCGCGTCTTCCGAATCGCGCAGCGAGCGCCATGCGGTGTGCTCGGTGTTCTGGAAGATCTTGGTCAGGTCGCGCGGGTTCGACAGCTCCTGCCACGAGTCCATCTGCATCACCGTGGGCGAGGCGCCCGCGATGAACGGGCAATGCGCGGCGGCCGCGATCTTGGCCATTTCGCTGAGCATCTCGACGTCGGGCGGGCTGTGGTCGAAGTGGAAGTCGCCGATCAGCGCGCCGAAGGGCTCGCCGCCGAACTGGCCGTACTCGGCCTCGTAGATCTTCTTGAACAGCGGGCTCTGGTCCCAGCCGATGCCCTTGTGGCGCTTGAGCGAGCGCGCCACTTCGCGCTTGGACGCGCACATCACGCGGATCTTGAGCTGCTCGTCGGTCTCGGTGTTGTTCACGAGATAGTGCAGGCCGCGCCATGCGCCTTCGAGCTGCTGGAACTCCTCGTGGTGCAGGATCTGGTTGATCTGCTCGGAGAGCTTGCGATCGATCTCGGTGATGATGGCCTGCACCGTGCGGTAGGCATCGTTGGAGACGGTGACGGTGCTTTCCAGCGCCTGAACGGCCAGCGTCTTGACGGCGTTCTCCACCGCCTCGCGGGCCTGGTCGGTCTTGGGCTTGAACTCGCGCTGCAGCAGGTCGGCGAACTCGTTCGGCTCGAGCGCTTCGACGGTGGCGGGTGCGCGCGCGGCGCTCTGATTGGATGCGGTGCTCATGATGGCGGTCCTTGCTGCTCGCGCTTACTCTGAAGATGTGCCGGGGGCGCCGGCCTTTTCGTTCGCGGCTTCGACCGCCTTCGCCACGGCCGGGTTCGGTGCCGATGCCAGCGACTTGAGGAGCCCGGGGTTCTGCAGCGCCTGTGCAATCAGCTGCTCCGCGCCGTTCTTGCCGTCCATGTACGAGAGCAGGTTCGACAGCTCGGTGCGCGCTTCGAGCAGCTGCTGCAGCGCGCCGACCTGGCGGGCGATGCGCGCGGGCGAGAAGTCGTCCATGCTGTCGAAGGTGATGTCGACGTTCATCTGGCCGTCGCCGGTGAGCGTGTTGGGCACCTGGAAGGCAACGCGCGGCTTGATGGACTTCATGCGTTCGTCGAAGTTGTCGATGTCCACCGCCATGAACTCGCGCTCGCCGAGGTCGGGCATCGGGTCGATCTGCTTGCCTGCGAGATCGGCGATGACGCCCATCACGAAGGGCAGCTGGATCTTGCGTTCGCTGCCGTAGATCTCGACGTCGTATTCGATCTGCACACGCGGCGCGCGGTTGCGCGCGATGAACTTCTGACCACTGTTTCTGACACGGTTGTCTGCCATAAGCTTCCTCTTGAATCTGTAATGCGTGTGGGTGCGATCCCGGTGGCCTGCCGGCCCGCGGAGCTCCCGATGGCTTTCGCCTTGCTATTCCGTGCTGCCCCCAGCGTTCAGCGGACGTCCTGCAAGGCTCTCTATCTTTTGCAATCCCTCGGGCACGAGCTCTTCGATGATCTGGAAGAAGTTCAGGTCCATCAGCCGCTGCGCTCTTCGTATCAGCATGGGCGCCGGATGACTGGGCTCCATGCGCTCCAGGTACTGGCAGGCCTTCTCCAACACCACCTGCACATCATCACGAGTCGATATTTCAATATCTTTAACCAGCACCGCGCGCGGGCCTGTGCCGCCATTGACGGTGGCCGCGGCGGCCCCGTTCGCCATCGGCGCCGCAGCACCCGCCCCTTGCGCATCGGCGCCGTCGCGCGCTTCGCCGGCCACGGCTGCCGCGTCCTGCGCCTGTTCGGGCAACAGCTGGACCACGGTGCGCAGCGAGCGCTCGAGCCGCGAAAAGTCCGGCGCCCAGCTCTGTCCGAGCGCGCGCTCGCAGGTCTCGCGAATGCGCTGCAGCAGGTCGAGCGCCGCGCGCAACGCCACCACCGGGGGCGCTGCTTTCTCTTGCGCGCGCCGCGCCGCGTCCCGCAGCCGGCCAATGCCGCCCGGGTAATCGATCTGATGGTCGGTCTTGCTCGAATCGAGCAAGGCTTCGACCTGTCGCAGGCTCATCGATGCGCCGCCGTCTTCGAGCAGCCGGGCATCGCGCACGCTGCGCCCGAGTCCCTCGGCTTCGGCCAGCGCGGCCAGTGCATTCATGCGCGGCAGCGGGTCTTCGAAGTCGCCATCGACGACGCGCGGATGCACGTCGTTCCAGAATTTCTGCAGCACGGCATCGACGAGTTGCAGCCCATCGACGTAACCCGGCAATCCACGGTTTTCGGTCCAGGCCAGCGTGAGGGGCACCAGCACGCGCAGGTCGCGCGTGCGTGTGCACAGCTGCTTCGCGATGCGCTCCACGCGTGCCCAATCAGGTGGCTCCGCGGGGATGATCGTCGAACCGAATTGCTGCTCGCGCTTACCTGTTGTTGCTTGGTGCAACGCCATGAAATCGGGGTCGTATTCCAGGTCTTCCCCGCATGAAAGCGGGCCTTCCACAGGCAGCTGCAATAGATCGATCTCGCTCGTCGACAACCTCTTCTCCCTTGTTCACCGTTTTTCAACAGCAGCGATCTTGAGGGGAACAAGAGGCGCGGTCAACAGCAACAGACTGCAACGCGAACCATATGAATCACAAAGGAGTACAACTCCTTTTAAAATTCAAACAGAACGTCTACATGTTCACACTCAGCAGTCCGCGTTCACCCAAGTTGCGCATCAACGCGCTGATGCCAAAAGTCCACATCGGCGCCTGATCGGCGTGCACCACGCGATTGACGAGGGCGCCGAGTTCGGGCGCGGCAATGCGCACGCGGTCGCCAACGACATGGGTGAATCCTTGCCCAGGCCCGTGACGGTCCTGTGTCGGCGCGAACATCGTGCCCAGAAACAACATGAAGCCATCCGGGTAGGCGTGATGCTTGCCCACGGTCTGCGCCACAAGATCGAGCGGATCGCGGCTGATCTTCGACAGCGAACTCGAACCCTCGAGCGTGAAACCCTCGGGGCCGGTCACTTCCAGCGCGACGGTGATGCGGCGCACGTCCTCGATGCCGAAGTGCGCATCGAACAAGCGGATGAAGGGGCCGATCGCGCACGAGGCGTTGTTGTCCTTGGCCTTGCCCAGCAGCAGTGCGCTGCGGCCTTCGAAGTCGCGCAGGTTGACGTCGTTGCCGAGCGCGGCGCCGAGCGTCTCGCCACGGCTGTTGACGGCGAGCACGACCTCCGGCTCGGGATTGTTCCACACCGAGCCCGAATGGATGCCGACATCGGCGCCCGTGCCCACGGCAGCGAGCACCGGGGCCTTGGTGAAGATCTCGGCGTCGGGGCCGATGCCGACCTCGAGGTACTGCGACCACACGCCTTGCGCGATCAGCACGTCCTTGACCTTCATGGCCTCGGGCGATCCCGGCACGATGTCGGCGAGGTTGTCGCCGAGCACGCCGCCGATGGCCGCGCGCGTGGCCTCGGCCTTCGAGGCGTCGCCGCGCGCCTGCTCCTCGATCACGCGTTCGAGCAGGCTCGCGACGAAGGTGACGCCGCTGGCCTTGATGGCCTGCAGGTCGCAGGGCGCGAGCAGCCAGGGCTTGCCGGCGTCGCGTGCGCTCTCGTCGCTGTTGGCGATGGCCTCGTCGAGCGAGGCGATGCGCGGTGCGCTGCGCAACGCGCGGCGAACGGCTTCGGCGGGCGCCTCCTTGCCTTCGAGCAGGTCGCTCATGGTCGGTGCGAGCCTCGACAGGTCGTACAGGTCGCCTTCGTGCACGGCCACCAGCACGGGGCCCACGCCGGGTTGCCAGAGACGGCCGACGAGGGTGGCGCGTTCGGCGTCGCGGGGCAGGCTGGAAAAAGTTGAAAGATCGAGCGGCATGGCGTGGTGTCTCCGTGAGTTGTGTGCGCTACGTTGCATCGTAGCGGCGCAGCGGAGAGACGACGCGGTCGGCGGCTCCTTTTGTGTCAGTGCCGCGCGGCACGCACGCGCGCCACTTCGGCGGGCAGGTTGGCCCACGCGGGCTCCTGCGGTGCGAAGCGCGCGCGCATGTAGCCGGCGAGTTCGGCGATCTGCCGGTCGTCGAGCGCCTCGCGGAACGCAGGCATGAAGCCGATGTCGCGGCTCGCGGGTTCGCGCACGCCGTCGAGGATGGTGCGCAGCAGGTTGTCGGGCCGCGCGCTCGTGAGGCTGCTGTTGAGGGCCAGCGGCGTGTTCACGCCGAGCAGCGTGGGGCCGTTGCCGTCGTGGTGGCATGACGCGCAGGCGCTGTCGAACATGCGCTGCGCGGGGCCGAGAAGCTGGCCTTGGGTGCGCGCCGCGTTGTCGATGGCCTGTTGCGCGAGCGCTTGCGGCTCGGCCACCGGAGCGGGATTGAACGAGCCGAGGTACACGGCCATCGCGCGCACATCGTCATCGGGCACCTGCGCGAGTTCGCGCACCACCTCGGCCATCGGTCCGCCCGCGATGCCGTGGCGCGGCGAATGACCGTTTCGCAGGTAGTGGTACAGCGCGTCGGTGTCCCACGGCACGGCGGCCTTCGACAACTGCGTGAGTGCGGGCGCCTCCCAGCCGTCGACCACCGCGCCCGAGAGGAACGCGCTGCCGCCCTGCTCCGCGCCCAGCGCGTTGCGCGGCGTGTGGCAGGCACCGCAATGACCCAGGCCGTTGACGAGATAGGCGCCGCGGTTCCACTCCGCGCTCTGCGTGGCCACGGGCTGCACCGGCGTGGGGTCGTGGAAGAGCGCGTTCCAGCCGGCCATCAACGGGCGCATGCTGAACGGGAACCTGAGTTCGGACTTCGGCGTTTCCGCACGCACCGCGGGCATCGACATGAAGTACGCATAGAGCGCCTGCAGGTCGTCGTCGCTGGTCTTGGCGAACGCGGTGTAGGGGAACGCGGGGTACAGGTGGTGGCCGTCGCGCGAGACGCCTTCGCGCATCGCGCGCTGGAAGGCACTGAACGACCAGCGACCGAGGCCCGTGTCCGCATCGGGCGTGAGGTTGGTGGTGTAGAGCGTGCCAAAGGGCGTCTCCATCGCGCGGCCGCCTGCATTCGGTGCGCCGCCGGGCGCGGTGTGGCACACGGCGCAGTCGCCGGCGGCGGCGAGCACGCGGCCACGGTCGATGGTGGACTGGCTGTAGACGGGCGCGGTGAGCGATACGGGCGCGATGGCGGAGCGCCAGCCGAGCAGGCCGGCGATGACGCCGAGGCCGCCGATGAAGAGTGCGGCGCCGGTGGCCCACAGGCCCTTGCTCTTGGGCCAGGGCGCATCGGTCTTGCTCCTTCCCCCTCTGGGGGAAGGTTGGGATGGGGGCACGGCAGCGTCACCATTCGTACGCCGCTCGCCCCCACCCCCGCCCTCCCCCAAAGGGGGAGGGAGAAATTCTCGATTCAACTCCGCCAACACCGTCTCGGGCGTGAACGGCGGCGATCTGAACCTCACCCCCGTCGCATCGAAGATCGCATTCGCGATCGCCGCCGTCCCCGGCACCGACGACGATTCGCCCGCGCCCAGCGAAGGCTCGCCGGGCCGGGGCATGTGCATCACCTCGATCACCGGCACTTCGCGGAAATTGATGATCGGATAGCTGCCCCACTCGCGGCTCGCAACCACACCGGAAGGCAACACACCAGGCAGTTGTGCGCCGCCAGACCCACCCTGCGGCGCGAACTGCACTTGCTCCTTCAGCGCCCGGCTCGTGGTCTGGATCACGTTGCCGTGCACCTGGTGCTCGACACCCGCCGGGTTGACCAGCAGGCCCGCGTCGTGCCCCACCACCACGCGGCGCACATGCACCTCGCCGGTCTTGCGGTTGACCTCGACATCGGCCACCCACGCGGCCCACGCCGCGCCGAAGCCCGGCCACTTGCTGTGGATGTAGCGCGCATACGCGAAGCCCTGCCCGAAGAGGATGTCGCCGCCCTCCCCGAGCCCGCCGTCGGCGTTTTCCTGCGGTCCGGTGCGCATGCGCCAGCCGGCCTTCTGCGCGGTCGCCTGCACGAGCTCGACCGCGCGCGGATCGTCCAGGTGCCGCAGCCGGAATTGCACCGGATCGACACCCGCCGCCGTGGCGAGCTCGTCGATGTACGACTCGTGCGCGAACGAACTCGGCAGCGCCGACACGCCGCGCAGCCACGAGGCGCGCACGATCGGCGCCATGTCGTTGACCTTCACGCGCAGGTTGTCGTAGCCGTAGGGCGGGCGCGCGGTGCGGTCGCCCATCTCGTAGGCCTGCGCCACCGGCTCGATGGTGCGCGTGAGCAGCAGCGCGAGCGTGGGCGCGCCGTTGGACGGGTACGAGGTTTCGAAGTCGTAGGCGGCCACGCGGCCATCAGCCATGAGTCCACCGTCGATCTCCATGAGCTGCGCGGCGCCCTTGGGCTCCCAGGCGTGCTCCTGCTCGCGCGTGAGCTGCACGCGCACCGGCACACCGACGGCGCGCGCGAGCAAGGCGGCATCGGCGGCCACGTCGTCGGCGCCGTTGCGGCCGTAGCAGCCTGCGGCTTCCATGCGGATGACGTCGACCTGCACGTCTTCCACGTCCATGAGCTTCGCCAGATCGGCGCGCAGCACATGCGGATTCTGCGAGCCGGCCCAGCAGCGAAGGGCGATGCCGCCGCCATCGACCGGCTGCCACTCGGCCAGCGCGCACGAGGGCCCGATGGACGCGTGCATCTGGTACGGCCACACGTACGTGCGGTGCATCGGCTGCGCGGCCGCGGCGATGGCGCCGTCCACATCGCCTTCATCGACCAGCAGGCGCTGCGTCGAGGGGTTGTCACGCAGCGCCTGTGCAAGGTCGCCGAGGTCGGGCATGCCGGGCCACGGCTTCCACGCGACGCGCAGTTCGCGCAGCGCCTGCTCGGCGTGCTCCTCGCGTTCGGCCACGATGCCGATGAAATCGCGAATGACGACCACGGCGCGGATGCCGGGAATGTGCGCGATGGACGACTCGTCCACCGACTCGAGCGTGTTGCCGATGAACTCGCCATGGTCCGCGCCCGCATACGGCGGGCGTACCACGCGGCCATGCAGCATGCCGGGCACGCGCATGTCGTGCACGAAGACGAGGTCGCCCGCGAGCTTGGCCGGAATGTCGACGCGCGCCTGGCGCGTGCCGACGACGCGGTAGTCCGCCGGGTCCTTGGGCTGCGCCTGGGGATCGAGCCGCAGCACGGTGCGCTGGCCGGCCACGAGTTCGGCGTAGCCGACGTGGCGATCCGGCGCCTCGGCGACACGCACCACGCCGTTGTGCACCTGCAGCGCATCGGCGGCCACACCGAGCCGCTCGGCCGCGCGTGCGAGCAGCCACGCGCGCGCCTGTGCGGCGGCCAGGCGCAGCGGCTGCGCATGGATCTGGATCGACGCGCTCGCGATGGTCGCGCCCTGGTTGGGCGCGCGCGCGGTGTCGCCGAGCATCACGCGCACGCAGGGCATGCCGAGGTCGAGTTCCTCGGCCACGATCTGTCCGAGCGCGGTCTGGATGCCGGTGCCTAGATCGACATGGCCGTTGAGCGCCGAGGCGCTGCCGTCGTCCCACACGGCGAGCAGGATCTCGTCGCCCTCGATGGGGTTGCCTGCGATGAAGGCTGGCTGGCCATTGGCGGTCGGCGGCGCGGGTGGGGTCTCGCGCACCACCAGCAGAACGCCGTCGGCAGCGAGGAATTCGGCGCGCGTGCGCGGAAGGTCGGCGCGGCGCGTCATGGCTGTTGCCCCCTCTCCCTCCGGGAGAGGGTTGGGGTGAGGGCCGGCGACGCTTGCAAAGGCTGTGCTTGTGCGAAGGCCCCCGCCCTCACCCTGGCCCTCTCCCGCACGCGGGAGAGGGGACAACGCGGGCCGCTCATGGATGTGCCTTCGCACGCATGCGGAAAGCCGCGCGCTGCACCGCATCGAGTATTTCGATGTGCGTGCCGCAACGGCACAGATTGCCCGACAGCTCGCTGCGGATGCGCGCCTCGCTCGCGTCCGGATCGTGCGCGAGCAAGGCGGCCGCCTGCATCACCATGCCGTTGAGGCAGTAGCCGCACTGCGCGGCCTGCGCGTCTTCGAACGCGGCCTGCACCGGATGCCAATCGCCGCGCGCGCCCAACCCCTCGAGCGTGGTGACCGCACGCCCCGCCACGCCGTGCGCGGGAATCACGCACGAGCGCGCCGCCACGCCGTCGACATGCACCGTGCACGCGCCGCACTGCCCCAGCCCGCAGCCGTACTTGGGGCCGTTCAGCCCCAGGTCGTTGCGCAGCAGGTGCAGCAGCGTCGCCTCGCGCGGCACGCCCTCGATCGATTGCGCCTGGCCGTTGACCAGCAGGTGCAGCGGCTCAGCGCCGCAACTGTCCGTCACGGGTGTACATCTCCAGGTCCACGAAGGTCGAGCCGTTGTGGTTCTTCGCGCTGTACTCGATGGGGAAGTCGCCGAAGCGCGTGCTGCCGATGCTCTCCAGCCCGGCGATGAAGCTGTCGCGCGTGAGCGTCTTGCCCGCGCGGCGCAGGCCCTCGGTCATCACGCGCGCGACGATGTAGCCCTCCAGCGCGGTGTAGCTGTCGATCTTCTCGCCGAACTCCGCGCGGTCGCGCTGGTAGTCGGCCACGATGGGCACGCGCTGCGCCGTCGGCGGCGGCACGATGCTGGCCGTGACCAGCCCCGCGAGCTTGCCGTCGAGCCGCTTGGCCGAGCCGGCCGCGTCGGTGATGCCGACCGACAGCGTGTACAGCGGCGAGCCCACGCCGTTCGCGCGGTAGTCGCGCATGAACACCTCGACCATGCGGCCGGCCATGATCATCACGACCGCGCCGGGCTTGGCCTCGGCGAGGCTGGTGGCGACCTGCTTCGCGTCTTCCGCGGTGATCGCGAGCGGCAGCGTTTTCACGACCTGCACCTTGTAGTCGGCCGCCAGTTCCTGGCAGGTGGCGAGGTTCGACTTGCCGAAGGGGCTGTCCTGGTACACCACGGCGATCGACGAGATGCCGATGGTCGAGAGGTGGCTGATGATCTTGCGCAGCTCCAGGTCGTAGCCCGCGCGCACGTGGAACAGGTAGCGGTTGACCTTGGCGCGGAACGAGCTGGTGCCCACCAGCGGCGCGAACATCGGCACGCCGGCCTTCTCAGCGAGCGGCATCGCGGCTGCGAGGTTGCCGGTGGCCACGTAGCCGGTGAGCGCGAAGACCTTGTCCTCGTCGATCAGCTTTGCGGTGTTGGCGGCCGTCTTCGCGGGGTCGTAGGCATCGTCGTAGGTGACGAGTTCGATCTTGCGGCCGTTGATGCCGCCCGACTTGTTGACACGGTCGAAGTACAGCTTGATGCCCGCGCGATAGTCGATGCCGAAGTCTTTCGCCGGCCCGCTGAGCACGGCCGACTGGCCGATGCGGATGGTGGTGTCGGAGACGCCGTTTTCAGCGCGTGCCGATCGAAGAAGTCCGGGGCCGAGCGCCAGCGCTGCGCCGCCCGCCACCATGGCGCGCCTTGATATCGAAAGCTTCATGCGTCTTTTTCTCAGGTTGTCGTCGTTAGGGAACGTTCTTTCAGGTGGCCTGTACGTCGGCTGACTGGATGCGCTTGACGCCCTTGGCCGCCATCTGCTTCCAGGCCGCGGCGAGCGAGCCGTTGAGGTCGATGCCGCGCGTGGCGTCCTCGATCACATAGGCCTCGAAGCCGGCCTTGCGCGCGTCCATCGCGGTCCATGCCACGCAGAAGTCGGTGGCCAGCCCGGTGACGAACACGGTCTTGATGCCGCGCGCCTTCAGGTAGCCGGCCAGGCCGGTGGCCGTCTTGTGGTCGGCTTCCTCGAAGGCCGAGTAGCTGTCCATGTCCTTGTGGAAGCCCTTGCGGATGACGAGCTGCGCGGTGGGCACCTTCAGGTCCTTGCCGAGCGCGGCGTCGTCCGTGCCCTGCACGCAGTGGTCGGGCCACAGCACCTGCGTGCCGTAGCTGAGCTTGGTGGTCTCGAAGGGCTTCTTGCCGCTGTAGGTGCTTGCGAACGACGCATGGCCCGCCGTGTGCCAGTCCTGCGTGACGACGATGTTCTCGAACGCCGGTGCGAGTGCGTTGATGACCGGAATCACCTCGTTGCCGCCCTTGACCGCGAGCGTGCCGCCGTCGAGAAAGCAGTTCTGCACGTCGACCACGATCAACGCGGCCTTGGCGCCCGGCTTGATCTTGCCGGCCGCGAAAGCGTTGAAGCCGAAACTGCCGAGGCCGCTGGCCAGCCCGAGGGCGGCGGCGGATTTCACGAGGGTTCTGCGATGCATGGCGTGGACTCCTGGTAGGGACTGGAAGAAGAACTTGAATCAGGACAAGAGAAACTTTCCAGGAACACCACGGAACCGGCTTTGCCGGGCCGTCGGTGTTGCCCCCTGGAAGGGGGTTGGCGAAGCGACACGAAGTGCGCGAAGACTGGGGGTGAGCTTCATGCTAGACGCTCAGGTAAGCACGGCGCACTTCGTCGTTGGCCGCGAGTTCGGCCATCGTCGCGTGATAGCGGATCTGCCCCTTCTCGAGCACATAGGCGCGGTCGGACACCAGCTCGGCGAAGTGCATGTTCTGCTCCGACAGCAGGATGCTCACGCCCTGCGCCTTCAATTCGAGAATCATGTTGGCCATCTGCTCGACGATCACCGGGGCCACGCCTTCGGACGGTTCGTCGAGCAGCACCAGGTAGGGGTTGCCCATGAGCGTGCGCGCGACCGTGAGCATCTGCTGCTCGCCGCCGCTCATGCGCCCGCCCGGACGGTTGGGCATCTCGCCGAGGTTGGGGAACAGCTTGAACAGCCGCTCGGGCGTCCACAGCGGCGCGTCGGTGCCGTCGGCCCAGCGGCGCGCAGGCTGCTTGCCGACCTCGAGGTTCTCCATCACCGTGAGGTCGGTGAACACGCGGCGGTCTTCGGGCACGAAGCCCAGGCCCAGTCGCGCGGCGTGGTGCGGCTCGCTCTTCGAGATGTCGTGGCCCAGGAAGCGCACCGCGCCGCGTCGTTTGGCGAGCATGCCGATCAGCGCCTTGAGCGTGGTCGACTTGCCCGCGCCGTTGCGGCCCATGAGCGCGACGACTTCGCCGCGCCGCACGTCGAGGTCGACGTCATAGAGGATCTGCGCCGCGCCGTACCAGGCGCACAGGGCCTTGGCTTGCAGCAGGGGTTCATGCGTGCTCATACGGCTTCTCCAATGGCTGCTGCTTTTTCAGCGATCTTCTCGAAGGTCTTGCCGCTGCCGAAGTACACCTCCTGCACCTTGGGATGGTCGCGGATCTCGAGCGGCTTGCCCTGCGCGATAAGGCGCCCGCGCGCCAGCACGATCATGCGGTCGGCATACGCGAACACCACGTCCATGCTGTGCTCGGTGAAGAGCACGGCCATGCCGCGCTGGATGACGAGATCCTTGGTCAGCGCCATCAGCGAGTTGCGCTCCTTGGGCGCCATGCCGGCGGTGGGCTCGTCCATCAGCAGCAGCTTGGGCGAGTTGGCCATCGCGATGGCGAGCTCGACGCGCTTCACGTCGCCGTAGGCCAGCACGCTGCAGGGCCGGTCGGCCTGCGACTTCATGCCGACCTGATCGAGCAGCGCCAGCGCTTCGTCGCGCTTGTGGTCGGCCGCGCGGCGCCACATCGAGAACAGCTTGCCGTCGTGCGACAGCAGCGCCATCTGCACGTTCTCGGCCACGGTGAGCGAGGCGAAGGTCTCGGCGATCTGGAAGGTGCGGCCCACGCCGCGGCGCCAGATGTCGCGCGGCTTGCGGCCCACGAGCTCGTGCCCGTCGAACAGGATCGAACCCTGGTCGGCCTTCAGCTGGCCGTTCACCATGTTGAAGGTGGTGGATTTGCCGGCGCCGTTCGGTCCGATCAGCGCGAGCAGCTCGCCGGCGTGCAGCTCGAAGCTGATGCCATCGACGGCCTTCACGCCGCCGAAGGACTTGCCGAGGTTCTCGACCTTGAGCAGGGGTGCATTGGAGGTGGTCATGCCTTGGCCTCCTTCGCCTCGGCCACTGTCGGTGAATCGGGCTTGGCCCGGCGCAGCACGCGGTCGGTCAGCTGCTTTGCGAAGCCCGCGATGCCCTGCGGGAACAGCAGCACGAGGAGCAGGATGATCGCGCCCAGCGTTGCGCGCCAGTAGTCGGTGTTGCGCGCCACGGTGTCGTGCAGCCAGCTGAAGGTGACGGCGCCCACCACCGGCCCCGCCAGCGTCTGGATGCCGCCCAGCAGCACCATCACCAGCCCGTCGACCGACTTGTCGACGCTGAGGCTTTCGGGCGAGATGCTGCCCTTCGAGAACGCATACAAAGACCCGGCCAAACCAGCAGCGGCACCCGCGATGACGAAAGCCGTCCACTGCATGCGCTTGACGTCGATGCCGATGGCATCTGCGCGCAGCAGCGAGTCGCGGCCCGCGCGCAGCGCGTAGCCGAAGGGCGAGAACAGCACGCGGCGGAGCATCAGGATGCCGGCGGCCGCGAGCACCAGCGTGAGCCAGTAGTAGGTGCGCTTGTCCGACAGCCACTCCGAGGGCCACACGCCCGTGAGGCCGTTGCTGCCGCCGGTGAACGAGTCCCACTGGTAGACGATGGCCCAGGTGATCTGCGCGAAGGCCAGCGTGAGCATCGCGAGGTACACACCCGACAGCCGCACCGCGAACCAGCCGTAGACGAAGGCGCCGATGGCCGCGACCAACGGCGCCACGACCAGCGCCGCTTCCATCGGCAAGCCGCTCGCGCGCACCAGCAGCGCGGCGCCGTAGGCCCCGAGGCCGAAGTAGGCGGCATGCCCGAACGAATGCATGCCGGCCGGGCCCATGATGAAGTGCAGGCTGGCAGCGAACAGCGCGGCGATCAGCAGGTCGATCAGCAGCACCGTGGTGTAGGGCGAATCGGCGGTGAGCAGCGGCATCGCCATCAGCACCACGCCCAGCGCGGCGACCAGCCACAGGTAGCCCTTGCTCGCGCGGCGCAGCGGCTCCTCGGCCATGCCCACGTAGCGGCTCGGCGCCTGCGGCCGGCCGAACAGGCCCCACGGGCGCCACACCAGCACCACGGCCATCACGACGAAGTCGACCACCAGCGTGAGCTTGGAGAAGGACACGCTGTAGCCGAAGATTTCCACCACGCCGATCCAGATGCAGACCGCCTTGATCTCCGAGATCAGCAGCGCCGCCGCATAGGCACCCGGAATGGAGCCCATGCCGCCCACCACCACGACCACGAAGGCCGCGCCGATGGTGTTGAGGTCCAGCGCGAGCGTGGCCGGCTCGCGCGGCAGCTGCAGCGCGCCACCCAGGCCCGCGAGCATCGCGCCGAGCCCGAACACCGCGGTGAACAGCCAGGCCTGGTTCACGCCCAGCGCGCTGACCATCTCGCGGTCCTGCGTGGCGGCGCGCACCAGCGTGCCCCAGCGGGTGCGCGTGAGCAGCAGCCACATGAGGCCGAGCACGACCGGGCCGACGACGATCAGGAACAGGTCATACGTGGGGAACTGCCGGCCCAGGATCTCGACCGAGCCCGACAGGCCCGGCGCGCGCGGTCCGAGCAGTTCGTCGGGGCCCCAGACATAGAGCACCGCGTCCTTGATGACCAGCACGAGCGCGAAGGTCGCCAGCAGCTGGAACAGCTCGGGCGATTTGTAGATGCGGCGCAGCAGCACCATCTCGATCAGCGCGCCGAGGATGCCGACCGCGACGGCGGACAGCACCACGGCCGGCCAGAAGGCCATGCCGCCGCCGAGCTTTTCGACCAGCGTGTAGGCCAGGTAGATGCCGACCATAAAGAAGGAGCCATGCGCGAAGTTGACGATGCGCGTGACGCCGAAGATCAGCGAAAGGCCGGCCCCCACGAGGAACAGCGACGACGCCGACGACAGCCCGGTGAGGAACTGCAGCAGCAGGGACGAGAGGCTCATGGGTGCAAGCGTTCCGAAAAGAGGGTCAGTCGGCAGTGCGCGATTTCTTCACGTCGGCGGCGCTCGGCTGGAACTTGGCGCCGTCGAAATACGTGTAGTCGACCATCACGCCCTTGCCGTTCTCGTTCTTCGTCTTGCCGACGAAGGCGCCCATGGTGGACTGGTGGTCCTCGGCGCGGTAGCTGATCTTGCCGAACGGCGTGTCGACCTGCAGGCCCTTGAACGCGGCGGTGAGCTTCGGCGTCTCGGTGCTCTTGGCCTTCTCGATGCCGGCCGCGACCGACTTGATCATGCTGTAGCCGACCACCGAGCCCAGGCGCGGATAGTCCTTGTACTTGCCGTGGTAGGCGAGGAAGAAGGCCTTGTGCTCGGGCGTCTGGATGCCGTACCAGGGGTAGCCGGTCACGATCCAGCCATTGGGCGTTTCGTCCTTCAGCGGGTCGAGGTACTCGGGCTCGCCGGTCAGCACGCTGACGACCGCGCGGTCCTTGAACAGGCCGCGCGTGTTGCCTTCGCGCACGAACTTCGACAGGTCGGCGCCGAACAGCACGTTGAAGATCGCGTCGGGCTTGGCATCGGCCAGCGCCTGCGCGACCGCGCCCGCATCGACCTTGCCGAGCGGCGGCGCCTGCTCGGCGACGAACTCGACGTCGGGCTGCGCGGCCTTCAGCAGCGTCTTGAACGCGGCCACGGCCGACTGGCCGTATTCGTAGTTGGGGTACACGACGGCCCAGCGCTTCTTCTTGAGCTTGACGGCCTCGGGCACGAGCATCGCGGCCTGCATGTAGGTGCCGGGGCGCAGGCGGTAGGTGTATTCGTTGCCGCCCTGCCAGGTCATCTTGTCGGTCAGCGGCTCGCCGGCCAGGAAGAAGATCTTCTTCTGCTTGGCGAAGTCGGCCACGGCCAGGCCGGTGTTCGACAGGAAGGTGCCGGTGAGCACGTCGATCTTCTCGCGCGCCACCAGCTCCTCGGCCACGCGCACGGCGTCGCCGGGGTTGGCGTTGTCGTCGCGCGTGATGAGTTCGACCTTGCGGCCGTTGACGCCGCCCTTGGCGTTGATTTCTTCGACGGCCAGTTCCATCCCCTTCTTGTAGGGCTCGAGGAAGGCGGGCTGGGCCTTGTAGCTGTTGACCTCGCCGATCTTGATCACGCCCTGCGCATGCGCGGGAACGAGAGCAGTGGTCAGCGCGGCGAGGGCCGCGGCGCTGAAGACGTGACGCAATGGGTTCATGAGGAAAACTCCTTGGGATCGAAAGAGAAGAAAACGGCGTGAGTGGGTGCGGGCGGGCGGGACGGCGTTAACGCAGACCGTCTTCGCCCTTGATTTCGCTGACCTGCAGGCCGCCAATGCGCGGCAGCGGACGGCCGCTGTCGGTGACCGCGACCGCCACCACGATCTCGTTGGCGCGCGGCGCGTCGCTCACACGGGCTTCGATGGCGTCGAAGTGGCTGCGCACGAAGGCCGCGTCCTTATGGCCGAGCGGCACGTCGATGGCGGTGCCCAGCGTGCCCTGCTTCTTGGCCGAAGGCACGAGCGCCGCGCCCTTCTCGACCGCCGCGCGCAGCGGCGCGCCGAGCTTGGGATGCAGGATGGCCGCGGCGTGTTCGAGCTCGCCGCGCTCGCCGACGATGGCGGCCTTGCCGTAGCTCTGCGCCTGGCCAGGCTCGATGCCGAGCGCCTTCACGGCCTTCTGGCCCAGCAGCGCGCCGAGCTCTTCGCCAATGGCGATGAGTTCGTCGAGGTTCTCGCTGTAGCGCCCCGCGTAGGGGTTCTCGATCACGGCGATGGCGACGGCGCGGCGCGTGGGCGGCGTGACGTCCTGGCCCATCTCCTTGCGGGTTTCGTCGACCTGGATGACGAGCTTGCGGATGTTGGCGGTCATGTCTTGTGTTCCTTCGTGTCTCTTGTTCAGGTCAGCGCAGGCCGTCCCATTTGCTGATGTCTTTGGCAAGCAGGCCGCCGACGCGGGCGTGCACGCGGTAGCCGGTGCTCATCGCGAGGATGAAGACGATCTCGTCGGCCGCAGGCGCGCCGGGCACGCGCACTTCGATGGCGTCGAACTGGCCGCGCACGTAGCTCGCGTTGATGTTGGTCAGCGGCACGTCGAGGGCGGCACCGGGCGGCCCGACCTTCTTGGTCGAGGGCACGATGGACAGCGCATTGCCTGGCTGGCCGGTTTTCTCTTCGGCCTTGCCCGCGGTGTAGGCAGCGCGGCTGCCCTTCCAGCCGAGCAGTTCGCGCATCGCGTAGCCGCCGGGCACATGCCACAGCGCGCCGTGCTCCAGCTCGCCATCGGCACCGACGATGGCGCCCTTGCCGTAGGTGGCGATCTGCTCCAGTGGCACGTCCATGGCGGCGTGCAGCCTGTGCGCCATGTCGACGCCCACGGGGTCGAGCAGCGCCATCATCGGCAGGATGTCGGGCTCGTAGCGGCCGGCGAATGGATTGGTCAGCACCGCGCCGATGGCGCCACGCACCAACGGGGTGTCGGCGCGCGGTCCGAACTCGTGGTGGATGTGCTCGACATGGGTGAAGACGCGGCGTATATCGATCATGAAAAAAGGACCTTGCTTTTCGTTAAGCAAATACTGAACCAACTGCTTTCGGCAGCACTGTCTGCAGCGACTTCGAGCATAAGGGCTCGACAAGTCGAAACTGCCCCTGGCAAACGAGTAGAACGGCCCAGACGAGCCCCCCTTTCTGCAGGACCTTGGCGCAGATCGCGCCCGTATCGAGTGCGCTTTTGACCTGCGACGGTGCGAGCGTCGGCACGTCGACCGTGACGAGCATGTCGCCGAGGTCGCTGTCGTCCTTGCATTCGTTCGCGGGGCGGCGCGCGATGGCGTCGTCGTCGACATCGACGGCGTTGGCGATCACTGTCGCGGCGGCGTCGGCCTGTGCTGCGGTGGCGGCCAGGACCGTCACGCTGTCGGCGATGCCCAGCGAAAAGCTGCGACCGCGCCAGCCGCTGGTGGCGACGCCGCGCACGGGCTGATCCGCGCGCAGTTCGAACTGGCCGTCGGTGGTGAGGGTGCCGCCGTGGTCGCGCCAGTCGAAGCGCGCGAGGTCGGCGAACACGCCCACGCGCGCCGACTGGCCGGGCGCGAGGTGCAGTGCGATGTCGCCGCCGTTGTTGATCCACGCGCGCTCGATGCCGGGACGGTCGTAGAACGCGATCAGCTCCTGCGCGACCGAGCCCGCGACTGCCGCCATGGGCGTGATGAACATCGGCGAGAACGCGGCGCAGGCGTCCCACATGCGCCTGGCGACCACGCCTCGCGGACGCATGTCGTCGCTCACGGGCAGGCGCAGCAGCGGCAGCTCGCGCACGAGCTCGTCGAGCACATGGACGAAGCGCGCCCACGCCGCGTCGTGCGCGGCCGCGACGGCATAGGGGTCGCCGTGCGCCTCGGCCACGATGTCGATCGGGCCGTGGTTGAAGTGCCAGCGGCCGCTGTCGAGGGCACTGCGTTGGGCGCTCATGGCTGCGCGCTCCCGTCTTTCTCCCKCCCCYTCYGGGGGAGGGCCGGGGTGGGGGCACGCGGCGTGTCCATTGGGCGCTCTGCCCGCCCCCATCCCAGCCTTCCCCCAGAGGGGGAAGGAGCAACACGCAAGCCGCACATCGACGCGAGCATGGATCAACCCAGCATGGGTGCGTGGCCGAGCGGCCACGGGTTGGCATCGTCCACCGCGAGCCATTGGCGCGCGAGCGGTGCGCCGTCTTCCTGCCACGCACCGCGCGCAAGCGCCTGCTCGAGCGAAAAGATGTGCTCCATGTGACCGCCGAGCGCGGCGTAGTCATCGCGCCGCATGCTGAATTCGATGGGCGCGACGATGGCCGGCGTGGGCACGGTGCCGAAGCTGTTGTCGGGCATACGCATGACGTCGGCCATCACGGTGATGCCGCCGCCAGGCCACACATAGGCCGGCGCGCCGCCGCAGGTGACGTTGACCAGCGCGCGCTTGATCGCACGCGTGAGCAGCACCGGGTTTTCGGTGACGCCCGCGCGCAAGCTGCCGCCAGCGCCACCGAGGAACAGCACGGTGCACAGCGAAGGCTCGCAGTTTTCGCCGATGCGATCGACGATGCGTCTCACCTCGGGCGGCATCGGCTGTTCGACGGGCTTCAGCGCGTCGTCGAGCACGTACCACTGCGCGTGCTCGCCGGTGGTCGAGGTCATCAGCAAGCGCAGGCCGGGCCGCGCGACGCCCTCTTCCCAACCCTCGATGATCGCGAGCGGATCGGCGATGTCGGTGCCGCCCCAGCCGTTGCCCGGGTTCGCCACCTGGAAGTAGCGCCCCGGCGTCGACTTGCGCCCCAGCATCTGGATGCCCGAGGGCGCCATGTCGAGGCAGCGCCCGGCCTGGTGCTCGGTGAGCACGCCGGTGATGTGGTCATCGACCACCACCACCTCGTCGGCCACGCCCGCGAACTGGCGCGCGAAGATGCCCACAGCCGCCGAGCCGCAGCCCACGCGCATGCGCTGCTCTTCCACGCCGTTGACGATGGGCGCCTTGCCGGCCTGGATCACGAGGGTGGAGCCGCCGTCGATGGTGCACTCCACGGCCTTCTTGTTGCCCAGCAGCTGCATCAGCTCGGCCGTCATGCGGCCCTCCTTCTTGCTGCCGCCGGTGAGGTGGTGCACGCCGCCCAGCGACAGCATCTGCGAGCCGTATTCGGCCGTGGTGACGTGGCCCACGACCTCGCCGCGGTAGCGCACGTTGGCCTGCTCGGAGCCGAGGAAGCGGTCGGTATCGATCTTCACCTTGAAGCTGCAGTAGCTGAAGATGCCTTCGGTGACGACGGTGACCATGTCGACGCCCTGGGCTTTCGAGGCCACGATGAAGGGGGCCGGCTTGTAGTCGGGGTAGGTGGTGGACGAACCCACGCCAGTGACGAAGACTTCGTCGGCGTGCAGCAGGTCGCCTTTCCAGTCGGGGGCCTGCGCCGTGGCGGGCTCGGCGCCCGGGCGATCGAAAGGCACCAGCGCCGGCGCTTCGCTCTCGATCGTTCGGCGCAGCAGCACCACCGGATCGACGCGCACCAGCACGCCGTCGCGGTTGGCGTAGCGGTCGCAGGCGCCGGTGCGGCCGTCGGAGATCTGGCACAACACCGGGCAGGCGTTGCACTCGACCTTGGCCGTGCTCATGCGCTCGTTGCGCGGCGGCGCCTTGCCGAAGGCGCCGCTGCCGGCTTCGGCCACCACGGGCATGTCCATGCCGGGGAGGCCATCTGTCTTGGTGTGTTCTGTCATCGGGGCGATCTCGTGGGCGTTTCGGTGATGGCGAGGGGCAAATCCTGGCTGCCGGGGTTTGCAACAAACGTGCCGTCAGCCCGCTTGTGCACCGACTTCCGTTTGTGTAGCATTCCCTACACTTTCATGTTGCGTTCACTACATTCGCAGTCAATGTAGCAAACGGGCCCGATGCTTGCAATGGTGTTTTCTCGCGCTGTCCGCCGGGGTTTTTCCGACCAACGACAATGGAGGGTTCGCAGCCGGCCGGCGGCGGCATGCCCCAAGGGCGTGCATCCCGGCCCAGCCACCTTCCACTGTTCCAACCAACTCTTGAGTTCCGTATGAGTGCATTCAGCGAAGAACGCGTCCTGAGCGTCCACCACTGGACAGACCGCCTGTTCACCTTCACCACCACGCGCGACCCGGCGCTGCGCTTCTCGAACGGTCATTTCACGATGATCGGCCTGAAGGTCAACAACAAGCCCCTGCTGCGCGCCTACAGCATCGTGAGCCCGAACTACGAGGAACATCTCGAGTTCCTGAGCATCAAGGTGGAAGAAGGCCCGCTCACCTCGAAGCTGCAGCACATCCAGGTGGGCGACACCGTCATCGTGGGCCGCAAGCCCACCGGCACGCTGCTGATCGACTACACGCTGCCGGCCAAGCGCCTGTACCTGTTCGGCACCGGCACCGGCCTGGCACCGTTCATGAGCATCATCCGCGACCCGGACACCTACGAGAAGTTCGAGCAGGTCATCCTGGTGCACGGCGTGCGCCAGGTCGACGAGCTGGCTTACCACGACCTCGTGATCGACCACCTGCCCAAGCACGAGTTCCTGGGCGAGATGGTTGCCAAGCAGCTGCTCTACTACCCGACGGTCACGCGCGAGGAGTTCCGCAACCAGGGCCGCATCACCGACCTGATCGAGAGCAACAAGCTCACCGACGACCTCGGCCTGCCCCCGCTCAACGTCGAGGAAGACCGCGTCATGCTGTGTGGCAGCCCCGGCCTGCTGGTCGACCTGAAGCACATCCTGGAAAAGCGCGGCTTCAAGGAAGGCAACACGAGCACGCCGGGCGACTTCGTCGTAGAGCGCGCGTTCGCCGAAAAATAAGCAGGGCGCCGCGCGCAATGGCCGACAACCGCACCGCCGCCAAGCCCCAGCGCCGCACCGGCGTGCGCGAGGCCGCGGCGCAGGCCACGCGCGACAGCATCCTGAAATCGGCGACCAAGGTGTTCGCCCGATACGGCTACGACGGCGGCAGCGTGGAGAAGATCTCCAAGGCCGCGAAGTCGTATGACCGGATGATCTACTACTACTTCGGCAGCAAGGAAGGCCTGTTCATCGCGGTGCTCGAGGGCATCTACCAGCGCATGGACGACGCCGAGGCCGCCATTGCGCTCGACGCCTCGCGGCCGGTGGAGGCGCTCACCGAAGTGATCCGCTTCGTGCTCGGCTACTACCGCAAGAACCCCGAGTTCGTCACGCTGCTGAACACCGAGAACCTGCACAAGGGGCGGCACATTTCGAAGTCGCTGCGCGCGCGCGAGTATTCGTCGCGGGCGGTGGCGATCATTGCGGAGATCCTCGTCAGCGGCGCGGCACAGGGCCTGTTCCGCAAGGACCTCGTGGCGCGCGACATCTACCTGCTGATCGCGTCCACCGGCTATTTCTACACATCCAACCGGCACACGCTCACCGCCTTCCTCGGCGAGCCGATGGAGTCGCCGGAGGCCGTCGCGCACTGGGAAGACTTCGTGATCGAGACGCTGCTGCGCACGGTGCGCGCGGACGAGCCGCAAGACAACACACCACCCCACGAGGACACATCGAAATGGCAGAAATCGCAGCCGGCGGCAAGTCGGGCAAGGTCGTCATCAAGAACATAGGGCTGCTGCTCTCGGGCGACATCGACAAGCCCATCCTCGACGCCGACACCATCGTGGTGAACGACGGCCTGATCGTGGCGGTCGGCAAGGAGAAAGACTGCGACCTCGAAGGCGCACAGAACGTGATCGACGCACGCAAGACCTGCGTGGCACCCGGCCTGATCGACAGCCACGTGCATCCGGTGTTCGGCGACTGGACGCCGCGCCAGGGCCAGATCGGCTGGATCGACTCGACCATGCACGGCGGCGTGACCACGATGATTTCCGCCGGCGAAGTGCATCTGCCCGGCCGCCCCAAGGACATCGTCGGACTGAAGGCGCTGGCCATCACCGCGCAACGCGCCTTCGACAACTTCCGCCCCGGCGGCGTGAAGGTGCTCGCCGGTGCGCCCGTCATCGAGAAGGGCATGGTCGAGAGCGACTTCAAGGAACTCGCCGAGGCCGGCGTGGGCCTGCTCGGCGAAGTGGGACTGGGCTCGGTCAAGGCCGGCTACGAGGCCAAGGAGATGGTGGCCTGGGCGCGCAAGTACGGCATCCAGAGCACGATCCACACGGGTGGCCCGTCGATCCCGGGCTCGGGCCTGATCGACAAGGACGTGGTGCTCGAGGCCGACGCCGACATCATCGGCCACATCAACGGCGGCCACACCTCGCTGCCCGAGGCGCACGTGTGCGAGCTGTGCGAGAAGAGTTCGCGCGCCATCGAAATCGTGCACAACGGCAACGAGAAGGTCGCCATCGCGGCAGCCAAAGCGGCGCTGGAGCTGAAGTGCCCGCACCGCGTGATCCTCGGCACCGACGGGCCCGCGGGCTCGGGCGTGCAGCCGCTGGGCATCCTGCGCATGGTGGCGATGCTGTCGTCCATTGCGAACATCCCGGCCGAGCTGGTGTTCTGCTTCGCCACGGGCAACACGGCGAAGATCCGCAAGCTCAACTGCGGGCTGGTCGAGGTGGGCCGCGACGCCGACTTCGTCTTCATGGACCGCGCGCAGCATTCGCCCGCGCCGGGTCTGCTCGAAAGCGTGCAGCTCGGCGACATTCCGGGCGTGGGCATGGTGATGATCGACGGCATCGTGCGCTGCGGCCGCAGCCGCAACACGCCGCCTGCGACCGAGATTCCGGTCGTCGTTTCCGGCGCGCACTGAGCGCGCCGTGCCGGCGGCTTCAGCCGCCGCGGTGCGAGCGAAAGACCAGGTAGCGCGCCGACAGGAAGTTGGCGCTCATGCCGGCGAGGCTGCCCAGCGCCACGCCCAGGGCCGCCGCCCAGCGCCCTTCGACCCAGTGCAGCGTCAGCACGTAGGCGCCATAGTTCAGCACCGCGCCGGCGGCCATGGTTGCCAGGTAGCCCAGGTATTCGCGCCAGAGGGAACGGCCGGCCGCTGCGCTGGCCGCGAAGGTGTAGCGGCGGTTGAAGGCCCAGGTGGTGGTCGCCGCCGCGAGGAACGACACCACGCGCGCCGCATACCAGCCCAGCAGCGGCGCCAGCAGGTACAGCACGACCACGTCGACCACGAGCCCGATCACGCCGACGGCGGCGAACGAGAGGAACTCGCGTCCGATCTTCATCGCGAGGCGCGTGAAGCGCGGGTCGCCTGCTCGCGCACGCCCGGAATCGCGAGATAGCGCAGCCGCTTGGCCTCCCGCCGCCCCAGCGTGATGGCCTGCATGACGACGCCGCACACGAAGGACAGCATGGCCGCCAGCATCGCGCCCGTGGCCAGCACCGCCGTGGGGAGCCGGGGCACCAGGCCGGTGTGCATGTAGGTCATGAACAGCGGCACCACCAGCGCGATCGACATCAGCACGAGCAGCCCCCCGATGATCGAGAAGAACTGCAGCGGCCGCTCGCTCACGAACAGCTTGCAGATGGTCTTCAGGATGCGCCAGCCGTCGCGGTAGGTCGAGAGCTTGCTGACCGAGCCTTCGGGGCGCGTGCTGTAGGCGGTGCCTTCCTCTGCATAGGGCATGCGCAGTTCGAGCGCGTGCACGGTGAGCTCGGTCTCGGTCTCGAAGCCGCGCGACAGCGCCGGGAACGACTTGGCATAGCGCCGCGAGAACACGCGGTAGCCCGAGAGCATGTCGCTGAGGCCACCACCGAACAGCTGCGCCACGGCACCCGTGAGCATGCGATTGCCGAGGCGGTGGCCGGTGCGGTAGGTGTGCGCGTCCTGGCCGTCGTCCACGCGGCTGCCGACCACCATGTCGAGGTTGTCGTTCACCAGCCGGTCGATGAGCCGGCGCGCGGCGCCGGCGTCGTAGGTGGCGTCGCCGTCGACCATCACGTACACGTCGGCCTCGACGTCGGCGAACATGCGCCGCACCACGTTGCCCTTGCCGCGCAGGGCCACGTGCGTGACGATGGCGCCGGCCGCGCGCGCCACGGCGGCCGTGTCGTCGCTGGAGTTGTTGTCGAAGACGTGGATCTCGGCCTCGGGCAGCGCGGCGCGAAAGCCCTCGACTACCTGGGCGATGGCCAGCGCCTCGTTGTAGCAGGGGATGACCGCGGCAATGCGCAGGCCGGCGTTGCCTGGAATGGCGGGGGAAACGGTGTAGCTCATGGTGCGGCGGGAAGGATACGGTAGACCCGGCTGCCGTCTTTCTCGTACTCCACGGCGAAGTACTTGTCGAAATCGATGCGCGCGCTGAACACGGGCACCACGGAGTCCGGCAGGACCACGGCGGTGAAGCCCATGTCGCCGAGCTTGCGCGCGAGATCGCCGCCCGACAGGCGCCCGAAGTCGGTGTAGCGCCACGGCCCGAGCGTGTCGCCCCAGATGGGGTTGGGGCCGTAGTAGATCGCCTCGTTCAGCGCGATCTGGTAGACGCGGCCTGTGGCGTTGCGGCGCAGGTAGTCCATCACGGCATAGCCCGGCACGTGCCGGCGCAGCACGGCCTCGCGGGCCTCGGGCGTGATCGAAACCATCGCGACCTTGGCGGCGGTCTGGCGCACCGAGACGGCGGCCAGCACGGCCAGCAGCAGCACGGCCACCCAGTCGCCCATGCGAGCCGGCGTGCGCCGCGTGACGGGAGCGGGCGGTGCGTCCTGCGCCGTGTTCCTGGCGCCGAACATGCGGCGAACGCCCGAGACGATCCAGCCGAACAGCACCTGCCAGCCGATCGCCGCGACCGCGGCCAGCAGCGGGAACGAGGCCGTCAGGTAGCGCGGATAGCGCGAGGTCACGACCCAGACGGCCACCGAATACAGGCAGAACCAGCCAGCGGCGCGCACCGCCGCGGAGCGCTTCCACCACACGCTGAACGGAGCAAAGAACACGGACCAGATCAGCGCGTTGGGCAGCTCGGCATGCACGCGCACGTCGGCCACCTGCTGTACGTAGTCGGCCGGCGTCCACTCGGTGAAGCCGAACACGCGCGCGCCGATGGGGTTGAACGGGTCGCCCGTCATGATGGCGTTGCGCGCATACCAGTACACGCACGGGACCAGGAAGCAGGCGAACACCAGCGCCCAGGCCCGGGGTCGGCGCTCGTGCCGGATGACGAACACCGCCACCAGCGGCAGGAAGATCAGCGCCTGGTACTTCGAGCCCGCGGCCACGCCGAGGCAGAACGCGGCCACGCCGAGCCAGCGCATGCCGCCGTGCACGGGCTCCGATTCGCGCCACCACCACAGCGCCACGCAGGCCGACAGCACGAACAGCGCCACGCCCATGTCGATCAGCGCGTTGGAGTAATCGCCGAGCCCCAGCCAGATGGCCGCGCCGATGCAGGCGGTGAGCCGGTTGGCGTGCAGGATGCCCAGGCGATAGACCATCACCACCGACAGCGCACCCGCCAGCGCATTGAGGAAATGCGGCAGCACGTCGTCGCCGAGCTGCAGCGCGGCGGCGTAGAGCAGGTTGTAGTTGTACGGGAACCAGGGGTAGCGCAGCCAGTCGTGGATGCCCAGCGAGCCCTGCTGTGCGACCTGGCGCGCGTACGGCAGGTGGTACATCAGTTCGTCGAAGGCGATCGGCGGCGCGAGCGGCGCCACCAGCGCGGGCAGCGCGACCAGGGCCAGCGCAATCAGCGCGATGCGCTCGACGTAGGTCCACGGCGCGGCGGGTTCGTTCGCGCGCAAGGCGCGCCGCTCGCGCAGCCACGACGGAAGCTGGAGCGCAGCGGCCACCACGCCTGCCACAACGAGCGCCACGGTCGCGCCGGCCTTGAAAGCACCGAAGATGGCCAGCGCCTGGAAGGCGCAGATGTACAGGCCGACCCCGAGCGCGACGGCCATGGCCGCTTCGAGAACCGCATCTCGGCGCGGCGGCGGGGCCAGGCGGCCCAGCAGCGCGCGGCCGAAGCCCCAGCAGCCGATCACGAAGATCGACAAGGCCGCGTAATGCGCGGCTGCAAACATCAGCTTCTGAATAACAACTCCCGGTGCCGGGCGGCCGCGCCGGCCGGCAGGTTCAAAGATTGGGCGCCAGCAGACGCTCGAGATAGGACTCGCTCTCCTTGCGCCGCGCGGCCTGGTCCTGCAACTGGTCGTGACCGATCTTGCCGACGTTGAAGTACGTCGAATCGGGGTGACTCAGGTAGAAACCACTGACACTGGCGGCGGGCATCATAGCGAGGCTTTCCGTCAGGGTCATGCCAATGTCCGCGCAACCCAGAAGGTCGAACATCGGGCCCTTTACGCTGTGGTCCGGGCAGGCCGGGTAGCCGGGCGCGGGGCGGATGCCGCGGTATTTCTCCGCGATCATGTCGTCGTTGCTCAGGCTCTCGTCGCTGGCGTAGCCCCAGAGGTCGGTGCGCACGCGGTGGTGCAGCGATTCGGCGAAGGCCTCGGCCAATCGGTCGGCCAAAGCCTTGAGCATGATGGCGGAGTAGTCGTCGAGGTCGTCGACGAAGTACTTCTCTTTTTTCTCGACACCCAGGCCGGCGGTGACGGCGAACATGCCGACATAGTCCTTCACGCCGCTGTCCTTCGGCGCCACGAAGTCGGCGAGGCAGCGGCTCGGGCGCATCACGCCGTCGATCACCTGCTTCTCGGTCTGCTGGCGCATGCCGTACCAGGTGAGCGCGACTTCGCTGCGCGTCTCGTCGGTGTAGAGCTCGATGTCGTCGTCGTTCACCGTGTTGGCGGGCCAGAAGCCGACCACGCCGCTGGCGCTGAGCCAGCGGCCTTCGATCAGGCGCTTGAGCATGCGCTGGCCGTCGGCGTACACGCGCACGGCCTCGGTGCCGACGATCTCGTCCTTCAGGATGGCCGGGAACGGGCCGGCCAGGTCCCAGGTCTGGAAGAACGGGCCCCAGTCGATGTACTTGGCGAGCTCGGTCAGGTCGAAGTTCTTGAACACGCGCCGGCCAACGAACTTGGGCACCGGCGGCAGGTAGTTCGCGAAATCGACGGGCGTCTTGTTGGCGCGCGCCTTCGCGAGCGGCCACATCGGCACCTGCTTCTTGTTGGCGTGCTGCTGGCGCACCTTGTCGTAGTCGGCGTTGATCTCGTCGATGTACGCGGTGGCCTGGTCGCTCAAGAGCGACTGCGCCACGCTCACGCTGCGCGAGGCGTCGGGCACGTAGACCACGGGGCCTTCGTAGTGCGGCGCGATCTTCACGGCCGTGTGCACGCGGCTGGTGGTGGCACCGCCGATGAGCAGCGGGATCTTCCTGATGCGGAAGTGGTCGTCCTTCTGCATCTCGCCGGCCACGTACTGCATCTCTTCGAGGCTCGGCGTGATCAGCCCCGACAGGCCCACGATGTCCGCGCCCTCGACTTTCGCCTTCGCAAGAATTTCGTGGCACGGGACCATCACGCCCATGTTCACCACTTCGAAGTTGTTGCACTGGAGCACGACGGTGACGATGTTCTTGCCGATGTCGTGTACGTCGCCCTTCACGGTGGCGATGATGATCTTGCCCTTGGTGCGCACGTCGCGGCCCGCGGCCTCGTCCTGGCGCTTTTCTTCCTCGATGTAGGGAATGAGGTGGGCCACGGCCGACTTCATGACGCGGGCGGACTTCACCACCTGCGGCAGGAACATCTTGCCCTGGCCAAACAGGTCGCCCACGATGTTCATGCCGTCCATCAGCGGCCCTTCGATCACGTGCAGCGGGCGGCCGCCCTTGGCCAGAATGGCCTGATAGGCCTCCTCGGTGTCTTCGACGATGAAGTCGGTGATGCCGTGCACCATCGCGTGCGACAGGCGCTGGTTGACCGGCACCGGGTTCTCTGGCGTGCCGCGCCATTCGAGCTTTTTGCTGTCGTCTTTCGCACCGCTCTTGGCGGTCTCGGCCACCTCGACGAGGCGCTCGCCAGCGTCGGAGCGGCGGTTCAGCACCACGTCCTCGACGCGCTCGCGCAGCTCGGGTTCGAGGTCGTCGTACACGCCCACCATGCCGGCGTTGACGATGCCCATGTCCATGCCCGCCTGGATCGCGTGGTACAGGAACACGGTGTGGATCGCCTCGCGCACCGGGTCGTTGCCGCGGAAGCTGAAGCTCACGTTGCTCACGCCACCCGAGACCTTGGCGCCGGGCAGGTTCTGCTTGATCCAGCGCACGGCGTTGATGAAGTCGACCGCGTAGTTGTCGTGCTCCTCGATGCCGGTGGCAATCGCGAAGATGTTGGGGTCGAAGATGATGTCCTCGGGCGGGAAGCCCACCTCGTCCACCAGGATGCGGTAGGCGCGCTCGCAGATCTCGATCTTGCGTTCGTAGGTGTCGGCCTGGCCCTTCTCGTCGAAGGCCATGACCACGGCGGCGGCGCCGTAGCGCTTCACGAGCTTGGCCTCGTGCTTGAACTTGTCGACCCCCTCCTTCATGGAGATGGAGTTGACGATGCCCTTGCCCTGGATGCAGCGCAGGCCGGCCTCGATGACCTCCCACTTCGAGCTGTCGACCATCACCGGCACGCGCGCAATGTCGGGCTCGCTGGCGATGAGGTTGAGGAAGCGCACCATCGCCGCCTTGCTGTCGAGCATGGCCTCGTCCATGTTGATGTCGATCACCTGCGCGCCGTTCTCGACCTGCTGGCGCGCCACGGCCAGGGCTTCTTCGAACTGGCCGTTCAGGATCATCCGCGCGAAGGCCTTGGAGCCGGTGACGTTGGTGCGCTCGCCGATGTTGACGAACAGCGTGCCTTCGCCGATGGCGACCGGTTCGAGGCCGGACAGCTTCATGGGCGGGGGAACAACGGGGGCGGAATCGAGGGTAGCTGGAGCGGGAATCTGGGACATGGCCTCACCTGCGGAAGAGTCGGACAGGCGAGCGTCGTTGTCGCCCCAAGCCTGACGGCCGGCCTGCGAGGCCCACCGCTGCAACGCTCCTTGGGAAGTCGTGCATTTTAGGTCGATTCGAAATCCGCCGGGGGAAAACCCCAGTTTCCATTCCCGCCTCCATCCACAGAATGCGGCCACCGTTTCTGAACGAACGTTCGTTTTTTTAACCAGCGCAAAAGCGACGAAAGGGAAAGCCGGATGATCAAGAAGTGGAACGCGGCCCTGTGCTGCGGACTCGCGGCCGCAGCGGCCTGGACGGCGCCTGCGGCCCGCGCGGCCGACAGTGGCGCCTCGACCCTGGTGACGGCCCGCGTGCAGTCTGCCGAGGCGAAGACGAAATACCCCATCGTGCTGGTCCACGGCCTGCTCGGCTTCGACAACCTGCTGGGCGTCGACTACTTCTACGGCATTCCCGACACGCTGGCCGGCGCGGGCGCCCGGGTCTACGTGGCCCAGGTGTCGGGCACCAACACCTCGGAAATCCGCGGCGAGCAGCTGCTGCAGGAGCTCAAGACCATCCGCGCGATGGAAAACGACCCGGCGCTCAAGTTCAACCTGATCGGCCATTCGCAGGGCGCGCCCACGGTGCGCTACGTGGCGGCGGTGGCTCCCGACATGGTCGCCTCGGTCACCTCGGTGGGCGGCGCCAACGGCGGCTCCAAGGTGGCCGACCTGCTGGCGAAACTGCCCGAGGGCGGCATTGCCCAGACCGCGGTGGTGACGGCCGTGGGCCTGCTGACGAACGTGATCGGCGTCCTCTCGGGCAAGGACCCGGGCCAGCTGCCCGAGGTGCCGCTGAACGCCCTGGCCTCGCTGACCACCGCGGGCGGTGCGGCCTTCGACGCCAAGTTCCCGCAGGGCCGGCCCGCGCCGGGCGCATCGTGCGACGTGAAGAGCGGCGCGGCCGTGGTCGGCGGCGTGCGCTACTACTCGTGGTCGGGCGTGTCCACGGGCTTCAACCTGTTCGACCCGAGCGATGCCCCGCTGTCGGCGCTGGGCACGCTCGCCTTCTCCGGTGAGGCCAACGACGGGCTGCTCGCGACCTGCACCACCCGCCTGGGCACGCACCTGGGCGACTACCGGCAGAACCACCTCGACGAGGTCAACCAGGTGCTCGGCAACACCTACGGCAGCCAGTTCCCGTACTACGAGAAGAAGGTGCCGGCGATCTTCAAGGAACAGGCCGCGCGGCTGAAGAGCGCGGGGCTCTGAGGGCCTTGGCCGTGCACGCACGCTGGACGCTGTGGGCCGCGGGCGGCGCGGCGCTGCTCGCGGTAGCGGTTGCCTTTTTCGCGGCCGGCCCCGGCGCGGCCGACCTTCCGGCCGCCGGATCGGACACGATGGCGACGGCCACGGGCCCGGGCCCCGAGCCCGGGCCGTTCGCAGCCTCGGCGGCGCCGGATGCCCTGCTCGACAGTTCCCTGATTTCCATCTTCGACCAGGTGCTCCTCGAAGCGCAGGCCGACAGCAAGGCCACGCTGATGGCCCGTGCGCCCGCCCTGCTCGCCCGGTACCTGCGCGAAGACTGGCGGGTGCGCGCCCTTGGCCTGCTGGAGCGGTACGTCGACCTGGAAGAGGCCCTGCGCGCAATGCCGCCACCCGCCCCCGGCGACCCTACTCAGCTGCGCCTCAGCCTGGAGGCGCGCGAGGCGCTGCGCCGCCGGTATTTCAGGCCCGAGGAAATCGAAGGCCTGTTCGGCGACCAGATCCGGCAGGACCGCTTCATGGTGGAAAAGCTGGAAGCACTTGCCAACACCGCGCTGACACCCGAGCAGCGCACCGCCGCGCTCGCGCGCAGCGAGCAGGCCTGGCTCTCGCCGGAACAGCGCGAGGTGCGCCGCGACGCAGTGGCGCATGCCGACGTGATGCGCCAGACCGAGGCGCTGGAGGCGCGCGGCGCGAGCCCCCAGGAGCGCTTTGCCGTGCGCAGCGAGGCCTATGGCCCTGAAGTGGCGCGCAGCCTCGCGGCGCTCGACCAGGAAAACCGGGACTGGAATGCCCGCCTCGACCGCTACGCCGGCGCCTCCGAAGTCGATCGAGCCCAGTTGCGCGAGACACTGTTCAACGACACCGAGCGACTTCGCCTGAGCGGCGCCCTGGCGATGCGCGCTGCCAGCGCACAAAGGCCAACGAGTAAGTAAGCGCAGGCTTACGCAGGCTGCGCTTCACCCATCGCCGAGGTCGGCAGGCCGAACACGCGATCGAAGGCCCAGTTGAAGACGAAGGTGTAGACCAGGAAGAACACCACCAGCCCCAGGTCCATCACCAGCGCCTGCCACAGCGACACGCCCAGGCCCCAGGCGAACATCGGCACCAGGAAGGCGATCAGCCCGCCCTCGAAGCCGATGGCGTGGGCGACGCGGCGGCGCACGCTACGCCCGCGCACGGCCTGGCGCGATTCCCAGCGTTCGAAGAGCGCGTTGAAGACCAGGTTCCAGATCACCGCGATGACCGAGGCGGCCACCGCCAGCACGCCCGAATGGCCCAGGCCGGCGTCCGTCATCAAGGCCAGCCCGGCGCTGGCGGCGACGATGGCGATGCCTTCGTAAAGGGTGATGTAGACGATGCGACGCTGAATACCCTGCATGACGCTTCTCTCCTGGTTTGTTGGCTGCGATGCCTGGACTTTATGTGTCACTTGCTGATATAAAAAGTTAACTTGTTTCAGTTTTATTGATAGATCGGGCGCCATGGCCTTCTCCAGCGACAACATCGAAGTCTTCCTGGCCGTGATCGACCACGGCTCCTTCTCTGCCGCGGCGCGGGCGCTGCGCAAGGTGCCGTCGGCGGTCAGCATGGCCATCGCCAACCTCGAGGCCGAACTCGCCCTGCCACTGTTCGACCGCAGCGGCCGCGAGCCCCAGCCCACGGCCGCGGCACGTTCGCTGGAGCCTCAGGCACGGCTGCTGGCAGCACAGCTCGGGCAGCTCCAGGTGCAGGCGCTGGCGCTGACCCAGGGGCTGGAAGACCGGCTCACGCTGGCCATCGCGCCCGAACTGTTGGCCGCGCCGTGGAGCGGCCCGCTGGCCGAACTGGCACGCGAACACCCGCTGCTGCAGGTGGAGGTGCTGGCGGCCCCGCAAGCCGATGCATTGGCGCTGCTGCACAGCGGCCGCGCGCAGCTGGCGCTGGTGTTCGAGCGCCCGAGCCTCGACGGCCGTGAAGGCTTCCAGGAAGTCGGCAGCGACCTGATGGTGGCCGTGATGGCGCCCGACCACCCCGTGCTGCTCGCGGCGCCGGGCGGCCGGCTGCGCGAGGAGCACCTGACGAACACCCGGCAGATCGTCGTGGCCGGCCGCGACCTCGCCAACAGCGATCCGCGCTTCGTGTTCGCGCGCCACGTCTGGCGCACCGACAACGCGCTGGCCGCGCTGAGCCTGATCACCGCCGGGCTGGGCTGGGGCTGGCTGCCACGCAATTTCGCACGGCCGCACGTGGCGGCCGGGGCGCTGGTCGAGATTCCGTTCGAGAACCTCAGCAACGGGCTGGACCTGTGGGTGGACGTCGTGTGGTCACGTGAGCGCCCACTTGGGCTGGGAGCCCAGCGCTTCGTGGCATTGATAGGGAAAGACCGGGTAGCCCCCGGCGAGTGCAGCCCCAAGACCGGCGGAATCTAGCGACCGGCCTCTTCAGCGGTCGTGGCCGCGGCCGCCGCCATGACCACGCTCGTGCCCGTCGCCATGGCCACCCCCGCCGTGACCGCCGCCGCCCCCGTGCGGTCGTCCGCCGCCGCCACCGGGATGCGAATGCGGCATGCCAGGCACCGGCGCCGGGCGGAAGCTCGGCTGCGGCCGCGGCGGCCTGATGCCGGGGTCCGGCGGCGGACGGAATCCAGGGCCCGTTGGCCGGAAGCCGGGGCCAGGCTGCCAGGGACGCGGCTGCCACGCCGGCCTGACTGGCGGCGGCGGACGCCAGCCCGCCACGGGCGGCGGTGGGCGGCCGCCCCACCAGCGCCGCTCGCCGTACCACGGCCGGTCGCGGTAGTAGCTGGCCCAGTAGGTGCCGATCGCGAAGCTGATGATCGGCACGCCGATCACCGCGCCGTAGGCCGCCAGCGGCACGCGCTGCTCCTGGTAGGCGTAGTCGAGGCTGCGCGCCCACACCCAGCCGCGCCCGCCGTCGGGCAGCACCACGTCGCACCAGCCGTAGCCGCTGGTGCAGCCGATCACGTCGAGCGGCTGGCCGGGCCCGAGCCGCGCCACCAGCGGATAGTCGCCCGAGGGGCCGGCGCGCAGGTTGACCGTGCCGCGCGTGAAGGCCTGCTGCGCCGCGGCCGCAAGCGGCAGGATCAAGGCAAGCGCGCCGATGCCGATCCAGCGTGGGGCGAGTGTGTTCATGGCGGGCTCCTGTTCTTTTGCCAGCCAGCCTAGGCCGGGGCAGGAGCGCCTGTCAATCGGCCGGAGGCGCGATCAGGCAGCCTCGCGGTAGAAGCCCGCGTTGTGGCTGCCCAGTGCGCGGCCCGCGACCGGCGCAACCGCCTTGCCGATGGCCGCGATGTGGTCCGGCGTGGTGCCGCAGCAGCCGCCCACGATGTTCACCAGCCCTTCGGCCGCGAACTCGTGCAGCAGCCGCGAGGTGACGTCGGGCGTCTCGTCGAAGCCGGTTTCGCTCATCGGATTGGGCAGGCCCGCGTTCGGATAGCAGCTGATGAAGGTGTCGCCCGCCACCTTCGAGAGTTCCTGGATGTACGGCCGCATCAGCGCCGCGCCCAGCGCGCAGTTCAGGCCGATGGCCAGCGGCTGCGCGTGGCGCACGCTGTGCCAGAAGGCGGTGACGGTCTGCCCGCTGAGGATGCGGCCGGAGGCATCGGTCACCGTGCCGCTGATGATCAGCGGCAGGCGCTGGCCGCTGTTGTCGAAATACTCGTCGACCGCGAACAGCGCGGCCTTGGCGTTGAGCGTGTCGAAGATGGTCTCGACCAGGATCACGTCGGCGCCGCCCTCGACCAGCGCTTCGGTCTGCTCGTAGTAGGCCGCGCGCAGTGCTTCGAAATCGACGTTGCGCGCGCCCGGGTCGTTCACGTCGGGGCTGATGCTCGCCGTCTTGGGCGTCGGGCCGAGGGCGCCGGCCACGAAGCGCGGCTTGTCCGGCGTGCTGAACTTGTCGCAGGCCGCGCGCGCCAGCTTGGCAGACTCGAGGTTCATCTCGCGCGCGAGGTGGGCCATCTTGTAGTCCTCCTGCGCGATGGTGGTCGCACCGAAGGTGTTGGTCTCGATCAGGTCGGCGCCGGCCGCGAGGTAGCCCTCGTGGATGTCGCGGATCACGTCGGGGCGCGTGAGCGAGAGCAGCTCGTTGTTGCCCTTCACGTCGCGCTCGAAGTCCTTGAAGCGCTCCCCGCGGTACTGCGCCTCGGTGAGCTTGAAGCGCTGGATCATCGTGCCCATGGCACCGTCGAGGATGGCGATGCGCTTGGCGAGGATGCCGGGCAGTGCCTGGCCGCGGGTGTAGGTGAGGGGCTTCGTCATTCCCGCGATTGTAAAAACCCCGGCCTGGCCCGGCTCCCGGGCGGGTCTTGGCGCTAGTCCGAGCCGCCCGCAATCTCAGTCAGCGCCTGCACGAAGCGCGCGTTCTCCTCGTCGGTGCCCACCGACACGCGGATGAAGGTCTCGAAGCCCGGCTCCTTCCAGGGCTTGACGATGATCCCGCGCGCCAGCAGCGCCTCGTTGACCGGCCCGTTCGGCCGTGCGAGGTCGAGGAACAGGAAGTTGGCCGCCGAGGGCGCGATGCGCAGACCAGGCAGGACCGACTGCGCGAGCGTGCGAAGCTGCGCCGCCAGCACCTCGCGCTGCCGCACGGTGCGCTCCACCGCCCGTGCCATGTGGGGCTCGTCGCCCCAGGCCGCCAGCGCCGCGGCCTGCGCCGCGAGGTTCACGTTGAAGGGCGTGCGCACCCGGTCGAGCAGCTGCACCAGCGCCTCGTCGGAAGCGATGCCGTAGCCCACCCGCAGGCCCGCGAGCGCCCAGGCCTTGGAGAAGGTGCGCAGCACGATCCACGGACGGCCTGCGGCTGCATCGACACCCTCCCACGCGCGCAGCATCGAAAGCACATCGGGATAGCCGGGCGCCAGCCGCGCGTACTCGTGGTACGCCTCGTCCACCACCAGCAACGTGCCCGTCGGCACCGCCGCGAGCAGGCGCGCGAAGTCGCCGGTATCGAACATGCAGCCGACCGGGTTCGAGGGATTGGCCAGCATCACCATCTTGGGTCCGCGCGCGAGCGCCGCGCACCAGGCATCGAGGTCGAAGCCGAGCTCCGGCGTGAGCGCCAGCAGCTCGACCTGCGCGCCCATCATGCGCGGGTAGATCTCATGCAGCCCGAAGACAGGGCGCTGCGTGAGCACGCGGTCGCCCGGCGACAGCAGCGCCTGGCACAGCATCTGGAGGATGTCCTCGGAGCCGTTGCCGATCACCACCTGCGCGGGCTGCGCACCCGTTCGCCCGGCGATCGCGGCGCGCAGCGCGGTGCAGTTGGCGTCGGGGTAGGTGCCTGCGCGCGCCGCCAGGTCGACCAGCGCCCGCGCCACCGCGGGGCTGGGGCCGTACGGGTTCTCGTTGCTCGCCAGCCGCGCGATCTCGCTGACGCCGTAGCGCGCGCGCACTGCGTCCGAGGACAGCCCCGCGTTGTAGGGCGGCAGCGGCGGCACCTCGGGGCGCGCGAACGCGTGGATGGCGGCGCTCACCGGCCGCCGCCTTCGACGAAGGCCAGCACCGCTTCCAGCATGCGGCGTACGTGCGGTTGCACGCCCGCCGCCACCTCGGGCAGGTAGTCGAACGGCAACTGCTCCTGCATGTAGCTCGATTGCGTCATCTCCAGCTGCACCGCGTGCACACCGCCGGCCGGATTCCCGTACTGGCGCGTGATGTGGCCGCCCGTGAAGCGGCCGTTGAGCACGCCGGTGTAGCCGGTGGCCGATTTCGCGATGCCGAGCAACGTTTCGGCCAGCGCCGGGTCGCAGCTCGCGCCGTTGGCGGTGCCGAGGTTCAGGTCGGGCAGCTTGCCCTCGAAGAAGCGCGGCAGCACCGAGCGGATCGAGTGCGCGTCCCACAGCGCGACCGTGCCGTGCGCGGCCTTCAGGCGGTCGAGCTCGGCCCGCAGCTGCCGGTGGTACGGCACCCAGATCGCATCGCGGCGCGCGGCGACTTCGTCGTCGTCCGGCACGTCGGCGGGGTTGGCGTAGACCGGCGTGTCGTCGAAGGTGTCGACCGGGCACAGGCCGGTGACGCTCTGGCCCGGGTACAGGCTGGCGCCGTCCGGCGGGCGGTTCAGGTCGACCACGTAGCGCGAGTGCGTGGCCGCGAGCACCGAGGCGCCCAGCTCATCGGCGAAGTCGTAGAGCCGTTCAAGGTGCCAGTCGGTGTCGGGCACGTGGCGCGCTTCGTCGGTGAAGCGGGCGGCCAGCGCGGGCGGCACGTGGGTGCCGACGTGCGGCATCGAGATCAGCAGCGGGCGCGTGCCCTGGCGGAAGCGGAAGGCGGGTTCGGTGGTGGTGAAGGCCATGGAAATTCAGTCCTTGAGGAGTTGGGTGCGCGCAGCCACGAAGGCGGCCGCGGCGTCGTCATGCAGCGTGTGGCGTCCGGCCACCACACGCGCGCGGCCCGCGGCCCAGACGCTGTCGATGGCGGAGGTGCGGTGGCTCGCGAAAACGTGGGCCGAGAGCATGTCGGGCGCCGACAGGCCCTGCAGCGCGAGGTGCGCGGCATCGAGCACGACGAAGTCGGCCTGCTGCCCCACGGCCAGCCCGCCGACGGCTCGGCCCGAGGCTTGCGCCCCGCCCTGCACCGCCTCGAGCGTGAACGCGGTCGCCACATGCGGCTGCACCGCGCTCGCGCCGACGTTGCGCTGCCGCCGCGACAGGCGCTGGCCGTATTCGAGCATCAGCAGTTCTTCGGCCGCGTTGACGCTGGCGTGGCTGTCGGAGCCCACGCCCCACGCGCCGCCATGGCTGCGCCATTGGGGAAAGTCGAAGATGCCGTCGCCCAGATTGGCCTCGGTCGTCGGGCAGAGGCCCGCGACCGCGCCGCTCTTGGCGGCGTACTCGTACTCCGCGGCGTTCATGTGCGTTGCATGAACGAGGCACCAGCGCGCATCGACCGGCGCGTGGTCGAGCAGCCACTCGACCGGGCGCAACCCGCTCCACTCCACGCAGTCGTCCACTTCCTTCGTCTGCTCGGCGATGTGGATGTGGATGGGGGCGGTGCGGTCGATGGCTTCGAGCCCCGCGATCGCATCGCGCAGCGCCTCGGGCGGCACGGCGCGCAGCGAGTGCGGCGCCATGCCGAGCCGAGCCCCCTGTTCATCGCACGCCGGCTTCAATGCGTCAAGCAGGCGCAGCATCGAGTCGGTCGACCTGATGAAGCGGCGCTGCCCTTCCGTGGGCGGCACGTCGCCGAAGCCGCCGGTCTGGTAGAGCACGGGCAGCAACGTGAAGCCGATGCCGGCCTTGCGCGCAGCACGCAGCAGCGCAAGGCTCAGGGTCGCGTCGTCGGCATAGGGGCGGCCGTCGGCGTCGTGGTGCACGTACTGGAACTCGCACACGCTCGTGTAGCCGGCTTCGAGCATCTCGGCATAGAGCCAGGTCGCGATGGCTTCCATGTGCTGCGGGCCGAGGCGCGCGGCAAAGCGGTACATCAGCGTGCGCCAGCTCCAGAAGCTGTCGTGCTGCTCGGCGCGGTGCTCTGTCAGGCCCGCGAAGGCACGCTGGAAGGCGTGCGAATGCAGGTTGGGCATGCCGGGAATCAGCGGGCCTTTGACAATTTGCGCGTCGGCGGGGCGTTGCGCGCCGGCCTGCACCTGCGTGAGCCGGCCTGCGTCGTTCCACGTCAGCAGGACGTTCTTCGCCCAGCCTTCGGGCAGCAGCGCATCGGTTGCGAAAAGCGTGTGTGTCATGCCTGGACTCCTGCCGCGATGCGGCCTTGTCGCACCACGGTGCGCACGGGTTGCTGGCCGAACCAGTACGCCAGCTCGGCCGCCGCGCGCACGTTCCACAGCACGAAGTTGGCGGGCATGCCGGGCGCGATGGCGCCGTGCGTCTGCTGCAGCCCCAGCGCGCGCGCCGCATGCACGGTGACGCCGGCCAGCGCCTCGGGCACGGTGAGGCGGAACAGCGTGCATGCCATGTTCACCATCAGCAGCAGGCTCAGCGCAGGCGAGGTGCCGGGGTTGTGATCGGTGGACACGGCCATCGGCACGCCGGCGGCGCGCAGCGCGTCGATCGGCGGCAGATGCGTGTCGCGCAGCGTGTAGTAGGCGCCGGGCAGCAGCACGGCCACGGTGCCCGACCGGCGCATCGCCTCGATGCCCTCGGCCGACAGGTGTTCGATGTGATCGCACGACAGCGCACCGTAGCGCGCGGCCAATGCCGCGCCGCCCATGTCCGACAGCTGCTCGGCATGCAGCTTCACCGGCAGGCCCAGCGCCTTCGCGGCTTGGAAGACCTGTTCGGTTTCCGCGAGCGAGAAGGCGATGCGCTCGCAGAACACATCGACCGCATCGACCAGCCCCTCGGCCGCAAGCGCAGGCAGCATCTCGCGACACACGAGGTCGATGTAGTCGCCGCTGCGATTCGCGTATTCGGGCGGCAACGCATGCGCGCCGAGGAAGGTGGTGCGCACGGTCACGCCGTAGGCTTCGCCCAGTCGCCGTGCCACGCGCAACTGCTTGCGCTCATGCTCGAGCGAAAGCCCGTAGCCCGACTTGATCTCGATGGCGCACACGCCATCGGCCAACAGCTGTTCGAGCCGAGCTGCGGCCTGTGCGAAGAGCGTGTCCTCGCCGGCCTCGCGCGTGGCGCGCACCGACGACACGATGCCGCCGCCGGCCTTGGCCACTTCTTCGTACGTGGCGCCTGCGAGCCGCATCGCGAATTCGTTGGCGCGCTGGCCGCCGTAGACGAGGTGCGTGTGGCAATCGACAAGGCCGGGCGTGACGAGCGCACCGCCCCCGTCGTGGATGGGCAGTGCCGCAAATTCGGCCGGCAGCGCGTCGCGCGCGCCAACCCAGCGGATCGCGCCCTGGGCGACCACGATGGCGGCCTCGACGCCGTCTCCCAGCGCCACGCCGGGTGCGGCATCTGGCGCAAGGCGCAGGCCGGTCCAGAGGCCGTCGGCCGAGGGATATTCGCTGGCAGGTTTCATCGTCGTCATCTTTCTTTCTGCGGGTTACGCCGGCAGGATTCGAACCGCCACCAGCCGCGCGTCTTCGCTCTCGGGTATCGCGCGCCATGCATGGGCTGCGTCTGTCCAGCACAGGCCCTCGCCTTCGCGGCAGGCCTCTTCGTTCAAGCGCCAGGCGCCGCGCAAGGCGAGCAGCACGCCGTGCGGCGCCGCATCGACGGCCGACGCGCGGTCCAGCACCTGCACATCGGCACGCCACTGCCCGCGCCGCGTCATCACGTTGAAGTCGTTCGATGCGCCGCCGAGCAGCGTGCAGTCGATCGCGTCGTCGCCGCTGAAGGCGAAGGGCCGATGCGGCGCGTCGAGCCAGTGGCTGATGCGCCCGTCGTGCGTGAACAGGCGAACGCCATCGCCCTCCAGCAGCATGATGCTGCGGTCGATGCCCTCGAACACCGAGAACGGTCCGGCCGCGGCGATGGTCGCGATGCTCACGCGCCAGCCGAAGCCGTCGAGCGCCGCGCCCTGCGGCCAGCTGGCGATCTCCTGCGTGGTGCCGCCGCCGTTTTTCCAGGGGGTGACCGGGAGTGTGCTGCGGGAGAAATGCTGTACGCCGCTCATGCCCGCCCCTCTTGCTCCTTCCCCCGCTGGGGGAAGGTTGGGATGGGGGCAGCGCCCAACGAGCGCTGTTCGGAGGTCGAGGCCGTCGTGCCCCCACCCCTGCCCTCCCCCAGAGGGGGAGGGAGAAATGCAAATACGGAACCTGCGCTCATCGCATCAATCCACCTTGCCGCAGCTTCTGCTCGAAGTGCCGCAGCACCAGCGTCATCGTGCCGGTCAGCATGAAGTACACGACGGCGATCGCGAGGTACACCTCCAGCGAGCGGTACGACACGCTGATGATCTTCTGTCCCTCGTGCATCACGTCGTGAATCGTCAGCAGCGACACCAGCGCCGAGTTCTTGATGAGCGCGATGAACTCGTTGCCCAGTGGCGGGATCATGCGCACCACCGCCTGCGGCAGCACGATCTCGCGCATCGCCGTGCCGGGCGTCATGCCCAGCGACTGCGCCGCCATGGTCTGGCCCTTGTCGATCGACTGGATCGCGCCGCGCACGATCTCCGACACGTACGCACCCGAATACACACCGAGCCCCAGCACGCCGCACAGGAAGGCCGGCAGCAGGATGCCGAAGTGCGGCAGGCCGAAGAACAGAATGAACAGCTGCACCAGCAGCGGCGTGCCGCGAATGGCCGCCACGTAGGCGGTGCACGCGCCGTAGAGCCAGCGCCGCTTCGGGTTCAGCCGGCCGATGCCGACCAGCAGGCCCAGCACGCAACCGAGCGCCAGCGCGCAGGCGGTGATCTCCACCGTGACGAGCGCGCCGCGCAGCAGGTCGGGCCAGCCCTGCCAGACGGGCGAGAAATCGAAATCCATGGCGCGCTTACTTGGCGCTGGCGTTGAACCACTTGTTCACGATCTTTGCGTAAGTGCCGTCGGCCTTGAGCTTTTCGATCGCGCCGTTCACGGCCTTGGTGAGCTCAGGCGTGTCCTTGCGGATGGCCATGCCGTATTCCTCGGTGGTGATCTGCTCGGGCAGCACCTTGAGGCCGCCGCGCGTGCGCACGTATTGGTAGGCGGCGGGCTTGCCGGTGACTGCTGCGTCGGCGCGGCCGATGTCGACGAGGTTGAACATCTCCTGGTTCTTCTCGACTTCCATCAGCTGCACCTGCGGGAATTTCTCCTTCGTGAAGGCCACCGACTTGGTGCCCACCTGCACGCTGACCTTCTTGCCGTTGATGTCGGCCGGCGTCTTGATGGCCGTGTTGCCGTCCTTCACCATCACGACGAGGCCGCCCGCGTAGTACGGCGCGGTGAAATCGACAACCTTCTTGCGCTCGTCGGTGATGTAGATGCCCGACACGGCCATGTCGAAGCGCTTCGAGATCAGGCCCGGCACGAGGCCCTTGAAGTCGATGTCGATCCACTCGATCTTGCGGCCCAGTGTCTGGCCGATCGCCTCGACCAGCTCCACGTCGAAGCCGGTGCGCTTGCCGTTCTCCACGAACTCCATCGGCGGGAAGGTGGCGTCGGTGGCCACGCGCAGCGGCTCGCCCTGCGCCTGAGCAGCGCCGGCGAAACCGAAGAGAGCGGCGGCAGCAATGGTGAAAAGAGTGCGACGGGTGTTCATGGTGAAAGGCTTCCGTGGGTTTGAAAAGGGAGAAAGACGCAGCAACTACTGCAGGGCGCGAGAGATGCGGGCCGCCGTGACGACGGTCATGTGGAGCAATGCAGCTTCCATGCCCTCGACGCGCGTGAGCGGCGCCATGAGCGTGATCGCGCCGCGCAGGTGCCGACCGGTGGCCAGCACCGGCGCGCTCGCACCCCAGACGCCGGCATCGACCTCGCCGTGCGTCACGGCATGGCCGGCCTCGCGAATGGCGTCGAGCTCGGCGGCGCGTTCGGCGCGGCGTTCGGGGCTCTCGCCGAGCCCGTCGAGCAGGGCGTCGCGCTGGTCGAGCGGCATGTGGGCCAGCAGGCACTTGGCGCTGGCGCCGTCGCGCGCGGGCACGCTGCGGCCGCGGTCGAAGGAGCAGCGCAGCGACTGCTCGCTGTCGATCATCTCCAGGCACACGACACGCTCGTTCACGGCCGTGACCAGCGCCACGCTCTCGTGCGTCTGCTGGGCCAGCGCGCGCATGTCGGCGCGCGCGGCCATCACGAGGTCGGAATTGCCGTCGAAGCCGGTGGCAAGTTGCACGCTCACCGGGCCCGGGGAGTAGCGGCCATCGGATTCCATCACGAAGCCCCAGCGGCGCAGCGTGGCGATCTGCCGGTACAGCGTGCTCTGCGACAGGCCGGTGGCCTGCACCAGCTCGGCCGCCGTCATCGCCGCCTTGCTTTGCGCCAGCACCGACAGCACGAACAGGGCGCGGTCGTTGTGGGCGGGGGCGTCGATCGGGGGCGTCATCGGAAGCAATCGCTGGAGGTCGAAAGTGGATGCGGCGTGCAGTATCTTGCTCGCCGTTCTCACTTCCAAGCGTGGATTCCCACGGAGTGGGAATGGCCGCGTTTTTTCTTTCTACCTTCGTCTTACCTTCTCAGCCCACCAGCAGCGGAAAGAGCGGATCGTCCATCGGCGCGCCGGCCGGCAGCCGCTCGGCGAGGCCGGGGAAATCGGGCGAGGTCTTCCAGCTGCGCGGCGCGTGGCGGATGTCGTCGCCCAAAAAACGCACCGAGAACACGCGGCGCCGGTTGGGCCCCTCGACGCCAGCGGCCGCATGCAGCGTGAGCATGTGGAAGCAGACGAAGTCGCCGGGCTCGATGTTCCAGCCGACGATGGGGAAGCGCTCGCGCGCGCCTTCGATGTCGGGCAGGTCCTCGAGGCTGCCTTCGGGGAACCACTTGGCGTGGTTGTCCATGAAGGTGCGCGGCATCAGCCACGGCCCCTTGTGTGAGCCGGCCACGAACTCGAGCGTGGCGGCGCGCGACACCGGATCGACCGGTATCCACATGCTGACGTTCTGCTCACCCTCGATGTTGTAGTAGGGCTGGTCCTGGTGCCACGGCGTGCGCTGGCGCGTGCCGGGCTCCTTCACGAGCAGGTGGTCGTGGTACAGGCGCACGGTGTTCGAGCCCATGAGTCGCTGCGCCAGTTGCGCAAGCGGCGCCTCGAAGATGAAGCGGCGGAATTCGTCGATCTCCTGCCAGTTGCAGAAATCCTCGAAGAAGCGGCCCGGGTCGTCGGGCCGGCTCGCCACCTTGGCGCGCGGACTGGGCGCGGCGAGGTTGGCCTCGATGCCATCGCGCAGCAGCGCCAGCTCGTCGGCCGTGAGCAACTGGCGGATGCACACCGCACCGTCGCGCTGGAACTGCGCGACGAGTGCGTCGTCCACGCGCTCCTGCACGCGGCGCTGCAGCTCCTGGGCGTCGGGGAGAAAGACGCCCGCCATCACTTCACCATCGGCAGCTTCAGCCCCTGCTTCTTCGCCGTAGCGATGGCGATGTCGTAGCCCGCGTCGGCATGGCGCATCACGCCGGTGGCCGGGTCGTTGAACAGCACGCGCTCGATGCGCTTGGCGGCCGCGTCGGTGCCGTCGCACACGATCACCACGCCCGAGTGCTGCGAGTAGCCCATGCCCACGCCGCCACCATGGTGCAGGCTGACCCAGGTGGCGCCGCCCGCGGTGTTGAGCAGCGCGTTGAGCAGCGGCCAGTCGCTCACCGCATCGGTGCCGTCCTTCATGGCCTCGGTCTCGCGGTTCGGGCTGGCGACCGAGCCGGTGTCCAGGTGGTCGCGGCCGATGACGATGGGCGCCTTGAGTTCGCCGTTCTTCACCATCTCGTTGAAGGCCAGGCCCGCAATGTGGCGCTCGCCCAGGCCCAGCCAGCAGATGCGCGCCGGCAGGCCCTGGAAGGCGATGCGCTCGCGCGCCATGTCGAGCCAGCGGTGGGTGTGCTTGTTCTCGGGGAACAGCTCCTTGATCTTCGCGTCGGTCTTGTAGATGTCCTCCGGTTCGCCCGAGAGTGCGACCCAGCGGAACGGGCCCTTGCCTTCGCAGAACAGCGGGCGGATGTAGGCCGGCACGAAGCCCGGGAAGTCGAAGGCGTTTTTCACGCCTTCGTCGAACGCCACCTGGCGGATGTTGTTGCCGTAGTCGACCGTGGGGATGCCCATGGCCTGGAAGTCGAGCATGGCCTGCACGTGCACGGCGCACGATTTCGCGGCCGCCTTCTTGAGCGCGTCGTGCTGCGAAACCTCCTTCATCGCTGTCTGCCATTGCGGCACGGTCCAGCCCGAGGGCAGGTAGCCGTTGATCAGGTCGTGCGCCGAAGTCTGGTCGGTCACCAGATCAGGCTTGAGGCCGCCGGCCTTCGCGCGCTTCACCAGCTCGGGCAGGATGTCGGCCGCATTGCCGAGCAGCGCGATCGACACCGCTTCCTTCGCATCGCAGTGCTGCTTGATGAGTTCGAACGCATGGTCGATGTCGCGCGCCTGCTTGTCGACGTAGCGCGTGCGCAGGCGGAAGTCGATGCTCGACTGCTGGCACTCGATGTTGAGCGACACCGCGCCCGCCAGCGTGGCTGCGAGCGGCTGCGCGCCGCCCATGCCGCCGAGGCCGGCCGTGAGGATCCACTTGCCCGCGAGGCTATTGTTGTAGTGCTGGCGGCCGGCTTCGACGAAGGTCTCGAAAGTGCCCTGCACGATGCCCTGGCTGCCGATGTAGATCCAGCTGCCGGCCGTCATCTGGCCGTACATGAAGAGGCCCTGGCGGTCGAGCTCGTTGAAGTGCTCCCAGTTGGCCCACTTCGGCACGAGGTTGGAGTTGGCGAGCAGCACGCGCGGTGCGTTCTCGTGCGTCTTGAACACGCCGACGGGCTTGCCCGACTGGATGAGCAGGGTCTCGTCGTCGTTCAGTTCCTTCAGCGACGTGAGGATCTGGTCGTAGCATGCCCAGTTGCGCGCGGCGCGGCCGATGCCGCCGTACACCACGAGGTCTTGCGGACGCTCGGCGACCTCGGCGTCGAGGTTGTTCTGCAGCATGCGGAACGGGGCTTCGGTGAGCCAGCTCTTGCAGTTGAGCTCGCTGCCGCGCGGGGCGCGGATCACGCGGGTCGGGTCATGGCGCGGGTCGGTACCGGTGGACTTGTTCAGATCGATCTTGTCGGGTGCGTTCATGGCGTGGTTCTCCTTGTCGGGTGGTGTTTTACGAGTGACTGGGCAGGATGTCGAGCAGCGCGGCCGGCAGCTCGGCCTTCAGCGCCCACTGGCGCATGGCTTCGATGTCGGGGGCGAGGTAGCGGTCGGTTTCGAGGAACGCGACCTTCTGGCGGATGGCGGCGAATTCGGCCTCCACCAGCGGCGAACTCTTGAGCTTGCGCTTGAGCTCGATGCCTTGCGCGGCGGCCATGGCCTCGATGCCGACGACCACCGCGGTGTTGTTGACCATGTCGCCCAGGCGGCGGCCCGCGAAGGTGGCCATCGACACGTGGTCTTCCTGGTTGGCCGAGGTCGGCAGGCTGTCGACGCTGGCGGGGTGCGCGAGCGATTTGTTCTCCGAGGCCAATGCTGCAGCCGTGACCTGCGCGATCATGAAACCGGAATTGAGGCCACCGTCGCGCACCAGGAACGGCGGCAGGCCCGACAGGCCGGTGTCGAGCAGCAGTGCGATGCGGCGCTCGGCGATGGCGCCGACTTCGCTGATGGCCAGCGCAATGATGTCGGCCGCGAAGGCGACGGGCTCGGCGTGGAAGTTGCCGCCCGAGATGACTTCGCCGGTGTCGCAGAACACGAGCGGGTTGTCCGACGCGGCATTGGCTTCGATCACCAGCACACGCGCGGCGTGTGCGAGGTTGTCAAGGCAGGCGCCCATCACCTGCGGGATGCAGCGTACCGAGTACGGGTCTTGCACGCGGCCGCAGTCGGCGTGCGAAGGCACGATCTCGCTGCCTTCGAGCAAGGTGCGCACCGCGCCCGCGACGGCGATCTGGCCCGGTTGGCCGCGCGCGGCGTGAATGCGTGCGTCGAAGGGCTTGATCGAACCCTGGATGGCCTCGAGCGACAGCGCGCCCGACATCAGCGAAGAGGCGAACACGTCTTCCGCACCGAACAGGCCGAACAGCGCGAGCGCGGTCGACACCTGCGTGCCGTTGAGCAGCGCCAGGCCTTCCTTGGGGCCGAGCACGAAGGGCGCGAGGCCGATGCTCTTCATCGCCTGTGCACCGCTGACCACGGTGCCGTCGGCCAGCGTGGCCTCGCCTTCGCCGATCAGCACGCAGGCCAGGTGCGCGAGCGGCGCGAGGTCGCCTGACGCGCCGACCGAGCCCTTGCACGGAATGCGCGGCATCACGCCCCCATTGAACAGCGCCAGCAGCGCATCGGCCAGCGCCGGGCGCACGCCCGAATGGCCACGCGCCAGGCTCACGGCCTTGGTCGCGAGCACCATGCGCACCACCGGCGCGGCCAATGGCTCGCCCGTGCCCACGCTGTGCGACAGCACGAGGTTGCGCTGCAGTTCCGCCAGGTGGTCGTTGCCGATGCGCGTGCTCGCGAGCTTGCCGAAGCCGGTGTTGATGCCGTAGACGACCTGGTCGTTCTCGACGATGTGGCGCACGGCGGCTTCGGCGCGAAGCATGCCGTCGCGCACCGACGGGTCGAGCGACAGCTGCACGCCGCCGGCCTGGATGCGTCGCAGCATCGCCAGATCGACCTGGCCGGGCGTGAGGGTCAGGGTGGCATCTGGAGTAGCGGTGTGTTTGCTTGTCATGTGAACCTGTCTATACAAGTAGTTGCGAGTGAAAACTGAGGCCTCTGAGGACGAAAAAATCAACCGAAGCTAGGGTTGCCGTCTGCCTTGAAACGGCTGCCCAGGCTGTAGCGCGAGGCCGGGTGCAGGCAGCGCACCCAGGTCACGGGTGTGTTGCGTGACCAGGTGCGGCGCGTGAGCAGGAGGCAGGGGGCTGTGGGTTCCATGGCGAGCCTGTCGGCCTGTTCCTGGTTGGGCAGCACGGCATCGACCACGTGTTCGATCTGGTCGAAGGGCACGTTGCGCACCAGGTACTCGCTGGGCGGCATGACGCTGAAGTCCTGCTCGAGGTAGTCGGGCACGACCTGCGGATTGACGTAGCGCTCTTCGAGCTGCACGGGCGTGCCGTTCTCGAGGTGCAGGCACACGCTGTGGAACACCGAGGTGCCGGCGCGCATGTCGAGCCACGCGGCCACGTCGGGCGAGGCGGCGATGCGCTCGACCGCGATCATTTCGCAGCGGTAGTCGTGTCCGCGCTGGCGGATTTCGCTGGCGATGTTGGCGATCTGCAGCAGCGTGGACTGCGGCTTGTTCTCGGCGACGAAGCTGCCGACGCCGGCCACGCGCACGATGCGGCCCTGCTCCACCAGCTCGCGCAGCGCGCGGTTCACCGTCATGCGCGCCATGCCGAACTGCGCGACCAGCTCATGCTCCGAGGGCAGGCGGTGGCCGGGCGGCCACGTGCCGTCCTGGATCTTGCGGGAGATGTGATCCTTGACTTGCGCGTAGAGCGCGAGGGTGGGGAGGTCGCGTTTCATGCTTGCTGGGGTGCGTGCACAGGCCACCGGGTACTCCCCTCCGCGAATGTCCCCCGCCTTCGGCTCCTCCTTTATTTCGCTGCGGGGAGCACCCGATGCCCTGTGCACAACGAGCGCGGCCGTTGTTCCGCTCGATCAACCAGAGCTCTGAGCGATCACGTCGATGCGGGGGCCTTTTTCGCGAAATAAAGGAGGAGCCCGAAGGGCGGGGGACATTCGCGAAAAAGGTCACCGCGTCGGCGTGGGCGCGCCCCGAACAACGGCACACGCCAAGCACAACGGAATGAAGGCAAGGCGCCATCCTCAATGCTCCGCAGCCGCCATCGACTCCGCACGAATCTCTTCCGTCAGCCGCGCCTTGATGTCCATGAACTCCGGCGAGGTCTTGATGGTGTAGCTGCGCGGATGCGGAAAATCGACCGCGATCTCGGTCTTGATACGCCCCGGCCGCGCGCTGAACACCGCCACGCGGTTGGCCATGAAGATCGCTTCGTCGATGTCGTGCGTGACGAACAGCACCGTCTTGCGCGCCGACTCCCAGATGCCGAGCAGCAGCTCCTGCATCAGCACGCGGGTCTGGTTGTCGAGCGCACCGAAGGGCTCGTCGAGCAGCAGCATCTTGGGGTCGTTGGCCAGCGCGCGTGCAATGGCGGTGCGTTGCTGCATGCCGCCGGAGAGCTGCTTCGGAAAATGGTTCTCGAAGCCGCGCAGCCCGACCTTGGCGATGAAGAACTCGCTGCGCTCCTTCTGGTCGGCCTCTCTCATGCCGCGCTCGCGCAGGCCGAAGCGGATGTTCTGCGCCACCGTGAGCCACGGAAAGAGCGTGTAGCTCTGGAACACCACGCCGCGGTCGGCGCCCGGGCCTTCGATGCGCTCGCCGTCGAGCATCACCTGGCCGGTGGTCGGGAAGTCGAGCCCCGCCACGATGCGCAGCAGCGTCGACTTGCCGCAGCCCGAGGGGCCGAGGATGGTGACGAAGTCGTTCTCCTTCACCTCGAAGTCGATCGGCTGCAGCGCCTGCGTGCGCTGGCCCTTGGTGCCGGTGAAGACGCGCGAGACGCCCTGGATGGAAAGTTGGTTCATCACAATGCAGCCCAGGCAAACAGACGGCGGTTGAGCGCCTTGAAAGCGAAGTCGGACAAGAGGCCGATGACGCCGATCACGATGATCCCGAAGATGATCTGCCCTGTGTTCAAGAGCGCCTGGCTGTCGGTGATCATGTGGCCGATGCCCGACGAGGAGCCGATCAGCTCCGCCACGATCACGTAGGTCCACGCCCAGCCGAGCACGAGGCGCAGCGTCTCAGCGATGCCTGGTGCGGCGCCCGGAATGAGCACGCGCGCCACGATGCCGCGGCTGTTCGCGCCCAGCGTGTAGGCGGCCTCGACGAGGTCGCGCCGCGCGCCGCCTACGGTGACGGCCACCATGAGCACGACCTGGAAGAAGGAGCCGATGAAGATCACCAGCAGCTTCTGCATTTCGCCCAGGCCCGCCCACAGGATGAGCAGCGGAATGAAGGCCGAGGCCGGCAGGTAGCGGCAGAAGGACACGAAGGGCTCGAAGAAGGCCTCGACCGTCTTCCAGGTGCCCATCGCGATGCCCAGGGGTACCGCGAACACGGCTGCCAGCAGGAAGCCGCCGAACACGCGCCACACGGTCATGCCGATGTCGCCGATGAAGCCGTACTCGGTGAAGAGCAACCAGCCTTCCTTGACCATGGTCGGCGGACTGGCGAGGAAGGTCGGCGACACGAAGCCGCCGAGCGTGGCCAGCGACCACACCAGCACGAACACGACGAAGAAGCCGAGCCCGAGCAGCACGCGGGCACGTGCACCGACGGGTTCGAGCGGCGCGAACGCGCGGCGCCGCACAGGCGCCACGGGCAGAGAGGAGACGGCGGTGGAGGCCGGTGCCGCGCGCGGCGGCACCTGCGGCAGCGCCTTACTTGACGTAGCTTGCATCGAAGGTCACTGCGTAGTCTTCAGGCGCCTTGCGGATCACGCCGGCTTCCAGCAGGATGGCCGCGGCTTCCTTCATGAAGGTCGTGAGTTCGCTCGAGAAGAACTTCTGGTTGGCCGCCTTGTCCTGCCAGCGCAGGTAGGCGGACGACTTGGCGAACTGCTCGCCGCTCTGCTTGACGGCCGAGCCCATGAGTTCGTTGGCTTTTTCGGGCTCGGCCTTGATCATGTCGAGCGCGTCGAAGTACGACTTGGTGAGCGCGGCGGCGGCCTTGGGATTGGCCTTGAGCCAGGTGGGCGCGCAGCCGACGGTGTCCATCACCATCGGGTAGTCGAGCGTGGTGGCCAGGATCTTGCCGGCGGCGGGGTTGGCGCGCACGGTCGAGAGATACGGCTCGTAGGTCATGGCGGCGTCGTTCTGGCCGGCCACGAAGGCCTGGGCGGCGGGCTGCGGCTCGAGCGAGACCACCTTCACGTCCTTCAGGGTCATGCCGTTCTTGCTGAGCATCCAGGCCAGGCCGAAGTACGGCGCGGTGCCGGGGGCGCTCACGCCGATGGTCTTGCCCTTGAGGTCGGCGAAGCTCTTCACGTCGTTGCGCACCGCGATGCCGTCGGCGCCGTAGGACTTGTCCATCTGGAAGATCTGCACGATGGGCACGCCGTTGGCGTTCCAGGCCACGTGCGTCTCGACCGTGGTGGCCGCGCACTGGATGGCGCCGGAAGCGAGCGCCAGGTGGCGGTCCTTCTGCGGAATCATCTTGAGTTCGACGTCGAGCCCGTTCTTCTTGAAGATGCCCGCCTTGTCGGCCAGCGAGAGCGGCGCGAAGCCGGTCCAGCCGGACATGCCGAGCGCGATCTTGGTTTCCTGGGCGGCGGCCGTTCCGGCCATGCCCGCTGCACATGCACCTGCTGCCAGCAGCGAAGCGACTTTCACAACTACCGTCGTCTTGACCATGGGTACTCCTGGTTCCGTTCTTGAGAGATGGCTCGGCGGCGCGCCTCGGTGGCCGGGCTGCGCACGCCTCGCATTGTTGCCAAGCGCCCCAACTTGTATATACAGGATAACCCGAAAGGTCATTTTTGGTGCAATTCCTTGGGAAATGCACCGGTTTGCTGTCTAGACAAGAAAGGTCGAAGGACGGGGGCCACCATTGCAATCCTTGTGCCACAGTCATATCTGCGCGGCTGGGGGACAATCGGCGGCCCCTCCTTTCGCCCCCTTCCGACCTCCCCTCCGCTGCCTGTGTCCTCTCTCGCTCCCCGCCCCATCGACGCCTCCGGCAGCAGCGCACCCGCCGACATCCTTCACGAAGTCTTCGGCTACGCGCAATTCCGCGGGGCCCAGCAGGACATCGTCGACCACGTTGTCGGCGGCGGCGACGCGCTGGTGCTGATGCCCACGGGCGGCGGCAAGTCGCTGTGCTATCAGATCCCTGCCATCGCGCGGCAGCGCGCGGGGCACGGCGTGGCGGTGGTGGTGTCGCCGCTGATCGCGCTGATGCACGACCAGGTGGGCGCGCTGCACGAGGCGGGGGTGAGCGCGGCCTTTCTCAATTCCACGCTCGACTGGGAAGAGACGCAGGACGTGGAGCGCCGCATGCTGCGCGGCGAGATCACGCTGCTGTACGCGGCGCCCGAGCGCGTGAACACGCCGCGCTTCCTGTCGCAGCTCGATTCGCTGAAGGAGCGCGGCAAGCTCTCGCTCTTCGCCATCGACGAGGCGCATTGCGTGAGCCAGTGGGGCCACGACTTCCGCCCCGAGTACCGTGCGCTCACCGTGCTGCACGAGCGCTATGCGGGCGTGCCGCGCATCGCGCTCACGGCCACGGCCGACAACCTGACGCGCGCCGACATCGTCGAGCGGCTGCAACTCGAGGAGGCGCGCCAGTTCGTCTCCAGCTTCGACCGGCCGAACATCCGCTACACCATCGTCGAGAAGAAGGACGCGACCACGCAGCTGCTGCGATTCATCGAGCGCGAGCATGAAGGCGATGCGGGCGTGGTCTATTGCCAGTCGCGCAAGCGGGTGGAAGACGTGGCGGTGATGCTGCGCGACGCCGGCATCAACGCGCTGCCCTATCACGCCGGGCTCGATGCCGCGGTGCGCCAGAAGCACCAGGACCGCTTCCTGCGCGAGGAAGGCATCGTGATGGTCGCGACCATCGCCTTCGGCATGGGCATCGACAAGCCCGACGTGCGCTTCGTCGGCCACCTGGACATGCCCAAGAACATCGAGGGCTACTACCAGGAAACCGGCCGCGCGGGCCGCGACGGCGGCCCCGCCGACGCCTGGATGACCTACGGCCTGCAGGACGTGGTGAACCAGCGCCGCATGATCGACGAGAGCCCCGCCGGCGAGGAGTTCAAGCAGGTGATGCGCGGCAAGCTCGACGCGCTGCTCTCGCTGGCCGAGGCGAGCGACTGCCGGCGCGTGCGACTGCTGGGCTATTTCGGCGAGAAGAGCACGCCCTGCGGCAACTGCGACAACTGCCTGAACCCGCCGCAGGTGTGGGACGGCACCGATGCCGCACGCAAGCTGCTCAGCACCATCTACCGCGTGCAGCAGCTCAGCGGCATCAGCTTCGGCGCAGGGCACATCATGGACATCCTGCGCGGCAAGCCGACCGAGAAGGTCAAGCAGTTCGGCCACGAGCGCATCAGCACCTTCGGCATCGGCGCGGAGTTCAGCGAGGTGGCGCTGCGCGGCGTGCTGCGCCAGCTGATCGCCACGGGCGCGCTCGCGGTCGACGCGGAGGCGTTCAACACGCTGAAGCTCACCGAGGGCTCGCGCGCGGTGCTCAAGGGCGAGGCGAGCGTGACGCTGCGCGAGTCGGTGTCGTCACCGGCGGAGCGCAAGACCCGGCGCGAGAAGACCGTCAAGGGCGCGCCCTCGCCGGCCGCCGCCAAGCTCGACGACACCGGCAAGAAGCGCTTCGAGGCGCTCAAGGCCTGGCGCGCCGAGGTGGCGAAGGAACACAACCTGCCGGCCTACGTGATCTTCCACGACGCCACGCTGGCGGCCATCGCCGAGCGGGCACCGGCGACGCTCGAAGACCTGCAGGGCATCAGCGGCATCGGCACCAAGAAGCTCGAGGCCTATGGCAGCGAAGTGCTGCGGGTGTGCGAGGCCTTCTAGCCTTCAGTTCGTCGCAGGCAGCACGACCGGCACCGGCCGCGTGAGCAGGTCGACGTACAGCTCGAAGAAGCGCGCGTTGTCGAACTTCTTCACCACCGTCATCTTCTGCAGCGTGGGGCCCGCAGGCTGCGAGGCATAGCCGATGGAGCGGCCGTTGTCTGCCGCGCCAGGCTTGGCGATCACGTCGACGTAGCGGTCCACCGTCTGCGTGGCGTAGCCCGGGTCGATCAGGTAGGCCAGCGTGAGGGTGTCCCAGATGTTCTGGGTGTAGTTCGGGTTGTTCTCGAAACCGTTCTTGCCGTCGAAGCCGTAGCCGTTGAGCTTCTGGAACACGTCGGTCACAGCCGTGGGCTTGGCCGGGTGCGCGATGCGGTCGTAGATGGTCTTGGTGAGGAACACGGTGTCGGTCACGTCCAGCGGCACCACCACCTGCGGGATCGGCAGCCGCACCACGAACTGCGCGGCGTCGGGGTCGAACCACCAGTTGAATTCGGCGGCCTTGGTGGTGTTGCCCGCCACGTCGATGGCGCCGCCCATGTAGATGATCTTCTTGATGAGCGGGACGATCTCTGGGTTTCGCTTCGCCGCGAGTGCGATGTTGGTGAGCGGGCCGATGGCAAGGATGGTGATCTCGCCTGGATTGGCCTTCACGGTGTCGACGATGAAGTCGACCGCGCTCTTGCGCTGCACGACTGTGTGCTGCGCAAAGCCGTCGGGCGAGGGCTTAAGATCGGCATCGGTCTTGGGCTCGGGGCCGCCCCAGGCGCCGAGATAACCGTCGCCGCCAGCACCCGCGGCCATCTCGGCTTGCACGTCGGCGAAGCTGTGGTTGAGCGCGTAGTTCGCGCCCACGTAGACGCCGATGCGGTTGCCCACGCCGAGCCGCTCCATCGACATCAGCGCGTCGGCCACGCCCTGCTTGAGCCATTGGTTGCCCGAGACCACGCTGATGCCCATGACCTGCACCTTGCCGCTGGCCTGCAATTGGACTGCCATGACGCCGAGCTGGCCGTCGTCGCTCATGGTGTTGTAGTCGCTGTCGATGATGATCTTCTGCGCCGTGGAGCCGCCCGATCCGCCGCCGAAGCCCGAGCCCAGGCCGATGCCGCCGCCTCCGTCACCACCGCCGCCGCCGCAGCCCGCCAACACCGTGATGACGGCGATGAACATCGCCCCGATCCATTTGCGCATCTGCATCTTCCGCTCCTGAGACTAAGAGGTTGGTTTTCAGTCGAAGGCACTGAAATACAAACGTTTGCGCAAAGCTTTGCGCAAACGTTTGCCAACTCTACGGCGCAAGCCGCGGCCATGGCAAGCGCCGTCGCCTAGGGGTTTGCGCGGGCCGGTCGGATCAGGCCGGATCGGGTGCGGGATCGACCAGCCGGTTCTCGCGCAGCGGCGAGCGGCCAGGCATGTAGGGCGGCTCCACATCGGGCGCGGGCTGGCTCTTGTCCAGGCCCGACGCCGAGGCCTTGGACGACCCGGCCGGGCAGGCGCCGGTGCTGCGCAGCGTGAGCGCCGCGGACAGCCGCGCCTCGCTCTGGTCCCCGAGCTGGTGGGTGAAGTCGTCGGCCACGGTGCAACCGGCGGTGGGCGCGAAGCCATCGCCGTAGTCGCCGCTGCCCTGCTGGTTCACGCCCTTGAACTGGATCGCGAAGTAGGTGGTGCCGCAGTTGTCCTGCGGGTAGAAGCCGTAGGGCTTGCCGCAGGTGGTGCCGCCGACGAGGTTGACGGTGACCCCCACGCCGCGCAGGCTGTTGATGACCGATTCGCTGGCCGAGCAGGTGTCGGGGCCGGTGAGCACCGTGACGCGCGAGAGGCCCAGCGTGGGCAGGGCCTGGCCGCTGCGGCTGGTGCCGGTGAAGGGCGTCAGGGTCTGCGCCGCCGTCAGGTGGAACGGGTTCTTGTCGTTGAAGGTGAGTTGCTCGAAGGTCTTGCCCGCGGTCACCGCCGGCGACGAGATCATGTAGGCCAGCCGGCTGGCGATGAGCAGCTGGCCGCCGCCGTTGTAGCGCATATCGAGCACGAGATCCTGGATGCCCGCGCCCTGCTTGAAGGTGTTCACCGCGGCAATGAGCTGCGCCTCGGAGGTCGTAATGTGGTCGTTGAACAGCAGGTAGCCCACGCGGCCGCTGCCGGTGTCGATGACCTGGACGTTCTGCACCGGCGTGCTGGTGACCTTCGCGGCCGTCAACTGCACGGGAGACTGCGCGACGCCGTTCACTTCGAAGGTGAAGGTGTGCGATTCGCCGACGGCCTTGGGCGAGAGGGCGGCGTTGATCGCATTGACGTTGGCGGTGCCGGTGCTGCTGACGACGTTGATACCGTCGATGGTGAGGATCTTCGCGCCGCGCTGCAGGCTCGCATTGGTAGCGGGCGAGTTCGGCTCGACGAAGGCGATGCGGATGTCGCGCGGCGGCGAGCTGCGTATCGCCGCCGTCTCCATGCCGTAGCCGGCCGACACGCCGCCCTGCGACAGCTGTCGGTACACCTCGGTGTCGTAGGTGAAGTGGAAGCGGTCCTTGGCGCGGCCCGAAGCCGTGGTGAGCGGCGTCTTGAGCACGTTGAACCAGGCGACAGGGGTGGTGTAGTCGGCGGCCCTGAGCGTGGTCGGCACCTCGGTGTACCAGAGGTAGGTTTCGTCGATCCAGCCGCGCACCCAGCTCTTCTCGTTGTCGAGCGAGCCGGCGCGGTCGGGATAGGCAGCACCCGTGTCGGGGTTGACGCCCGCGCGCGGCGCCGCGCACAGGCCGGCAACCGTGGCCGAGGCGACGATGCCGCCATCGCCGCCACCGCCACCGCTGGCGGGCGGTGTCGTGGTCACGGGCAGCAGGCCGATCGGCAGGACTGCGCCACCGCCTCCGCCGCCGCCACCTCCGCAACCCGCCAGCAGGCAGGCCCCCGCGAGCGCGGCGCCCGCAACCGATGCACCCAGGCGCGGCAGCAGCCGCGCGTCGACCTTGCGAAAGTCCATACCTTCCTCCTCGTGGCACTAACGCGCGGATGTTTCGCGCGCCCGGTTTTCTTCTGTTCCCGCTATTGCACGAAACCCATGCCGCGCGATTCGCGCACTTCGGGCTTGATACGGTGCTCAGCTTCGAGCTGGTCAAGGAATTCGGTCGCGGAGAACTCCGCCGCCAGTATGTCGGTCTGTCGTTTCACCGCCGCGAAATCGCCCGGACACAGCTGTGTCAGCGGAGCCAGCCGCGAACGCATGGCAGCTGTCATGAGCGCGGCGTCGCCCGCAAGCGCCTCGGTCACGAACATGCGCTCGCGCTGCGCGGCGGTGAGCGGCATGAACTTGATCTTGAAGGTGAAGCGCCGCAGCGCGGCCTGGTCGAGCCGGTCGAGCAGGTTGGTGGTGCAGATGAATACGCCGTTGAAGCGCTCCATGCCCTGCAGCATCTCGTTGACCTCGGTGACCTCGTAGGTGCGCTGCGCGCCGCGCCGGTCCTGCAGGAAGCTGTCGGCCTCGTCGAGCAGCAGCACGGCCTTTTCGTTCTCGGCCTCGCGGAACATGGCGGCCATGTTCTGCTCGGTTTCGCCGACGTACTTGCTCATGAGGTCGCTGGCCTGCTTGACGATGAGCGGGCGGCCCACGGCCTTGGCGATGTGCTCGGCCAGCGCGGTCTTGCCGGTGCCGGGCGCGCCGTAGAAGCACAGCGTGCCGTGGCCGCGCGCCTTCAGTGCCTCGACGATGCGCGGGATCTCGAAGCGGGTCTCGACATGGAGCATGTCGAGGTCGTAGGTGGTCACGCTGCGGCGCTCGCCGCGTCCGGCATCGAGCGTGCCCAAGGCGAGGTCGGCGTTGCGCAGCTGGCGTTCGATGAGCGCTTCCACCGAGGCGTCGTCGGTTCGCGCGAGACCCGCAAAGCGCACTGCCGTGCGGATCTGCGCGGGCGTGAGGCCTTTTCGCTCGGCCAGCTTGGCGGTGAAGGCCTCGGACACGACCACGCCTTCGAGCGTCTTCTTCACGAGCTGCTCACGCGCGCCGGGCGGCGGCGACTTCAGCTCCAGGTGGTAGGCGAAGCGGCGGCGGAAGGCCGGGTCGATCTGCTCGATGCGGTTGGTGACCCACAGCGTGGGCACGGGGTTGGCTTCGAGGATCTGGTTGACCCAGGCTTTGCCGCTCACACTGCCGCTGGTGGGCGCCGGGATCTGCTCGGCGCGCGCCATGAACTGCGCGGCCTCGGTGCTGATGGGCGGGAAGACGTCCTCGACCTCGTCGAACAGCAGCGCGGCCTGCGCGCTGCCCTTGAGGAATACCTGGGCGATCTGCAGCGAGCGGTAGCGGTCGCGGCCGCTCAAAGAATTGCCGTCGCGGTCGGCGTACTCGACTTCGAAGAGTTCGAGTCCTGCAGCCTGGGCGACGACCTTTGCGAGTTCGGTCTTGCCGGTGCCGGGCGGCCCGTAGAGCAGCACGTTGACGCCGGGCTCCTTGCGCGCGACCGCGGCGCGCAGCAGCGTGACGAGCATCTGTGCGTCTTCCTGCACGAACGAGAAGTCGTGCGGCGTGAGCGCGCTCTTGGCCGAAGGCCGCGTGAACACGGCCATCAGCTCGTTGTGGTCGCGGTACTCGCGCATGAGCACCGGCGGCAGCTTCTCGCTGACCTTCATGAGGTCGGCGAGGTCGGTGATGTTGTGCTCGGAGATGAGGTTCTCGACCAGCCCGATGCGCTCGAGCCGCGAGCCCGCGCGCAGCGCCTCGCCCACCTCGCTCGCGTTCACGCCCGCAATGTCGGCAATGGCCGCATAGGCCTCGGGGGCGTTGTTGACCTTGAACTCGACCAGCAGCGAGCGCAGGTCGCGCTGGTAGCGCGCGAGCGTGCCGTAGAGCAGCAGCGCGCGCTCGGCCTTGTTGAGCTGCAGCAGGCCCGCGAGCGCATCGATGTTCTTCTCGACCAGCGTCGATTGCTTGCGCAACGCATGCGTGAGCCAATCGCGCGTGACGGCCAGCACCGAGAGCAGGTCCTTCGGCTGGTCTTTCGCGTATTCGTCGAGATAGAAGAAGAGCGTGCCCTCTTCATACGGGCCGCGCCATACGCCGTGGCGCTCCAGCAGCGTGCGGCCGTCGAAGTCCTCGACGCCCTTCCAGGCCTCGTTGCCTGCGCAGCGGCGCCCGAGGAATTCGCGCAGCCGCTGCAGCACAGCCGCCGGCCACACCAGGTGCCGCCCCGTGAGCGAGAGCAGGCCATTGATGTCGCGCCGCACATTGAAACGCGGCCCCTGCTTGGCCGCGAGCGTGAGCACGAAGTGCGAGCACATCAGCTCGAGCACCGGCGCCTCCTTGAGGCCGGGCGACGGCAGTGCCTGCCCGCGTACCGCAGCAGCCACGACATCGACACCCGCACGCTTGACCATCAGGCAACCTCCAACGAGGACAATCTCGGAGCGACCATAACGCAGACTTTTGGCTTCGGGAAGACCGGCGAACGGTAAAAACCCTCATGGGTGCGATTCCAGCCACAATGCGCGCCATGGTCGGAATCGATGAAATCCTGCGCGCCGCGGCGCGTCTCCAAGGTCAGGTGCTCAACACACCCTGCGTCGAGTCGCGCACGCTCTCCGAGATCGTCGGCGCACAGGTGTTCCTGAAATTCGAGAACCTGCAGTTCACATCCTCCTTCAAGGAGCGGGGGGCGTGCAACAAGCTGGTCGATCTCTCGGAGAACGGTATACGCGGAGTGATCGCCATGTCTGCCGGCAACCATGCGCAGGGTGTGGCCTATCACGCGCAGCGGCTGGGGTTGCGCGCATTGATCGTGATGCCGCGCTTCACGCCCGGCGTGAAGATCGAACGCACGCGCGGTTTTGGTGCCGAGGTGGTGCTGCACGGCGACACGCTGGATGCGGCCCGCGCCCACGCACTGGAGTTGGCTCAGCGCGAGGGGCTGACCTTCGTGCATCCCTACGACGACGAGGCGATCATCGCGGGTCAGGGGACGGTGGCGCTCGAAATGCTCGACGTGGTGCCCGACCTCGACACGCTGGTGGTTGCGGTCGGCGGCGGCGGGCTGATCGCCGGCATGGCGGTTGCGGCACGCGAACGCAAGCCGGACATCGAGATCGTCGGGGTGCAGACCACGCGCTTTCCAGCCATGGTCAACGCCGTGAAGGGTACGCACCACGCGCAGGGCAAGAGCACCATTGCCGAGGGCATCGCGGTCGGCACGCCGGGCGTCCTGACGCGGGAGATCATCGCAAGCAAGGTCGACGACCTGCTGCTGGTGGACGAGGGCGACATCGAGCAGGGCGTGCTGATGCTGCTCGAAATCGAGAAAACCCTGGTCGAGGGCGCGGGCGCGGCTGGCCTGGCGGCGCTGATCCGACACCCCGAGCGCTTCAGGGGCAAGCGCGTGGGGCTGGTTCTTTCGGGCGGCAACATCGATCCGCTGCTGCTCGCGGCCATCATAGAACGGGGCATGGTGCGGGCCGGCCGGCTGGCTCGCGTGCGCGTCAGCGCGCGCGACGTTCCGGGCTCGTTGGCCCAGATCACAGCCACTGTGGCCGAAGCGGGCGCTAACGTCGATGAAGTCCATCACCAGCGCGCCTTCACGATGCTGGCGGCGCAGAACGTCGACATCGAGCTTGTGCTGCAGACCCGCGGACGCGCTCACCTCGCCAGCGTGCTTGCCGCGCTGAAGGATGCAGGCTTCGAAGCCGAAGAGCAGCATTGAGCCGCAAGATCAACCCCGGACGGTTCCATTCAGGGGCTCGCAACCCCCTAGACCGGTCCCAGGCTGCCCGTCGGTAAAATGCCGGGAGTTTGTCAATTGCGTATTCGAGGTACTTCCCGATGTCCAACCCAACCCCCATCGAGCCGAGCCAGGGCGCCGCTGTCGAAAAAGACGCCGTCGAGTCGGTCGTTCACCTGATGCCACTGGTGCTGCCGCTGGCCGGCGGCGTGCTGATGCTGCTGCTGGCATCCATCGCGGTCTACATGGCCTGACGCTGACAGGCGTTCGCGCCTTTGTCCGCGGGCGGTGCGGCCCGCGCTGACGCAGTCTCCCAAAGCGAAACGTTTTCTCAAACGGACCTCCGTGCCTGAGCGGCACGGCGCCCCGTTCGGAAAGACGATTTTTCAACTTAGGAGATTTTCCGATGAACGCACCCACGATGAAGGGCCTCACCATTCAGACGCCCTCATACGTCAAGAACGCGAAACTGATTGCCTGGGTGGCCGACATGGCCGCGCTGTGCAAACCCGAAGCCATTCACTGGTGCGACGGGAGCAAGGAAGAATACGACCGCCTTTGCCAGCGACTGGTCGACGCCGGCACCTTCAAGAAGCTCAACCCCGCCAAGCGCCCCAACTCGTTCCTCGCGGTGTCTGACCCGAGCGACGTTGCGCGCGTGGAAGACCGCACTTTCATCTGCTCCCAGGAGAAGGAAAACGCCGGTCCCACCAACAACTGGATGGCCCCGGCCGAGATGCGCGCGACGCTGCAGCCTCTGTTCGACGGCTGCATGAAGGGCCGCACGATGTACGTCGTGCCGTTCAGCATGGGCCCGCTGGGCTCGCCGATTGCCCACATCGGCATCGAACTTTCCGACTCGCCCTATGTGGCCGTCAACATGCGCATCATGACCCGCATGGGCAAGGCCGTGTACGAGGTGCTGGGCGCCGATGGCGAATTCGTGCCCTGCATGCACACCGTGGGCGCGCCGCTCGAGGCCGGCCAGAAGGACGTGTCCTGGCCCTGCAACAAGACCAAGTACATCGTCCACTATCCCGAGACGCGCGAGATCTGGAGTTATGGCTCGGGCTACGGCGGCAACGCGCTGCTGGGCAAGAAGTGCTTCGCCCTGCGCATCGCCTCGAACATGGGCCGCGACGAAGGCTGGCTGGCCGAGCACATGCTCATCCTGGGCGTAACGAATCCCGAAGGCAAGAAGTACCACGTGGCAGCGGCGTTCCCGAGCGCCTGCGGCAAGACGAACTTCTCGATGCTGGTGCCGCCCGCCGGCTTCGAAGGCTGGAAAGTCACGACCATCGGTGACGACATCGCCTGGATCAAGCCACAGGCCGATGGCTCGCTGCGTGCCATCAACCCCGAGGCCGGCTACTTCGGCGTGGCCCCCGGCACCAACATGCTGACGAATCCGAACTGCATGCGCAGCCTGGACGACGGCGTGATCTTCACCAACGTCGCGCTCACGGACGACGGCGATGTGTGGTGGGAAGGCATGGAACAGGATGCACCGGGCAAGGCGCTGCCAGCCCACCTGATCGACTGGCAGGGCAAGGACTGGACGCCGCAGATCGCCAAGGAAACCGGCGCCAAGGCCGCGCACCCGAACGCCCGCTTCACCGTGGCCGCCACCAACAACCCGGCGCTCGACGATGCCTGGGACGATCCGAAGGGCGTGACGATCGATGCCTTCATCTTCGGTGGCCGCCGCTCGACCACCGTGCCGCTCGTCACCGAGGCCCGCAACTGGGTGGAAGGCGTGTACATGGCCGCGACCATGGGCTCGGAGACGACCGCAGCAGCGGCTGGCCAGCAAGGCATCGTGCGCCGCGACCCGTTCGCCATGCTGCCGTTCATGGGCTACAACATGAGCGATTACTTCCAGCACTGGCTCGACCTCGGCAAGAAACTGGAAGCCTCGGGCGCGAAGCTGCCGAAGATCTACACGACCAACTGGTTCCGCAAGGGCGCGGACGGCAAGTTCGTCTGGCCTGGCTATGGCGAGAACATGCGCGTGCTGAAGTGGATGATCGATCGGGTCGAAGGCAGCAAGACCAATGGTGTGGAGCACATCACTGGCGTGAGCCCGCGCTACGAGGATCTGAACTGGACAGGCCTGAATTTCAGCGCCGAACAGTTCGCTACCGTGACCAGCATAGACAAGGCTGCGTGGGAGGCTGAATTGAAGCTGCACGCCGAGTTGTTCAAGCAGCTCGAGCACCATCTGCCGAAGGAATTGCCGGAAACCAAGGCTGCGATCGAGCAGCGCCTGGCAGCCTGATCAATCACTGATTGCTCCAACTAAAAAGCCCGGTGGATTGTCCATCGGGCTTTTTTATTGGCTGTTCGGTTTGGTTGTTGGGTTGTTAGCGGTGTCGCCATTTCCGTTGCACTTCCACCTCCACTTCCGAATTCCCAAAGCAAAAAACCCCAGTCATTGCTGACTGGGGTTTTCGGGGCTGTAAGAGCCTGACGATGACCTACTTTCACACGGGAACCCGCACTATCATCGGCGCTGAGTCGTTTCACTGTCCTGTTCGGGATGGGAAGGAGT
>NZ_LMEK01000003.1:0-65525 GCF_001426595.1 Variovorax sp. Root434
CCAGCTCATCGAGCATCAGCGGAAACAGCGTCGCCTGCTCCCGGTCCTGTCCGTGCCGATGTCCCATTGATCGCTCTCCAATGAAAAATGCCCTCCAGACCAACGTCTGAAGGGCATTCAAGGCAGACTCAACGCCGACTATTTACACAGACTGCGGGGCGCCGCTTTGTGTTCGTGGCCGATCGGGCCGATCAGCCGAAGGGGTTGGCGGTCGCGAACCAGAGGGCGATGCCCGTCGCGATGATGAATGCGCCGTCGGTCACGCCCGCGATCAGGAAGAACTTGGTCTGCAGCGTGTCGACCAACTCGGGCTGGCGCGCGGTGCTTTCCAGGAACTTCTGGCCGACCAGTCCGATGCCGAGGCACGAGCCGAGCGCGGCGATGCCGATCAGCAGGGCGACTGCGAGGGGAAGGATGTTGAAGCCGGTCATGGTGTTTTCTCCTGGTGGTTGATTGATGGATCGATGGAGGTACTTTCCCAGAGCGGGTGCGCACGGTCCATGACGTGGGAGGTCATGGGCGGCATGAAAAAAGGCCGGCCGCATGAAGCGGCCGGCCTTTCATGGAACGCTGCTGGCGCTACGGAAGCTGTGTCCAGTTCTGGTTGTTCCCACCGTTGCAGGTCCAGGTGATCAGCGCCGTGTCCTGCGCCGTCGAGCTGTTCGGCACGTCCAGGCACGAACCCGAGGCGCGGTTGCGGATGCTCCCGCCGACCATGCTCCACTGCGCCGTGTTGCCCGCCGTGCACGCCAGCTGCACCACCGGCGCGTTCGTCGTCGCCGTGCCGTTCTGCGCCAGGCACAGCCCGCTGTGCTCGGCCACGAACTGCACGTAGCCGCCGGTGAGGCTCGTCACGGTGAACTTCTCGTTGCCTGCCGTACCGCACGGCCATTGCACCGCCGTCGCGCCGCTGGTGGTCGCCGCACCCTTGATGTTCACGCACAGGGTGGGGTTGAGGTCCGAGCGGATGCGCGAGATGACGGCCGGGGCCGTGTCCTGCGAACGCACGTACTCGCGGATCGCCACCACGTCGGCGGCCGGCAGGCTGTTGGCATTGCCGTGGCCGCTGCCGAGCACGTCCTGCAGCGTGGCCGCCTGGCCATTGTGGAAGAAGGCGGCGGTGTTCCAGGTGCCCGACAGCGTCGGCGTGTCGAAGCCGACGCCCGCGAGCGGCTGGTTCATGCCCTTGCCCGACGAGGCCTGGATCGTGCCCACGTCGTGCCGGATGCCGTCGCGGAAGGTGCCGCCCGCGTGGCAGGTCACGCACTGCGCCGAGGTGAACAGTGCCTGGCCCCGCGCCGCATCGACGCTCAGGCTGCCGTCGGCGTTGCGCGCCGGGCTGCGCATGTATTTGTTCAGCGAGCTCAGGTAGGCCGCGAGGTCGTCGAGCTGCGCGTTCTTGCCGGCCTTGGGCGCGCCGAGCGGGTCGGAGGTGGCCGCGAAGTCCGCATTCGTCAGGAAGCCGGTGCCGCCGAACTCGTTGCGGATGTCGTTCTCGAAGTCCTGCACCTCGTCGAAGTTGGCCGTCCAGTGCAGCTTGCCGTGGCCCAGCCCGCGCCGCCCCTGCAGGCTGATGGTGCGGCGCAGGCCTTCGCCGCGCTGGGTGAAGTCCCACACCATGCCGTCGTCGCCGGCGTCTGCGTGGCAGCTCGCGCAGGAGATGTAGTTGTCCTTGCTCATGCGCCGGTCGGAGGCGTTGTAGAACACCTGCTTGCCGCGCAGCGCCGCGGCCGCCATCGGTTCCTGCGCCACCGTCGCCACGTTCTGCAGGAAGATCGCGGCCGCCGTCTCGGACGACAGCACCGAAGCCACGTCGTGCACGGACACCGAGCGCGCCAGGAAGTTGTTGACGAACAGGCGCTTGCGCGTCGCGTCCAGGTACAGGCCATGCGGCGCGCTGCTGGTGTTGATCTCGCCGCGCACCGCGCGGCTGTACGGATCGACGATGGCCACGCGGTTGCCTTCCATCTGTGCCACGAAGAGGTAGTCGCCCGACGGCGAGAACAGTGCGGCGCGCGCCGGTGCGCGGTCGTCGAAGTCGATCTGCTCGGCGAACACTTCCGCGGCCGTCTGCAGGTTGACCTGCGAGAGGATGGAACGCACCGTCTTGTCGTGCTCCAGCGCAAGGCCGTCCCTGAACTTGCCGCGCACGATGTTGTCCTTCTTCGAGGGCAGCACCGCCCGCGTTCCGTCCGGCGAGATCACCACCTGGCTCAGGTAGTTGGCCACGCCGCGCGCGTGGCTCTCGGTGTCCACCGTGGTGGTGTCCACCGGCAGCGCGATGGTGGTCATGGCGCTCATGCTCTGCAGGTTGACCTTGTGCAATTGGCCGCCGGTCATCTTCGATTTGAAGCGCGTGACATAAGCCACCTGCGAGTCGGCGTTGACCGCGATGCCGCGCAGGTTGCCTTCGAGCGCGACCGCGCCGGTGGTGCTGCCGTTGCTCGGATCGAAGCTCATCAACACCGACTTGCTTTCCAGCGTGAGCAGGCCTTTCGCACCGTCCGGCGTGAAGGCCACGCCGTAGGGGCCGCTGCCGTAGGCCAGTGGCACGGTGGTCGAGAGGCTGCCGTCGGCCGCGCTCAGCGCGACCAGCTTGTCCTCGCCCTGCACCGTGACCCAGATGCGTCCGTCGGGGCCCACGGCCAGCGTCTTCGGCTCGTCGCCCACGCGCGTTTCCCAGCGCTTGGCCAGGGTCTGCGCATCGATGGCGGCGACGGTGCCGCTGTCGGGGTTCACCGAGTACACCGAATTCGCATCGCCCGCGATGTTGGTGGTGTGCGTCGGTGCCCGCGCCGTGACGGGGGCGATCACGGTGAGGTTGTAGGTGTAGAAGGTCTCGCGGCCGTTCACGTCCTTCACCGTCAGCGTCACCGTGAAGTGGCCGGGGCGGTTGTAGGTGTAGGTGTAGTTCGGCTGGTTCGAGTACGCCGTCTGCGTGCCGTCGCCGAAGTTCCAGCGGAACTGTGCGCCGCTGCTGCCGAGCGTGCCCGGGTTGAACACCAGCTGGCCGTTGACCAGCTTCGGACCGCCGCCGATGCCGGGGTCGCCGATGATGGCCTGGCCGCGCAGCGTGTTGACCTCGGTGTCGCTCAGCACGCGGCTGTAGACGCGCACCTCTGCCAGCGTGCCCTTGAAGAGTGCGGCATTGCCCTGGATCTGCCCCAGCACGCTGAACTTGTTCGCGAGGCCCTTGTTGCCCGTGGGGCCGGTGGAGGTGGTCTTCACGCCGTCCACGTACACGGCCTGGGCGCCGGAGGCCGCGTCGCGCGTCAGCACCACGTGGTGCCAGGTGCCGTCGTTCACTGCCGCGGTGGAGGTGGTGCCGGCGTCGTTGCCAGCCGACAGCTTGATGCGCCCGCCGTTGTCGAGCCAGCCCCAGAACACGTCGTCCGTGCCGCTCGCCTGGTCGCGCCCGAAGATGCCGGGCGCGGTCCACGAGTTCGCACCGCCCGTCTGCGTGGTCTTCATGTAGAAGCTCAGCGACGCGGTGCCGCCGAGCACGGTGGCCACGAAGTCGTTCTTCAGCGGCACACCGGCGGTGCGGTTCGCGAAGTTCAGGCCGATGCTCTCGAACGCGTCGCCCGAGACCGGCGTGCCGTTGTTGCTGCCGATCTGGTCGGACAGGTTGCCCGCCAGCGTCCAGTAGTGCATCAGGTTGATGTCGGTCGCGTTGCCGGTGTTGAAGGTCGACTTGTAGTCGACCCCAATGGCATTGCCCGCATAGTCCTTCACGCCGTTGGCCGGCAGGAACACTTCATAGCTGGTGCCGGGTTGCAGCGGCTGGTCGGGCGAGAAGTTGATGATGCCCAGCTGCACGCTGTAGGTGCCCGCCAGCGTGTTGCCGCCCACCGGCCGCACGATGAAGGTGTTGGAGTTCACGCTCTCGGGCCGGATGTTGTCCGTCATGCCCAGGCCGATGCGCGAGGTCAGCGCCTGCTGCTTCGCGCCGCTGGCCGGCGAGACCTGCTTGACTTCAGGCTTGGTGGTGTCGGGGTCCACTGCATGCACGATGAAGCCGCTGCCCGAGCCGTGGTCGTTGCCCACGAAGACCAGGTTGCCGAACATCGCGACCTGGCCGTTGTCCGAATGCGAGAAGTTCGGGTCGTCCTCGCGCAGGATGCTGCCGCGGCCCACCTCCACGTGATTGAGCGGATTGCTCACGTCCACCTTGTGGATGCGCGTTTGCGCGCCCTGGATCACGTAGTTGTCCTGCGTGGCGCAGTACAGCTGTTCGTCGATGACGAGCCGGTTGTCCTCGGCTACGAAGCGCGAGCGGTCGCTCAGGTCGTAGCTGTACATCCTGGCGCCGCTGTTGCGCGCGGAGGCGTGCAGGTTCCTGCCGTCGAAGCAGGTGGCGTAGTAGAAGGGCGTGGTGCCCACGATGGAATCGAGCACCTTGGGGTTGAGCGGATCGGAGATGTCCAGGCTCGCGAAGCCGCCGTTGCTTTCCATCGCGGTCAGCACCATGTGGTTGCCCATCGTGAAGATCGGGCCAATGCGGAAACCGCCGAGCTCGCCGGTGGGCACCGGATTGGGCTTGCCCGCACCGCGGTTCGCGATCACGGCGTTCGCGGGGTCCCTGGCATCGACGATGAAGATGCCCCGGCCGGCCGACGCCACGTACAGATAGGGCGCCTGCCACCAGAGCTGCCAGGCGACGTCCTCGTAGTCGCCTCCGTTGACGCCTGGCAGTGCCAGCTTCTTCACCTGCTTGATGTCGTTGATGTCGGTGAAGTCCCAGAACTCGATGCCGTTGATGCTGGGCAGGACGACATACGTCTTGCCGCCGATCTTCGCGGTGCCGAAGGAATGGGTCTCGCGGAACTCCTTGGTGCGGGCCTCGGGCTCGTAGATCTTCTTGACGAGCTGGATCTGGCGCGGGTTCGACACGTCGTACAGCAGGAAGCCGCCCGGCCCGAGGCCGCTGTCCGGCGCGAAGGAGGTGAGGAAGTAGCCGTTGATCATGATGCCCGCGTTCATGCCGTAGTCCTTGCGGCCCGGGTAGGTGGCGGGCACCTCGCGCGACTCGTAGGCGCTGCTGTGCGCCGGATCGAGCGGGTGCGCCGCGCTGGTGATCATGGACACCGGCTTGAACAGTTCCGCCGAGGTGTAGGTGAGGTTGCCCAGGCCCGGACCCTGCAACGGGAGCGGGTCGGCGACAGCTTCGGAAACCGCCGCCGCCATGTTGCCCAGGGTCGTCATCGGACTGACCCCGGTGATTGCCGCGTGCGTCAGCAGTGTGACGAACGGCACCATCAAAGCCATCAGGTAATACCGGATCTTCATCGTCGCCTCCAAGTTGTGGTGTTCACTCGCGAAAGCGCGCGCGCAGGGCGCACCCCGGCCGGCGACGAGTGCGCCGCCTGCCGTACAGCCTCTCCCTCTCTTTTTTTCGACGGCGCAGCGTTACTTCTTCGTGCCGCCCGATTCGTAGATGCCCCACGCCTCCTCGGCGCTTGCGCCGCGGTGGATCATGGCCATCAACGCATTCACCACCGCCGACGGGTTGGCATGCTGGTACACGTTGCGCCCGTACACCATGCCGACCGCGCCCTGGTCCAGCAGCACGCGCGAGCGCGCGAACACCTGTTGCAGGTCTTCGCGCCCGCCGCCGCGCACGAGCACGGGACAGCGCGCGGCCTGCACCACGCGGTGGAACTCGGCGGGATCGGTGGTGGGGTCGGCCTTGACGATGTCGGCGCCCATCTCGCGTGCCAGGCGCACCAGCGTGACGATTTTTTCGGCGTCGCCATCGACCATGTAGCCGCCCTGCTCGCTGTGCGGGCGCATCACCAGCGGCTCGATCATCAGTGGCATGCCGTAGCGGTCGCAGTCGGCGCGCACACGCGCGATGTTCTGCACGCACTGGCGGAACAGGTCGGGCTCGTTCGGCAGCATGAACAGATTGACGACCACGCAGGCAGCGTCGCGCTGCACTGCCGGCAGTACCGGGTCGTGCTCGTTCTGCAGCACGGCCCACATCACGCGATGGGCGGTGGCGTTGTAGGGGTTGCCCATGTCGATGCGCTGCACCAGCGCGGGCTTGTCTCGGCCCGGGCGGTCCTGCAGCAGATCGGCCTGGCCGTAGTTGAGCTGGATGGCGTCGGGACCGGCGGCCACGAGCTTGTCGATCACCTGCGGCATGTCTTCCAGCCCGTTGAGGAAGGAGGGCTCGTTGCACACGCCGTGGTCGAGCGCGATGTCCAGGCAGCGCCCGTTGTTCAGCAGCCGGTTCAGGCGTGCGGTCTTGTCCTTCGACATACGAAAGAGGTCCTTGTATTGAAAGTGGAGAGGGTCAGGCCAGCGCGTTCAGGTGCTTGGCCGCAACGGCGTCGATGAGTTGCAGTGCGTCGTCGCGCAGGCGCACCGAGCCGGCCGCCGCGTTCTCGACCGCCTGCTTGCTCACGCGCGCGCCGCACAGCGCCACCGAGACGCTGCCGCGCGCCAGCGTCCACGCGATCATCAATTGGCCGAACGAGCATTCGAGCTGCTTGCGCAGCGGCTCCAGCTCGTCGAAGAAGGCCTTGAGCTTCGCGCGGTTCTGCGCACTGAAACGCGGGTTGCTCGCGCGCTGGTCGTCGCCGGTGAACTTGCGCCTGGGGTCGATCGGGCCGGCCAGCAGGCCCAGCGCCAGCGACGAATAGCCCAGCACCGCCACGTCGTGCTCGCTGCACAGTGGCACGAGCGCCTGCTCGATCTCGCGGTCGATCAGGCTGTAGCGTTCCTGCGCCGCATCGACCGGGCCATGGCGCAGGTATTCGGCGAGCGTTTCGGGGCTCACGTTGCTCACGCCGATGGCGCGGATCTTTCCCTGCTTCTTGAGCTCCAGCAGCGCGTCCATCGTTTCCTCGACCGGCGTGGTGCTGTCCTGCCAGTGCGTGATGTAGAGATCGATGTAGTCGGTCTGCAGGCGCTTGAGGCTCTCTTCGCACTCATGGACGATCGACTCGCGCCCGAGGTAGCGATGCACCGGGTGGCCGTCTTCTTCGAAGAAGTGCGTTCCCTTTTGCGTGTGCCATACCAGCCCGCATTTGGTGGCGATGACGGCCTCGTGGCGGCGGCCCTTCAGCGCGGTGCCCACGATGCTCTCGGAGCGGCCGAGCCCGTACGCCGGCGCGGTGTCGATCAGATTCACGCCCGCGTCGAGCGAGGCCTGGATGGCCAGCACGGCGGCTGCGTTGTCCCCGCCGCCCCACATCCAGCCGCCCATCGCCCAGGTGCCCAGGCCGATGGCCGAGCATTCGATGCCCGAGGGGCCGAGGGTGGTCTTCTTCATCATCGATGCGTTGTTGCTGCTGTTCATCGCTTGGTCTTTCTCGTGTTCAGGATGTGGTCGATGGTCACGGCCGCGAGCAGGATCAGGCCCTTGATCACGTCCTGCCAGTAGGGCGACACGTCGAGCAGGATCAGTGAGCTGGTCACCACCGACAGCAGCGCAAGCCCGAGCACCGCGCCCAGCACGGTGCCCGAGCCGCCTTTGAGGCTGGCGCCGCCGATCACCGCCGCGGCGATCACGTTGAGCTCCATGCCCATGCCGAAGGTCGGCGTGGCGGCGCCGAAGCGCGCGGTGTAGATCACGCCCGCCAGGCCCGCCGAGGCCGCGCACAGCACCGTGACCCAGAACTTCACGCGGCCCACGCGGATGCCGGAGTAGAGCGCGGCCTTCTCGTTGCTGCCGGTGTAGAACACGCGGCGCAGCAGGGTGGAGCGGCGCAGCAGGAAGTCGCTCACCACCACGATCGCCAGGAAGATCAGGATCACGGCCGGAATGCCGAACAGCGTGCCCTGGCCGATGAACTTGAACTCCGCCGGCAGCGAGAACAGCGACTGCGGCGTGCCCTGCGTGAGCGCGAGGCACAGGCCGCGCACGATGACCATGAAGGCCAGCGAGGCGATGAAGTGGTTCAGGCCGATGCGCGTGACGCAGCCGCCGATCATCGCGCCGATCATGGCGCTCGCCGCAATGGCGATGAGTCCGGCGGTCCACGGGTCGAAGCCCATGAGGAAGAGCTTGCCCGTGATCACCATGGCGAAGCACACCACCGAGCCCACCGACAGGTCGATGCCGCCGACGATCAGCAGGATCGTCATGCCGACGACCACGATGCCTTCGATGGAGAACGACAGCAGCATGGCGCGCACGTTGTCCCAGGTCAGGAAGTAGGGCGACGCGAAGCTCATGCCCACGCACAGCGCGGCGATGATGAGCAGCAAGCCCATCTCGCGCATGCTGCCGAGCTTGCTGGCGGGTTTTGCGGGGGGTCTTCCTTGCTGTCTTGGTGGAAGGCCTGCGTCGAGTTGGGCCGGGTAGTTCATGTCGGATGCTCCACTGCGCGTTGTCTTGCTTGTCGGGTGTGTTCTTGATGTTTGTGTTCTTGGCGCTCTTGCCGCCTTCGGCTCCTCCTTTATTTCGCTGCGGGGAGCACCCGGTGCCCTGTGCACAACGAGCGCTGCTCTTGTGCTGGCCGATCAACAAGTGCTCTGAACGATCACGCTGGCGGGGTGCCTTGCGCAGCGAAATAAAGGAGGAGGCCGCAGGCCGGGGGACATTCGCGGAGCAAGGCACCCCGTCGGCGTGATCGCCCCCCGAACCGACCGAGCCGCCGCACGAACCCCGTAGGTCTTTCATGCCGCTTCCTGTTCGCAGAGTCCGGAGGCGAGCCGCAACAGTGCTTCCTCCGTCATCTCGTTCGATGCCAGTTCGCCCGCGAGCCGGCCATCGCGGATCACCAGCGCGCGGTCGCACAGTCCGATGATCTCGGGCAGCTCCGACGAGATCACGATCACGCCCACGCCCTGGCCGGCCAGCTCGCGCAGGATGTGGTGGATCTCCGACTTGGCGCCGACGTCCACGCCGCGCGTGGGCTCGTCCATCAGTAGCACCGACGGGTTGGTGGCCAGCAGCTTGGCGATGGCCACCTTCTGCTGGTTGCCGCCCGACAGGCTCGCCACCTCGATGGCCACGCCGTCGGACTTGAGCTTGAGCTTGGCACCGAGGTCGACCGCCAGCCTGTGCTCGGCCGCGCGCTGCAGCAGCCCGAAGCGCGAGCTGACGCGCGCGAGCGCCATCGAGGCGATGTTCTGCGCAATGGGCAAGTCGAGGTACACGCCAGCCGCCTTGCGGTCTTCGCTGAGGTAGGCGATGCCTTCGCGCAGCGCGTCCCCGTACTTGCGGATCGCCAGCGCCTTGCCACGCAGGCGCACGGTGCCGCTGCGCGCGGGGCGCAGGCCGCACACGGTCTCTGCGAGTTCGCTGCGGCCGGCGCCCATCAGGCCCGCGATGCCGAGGATCTCCCCGCGCTTCAGCGTGAAGGACACGCCGTGCACGCGCTCGCCGTCGGCGATGTCGGTCACTTCGAGCACGTGTTCCTCCGATGCAGGCGCTTGCTGCTTCGGCGGGTAGTAGTTGCCCAGGTCGCGCCCGACCATGCGGCGCACCAGCCCGTCGGCGTCCAGTTCGGCCAGCGGCCCGCAATGCACGTTGCGCCCGTCGCGCAGCACGGTGACGCGGTCGCAGTGCGCAAAGATCTCGGCCATGCGGTGGCTGATGTAGACGATGCCGATGCCCTGTGCCTTCAGGTCGTGCAGCACCCTGAAGAGCGCGGCCGATTCGTTGTCGGTGAGCGCGGCGGTGGGCTCGTCGAGGATCAGCACCTTGCAGTCCAGCGTGAGCGCCTTGGCGATCTCGATCAGCTGCTGCGTGGAAATGCTCAGGTCCTTCACCAGCGCAGCCGGGTCGACGTCCTGCCCCAGCCGCTGCAGCACCTTGGCGGCACGCTCGTCGAGGCTCGCGTAGTCCATCCACGCGTGCCTGCCGGCGTTGATCTCCGGCATGAAGATGTTCTCGGCCACGGTGGCGTCGGCGCACAGGGCGATCTCCTGGTGCACCAGGCCGATGCCCAGGCGCATGGCGTGCGCGGGGCCGTCGATGACCACCTTCCGGCCATCGAGCGAGATCTCGCCCTCGTCCGGCTGGTGGATGCCGTCGATGATGTTCATTAGCGTGGACTTGCCCGCGCCGTTCTCGCCGCACAGGGCGTGGATCTCGCCGCGATGCAGCGAGAAGTCCACGCCCGAGAGCGCGCGCGAAGCGCCGAAGCGCTTGCCGATGCCGCGCAGTTCGAGCAGGTGGCTCACTCGCCGATTCCCTTGGTGCCGCGGCGGGCGAGGTACTTGTCCCAGTAGAAGTCGTCGGCGTTGGCCTTGCTGACCACCGCCAGGCCGTTGTCCAGGAAGGGCACGGCCATCGGGTTGGTGCCGTTGCGTTTGGCGTCGTTCATCGGGTCGATGAGCGTGGGGTTCCTGGCCAGGAACAGCATCATCATGCCCATGTAGCCCTGCATGCCCTGGTTCGGGTTGATGGCGCCGAACACGTCGCCCGACTTGATCATGTCGAGGATCTTGGCGTTCACGTCGCAGCACATCACCTTGATGTTCTTCTTGGTCTCCACCTTGGCCTGCGCCGCGCCGAGGGCCGAGTTGGCCTCGGGCATGAACAGCGCGCCCAGGTTCGGGTTGGCCTGCGCGAGGCTCAGCACCGCTTGGTAGGCCTTGTTCGGGTCCTGGTTGCTGGCCGCGCGGCCCACCAGCTTCATGCCCGGGTGCTTGGCCTTCATGCGGTTCACGAAGGCGGCGATGCGGCGGTCGTGGTTGTCCTGGCCCGGGTTCTCCAGCACGGCGTATTCGCCCTTGCCGTTGAGCGAGGCCGCGATGGCGTCGGCGGCCTGCGTGCCTTCGCGGTCGTTGTCGGACGTGACGAACGATGTGCGCTTGGAGTTCGGCGAGTCGGCCGCGAAGGTGACGACCGGGATGCCCATCGCCGCGGCGCGGTTGATCGGCTCGATGAACGGGTCGGGGTTCATCGGGTGCAGCAGGATGCCCGCAGGCTTGCGCGCCAGCTCCTGCTCGAAGGACGCGAGCTGCTTGTTCACGTCGTACTCCGGCGTGCCGGTGTAGCGCGTGCGCACGCCCAGCGTGCGGCCGAGCTGCTTCATCATTTCGTAGACCGGAAACCAGTACTCCACGCCCGACACCATCACGTTCATCACGTAGACGTCGCTCGGGTTGCCGCGCAGTCCGCCACCCGCAGCGGGGGCCGCTGCCTGCTGCTGCGCCAATGCGCTGGCGCCGGCCAGGCCGATGCCGGCTGCCGCGGCGGACTTCAGGAAATTACGCCTCATTTTTGTCTCCTCACGTTGGGGGGGCACAGCTTGCGATGCTGCTTTTCAGGGCAGCGTCTTGACCTTCGGTGTCACGTCACTTGTTATGACAGGTAGAATGTACGCGCTGGACGTTTGACGGGATAACTAGGGGAAACGCTACTGGCAAGGCGCTTTTATTCCACCGAAGCTGTTATGACATGAAGCCAAACATACTGATCGGTATCGACATGGGATCGAGCAGCCTGAAGGCCCTGGCCCTCGAAGCCGGGAGCGGCCGCTCCATCGCCCTGTCACGCATGCCGCTGCCGCACGACCGGCTGCCCGCAGGGGGATGCGAAGTGGGCGCGACTGCGATCCGCGCGGCACTGACCCACGTGCTGCGCGATGTCGCCCACCAGCTCGGCGAGCGCGTGACCGAGGTTCGCGCCATCGGCTGCACGGGCCATGGCGCGGGGCTCTATGCGCTCGATGCGCGCAACGAACTCGTGGGCGGAAGGGCGGTTGCCTCGACCGACCAGCGCGCCGATGCACGGGCGCGCTCGCTGTCGCTCGGCCATGGCGAGGCGCTGTTCGCTGACGTCGGCTGTAGGCCGTGGCCGGGGCAGCCCACCGTGATCGCCGCCGAGCTGCTCGGCACCGATGCCGTGCAGCGCGGCGCGGTGCACCGGCTGCTGTTCGCGAAGGACTACCTCGGCTTTCTGCTGACCGGCGAGATCGCCACCGACGCGAGCGATGCGAGCACCGCGGGCCTGGTGTCGATCGCCACGGGCACGTGGTCGCAGGCGGCCTTCGATGCCTCGGGCATCGCGGAGCTCGGGCCGCACGTCTTCGGGCCGCTGGTGCCGAGCGGCGAAGTGATCGGCAGGCTGCGGCCTTCCGAGGCCGCGCTGTGCGGCCTGCCTGCCGGCATTCCGGTTGCGATGGGCGCGATCGACCTGCTCGCCTCGATGACTGCGATCTGCGCGGAAGGGCGCGGGCGCGCGGTGTCGGTCTTCGGCACGTGGTGCGTGAACGCGGTGATCGGCCCGGTGATCGAGCCCAGGCCCGCCGTGGCGGCCGTCGTGAACTTCGGCCGCGACGACAAGCGGCTCTACATGGAGAACAGCCCCTCGTCGATGGCCAACATCGCGTGGCTGGCCGGCGTGCTCGGCCTGCCCGATGCGCGCGCGGTGGTCGATCTGGCGATGTCGGTGCCGCTGGGTGCGGGCGGCCTGCGCTTCCTGCCGTTCGTCAATGGCGGTGGCGGCGTGACGGCGGGCTTCGTCGGCCTCAAGAGCCATCACACGCGGGGCGACATGGCACGCGCGGTGGTCGATGCGGTCGCGGCTTTGCATGCGCGACACACAGCACGCCTCGCAGCCTGCGGCCTGCCTGTGTCCGCATCGACCGTGCTCGGCGGGGGTGCGAGCGATACGCGCCTCGTACGCCTGCTCGCCTCCTTCCTCGGTCATCCGGTCGAACGCTGCGCCGACGACGAAACCGGCGCGCGCGGCGCCGCGATCTACGCCGCCATGTCGCAGGGCATCGGCCACGCCGGGCAGGGCAGCGCCTTGCTCGCGCCCTGCGACACGGTCGAGCCCGATGCCGCGCAGGCCCGTGCCCATGCCGACTTCAACGCCGGCTTCAACGAACTGATCGACACCATGTCTCCTGTGCTTTCCCATCTGTCGGGAGGCTCGAGATGAGCGCCTGGCAGCTGCCCTTCGTGCGTCCGGCCTCGCTGGCCGATCGTCATTTCTCTACCGTGATCGTCGGCGCCGGCATCAACGGCGTGGGCGTGTTCCGCGATCTCTGCCTGCAGCGCGTCGACTGCCTCATCGTCGACAAGGGCGACTTCAGCGCGGGCGCCAGCAGCGCGCCGTCGCGCATGATCCACGGCGGCCTGCGCTACCTGGAGAACGGCAGCTTCTCTCTGGTGGCCGAGGCCACGCGCGAACGCAACCTGCTGCTGCGCAACGCGCCGCACCTGGTGCAGCCGCTGAAGACGGTGGTGCCGCTGTCGAGCTTCTTCGGCGGCCTGATGAGCAGCGCGCTCAAGTTCTTCGGCCGCACGCCACCGCAGCGCACGCGCGGGCTGCTTGCCGTGGCCGCGGGCCTGCGCCTGTACGACCTGCTGGGCCGCCGCCAGCGCGTGATGCCCAACCACCGAATCAGCCGCGTGCCGCAGAACGACCGCCGCTTGTTCCGCGCCGCCGTGCGCTGGACCGCCACCTTCTTCGACGCGTGGATCAGCCACCCCGAATGGCTGATCCTCGAACTGATCGGCGACGCCTGCCGCGACCAGCCGCGCTCGGCCGCGGCCAACTACTGCCGCGTGACGGGCTGCGCGGGCAACATCCTCACGCTGCGCGACGAGATCACCGGCGCGCTGGTGCGCGTGACCGCCGACACCGTGGTGAACGCGAGCGGCGCGTGGCTCGACCGCAGCACGGCCGTGCTCGGCGGCGCGGGCTCGCGCGTGATGGGCACCAAGGGTTCGCACCTCGTGCTCGACCATCCCGCGCTGCGCGATGCGCTCGAGTGCCGCATGGCCTACTTCGAGGCGGTCGATGGGCGCGTGTGCATCGTCTATCCCTTTCTCGACCGCGTGCTGGTGGGCTCCACCGACATCCCGGTGGACGACCCCGACCAGATCGGCACCGAGCCGGCCGAGGTCGACTACCTGCTCGACGTGCTGGCCGAGGTGTTCCCCAACCTGCGCTTCGGCCGCGGCGACGTGGTCTACACCTACGTCGGCGTGCGGCCGCTCGCGCGCTCCGACGCCGACAAGCCGGGGCAGATCTCGCGCGACCACTCGGTGGTGCTCGACCCACCCAACGCCACGCGCGACATTCCCATCGTCGGCCTCGTGGGCGGCAAGTGGACGACCTTCCGCGCGCTCGCGCAAGAAGCGGCCGACGCGGTGCTGAAGCAGCTGGGCCGCCCGCGCACCGCATCCACCGAACTGCTGCCCATCGGCGGCGGCGCTGAGCTGCCGACCGATGCACAGGCGACGGAGCGCTTTCTCGATCGCATGGTCACGGCCTCCGGCCTGGGTCGTCCACGTGCGCATGCATTGCTGCGCCGCTATGGCTCGAAGGCGCTGCCGCTGGCGCAGCGCCTCGCCGCCTCGGGCGACGTGCCGCTGCGGCACGCACCCGACTACTCGGCCGCCGAACTCTCGTACCTGTGCCTCGAAACCGGCGTGGTCCATCTCGACGACCTCGTGATCCGCCGCACGCTGCTGGCCATCCGCGGGCTGGTCACCGATGCCGCGCTGGCCGAGATGGCGGGCATCGCGGCCGAGGCGCTGGGCTGGGACGCTGCTCACGCGCACAGGGAACTGCAAGCCTGCGCCACGGCCTTGCGCGAGCGGCATGGCGTGCGCTTGTCTCCGGTGGCGCCTGAAGCTGCATCCCCTTTCGATGCATCATTGACGACCCTGTCTTGAAATGAAAACTTGCCTTGCTGTTTGCTGCGTTGCGTTTGGGGGGCGTCAATCGGGGCGCGCTCACGCCGACGGGGTACCTTGCTCCGCGAATGTCCCCCGGCCTGCGGCCTCCTCCTTTATTTCGCTGCGCAAGGCACCCCGCCGGCGTGATCGATCAGAGCATTTGTTGATCGGCCAGCACGACGGCAGCGCCCATCGTGCACAGGGCACCGGGTGCTCCCCGCAGCGAAATAAAGGAGGAGCCGAAGGCGGGGGACATTCGCGGAGGGGAGCACCCGGTGGCCTGTGCACGCACCCCGAACAGCACCGCCAGAAAAAAACTCCATGGTGCGCCCCAATAAATCCACGACAGCGTGGTGAAGCATTGACATGAACTCTCCGACCGAAATCTCGACCGTCCTCGACCGCGACTCCGAGTCGCCCCTGTGGGCCCAGTTCCGCGACGCGCTTCGCATGCAGATCCTGCAGGGCGTGCTGCCCATCGGCGCCAAGCTGCCGTCCGAGGCCGAGCTCGGCGAGCAGTTCGGCATCTCGCGCATCGTGGTGCGCGAGGCGCTGGCCGACCTCGTGCGCAACAACCTCATCTACAAGATCAAGGGCCGCGGCGCCTTCGTGTCGGCCCGCGAGCGCGACGAGGATTTCGTCTCCACCGTGCTCGGCTTTTCCGACGAGATGGAGCGCAAGGGCCGCTCGGTGCGCACGCAGATCCTCACGCAGGAACTGCGCGCGCCCACCGAGCAGGAAGCCGCTTCGCTGGGGCTCACCGACGACACCCAGGTGGTCGCGCTCAAGCGCCTGCGCAGCGTCGACGGCGAGCTGCGCCTGCTGGTGGAAACCGTGGTGCCCGCCGACCTCGCGCCGGGTTTGCACCGCACGCGCCTGGACGATCGATCGCTGTACGACGTGCTGCGCCGCCAGTACGGGCTGCGCCTCGTGCGCGCCGAACGCTGGATCGACGCGGTGCTGCCCGACGCCGAGACCTGCCAACTGCTCAACCTGCCGCAGCCCGAGCCGCTGCTGCGCATCGAGTCGATCGCCTACGGCGCGAACGGCAGGCCGCTGGAGCACTATCGTGCGCTGCACCGCTGCAAGAGCAGTCGGCTGCATGTACAGACGACGACCTGAAAAAGAAGAAGGCGCGCTCAGGCCTTCGCTGCGTTGCGCGAGGGCCAGAGCACAGAGGCGATGGCGACCATCATCAGCGCCACCGCCACCCAGTCCTGCCAGTGCACGACTTCGCCCAGCCACACCGCGCCGCTGAAAACGCCGAGCACCGGGATGAACATCACGCTCAGTGTCGATGCAATGGGCGGCAGGCCGCGCGCGAGGTAGAACCAGGCGGCGTGCGCGAAGCCGAAGATCAGCACGGCGTTGTAGCCGATCGAAGCCCAGGTCACGCGGCCCGGCCAGTACATCTGGCCGCGCTCGAACAGCAGCGAGAGCACCGTCATCACCACCGCGGCCAGCGCCGTCATCCAGAACGACAGCGTGAGCGTCGGCAGCCCGATGCGCGTGTGCCGCAGCAACTGCGTGCCCAGCGCCCATGTGGCGGCCGCCACCAGCGCCAGCGCCACGTAGCCGGGCCGCCCCGCGAAGTCGGTGAGCTCATGCCACAGCAGCAGCCCCACGCCGACCGCGCAGGCGCCCACGCCCAGCCACGCGCGCCGCGTGAGCACCGCGGAAAACAGAACCGCGCCGATGACGGCGGAGAACACCGGCATCGTGTAGCCCAGGATCGCCGCGCGCCCGCCCGAGAGCGCCTTCACCGCGAGGATGATGCAGGCGTGCCAGACGAACATGTTGGTCGCGCCCAGCCACAGCAGCTCGGGCCACGCGCTGCGCGGCACGCGGAACGGCACCTTCATCCATACCAGCGCGAGGGCCAGCACCGGCACGCCGAGCCAGATCGAGATCGCGCGAAAGGCGAGAGGTGGATAGTCTGCGACGCCCAGTTTCATCACGGGCCAGTTGAACCCCCATGCAAGGGTCAGGAGAACGAGCAGTACGAGCTGGCGCGGGGTGAAGGAAGGCATGGGCCGCGCCGGCTACAGCAGCCGCTTCAGATACCGCCCCGTGTGGCTCGCCTCGTTCGCCGCGATGTCTTCAGGCGTGCCTTCGCCCACCACCGTGCCGCCGCCCGCACCGCCCTCAGGGCCCATGTCGATCAGCCAGTCGGCCGTCTTGATGACGTCCAGGTTGTGCTCGATCACGACGATGGTGTTGCCCGCGTCGCGCAGCTGGTGCAGCACCTTCAGCAGCAGCTCGATGTCGGCGAAGTGCAGGCCGGTGGTCGGCTCGTCGAGGATGTAGAGCGTGCGGCCGGTGTCGCGCTTGCTGAGCTCCAGCGCGAGCTTCACGCGCTGCGCCTCGCCGCCCGACAGCGTGGTGGCCGACTGGCCCAGCTTGATGTAGCTCAGGCCCACGTCGAGCAGCGTGCGCAGCTTGCGCTCGATGGTCGGCACGGCCTTCAGGAACTCGTGTGCGGTCTCGACCGTCATCTCGAGGATCTGCGCGATGTTCCTGCCCTTGTAGAGCACCTCGAGCGTTTCGCGGTTGTAGCGTTGGCCGTGGCAGACCTCGCAGGGCACGTACACGTCGGGCAGGAAGTGCATCTCGACCTTCACCACGCCGTCGCCCTGGCAGGCCTCGCAGCGACCACCAGCCACGTTGAAGCTGAAGCGGCCGGGGCCGTAGCCGCGTTCGCGCGCGGTGTTGGTCTCGGCCATCAGTTCGCGGATCGGCGTGAACAGGCCCGTGTAGGTGGCCGGATTGCTGCGCGGCGTGCGGCCGATGGGGCTCTGATCGACGTTGATGACCTTGTCGAAATACTCGATGCCCTCGACCGATTCATGCGCGGCCGGCTCTTCGTGCGCGCGGTACAGCGTGCGCGCCACGGCGGTGTAGAGCGTGTCGTTCACCAGCGTCGACTTGCCCGAGCCCGAGACGCCGGTCACGCAGGTCAGCAGGCCGACCGGGAAGGCGACGCTCACGTTCTTCAGGTTGTTGCCGGTGGCGCCGACCACGCGAATTTCCTGCAGGTCGGTCTGCGTGGCGAGGTGGGCCGCCTCGCGCGCGGCGCGGCGTTCGGCCGCGGGGCTCTGCGGAAAGCGCGAGGGCTTCTTGCCCTCGTTGAAGGCCGGCTTCTTCACGACCGGCAGCCACGCGGTGCGGTGCTTCGGCACTTCGATCTTCCTGGTGCCCGAGAGGTACTGGCCCGTGAGCGAATCGGGGTTGGACGACACCTCGGCATACGTGCCCTGCGCCATCACGCGCCCGCCGTGCACACCGGCGCCGGGGCCCATGTCGATCACGTGGTCGGCGGCGTGGATCATGTCCTCGTCGTGCTCCACCACGATCACGCTGTTGCCGATGTCGCGCAGATGCTTCAGCGTGCCGATCAGGCGGTCGTTGTCGCGCTGGTGCAGGCCGATGCTGGGCTCGTCGAGCACGTACATCACGCCGGTGAGGCCCGAACCGATCTGCGAGGCCAGGCGAATGCGCTGCGCCTCGCCGCCCGAGAGCGTCTCGGCGCTGCGGTCCAGGCTCAGGTAGTTGAGGCCCACGTCGTTCAGGAACTTCAGCCGCAGGCCGATCTCGCGCACCACCTTGTCGGCGATGTCGGCCTTGGCGCCGCGCAGCTTGAGCGTCTGGAACCACGCGAGCGAGTCGCGCAGCGTGAGATGGCTCAGTTCGAAGATCGCCATGCGCGGCGGCTCGCTGCCGTCGGCCGGGCGGTTCGATTCGTCCACCAGGAACACATTGCGCGCTTCGGGCCGCAGCCGCGAGCCGCCGCAGTCGGGGCAGGGCTGCAGGTTGCGAAAGCGCGCGAGGTCTTCGCGCACCATCACCGAATCGGTCTCGCGGTAGCGCCGCGCCATGTTCGGGATGATCCCCTCGAAGGGATGCTTCTTCGTGAGCTTCTTGCCCGCGAAGTTGCCCGACTCCATGGTGTAGTTGAACTTGATCTCCTCGGCCGCCGAGCCGTTCAGCAGCACTTGTTGCACCGAGGCGGGCAGCGACTCGAAGGGCGCATCGACGTCGAACTTGTAGTGCTTCGCGACGCTCTCGATCATGCTGAAGTAGTAGCCGTTGCGGCGGTCCCAGCCCTTGATGGCGCCGCTGGCGAGCGAGAGCGAGGGGAAGGCCACCACGCGCGCCGGGTCGAACACCTCGCGGTGGCCCAGCCCGTCGCAGCTCGGGCAGGCGCCCACGGGCGAGTTGAACGAGAACAGGCGCGGCTCCAGCTCCGACAGCGAGTAGTGGCAGATCGGGCAGGCGAACTTGGCGTTGAACAGGTGTTCCTTGTCGGGCGCACCTTCGACGCCCAGCTCCAGCGCGATGGCGCGGCCCTCGGCCAGGCGCAGCGCGGCCTCGAAGCTCTCGGCCAGGCGCTGCTGCATGTCGGGGCGCGCGCGCAGGCGGTCGATCACCACGTCGATGTCGTGCTTCTCGGTCTTCTTGAGCTTGGGCAGGTCGTTGTATTCGTAGGTCTGGCCGTCGACGCGAAAGCGCACGTAGCCGGCCGCCTGCATCTCGGCGAAGAGCTCGAGGAACTCGCCCTTCTTCTCGCGCGCCACGGGTGCCAGGATCATGAGGCGCGGTTCGTCGGGAATCGCGAGCGTCGCATCGACCATCTGCGACACCGTCTGCGCCTGCAGCGGCAGGTGGTGGTCGGGGCAGTAGGGCGTGCCGGCGCGGGCGTACAGCAGGCGCAGGTAGTCATGGATCTCGGTCACCGTGCCCACGGTGGAGCGCGGGTTGTGGCTGGTGGCCTTCTGCTCGATGCTGATCGCAGGCGAGAGCCCTTCGATCACGTCGACGTCGGGCTTGTCCATGAGCTGCAGGAACTGCCGCGCATAGGCCGACAGGCTCTCGACGTAGCGCCGCTGCCCTTCGGCATACAGCGTGTCGAAGGCCAGGCTCGACTTGCCCGAGCCCGACAGGCCGGTGATGACCACCAGCTTGTTGCGCGGGATGTCGAGATCGACGTTCTTCAGGTTGTGGGTGCGCGCACCGCGGATGCTAATGCGCTGCTGCGCCAGCACGGCGCCGAGGTAGGTGTTTCGCTCGAGTTCCGCGTCGCGTGCGCTTTCCTCGTCGGCGGCGGCGTATTCAGTGGCTTTTGAATTCAAAGGGGGCGATCGTCCGAGGGCAACCGGACATGATAGACCGCCGCGCATTTCATGGCGAGGTGCCGGGTTGCGGCGCAGATGGATGCACCGGCTCCGAACTGCCGATGGCCCGTCCCACCATATGCTCGGCCAGCGTGTCGTACAGCGGGCGGCTGATCATCCGCGAGACCAGGCTGGCCAGCATGGCCGCGGCCATCAGGCTCAGCACCATCGAGTGGCCGTCGACCATCTCCATCACGATGATGAAGGCGGTGAGCGGTGCCTGCGTCACCGCGGCCAGGAAGCCCGCCATGCCCATGGCAATGAGCGCGGGGCCGAGGTCGCTGCCGGCCAGCCGCGCCACCGCGTTGCCGATGCCCGCGCCGATGGACAGCGACGGCGCGAAGATGCCGCCCGGCACGCCGCACCAGGCCGTCAGCCAGGTGGCGATGAACTTGAGCACGGTGTAGATCGGCGTCAATTCGTCATGCCCCTGCAGCATCTGCTTGACCGCCTCGGAGCCCGCGCCGAAGGTGACGCCGCCCGTCACCAGCCCGATGACGGCCACCGCCAGTGCGCCGCAGGCCGCGAAACGCACCGGAAAGCGCGCCCGCCATCGGTTGAGGCGCCCCGGCGCGCCGGTGAGCGAGGCGGTCAGCAGCCGCGCGAACAGCCCGCCGGCCGCGCCGCTCAGCAGGGTGACCAGCAGCCCCGGCCCGAGTGCGTCCCAGCCCAGCCGGGGCACGCGGATCACGCCGAAGTAACTGGTATTGCCGAAGGCCGACACCGCCACCAGGCCCGCCAGCACGATGGCCGTGATGATCAGGCCGCTGGAGCGCGCCTCGAGCCGGCCCGACAGCTCCTCGATGGCGAACACCACGCCCGCCAGCGGCGCATTGAAGGCCGCCGCGATGCCGGCCGCGCCGCCCGCCACCAGCAGCGCGCGTCCGTCGATGGCCGTGTTGGGCGACAGCCAGCGGCGCGCATGCTGCATCACCCCGGCCGCCACCTGCACCGAAGGCCCCTCGCGCCCGATCGACAGCCCGGCCGCGAAGCCTGCTGCGCCCAGCCCGATCTTGGCGAGCGTGAGCCGCAGCGAGGCGAAGGCGAAGCGCCGCTCTTCGGGCAGGGCCGGATGCAGCGCCGCCTTGATCTGCGGAATGCCCGAGCCGCCCGCGCCGGGAAAGAAACGCAACGTGAACCAGACGATGCCGGCCGTGATTAGCGGCGTCGTCAGCAGCACCGCCCAGGGCCAGCTGCGGTAGAAACTGTGGAACTGGCCGAAGACCCAGTCGCTTGCCATGGTGAAGCCCACCACGAAGAGACCGGCCGCAATGGCGTAGCCGAGCACGATCGCCCGGTCGAGCCAGATGCGGCCGCCGCGCAATTCAGCGCGCAGATGCTCGAAAAAGTCGGGTTCTCTGTTCATCGGGAAGGCCCATTCTGGCATCCCCCGGGCATGCCGCCGACAGCCTTGGGGCACAATCGAGGGTTCCTCTCAACCTTCTCCTCCATCTACTTATCAGGGGCAGTGCATATGGCATCGGTCAATAAAGTCATCGTCGTCGGCAACCTGGGGCGCGACCCCGAAATGCGGACCTTCCCGAGCGGCGATCAGGTCGCGAACGTCACCGTGGCCACCACCGATCGCTGGAAAGACAAGCAAAGCGGCGAAATGCGCGAAGCCACCGAATGGCACCGCATCGTCTTCAACGGCCGCCTGGCCGAAATCGCCGGCCAGTACCTGCGCAAGGGCTCGCAGGTGTACGTCGAAGGCAGCCTGCGCACGCGCAAGTGGACCGACAAGGACGGCATCGAAAAGTACACCACCGAAATCCGCGCCGACCAGATGCAGATGCTCGGCAGCCGCCAGGGCCAGGGCGGCCCGTCGGGTGGCCCCGGCGATGACGACGGCGGCTACTCGCAAGGCGGTGGCGGCGGTGGTTATTCGCAGGGTGGTGGCGGTGGCGGCGGGTACGCCCCGCGTGCGCCCGCGGCGGCACCGCGCGCTCCGGCGCCGGCTCCGCGCCAGGCTCCGGCCAAGTCGTCCTCGGGCTTCGACGACATGGATGACGACATTCCGTTCTGAACGGGACTTTTTTCCTTTGTGAACAAGAGCCAGGCGTTGCGAAACGCCTGGCTCTTTGCAATTGGGGGGATGACAGGGCCGGGCTAATACTTTGATTTTCAAAATTAGGCAAAAATCATTTGTAACGCCCTTACATCCCCTGTATGTTGTTCCAAAATGCAACCGTTGCCCTCTCTGCCGTGCCACACTGTTACCCACGGAGCTACCCGGCTCGTACAAGCGACAGGATCAACCCATGTCTTTGTCCGTCTGGGCCAGGATTCGCCTGCCGCTGGTAATTTTGATCCTCGGCGCGGCGCTATCGATCGCCCTCAGCATTTCGGCGCGCCAGGAGATCGGGCGCAGCGCCCAGGCGCGCTTCGACGCAACCGCGTTCGATCTGGCACGCAAGGTCGAGGCTCGCTTCGACGATTACATTGCCGTCCTCATCGGCCTGCGTGCGCGATTCAACACCTCCGAGGCCGTGACGCGAAGCGATTTCAGGGACTACGTCGCGGGGCTGAACCTGGCGACCGCGTACCCCGGTTTCCAGGCCGTCACCTATGCGCCCCGCGTTGCGGCGGGCGACAAGCAGTTCTTCGAGGCACGGGTCCGCGGCGATGCCAGTCTCGACGCCAGCGTTGCCTCCCGCTTCGCCATCAAGCCGCCCGGCGAGCGCGACACCTACTACCCGCTGGTCTACATCGAGCCGCAGGCCGGCAACGAGAAGCTGCTCGGCAACGACCTGGGCGCGATGCCCGACAGGGGAGACGCGCTCGAGCAGGGGCGTGACACCGGCGGGCTCGTCTCGTCCGGGCGCAAGGTGCGCATCCCGGGCCGCGAGTCCGACATCGGATTGGCGATGCGGCTGCCGGTCTATCGCGTGGGGCAGCCGCTCGATACGCTCGAGCAGCGGCGCAGCGCCTACATGGGTTCGGTCGGCGCGGGCTTCAGCATTGCAGGCATGCTGCGCGACATGGTGGGCGACGATGCCTCAAGGACGCTGCGGCTGCGCCTGATCGATGCCGGGCCGGGCCAGGGTGCGGTCGGCACGCGCGTCGAGACCCGGTTCGTGAAGCCGACCCCCTTCGGCGAGCGGCAACTGCTGTTCGATAGCGCGGCCTTGTCGAAGTCGGCCGTCGCACCGGCACGCAGCCTCGAGCGTGTGCTCGGCTTCGAGCTGGGCGGCCACTCCTGGCTGGTCGAGGTCGGCCAGGACGAGAGCCAGGTCTTCGGTCCGCTCGACAAGGCCATTCCCTGGTACATCATCCTCGGCGGCCTGGCCACCAGCATGCTGATTGCCGGCATCGTCTTTTCGCTGACCACTTCACGCAGCCGAGCCCAGGTCCTGGCGACCGAGATGACCAGCCACCTGCGCACCAGCGAACGACAGTTGGAGGACGCGCAGCACCTGGCGAGCCTGGGCAGCTGGATCCTCGATCCCGAAACCGGAGCCCTGCAATGCTCCGAGGAAGCCCGGCGCATCCTGGGTTTCGAGGCCGACCTCTTGCGGCCAGACCTGCCGGCGCTGCTCTCGCGAATTCCGGACTCGGAACGCTCCGAGGTCGAACGACAGATCGCGCAGGCCTCCCGGTCCCTGGAACGCAGCGAATTCGAGCACCGCCTGTGCCTGCCCGATGGCACAGAACGTTGGCTCCATGTCATCGCGCAGTCGGCCGAGGAAGACGGAAAGACGCTGGTGCGCGGCACCGTGCGCGATGCCACGCGGCGCCGCAAGGATGCGTTGCGCCAGAAGCTCGAGTACGAGATCGCCCGGCTGCTTGCCGGCGATGGCCCGGCCGAGACGGTGATCACGCAGGCGCTGGAGGCGGTATGCACCGAGTTGCGCTGGGACTGCGGCATGTTGTGGCGCGTCGGCGACGACGGCCTGGTTCGCTGCGCCGCCGCCTGGCATGCCGACAGCAGCCCGGCGGTGCGGCAATTCGTCAGCGACAGCCGCTCGCTCGAATACCGGCCTGGCGAAGGCTCGCTGGGCCGCGCCTGGGGGACGGGTGGCGTCGTGCAGATCGACACGCGGGCAGCCCCAAGCGACTTTGCGCGCGATGCGATGGCGGGGCAGGCCGGACTGGCTGGTGGCCTCGTCGTGCCGATGGTCACCACCGGTGTGACCACCGCGCTGGAGCTTTTTGCCCGCAATCCGTACGTGGACGACGCCGAGACGCTGGAGTCGCTGCGTGTGATCGCCTTGCAGATTGCCCAGTACGAGCAACGCAAGCTGGCCGAGCGCAATCTTCGTTTCATGGCCAGTCACGACGAACTGACCGGGTTGTTCAACCGCGCCGCGCTGCAACACGAGCTCGATCGCGCCATCAAGCGCAGCAACCGCCACCAGAAGCAGTTCGCGGTGATGTTCGTCGACCTGGATCGCTTCAAGCACATCAACGACACGCTCGGCCACGGCGTGGGCGACGAGATGATCAAGATCTGCGGCGAGCGCCTCACGGCGTTGCTGCGCGAGGACGACGTCGTGGCGCGTTTCGGTGGCGACGAGTTCGTTCTGCTCCTGGAGAACCTGTCCAGCGCGAACGATGCCGCGGTGCTCGCCGAAAAGGTGCTGGCCTGCTGCGCCGAGCCTTTCGTCATCGAGGGGCGCGAACTGCACGTCAGCGCCAGCGTCGGCGTGAGCGTCTATCCGGACAACGGCGGCGACGCCGAAGCGTTGCTGAAGAACGCCGACACCGCGATGTACCGGGCCAAGGAAAGAGGCCGCAACACCTTCCGGTTCTACGCGGCGAAGATGAATGCACAGAGTACCGAACGGCTGATCTTGGAGAGCGCACTGCGCCATGCCGTGGAACGCGGCGAACTGGAGATGCACTATCAGCCGAAGATGAATCTGAAGACCCAGCGCATCGTCGGTGTCGAAGCACTGATGCGCTGGCACCATCCGGTTCTGGGCATGATCCCGCCCGTGCAATTCATTCCGATCGCCGAAGAGATCGGCTTGATCGTGTCCATGGGCCGGTGGGCGCTGGAAAGGGCCTGTGCCGATGCGCGCTCGTGGCGGAACTACGGTCTGCCGGACGTGTTGATGAGCGTCAACCTGTCGCCGCGCCAGTTCGAAAGCCAGACGCTCGTTGCCGACATAGGGGCCATCCTGGAAGCCTCGGGCCTGGAGCCGGCGCTGCTCGAGCTGGAAGTTACCGAAGGTGCGGTGATGGAGAACCCCGAATACGCGGCCAATTTGCTCCGGACGATTCGGGACATGGGCGTCGGCCTCGCCATCGACGATTTCGGAACGGGCTATTCCTCGCTCTCCTACTTGAAGCATTTCCCGCTGTCGACCGTCAAGATCGATCGTTCCTTCGTCAACGATCTCTCGCAGGACGCCGACGCCCGGGCGCTCATCGACGGCATCATCACCCTGGCCCACGGGCTGCGAATGAAGGTGGTGGCCGAGGGCGTGGAGACCGAAGCACAACTTAACTACTTGCGCATCCGCGGATGCGACGAGATCCAGGGCTACTGGCTGTGCAAGCCCGTGCCCGCCGAAGATGCACGCAATTTCATGGCGCATCACCTGCGCAACCAGTTTGCTTCGTCGGTAGCGGCCTGACGGCCGGACCTTCGGGCAATCGTCACCGGGCACGTTGCTCGGACCTACTCGCAACTTCAAGGAGCATTCATGATCGATTCCACCCAAGGCAAGACGCTCGAGCAGACGATCGCCGCCATCCAGGCCCTCGACCTCACGCTGATCAAGTTCAAGGCCACCCGCAAAGAGGATGGCTACGGCTGGTCGGCCGGCTACGCGGACCAGATGGAGGTGGCCTACAAGCGCTACCTGATACTGCACGCCAAGCACCCCGAGCTGACGCTTGCTCCCGAGCAGGACGTCGACCGCTTCTGGCACATGCACATCCTCGACACGAGAAAGTACGCAGCCGATTGCGACGCCACCTTCGGCCATTTCCTGCACCACTTCCCGTACCTTGGCCTGCGCGGCGAGGATGACGCCAAGGCGCTGCAGGAGGCCTTCCTGGAAATGCAGCGCCTGTCTGCCGAGGAGTTCGGCGAGTCGGCGCCTCGTCGCGAGCCGGGCAAGGATTCAGCCGCATGGTGCTCGCTGGAGGCAGGCAAGCCTTCGGCGGCATGGTGCTCGCTCGAGGCGGGCAAGCCTTCGGCCGCGTGGTGTTCGCTCGAAGCGGGCAAGCCTTCGGCCGCGTGGTGCTCGCTCGAGGCGGGCAAGCCTTCGGCCGCGTGGTGCTCGCTCGAAGCGGGCAAGCCTTCGGCGGCGTGGTGTTCGCTCGAGGCAGGCAAGCCTTCAGCCGCGTGGTGTTCGCTCGAAGCGGGCAAGCCTTCAGCCGCGTGGTGTTCGCTCGAGGCGGGCAAGCCTTCGGCCGCATGGTGTTCGCTCGAGGCGCGCGCCACAGCAGGAGCTTCGGCGAAGGCTGCTGCGTATGAGTCGACAGCTTCGCGTGCGGGTTCGAATCTGCGCGAATAAATGAAGGAATAGCGGCGCCACCGCGAAGGCGGTGCTGGCGCCGCATCCCGGCTCGCTGACATTCCTGGCTTCGCCGGAGGCCTCGCGTGACAACGAATGTCATCCGGAATGCGCGCATCGCCGATGCAGCGGCGCCCATGTATCCATCGGTGTTACCGGCAGTGCCAGTTCGCCCGGAGCCGGCGAGTGGCATGCATGTTGCTGAATCATTTTTTTACAATGTATTCGGCAATGACGCATTCGTTGGATGACGGGAGCGGTGTCTCCCTGGACCGCCGTGTTTTCTTTCTCGGCGCGGCAAGCGCCCTCGCGCTGGGAACGACAGCCTGCGGAGGAGGTGGTGGTGGAGGCGGTGGCGCGGGGTGGCTCGCCGGCGCTTCGGGCGCCGTGCCGCAACAGGCGGCTGTCGCCGCTTCGGACGATGCGGTGGTTGCCGACACCGACACCGACCCGGTCGTCCCAGGGGCGACCGACCCGGTGCCCTCGTCGCAGGCGCGCAAGTTCGTCCACCCCGGCCTGCTGCACACCGAGGCCGACTTCGAACGCATGCGCCAGAAGGTCGGGGCCCAGGCGCAACCCTGGCTCAGTGGCTGGAACGCGCTGACTTCCAACGGCCGCTCGCAGCTGGGCGCCACGCCCCGCCCGCTGGCGACGGTGATCCGCGGCGGAGACGGCCAGAACTTCGCGCAGATGTACATCGACATCGCGCGCGCCTATCAGCTGGCGCTGCGCTGGAAGGTCTCGCAGGACAAGCGCTATGCCGACCTTGCCGTCGTCTTCCTGAACGAATGGTCGTCCACGATGACCACGCTCACCGGCAACTCCGACCGCTTCCTCGCGGCGGGCATCTACGGCTACCAGTTCGCCAACGCGGGCGAGATCATGCGCACCTACGAGGGCTGGGCCGCGAGCGACTTCGCGCGCTTCCAGAACATGATGCTCACGCTGTTCTACCCGCTCAACCACAGCTTCCTGATCGACCACAACGGCTCGGAGATCACCAACTACTGGGCCAACTGGGACCTGTGCAACATCGCCTCGATGCTCGCCATCGGCGTGCTGTGCGACCGGACCGACATCTACGACGAGGCGATGAGCTACTTCAAAGCCGGCCAGGGCAACGGCGCGGGCCTGCAGGCGGTCTACCACGTGCATCCCGGCTACCTCGGCCAGTGGCAGGAAAGCGGCCGCGACCAGGGCCACAGCACCCTGGGCATCGGCCTGGCGGGCGCGTTCCACGAAATGGCGTGGAACCAGGGCGACGACACGTACGGCTACGAGAACAACCGCTTCCTCGCGGGCGCCGAGTACGTCGCCAAGTCCAACCTGACCGACGGCGCCGGCAATTTCTACACAGTGCCCTTCCTCACCAACATCAACAGGCAGGGCACGCAGTCGGTGCTGTCGACGGCGGGCCAGGGGCACCGGCGCGGCATCTGGGAAAGCGTCTACAACCACTATGCGAACCGCCTCGGCGTGGCCGCGCCCTACGCCGCGCTGCAGGCCCTGCAGATGCGGCCCGAGTCGGACGGCGGCAACGGCGACCAGCTGGGCTTCGGCACGCTGACCTTCACGCGCGATCCGCTCGCGGCGCAGGGCAAGCCGAGCGGGCTCACGGCGCGGGTGCGCGGCACGCAGGTGGTGCTGTCGTGGTGGGGCTGCCCCGACGCGCAGAGCTACACCGTCAGGCGCGCAAGCACTTCGGGCGGGCCCTACGCCGACATCTCATCGGGCATCACCGACACGCTGACCTTCACCGATACCAGCGTCGTGGCGGGAGACGTCTGGTACTACGTGGTCGTCGCGGTCGGGGCATCGGGCGAGAGCGCCGCCTCCAACGAGGAGCGCGCGGCGATCAAGGCCGAACTGCTGCTGCAGCTCAAGTTCGACGAATCCACCGGCACCCAGGCAGCAGATGCCACCGGCAAGTTCGCGGCCAGCGCGCTGCAGGGTGGCGCGACCTGGATCGCCGGACACCAGGGCAACGCCGTCGGCCTCGGCGCCGCGAGCGGCTACGTCGCGCTGCCGGCGGGCGTGGTGAAGAGCCTTGCCGACTTCAGCATCAGCGCCTGGCTCTACATCGACAGCCTCACGACATGGTCGCGGGTCTTCGACTTCGGCTCAGGCACGCGCCGCTACATGATGCTGACGGTGCGCAACGGCAGCGGTGTGCCGCGCTTCTCCATCACCACCGAGCACGGCTACAACGATCAGGTGATCGATGGGTCGGCGGCGCTGCTCACCGGCCGGTGGGTGCACATCGCGGTGACCGTGTCGGGCACGCTCGGTACCCTGTACGTCGATGGCCTGGAGGCCGGCTCCAATACGCAGATGAGCCTCGCACCAATCGACCTCGGCGCAACCACGCAGAACTGGCTGGGCCGTTCGCAGTATTCGAGCGACCCGTACCTGAAGGGCCGCATCGACGAATTCCGGATCTACGGCGGCGCGCTGGGCAGCGCGGAGGTGGCGGCGCTGGCTGCCGCGTAGCGCGCTTCTTCTAGACCGGCCCCGCCAGCTGGCCCTGGCAGATGTACTTGGTATGCATGTAGTCGTCCAGGCCATGCACCGAGCCTTCGCGGCCGTAGCCCGATTCCTTCACACCGCCGAAGGGCGCCGCTTCGGCCGCCAGCGCGCCTTCGTTGATGCCGACGATGCCCGACTCCAGCGCGTCGGCCACGCGCCAGATGCGGCGCACGTCGCGCGAGTAGAAGTACGCCGCGAGCCCGAAGGGCGTGTCGTTGGCGGCGGCGATCACCTCGGCCTCGCTCTCGAAGCGCGTGATCGGCACCACGGGCCCGAAGGTTTCCTCGCAGCTGCAGGCCATCGTCGCGTCGGCGTTCACCAGCACGGTGGGCGCGTAGTAGTTGGGGCCGTCGCAGCGCGCGGAGCGCAGCCGTTCGCCGCCGACCACGATGCGCGCGCCCCTGGTCACGGCGTCGCGCACGTGGCGCTCGATCTTCTCCACGGCGCGCGCATTGATCATCGGGCCGATCTGCGAGCCGGGCTCGGTGGCGGGGCCGACTTCGAGTGCGCCGACCCGCGCAGCCAGCTTGTCGACGAATGCGTCGTGCACGCGGGCCTGCACGAACACCCGGTTCGGGCTCACGCAGGTCTGGCCGCCGTTGCGGAACTTGGCGGCCATCAGACCCTCCACGGCGGCATCGACGTCGGCGTCGTCGAACACGATGAAGGGCGCATTGCCGCCGAGCTCCAGCGACAGCTTCTTGAGCGTGTCGGCCGAACGCCTTGCGAGGTGCTTGCCGACCGGCGTCGAGCCGGTGAACGTGACCTTGCGCACGCGCGCATCGTCGAGCCAGGCATCGACCACCTCAGGCGTGCGCTCGCGCGAGGCCGTCACGATGTTGAGCACGCCCGGCGGCACGCCGGCTTCTTCAGCCAATGCCACCAGCGCGAGCGAGGTCAGCGGTGTGTCTTCCGCCGGCTTGCACACCACGGTGCAGCCTGCCGCGAGCGCCGGTGCGATCTTGCGCGCGATCATGGCCGCCGGAAAGTTCCACGGCGTGATCGCCGCGATCACGCCCACGGGTTCCTTCAGCGCGAACATGCGCCGGCCCGGCACGGGCGCCGGGATGATGTCGCCGTTGGCACGCGTGGCCTCCTCGGCGAACCATTCGATGTAGCTGGCCGCATAGGCGACTTCGCCGCGGCCCTCGGCCAGCGGCTTGCCCTGCTCGCGCGAGATGAGGCGGCTCAGGTCTTCCTGGTGCGCGATCACGAGGTCGTTCCAGCGCTTGAGGATCTGCGCGCGCTGCTTGGCCGGCACCGCACGCCATGCGGGAAACGCGGCGTGCGCGGCATCGACGGCGGTGCGTGCATCGGTGGCCGTGCCGTCGGGCACGCTCGCGAAGACGTCGTCGGTGGCGGGATTGCTGACGTCGAGGCGGCGCGAATCGCTCGCATCGCGCCATTCGCCGCCGATGAGCTGGCGTCCGGGCATCAGGTTCTTGTATTCGGGTTCGAGTGTCATGGTCGGAGGGTCTTTCTCTTCATTCAGGATGCTGTTACGCGCTCGGCGATTGCGATGCCCACCTCGGTGGTGCTGGCCGAGCCGCCGAGGTCGGGTGTGTGCGGTCCCTCGCGCAGCACCGCCTCGATGGCGCCCAAGATCGCGTCGTGCGCGGCGCGGCCCGCGCCCTGGCCCTGCGTGAGGAAGTCCAGCATCAGCGCGCCGGACCAGATCATCGCGATGGGGTTGGCGATGTTCTGGCCATGGATGTCGGGCGCGGAGCCGTGCACCGGCTCGAACAGCGACGGGAACTTGCGCTCCGGGTTGAGGTTGGCCGAAGGCGCGAGGCCGATGGTGCCGGTGGTCGCGGGCCCGAGGTCGGAGAGGATGTCTCCGAACAGGTTGCTCGCCACCACCACGTCGAAGCGCGTGGGCTGCAGCACGAAGCGCGCCGACAGGATGTCGATGTGCTGCTTGTCGACCGTCACCTCGGGGTAGTCGAGCCCGACCGCGTCGGCGCGCCCGTCCCACCACGGCATGCTGATCGCGATGCCGTTGCTCTTGGTCGCCACCGTCAGGTGCTTGCGCTTGCGCGCCCGCGCGGTCTCGTAGGCGTACCGCAGCACGCGGTCGGCGCCGTGGCGCGAGAAGACCGACTCCTGGATCACGATCTCGCGCTCCGTGCCCTCGTACATCACGCCACCGAGCGAGGTGTATTCGCCCTCGGTGTTCTCGCGCACCACGAGGTAGTCGATGTCCCCGGGCTTGCGGCCGGCGAGCGGGCAGGGCACGCCCTCGAACAGGCGCACCGGGCGCAGGTTGATGTACTGGTCGAACTCGCGGCGGAACTTCAGCAGCGAACCCCAGAGCGACACATGGTCGGGCACGGTGGCGGGCCAGCCGACGGCGCCGAAGTACAGCGCGTCGACGCCCTTGAGCTGCTCCTTCCAGTCGTCCGGCATCATCTGGCCGTGCTGCGCGTAGTAGTCGCAGCTGGCCCAGTCGATGGTGCGGCAGTCGAGCTCGAAGCCGAAGCGCTCCGCGGCGGCCTGCACCACGCGCAGGCCCTCGGGCATCACTTCCTTGCCGATGCCGTCGCCGGCGATCAGCGCGATGCGGAAGGTGGGTGTCATATCGGTCTTTCTCATGATGCGTGGACGGCCGCGCGGTCCATCTCGTCGAGCCAGCCGCGGCGCAGCTCGGGCACCGAGCGCGCCAGCAGTTCGTAGTAGGGGTGGTGCGGGCCGCGGTCGTAGTCGGCGCGCGCCACCTGCGCGAGCTTGCGGCCGTGCTGCATGACGACGATCTCGTCGCACACCGCACGCACCGTGTGCAGGTCGTGGCTGATGAAGAGATACGACACGCCGAGTTCGCGCCGCAACTCGGCGATCAGGTCGAGCACCGCTGCGCCGACCACGGTGTCCAGCGCCGACGTGACTTCGTCGCACAGGATCAGGTCCGGGTCGGCCGCCAGCGCGCGCGCGAGGTTCACGCGCTGCTTCTGCCCGCCCGAGAGGCCGCCCGGCAGCCGCCCCGCCACGGTCTGCGGCAGCTGCACCAGGTCGAGCAGCTCGCGGATGCGCCGTTGCAGCGGCTCGCCGCGCAGGCCCTTGTAGAACTGCAGCGGCCGCGCCAGGATGCGCTCGATGGTCTGCGACGGGTTCAGCGCCGTGTCGGCCATCTGGAACACGATCTGGATCTGGCGCAGCTCTTCCCGGTCGCGCTGCGCCAGCGTCGGCTGGAGTGCGCGGCCGTTGAACAGCACGCTGCCGCGGCACGGCTTGAGCAGGCCGGCGACGGCGCGCGCCAGCGTGGTCTTGCCCGAGCCCGACTCGCCGATCACGCCGATGGCCTGGCCCCGGTGGAGCTTGAGATCGATGTTCTCGAGGATCATCTTGGCCGGCCGTCCCTGTGCGTCGACAGGGCCGTAGCCGGCGGAAAGATCGCGCACCTCGAGCAGCAGCTCGGCGCCGCCCGGGGTCGCGCCGGATTCGCGCGGCGCCGGGCGGGCGGCGGCCAGCAGGCACTTCGTGTACTCGTGGGCCGGCGTCGCGAGAATCTGCTCGGTGGCATTCACCTCCTGCATGCGGCCGTTGCGCAGCACCAGGATGTGGTCGGCCATCTGCGCCACCACCGCGAGGTCGTGGCTCACGTACACCGCGGTCGCGCGGCGCTCGCGCACCACGCGGCGGAAGGCGCGCAGCACCTCGATCTGCGTCGTCACGTCGAGCGCGGTGGTCGGCTCGTCGAGGATCACGAGATCGGGGTCGGCGATCAGCGCCATGGCGGCCATCAGCCGCTGCAGCTGGCCGCCCGACACCTGGTGCGGGTAGCGCGCGCCGATGGTCTCCGGCTCGGGCAGCGCGAGCTCGCGGAACAGCTGGATCGCCTTCGCCTCGGCCTCGGCGCGCGTGCACAGGCCATGGATGCGGCACGGCTCGACCACCTGGTCCATGATCGTGCGCGAGGGATTGAAGGAGGCCGCCGCGCTCTGCGCGATGTAGGTGACCGTGCGTCCGCGCAGCGCGCGCTGCCGGGCTGCATCGAGCGCCAGCACGTCGGTGTCGCCGATGCGCACGCTGCCTGCCGAGATGCGGCAGCCCTGGCGCGCGAAGCCCATCAGCGCGAGCGCCGTGGTGGTCTTGCCGGAGCCCGATTCGCCGATCAGCGCCAGCACCTCGCCGGGCTGCACGGAGAAGCTCAGGTTGTCGACCAGCGTGCTCGCGCCGGCCGTGATGCTCAAGTCGTTGACGATCAGTGTTGCGCCCATGTCAGTGGCTCCCGTTTGCGCCGGGAACACCGCGGAGCCGGCTTTGCCGGGCCGCTGGTGTTGCCCCCGGAGAGGGGGTGGGAGGCCACACGAAGTGGGCAAGCCTGGGGGTGAGCTTCATCTTGCTCCTCGTTCGCGGGCGGCGCGGCCCGGCAGGTTGTCGATGACGAGGTTGACCGAGATGGTCAGGCTCGCGATGGCCAGCGCCGGCACGATCACCGAGGCGCCGCCCATGGCCAGTGCGCCGATGTTCTCTCGCACCAGCGAGCCCCAGTCGGCCGCCGGCGGCTGGATGCCGAGGCCGAGGAAGCTCAGGCTCGCCAGCAGCAGCACGGTGTAGACGAAGCGCAGGCCGAGGTCGGCCAGCATCGGCCCGAGGATGTTGGGCAGGATCTCGCGCAGCATGATGTAGAGCGTGCCCTCGCCGCGCGTGCGCGCCACGGTCACGTAGTCGAGCGCGTTGATGTTGACGGCCAGCGAGCGTGCGATGCGATAGGCGCCCGGCACGTAGATGATGGCCGCCGTCACGACCAGCATCGGCACCGAGGAGCCGAAGCCCGCCACCATGATGAGCGCGAACATCTTGCTCGGTATCGCGGTCAGCGTGTCGAGGCAGCGGCTGAGCAGCGTGTCGGTCCAGCGACCGCTGGCCGCGGCCAGCAGCGCCAGCGTGGTGCCGGTGCCGCTGGCCAGCAGCGTGGCGAGCAGCGCGACGCCGACCGTGTAGCGCGCGCCTTCGACGATCAGTGCCAGCATGTCGCGTCCGAGGTAGTCGGTGCCCAGCCAGTGCGCCGCGCTCATGGGCGCGAAGACGCTGTTGCCGCCCATGTTGCCCGACGAGTGCGACAGCAGCCAGGGCCCGAGCGCGGCCGCGAGCAGCCAGAACAGCAGCACTGCGAGGCCCAGCAGGCCGGAGACACCGAAGCCGCGAAGCCAGCGCAGCGGATGCCGCCCGCGTTGCTCGCTCGGCGCTGCGACGGCGGTGGCCGTGGCCGGGGCGCTCATGGCCGATGAGGAGGTGGAGGTTTCCATGGGGCTCGCCTCAGCGGTGGCGCAGTCGGGGGTTGGCGACGATGCCGCAGATGTCGGCTGCCGTCACGAGGATCAGGTAGCCGGCGCAGAAGATCATGGCGCAGGTCTGCACCAGCGGCATGTCGCGCTGCGAGACGCCGTCGACCATCAGCTTGGCGATGCCGGGATAGTTGAAGATCGTCTCGACGATGATGACGCCGCCCAGCAGGTACGACAGGCTCAGCGCCACCGCGTTCGCGATCGGGCCGACCGCGTTGGGCAGCGCATGCGCCAGCACCATGCGCATCGGCGAGGCGCCCTTGAGCCGCACCATCTCGATGTAGGGCGCCTCGAGCTGGTCGATCACCGCGGCGCGCGTCATGCGCATCATCTGCGCGACGATCACGCAGCACAGCACCAGCACCGGCATTGCGAAGGCGCGCAGCAACTGGCCGACCGACTCGATCTCGTTCACGAAAGAGAGCGCCGGCAGCCAGCGCAGCTTGACCGCGAACACCAGCACCGCGAGCGTCGCGACCAGGAACTCCGGCACCGACACCACCGCCACCGCCGACGTGGAAGCCGCGCGGTCGAACCAGGAGCCGCGCCACACGGCCGAGGCGATGCCGAGCGCCAGCGCGATCGGAACCGAGAACAGGGCCGTCACGGCCGCAAGCAGCAGCGAGTTGGGCAGGCGGCTTGCCACCAGCTCCGACACCGGCATCTGCGTGGTGGCCGAGCGGCCGAGGTCGCCCTTGGCCATGCCGAGCAGCCATCGCGCGTAGCGCTGCGGTGCCGGCACGTCCAGCCCCATCTGCGTGCGCAGGGCGGCCAGCGCCTCGGGCGTGGCTTCCTGGCCGAGCTGCTCCTGGGCTGCATCGCCCGGCAGCACGGCGGTGATCGAGAACACGATCACCGACACCGCCAGGAGCGACAGCAGCGCCAGCGCGATGCGCTGGACGAGGAGCTTGAGGATCACGTGGTTCATGAAGAATGTTCCGGCGCGCGGATCAGGCTTCCAGCCACACGTTCTCGGCGAAGTTGTAGCCCATCAGCCCGCCCAGCGGAATCGGCGACAGCCCCTTGAGCTTGGAGGTATGGCCGTCGATGCTGGCAAGGAACAGCGGGATGCCGATGCCGGCGTCCTGGTGGATCATGGTCTGCATGTCGGCGTACATCTGCTTGCGCTTGGCCAGGTCGGTCTCGGCGCGCGAGGCCAGCAGCAGCTGGTCGAACTTCTCGCTCTTCCAGCGCGACTCGTTCCAGGCCGCACCCGACTGGAAGAACTGCGTCAGCAGCACGTCGGCGCTCGGGCGCGGGTTGACGTTGCCGAAGCCCACCGGGCTGTTGAGCCAGTGGTTCGACCAGTAGCCGTCGGCCGGCATGCGCTTGATGTCGATCTCCAGGCCCGCGCGCTGCGCGGTCTGCTGCAGCATCAGCGCCATCTCCACCGAGTAGAGCGCCGCCGGCGAAGCCACCATCGGCACCTTGCCGGTGACGCCGGACTTCTGCAGGTGGAACTTGGCCTTGTCGAGGTCGAACGGGCGCTGCGGCAGGCCCGCGAAGTAGAAGCGGTTGGTCGGATCGATCGGCTGGTCGTTGCCGAGCACGGCGTAGTCGAGCGCAATGGTCTTCTTCATCTGGGCGCGGTCGAACATGTACTTCATCGCGAGCACGAAATCCGGGTTGGCGCCGGGGCCCGTGTCCTTGCGCATGATGAGGTCGGAGTACTGGCCCGACTGCGTGACGAAGATGCCGTACCCGGGCGTGCCCTTCACGCGCTCCACCGAGCGCGGATTGACCGAGCCCACGAGGTCCATGCCGCCGGACAGCAGCGCGTTGACGCGCGCGCTCTCGTCGCCGATGCCCACGAACTCGATCTCGTCGAGGTACGGCTTGCCGGGCTTCCAGTAGGCATCGTTGCGCACCATCAGAGAACGCACACCGGGCTTGAATTCCTTGAGCTTGTACGGGCCGGTGCCGATGCCGGCGTTGAAGTCGGTGGTGCCTTCCTTGACGATCTGGAAGTGGAAGGTGCCCAGGATCACCGGCAGGTCGGCGTTCGGCGCGCTGAGCACCATCGTCACCTCGTTCGGGCCGCTGGCCTTCACGCTCTCGATCTGGTCGGCGAGCACCTTGGCCTTGGAGGCGGTGGCGGGGTCCTTGTGGCGCATCACCGAGAACACGACGTCGGCGGGCGCGAGCGCCTTGCCGTCGTGGAAGCTCACGCCGCGGCGCAATGTGAACACCCAGGTCTTCGCGTCCTTGGTGGTGAACGATTCGGCCAGCGCGGGCTGCGGCGTGAGGCTGCCGTCGAGCGAGGTGAGGCCGTTGTAGATCATGTTGCAGCGCGAGTAGTCGGTCTGGTTCGACTGCTTGGCCGGATCGAGCGTGTCGGTCGCCGCGGCGGTGGCGCCGGCCACCCGCAGGCGGCCGCCCTTCCTGGGCGTCTGCGCATGGGCGGACATCGCCGCGCCCGCCAGGCTGCCGGCCAGCGTGGCCTGCATGCCGCCGGCCATCAGCATCGAAAGGATGTCGCGCCGCGTGGCGCCGCGCTTGAGCGACTCCATCATGCGCAGGCTTTCGCCGGGGCCGACGAGGCTGTCGAAACTCTTGTTGCTGCTGTCGCTCATGATGAAGTGCTCCTGGGACCGTGGGTTGGAAAAAATCGAACGCGTGTTGCGGGACTGCGGGCCCTCAGGCCAGCCTGTCCTTGAGCCGGTAATAAAAGCCCACCGCCGGCAGGAACCACGGCGGGCCGAAGTGGCCGGGAATGGCGGGCCAGTCGCGGCCCTGCCAGGGGTTGGCGGCCGCGTCGCCGTTCATCACGGCGGCCATGCGTTCGCCCATGTGGACCGACATCTGCGTGCCGTGTCCGCTGTAGCCCATCGCGTAGTAGAGGCCGTTGCGCTCGCCGGCATGCGGCAGGCGGTCCTGCGTCATGTCGACGAGGCCGCCCCAGCAATAGTCGAGCCGCACCGCGCCGAGCTGCGGAAAGGTCTCGGCCAGTCCCGCGCGCAGGATGTCACCGCTCGCGGCATCCGACTGCGGGCTGGAAATCGCGAAGCGCGCGCGCCCGCCGAACACCAGCCGGTGATCGGCCGTGAGCCTGAAGTAGTGGTGGATGTTCGCGATGGTCGTGTAGGTGCGCCGGGCTGCGAGCAGCGCCTGCGCGCGCTCCGCGCCGAGCGGTTCGGTCACCACGATGAAGCTGCCGATCGGCACGATGCGCCGGCGCAGCCAGCCGAAGCTGCCGTAGCCGCCATGGCGCGTCGCACCCGTGGCCAGCAGAACCTGCTGCGCCGTGACCACGCCGCGCGCGGTGTGCAGCCGGTGGGCATGGCCCTGGCCCAGGCGTTCGATGCGCCGCACTTCCGTGCCCGTGTGGATCGCGGCGCCATTGCGCTGCGCGGCCGCTGCCAGCCCATGCGCGAAGCGGCCCATGTGCATCTGGGCGCTGCGCTTGTAGAGCAGGCCGCCGTGGAAGCGCTCGCTCTGCACCTCGGCGCGCACGCGCGATGCGTCGAGGATCTCGACGTCGCTGTCCACGCCATCGTCGATCAGGCGTTGCACGCTGCGTTCGAGCGCGGCCATCTGGTTGGCGCGCGTGGCGAGCTTGAGCTTGCCGTGGCGCATGAAGTCGCAGTCGATGGCCTCGTCGCGCACCAGCCGCGCCACCGTGTCGACCGCGTCGTCGTAGGCGTTGTACCAGCCGCGCGCCCGCTCGACGCCGACCTTGGCCGCCACATCGGCGTAGTCGACCGCGAGGCCGTTGTTGACATGCCCGCCATTGCGCCCCGAGGCTTCGGCCGCCACGCGCGGGCCGGCTTCCAGCACCGCGACCCGGGCGCCGCGCCTGGCCATTGCCAGCGCGGCCGAAAGGCCGGTGAAGCCGCCGCCGACGATCGCGACATCGACCTGCGCCGGCAGCTCCTGCGGCGCGGCCAGAAACGCGGGGGCCGAATCGGTCCAGTAGGAGTCGAGCTTCATGGCATCCGGCCCACGCAGGAGCGAGCCGGCATGCCGTGGCGATCGAGGGCGATTTGCCTGGGGCGGGGGCTCATGGTTTCAGGTTCCTTGGACGACAAATGCGACAAGCTCATGACGAAGTGATTGCAGCACGCAGCCGTGCCGCAGGTATAGGGAAATACGGCATCCGGCGCATGAAAGCTGCGGTTTGGAGGGGGTGCGGCGGCATGCCGTGCGGTCTGCCCCTGGCGCGTGCGGCCATGCACCTCGGTGCGTCGCGGCGAAGTCGATCGGCACGCTTTTGAAGCGCAGGCCGGCATCGGGGACGAGGCGTCCGCCGATGAACTGCCCCGAAGGCACGTGGATCTCGAGCGGGTCGAAGACTTGCATGGGAAGAATGGAAGGAGGCCGCGATGGCACCGGAGGAAGGACGGACGATGCTAGGCAGGTCGGCGCGGCATTTGTGTGCGTAAGCGAACCCGTGGCGGCAGCGAATTGCAAACCCCGGGCCCTTGGCAGGCGAAGCTTGCGAGTTGCGCCGGCAGGCGATTTCGGTCTGGCATCGGGCGCCGATGTCGTCCAAGATGCAAGGGACATCCCCTTCGCTACAGAGACCTTTCCATGCCCGATCAGACCCCGAATGCACCCGACGACGGCGTGGTGCTCCGACCGATGACGTCCGCCGACTTGCCCTCCACGCACGCGTTGTCGGCCCAGTTGCGCTGGCCGCACCGGCTGGCCGACTGGGCGCAGGTGTTCGCGCATGCCGAGGGCATCGTGGCCGAGCGCGACGGCGAGATCGTCGCCACCGCACAGCGCTGGCACTGGGGCGAGCGCCATGCCAGCATCGGCCTCGTGATCGTGACGCCGGCCTGCCAGGGCCGGCGCATCGGGCACAGGCTGATGAGCGCGATGCTCGAAGGCCTGGAGGAACATACGGTGCTGCTGCATGCCACCGCCGAAGGGCGCGGCCTGTACGAGCGGCTGGGCTTCGTGCGCACGGGTGAACTGAGGCAGCACCAGGGCATCGCGCAGCCGGCGCCGCTGGTTGCGCTGCAGCCGGGCTGGCGCCTGCGGCCCGCCGGCCTGAACGAGACGGCCACCCTGCAGGCGCTCGACGCTGCGGCGCGCGGCATGCCGCGCGATGCGCTGATCGCCGACCTGCTGGCCAACGCCGATGCCTGCGTGGTGCTCGACCACGACAACGAAGCGCGCGGCTTCGCGATGCTGCGCCGCTTCGGGCGCGGGCATGTCATCGGGCCTGTGGTTGCACCCGACCTCGACGGCGCGAAGGCGCTGATCGCGCATCTCGCCAGCGTCAACGCCGGGCACTTCACGCGCATCGACATCGACTTCGACAGCGGGCTGGCCGAGTGCCTGGAGAGCATCGGGCTGCTGCGCGTCGATGCGCCTACGACGATGGTGCGTGGTGTGCCGCTGGTTACGCCGGCTGGCGGGCCTTCGCTCTTTGCTGTTGTTACCCAGGCTGTTGGGTGAAGGCTTGCTTTTCGGTGGGGCGATCACGCCGACGGGGTACCTTGCTCCGCGAATGTCCCCCGGCCTTCGGCCTCCTCCTTTATTTCGCTGCGCAAGGCACCCCGCCAGCGTGATCGTTCAGAGCCGTGGTTGATCGAGCGGCACAACAGCAGCGTGCCCTCGTGCACAGGGCGTCGGGTGCTCCCCGCAGCGAAATAAAGGAGGAGCGAAGCGGGGGACATTCGCGGAGGGGAGTACCCGGCGGCCTGTGCACGCACCCCGAATACAGCGCCCGAAAACGCACCCACAAACAAAACCCATGACCACCACCTTCCTCTACAAATCCGACCCCGTGCGAGGCCGCCTGTGGGCCGAAGTGTTCCGCCGCCGCGCACCCGATATCGACTTCCGCATCTGGCCCGACATCGGCGATCCCGCGCAGGTGCGCTTTCTCGCCGCCTGGGAGCCGCCGGACGATCTGGCGGTGCGCTTTCCGAATCTCGAAGTGCTGTTCTCCTCGGGCGCGGGCGTCGACCAGTTCGACTTCGCCGCGCTGCCGCCCGCGCTGCCCGTGGTGCGCATGGTGGAGCCCGGCATCGTGGGCGGCATGGTCGAGTACGTGACGCATGCGGTGCTCGGCCTGCATCGCGACATGCCGCAATACAGGCGCCAGCAGCAGGAAGGGCAGTGGAAGCCGCTGCCGGTGCGGCCCGCGGGTGAACGGCGCGTCGGCGTGCTCGGGCTCGGCTCGCTCGGGCAGGCCGTGCTGGCGCAACTCGTCGGCATGGGTTTCGATTGCGCGGGATGGAGCCGCTCGCGGCACGCGGTCGACGGTGTGCAATGCCATGCCGGTGCCGACGAGCTGCCGGCCTTTCTTGCGCGCACCGACATCCTCGTGTGCCTGCTGCCGCTGACCGATTCGACGCGCGGCTTTCTCGACGCGCGGCTGTTCTCGATGCTGCCTGCCGGCGCGGGCCTGGTGCATGTGGGCCGCGGCCCGCAGCTCGTCGACACCGACCTGCTGGCCGCGCTCGCCAGTGGCCAGATCGGCGATGCCGTGCTCGACGTGACCGACCCCGAACCGCTGCCGCCGGCGCATGCCTTCTGGCGCCATCCGCATGTGCAGCTCACGCCGCACATCGCGAGCATGACGCAGCCGCTCAGTGCCGCCGAAGCGGTGCTCGACAACGTGCAGCGCTTCGCCGCGGGCGAGCCCATGGTCGGGCTGGTCGATCGCCAGAAGGGGTACTGAGCGCGAGTTGCCGGAGGCAGGCCGCATGAGCCGCCGCACGATCTGCTGTCGCGGCACGCACAACGGCAGCGTGCTTCGTGCAGAGGCCTCAAAGCAGCACCAAGCCGAGGGTTGCGCGTCCTAAGCTGAGGGCATCGAAAGCCTCCTTCGCCACCAGCTTCCTCCGGACACAGCCCATGACGCATCCCACCGCATTGCCTCACCAAGCCGCGCTCGACGCGATCGATCGTGCGCACCTGATCCACCCCGTCTCGCCCTGGCGCGTGCACGAGCAGCGCGGCCCCACCGTGCTGGCCTCGGGCCGCGGCGCCTGGCTGACCGACAGCAATGGCCACGAGCTGCTCGATGCCTTCGCCGGCCTGTGGTGCGTGAACGTGGGCTATGGACAGGAGAGCGTGGTGCAGGCCGCGGCCGAGCAGATGCGCCGGCTGCCCTACGCGACCGGCTACTTTCATTTCAGCAGCGAGCCGGCGATCCGCCTTGCCGAAAAGCTGGTGCAGATCACGCCCGCATCGCTGACCCGCGTGTACCTCACGCTGGGCGGCTCCGAGGCGGTCGATGCCGCCGTGCGCTTCATCGTGCAGTACTACAACGCGACCGGCCGGCCGTCGAAGAAGCATTTCATCGCGCTGGAGCGCGGCTACCACGGCTCGTCGTCCACCGGCGCGGGCCTGACCGCGTTGCCGGCTTTCCACCGCGGCTTCGACCTGCCGCTGCCCACGCAGCATTACATTCCTTCGCCGAATCCGTACCGCCAGCCGGACGGGGCCGATACACAGTCATTGATCGCCGCATCGGTCGAGTCGCTGCGCGCCAAGGTCGCCGAGCTGGGCGCGGACAACGTGGCCGCGTTCTTCTGCGAGCCGATCCAGGGCTCGGGCGGCGTCATCGTGCCGCCCAAGGGCTGGCTCAAGGCCATGCGCGAGGCGGCGCGCGAGCTCGACATCCTCTTCGTGGTGGACGAGGTCATCACCGGCTTCGGCCGCACCGGCCCGATGTTCGCGTGCGAGGCCGAAGGCGTGGAGCCCGATCTCATGACCATGGCCAAGGGCCTGACCGCCGGCTACGTGCCGATGGGCGCCACGATGATGTCGGAGAAGGTCTATGCCGGCATCGCCGACGGCGTGCCCGAAGGCGCCCTGGTCGGGCATGGCGCGACCTATTCGGCGCACCCGGTCAGCGCCGCGGTCGCGCTCGAGGTGCTGCGGCTCTACGAAGAGGGCGGCGTGCTCGCCAACGGCCAGCGCGGTGAGGCGCACTTTGCGGCCGGACTCGACGCGCTGCGTGCGCATCCGCTGGTGGGCGATGCCCGCCACCGCGGCCTGCTGGGCGCGCTGGAACTGGTGAGCGACAAGGCGAGCAAGCGCGGCTTCGACGCATCGCTCGGACTGCCCGAGCGCATCTTCGCCGCCGCCTACCGCAACGGCCTGGTGTTCCGTTCCTTCGGCGACCACATCCTCGGCTTCGCGCCCGCGCTCACCTTCACCGAGGACGAGTTCGCGCAGCTGTTCGCGCGGCTGAGGAAGACGCTCGACGAAGTGCTCGACGCGCCCGACGTGCGCGCCGCGCTGGCGGCCTGAACAAACCGGCGCACAAAAGCCCCGCAAGACCGGGCGGCGACGCAGAATCAGACTTTCCTTCTCTCCAGGCACCGCGATGTCAGAAGCTTTCAAGATCGACCGACTCGACCTGCGCATCCTGGCCCAGCTGCAGAAGAACGGGCGCATGACCAACGTCGACCTGGCCGATGCGGTCGGGTTGTCGCCCAGCCCCTGCCTGATCCGCGTGAAGCGGCTGGAGCAAGCCGGCTACATCGCGGGCTACGGCGCGCACCTGCGGCTCGAAAAGCTCGGCGACACGCTGACCGTGTTCACCGAGGTCACGCTGTCGGATCACCACCGCGAGGACTTCGTGCGCTTCGAGGCCGCGATCCGCGAGGTCGACGAGGTGCTCGAATGCCACCTCGTCAGCGGCGGCTACGACTACCTGCTGCGCTTCCTCACGCGCGGCGTGAATCACTACCAGGAAGTGATCGAGGGGCTGCTCGAACGCAACATCGGCATCGCGAAGTACTTCAGCTACATCGTCATCAAGTCGCCGTTCATCAAGACGCACTGTCCGATCGAACGGCTTTTTCCCCACGAGCGCTGACCGGCGCCTTCATCCATCCATGCCCGAAACCCATCCTCCCTCTGCTTTGCCCGCCCGCTTCGTGCGGCTCGCGGAGACCGACCGGCCCGCGTTGACCCTGCACATCGACGGCGAGGCCCGCACCGCGCTGGCCGGCGACACGCTGCTGGTGGCGCTGCTGAGCAACGGACGGCGCGTGCGCGACAGCGAGTTCGGCGACGGACCGCGCGCCGGCTTCTGCCTGATGGGCGCCTGCCAGGATTGCTGGGTGTGGACGCCGGCGGGCGAGCGGCTGCGCGCCTGCTCGACGCCCGTCGAGGCGGGGATGTCGGTGCTCACGCGGCCGCCCGCGGCCCATTGGCCCGCCACGCCCGACCTGCAGCAGCTGCTGGCGCGCGGCGCCGCGGCGGCCGTGCGGTGAGCGCGATGCCGCCAGCTTCGCCTTTGCCACGCATCGTCGTGGTCGGCACCGGCCCCGCGGGCGTGCGCGCCGCGCAGGCGCTGGTGCGCGCCGGCGTACGGCCCGTGGTGGTGGACGAAGGCCGGCGCGACGGCGGACAGATCTACCGCCGCCAGCCCGAAGGCTTCAAGCGGCCCTACGCCAAGCTCTACGGCACCGAAGCCGCGAAGGCACAGGCGCTGCACCACGACTTCGACGCGCTGCGCGCCCACATCGACTACCGCGGCGAGACGCTGGCCTGGAACGTGAGCGAGGGCGCGCTGCACGTCGTGCATGCCGGCGAGCCGCAGGTGCTGCCGTTCGATGCCTTGCTGGTCTGCAGCGGCGCAACCGACCGCCTGATGCCCGTGGCGGGCTGGCACCGCGCCGGCTGCTACAGCCTGGGCGCTTCGCAGATCGCGCTGAAGGCGCAGGCCTGCGCCATCGGTTCGCGCGTGGTCTTCATGGGCAGCGGCCCGCTGCTGTATCTCGTGGCGTCGCAGTACGTGCAGGCCGGCGCGCAGGTGGCGGCGGTGCTCGACACCGCGCCGGCCGCCAAGTCCTGGAGTGCCGTGCGCGGGCTGCTCGCGCGGCCGCGGCTGGCGTTGCGCGGGCTCGCGCTGATCCGCGGGCTGCGCAGTGCGGGCGTGCCGGTGCTGCAGGGCGTGGTGCCGCTCGCCATCGATGGCGACGACAGCCTCGGCGTGCAGGCCGTGGCCGTGCGCGATGCCCAGGGGCGCGAGCAGCGCTTCGCGTGCGATGCCGTCGGCCTTGGCTGGCACCTGCGCGCCGAGACGCAGCTGGCCGATCTCGCGCGCTGCGAGTTCGACTTCGAACCCGTGAGCCGGCAGTGGCTGCCGCGCATCGATGCCGACGGCCGCAGCAGCACGCGCGGCGTGTACCTGGCTGGTGACGGCGTCCGCATCCTCGGTGCCGACGGCGCCGAGGCCGCCGGCCGGCTGGCCGCGCTTGCGGCGCTGGCCGACCTCGGCCATGCGACGGGCCGCGCGCTCTACGACGCGGAGTCCGCCGCGCTGCGCCGCACGCTGGCGCAGATGAACCGCTTCCGCGAAGGACTGGCGCGCGCCTTTCCGTGGCCGCATGCGCAGGCCGCAGCATTGCCCGACGAGGCGGTCGTGTGCCGCTGCGAAGCCGTGACGGCGGGCGAACTGCGCCGCTGCGTCAACGAGATGGACAGCCACGAAGTCAATCGCGCCAAGGCCTTCAGCCGTGTCGGCATGGGGCGCTGCCAGGGCCGCTTCTGCGGCCATGCGTCGGCGGAGATCGTGGCGCAGGCCAGCGGCGTGCCGGTGCAGCTGGTGGGCCGCCTGCGTTCGCAGGCGCCGGTCAAGCCATTGATGATGAATACGCGCGAGGTGAGTCCATGAGCGAAACCACCCACACCGACGTGCTGGTGCTCGGCGGTGGCCTGATGGGCACCACCGCCGCCTTCTTCCTGCGCCGCCAGCACGGCCTGTCGGTCACGCTGCTCGAGCGCGAACTGGTCGGCCGCCAGGCCAGCGGCACCAACTTCGGCAACGTGCGCCGCCAGGGCCGCGTGCTGGCGCAGATGCCGCTGGCCAACCGCGCGCGCGCCGTCTGGGGCCGCGTGAACGAACTGCTCGGCGAGGACCTGGAGTTCGTGCCCTACGGCCACCTGCGCGTCTGCTACACCGAGCAGCAGGCCGCGGTGCTCGAGCAGCACGCGAGAGACGTGAAGCCGCTGGGCCTCGACCTGGAGCTCTTCAGCGCCGCGCAGCTGCGCAAGCGCTGGGGCATCTTCGCGCCCGAGGTGGTGAGCGGTTCGCTGTCGCCGAACGACGGCCATGCCAATCCGCGCCTGGCCGGACCGGCCTTCGCGCGGGCGGCGCGGCGCGCGGGCGCGAATATCGTCGAGCATGCCGAGGTGATGAAGGTCGAGCGTGACGGCGGGGGCTTCGCGGCGCACACCGCGGACGGCCGGCGCTTTCGCGCGCCGCAGCTGCTCGTGGCCTGCGGCGCCTGGTCGAACCGCATGGCCGAGCAGTTCGGCGAGCCCGTGCCGATGGAGGCGCGCGGACCGCAGATGGGCGTGACCGAGCCGCTGCCCTATGCGATCGGTCCGTCGATCGGCGTCTCCTCGCCGATCGAGCAGGAGGGGATGTACTTCCGCCAGATCTCGCGCGGCAACATCGTCTTCGGCGGCGGCTTCAAGGGGCCGGCGCACGCCGACCGTATCCGCGCCTACGTCAAGCCCGACAACGTGCTGCGCCAGATGCGCGAACTGCGCCGCGTGGTGCCGGCGTTCGAACACGTGCAGCTGATCCGCGTGTGGAGCGGCATCGAGGGCTACATGGCCGACTGGCAGCCGGTGATGGGCCTCAGCGCCCGCGTGCCTGGCCTGCACTACGCCTTCGGCTTCTGCGGCGAGGGCTTCGCGATCAGCCCCGGCGTGGGCGAGACCATGGCCGAGCTGATCGCCACCGGCCGCACGTCGACGCCGATCGAGAGCTTCTCCATCGGGCGCTTTGCGGCGGATTCGCAGAAACGGGCGGCTTGAAAGAAGCGATCGCCGGCATGACCGGCGATCGCGCCAGACTCAGAGACCGACCAGCGCCGGCAGGCCACCGATGTCGGAGATCTCGGTCGTGCCGTAGGCTGGAACACCGGGTTCGTGCTTGCGATTGACGAAAGCCTTGTCCTTGATGCCCACGTCGCGCGCCGACATGTGGTCGTAGCGCATCGACGACGACACGTGCAGGAAGTCTTCCGGCTTCGCATTCAACGAGTCGATCATGTATTCGAAGGCGCGCAGGCGGGGCTTGTAGGCCTTGGCCTGCTGCGCCGTATAGACCCGGTGGAAGGGCACGCCGAGCAGCTTCACGTTGTGCACGAGCTGCGCGTCCATGGCGTTCGAGATGATCACCAGCGGGATCTTGTCGGCGATCCTGGCCAAGCCTGCCGTCACGTCCGGGTGCGGGCCCCAGGTGGGCACGGCGTTGTAGATCTCCGAGACGTCGGCCTCGCGAAACGGCACGCCCCAGCGGTTGCAGGTGCGCAGGACCGAGTTGTAGACGACGTCGTAGTAAGGCTGCCAGTCGCCCAGCACTTCGTCGAGCCGGTAAGCGGCGAAGTCCTGGCAGAACTGTTCGATGTTTTCCGGGCTGACGCGGTCGGCGAAGAGCCTGCGCGCCATCGGCGCCATCTGGAAGTTGGTGAGGGTGCCGTAGCAATCGAAGCTGATGTACTTGGGGCGGAAGACAGTGGTCATGGAAGCTCCTTGTGAATATTCGAATCGCGATATGGGAATGGATCGATGGCAGGCAGGGTGCCCCTGGGCGGCCATCGCGAGGAAGGCGTTGCGATGGCGATGCCCGCCGTGCTCAGCGCCCTGCTTCCACGGCGTCGGCCAGTTCGGCCAGCGTATGGAAGTGATGGTCGGGCACGGTGTGCTTCGACTCGATGGTCCCGCCGGAGCCCTTCTGCGCGTGGCGGCGCTCGATCCAGCAGGTGGCGATGCCGAGCTGCTTCGCGATGCCGATGTCGTGGTACTGGCTTTGCGCCACGTGCAGGTTGTCGGCCTGCTTGAACCCCCACGCGCCTTCGAAGCGGCCGCGGGCGTAGGCGAAGTAGCGCGCGTCGGGCTTCTCGCACAGTGCATCGTCGCAGCTCAGCAGCATGTCGAAGGGCGAGCCCAGGGTCTTGTCGAAATGCGCCAGCGCCCAGGCCTGCGCATTGGTCATCGTCACCAGCTTGAAGCGCTTGCCGAGCCGCTTCAGCGCCTCGACCGAATCGGGGAACGCCGGCCACTCGGCAACCGAGTCGCGCAGGCCCTTCGCAATGGCATCCGTGTCGGGCAGGCCCAGCGCGGGAGCGATGGCGTGCCAGCAGCGCTCGAGGTCGTCGGGATACCAGCCGGCGCTGCCATCGGCGCGGGCTCGCCGGTAGGCGGCGAGGAAGTCGTCATCGCCCACATCGGCATTGGGCGCCGCGCTGCGCAGGTAGGCGAGCATGCCGCCCTCGAAGTCGATCAGCGTGCCGACGACATCGAAGGTGAGGACCTTGAAATCTTGCAGTGACATGGGAAAGCTCCAGGGATGAAGAGAGAGTTCATCGAGCATAGGAGCGCTCCCTGCCTGCGCAGGCCCGAACTGGGGCCGCGCTACGGCACAGGATGTCGTTGTCGGCGCCGGGCCGGCATCTTCTTGCGCGGGCGGTTCAGTTCCCGCCGGCGTGGCCCTTGTGTTGCGGCAGGTCGTCCGTGATCGTGAACCACGGCGCCTTCGAGCCGACGAAGATGTGCGCGCTCGGCCGGACGGTGGGCGTGTCGACCAGCGTGCCCAGTGTGACGTGCACGAACTGCCCGTCGCGCACGACCGAGCACAGCAGCGAGCCGCACTTGGCGCAGTGCAGGTCGCCCGCGTCAGGCTTGCCGTAGACCGTGATGCCGTCCTCGCCCTGCGTGATGGCGAACTTGCCGCGCTCGATGCCCGCGAAGGGCTTGAACGCCGAGCCGGTCGCGCGCCGGCAGTCGGAGCAATGGCAGTTCAGTGCGTAGGCAAATTCATCCGCCACCGCGTAGTGGACCGCGCCGCACAGGCATCTGCCGGCGAGCATGCGCGGCCGGGAGTTCAACCCGCCAGGCCCACGAACACGTTCTGCACGTCGTCGTTCGCGTCGATGGCCGCCAGGAAGGTTTCGACTTCTTCCAGCGCCTCGGCGCTCAGGCTCGCCGGATCGATCGGGTTCTTGGGCTTGTAGCCCAGCTTGGCTGACAGCACGGTGAAGCCCTGGGCGGGCAGGGCGCGGCTCACGAGGTCCAGATCGGTGGGGTCGGTGAGGAAGACAGCGGGGTGGTCCTCGCCGGCCGGTTCGAAGTCTTGCGCGCCGGCTTCGATGGCGGCCACCTCGGGGTCGGCGTCGGGCCTGGCGGGTTCGGCTTCGATCATGCCGACGTGGTCGAAGTCCCATGACACCGAGCCCGAGGTGCCGAGTTGGCCCTTGCGGAACAGCACGCGCATTTCAGGCGCGGTGCGGTTCACGTTGTCGGTGAGGCATTCGACCATCACCGCCACGCGGTGCGGCGCGAAGCCTTCGTAGATCACGTGCTCGTAGTGAACAGACTCGCCCGTGAGGCCCGCGCCTTTCTTGATGGCGCGGTCGAGCGTGTCCTTGGGCATCGAGACCTTGCGGGCCTGCTCCACCACCAGCCGCAGGCGCGCGTTGGAGGCCGGGTCGGCACCGCTGCGCGCGGCCACCAGGATTTCCTTGACGAGCTTGCTGAACAGCCGGCCCTTGGCGTTGGCTGCCAGATCCTTGTGCTTCGCTTTCCATTGAGCGCCCATGTCTGTTTCCTTGAATGTGTGTTGCGGCCGTGTCTGGCAGGCTCTTGGCTCTTTGCAGAAAGAAGGGCTGGATGACCGGATCGGGGCGACTACTGTAGCCTTCTTCCCATGACCTCTTCACGAGCCACACCGTACTCCACGCCGTTCGAGTCAGGCAACGGCAACCAGACCACCACCTGGGCGGAATGCATCGCCTTCTACGAGCAGCTGGCCAGGGATTTCCCCGGCGTGCTGCACTGGGGCGAGATCGGCACTTCGGACACCGGCGCTCCGCTCCATGCGGGCGTGGTCACGGCCGACGGCGTGTTCGACCGCGAAACGCTCAAGCGGCAGGGCCGCCCGGTGTTCTTCAACAACAACGGCATCCATCCCGGGGAGCCCGAGGGCATCGACACCTGCATGGCGCTGGTGCGCGATTTCTGCACGCAGCCTGAGAGGCTGGCCGCGCTGGGCAAGACGGTGTTCCTCTTCATCCCGGTCTACAACGTGGACGGCTGCATCAACCGCCAGGACACCTCGCGCGTGAACCAGCTCGGCCCCGAGTCGTTCGGTTTCCGCGGCAACGGCCGGCATCTCGACCTGAACCGCGATTTCATCAAGTGCGACAGCCTCGCCGCGCAGGTGTTCAACAAGTTCTTCACCGCGTGGGACCCGGACGTGATGGTCGACACCCACACCTCCAACGGCGCGGACTACAGCTACACCATGACGCTGATCCCGACCCAGCCAGACAAGCTGGGCGGCGGGCTGGGACAGTTCCTGCGCGAGAGCATGCTGCCGGCGATCTACGGCGGCATGGACCGGCGCGGCTGGCCCACCTGCCCGTACGTGAACCTGCTGGCCGAGACGCCGGACGACGGCATCGAGGATTTCCTCGACCTGCCGCGCTTTTCCACCGGCTATGCCGCGCTGCACCACACCATCGGCTTCATGCCCGAGACCCACATGCTCAAGCCCTTTGCCGACCGCGTGGCTGCCATGCGGACGCTGGTCGAGGTGGTGCTGGAGTTCACCGTGGGGCATGCGGCGCGCATTCAGGAACTGCGCCGCGAGGCCCGGGCCGCCGCGGCGCAACAGGCGCGCTGGCCGCTGGCATGGCGCAACGACCGCAGCCGGCCGGCGAGCCTGCGCTTCAAGGGCTATCGCGCGGTTCGCACGCCCAGCCAGCTGGGTACCTATGAGCGCCTGGCCTACGACCGCGGCCAGCCTTGGGAGAAGGACATCGTGCACTTCGACCGCTGCGTCGAAGTCGCGTCCGTGGCCGCGCCCAAGGCCTATCTCGTGCCCCGGGCCTGGCGCGAAGTGATCGAGCGGCTGGCGTGGAATGGCGTCGAGTTGCAGCGTCTCGAAGCGGACCGGCTGTTCGATGCGGCGCGCGTGTATCGCATCCAGAGCGTGGCCTCCCGCGCGAACGCCTACGAAGGGCACATGTTCCATGACGAGGTGGTGCTCGCTGCGCACACCGAGCCCTTTCAGGCGCATGCGGGCGACGTGTGGGTACCGCTGGACCAGGCCAACGCCCGCTACGTGGTCGAGACGCTGGAGCCCGAAGCCCACGACAGCTTCTTCCGCTGGGGCTTCTTCAACAGCGTGCTGGAGAAGAAGGAGAACTTCTCGGCCTACGTCTTCGAGGACACCGCGCTTCGGATGCTGGAGGAAGAACCCGCGCTGAAGCGGCAGTTCGAGCAATGGAAGGTCGCTCACCCCGACAAGCTGTCCGATCCGCAGGCGGTACTGGGTTTTCTCTTCGCCCATGGACAGCGCCATGCGGAGCCCGGGTGGCGGCGCTATCCCGTAGTGGCGTTGATGGCTTCCTGAGCGGCACAGAGCGCGCAGGAGCAAGTTTTTCCAAGTCCTGGATGCGGGACGCCCTTACGCTGCAGTCATTCCACAACGCCTTCGGGCCATCGCACATGCATTCCTCCGAATCGTCACGGCAGCAAGCCGACATCTTTCATCGCCTGCACGCCGGGCCCGACCCCTTGGTGCTGGTGAACGCCTGGGACGCCGCCAGCGCCCGCATCGTCGAGCGCGCCGGGGCCACGGCCATCGGCACCACCAGCGCGGGCATGGCCTGGTCGCTCGGCTACGCGGACGGCGAGCGCATGCCGGCCAGCGAGTTGCTCGCGGCCTGTGCGCGCATCTGCCGCGTGGCGGGCGTGCCGGTGAGCGTCGACATCGAAAGCGGCTTCGGCGACAGCGCTCAGGGGGTGTGCGACGTGGCGGGCGCGCTGATCGACATGGGCGCGGCCGGCATCAACATCGAGGACGGCACGCGGCCGGGCACGCGCGAGCTGGCGCCGCCGGAGGTGCTGTGCGAGCGCATCGTCGCCATCCGCAAGCTGGACGCGCGCTTCTTCATCAACGCGCGCACCGACGCCTACTTCGTGCCCTGGGACGACCCGGCGGCGCGCTTCGAGGAGGCGAAGCGCCGCGCGCGGCTGTATGCGGCGGCGGGCGCCGACGGCATCTTCGTGCCAGGCATGTCCAGCCTCGAAGAGATCGCCGGCATGGCCGGTGCGGTGAGCCTGCCCGTGAACGTGTACGCGGGCTATGCCGGTGCGCCGCCGGCCGAGGGCTTTGCGCGTGCCGGCGCGCGGCGCATCAGCCTGGGCTGTGGCCCGCTGCAGTCGGCGCTGGGGCTGGTCGGCCGCATCGCCAGAGAAGCCTTCGAGCATGGCCGCTTCGGTGCGATGGGCGAGGGCATGCTGTCCGTCGGTGAGATCAACGGGCTCTTCGCCGCCACGCCCTGAGCCCGGCGCCGCAAGGGCGCGTTCGGGTACAGTGGGCGCCCCTTGCCGCAGCCGACCCCGCCCGAACCCGATTCCCCGCACAGCATCCGCCTCGAAGCGGTGACGCTGGTGCGCGGCAGCCAGCATGTCTTCGAGGGGCTGACGCTCCACCTGCAGGAGGCGCGCATCGGCCTGATCGGCGACAACGGGGCGGGCAAGAGCAGCCTGTTCCGCCTGATCAGCGGGCTCGACCAGCCGCAGCAGGGCCGGGTGGTGGTGCATGGCTGCGACACGCAGGCCGACCGCAGGCAGCTGTCGAAGCACGTGGGGCTGATGTTCCAGAACCCCGACGACCAGATCATCTTTCCGACCGTGGCCGAGGAGCTGGCCTTCAGCCTCACCGCGCGCGGCGAAACGCGGCAGGCTGCGCGGCAGCAGGCGCGCGACTTTCTTGCTCGGCGCGGGCTCGAGGCCTGGGCCGCTCGCGCCGTGGGCGAGCTGAGCCAGGGGCAGCGCCAGCAGGTGTGCCTGTTGGCCTTGCAGATCAGCGAGCCCGCCACGCTGCTGCTCGACGAGCCCTTCGCCAGCCTCGACCTGCTTAGCCAGGCGCGGCTGGCCGCGCAGCTCGACGCCAGCGATCACCAGATCCTCGTGTCCACGCACCTGCTCGAACACGTCTACGACTTCGAGCGCGTGCTGTGGCTCGAACAGGGCAGGGTGCGCGCCGACGGGCCGGGCCGCGAGGTGTGCGAGGCCTATGCCGAGAACGTGCGCGAGCGCGCCGCATCGGAGCGGGGCCGCCGTGCGTAGCCTGTATTCGGAGCAGCCGACGTGGATGCATGCGATCGCGGCGTGGGTCAAGCTCGCGCTGCTGTCGGTGTGCGGCACGCTGCTGGTGCTGGTCGAACGGCCGGTGCACCTGGCCGTCGCATGTGCGGTGGTGCTGCTGATCTTCGCCTCGCTCGGGCCGCCCGCGTGGCGCCGCGTGCGCATGCTGCTCGGCGTGGCGATCGCCGGCGGGATGATCGTCGGCTTCCACTGGGCGATGGGCACGACCCCGCTCGGCGTGGCCAGCGCGCTGCGCCTTGCCAGCGCGGCCACGCTCGCGCTGATGCTGACCTGGACCACGCGCTTCGAAGACCTGCTGGCGGTGCTCGAGGCCGTGTTGCATCCGCTGCAGCGCTTCGGCGTGCCGACCGAGCGGATCGCGCTCGGGCTTGGCCTGATGCTGCGCTTCGCCGAGAATTTCTATGTGCAGTGGCAGCGCCTCGACGATGCCTACCGCGCGCGTTCCGGCCACGGCGGCGGCCTGCGGCTGCTGGCGCCGCTGACCATCCGCACGCTGCAGACGGCGGAGCGCGTGGCCGATGCGCTGGCCGCGCGGCTCGGGCGCTGACCTTCTTCTTTCCTTTCGATTGCGATTGACTGCCATGACCACCACCGGCGCCCTTACTTCGTCCCGTTCCCTGTCGTACATCGCGCTGTTCGCGGCGCTGATGGCGGTGTTCGGCCTGATTCCGAAGATCGACCTGCCGTTCGGCGTGCCGATCACGCTGCAGTCGCTGGGCGTGATGCTGGCGGGCTGCCTGCTGGGGCCGCGCCGCGGCTTCCTGGCCATCGCGCTGTTCCTGCTCGCGGTGGCGCTGGGCCTGCCGCTGCTGCCCGGCGGCCGAGGCGGCCTGAGCGTGTTCGTGGGGCCGACGTCGGGCTTCCTGTTCGGCTGGATGTTCGGCGCCTTCGCCTGCGGCCTGCTGATGCGCCTGGCGGTGCGCCGCATGGCCGGCGCCACCGGCCTGCCCCTGCTGGCGGCGGCCTTCCTGTCGTCGGTGGTCGGCGGCATCTTCGTGATCTATGCCTTCGGCATCGTCGGGCTGTCGTTGGTGGCCCACATGCCGCTGCCAAAAGCGGCGCTGGCCATGCTGGTCTTCATTCCCGGCGACCTGATCAAGTGCGGCCTCTGCGCGATGCTCGTGCAGACCGTGATGCGCGGCATGCCGGGCTGGCGGCTCGACCGCGACTGACCGGTCGATCTAGCCGCCGCGCCGCTTGAAGACAGTGGCCGAGAGATAGTCCTTGCGCGGGCCGCGCACCGCGTGGCGGATCGTGAAGGAGCCGTCCGGCAGAAAGCGGTAGCCGCTGTCGTAGGTGTCGGGCGTGCACAGGTGAGTGGCCGACCCCGCGAGCACATCGCCGTCGCACACGATGCCGACGGCATGGAACAGGCGCGGCGGGCTCTCGGCAAAGTGCACCGCGAATCCCCCGGGAACGCGCTCGAAGAAGTATTCGCGATGCCCGTCGAACTCCTTGCCGTCGGCCAGCCGGATCCGGCCCTCTTCGCGGTACTTCAGCATTCCCGTCTCGAGCGGCGTGAACACCGCGACGCCGCTCATGGAGGCCTGGCCCTCGATGGTCCGCTCCAGGTCCCACGCGCCTGCCAGCCTGTCGAAGACGGTGTCCGCAGTGCCCCAGGCCGACAGGGGCGGGAGGGGTGGAAGAGGGGAGGCGGGCTCGCGCATGCAAAGACTCTACGGCAAGCCGCGATCTCCTCCGGAAACGGGAGATTGTTTCCAACGTGTGAACACCGTGGTTCCGTTTGCTAAGGGTTTTTACTTAGATAACGGCGCACAATTCATCTCACAGACCGGCCCCCAAGCTGATCTGGGTGAACAGGGCCCCGAGCGAGGTGGCCGCCCCCCGAAGGGACGGTGACCCACCCAAGACCGGTTCGAAATCATCCAAGTGCAAAAGAACTGAAACGAATTGAAGGACATCCAAATGACCGCCTCGAAGCTCCTCTCCGCTATCTCCATCGCCCTGCTGGCCGCTGCCGGCGCCGCCCACGCTGAATCGTACGAAGGCGTGCACCAGCTGACCTCGGCCGCCAGCCGCGCCGACGTCGCCGGCCAGGCCGTGGTTGCTGCCCACAGCGCCAACCCCTACGCCACCGGCGCCGATGCCGGCCCGGCCCGCGTGATCGTCTCGACCGTCAGCCGCGCCGCCGTTCGCGCCGATGCCGTGGCCGCCGCGCACAGTGCCGATCCGTATGCCGAAGGCGCTTCCGCCGTTGCTGCACCGGTCTTGGCCAGCACGGTGGACCGCGCCGCGGTGCGTGCCGCTGCCCGCGCTGCAGCCCGCGGCGACAGCCTGCCGCTGTAATCCGCCGCGACAGCCTTCCGCCAGGCAAAAGACAGAAACCGGGCCATGCAAACGCATGGCCCGGTTTTTTTGGCCGGCTCAAGCCGAAGGCAGTTCCCGCAGCGCCGCCACGAGGAAGGGCGGGCCGCCGGGCAGCGCCGCGTCGTGCAGCGTGATGAACCATTGCGTCGCGCCTTCGTGCGCCGGGCCCGCGCGCAGCGTCCACGCATAGACCCGCCGGCTGCCGTGCGCATCGTCGGCGGCTTCGCAGTGCGCCACCGTTTCGTCGCGGCATTCGTCCACCAGCACGGCGTGGCCGTCGGGGTCGTGGCGGATCGCGCGCTGCATCAGGCGCACGCCGATGCGCTCCGGCGCCGCGGTGCGTTCGCCGTCCCGCGCGGGCGGCACCGTCGCGCGCAGGCGCTGGTCCAGCGGCATGTCCGCGCGGAAGCCTTCGCCGCGTTCAAGCGACATGTTTTCGAGTGCCACGCGCACGCGGCGGCGCTCGCGCAGCGTGGTCACGAGGAACATCACCGTCGACACCGAGAAGATGCCGAAGAACGGCAGCCCCACCAGCAGCCAGAGCCATTGCCAGCCGCCGCGCAGCGACCACGTGATGGCCTGGAAGCCGAACACGGCCATGAAAGCCAGCACCGCCAGCGCGACCAGCCATGCGATCCAGTCGGAGAACGGCTTCTGCATGCGCTCGGTGGCCTGCGGCGCGTCGGAGCACCATTCGGTGGGCACGTGCTCGTCGAAAGGCGGCAGCTCGGCCACGCGAGGGTGGGCGATCAGGTCGATGGAAGGATGGCGCTGCGGCATGAAGAGCCGCCGAGCATAGCCAGCCGCAGGGGCCGCGTTGCATTGCCTTGTCCTGGCGCATCCTTCATGATGGCGCGGCGCGGAAGGGGTGGCCGCAGGGGCTCATGCTTTCGCATTACTGCGCCGTCCTGATGCGGTGGGCGAAAATAAACCGCTCCCGCCAGCAGACAAACAAGAAAGCACGATTCGTCGCCGCCGATGCGGCAACCCAACACGCATGGCCCTCACTCTCGATCCTGAAGACACACGCGGACGCATCCACGATCTCGTGTGGAGCGGCTTCCATCCCGATGCCGACGTCGAATGGATGATCACCGACGAGTACCTCGATCCGGACGAGCTCTCCGCCGAGGACCGTGCCTGGGTGAAGGCCGAGGCCGCACGCGCCTGCGCCGCCAAGCGCGCGGCCGAATCCGGGTGGCCCGCGCAGACCGAATACGACCGGCTCGAAGCGGTTTTCGCGCAGCTGCGCGGCGAGAAGATCATTGCGCTGCATCGCGCGGGCAACACGCTGGCCGACGGCCACGACGACGTGCGCGAGCAGTGGCGCGCCGCGGGGCGGCTGGCCTCGGGCATTCGCGGCTGCTGCTTCTATCACTCGCAGGACCTCGACACCGCGGTGCGCACCGGCCGCCTGCGCCTGGCCTTCAGTGGCGGCATGATCCCCGAGATCGAACAGCGCGAAGCCAACACCGTGGTGGTGGGCCACCGCATCGTGGAGCTGCTGCGCGCGGCCGGCTTTGGCGCGCATTGGAGCGGCAACGTCGACGAGCGCATCGAAGCCGACCTCGGCCAATGGCGCAAGCGGAGCCCCGGCGCGTGAGCGTGATGACGCCATACCCAACTGAATAGCCCCTCGCGCGACGGCTTTGGCGGTTCGCGCCATGATCGCGCCATGATTCCGTTATCGATCCTCGACCTTTCCCCGATCACCGAAGGCAGCGACGCCGCGCAGTCGTTCCGCAACTCGCTCTCGCTGGCGCAGCATGGCGAGAAGCTGGGCTACACGCGCTACTGGCTGGCCGAGCACCACGGCATGCCGGGCATCGCGAGCGCAGCCACTGCGGTGCTGCTGTCGTACGTGGGGGCAGGCACGTCGACCATCCGCATCGGCGCCGGCGGCGTGATGCTGCCGAACCATTCGCCGCTCGTGATCGCCGAGCAGTTCGGCACGCTGGAGTCGCTGTACCCGGGGCGCATCGACCTCGGCCTCGGGCGCGCGCCGGGCTCCGACCAGCGCACCGCGCGGGCCTTGCGGCGCAACCTCGAATCGGACGCGGACCAGTTTCCGCAGGACGTGATCGAGCTGATGGACTTCATGTCGAAGACGCCGCAGCAGCCGGTGCATGCCGTGCCCGGCGCGGGGCTCGAAGTGCCGGTGTGGATCCTCGGGTCGAGCACCTTCGGCGCGCAGCTCGCGGCGCACCTGGGCCTGCCCTATGCCTTTGCCTCGCACTTCGCGCCGCAGCAGATCATGCAGGCCATCCAGATCTACCGCGAGACCTTCAAGCCGTCGGCGCAGCTGCAGAAGCCGTACGTGATGCTGGGCTTCAACGTGTTCGCGGCGGACATCGATGCCGAAGCCGAGTTCCGCGCCACCTCGTGGCAGCAGGCTTTCGTGAACCTGCGCAGCGGCCGGCCGGGGCGCCTGCCGCCGCCGGTGGAAAACTACCGCCAGAAGGTCGGGCCGGCGGAGAACGCATTGCTCGACTCCGTGCTGTCGTGCTCCGCGGTGGGTTCGGTCGACACGGTGAAGAAGGGCGTCGAGGCCTTCGTGGCGCGCACCGGTGCCGACGAACTCATGATCACCTCGCAGGTGTTCGACCACGCGGCCCGGCTGCGCTCCTACGAGCTGCTGGCCGAAGCCTTCGGACAGAAGAAGCAGTAAGCAGCCGCGGCTGCTACACCGCCCGCTTGCGCGCTTCCTCGTCGACGAGATCCTTCTTCGAGAGCTTGCCCACGGGCGTCTTGGGCAGCTCGGCGCGGATCTCCAGCGCGCCGATCATCTCGTGCTTGCCGAGGCGGTCCTTCAGGAAGGCCTTGAGCGCATCGAGCGTCAGTTCGGGCGCGCCTTCCTTCAGCTTCACGAAGGCCTTGGGCGACTGGCCGCGGTACTCGTCGGGGATGCCGATCACGCAGACCTCGGCCACCGAGGGGTGCTCGTACACCGCCTCTTCCAGCACGCGCGGATAGACGTTGTAGCCGCCGCACAGCAGCATGTCCTTGGTGCGGTCGACGATGTAGAGGTAGCCGTCGGAGTCCATCTTCGCGACGTCGCCGCTGCGGAAGTAGCCGTCGGCCGTCATCGACTCGGCCGTGGCCTTGGGGTTGTTCCAGTAGCCCTTCATCACGTTCGGGCCCTTGATGCAGAGCTCGCCCGCCTCGCCGAAGGTGGTGACGTCCTTCGACGGATCGTCCAGGCTCACGAGCTTGATGCGCACCTGAGGCAGCGGCATGCCGCACGAGCCCGCCTTGCGCAGGCCGCGCGCAGGCGTGAAGGTGCCCACGGGCGAGGTCTCGGTCATGCCCCAGCCCTCGTTGAGGTGGCAGCCGGTGAGCTCGAAGAAGCGCTGCTCCACTTCCACCGGCAGCGGCGCGCCGCCGGAGCCGCAGAACTTGAGCGAGCGCAGGTCCATCTCCTTCGCCTTCGGGTGCGAGAGGATGGCGGTGTACATCGTCGGCACGCCGGGGAACACGCTGATGCGGCTGGCGGCGAGCTCGTTCATCACCGCGTCGACGTCGAAGCGCGTGTGCAGCACCAGCGCCGCGCCCAGGCGCACGCCGAGCAGCATCGCGGCGCTGAGCGCGAAGATGTGGAAGAGCGGCAGCACCACCAGAAAGCGCTCGGTGCCCTCGGCCAGGATGGGCGGATCGCCCTTGGTCGACTCGTAGTACTGCGCCGAGGCCGACGTGAGGTTGGCGTGCGTGAGCATCGCGCCCTTGGGCAGGCCGGTGGTGCCGCCGGTGTACTGGAGCACCACGATTTCTTCCGCGAGGTCGCCCAGCGGGTAGGTCTTGTGCGCGCCCTCGCTTTTCAGCAGCTCGGTGAAGCGCACGTGGCGGTCGTCCACGGGCACGGGGGCGATCTGGCCGGCGCCCTGCAGCTGGGCCTGCACCTTGTCGCCCATGGCGCCGTAGTCGCCGAGGCTGCCGACCACCAGCGTCTTCAGGCGCGAGTTGTCGAGCAGGCGCGCCATCTGCGGATAGAGGTTGACGAGGTCGAGCGTGACGAGGATGTCGGTGCGGCTGTCCTCGATCTTGTGGGCCAGCACGCGCTCGGCGTCGAGCGGCGAATAGTTCACCACCGTGCCGCCGGCTTTCAGCACCGCGAAGAAGGCGATCGGGTAGTGCGGCGTGTTCGGCAGGTAGAGGCCGACGTGCACGCCGGGCTTCACGCCCAGGACCTGCAGGCCCTTGGCCGAGCGCTCGACGGCGGCGCCGAGTTCGCGGTAGGTGATGACCTGGCCCATGAACTCGACGGCGGAGCGCTCGGGCCAGCGCTCGACGGCCTCGTCGAGCATCTGCTGCACCGGCTTCACGGGCAGCTCGGCGTCCCAGCGCATGCCCGCGGGGTAGGCGCGTGTCCAGGGGAGGGTGTCGCCGGAATTCGCGGCGGTGGAAGGTGTGGTCATGCGTCTTGTCTCCGCTTGCTGTTGTCGTGAATGGCGCGGCGGGTCTTGCTGCCGCCTTCGTCCGGATCACTTTAGCGCCGGCCCTCCCGTCGATGGCCCGTGGGCTGACAAACCGGCGACACGGGTTTTCCCGATTTCCCACACGCCGGAAGCCCCTTCGACGGGGCTGGGACAATAGAAGGCTTATGGCAAAGCATCGGATCGTTGTGGGACTGAGCGGCGGAGTGGACTCCGCGGTAACGGCGCACCTGCTCAAGCAGCAGGGGCACGAGGTGGTCGGCATCTTCATGAAGAACTGGGAAGACGACGACGACAGCGAATACTGCTCGTCGAACATCGACTTCGTGGACGCCGCCAGCGTGGCCGACGTGCTGGGCATCGAGATCGAGCACGTCAACTTCGCCGCCGACTACAAGGATCGCGTGTTCGCCGAGTTCCTGCGCGAGTACAAGGCCGGCCGCACGCCGAACCCCGACGTGCTGTGCAACGCCGAGATCAAGTTCAAGGCCTTCCTCGACCATGCCATGCGCCTGGGCGCCGAGAAGATCGCGACCGGGCACTATGCGCGCGTGCGGCTGAACGAGGCCACCGACAAGCACGAACTGCTCAAGGGGCTCGATCCGTCGAAGGACCAGAGCTACTTCCTGCACCGCCTGAATCAGGCGCAGCTGTCGAAGACGCTGTTCCCGGTCGGCGAACTGCACAAGACCGAGGTGCGCCGCATCGCGGAAGAGATCGGCCTGCCCAACGCGAAGAAGAAGGACTCGACCGGCATCTGCTTCATCGGCGAACGGCCGTTCCGCGAGTTCCTCAACCGCTACATCTCCAAGGAGCCCGGCCCCATCAAGGACGACCGCGGCCGCAAGCTGGGCGAGCACCAGGGGCTGAGCTTCTACACGCTGGGGCAGCGGCAGGGGCTGGGCATCGGCGGCGTGAAGGAGAGGGGCGCACAGCGCGGCTCGGGCGACCATTCGCCCTGGTTCGTGGCGCGCAAGGACGTCGAGAAGAACACGCTGTGGGTGGTGCAGGGACACGACCATCCGTGGCTGCTGTCGTCGGAGCTGAAGGCAGACGATGCGAGTTGGGTCTCCGGCGAGGCGCCGGCACCGCGCGGCTATGGCTCGAAGGCGCGCTACCGGCAGGCCGATGCGGCCTGCGAGATGGATACCGGGGGAGACTCCGGCGTCGCGTTCGCCCTGCGCTTCGGCGAACCGCAATGGGCCGTCACGCCGGGGCAGTCGGCCGTGCTCTACGACGGCGAACGCTGCCTTGGCGGCGGCGTCATCGTCTGACTCAGGGCGCCGAGCGCACCGATTCGTCGACGTGGACCACGTCCAACGGGTGGCGCTTGCCCGCCAGATGGTCTTCGATGCACTGCAGCAGCAGCGGGCTGCGATGCCGCGCCACGCTGGCGCGGATTTCATCCACCGTCATCCAGACGGTGCGCACGATGCCTTCATCGAGCGGGCGGCCTTCTTCGAACGCGCCCAGGGTGCCTGCGAAGGCGAAGCGCATGTAGGTGGTGTCTTCGCCCCTCTCGGCCGCCGGCCGCGAGCGCGCCATATAGATGCCGATGAGCGCCGTTGGCGTGAAATGATGGGCGGTTTCTTCGAGGGTTTCGCGCACGCAGCCCTCGGCCGGGGATTCGCCGGGGTCGAGGTGCCCCGCGGGCGTGTTGAGCCGCAGGCCATCAGCAGTCTGCTCCTCGACCAGCAGGAAGCGCCCGTCGCGCTCGATCACCGCGGCCACGGTGACGTTGGGTTTCCAGCGCGGGCCTGCTGCCATGTTTTCGGCCCTCTTATTTCAGCGCGTAGCCGCTGAAGCGCCAGACACGATCGCTGTCGAGGTGAAAGCTCACGAGCTCGCGCAAGGTGCCGTCGGGCTTGTTCGCGAAGCGGGTCTCGTATTCGACGCTGACGTACTGGCCGGCCGTATCGCCGTCGGCGTCGGCCACGATCTGGCGGTTGACTGACACCCAGATGCGCATCTGCGGTGCGCCGATCGGGGCGCGGCTCCTGGCGATCTGGGTGGTGAAATCGGTGCGCGTCACGCGCTTGCGGGCGGCGGGGGTGGCGCCGTCCCACAGTTCGCCGGCCTTGCCCTGGTCGATCATCTGGATCACCTGCATGCCGCCTCGCACCATGTCGCTGGCTTCGACCTCCTGTGCGGCGGCCGGGCCGAACCAGCTCCAGAGCAACGTGGCTGCGAGCAGCAATCGGATCATCGGGTTCATTCGTCTCAAGCCTTCTGGTGGGGCGCACAGCCAGTCCTGCAAGGCTGGGTCCGCAACGGTGGAAACCGTTCGAGACTGTAGCGTGCCGGAGATTCCCGGCTCAGCGCACGCCGATCCCCGGCAGCGCATCGGCTTCGATCGTTTCCAGCCTGTACCCCAGGCCGTAGATGGCCAGCAGCAGGAAACCGTTTGCGGGGCGCAGGTCGAGCTTGGTCCGAAGGCGCGAGATGTGGGTGTCGAGCGAGCGCGACAGCGCCTCGATGCCAAGGCCCCAGACGGCCTCGTGCAGGTGCTCGCGCGAGAGCAGCCGCCCGAGGTTCTGGAACAGGAACAGCGCGAGTTCGTACTCCCGGTTCTTCAACTCGACCTGCACCCCGCGAACCTTCAGGAGGCGCGAGGGCGGATAGAAGTGGTAGGGGCCGAAGACCAGCTCGGCCTCGTGCTGGGCCGGGTAGGAGCGGCGCAGCAGCGCATTCACGCGAGCTTCGAGTTCACCGGCGCGGGCGGGCTTGACCATGAAGTCGTCCGCGCCCGCATTGAGGCCTTCGACCAAATCTCCCTCGTCGTGCCTGTCGGTCACGAAAAGAATGGGACGCCGGCTATTGAGTTCGCGGCGGATGGACTTCACGACGTCGGGGCCCTTCATGTCGGGCAGATTCCAGTCGAGTATCAGCAGGTCGAAGGTTTGCCGGCGCATCGCCTGCAACAGCGCCTTTCCTTCCGTATAGGAATGGCACTCGTGCTCGAGTGCCGTCATGGTTTGATTGATCCGCTTGGGTTGATCTACACCGTCGTCGAGTACTGCAATTCGCATTCCATCCCCTTCTTCCTCCTTCGTCAGTCTCGGTGAGCTGACGATTTGGGGTCGGAGTGTATCCATCTGCGACTAACGTAAAGTTCAAAGGCCGCAACTAATGCACGCAAATCGCGTTTTCCAGATTAATTGTTAATAAATTTGGTGGCAATTGGATGCAAATAGTGAATTTGATTGTGAATCTCATTAATGACTGTTAACAATTTTTTGCTGGACAAACAGCCTTGATTTTCCTGGTCAGTTGGAGATAGACGCGTGTCACCTCCCTCGAACGCGCTATCGAATACCCGAATTCGCTATTGAATGAATAGCAGCGGCGACAACGTTCATCGGCACTTTGGGGCGAAAACCACAGAGCGTTTTTGCGACAGCGAACGTTTGTAATCTTGCTGTAAGCTCTGCCCGCGTTCCGTTTGCCCCTTGCTCTGAGGAGATCTCTATGCTGATAGGCGTGCCTGCCGAGACACTGGCTGGCGAAACCCGCGTGGCTGTTACACCCGAAACGGTGAAGAAACTGGTGGCCTCMGGGCACACCGTACGGGTGCAGTCGGGGGCTGGCGTTGCCGCCAGCGTCACCGATGCCGCCTACCAGGCCGCCGGTGCCGAGATCACCAACATGAACGCCGCGTTCGCCGCCGACATGGTGCTCAAGGTGCGTACGCCCACCGATGCCGAGACCGCGCTGCTGAAGTCCGGCGCCGTCGTCATCGGCATGCTCANGGGCACACCGTACGGGTGCAGTCGGGGGCTGGCGTTGCCGCCAGCGTCACCGATGCCGCCTACCAGGCCGCCGGTGCCGAGATCACCAACATGAACGCCGCGTTCGCCGCCGACATGGTGCTCAAGGTGCGCACGCCCACCGATGCCGAGACCGCGCTGCTGAAGTCCGGCGCCGTCGTCATCGGCATGCTCAACCCCTTCGACGCCGCCGGCCTGCAGCGTCTGGCCGCTGCCGGTGTCACCGGCTTTGCCCTCGAAGCCGCGCCGCGCACCACGCGCGCCCAGAGCATGGACGTGCTCAGCTCGCAGGCCAACATCGCCGGCTACAAGGCCGTGATGATCGCGGCCGACAAATACCAGCGCTTCTTCCCGATGCTCATGACCGCCGCCGGCACCGTGAAGGCCGCGCGCGTCGTCATCCTCGGYGTCGGCGTGGCGGGCCTGCAGGCCATTGCCACCGCCAAGCGCCTGGGYGCCGTCATCGAAGCCTCCGACGTGCGTCCCAGCGTGAAGGAGCAGATCGAATCGCTGGGCGGCAAGTTCATCGARGTCTCGTACGACACCGATGAAGAAAAGGAAGCCGCCGTCGGCGTCGGCGGCTACGCCAAGCCSATGCCCGCGAGCTGGCTTGCGCGCCAGCAGGTCGAAGTCGCCAAGCGCGTGGCGCTGGCCGACATCGTCATCAGCACCGCACTCATTCCCGGYCGTGCCGCGCCCACGCTGATCACCGAGGACATGGTCAAGGCCATGAAGCCCGGTTCGGTGATCGTCGACATCGCCGCYGGCAAGGGGCCTGACGGCATCGGCGGCAACTGCCCGCTGTCGGAGGCCGACAAGACCGTGATCAAGCACGGCGTGACCATCGTCGGCGAGACCAACCTCGCGGCGCTGGTGGCGGCCGAYGCCTCGGCGCTCTATGCGCGCAACGTGCTCGACTTCCTCAAGCTCATCGTCACCAAGGAAGGTGCGCTGAAGATCGACCTCGAGGACGACATCGTCGCCGCCTGCCGCGTCACGCAGGACGGCCAGGTCACGAAGAAGTAAGCGAACACGCGAGGAGAAGAACCCATGGATCCCGTTTCCCATACCGTCATCAACCTGATCATCTTCGTGCTGGCCATCTACGTGGGCTACCACGTGGTGTGGACCGTCACGCCNAGAAGAACCCATGGATCCCGTTTCCCATACCGTCATCAACCTGATCATCTTCGTGCTGGCCATCTACGTGGGCTACCACGTGGTGTGGACCGTCACGCCSGCGCTGCACACGCCGCTGATGGCCGTGACCAACGCCATCTCGGCCATCGTGATCGTGGGCGCCATGCTGGCGGCCGCGCTCACCGAAACCACCTTRGGCAAGACCATGGGGGTGCTCGCGGTCGCTCTCGCGGCGGTGAACATCTTCGGCGGCTTCCTCGTCACGCGGCGCATGCTCGAGATGTTCAAGAAGAAGGAAAAGAAGGCCGCACCGAAGGCTGACGCAGGAGCAGCCCAATGAGCATGAACGTCGTCACGCTGCTGTACCTGATCGCCAGCGTCTGCTTCATCCAGGCCTTGAAGGGCCTGAGCCATCCCACCACYTCGATCCGCGGCAACGTCTTCGGCATGGCCGGCATGGCCATTGCGGTGGTGACCACCGGTGCGCTGATCTACAACATCGCCGGCGGCCACCTCATGGGCCTGGCCTGGGTGCTGCTGGGGCTGGTGGCCGGCGGCGGCTACGGCGCCTGGNTCCGCGGCAACGTCTTCGGCATGGCCGCATGGCCATTGCGGTGGTGACCACCGGTGCGCTGATCTACAACATCGCCGGCGGCCACCTCATGGGCCTGGCCTGGGTGCTGCTGGGGCTGGTGGCCGGCGGCGGCTACGGCGCCTGGCGCGCCAAGACGGTCGAGATGACCAAGATGCCCGAGCTGGTGGCCTTCTTCCACAGCATGATCGGCCTGGCGGCGGTGTTCATCGCGGTCGCGGCCGTGGTCGAACCCGCGGCCATGCTCGAAGGCATCGCCAAGGGCGCGCCCATTCCCACCGGCAACCGGCTCGAGCTGTTCCTGGGCGCGGCCATCGGCGCCATCACCTTCAGCGGCTCGGTCATCGCCTTCGGCAAGCTNGGGCGCGCCCATTCCCACCGGCAACCGGCTCGAGCTGTTCCTGGGCGCGGCCATCGGCGCCATCACCTTCAGCGGCTCGGTCATCGCCTTCGGCAAGCTCTCGGGCACCTACAAGTTCCGCCTGTTCCAGGGCGCGCCGGTGCAGTTCGCGGGCCAGCACATGCTGAACCTCGTGCTCGGGCTGGCCATGATCGGGCTGGGGCTGGTGTTCATGTTCACCGARAGCTGGCCGGCCTTCTTCGCGATGCTGGCGCTGGCCTTCGTGATGGGCGTGCTCATCATCATCCCGATCGGCGGGGCSGACATGCCGGTGGTGGTGTCGATGCTCAACAGCTACTCGGGCTGGGCGGCCGCGGGYATCGGCTTCAGCCTGAACAACGCGATGCTGATCGTGGCGGGCAGCCTCGTGGGCAGCTCGGGTGCGATCCTGAGCTACATCATGTGCAAGGCGATGAACCGCTCGTTCTTCAACGTGATTCTGGGCGGCTTCGGCGGCGAGGCGGTCAGCGCGGGCGGCGGTGCGAAGGAGCAGCGCCCCGTGAAGAGCGGCAGCGCCGACGACGCGGCGTACATGCTGAGCAACGCAGAAACCGTGATCATCGTGCCGGGCTACGGCCTGGCGGTGGCGCGCGCGCAGCATGCGGTGAACGAGCTGGCCGAGAAGCTCACGCACAAGGGCGTGACCGTGAAGTACGCGATCCACCCGGTGGCCGGGCGCATGCCGGGCCACATGAACGTGCTGCTGG
>NZ_LMEK01000003.1:65591-199346 GCF_001426595.1 Variovorax sp. Root434
CTACAAGGCCAAGACCGTCATCGTGAACAAGCGCTCCATGGCCGCCGGCTATGCGGGCCTGGACAACGAGCTGTTCTACATGGACAAGACGATGATGGTCTTTGGCGACGCAAAAAAAGTAGTGGAAGATATGGGCAAGGCCATCGAATAGGCCGAAGGTCCACGCCCGCGCAGCGGGCGAACTCTTCGCGGCGCCACCTCGTGCGCCGTTTTCGTTTTCAACAGTCCGACTCCCGGAGGAGACAAATCCAATGACCGATCGTCCCTGGCTCAGCAGCTATCCGCAGGGTGTGCCCGCCGATATCGATGCCTCGCAGTACAACTCGCTGGTCGCGCTCATGGAAGAGAGCTTCGCGAAGTACGCCGACCGCACGGCCTACAGCTTCATGGGCAAGGACATCAGCTACGGCGAGACCGACAGGCAGAGCAAGGCCTTCGCGGGCTACCTGCAGGGCCTGGGCCTGGCCAAGGGCGACCGCGTGGCGGTCATGATGCCCAACTGCCCGCAGTACCCGATCGCGGTGGCGGGCATCCTGCGCGCAGGCCTGATCCTGGTCAACGTGAACCCGCTGTACACGCCGCGCGAGCTCGAGCACCAGCTCAAGGACTCGGGCGCGAAGGCCATCGTCATCATGGAGAACTTCGGAACCACGCTGCAGCAATGCATCGCAGCCACGCCGATCAGGCACATCGTGCTGGCCTCCATGGGCGACCGCCTCGGCTTCCTGAAGGGTGCGCTCGTCAACTACATGGTGCGCAACGTCAAGAAGCTGGTGCCCCAGTTCAGCCTGCCGGGTGCGGTGCGCTTCAACGAAGCGCTCGACAAGGGCGCGAGTGCTTCGGTGAAGCCCGTGGCCATCGGACCCGACGACGTGGCCGTGCTGCAATACACCGGCGGCACCACCGGCGTGTCGAAGGGCGCAGTGCTGCTGCATCGCAACGTGATCGCGAACGTGCTGCAGTCCGAGGCGTGGAACGAGCCGGTCATGAACAAGGTGCCGGCCGGCGAGCAGCCCACCAGCGTGTGCGCCCTGCCGCTGTATCACATCTTCGCGTTCACGGTCGGCATGATGCTGAACATGCGCACGGGCGGCAAGCTGATCCTGATTCCGAATCCGCGTGACATCGCGGGCGTGCTGAAGGAGCTGTCGAAGCACACCATCCACAGCTTCCCGGCCGTCAACACGCTGTTCAACGGGCTGGCGAACCACCCCGACTTCAACACCGTCAACTGGAAGAACCTCAAGGTCTCGGTCGGCGGCGGCATGGCGGTGCAGGCCGCGGTCGCGAAGCTGTGGCTCGAGAAGACCGGCTGCCCGATCTGCGAAGGCTACGGCCTGTCGGAAACCTCGCCGTCGGCCACCTGCAACCCGACCAACAGCACGGCCTACACCGGCACCATCGGCCTGCCGCTGCCGAGCACCTGGCTCAAGCTGCTCGACGACGACGGCAACGAAGTACCGGCCGGCGAGCGCGGCGAAATCGCCATCAAGGGCCCGCAGGTGATGGCCGGCTACTGGCAGCGCCCCGACGAGACCGCCAAGGTCATGACGCCCGACGGCTACTTCAAGAGCGGCGACATCGGCGTGGTCGACGAACGCGGCTACTTCAAGGTGGTCGACCGCAAGAAGGACATGATCCTGGTGTCGGGCTTCAATGTGTACCCGAACGAGGTCGAGGACGTGGTCGCACTGATTCCGGGTGTGCTCGAATGTGCCGCGGTCGGCGTGCCCGACGAGAAGACCGGCGAGGCCGTGAAGCTGGTGATCGTCAAGAAAGACCCTTCGCTCACGGAAGCGCAGGTGCGCGAATACTGCCGGGCAAACCTTACGGGTTACAAGCAGCCGCGAATCGTGGAGTTTCGTAGCGACATGCCGAAGACGCCGGTCGGAAAGATTCTTCGCCGCGAGTTGCGCGACGCGAAGAAGTAAGGGTTCGGCCCGGTGAGGGCTGCGGCACCGATCTTGCATATTCGCGGTCGATGTTTCGATTCCTCCTGACCCGCGTGAGCCTGCTGGTGCCGACCTTCATCGGCATGACGCTGCTCGCCTTCTTCCTCATCCGGCTGGTGCCGGGCGACCCCATCGAGACGATGGCCGGCGAGCGCGGGATCGACCCCGCGCGCCACGCCCAGTTGCGCACCGCCTACGGCTTCGACAAGCCGGTGATCGTGCAGTACGGCATCTACATCGGGCGCGTGCTGCACGGCGACCTCGGCAAGTCGCTGATCACGCAGGACACGGTGATGAGCGAGTTCCTCGCGCTCTTCCCGGCCACCGTCGAGCTCGCGGCCTGCGCCATTCTTTTCGCGCTGCTGCTCGGGCTGCCGGCCGGCATCCTCGCGGCGGTGCGGCGCAATTCCATCTTTGATCACGGCGTGATGGCCACCTCGCTCACCGGCTATTCGATGCCGATCTTCTGGTGGGGGCTGCTGCTGATCCTGTTCTTCTCGGTGCAGCTCGGGTGGACGCCCGTGTCGGGGCGCATCGCGGTGCAGTACTACATCGAGCCCGAGACGGGCTTCCTGCTGATCGACTCCCTGCGCGCCGGTGACATCGGTGCCTTCTGGTCGGCATTGCACCACCTGATCCTGCCGGCCATCGTGCTCGGCACGGTGCCGCTCGCGGTCATCGCGCGCATGACGCGCTCGGCCATGCTCGAAGTGCTGGGCGAGGACTACATCCGCACCGCGCGCGCCAAGGGGCTGTCGCGCTTTCGCGTGGTGGGGCTGCATGCGCTGCGCAATGCGCTGATCCCGGTCGTGACCGTCATCGGGCTGCAGGTGGGCGTGCTCTTCACGGGCGCGATCCTCACCGAGACCATCTTCTCCTGGCCCGGCGTCGGCAAGTGGCTCATCGAGGCCATCGGCCGGCGCGACTATCCGGTGCTGCAGGGCGGCATGCTGCTGCTCGGAGGAATCGTGATGCTGGTCAACCTGCTGGTCGACGTGGCCTACGGCGTCATCAACCCGCGCATCAGGCACTGAAGCCATGGCGACGACACCACAAGCAATCCCGGCCGGCACAAGAAGCGCGGCGCCCCCAGGACCCTGGCGCGAGTTCTGGACGGCCTTCTCCGCCAATCGCGGCGCGGTCATCGGGCTCGCCACCATCGTCGTGCTGCTGCTGGTCGCGCTGTTCGCGCCGTGGATCGCACCGCACGCGCCCAACGAGACCAACAGCGCCGTCTTCCTGCTGCCGCCAGCGTGGCAGCACGGTGGTTCCGCGAGCTACCTGCTCGGCACCGACGCGATCGGGCGCGACATCCTCTCGCGCCTGATGCACGGCGCACGGCTATCGCTGTCCATCGGCGTCGCGGTGGTGGCCATTTCAGTGGCCGTGGGCGTGGTGCTCGGGCTGATCGCGGGCTTCTTCCGCGGCGTGCTCGAGATCGCGATCATGCGGTTGATGGACATCGTGCTCACGATGCCGAGCCTGCTGATGGCGATCGTGATCGTCGCGATCCTGGGGCCGGGGCTGATCAACGCGATGATCGCCGTGGCCATCGTCGTGCTGCCGCACTATGTACGCATCACGCGTGCGGCAGTCATCGCCGAAATTTCGCGCGACTACGTGACCGCCGCGCGCGTGAGCGGTGCCGGCACGCTGCGCCTGATGTTCCGCGAGGTGCTGCCCAACTGCGCCGCACCGCTGATCGTGCAGGCCTCGCTCGGCATCTCGACCGCCATCCTCGACGCGGCCGCGCTCGGCTTCATCGGCCTGGGTGCGCAGCCACCGTCGCCCGAATGGGGAACCATGCTGGCCGACGCGCGCGAGTTCGTGCTGCGCGCCTGGTGGGTCGTGACCTTCCCGGGCCTGGCGATCCTTGCGGCGGTGCTGGCTTTCAACCTGCTGGGCGACGGCCTGCGCGATGCGCTCGACCCGAAGCTCAAGAGATGAACATGCTCCTGGATATCAAGGACCTGCACGTCGAGTTCCCCACGCAGGGCGGCGTGCTGCATGCGGTCGATGGCGTGAGCCTCACGCTCGAAGAGGGCGAGGTGCTCGGCATCGTCGGCGAGTCGGGTTCGGGCAAGAGCGTCACGATGATGGCGCTGATGGGCCTCGTCGGCTTTCCGGGCCGCGTGCGCGCCGAACATATGCGCTTCGCGGGCAAGGAGTTGCTCGGCATCTCCGACAAGGCGCGCCGCGCGCTGGTCGGCAAGGAGGTCGCGATGATCTTCCAGGAGCCGACCACCAGCCTCAACCCCTGCTTCACCATCGGCTTCCAGCTCATGGAAACGCTGCGGCTGCACCTGAAGCTCGACAAGCGCGAGGCGAAGAAGCGCGCGACCGAGCTGCTCGAGCAGGTGGGCATTCCAGCCGCGTCGTCGCGCCTGGGCAGCTATCCGCACCAGCTCTCGGGCGGCATGAACCAGCGCGTGATGATCGCCATGGCCATCGCCTGCAACCCGCGCCTGCTGATCGCCGACGAGCCGACCACCGCGCTCGACGTGACCATCCAGGCGCAGATCCTCGACCTGCTGCGCGACCTGCAGAAGGAGCGCGGCATGGCGCTGGTGCTCATCACGCACAACATGGGCGTGGTGAGCGAGATGGCGCAGCGCATCGCCGTGATGTATGCGGGGCAGGTGATGGAGCACCAGCGCGTCGACCGGCTCTTCGCGTTGCCGCAGCATCCGTACACCGAGGCCCTGCTCGCGGCGCTGCCCGAGCGCGCCGCGCCCGAGGGCAGGCTCGCCACCATCAGCGGCGTGGTGCCGGGCGTGCATGACAGGCCCGCGGGCTGCCTGTTCGCGCCGCGCTGCGGCTACGTCACCGAGCGGGCCTGCCAGGTGCGCCCGGCGCTGCGCGAATCGCAGGGCGCCGAGGTGCGCTGCCACTTTCCGCTCGGCGAACCGGGGCGCATGGCGGCCATCGCGCAAGACCCGCCGCGGCAACAGGTCGCGGAGGTGTTGCCATGAGCCACACACCAAGCGACGCATCGGCCGAGGTGGTGGTCGAGGCAACGAACCTCCAGCGCACCTACGACATCCGCCGCGGGCTGTTCCGCGCGCCCGCGCACCTGCGGGCCGTGGGCGACATTTCCTTTCGCATCGAGCGCGGGCGCACGCTGGCGGTGGTCGGAGAGTCGGGCTGCGGCAAGTCGACGCTGGCGCGCATGGTCGCGCTGATCGAGAAGCCGACCGCGGGGCAGCTCACGCTGGTGGGGGCCGACGCGGTGAACCCGCCGTCCGAACGCAAGCGCGAGCTGCGCCAGGCCGTGCAGCTGGTGTTCCAGAACCCCTACGGCTCACTCAATCCGCGCAAGAAGATCTCGACGGTGCTCGAGGATCCGCTCGCCATCAACACCACCATGGGCAAGTCGGAGCGCGCCGCCAAGGCCGGCGACATGCTCGCGCGCGTGGGCTTGCGGCCCGAGTACGCCAACCGCTACCCGCACATGTTCTCGGGCGGCCAGCGTCAGCGCATTGCCATCGCGCGCGCCCTGATGCTGAACCCGCGCCTGCTGGTGGCCGACGAGCCGGTGTCGGCGCTCGACGTGTCGATCCAGGCGCAGGTGCTCAATTTGCTGGCCGACCTGCAGGCCGAGTTGGGCCTGGCGTACCTTTTCATCTCGCACGACCTGGGCGTGGTGCGCCACATCGCGCACGACGTGCTCGTGATGTACCTCGGCCACGCGGTGGAGCAGGGCCCCAAGTCGCGCATCTTCGCGCGGCCGCTGCACCCGTACACGCAGGCGCTGCTGGCATCCACGCCGGGGCTCAGCAGCCAGCGCATCGTGCTCAAGGGTGAGCTGCCATCGCCGCTGAGCCCGCCTCCGGGCTGCGTGTTCAGCACGCGCTGCCCGCACGTGCAACCGCGCTGCCGCGAGGAGCGGCCGCTGTTGCGCGCGTTGGACGAACGTCTGGTGGCCTGCCACTACGCCGAGCAGTTTCTCGATGGCGCGGCCCTTGTGCGCGCCGATGGTCCCGTGCTCGCCGCGCAGTAGGCGGCGACTTTTCTCAACCCTGTCTCGAGGAGTCCCCATGAAGACCCAGCCCACCGTTTCGCGCCGCTCACGAAGCCTAGCGCTCCTGGCGCCGACAGCGCTTGCAGCCCTGACCCTGGCCTGCGGCGCGGTGTCTGCCAAGACGCTGGTGTATTGCTCCGAAGGAAGCCCGGAAAATTTCTATCCGGGGATGAACACCACCGGCACCTCGTTCGACGTGACCACGCAGGTCTACAACACCATCGTCGAATTCGAGCGCGGCGGCACCAAGGTCGTGCCGGGCCTGGCCGAGAAGTGGGACATCTCCGCCGACGGCACGCAGTACACCTTCCACCTGCGCAAGGGCGTGAAGTGGCACAACACCAGCAAGAGCTTCAAGCCCACGCGCGACTTCAACGCCGACGACTTCATCTTCATGCTCGAGCGCCAGTGGAAGGAGAGCGACCCGTTCTTCAAGGTCACGAGCCAGAACCACTCGTACTTCAACGACATGGGCATGCCCAAGCTGCTGAAGACGGTGGACCGCATCGACGACTACACCGTGAAGATCGTGCTCAACCAGCCCGAGGCGCCGTTCCTCGCGAACCTGGCCATGCAGTACGCGGGCATCCAGTCGAAGGAATACGCCATTGCGATGCTGAAGGCCGGCACGCCCGAGAAGGTCGACCAGGACCCGATCGGCACCGGGCCGTTCTACCTCGTGCAGTACCAGAAGGACGCGATCATCCGCTTCAAGGCCTTCCCGCAGTACTGGGGCGGCAAGGCCAAGATCGACGATCTCGTGTTCGCGATCACGCCCGATGCCTCGGTGCGCTGGGCCAAGCTGCAGAAGGGCGAGTGCCACGTCATGCCGTACCCCAACCCGGCCGACCTCGACGCGATCCGCAAGGACGCGAACGTTCAGCTGCTCGAGCAGCCCGGCCTGAACGTCGGCTACCTCTCGTACAACACCACGAAGAAGCCCTTCGACGACGTGCGCGTGCGCAAGGCCATCAACATGGCGATCAACAAGAAGGCCATCATCGACGGCGTGTACCTGTCGACCGGCGTGGCCGCGAAGAACCCGATCCCGCCGACCATGTGGTCCTACAACGACGCGGTGAAGGACGACCCGTACGACCCCGAGGCCGCGAAGAAGCTGCTGGCGCAGGCCGGCTTCCCCGACGGCTTCTCGACCGACCTGTGGGCCATGCCGGTGCAGCGCCCGTACAACCCGAACGCCAAGCGCATCGCCGAGCTGATGCAGGCCGACCTCGCCAAGATCAACGTCAAGGCCGAGATCAAGAGCTTCGAGTGGGGCGAATACCGCAAGCGCCTGCAGGCCGGCGAGCACCAGATGGGCATGCTGGGCTGGACCGGCGACAACGGCGACCCCGACAACTTCCTCTACACGCTGCTGGGCTGCGCCTCGGCCAAGTCGGCCAGCGGCAGCAACATCTCGAAGTTCTGCTACCAGCCGTACGAAGACCTCGTGGTGAAGGCCAAGAGCACGACCAAGCAGGCCGAGCGCGATGCGCTCTACAAGAAGGCGCAGCTCATCTTCAAGGAGCAGGCGCCGTGGTTCACGATTGCGCATGCGGTGCAGTTGAAGCCGGTGCGCAAGGAGGTCGTCGACTTCAAGCTGAGCCCCTTCGGTCGCCACACCTTCTACGGCGTGGATATCAAGTAAACCGTGGTTGTTGCGCCCATCGCCATCGTGGCGGCCATGCACGAGGAGCTGAGTGCGCTCCTCGCGCAGATGCCCGACGAGCAACGCGTGCGCGTGGCCGGCCGCGACTTCTGGGTCGGCCACCTGCAGGGCCAGCCCGTGGTCGCGGTGCTGTCGCGCATCGGCAAGGTCGCGGCGGCGGTCACGGCCACGGTGCTGCTCGAACGCTTCGGCGTGCGGGCCGTCGTGTTCACGGGCGTGGCGGGCGGGCTCGCGCCGGGCGTGCGCGTGGGGGACGTGGTGGTCGCGACCGAACTGCTGCAGCACGATCTCGATGCATCGCCGATCTTCCCGAAGTACGAAGTGCCGTTGATGGACCTGTCGCGTTTCGTTGCGGACCGCGCGATCGGCGATGCGCTGTCGGGCGTTGCCGCCGGCGTGCTGCGCGATCCCGTGGCACTGACGGGACGGGCGGCCGTCGAAGAGTTCGGCCTGCAGTCGCCGAAGGTGCACCGGGGCCTGCTGGCCAGCGGCGACCGCTTCGTGTCGACCACCGCCGAGAGTGAAGCGCTGCGGCGCGATCTGCCCGATGCGCTTGCGGTCGAGATGGAAGGCGCGGCGGTGGCGCAGGTGTGCCACGACTACGGCGTGCCCTTCGCGGCAATGCGCACGATCTCCGACCGCGCGGACGACGAAGCGCATGGCGACTTCGCGCGCTTCGTCTCGCTGGTCGCGAGCCGCTACAGCCTCGCGTTGGTCGGCGCGTGGCTCGCCACGCTGCCGGCCGTCAGCTGAGCGAGGCGCCGCGCCGCGGAATGTCGCGCAGCAGCGGCGGTATCGACAGGGCGAGCAGCAGCGCGGCCAGTGGCACGACGCAGACGAACCCCACGTACTTGAAGCCGAGCGCGCCCACCGTCCCGCCGAGCACGAACATGCCGACCAGCCCGCCCGCGCGGCGCATGCGGCGGCGGTCGTGGCGCACCGCCATCGAGGCGGACCTGGCGCGGCCGTTCCAGTAGAGCATCTTGCCGATCTCGATTCCCATGTCGGTGATGTTGCCCGTCATGTGGGTGGTGCGGATGCTGCCGCCCGAGGTCTTCGACGCCACCGCGTTCTGCAGGCCCATGATGAAGGACAGCAGCAGCACCGTGAGCGGCACGGCGAAGGGCGTGGGCCAGGTCAGCGTGATCGCGCCCATGAGCCCGAACGGAAACATCAGCGCCGCCTCGAGCATCAGCGGCAGGGCGTAGACGCCGTGCATGCGGTGCTGCCGGCCCCAGTTCACCAGCATGGCGCAGACCGCGGCGCCGCTCACGAAGGCCAGGATCGCGCCGAGCGCGTTCAGCAGCAGTGTGACGTTGCCCAGCACCATGCCGTCCGCCAGCTGCGAGGCGAAGCCGGTCATGTGCGAGGTGTACATGTGGAGCACGAGGAATCCGCCCGCGTTGACGGCCCCGGCATTGAAGGCCAGCAGCAGGCCCAGCGCGGTGTTGGTCGACGGCGCGCGGTGGCGGTTGGTGAGGAAGCGGATTCTGCGCACTGTGGCTCTCCGGGTCAGCGCTTGCTGCCAGCCACTCTAGCACCCGCCGCGCGGCGCCTACTTGAGCCAGCCGCGCCGGCGGAAGTACCACATCGGCACCAGCGCGCTGGCCGCCATCAGCACGATGGCATAGGGATAGCCCAGCGACCAGTCGAGCTCGGGCATGAACTTGAAGTTCATGCCGTAGATGCTCGCGATCAGCGTGGGCGGCAGCAATGCGACGCTGGCCACCGAGAAGATCTTGATGGTCTTGTTCTGGTTGATGTTGATGAAACCGACGGTCGCATCCATCAGGAAGTTGATCTTGTCGAACAGGAAGGCCGTGTGGTTGTCCAGCGACTCGATGTCGCGCAGGATCTGCCGGGCCTCCTCGAACTGCTCGGCGTTGAGCATGCGGCTGCGCATCATGAAGCTCACCGCGCGGCGCGTGTCCATCACGTTGCGGCGGATGCGGCCGTTCAAGTCTTCCTGGCGCGCGATGGCGCCCAGCACCTCGCCGGCCAACTCGTCGCTGACATTGCCCTCGAGCACTTTCTTGCCCGCGATCTCGAGTTCGTCGTAGATGTTCTCGAGCGTGTCGGCCGAGTATTCGGCGTCGGCATCGAACAGCTTGAGCAGCACTTCCTTCGCGTCCTCGATGAGCCCGGGGGCGCGGCGCGCGCGCATGCGCAGCAGCCGGAACACGGGCACGTCCTCGTCATGGATCGAGAACAGCACGCCGCGGCTGCGAAGCTCGGTGTTGTGCTGGTTCAGGATGAACGCCACGCGCACCGACCGCGGGTCTTCGTCGTCGTCGATCAGGAAGTCGGAGCGGATGTGCAGCTCGCCGTTGTCTTCCTCGTAGAAGCGGGCCGACTCCTCGATGTCCTCGTCCATCGCGTCTTCGGGAATCGAGAGGCCGTAGTACTGCTTGATCCAGCGCTTCTCTTCGAGCGTGGGCGACTCGAGGTCGACCCAGATCGGCTGGAACTTGGAGAGCTCTTCGAGCGACTCGATCTCTTCCTGGACGAGGCGACCGTTGGCGAGCGTAAAGATGTTGAGCATGGGCTCACTCCCGGGTATGACTGAAACGTTGGGCGAGGGAGGGGCGCTTTCAATTCCCGGGCCCGACGCGCGCGAAAAGAGCGTCAGTGAAAGGGAGTTGAAAGCTGCCGAGACGGGGCGGTTTCCATAGGAAGAATCTCCGGTTGCAGCGAGGCGCGATTATGTCACCGGCCACATGACTGCCCCATGGTTGGGCTGGACGGACATACAGTAAAGTCGCTCTCCATGCAGACCGCTGCGCTTCCTGTTTTTCCCGCCGCGCCGAAGACCCAGGCCGAGCGCCTGGCCGCCGCGCTTGCGACGCTCAACGATGCGCAGCGTGCTGCGGTCGAGCATGGCGTGGGTGCGGCCATTGCGGAACGCGACGAGCGGCCGCTGCTGGTTATTGCCGGCGCCGGCTCGGGCAAGACCAGCACGCTGGCGCACCGCGTGGCGCATCTCATCGCGGGCGGTGTCGATCCGCAGCGGCTGCTGCTGTTGACCTTCTCGCGCCGCGCCGCGCAGGAGATGGAACGCCGCGCCGGCCAGGTGCTGGCGCGGGTGCTCGGCCTGAAGTCCGAGGCGCCGCCCGCGCTGCCGTGGGCCGGCACCTTCCACGGCATCGGCGCGCGGCTGCTGCGCGAGTACGCGCCGCAGATCGGGCTCGGCGAGAACTTCACGATCCACGACCGCGGCGATGCCGAAGACCTGATGGGGCTGGTGCGCCATGAGCAGGGCCTGTCTTCCACCGTGAATCGTTTTCCGCGCAAGGGCACCTGCCTGTCGATCTACTCGCGCTGCGTCAACACGCGCGCGCCGCTGGCCGAGGTGCTGAAGGAAGCCTTTCCCTGGTGCGGCGAATGGGAGGTCGAGCTCAAGAAGCTGTTTGGCGCCTACGTCGAGGCCAAGCAGCAGCAGAACGTGCTCGACTACGACGACCTGCTGCTCTACTGGGCCGGGATGGCCGCCGAGCCCGCACTGGCCGCGCACATCGGCGCACGCTTCGACCATGTGCTGATCGACGAGTACCAGGACACCAACCTGCTGCAGGCCTCGATCCTGTTGGCGCTCAAGCCCGATGGACGCGGGGTGACGGTGGTGGGCGACGACGCGCAGTCGATCTATTCGTTTCGCGGCGCGACGGTGCGCAACATCCTCGACTTTCCGTCGCAGTTCACGCAGCAGGCCCGCGTCGTCACGCTGGAGCGCAACTACCGCTCGACGCAGCCCATCCTCGACGTCTCGAACCGCGTGATCGCACAGGCGGCCGAGCGGCACGCCAAGACGCTGTGGACCGACAAGCCCTCGGCCGGCAAGCCGCTGCTGGTGCTCTTGCCCGACGAGGCCGGGCAGGCACGCTGGGTGGCCGACAAGGTGCTGGCGCACCGCGAAGGCGGGCTGGCGCTGAAGTCGCAGGCGGTGCTGTTCCGCACTTCGACGCACAGCGCGGCGCTCGAACTCGAGCTGGCGCGGCGCAACATCCCCTTCGTGAAGTTCGGTGGGCTCAAGTTTCTCGAGGCCTCGCATGTGAAGGACCTGCTCGCGGTGCTGCGTTTTGCGCAGAACCCGCGTGGGCGCATGGCGGGGTTCCGCGTGACGCAGCTGATACCGGGCATAGGCCCCGTCACCGGCACGCGGCTGCTCGACGCAATGGACCAGGCGGCCGATCCGGCCGCGGCAGTGCGCGACTTCGTGCCGCCGGCCGCTGCTCGCGCGCAGTGGGCCGACTTCGCCGCAGCCTATGCCGCCTTGCGCGCGCCGGCGCTGAAGTGGCCGGCCGATGTGGAACTGGCGATGGCCTGGTACCTGCCGCACCTGGAGCGCCTGTATGAAGACACCTCCGGCGTGCGGCGCGCCGACGTCGAGCAACTGGCGCGGCTTGCCGCCGGGTATGCCTCGCGCGAACGCTTCCTCGCCGAACTCACGCTCGACCCGCCCGAGGCCACCAGCGATCGCCCGGGTCCGCCGCTGCTCGACGAGGACTACCTGATCCTCTCGACCATCCACTCGGCCAAGGGGCAGGAATGGAACTCCGTGCACGTGCTCAACGTGGTCGACGGCTGCCTGCCGGCCGACGTGGCGCAGGGCGCGCACGAACTGGAAGAAGAGCGCCGGCTGCTCTACGTGGCGATGACCCGGGCGCGCGACCACCTGCACCTGCTGGTGCCGCAGCGCTTCTACATCACGCAGCAGGCGGTGCGCGGCGACCGGCACCTGTATGCCAACCGCACGCGCTTCATTGCCGAGGCCGATCTGGCCGGCTTCGAGCAGCAGACCTGGCCTCCTCCGCCGGAACGGCCGCCGGCCGTGCCGCCGCCGAGCGCGGTGATCGACCTGCGCAACCGGATGCGCGCGGCCTGGCGCTGACCGGGCAGCTGCTGGCCCTTCCGGCGGCAGGGTCACGCGCTGCCGGAAGATGAAACACTTGTTCCGGATGAATCGCCGCATCGCCTGCCCTGTGCGTGCCAGATGCTATCGATTCGCTAGCGTGTGAAATGCCGCACACAAAGCGCAGAAACCCCGGGCAACTCAGGTATTGCAATACCGTGACAGCTTGGGCATAGTGAATCGAACTTGCCCTCTGCCTTCTTCTTTTCTTCCCCCCGCCCCCTCTCTCACAACTCCCGTTTCTCGCCGGCCAAGCTGCATTCCGCAGTGCGGTCATTTCCCCAACCGTCAATTCCAGGAGGTCATTCATGAATTTGACGATCAGCGGTCATCACCTCGACGTCACACCTGCCTTGCGCACCTACGTCACGAGCAAGCTGGACCGGATCACCCGACATTTCGACCAGCTCGTCGATGTGAAGGTGATCCTCACGGTGGAAAAGCAAAAGGAAAAGGAACGCCGCCAAAGGGCGGAATGCAACATCCACGTCAAGGGTAATGACATGTTCGCGGAATCGAGCCACGCTGATCTCTACGCCGCGGTCGATGAACTGGTCGATAAGCTCGACCGCCAGGTGGTGCGCCACAAGGACCGCCTGCAGGACCACCATCACGCTGCGCCCAAGCGCGTGATGTAAGAGGAGCCCTCGGGCTCGCATCCAAGGCCGCCTTCGGGCGGCTTTTTGTTTTCCGACTGCAGCGGTGGGGCTTTGGCAAGCTCCCAGAGGGGGCACGAGGCCTCTGGGCAACATGTAGACAGAAAGTAAATAGGGGGACTGGGGGTTTTTACCAAGCGGGTGCATAATCGCCCCCGCCCTGCACCCACCATGAATCGCCTCGCGTCCATCCTGCCGCCCGCTCAAGTGCTTGTGAGCGTTGACGCTACCAGCAAGAAACGTGCTTTCGAAGAAGCCGGCCTGCTGTTCGAAAGCCTTCACGGTCTGGGCCGCGCCCTGATTACCGACAGCCTGTTTGCGCGCGAGCGCCTCGGTTCCACCGGTCTGGGCCATGGCGTGGCCATTCCGCATGGCCGCATCAAGGGCCTCAAGGCGCCGATGGCGGCCGTGTTCCAGCTGGCCAACCCCATCGGCTTCGACGCACCCGACGAGCAGCCCGTCGCGCTGCTGATCTTCCTGCTGGTGCCCGAAGCGGCCACGCAGAAGCACCTCGAAATCCTCTCCGAAATCGCTGAACTGCTGAGCGACGCCAGCCTGCGCGAACAGATCAAGTCCAGCACCGACGCCACCGCCCTGCACGACTTGATCGCCGGCTGGCAATCCACGCAGGTCGCCTGAGCGCATGCGGCGGCGCGCGCGGCTGCTGATAAGCTGCGCGGCTTCTTCTTCCCTCATTCCAACGCAATGCCGGCGCCTGCGCGCCGTCTCCTGAACGCATGAAGCCGACCGTCATCAGCGCCGATGCCATGTTCGAGGAGTTCCGTGGCTCGCTCCGCTGGGAATGGCTCGCGGGGCTCGGCGCGTCGGAGCGTCAGTTCGATGCGGAGGTCATCAGCCGTGCGCAGTCGGCCGCTGACCTCGTCGGCTACCTCAACTACATCCACCCCTACCGTGTGCAGATCCTCGGCGCCCGGGAGGTGGCCTACCTGACGCGCGGCAGCGAGGAAGACTGCGCCCGGCGCATCGCCCGCATCGTCACGCTGGAGCCCCCGATGCTGGTGCTGGCCGACGGCCAGGCCGCGCCGGACGAACTGCTGTCGATCTGCGAGCGCGCCCAGCTGCCGCTGTTCGCCACGCGCGAGTCGTCGGCCTTCGTGATCGACCTGCTGCGCGCCTACCTGTCCAAGCACTTTGCCGAGCGCACCTCGATGCACGGCGTGTTCATGGACATCCTGGGCATGGGCGTGATGATCACGGGCGAATCGGGCCTGGGCAAGAGCGAGCTCGGGCTGGAGCTGATCTCGCGCGGCAACGGCCTCGTGGCCGACGACGCGGTCGACCTTTTCCGCATCAACCAGAACACCATCGAAGGGCGCTGCCCCGACCTGCTGCTGAACCTGCTGGAAGTGCGCGGCATCGGCCTGCTGGACATCCGCGCGATCTTCGGCGAGACGGCGGTGCGCCGGAAGATGCGGCTCAAGCTCATCGTGCACCTCGTGCGGCGCGACAGCTTCGAGCGCGACTACGAGCGCATGCCCTCGGCGCCGCTCACGCAGGACGTGCTGGGCATTCCGGTGCGCAAGGTCATCATCCAGGTGGTGGCCGGGCGCAACATCGCCGTGCTGGTGGAGGCTGCGGTGCGCAACTCGATCCTGCAGCTGCGCGGCATCGACACGTACGCCGACTTCGTGGCGCGCCACCACAAGGCGATGGAAAACGGCCGCGAAGGGGACTGACTGGTTGGGGGTATGCGGCCGCCGCCGGGCCGCCCCAAGGCGGGCCGCGCCTCCCCCTCGGGGGTCAACGCTTCTTGGCGCAGTCCCCGCAAAGGCCGTACAGCGACATGGCATGGTCCTGCAGGATCCAGTCCTTGTCCTTGGCGATCATCTGCTGGCGGCGTTCGATCTCGGCGTCGTAGAACTCCTCGACCTTGCCGCACGAGGTGCAGATCAGGTGGTCGTGGTGCGTGCCTTCGTTCAGTTCGTAGACCGCCTTGCCGCTTTCGAAATGGCTGCGCTCGAGGATGCCGGCCTGCTCGAACTGCGTGAGCACGCGGTAGACGGTGGCCAGGCCGATGTCGGAGTGTTCGTTGAGCAGCACGCGGAACACGTCTTCCGCCGTCATGTGCCGTTGGCTGCCGGTCTGGAAGATCTCGAGGATCTTCAGGCGTGGCAAAGTGGCCTTGAGGCCGGTATTCTTGAGTTCGTCGATGTTGGCCATGTGATTCCTGCGCCCCTGGGCTGCGGCAAAGGCCCTGAAAAGGGCCAGCCGCTACAATGGCCGATCATATCGCTACCCCCCTTTTTCCTCCCATGCCTGCCATTCTCCAACGCCGTCCCTGGCTGCTGGTTGCTGCCGTTGCCGCAACGCTCTGCCTTGGTGCCTGCAGCGGTTTCAGCGATCGCACGCGTGGCGCGCTGGCCGCCGTCACTCCGTACAAAGTCGAAGTGGTGCAGGGCAATTTCGTGTCGAAGGAACAAGTCGCGGCGCTCAAGCCGGGCATGTCGCGCCAGCAGGTGCGTGAAATCCTCGGCACTTCGCTGCTGAACGACGTGTTCCACGCCAATCGCTGGGACTACGTGTTCACCATTCGCCGCCAGGGCGTGGACCCGCAGGAACGCCACCTGACCGTGTTCTTCAACGGCGAGCTGCTCGACCGCTTCGAGGGCGACGAGATGCCCAGCGAGGAAGAGTTCGTCGCCACGCTCGACACCCGCAAGAAGTCCGGCAAGGTGCCCACGCTCGAGGCCTCGGAAGACGAGCTCAAGAAATTCGCACCCTCCAAGGACGAGAAAAAAACCGATTCCGCCGCGGGCGCATCGGCTTCCCTGCCGCCGCTGCCGGCTGCCTATCCTCCGCTCGAAGCCGCGCGCTGAGCGCGGCACGAGCAGCATCAGCAGCGGGCGGCGCCCGCCGAGCCAGGCGGCGTCCGTCCCGTGTGCATGCATGCCATTGGCCGTTTCGAAATCCTCGAAGACTGAATCCGCGTGACTGAATCCACCTCCACTCCTGCCAATTCCACTCCCGCGCCACGCCGCATCGCCGTCGCGGGAGCATCCGGCCGCATGGGCCACATGCTGATCGAGGCGGTGCGCAATGCGCCCGACCTGCGCCTGGCCGGCGCGCTCGACATCGCCGGCAGCCCGGCACTCGGCACCGATGCCGGCGCCTTCCTGGGCTTCGAGAGCGGCGTGTCCATCGTGTCCGACCTGCGCGCAGGCCTGAAGGACGCGCAGGTGCTCATCGACTTCACCCGCCCCGAAGGCACGCTCGCGCACCTGGCGGCATGCCGCGAGCTCGGCGTGCAGGCGGTCATCGGCACCACCGGCTTCAGCGACGCGCAGAAGGCCGAGATCGCCGAGATCGCGAAAGACATCGCGATCATGATGGCGCCCAACATGAGCGTGGGCGTCAACGTCACCTTCAAGCTGCTCGAAATGGCGGCCAAGGCCATGTCGACCGGCTATGACATCGAGATCATCGAGGCGCACCACCGCCACAAGGTCGATGCGCCCTCGGGCACCGCGCTCAAGATGGGCGAAGTCATCGCCGATGCGCTGGGCCGCGACCTCAAAGACTGCGCCGTGTACGCCCGCGAAGGCATCACCGGCGAGCGCGACCCCTCCACCATCGGCTTCTCGGCCATCCGCGGCGGCGACATCGTGGGCGACCACACCGTGCTGTTCGCGGGCACCGGCGAGCGCATCGAGATCACCCACAAGTCGTCGAGCCGCGTCACCTATGCGCAGGGCAGCCTGCGTGCGGTGCGCTTCCTGGAGGGGCAGCGCGCCGGCCTGTTCGACATGTACGACGTGCTGGGCCTGCGCTAACTCAAGGGACCATCGATGAGCGTGCTCGAACTGCTGACCCATGGCGACGGCGTCAGCCGTTCGGTGGCGGCGCTGCTGCTGGCGATGTCGGTCGCGAGCTGGGTCATCATTCTCTGGAAGGCGTGGCTGCTGCGCGGCGGCACGCGCGACGTGCTGCGCAGCATCGCGGCGTTCTGGCAGTCGTCCACGCTGGCCGATGCCGAGCTGAAGCTCCGGGCCTTCGACCGCGCGACGCTCGTGTCGCCCGCGGTGTCGGCCATCAAGAGCATCGCCGCCGGTGCGCCGGCCGGCACGCTGGGTGCTTCGGTCGACCGCAACCAGCGGCTCACGCGCGTGCTGCGCGACGCCTTGCACGGCGCGCTGCGCCGGCTGCAGGCGGGGCAGATCCTGCTCGCCACGGTGGGCGCCACGGCGCCTTTCGTCGGATTGCTGGGCACGGTCTGGGGCATCTACGGCGCGCTGTCGGGCATTGCCGGCCAGACCGGCGGCTTCACCATCGACAAGGTGGCGGGCCCCGTCGGCGAGGCGCTCATCATGACGGCCTTCGGCCTCGCCGTGGCCATTCCGGCCGTGCTGGCCTACAACGTCTTCGGCCGCGTCATCGGCCGCATCGAAGCCGAGCTCGAAGGCTTCGCGCACGACCTGCTGGGCAGCTTCGGCGAGGCGCCGGCACCCGCCGCACCGCCGCCGGCGCGGCCGATGCCGGTCTAGGGAGCGCGCGCGCCATGGCCTTCGGTCGCACTTCACTGGGCAGCAGCGCCGCAGGCGGCGGGCGTGCCATGGGCGCCGGTGCGCAGCGGCCGCTGTCCGACATCAACGTGACGCCCCTGGTCGACGTGATGCTGGTGCTGCTCGTGATCTTCATCATCACCGCGCCGCTGATGGCCAGCTCGATCAAGCTCGACCTGCCGCAGACCGACGCCGGGCAGCCCAACGACACGCCCAAGTTCGTGAGCCTGTCGGTCGACGCCTCGGGCAAGGTCTTCTTCAACGACAAGGCCGTGACCGACGAGGAACTGGCGCAGCAACTCGAAAAGGCCGCTGCCGACAGCAAGGACACCGAGGTGCAGCTGCGCGCCGACCAGGCCGTGCCCTATGGCAAGGTGGTGGCGCTGATGGGCATCGCGAACAAGGCCGGGCTGAGCCGCATCGGCTTCGTGACCGAGGCAGAGCCGGCAGGCGAGAAGAAGCCGCGCTGACTTTGCCTTGTCTTGCTCCTTCCCCTTCCGGGGGAAGGCTGGGATGGGGGCACGGCGGCATCGGAGGCTGCGCGGTGGTGGAGGCCGTCAGCCCCCACCCCAACCCTCCCCCAGCGGGGGAGGGAGCAAATACCGGATGCTCAGCCCAGCACAACGGGCTTGGTGCGCCAGATCTCGTGCGCGTACTGCGCAATGGTGCGGTCCGACGAGAACGCACCCATCCCCGCCACGTTGAGGATCGCCATTCGCGTCCACGCATCCGAATCGCGGTACAGCGCATCGACTTCTGCCTGCTTCGCCACGTAGCTCGCGTAGTCGGCCAACAGCAGGTAGTGGTCGCCCCAGTTCACCAGCGCGTCGTAGATGCCCTGGTAGCGCGCGGGTTCGCCGGGTGAGAACGCGCCGTCGCGGATCGCGTCGAGCACGCGCTTGAGTTCGGCGCTCCCTTCGTAGATCTCGCGCGGCTGGTAGCCCCGCGCGCGGATGTCGGCCACTTCGGGCGTGGTGTTGCCGAAGATGAAGATGTTCTCCGGCCCCACGTTTTCGCGCATTTCCACGTTGGCGCCGTCCAGCGTGCCGATGGTCAGCGCACCGTTGAGCGCGAACTTCATGTTGCCGGTGCCCGAGGCCTCGGTGCCGGCCGTCGAGATCTGCTCCGACAGGTCGGCCGCCGGCATGATGACTTCGGCCAGGCTCACGCTGTAGTTCGGCAGGAACACCACCTTCAGCAGCTTGCCCACGCGCGCATCGGCGTTGATGGTGCTGGCGACGTCGTTGATGAGCCGGATGACGAGCTTGGCCATCGCGTAGGCCGAGGCCGCCTTGCCCGCGAACACCACCACGCGCGGCACGATGTCCATCGGCGTGCCGGCCGCCTGCGCGTCGAGGATGCGGTGATAGCGCGACACCACGTGCAGCACGTTGAGCAGCTGCCGCTTGTACTCGTGGATGCGCTTGACCTGCACGTCGAACATCGCGTCCGTGTCGATGTCGATCTTCAGGTGCTGCTCGACCCAGTTGGCCAGCCGCAGCTTGTTCTCGCGCTTGGCATGGCGAAAGGCGCGCACGAAGGCCGGCTGCTCGGCCATGGGCCTGAGCGCCTCGAGCTGCGACAGGTCGCGCCGCCAGCCCTTGCCGATGCGCTGGTCGAGCAGCGCCGCTAGCGGCGGGTTGGCCTGCGCCAGCCAGCGGCGCGGGGTGACGCCGTTGGTCTTGTTGTTGAAACGCTCGGGAAAGATCTTCGCGAAGTCCGAGAAGATCGACTGCTTCATCAGCTCCGAGTGCAGCCCCGACACGCCGTTGATCGAGTGGCTGGCCAGCACCGCGACGTAGGCCATTCGCACGCGCCGCTCGCCGGCCTCGTCGACCAGCGACAGCCGGCGCATCAGCTCCACGTCGTTGCCGACTTTCTGTGTCACGGCGGCCAGGAACCTGGCGTTGATGTCGTAGATGATCTGCAGGTGCCGCGGCAGGATGCGCCCGAGCATCTCGACCGGCCAGGTCTCCAGCGCCTCGTGCATCAGCGTGTGGTTGGTGTAGCTGAACACCTTCTGCGTGTGCGTCCAGGCCACGTCCCATGTGAGGCCGTACTCGTCGAGCAGCAGGCGCATCAGCTCCGGCACGGCGAGCACGGGGTGCGTGTCGTTCAGGTGGATGCTGACCTTCTCCGAGAGCTGGTCGAAGGTCTTGTGGTTGCGCAGGTAGCGCCGCAGCAGGTCCTGCACGCTCGCGCTGCAGAAAAAATACTCCTGGTGCAGCCGCAGCTCGCGGCCCGAGGGCGTGGAGTCGTCGGGGTAGAGCACGCGCGAGACGTTCTCCGAGTGGTTCTTGCTTTCCACCGCCTGCATGTAGTTGCCGCGGTTGAAGGCCGAGAGGTCGATCTCCTCGGTGGCGCGCGCCGACCACAGCCGCAGCGTGTTGGTGGCCTGCGTGCCGTAGCCGGGGATGATGGTGTCGTAGGCCACGGCGAGCACGTCGTGCGTGTCGACCCAGTCGGCCGCGCCGTAAGGGGCGTTGGTGCCTTCCCGCTTCTGCACATGGCCGCCGAAGCGCACGCGGTAGTTCACCTCGGGCCGCTGGAACTCCCACGGGTTGCCGCGCGTGAGCCAGTAGTCGGGCGTCTCGACCTGCTGGCCGTCGACGATGCGCTGGCGGAACATGCCGTATTCGTAGCGAATGCCGTAGCCCATGCCCGGCACTCCGAGCGTGGCCATCGAGTCGAGAAAGCACGCCGCGAGCCGGCCGAGGCCGCCGTTGCCCAGCGCCGCATCGGGTTCGCGTTCGGCCAGTGCGTCCATGTCGACGCCGAAGTCGGCCAGCGCCTCGCGCACGGTGTCGTAGAGGTCGACCGCCAGCAGCGCGTTGGTGAAGGTGCGCCCGATCAGGAACTCCATCGACAGGTAGTAGACGCGCTTCAGGTCCTGTGCGTAGTTGGCGCGAGTGGTCATCATCCAGCGCTCGACCAGTTGGTCGCGCACGGCCTGCGAGGTGGCGTTGAGCCAATCGTCCTTGCTGGCGGCGACCGGGTCCTTGCCGACCGCGTAGATCAGCTTGTTGGCCACCGCGCGCTTGAAGGCCGCGACGTCGCGGTCGGGGTGGTCGTAGGCGAAGTCTTTGATCGTCATGATTGGCGCTCTTCGGGGTGGGTGATGGTGTTTTGCTGCTGTACGTTTGTCTTGGGTGCGTGCGAATGACACCGGGTGCTCCCCTCCGCGAATGTCCCCCGGCCTTCGGCCTCCTCCTTTATTTCGCTGCGGGGAGCACCCGGCGCCATTCGCACATGGACGCGGCTGTGGTGCCCGCAGTTCAAGCGCCGCGCCCATCGATCACGCCGATGGGGTGCCTTGCGCAGCGAAATAAAGGGGGAGGCCGAAGGCCGGAGGACATTCGCGGAGCAAGGTACCCCGTCGGCGTGGAGAAGAGGCGCGTCATCCCAGCGCCTGCCGATAAACGTCGATGTACTGCGCCGCCGCAGTGGCCCAGTCGGCGGGCCGGCGCATGGCGTTGCCCCGCACGCGCCGCCAGTCGGGCGCACGCTGGTACAGCGCAAAGGCGCGGCGCACGGCGCGTTCGTAGCTCTGGACATCGAAGCTGTCGAACACGAAACCGGTGGCGCCCCCACTGGCGAGGTCTTCGAGCGAGCTGTCGACCACCGTGTCGGCCAGCCCGCCGACGCGGCGCACCAGCGGCAGGCTGCCGTACTTCAGGCCGTACATCTGCGTGAGGCCGCAGGGCTCGAAGAGCGAAGGCACCAGCGTCACGTCGCCCGCACCGAACAGCTGGTGGGCCAGCGTCTCGTTGTAGCCGATGGTGGCGCTGACCGACTGCGGCGCGGCCGCCGCGCGCTGGCGAAAGGCCTCTTCGAGCCAGGCCTCGCCGCTGCCCAGCAATGCGAGCTGGCCGCCCTGGGCGAGCAGCGCATCGAGCCCGCCGAGCACCAGATGCAGCCCCTTCTGCTCGGTGAGCCGGCTCACGAGGATGAAGAGCGGCGCATCCGGCCGATCGGCCAGCCCCAGCTGGTGCTGCAGCACCGACTTGCAGCGCGCCTTGCCGGCCATGTGGCGGCCTTCGGGCGTGTGATAGCCCTGCACCAGCGCGGCGTCGGTCGCCGGGTTCCAGACCTGGTCGTCGACCGCGTTGAGGATGCCGGTGAGCGCGCTGCTGCGCAGCCGCAGCAGGCCGTCGAGCCCGCAGCCCTGCTCGGGCGTCTGGATCTCGAGTGCATAGGTCGGGCTGACCGTGGTGAGCCGGTCGGCGAAATACAGGCCGCCCTTCATGAACGAGACCTGGCCGTGGTATTCGAGGCCGTTCATCTGGAACGCAGGGCCGGGCAGGCCGAGTTCCGCGAAGTTCCATGGCGCGAAGAGGCCCTGGTAGGCGAGGTTGTGCACCGTGAAGACACTGCCCACGCGCGGGCCGCCGGCCTGTTGCCGCGCGAAGTGCAGGTAGGCCGGCGCGAGCGCGGCGTGCCAGTCGTGCGCATGCACGACTTCGGGCTGCCACAGCGGATCGAGCCCTTGCGCCAGCTGCGCCGCGGCCCAGCCGAGCAGGGCGAAGCGGCGGTGGTTGTCGCCATAGGGCTGGCGCGCGGTGTCCTCGTAGGGATTGCCGGGCCGGTCGTAGAGCGCCGGCGCATCGATCACGTAGGCAGGGATGCCGGGCGCCCCGTCGATGTCGATATGCCCGAGGCGCAGCCCGAAGCGCTCGCCCCAGGGCGCGTCGAAGCCGGCCACGGGCGCCAGGTCGCGCACGCCCGCCACGATGGCCGGAAAGCCCGGCAGCAGCACGCGCGCGTCCTGTCCTTCGGCCATGAGCGCCAGGGGCAGGGCACCGGCGACGTCCGCCAGGCCGCCGGTCTTGAGGAGGGGGAAGAGTTCGGCGCTGACCTGGAGGATTCGCATCGTCAGTGCTGCCTCCATGCAAGATGGGATGGCACAAAGACCTGGTTTCTTCCAGGAATACCGCGGAACCGGCTTTGCCGGGCCGCTGGTATTGCCCCCGGCGAGGGGGTTGGCGAAGCGACACGAAGTGCGCGAAGACTGGGGGCGAATCTCATGCAGCCAGTCGTTTGAGCATCTCGCGCGTGACCAGCACCACGCCGTTCTCGGTGCGCTCGAAGCGCGCGGCGTCGACTTCGGCGTCCTCGCCGATCACCATGTCGTCGGGGATCACGCAGCCACGGTCGATCACCACGCGGTTGAGCCGGGCACCGCGCCCGACTTCCACGTCGGGCAGCAGCACCGCCTCGTTGATCTCGCAGAAGGAGTGGATGCGCACGCCCGAGAACAGCACCGAGCTGCTGACCTTGGAGCCCGAGACGATGCAGCCACCCGACACGATGGTGTTGACCGTCATGCCATGCTTGCCCTCGCGATCGAGCACGAACTTGGCCGGCGGCAACTGCCGCTGGTAGGTCCAGATGGGCCAGTCGGTGTCATAGATGTCGAGCTCCGGAGTGATGGAGGCCAGGTCGAGGTTGGCTGCCCAGAATGCATCAATCGTGCCCACGTCGCGCCAGTAGGCTTTGGCGTCCGGCCCGCGCGAGGCCCGCGTGACGCACGACAGGCCGAAAGGATGGGCCAGCGCGCGGCCCTGGGCCACGGCGCGGGGGATGATGTCCTTGCCGAAATCGTGGCTCGAATCGGGGTTGACGCTGTCTTCTTCCAGCAACTGGTAAAGGTACTCGGAGTCGAACACGTAGATGCCCATGCTCGCCAGCGCCACCTCGGGGTGCCCGGGCATGGCGGGCGGGTCGGCGGGCTTTTCGAGGAAATCGGTGATCCGGCGGCTCTCATCGATGGCCATCACGCCGAAGGCCGTGGCCTCCATGCGCGGCACTTCGATGCAGCCGACCGTGCAGCCCAGGCCGTGCTCGGCATGGTCCTTGACCATGATCGAGTAGTCCATCTTGTAGATGTGGTCGCCGGCCAGCACCACCACGTAGTCGTGGCGGGTGGAGCGGGTCTGGATGATGTCGAGGTTCTGGAACACCGCGTCGGCCGTGCCGCGGTACCAGTGCTCGTCGCCCACGCGTTGCTGTGCGGGCAGCACGTCGACCATTTCGTTGAGCTCGGCGCGCAGGAAGCTCCAGCCGCGCTGCAGGTGGCGCATGAGCGAATGCGACTTGTACTGCGTAACCACCGCCATGCGCCGGATGCCCGAGTTCAGGCAGTTCGACAGCGCGAAGTCGATGATGCGGAACTTGCCGCCGAAGTACACGGCCGGCTTGGCGCGCCGGTCGGTCAGCTGCTTGAGGCGGGAGCCGCGTCCGCCGGCCAGCACCAGGGCGATGGTGCGGCGGACCAGTTGATGGGCCTGCAGCTCCTGCGAGGGCTGCGCTTTCGGTGTGAGGTTGTCCATCCTGAGTCTCCGTTCGTTCGCTTGTTGGAATTCATTCGCCGTCAGGGTCTCTGTATCGAGACTAGCACCGCGCCGTGCGCCTGGCTCCTACGTTCTTGCGATCCCGATGCTTGAAAAAGGCACTTGCGCCGTGCCGCCGAGCGCCCGGCCCAACTCACCCGGATCGTCCTCGGGATCGGTGGACAGGCGCAGGCGCCACGCGCCCGCGGGCAGCCTGAAGGACACAGCCTGCGGGCCTGCGTTCACCAGCACCAGCCACGAGCCGCCGTCACCGGCGCCGGCGCCATCGCCGAAAAGGATTGCGAGTGCCGTGCCCGTGCGCCAGTCGTCGGCCGTCATCGGTTCGCCGTCGGGGCGCAGCCAGTGGATGCCCAGTGGCGTGCCCTGTAGCGTCTCGGCCGGCCACCAGCGGGTGCTGCGCAGGGCCGGGGCTTCGCGGCGCAGGGCGGCCAGGCGCGCCACGAAGGCGCTTGTGCGGGCCGCGTCGCTGTTGGGGGCGGAGGCGCCGATCCACGCGAGCCATGTGGTCTCGTTGTCCTGGCAGTAGGCGTTGTTGTTGCCCTGCTGGCTGTGGCCCAGCTCGTCGCCGGCCAGCAGCATGGGCGTGCCCTGTGACAGCATCAGCGTGGCGAGCAGCGCGCGCTGCAGGCGGCTGCGCAGGGCCAGCACGGCAGGGTCGTCGCTCGGGCCCTCGACGCCGCAGTTGTTGCTCATGTTGTGGCCGTGGCCGTCGCGGTTGTCCTCGCCGTTGGCGAGGTTGTGACGCTCGTTGTAGCTCACGAGGTCGCGCAGCGTGAAGCCGTCGTGCGCGGTGACGAAGTTGACGCTCGCGGTCGGCGCGCGGCCGTGATGGGCGAACTGCGTGCTGGAAGCGGTGAAGCGATGGGCGAAGTCGCCGAGGCTGGCCCTGTCGTCGTGCGCCTGCCGCAGCCAGAAGCCGCGCTGCGCGTCGCGGTAGCGGTCGTTCCATTCGAGCCAGCCCGACGGGAACTCGCCAAGGCGGTAGCCGCCGGGGCCGATGTCCCAGGGTTCGGCGATGAGGAGGGTGCGCGAGAGCACCGGGTCTTGCGCGATGGCGGCGAAGAAGGGCGCGCGTGGGTCGAAGCCGCGCTGCGCGTCGGCGCGCCCGAGCACGGGCGCGAGATCGAAGCGGAAGCCGTCGACACCCATCTCGCAGGCCCAGAAACGCAGGCTGTCCATCACCAGCTGCAGCACGCGCGGCTCGCCGAGGTTCAGGCAGTTGCCCGTGCCGGCCCAGTTCTCGTAGAGGGCGCGGTCGTCGGCGCGCAGGTGGTAGTACAGCGCGTTGTCGATGCCGCGCATCGAAAGCGTCGGGCCGAGCTCGTCGGTCTCGGCGCTGTGGTTGTAGACCACGTCGATCACCAGCTCCATGCCACGTGCGTGTATGGCGTCGGCCATCGCGCGGAACTCGCTGGCGGGCGTGGTGCCGGGGCGGCCGCTCCAGTAGCGGGCCTCGGGAGCGAACCAGCCGATGGTGGTGTAGCCCCAGTAGTTGCTCAGGCCCATGCGCAGCAGGCGTTGCTCGTCGGCGCGGTGCTGGACGGGCATGAGGCTCAGGGTGGTGACACCCAGGCGCTGGAGGTGGTCGAGCACGGCGGGCTCCGCGAGGCCGGCGTAGGTGCCCCGGAGTGCCGCGGGGACTGCGGGGTGGAGCTTGGTCTGGCCTTTGACGTGCAGCTCGCAGAGCACGCGCTCGCCGGCGGGGATGCGGGCGTGGCCGGATGCCGCTGCCGGACCGGCGGATTGCGCGACACGGGCCTTGAGCGCGACGGCTGCGTTGTCGCGGGTGTCCCTCTTGTCCGGGTTCGCGGGGTCGTGGCCCAGGAAGATGTCGCTGCCGTCGTAGCTGCCGACGATCTCGCGGGCGTAGGGGTCGAGCAGAAGCTTGGCGGGGTTGAAGCGCTGGCCCCCGTGCGGGTTCCAGGGGCCATGGACTCTGTAGCCGTAGATCAGGCCGGGCTTGCCGCTGGGCAGGTGGCCGTGCCAGATGCCGTCTGTGCATACCGGTAGGTTGAGGCGTTGCTGCTCGCTCTTGCCGGTGCTGTCGAAGATGCAGAGCTGTACTGCTTCTGCTGTTGGCGCTGCTATTGCGAAGTTGACTCCCTGTTGCGACGGTGTTGCGCCCAAGGGGAAGGGGGTGCCTGGGTTCAGCATGTTGCTGCCTCCGGCGGGTGGTTGCTTTCCGGGGCCGGGACTCGCCCCGGCGGGCGACCTACTTTTCTTTGCTTCGCCAAAGAAAAGTAGGCAAAAGAAAGGCGACCCCACTGTCTGCGACCCTCCGCTTCGCTACGGGCAACCTGCGGTGCTCGCGTTTCGCGGGGTCTCGCAGAACTCGCTTCGCTCAAACAGCTGCGAGCCCTGATCCGCGAAACGCTGCGCTCCCAGCCAGAGGGGAGGGGAGCCCTCCCGGGCCTTTGCTTCGCTCGGCCACCAAGCCACCGCAGGCGCTTTGCGCCTGCGGTGGTTGGTATTGGCTTTTGGTTTTGGTATTGGCTGTTCCGGAGCCGAGCGCAGCGACGGCGCGTTCCAAATCCCTTCTGGCTGCGCCGAGGAGCGCAGACGCAGGAGGGATCAGGGCCGCAGCTGTTTGAGCGAAGCGAGTTCTGCGGACCCCCTCCGGAGTCGAGCACCGCAGGTTGCCCGTAGCGAAGCGGAGGGACGCAGACAGTAGGGTCGCCTTTTCTTTGCTTACTTTCTTTTGGCGAAGCAAAAGAAAGTGAGTCGCCCGCCGGGGCGAGACCCGGCCCCGAAAAACAAACCAGTCCAAAGAACGTCAAGCCAACACCCACATCACAGTAGCCAGCGGCGGCACGCTGATCGAAACAGAGTCCGCCTTCCCATGCCAGGGCACAGGAGAACTCTCGACAACCTCGTTCCCCAAACCACTGCCCCCATAAATCGAGCCATCCGTATTGACAATCTCCCGATAGGAGCCAGCACAAGGAACCCCCAGCCGATACCCATGCCGAGGCACCGGCGTGAAGTTGCAGACCGCCACCACGAACGCTCCATCCCGCGCCCGCCGGACAAACGCAAACACCGATTGATCCGCATCGTCATGCACGATCCACTCGAACCCAGCGCCCTCATGGTCGAGCTCGTGCAGCGCAGGAAAGTGCCGATACACGTTGTTCAGGTCGCGCACCAGCCGCCGCACCCCTTGATGCGCCGCGTGCTCCAGCAGATGCCAGTCGAGGCTGCGGTCGGCATTCCACTCCGCGTATTGCGCAAACTCGCCTCCCATGAACAGCAGCTTCTTCCCCGGATACGCCCAGAGGTAGCCATACAGGTTGCGCAGGCCCGCGAATTTCTGCCACTCGTCGCCCGGCATCCGCCCGATCATCGAGCCCTTGCCGTGCACCACCTCGTCGTGCGACAGCGGCAGCACGAAGTTCTCGCTGTGCGCATACATCAGCCCGAAGGTGATCTGCTGGTGGTGATGCTTGCGGTAGACCGGATCGGTGCCTGCATACGCCAGCGTGTCGTTCATCCACCCCATGTTCCACTTGTAGTGAAAGCCCAGCCCGCCGTCTTCCGGCGGCCGGGTCACGCCGGGGAAGCTCGTCGATTCCTCTGCCACCGTCATGGCCCCGGGCCGCTCGATGCCCACCACGCGGTTCATGCGCCGCAGGAAGTCGATGGCCTCCAGGTTCTCGCGCCCGCCGAGCACGTTCGGCACCCACTCGCCGGCCTTGCGGCTGTAGTCGCGGTACAGCATCGAAGCCACCGCATCCACGCGCAGGCCGTCCACGCCGTAGCGCTCCAGCCAGTACAGCGCATTGCCGACGAGGTAGTTGCGCACCTCCGTGCGCGCGTAGTTGAAGATCAGCGTCTGCCAGTCGTTGTGAAAGCCTTCGCGCGGGTCGGCGTACTCGTACAGCGCAGTGCCGTCGAAGCGGCCGAGGCCGTGCGAATCGGTCGGGAAGTGCGCGGGCACCCAGTCGAGGATCACGCCCAGCCCTGCGGCATGCGCCGCCTCCACGAAGTGCCGGAAGTCGCCCGGCGTGCCGAAGCGCGAGGTGGGCGCATAGAGCCCGATCGGCTGGTAGCCCCATGAGCCGTCGAAGGGGTGTTCGCTGATCGGCAGCAACTCGATGTGCGTGAAGCCCATGTCGCGCGCGTAGGGCACCAGCGTGTCGGCCAGCTCGCGGTAGTCCAGCCATTCGTGGCCGTTGTTCTTGCGACGCCACGAGCCCAGGTGCACTTCGTAGATGCTGATCGGCGCGTGGCGCCCGTTCGCGGCGGCGCGGCCTTCGGGCAGCTTCACCGGCGCGGGCAGGGGCTGCACCACGCAGGCGGTGTCGGGCCGCAGCTGCGACGAGAACGCGAAGGGGTCGGCCTTGCGCAGCACCTCGCCCTGCGCGGACAGGATCTCGAACTCGTAGCTGTCGCCGATGGACACATGCGGCGCGAAGATCTCCCACACGCCGCACTCGCGGCGCAGCCGCATCATGTGGCGCCGGCCGTCCCAGTTGTTGAAGTTGCCCACCACCGACACGCGCCTTGCATTCGGGGCCCAGACGGCAAAGGCCACGCCCTTCACGCCGTCCATCTCGCGCAGGTGCGCACCCAGCCGTTCCCAGGGGCGCAGGTGCGTGCCCTCGGCCAGCAGCCACACGTCGGTTTCGCCGAGCACGAACGGAAAGCGGTAGGGGTCTTCGAGCCGCGAGGTGTGCGCCTCCCAGTCGACCTGGAACGAGTAGCCCATGCGGGCCTCCGCTGCCGGGACCAGCCCGCAGAACAAATCCGACTCCGGATGCCGTGCGAGGATGGCCAGCGGCCAGCCGGTGCGCGAGTGCAGCACGGCCACGCGCTGCGCGCCGGGCAGCAATGCGCGCACTTCCAGGCCTTCGGGCGTCTCGTGCGGGCCCAGCACGGCGAACGGGTCGCCATGCTCCGCGCGCATCAGCGCATGGACTTCGGATTCGGGCAGCGGCTTGGAGGAAGGCATGGTGCTCAGCTTCGTCCTTCGGCGGCGGGCGTGCCGAAGAAGACGCCATATGGCGCGAGCACCAGCATGCGCTTTCCGCCTTCGGCCTGCATGACGGCGCTCGGCGCGAGCGGATGTCCGACGAGAGGCATCAGGGCTTCGGTCAGCGGCATCGAAACCGGTTCGCTTCCGAGGTTGAAGACCGCCTGCAGCGACGAATGCCCGTCGCGCCGCTCGAAATGCAGCAGGGGCTCGGGCGCATCGATGAAGCGGATGCCGCCGGTGCGCAGCAGGGGCTGCGTACGGCGCCAGTGCAGCAGTGTGCGGCTGAAGGCGAGCATCGAATCGGGTTGCGCGGCCTGCCGTTCGACGGCCAGCGGCAGATGAGGGCCGTACACCGGCAGCCAGGGCGCGCCGGTGGTGAAGCCGCCGTTCGCCGTTTGAGCGGTCCACGGCATCGGCGTGCGGCAGCCGTCGCGGCCCTTGAACTCGGGCCAGAACGCGCGGCCGTACGGGTCCTGCAGCAACTCGAAGGGCACTTCGGCCTCGGGCAGGCCCAGTTCCTCGCCCTGGTAGATGCTGGCGCTGCCGCGCAGCGCGAGCAGCAGCGCCAGCCAGAGCCGGTCGCGCCGGGTGTCGGCCGGGCCGCCGTCGCTCCATCGCGTGGCGACGCGCGGCACGTCGTGGTTCGACACCGCCCAGCAACCCCAGCCGCCGGTGGGCGCCAGCGCGTCGTCGAGCGCCTCGACCTGGTGGCGCAAGTGGGCGGGGCGGTGGTCTGCCGTCAGCAGGCTGAAGCTGTAGGCCAGGTGCAGGCGCTTGCCGAGCTCGGTGTACTGCGCCATGACGGGCGGCGCGTTCTCGTCGCCGACCTCGCCCAGCGCCACCGCGCCGTAATCGTCGAGCAGGCGGCGCAGGCTTTCGAGGAAGGCCAAGTTCTCCATCTGGCTCTTGTCGTACAGGTGCTGCTGCATCGCGTAGGGGTTGTCGGCGCGCACCGTGCTGACTTCGTCGATCGACGCCAGCGAGGCCGGCGGGTTGTCGCGCAGCAGCGCGTCGTGAAACTGGTGGTTGCAGGCATCGAAGCGAAAGCCGTCCACGCCGCGCTCGCACCAGAAGCGCACCTCGCCCAGCAGGGCCTCCTGCACGGCGTCGCAATGGAAGTTGAGGTCGGGCTGCTCGGCCAGGAAGCTGTGCAGGTAGTACTGCCGCCGGCGCGAATCCCACTGCCAGGCCGAGCCGCCGAACACCGACAGCCAGTTGGTCGGCGGCGTGCCGTCGGCCTTGGGGTCGGCCCAGACGTACCAGTCGGCCTTGGGGTTGTCGCGGCTGCTGCGACTTTCGGCGAACCAGGCGTGCTGGTCGGAGGTGTGCGAAAGCACCTGGTCGATGATGAGCTTCAGGCCCAGCGCGTGCATGCGCGCCAGCATGGCGTCGAAGTCGGCCAGCGTGCCGAACAGCGGATCGACCGCGCGGTAGTCGGCCACGTCGTAGCCGAAGTCCTTCATCGGCGAACGGAAGAAGGGGGAAACCCAGACGGCATCGACGCCGAGGCTGGCCACGTGCTCGAGCCGGGACGTGATGCCCGGCAGGTCGCCGATGCCGTCGCCATCGCTGTCCATGAAGCTGCGCGGGTAGATCTGGTAGATCACCGCGCCGCGCCACCATTCGCTGTCGCTCTTCCTGCCCATGCCGGCCCCTGTGGTCTGAAAATCATTGTGGCACGCGAAATCCGGGCCACCCCGCGAAGCTTTCTACACTGGGCGTCGTTCCCCGCTCTTCAAGATGACATCAGATTCCGCTTCCTCCCTCGCCGCGCTCGAAGCGCGGCTCGCCCAGGACCTCGAATATCTCGGCTGGCCCGGCCGCAACTGGATGCCCGTCCGACAGGCCGGCGATGAATCCATGCTCGACGTGGCCATCATCGGCGGTGGCCAGGCCGGCCTGGCCGCCTCGGTCGCGCTGGCACAGCTGGGCATTCGCGCCGTGGTGTTCGACCGCTCGCCCGCGGGCAAGGAGGGCCCCTGGGCGACGACGGCGCGCATGGAGACGCTGCGCTCGCCCAAGGAACTCACCGGCCCTGCGCTCGGCCTGCCGTCGCTCACCTTCCGCGCCTGGTTCGAGGCCCAGTTCGGACTGGAGGCCTGGACGGCGATGGACAAGATCCCGCGCCTGCAGTGGATGGACTACCTGGTCTGGTACCGCCGCGTGATGGACGTGGACGTGCGCAACGACACCGCGGTGACCGGCATCCACCCGCTGCCCGATGCGACCGGCGTGCGGCTGGCCCTTCGCACGCCGCGGGGCGAACGCAGCGTGCTGGCGCGCCGCGTCGTCCTTGCGACCGGACGCGACGGTCTCGGCGGGCCGGCCGTTCCGGCTTTCGTCGACGCACTGCCGCGCTCGAAGTGGGCGCATTCCTCCGACGACATGGACTACGGCCGGCTCGAAGGCCTGCGCGTGGGCGTGGTCGGCGCGGGCTCCTCGGCCATGGACAGTGCGGCCACCGCGCTGGAGGCCGGCGCGCGCAGCGTCGAGCTGCTGATCCGCCGCGGCGACTTGCCGCGCGTCAACAAGGGCAAGGGTGCGGGTGTGCCGGGGCTCACGCAGGGGCACTACGATTTGCCCGACGAGCTCAAGTGGCGCATCCGCCACTACATCAACGTGGCGAACGTGCCGCCGCCGCACGGCAGCACGCTGCGGGTGTCGGGGCACACCAATGCCTTCTTCAACTTCGGCTGCCCGATCCTCGCCATCGAGCCGCGGGGCGAGGCCATGCGTGTGTCGACGCCGAAGGGGGTTTTCGAGTTCGACTTCCTGATCGTCTCGACCGGCTTCAAGGTCGACTGGCCGAACCGCCCGGAGTTCGCCGCCATCGCAGCCCACATCCGGACATGGAAAGACCGCTTCGAGCCCGCGCCCGGCGACGAAGACCAGGAACTGGCCGACTCGCCCGACCTCGGGCCCGCCTTCGAATTCCAGCAGCGCGTGCCGGGCGAATGCGCGGGGCTCGGGCGCATCCACTGCTTCTGCTACCCGGCTGCGCTGTCGCACGGTACGGTGTCGGGCGACATCCCGGCCATCAGCGATGGCGCCAGGCGGCTCGCGAGCGGCATCGCCAGCTTGTTCTACCGCGAAGACTTCGACCACCACTACGCCAACCTCGAGGCCTATGCCGAGCCGGAACTGTTCGGCGACGAATGGACGCCCGCGCTGCCGCCCCAAGAAAGAAACCGACCATGACAAGCACTCCCCACGATGTGATCGATGCCGCCGTCCCGCTGGCGCCGGACCACCCCCTCTGGGCGCTGCGGCGCCAGCGCGACAAGGTCGTTGCAGCCACGCAGGGCAGCTACGACGCGATGTTCTCGCCGGCCGTCGAAGGCCTGTCGGTAAGCGAGCGGCTTCTCGTGGCGCTGCATGCCTGCCGCGTGTCGAAGGCGCACAGCCTCGCCGCGCACTACCGCGACAGGTTGGCGGCCGAAGGCGCAGACGGCGACGTGATCGCTGCCGTGGATGCCGGCCGGCCCGTGGCCGATGCGCGCCTGCAGGCCGTGCTGGCCTTCACCGGCAAGCTGATCGAGCGCCCCATCGAGGGCGACAAGGCTGCCGTGCAGTCGCTGGCCGCGAGCGGCCTGTCGACGCCCGCCATCGTGGCGATGAGCCAGTTGATCGCATTCCTCTCGTACCAGATCCGCGTTGCCGCGGGCCTGAAGGCGCTGGTCGCCGTGGAGGCTGCGGCATGACGGCCCCGATCCGCATCAAGGGCTTCACCACCGAGGTGCTCAAATGGAAGCCGTGGCTCGACACGGTGAACGTCGACACCGCCACGCCGGCCCAGCTGGCCGCGCTCGACGAGATGAGCCCGCAGGCGCGCACTTCGCCGTACTTCCTGGTGCTGGCGCATCAGCCCGAGATACTGCTGCAGCGCTCCATCGCCTTCAACGCGATCATGTTCGCGCCGGGCGGCATGCCGCGCGCCGAGCGCGAGCTGGGCGCCACGGTGGAATCGCGCGTCAACGGCTGCGTGTACTGCGCCTCGGTGCATGCACAGCGCTTCGAGCAGCTGGCCAAGCGCAACGACGTGATCTCGCAGGTGTTCGAGGCGCCGGAAGGCGCCGGCACCACGGCGCGCGAGAAGGCCATCGTCGCGTTCTCGATCCGTCTCGGTGCCGAGCCGGACAAGGTCTCGGCCGACGACGTGCGCGGGTTGAAGGAAGCCGGGCTGACGGAGCAGGAGATTCTCGACCTGATCCATTCGGTTGCCCTGTTCGCCTGGGCCAACCGGCTGATGCTCAACCTCGGGGAGCCGATCTTCCCCGAAGCCGACGCGTCATAGCCGCTCGAGCAGCCCGGCGACGGTTTCGTTCGCCAGGCCCAGCGGTTCGAGCAGGTCGTTCTCGCGGCGGAAGTCGATGCCGTTGACCAGCGAGGCCGCATCCACGATGGTGCGGGTCGCGGGCGTCGGCACGCCGGCGATGGTGCCCAGCGCCTCGACGAACGCCAGGCCGTAGGGCATGTCCTCGGTCACGTAGCGGGTGTCGACCTGCGTGGGGCCGGGCGGACCGCCGCGCTTGGCGTGCAGCTCGGCGGCGATGTCCTCGAGCTTTTCCGACGCGGTGCCGAAGGAGCGCGCGAAATGCGCTTCGATGGGGCCGAGCTCGATGCCGAAAGCGGCGGCCACGGCGCGCCGCTCCCGGTCCAGCGCCTCGATCACTCGCGACACGCCGGGCGTCATGCAGTGGTACTGCGGCCAGTTCTCGGCGCGCTCGATGCGCGTCCAGTTGAACACCGCGAGCGGGCCGTGGGACTGCGGATTGACATTGGCCAGGGCGCTCGCGAGGGCGCTGCCGTCGGGGAAGAAGCCGTCGCCGAAGAGGGCGGTGCACAGCGCGACGGCCTCTTTCACCCGGGAGCCGGGCAGGGCGGAGACGCCGACCGCCTTGCGCCGCGTCATCACCCTGACCTGCGTGCCGGACTCGCGGCGCGCAGTCAGCACGGTCGTGCCGAAGCTGGCGACCGTGATCCGCCGGCCCGCGCGCGCAGCTGCCTCGTGCAGATAGAGCGACGACAGCGAGGCCATCGAGCTGACGATCACGGTCTGGCCGTCGCGCAGGAAGGGGAGCAGCGCATCCATCACGCGCCTGTGGCCGTTGACGGGGAGGGCGAGCAGCAGCACGTCGGAGGCGGCGCAGAGCCCGGCCGCGTCGTCGGCGACCTCGACCTTCACCGAGAACGACTGGATGCCGCCGGCTTCCAGCGGCCGAGTGCGCAGCGCGTCCGCGCCCCGGCCGCCCGGCGACCACACCGTGACGCCATGGCCCGCCTGCCGCAGCCACGCCGCGCTGGCCAGCGCGATCGCCCCGGCGCCCGCAATGCCGACGTGATACCGCTTCGCCACGACCGTCACAGGCGCATCCCCATTCGTGAACACCGTGGAACCGGCTTTGCCGGGCCACCGGTGTTGCCCCCGGCGAGGGGGTTGGCGAAGCGACACGAAGTGCGCGAAGCCTGGGGGAGAGCCAAGCTAGTCAACCTTGATTCCGCCTTGCTTGATCACTTTCGCCCAGCGCTGGCTGTCTTCCGCCACCACCTTGCCCAGCGCGGCCGGGCCGCCGCAGGTATTGACGGCGCCCAGCTGCGCAAAGCGCTGCTTCGTCTCCGGCAGGTTGCACACCTCGACCAGCGCCGCGGACAGCTTCTCGACGCTCGCCGCCGGCATGCGCGCCGGGGCCATCACACCGACCCAGACCGGCACTTCCATGCCCGGCAGGCCGGTGGCCTCGCCGATGGTCGGGGCCGTGCCCATGCCGGGCAGCGCCGCGTGGGAGAAGGTGCCCAGCACGCGCGCCTTGCCGCTGGCGACCATCGGCTCGATCGAGGCCACGCTGGTCACGATGGCCGCCACCTGCCCGCCCAGCAGGTCCGTCATGGCGGGCGCGGCGCCCCGGTAGGGCACGTGCAGCAGGTTCACGCCGCTCGCCTGCGCCAGCAGCGCCCCGGTCAGGTGTGACACGGTGCCATTGCCCGTCGAGGCGTAGGTAACCTGGCCCGGCCTGGCCTTGGCGTCGCGCAGCACGTCGGCCACGGTCTTGTAGGGGCTTTCGGTGCGCACGGACAGCGTCATCGGCGTGTCCGCCACCAGGGCCACCGGCACCAGCTCGTGCGCCGGGTCGTACGGGAGCTTGGCCTGCAGGTGGGGCGCGATGGTGATGGCGCCGCCCGTTGCCAGCAGCACCGTGGCCCCGTCCGTCGCCTTGGCCACCGCGTCGGCGGCCACGATGCCGCCGGCGCCGGCCTTGTTGTCGACGATGACGCTCTGGCCAAGCCTGTCGGTGAGCTTGGCGCCCAGGTAGCGGGCGATGACATCCTGGGCACCGCCGGTGGCGAAGGGCACGACGAGGCGCAGGGGCTTGTCGTTCTGCTGGGCCCACAGCGGCGTGGCGGCAAGGCCGGCGGCGGCCGCGAAGGACAGGGCGAGATGTTTCCAGAGCAATTTCATTGTGTCTTTCCGTCCGCGTGAGGCGGCAAGCTGGGGAGCGAGTCTAGTCCGGCGCGATAATCCGTCCTCCCCGGCCACCCCGCGCCGGGTCTTGCCGAACCCGTCATGAATCCCAGCTACAAACCCAGCGACGTCGAGTCCGCTGCCCAGGCGCAATGGAGCGCCGCCGATGCCTATCGCGTCACCGAGGACGCGAGCCGCAAGAAGTACTACGCCTGCTCGATGCTGCCGTACCCCAGCGGCAAGCTGCACATGGGCCACGTGCGCAACTACACGATCAACGACATGCTCACGCGCTACCTGCGCATGAGCGGCTACAACGTGCTGATGCCCATGGGCTGGGACGCCTTCGGCCTGCCGGCCGAGAACGCGGCGCTGAAGAACGGGGTGCCGCCGGCCAAGTGGACCTACGAGAACATCGACTACATGCGCGGCCAGCTCCAGGCCATGGGCCTGGCGATCGACTGGAGCCGCGAGATCGCCACCTGCGACCCGAGCTACTACAAGTGGAACCAGTGGCTGTTCCTGAAGATGCTCGAGAAGGGCATCGCCTACCGCAAGACCCAGGTCGTCAACTGGGACCCGGTCGACCAGACCGTGCTGGCCAACGAGCAGGTGATCGACGGCAAGGGCTGGCGCACCGGCGCCACGGTCGAGCGCCGCGAGATCCCGGGCTACTACCTGAAGATCAGCGACTACGCTGAAGAGCTGCTCGAACACACCCAGCACAAGCTGCCGGGCTGGCCCGAGCGCGTCAAGCTGATGCAGGAGAACTGGATCGGCAAGAGCGAGGGCCTGCGCTTCGCCTTCACGCATGACATCCATGGCGCCGACGGCAAGCTCATCCAGGACGGCCGCATGTACGTGTTCACCACGCGCGCCGACACCATCATGGGCGTGACCTTCTGCGCCGTCGCGCCCGAGCACCCGCTGGCCGCACACGCCGCCAGGCTCGATCCGAAGGTCGCGGCCTTCATCGAGGAGTGCAAGGCCGGCGGCACCACCGAGGCCGAGCTCGCCACGCAGGAGAAGAAGGGCGTGCCCACCGGCCTCACGGTGATGCATCCGATCACCGAGGAGCAGGTGCCGGTGTGGGTCGGCAACTACGTGCTCATGGGCTATGGCGACGGCGCCGTGATGGGCGTGCCCGCGCACGACGAGCGCGACTTCGCCTTCGCCAACAAGTACGGCATCGAGATCATCCAGGTCGTGCTGGTCGACGACGAGCCGCACTTCGACTATCACAAGTGGCAGGACTGGTACGCCGACAAGCAGCGCGGCGTGACCATCAACTCCGACAACTTCAGCGGCATGACCTACAAGGAGGCCGTGGCCGCCGTGGCGCACGCGCTGGGCCAGAAGGACCTGGGCGAGCTGCAGACCACCTGGCGCCTGCGCGACTGGGGCGTGAGCCGCCAGCGCTACTGGGGCACACCGATCCCGATCATCCATTGCGAAGAGCACGGCGCGGTGCCGGTCCCCGAGAAGGACCTGCCCGTGGTGCTGCCGACCGACTGCGTGCCCGACGGCTCGGGCAACCCGCTGAACAAGCACGAGGGCTTCCACGCCGGCGTGACCTGCCCCGTGTGCGGCAAGGCCGCGCGGCGCGAGACCGACACGATGGACACCTTCGTGGACAGCTCGTGGTACTTCATGCGCTACTGCGACCCGAAGAACGACGACGCCATGGTGGCCGGCGGCGCCGACTACTGGATGCCGATGGACCAGTACATCGGCGGCATCGAGCACGCGATTCTTCACCTGCTGTACGCGCGTTTCTGGACCAAGGTGATGCGCGACCTGGGCCTGGTGAAGGCCGACGAGCCCTTCAGCAAGCTGCTCACGCAGGGCATGGTGCTCAACCACATCTTCTACAAGCGCAACGAGAAGGGCGGCAAGGACTACTTCCCGCCCCTCGAAGTCACGGCGGTGCTCGACGCGCAGGGCCGCATCACCGGCGGCACGCTGGCCGACGGCACGAAGGTCGAGTACGGCGGCGTCGGCAAGATGGGCAAGAGCGAGCGCAACGGCGTCGACCCGCAGGACCTGATCGAGAAGTACGGCGCCGACACCGCGCGCCTGTACACCATGTTCACCGCGCCGCCCGAGGCCACGCTCGAGTGGAACGACGCGGCCGTCGAAGGCAGCTACCGCTTCCTGCGCCGCGTGTGGAACTTCGGTGTGGCGCAGGCGGATGTGGCGCCGGTCGCGATCGAGGGCCAGAGCTTCGGCAAGTCTGCCCAGGCGCTGCGCCGCGAGGTGCACACCGTGCTGCGCCAGGTCGACTACGACTACCAGCGCATGCAATACAACACCGTGGTGTCGGGCGCGATGAAGCTGCTCAACGCGCTGGAGGGCTTCAAGCCCGACGGCAGCACCGGTGACGCGGCCGCGCTGCGCGAGGGCTTCGGCATCCTGCTGCGCTGCCTCTACCCGGCCACGCCGCACATCGCCCAGCAGCTCTGGAACGAGCTCGGCTACGACAAGGACCTGGGTGGCCTGCTCGACGCGGCCTGGCCCACGGTCGATGTCGGCGCGCTGGTGCAGGACGAGATCGAACTGATGCTGCAGGTCAACGGGAAGCTGCGCGGCAAGCTCAGCGTGCCGGCCGGTGCGTCCAAGGACGAGATCGAGAAGCTCGCGCTCGCCTGCGACGACTTCGTCAACTTCGCCGAAGGCGCGCCGCCCAAGCGCGTGATCGTGGTTCCCGGCCGCCTGGTCAACGTGGTTCTCTGAACGACTCAAGCAAGCATGAACACTCGCAATGTCTCGCTGCCGCGCCGCGGCTTTCTTCTCGGGCTGACGGCGGCGGGCGCATCGCTCGGCCTGGCGGGCTGCGGCTTCGAGCTGCGCAAGGCGCCGGTCTTTGCGTTCAAGACGCTGTCGGTGTCGGGCAACTCGGCCATGATCAACCAGATCCGGCGCGAGCTGCGGGCCACCGGCTCGGTGACATTGGTGCCGGCCGACCAGTCCTCCACCGCCGACGTGGTGCTCGAGATCCTCGGCGAGGACCGCAACCGCTTCGTGATCTCGACCAATTCGGCCGGCCTCGTGCGCGAGTTGCAGCTGCAGCTGCGCGTGCGCTTCCGCCTGCGCACGCCGGGCGGCAAGGATCTGCTGCCGGCCTCCGAGGTTTCGCAGACGCGCGACCTGAGCTTCAACGAAACCAATGCGCTGGCCAAGGAAGGCGAGGCCGATCTGCTGTTCCGCGACATGCAGGCGGACATCGCGCAGCAGCTGATGCGCCGCCTGGCCGCCGTCAAGGAACTCTGAGGCCGCGCGCTCCGGCCTCCATTCGATTGCCATGCAACTCGCCAGCGCCCAGCTCGGGGCCCACCTGCAGAAGGGCCTGAAGCCGCTCTACACGATCCACGGCGACGAGCCGCTGCTCGCGCAGGAGGCGGCCGACGCCATCCGCGCCGCCGCGCGTGCGCAGGGCTACACCGAGCGCAGCTCGTACACCGCGGCCGGCGCGCACTTCGACTGGAGCGCGGTGCTTGCGGCCGGGGGCTCGCTCTCGCTGTTCGCCGACAAGCAGATCGTCGAGATCCGCATTCCCTCGGGCAAGCCCGGCAAGGACGGCAGCGCGGCGCTACAGCAGCTGGCCGAGGCTGCGCCGGGCAACGACAGCACGCTCACACTGGTCATGCTGCCGCGGCTGGACAAGGCCACCCGCACCGGCGCCTGGTTCTCGGCGCTCGAGAACAACGGCGCGAGCATCCAGGTCGACCCGATCGAGCGCAACGCGCTGCCGCAATGGATCGCGCAGCGCCTGGGCCAGCAGGGCCAGCGCGTGATGGCCGGCGACGAGGGCCAGCGCACGCTGCAGTTCTTCGCCGACCGCGTGGAGGGCAACCTGCTCGCCGCGCACCAGGAAATCCAGAAGCTCGCGCTGCTGCACCCGGCCGGCGAGCTGAGCTGGGAACAGGTCGAGGGTGCGGTCAACAACGTGGCGCGCTACGACGTGTTCAAGCTGTCCGAAGCGGTGCTGGCCGGCAACCCGCAGCGCGTGGCGCGCATGCTCGACGGCCTGCAGGCCGAGGGCGAGGCCGAGGTGCTGGTGCACTACACGATCGCGGAGGACATCCGTGCGCTCAAGCGCGTGAAAGACGCCATGGCCTCGGGGCGCCCGCTGCCGATGGCGCTGCGCGAGAACCGCATCTGGGGCCCGCGCGAGCGCGCCTTCGAGCGCGTGCTGCCGCGCCTGGACGACCGCATGCTGGCCCGGCTGCTGCGCGCGGCGCACGTGGTGGACGGCATCGTGAAGGGCCTGAAGCAGCCCGACTGGCCCGCCAGCGGCTGGCAGGCCCTGCAGCGGCTGGCGCTGATGTTGTGCCGCGCGTGCAGCAGCGCTCTTGCTCCCTCTCCCGGAGGGAGAGGGAACAACACGGAAGTTCTCGAAGTCCGGGGTTGATCCAAATACTGGAAAATGAGCGCATGAACGCGTTCAACGTCAGCGAGCACATGCAGACCCTCGGCCTGCAAGCCAAAACCGCCGCATTCCTCATGGCCCGTGCGGATGCAGCCACCAAAAACAAGGCCTTGAAGGCGCTGGCCCGGCGCCTGCGCGAAGCCGGCCCGGTGCTGGCCGTAGCCAACCAGAAGGACCTCGAGCGCGCCACGGCCGCCGGCCTCTCGGCGCCGATGGTGGACCGCCTCAAGCTCACGCCCAAGGTCATCGAGACCGTGGCGCTCGGCTGCGAGCAACTCGCCGGCATGGCCGACGTGATCGGCGAGATCATCGGCATGAAGCAGCAGCCCAGCGGCATCCGCGTGGGCCAGATGCGCGTGCCGATCGGCGTCTTCGGCATGATCTACGAGAGCCGCCCCAACGTGACCATCGAGGCCGCGAGCCTGGCCATCAAGAGCGGCAACGCCGCCATCCTGCGCGGCGGCTCGGAAGCCATCGAGTCGAACAAGGCGCTGGCGCTGCTGGTGTCCGAGGCGCTGGCCGAAGCCGGCCTGCCGGTCGATGCGGTGCAACTGGTGCAGACCACCGACCGCGAAGCCGTCGGCCAGCTGATCGCCATGCCCGAGTTCGTCGACGTGATCATTCCGCGCGGCGGCAAGGGCCTGATCGAGCGCATCAGCCGCGACGCCAAGGTGCCGGTCATCAAGCACCTGGACGGCAACTGCCACGTCTACGTGGACGACACGGCCGAGTTCGACATGGCGCTGCGCATCGTCGACAACGCCAAGACCCAGAAGTACAGCCCCTGCAATGCCGCCGAAGGCCTGCTGGTGTCGGCCTCGGTGGCCGACGACTTCCTGCCCGAGATCGCCGCGATCTTCGCGGCCAAGGGCGTGGAAATGCGCTGCGACCCCGCCGCCGCCGCCATCCTGCGCGCCGACGGTGCGATCGATCCGAAAGCCAGGGTGGTCGATGCGGTCGAATCCGACTGGTCCGAGGAATACCTCGCCGCCGTCATCAGCATCAAGGTGGTGGCCGGCGTGGACGAGGCGATTGCGCACATCAACCGCTATTCGAGCCACCACACCGACGCCATCGTTACGCGCGACCACGTGCATGCGCAGCGCTTCCTGCGCGAGGTCGATTCGGCCAGCGTGATGGTCAATGCGAGCACACGCTTCGCGGACGGTTTCGAGTTCGGGCTGGGCGCCGAAATCGGCATCAGCACCGACAAGTTCCATGCGCGCGGACCGGTGGGGATCGAAGGGCTGACCTCGCTCAAGTACGTGGTGCTGGGCCAGGGCGAAGTGCGGACCTGATGCGCGCCGCTCTCGTGGTCTTGTCTTCGGGATGGGCACCCCCAATTCCTACAATTCCGCTCTACCTTTAAGCACAAAACCAACAAGGCCGCCCGCATGGTTCCGCATCTCGTCACCGCCCTGACCGGCCCGATCAACGAACTGGAGCAGCGGGTGCTCGACTCGATGCCTGCCATCGAGCGCTGGTTCCGGCTCGAGTGGATGGAGCACACGCCGCCGTTCTACAGCGCCGTCGACATCCGCAACGCCGGCTTCAAGCTGGCCCCGGTCGACACCAACCTGTTCCCGGGCGGCTGGAACAACCTCACCAAGGAAATGCTGCCGCTGGCGGTGCAGGCCGCGCAGGCGGCCATCGAGAAGATCTGTCCGGAAGCGCGCAACCTGCTCGTCATTCCGGAAAATCACTCCAAGAACACCTTTTATCTCGCCAACGTCGCGCAACTGGTGCGCATCTTCCATATGGCGGGGCTCAATGTGCGCATCGGGTCCATCGACCCCGCCATCAAGACTTCCAAGAAGATCGAACTGCCCAACGGCGACACCGTGACGCTCGAACCGGTGGTGCGCAGCAAGCGCCGCCTGGGGCTGAAGAACTTCGATCCCTGCACAATTCTGCTCAACAACGAGCTTTCTGCGGGAACGCCCGGCATCCTCGAGGACTTGCACGAGCAGTATTTGCTGCCGCCGCTGCATGCAGGCTGGTCGGTGCGCCGCAAGAGCAACCACCTGCACAGCTACGAGGAGCTGTCCAAGCGCTTCGGCAAGCTGCTGGGCATCGACCCCTGGCTCATCAACCCGATCTATGCGCGTGCCGAAGGCGTGGACGTGGCCGAGGGCCGCGGCATCGACGTGCTGACCAGCCATGTGGACGCGGTGCTGACCAAGGTGCGCCGCAAGTACAAGGAATACGGCATCAACGAGAAGCCATTCGTGGTCGTGAAGGGCGGCCACAGCGGCAGCGGCAGTCCGGGCGTGGTGACGGTGCGCGATGCCAAGGACGTGGAGGCGCTGATCGGCAAGCCCCGCGCTGCGGCCGGCATTCCCGCCACCAAGCCGGGCGCCAGCCGCGATCTGCGCGACCCCACCGAGCTGATCGTGCAGGAAGGCGTGCTGACCAACGAGCGCGTGCACAACGGCGTGGCCGAACCGGTGGTCTACATGATGGATCGCTACGTGGTCGGCGGCTTCTACCGCGTGCATGCCGAGCGCGCCGCCGACGAAAACCTGAAGCTGCCGGGCGCGAGCTTCGTGCCGCTGGCGTTCTCTGAAAGTGCGCACTTGCCTCAGCCCGGCGCCAAGCCCGGCGCCAGCGCCCCGAACCGCTTCTACATGTACGGCGTGGTCGGCCGGCTGGCCATGGTGGCCGCCAGCTACGAAATGGAAGCGACCGATCCGGACGCCGAAATCTACGAATGATTTCCCGGGGTGGCTGGCGGCGGCTTGCGCCGGTCGCAAGCAGCGGCAAAATAGCGGCCCCACAGCAACGGAAACAAAAGGGCGGGAGGGGTGACAATGGTGAACTAAAGTTCCCCCGTGTCGCACCCCGGCGTGTCTGACGCGTCGATTCCAGCAGCCTGTCCTTTTCCCATCGACCTCGTGTCAGCCCCCAAAAATCTCTCAGCCGGCCTGATCGTCGGCGCCATCGGCGTCGTCTATGGCGACATCGGCACCAGCGTGCTGTATGCCGTCAAGGAAGTGTTCGGCCACGGCCACGTGCCGTTCACCGTCGGGAACGTCTACGGCATCCTCTCGATGTTCTTCTGGACGCTCACCGTCATCGTCTCCATCAAGTACGTCGTGCTCGTGCTGCGTGCCGACAACGAAGGCGAGGGCGGCCTCGTCGCCATGCTCGCGCTGGCCTCCCGCGCGGTGGCCGACAAGCCCAGGCTGCGCCACGTGCTGCTGGTGGTCGGCATCTTCGGCACCTCGCTTTTCTATGGCGACGGGGTCATCACCCCGGCCATCTCGGTGCTCTCGGCGGTCGAGGGCTTGGAGGTGGTGTCGCCGCACTTCACGCACTACGTCATTCCGCTCACGCTGGTCGTGCTGTTCTGCCTGTTCGTGGTGCAGAAGCGCGGCACGGCAGGCATCGGCAAGTTCTTCGGGCCGATCACGCTGACCTGGTTCATCGCGATCGCGGTGCTGGGCGTGTCCCAGATCCTGCACCACCCCGAGATCCTGAAGGCGCTGAATCCGTACTACGCGCTGAAGTTCATGTGGGACAACCCCGGCACCAGCTTCATCCTGCTGGGCGCCACCGTGCTGTGCGTGACCGGCGCCGAGGCGCTGTACGCCGACCTGGGGCACTTCGGCAAGAGCCCGATCCGCATCGCGTGGTTCTCGGTGGTGATGCCGGCGCTCACGCTCAACTACTTCGGCCAGGGCGCACTGCTGCTGGAGAACCCCGAGGCGGTGAAGAACCCGTTCTTCATGATGGCGCCCGAATGGGCGCTCATCCCGCTGGTGCTGCTGGCCACCGCGGCCACGGTGATCGCGTCGCAGGCCCTCATCACGGGTGCCTTCAGCGTCACGCGCCAGGTCATCCAGCTGGGCTACCTGCCGCGCCTGAACATCGAGCACACCAGCGTGCGCACGGCGGGCCAGATCTACATTCCGCTGGTCAACTGGGGCCTGTTCGTGGCCATCGTGCTGGCGGTGGTCATGTTCCGTTCGTCGAGCAGCCTGGCCGCGGCCTACGGCATCGCCGTGACCACCGACATGCTGATCACCACGGTGCTGACCTTCTTCGTGATCCGCTATGCGTGGAAGCTGCCGCTGGCGCTGTGCATCGCGTCGACCGCGGTCTTCTTCGTCGTCGACTTCCTGTTCTTCGCGTCGAACCTGCTCAAGCTGTTCGAAGGCGGCTGGTTCCCGCTGCTGATCGGCGGCTTCGTCTTCACGCTGATGATCACGTGGAAGGAAGGCCGCCGCCTGATGGGCGAGGCGCAGCATGCCGACGCGATCGACCTGAAGTCCTTTCTCGGCTCGGTGTTCGTGAGCCCGCCGGCGCGCGTGGACGGCACGGCGGTGTTCCTCACGGCCGAGCCGGGCACCGTGCCCAATGCGCTGCTGCACAACCTGAAGCACAACAAGGTGCTGCACGAGCAGAACATGTTCGTGACCGTGCGCAACCACGAGGTGCCATGGATCCCGATGGACAAGCGCATCGAGATCGAGGCGCTCGGCCACCACTGCTGGCAGATCATGGTGCACTACGGCTTCAAGAACGACATCGACCTGCCGCGCGCGCTCGAAAACGCGCGCATGCGCGGCTGCCAGCTGGAGCAGATGACGACCAGCTACTTCCTGTCGCGCGACGTGGTGATCCCCACGCTGGGCAGCGGCATGGCGCCGTGGCGCGAGAAGCTGTTCGCGCAGATGCACCACAACGCGAGCGGGGCGGCGGCGTTCCTGGGGCTGCCGAACAACGCGGTGGTGGAGCTGGGGTCGAAGATCGAGATCTGAGGAGGCCTGGCGCGGTGCGCCTCAGCCGAATTCCCCGGGCTGCTCCCTCTCGAGCTTCGCCACATGCGAGGCGATCGCGCCCGGCGTGGTGAACCAGACATCGCCCCGGTCGCGCGCCTGCGCCAGGCGCGCGAGCGCGGTGCGCAGGTGCCTCAGCCGATAGGGCTGCCCGACGATGTAGGGATGCAGCGCCAGGCCCATCACCAGCGGCTGCGCGCGCGACTGGTCGAGCATTTCCTCGAAGTTGTCGACCACCATGGCGCTGAAGTCCCTCGCGTCCATCAGGCGGCCGACGATCATCGGGATGTCGTTGAGCTCCTGCGGGTACGGCACCGACCACAGCGAACCGCCGCCGCGCGTGCGCATGCGCAGCGGCTGGTCGTCGTGGCACCAGTTGAGGGTGTAGCCGTAGCCGGTCTCGGCCAGCAGGTCGGGCGTGAGGATGCTTTCGGAGATCCACGGCGAGAGCCAGCCGACGGGCGCCTGCCCGCTTTCGCGCAGCATGCGTTCGCGGCAGCGCAGCAGCAGTGCGCGCTCGTGCTCTTCGTCGAGCACGCCCTGGCGCTCGGCATTGCTGTGGCCGTGGCCGATCAGTTCGTCGCCGCGCGCCACCAGCGCCTGGATCAGCTCGGGGCAGTGGTCGTACAGCGCGGTGTTGACCAGCGCGCCGGTGGGCAGCGCGAGCGCGTCGAACAGTTCGAGGCAGCGCCACGCACCGACGCGGTTGCCGTACTCGCGCCAGCCGTGGTTGAGCACGTCGGGCTGCGGCGAGGCCGGGCCGATGCATGCGCCCAGCCCGTCGCCGAAGGCGAAGTGCTCGACGTTGAAGCCGATGTACACCGCCAGCCGCGCGCCGTTCGGCCAGACATAGTCGGGCCGCCGCGTGATGGGCCGGTAGTCGAAGCGATCGTGCGTGGGGAGCCGGTCGGGCCAGCGCGTCGTCATGCCGCTGGCCTCACAGCACGGCGAGGCCGGCGCGCACCAGCAGCCATTCGGCGCTGTCGTTCCAGACGTCCATCTGCACGATCAGGCCGTGGCGCACCACATAACGGTCGACATAGCGATTGCCTTCGAAGGCCGTGCCGTCGGGCCATGCACCGTAGAGCGTGCCCAGGCTGTAGACCACCGTTTCCTCGGGCGTGCCGCCGGCCACCGTTTCGGTGCGCTCGATCTTCTTCTTGACCCATGCATAGCGCTTCGCGTTGAAGGCCGAGGTGTCGCCGGGCGCCTTCATCGGGCGGTTGCCGGTGAAACGGATGCGGACGTCGGGCGCGGTGAAGCGGGAGGCCGACTGCGGGTCCGGGATCATCACCAGGCGAAGGAATTCGTCGACCACGGCGGTGGGATCGGGCGCGGGGCTGCCCTGCGAAACGGATGTCTCCACGAGGTTCTCCGGTAGTTGTCGGAGCCGGATTCATGCAATTCCCGTGCCGGATGGTTGACGTTACGAGGTTGGAATTGTTGACAATCCTGCAACTGCGGGCTCCCGGCACAATCGTCCGATGCCGTTGCGCGGCCAGGTCGGCTGCTGCGGGTTCAAGAGGGGAAAAGGCCCCCGCCGGCAAGGACATCGCCGCTTCCGGCAACATCGCGCCCGATACCTCATGCCACTGGCCACCGCGCCCCGGCACCGCAAGAAAGAACGCCTGATGAAAAACATCCTCTTCGTCGCCGATCCGCTCGATCACTTCAAGATCTACAAGGACACGACCTTCTCGATGATGCGCGAGGCGCAGCGCCGCGGTTATCGCATCGCTGCCTGCCTGCCGCAGGACATCCAGTGGAAGTCGGGCGGCGTGGTCACGGCCACGGTGCAGCAGATCACGCTGACCGGCGACGCCCGGGACTGGTATCGCATCGACATCACCGAGTCGAAGGCACTGAAGGACTTCGACGTGGTGCTGATGCGCAAGGACCCCCCCTTCGACGCCGAGTACATCTACGCCACGCATTTGCTGGAGCAGGCCGAGCGCGAGGGCGGGCGCGTGGTCAACACGCCGCGCGCGCTGCGCGATCACCCCGAGAAGCTCGCGATCATGGAGTTTCCGCAGTTCGTCACGCCCACGCTGGTCACGCGCAGCGCGCAGGCGGTGCGCGACTTTCACGCGGAGCACGGCGACATCATCCTGAAGCCGCTCGACGGCATGGGCGGCATGGGCATCTTCCGCGTGAAGCAGGACGCGCTGAACCTCGGCTCCATCGTCGAGACGCTCAACAAGGACGGCGCCGAAACGATCATGGTGCAGCGTTTCGTGCCGGAAGTGGTACAGGGCGACAAGCGCATCCTGATCATCGCGGGCGAGCCGGCGCCTTTCGTGCTGGCGCGCATTCCGCAAGGCACCGAGGTGCGTGGCAATCTGGCGGCCGGCGGCAAGGGCGTGGCCCAGCCGCTCTCGGCGCGCAATCGCGAGATCGCCGAGACCGTGGGGCGCACGCTCGCGCCGCGCGGCCTGCTGCTGATCGGGCTCGACGTGATCGGCGACTCGGTCACCGAAATCAACGTGACCAGCCCGACCTGCTTCCAGGAGATCACCGAGCAGACGGGCTTCGACGTGCCGGCGATGTTCGTCGATGCGCTCGAGGCGCACCTGGCCCGGGCTTCAGCGCACTGAGCGCTGCCCGTCCACGAACACATGCAGTTCGCCCGGCGTGAACTGCGTCCATGTCTCGTTGGTGGTCAGCGGCGCGGTCACGACCACGGCCACGCGGTCGTTGGGCGTGGTGTGCCGCGCGAAGTCGATCTCCAGGTCTTCGTCCGACAACTGCGCCGTCACGAAGGGGTGGCGGCGCTCCACGTACCAGAGGTTGGTCGAGGCATGCGCCCACAGCGCCTGCCCGTTGGACAGCATGAAGTTGAAGGTGCCGTGCGCCGCGAGATGCGGTGCCAGTTCGCGCAGCGTGAGCGTCAGCTCCTCGATGCTCGGCACGCCCGCATGCGACTTGGCCAGCTCCTGCATGATCCAGCAGAAGGCGTGCTCGCTGTCGGTGTTGCCCACCGGATGGAAGTTGCCGTGCAGGCGCGGGCGGAATTTCTTCAGGTCGCCGTTGTGGGCGAACACCCAATAGCGCCCCCAGAGCTCCCGCACGAACGGGTGGCAGTTCTGCAGGTTGACCTCCCCCTGCGTCGCCTTGCGGATGTGCGCGATGACGTTGCGGCTCTGTATGGGGTAGCGCCGGATCAGCTCCGCCACCGGCGATTCGCACGCCGGCTGGTGATCGACGAAGTGGCGCAGCCCGCGGTCCTCGAAGAACGCGATGCCCCAGCCATCGGCGTGATGGTCGGTGCGGCCGCCGCGTTGCGCGAAGCCGGTGAAGCTGAAGGTCACGTCCGTGGGCGTGTTGCAATTCATTCCAAGCAATTGGCACATGGCGCCATTAAAGCGCGAGCGCCAGCCGCTTGGCGAATCCGCTCGCCCTTTCAGCGCACGAAGCGGCCCTCGGGCGTGACGCGCACCATCTCGATGAAGCGCGAGCCGGTGGTGCTGCCGGTCGAGAAATCGATGTCCATGCCGGCCAGGCGCAGCTTGAGTGCGCGCAGCGTCGCATGCAGGCGCGCGCGCGTCAGGTCGCGGCCGGTGCGCTTGAGCGCCTCGATCATCACGAGCGCGTTCAGGTAGCCCTCGAAGCTGCCGTAGCCCACCGGCACCTGCGCCCGCTCGGCCAGCCGGCGATAGTCGCGCGTCACGGTTTCCACCTCGCCCCAGGGATAGGGCATGACCTGCGAGATCGCCAGGCCGCCCGCCTGCAGGGGCACCACCTTGGCCGTGACCTCGCCCGGCACGATCGACATGCCATAGAACATCGGCTTGCTGCCGGCGTCGTAGGTGGCCTTGATCACCTCGCCCGCCACGGTGCCGGCCAGATACATCAGGATGGCCTGGGACTGGCTGTCGGCCAGCGCCTTACCGGCGGCGGCGGCGTTCGAGCCGTCGCCCTTGACCATGACCGTGGCCGTCGGCGCGAGCTTGCGGGGAGCCATGGCCGCCTCGATCAGCTTGACCGCCTCGGCGCCGCCGGGGTTGTCGAGGTGGGCGATGGCGATCTTGTTCACGCCGATGGTGGCCAGGTGCTCGACCAGGGCCTGTGCTTCGCGTGCGTTGCTGGCGCGCACGAAGTAGGCTGAGCCCGCCACGCGTTCGCGCGCGCTGTCGCCCACCCCGTAGCCGCCCACGCTGGGCGCGCCGCTCTGCTGCAGCAGCTTGGCCGCAGCGGCCGTCGTGCCCGAGCCCACGCAGCCGAAGAAGGCGAACACGCGGTGGTCGTTCAGCAGCTTGCCGTAGTTCTCCACCGCCTTGTCGGCCTTCAACTCGTCGTCCAGCGCCACCATCTTGATCTTGCGCCCGCCCACGCCGCCCTGTTCGTTGACCGAATCGAACGCCAGCGCGGCGCCGTTGTGCACGACCTTGATCTGCGAGCCGAGCGGACCGCTCAGGACGGCCGAACTGCCGAGCACGATTTCACTGTCGCTCACCCCCGCCTCGGCGGCTTGCACAGACGAGAGCCGCGCGAGGCCGCCGGCGAGAACCGCCGTCGAGGCGATAAAACTTCTGCGTTGCATGATGTAAGACCCACTCTAACTGTGTTTAACAACTGTTAACAATTAGAAACGATGGATTCTTAGGTACTACCCGGTGCTTACCCTTGTTGTGGCGGGCGGCGCAACTGCCAGGCCGCGCAGATGGCAATCGCGCAAAGCCCTGCCAGCATTGCGAACACCTCATCGAAGGCGGCCAGCCGCGCCGGGCTGCTCATCGGGTTGGCGAGCGAATCGCCATGCGCCGCCAGCCGCCATTCGAGAACGATGGCGCACAGGCTCACGCCCGCCGCGCCGCCAAGCATGCGCACGAAGTTGATGGCGCTCGCGCCCTGCGGGATCAGCGGCTTGGCCAGCGGCCGCATCGAACCCAGGTTGAGCGAGGGCAGGATGAAGCCCAGCCCGATGCGCCCGATGATCGCGAAGGCCACCAGCAGCCACAGAGCGCTGTCGAGCCGCAGCACCATCATCAGCGCGAACGACGCTGCCAGCAGCGCGAGGCCGATCGTCACCAGCACCCAGGTCGGGTGCTTGTCGGCCAGCCGGCCGACGCCGGCAATGGTCAGCGCAAGCACGATGCCCGCCGGCAGCAGGATGGTGCCCACATGAGAGGCCGACAGATGCAGCCCCACCTGCATGTACACCGGCAGCAGGTAGGTCGAGCCGAACAGCGCCGTGCCGTAGATGAAGGCCACCACGCTGCCCATGGCGAACTGCCGGTACTGGAACAGCGCGAGGTTCATCAGCGGCGTGCCGCCCGAGGCCGCGAGCCGCCGCTGCCACCACACGAAGGCGGCGAACGACACCAGCGCGCCCGCCAGCAGCAGGCCGGCCTGCAGGGGCGAATCGCCGCGCAGCGCGACCAGCCCGTTCAGCAGGCACAGCGTGCCGACCGTGCCCAGCGCCAGCCCGCGCGCGTCGAGCCCGCCGCCGCGCGCCGCGGCCACGCCGCCCGGCGCCGTGGTCGGCACGAACTTGTAGGCCAGCCAGAGCGAGGCCAGGCAGAACGGCACCACCATGAAGAAGATCGAGCGCCAGCCGAACAGGTCGACCAGCACCCCGCCGATGCTCGGCCCCACCGCCGGCGCCAGCACCACGCCCATGCCGAAGATGCCGCTCGCGCGTCCCTGCTCGTGGGGCTCGAAGGCGCGCAGGATGATGATGGCCGGAATGGGCTGCACCACGCCCGCCGCCAGCCCCTCGGCCACGCGCGCGAGCAGCACCAGCGAGAAGTCGTTGGCCACGCCGCCCACGATGCCGCCCACCAGCAGCAACAGCATCGTGCCCACGTAGGTGCGACGGTAGCCGTAGCGCGACAGCAGCCAGGGCGTGGTGAGCATCGACACCGTCATCGCCACCATGAAGCCCGAACTCACCCACTGCGCGCGCTCCTGGCCGAGCGAGAAGTGGTGGCTCATGCCCGGGATCGCGACGTTGACGATGGTCGAGGACATGATCGACGCCATCGTGCCCACCATGACCGACAGCAGCAGGTACCAGCGGTAGCGTTCGCCATAGCGCTGGCGCATCGTGCCGATGGAGGGCGGGGCCGGCGTGGCCGCGGCTTCTGGGGTCTGTGGGGAGGTCATGGGGCGGCGGAATGTCTCGGGTCCGTCGTCCTACAAGCATATCGGTCTTTGCGCGGGCGAGGGCGCGACGGGTGGCCCGCACAATGCGTCGGCTGTCCCCTCAGCGTCAGGAAGAAGATCGAGACAACACATGGACACCATGCCCGACGAACAACAAGCCAACGCCCAACCGGCCCCCGCCGAGCCGGAAGGCACTTCCACGCTCGCGACCGAGCTGGCCGCGCCGACCGTGAGCCGCGCCTACCGCTGCCAGTGCGGCCGCCCCGTGTTCCTGCGCAACAGCAAATGCCTGGCCTGCCACACACCGCTCGGCTACGTGATCGACCGGCTCGGCGTGATGCCCCTCGCGCCGGCGGCGGGCGAGGGCGCGCAGCCCGACACCTTCACCGTGTTCGGCGACCCGCATGGCAAGACCTACCGCCGCTGCGCGAACCTCATGACCCCGGCCGCCTGCAGCTGGATGGTGCCTGCCGCACGCGAAGGCGAGACCCTGCCCGACGACACCCAGGGCCTCGCGCCCGGCTACTGCCTCGCCTGCAGCGTCACCCGCACCATTCCCGATCTTTCGGTGGAAGCCAACGGAGAACTCTGGGGCAAGCTCGAGACCGCCAAGCGCCGGCTCATCTCGCAACTGCTTGCGCTCGGCCTGCCGGTGGTGAGCCGCCACGCCGATCCTGTGCACGGGCTGACCTTCGACTTCCTCAGCAACATGCCGGGCGGCCCGCACGTGATGACCGGCCACCAGCACGGCGTGATCACGCTCAACGCCGAAGAGGCCGAGGACGCCGTGCGCGAGCGCATCCGCGCCGAGATGCGCGAGCCCTACCGCACGCTGCTGGGCCACTTCCGCCACGAGGTCGGCCACTACTACTGGGACCTGCTGGTGCTGCCCACACCGTGGATCGACGACTTCCGCGCGCTCTTCGGCGACGAACGCGCCGACTACGCAGCCGCGCTGCAGCACCACTACGAACAGGGGCCGCCGCCCGACTGGGCCGACCGCTTCGTGAGCAGCTACGCGAGCACGCATCCGTGGGAAGACTGGGCCGAGACCTGGGCCCACTACCTGCACATGGCCGATACGGCGGACACCGCGATGAGCTTCGGTGTCGACGCAACCAACGTCGAGCTGGCAAGCGACCTCTTCACTGCGGCTGACCTCTGGCAGCCGGACGATCCCGATGCCGGCAAGTTCCTCGATTTCATCAACGGCTGGGTGCTGCTCACCAACGTGCTCAACGAGCTGTCGCGCAGCATGGGGCAGCCCGACTACTACCCCTTTGTGCTGCCGCGCGCGGCGGTGGGCAAGCTGCAGTTCATCCACCGCGTGATCACGCAGCAGCGCCCGGGCAGTGCGCCGACGATGGTGGTGGCCAGCGATGTGGCTGCTGATCCCGCACCCGACGAGCAGGAGCAGTCACAGGGGCAATCACAGAACCCTGCTCAGCCCTGAGCCGGCGGTGCGCCGGTCGCGCAGCGCATGCAGATGCACGCCAGCCCGCGCATGTCTTCCGGCAGGTTCGTGAGCGGCGCCTTGCCGAAGTCGGCCTGCATGCACCAGCAGGGCGGCTGTGCCTGGCCCGTCTCGCGTTCGATTTCCATAGCGCAGCGGTTCGCCTCGCCGCACAGCGGACAACGTGTGGCGTCGATCAGGCCGGAGGCTGCCGCCGAAGTCGTCATGCGATCTCGAAAGCCGGCAGCTTCTTTGCCACCGCCACGTTCTGCAGCGTCACGTAGACCGGCAACCCGCCGCTGTAGGCCGGATAGTCCTCGCCCTCGATCAGCGGCAGCAGGTAGCGCCGGCACCGCTCGGTGATGCCGTAGCCATCGTCCGAAATGAAATCGCGCGGCATCGGCTTCTCGACGTTGGCCACCGATTCGAGCGGTGCGCAGCCCAGGCGGTAGGCATAAGGCACATCGGACGTGCGCTCGATGGTGGGCATGACGGCATTGCGGCCTTCGAGCGCCAGCTCCACCGCGCGCTGCCCCAGCTCGTAGGCCTGCTTCACGTCGGTGGCCGAGGCGATGTGGCGCGCTGCGCGCTGCAGGTAGTCAGCCACCGCCCAGTGGAACTTGTGGCCCAGCGCTTCCTTGACCATCTGCGCCACCACCGGCGCCGCGCCGCCGAGCTGCGCATGGCCGAAGGCGTCGCGCGTGCCCTGCTCGGCAAGGAAGGTGCCGTCGGGGTGGTGGCAGCCTTCGGACACCACCACCGAGCAATACCCGTGCTGCTTCACCAGTTCGTCGACGCGCGCGATGAAGCGCGGCTTGTCGAACTCGATCTCCGGGAACAGCACCACCACCGGAATGCCCTGGTCCGCAGCCAGCCCGCCCGCCGCGGCGATCCAGCCCGCGTGCCGTCCCATCACTTCGAGCACGAACACCTTGGTCGATGTTGCCGCCATCGAACGCACGTCGAACGAGGCCTCGATGGTCGACACCGCCACGTACTTCGCAACCGAGCCGAAGCCCGGACAGCAGTCGGTCAGCGGCAGGTCGTTGTCGATGGTCTTGGGCACGTGGATGGCCTGCAGCGCATAGCCCATCGACTGCGACAGCTGGCTCACCTTGAAGCAGGTGTCGGCCGAATCGCCGCCGCCGTTGTAGAAGAAGTAGCCGATGCCGTGCGCCCTGAACACCTCGATCAGCCGCTCGTACTCGCGGCGGTTCTTCTCGAGCGACTTGAGCTTGTAGCGGCACGAACCGAAAGCGCCCGAGGGCGTGCTGCGCAGCGCCGCGATCGCCTCGGCCGATTCGGCGCCGGTGTCGATCAGCTCCTCGGTCAGCGCGCCGATGATGCCGTTGCGCCCGGCATAGAGCTTGCCGATGCGGTCGGGATGTTTTCGCGCCGTCTCGATCACGCCGCAGGCCGACGCGTTGATGACCGAGGTGACGCCGCCCGACTGGGCGTAGAAGGCGTTGAGGATGGGCATGCGCGGCATTCTCCCGCAGCCCCCCGGCAGGCGCCAGTGTCAGGGTGACAGGATGTCAGCGGCTTTCGAAGACCGGCGGGCGCTTCTGCAGGAAGGCGCTCACGCCTTCGCGGAAGCTCGGGCGGTCGATCAGCTCGCGCTGGCGCTCGCTCTCGTAGTGCAGCTGCTCCTTCAGCGTGTGGCGCTCCGAGGCCTCGAAGGCCTCGCGCGCCTCGAGCACTGCATGCGCCGGCAGGCGGGCGAGGCGCTGCGCGATGCCCTTGGCCTCCTCCATCAACTGCTCGTCGTCCACGCAACCCCAGATCAGGCCCCATTGCACGGCGCGGCCCGCGCCCACGCGCTCGTCGAGCAGCGCCATGCCCATGGCGCGCGCCCGGCCGGCGCGGCGCGGAATGGCCCAGGTGCAGCCGAGGTCCGGCACGATGCCGAGCTTGGGCAGAAAGGGCAGATAGAAGTACGCGCTGCGCGCGGCAATGGTCACGTCGGCTGCCAGCGCAAGGCCCACGCCGGCCCCGGCCGCCGGGCCATTGACGGCGGCGACCACGGGAACCGGCAGCGTGCGCAGTGCCTCGATCAGCGGATTGCTGAGCTCCTGCATCCACTCGGCCGTCTGCGTGCCGAGGGATTTGCCCTCGTCGCCCGGCGCCATCGCGCTCAGGTCGGCGCCCACGCAGAAGGCCTTGCCGGCGCCCGTGAGGATCACTGCGCGCACCGCGCGGTCGTGGCGGATGCGTTCGAGCGCATCGCGCAGTTCGACCTGCAGCTCGCGCGCGATCGGGTTGAGCTTGGCGGGAAGATTCAGCGTGAGCGTGGCGATGCCGTCGGCCAGCTCCTGGAGGATGTAGGGCTGGTCGCTCATCGGGTGGTGGAGGTGGGTGCGTCGGGGCTCATGGGCATCGATGGTTCGATGCACGCGAGCCTGGGTCAAGCCGGGGACAACCCGTGTGACGGAAGTCGCCAAGGCGACCGTGTGCCCGTGCCCCTCGGGAGAGGCATGGCGGCCGGCCGCGCATCCGACACCGTGATGCACGACGCCTCCAGCGCCGACACCAGCACGCGCCGGTGCTCGGTGCCTTCGAAGCGTTCGCCGGGCTCCAGCACGATGTCGCGCGTGTCGCGGTCGAGCGTGACCCAGACCGCGCCGCTTCGGCATTCGATGCCCACGCCCGCGCCGTCGGGGACGGCGAAGACGGAACGTTTCGGCAGGCTGACGTGGAAGCGGGAAGAAGCGGGGGAAGAGGTGCTCATGGCAAGCTCCATTGCATTCGTGATACGAATGAATATAGTGAGCCAATCCCTCCTTTGCACGCGGTCATTCGGAACTCTTTGCATGCGCCTAGAGAATGTCAAACCTTCCGGCGCCATGAATGGCGAGCTGCCGCCGCTCGAACTGCTGCGCAGTTTCGAGGCGGCCGCGCGCCGGCTGAGCTTCACGCTCGCGGCCGGCGAGCTGCACCTGACGCAGTCGGCCGTGAGCCGGCAGATCCAGCAGCTCGAAGCCAGCCTGGGCGTGCTGCTGTTCGAGCGCCGCCACCGCGCGCTGTCGCTCACCGAAGCCGGCGGCGTGCTGCAGCGCGCCGTCACCGACAGCCTGGAGCGCCTGCGCGATGCCACCGCGCGCGTGCGCGCCAGTGCCGCGCCGCGACAGGTGGCGATCACCACCACGCCGGGCTTCGCATCGCTGTGGCTCATTCCGCGGCTCGTGCGCTTCACCGGCAGCCATCCGCAGGTCGACGTGCGCGTGTCGGCCACGCTCGACGTGCTCGACCTGGAGCGCAGCCGCATCGACTTGGCGGTGCGCTTCGTGCCGATCGATCGCGGCGTCGGCGCGGCGCTGTTCGAGGAGTCGGTGGTGCCGCTGTGCGCCCCGCAACTCGCGGCGGCCTTGCACGCGCCCTCGGATCTTTCGGGGCTCACGCTGCTCACGATCGAGTACCCGGATCACAGCGAAGCACCGACGACCGACTGGGAGCCCTGGCTCAAGGTCATGGGACTCGCCGACCTGCGCATGAAGAGCACGCTGCGCTTCACGCAATACGCCGACGCGGTAGCCGCGGCCGTGGCGGGCCAGGGCGTGGTGATCGGCCGGTTGCCGCTGCTGCAGGACCTGGTGAGAGACGGCCGCCTGGTCGCGCCGCTGGGCGAAGGCGCCGCGTCGCGCCGCGGCTACTTCGTCGAGATGTCGAAGCGCGCCGGGAGCAACCGCGACGCGCAGGATTTCGCGCAGTGGCTGCGCGACGAAGCGGAAGCGGCGCGGCGGACCTGAAGGCCCGTCGCGCCGGCGCTGAAGAAGGTGGCGATCAACCCGGCAGCAGCACCTTGTTCACGACGTGGATCACGCCGTTCGACTGGTAGACGTTGGCGATTGTCACCATAGCCGTGCCGCCCTTGGCGTCGGTCACCATCACGTTGCTGCCGCTCATCGTCGCGGTCAGCGTGCCGCCGCTCGCGGTCTTCAGCGTGGCCTTGCCACCGCCTGCGTTGATGGCGCTCATCAGCGCCGGGCCGTCCATCCGGCCGGGCACCACGTGGTAGGTCAGCACCTTGCTGAGCGTGGGCTTGTTCTCGGGCTTGAGCAGCGTGTCGACCGTGCCGGCCGGCAGTGCGGCGAAGGCCGCGTTGGTCGGTGCGAACACGGTGAACGGGCCGGGACTCTTGAGCGTGCCCACGAGGTCCGCGGCCTTCACGGCCGCGACCAGCGTGGTGTGGTCCTTCGAATTCACGGCGTTGTCGACGATGTCCTTCGTGGGGTACATCGGCGCGCCGCCGACCATCGGGTTCGACGACATGCCGCCGCCACTGCCGCCCATGGCCGTGCCGCCCGCGCAAGCGCCGAGCAGGATCGAAACGCCGACTGCAATCATGAGTTTCTTCATTGAAGGCTCCTGGAAAAAAAGGTTCTTGGTGGAAGGTGACTGTGGAAACCGCCAGCAGCTCGGAGGCGCGATGCGCTTGAGTCGGATACGGCGCGGCCGCGCAACTGGATTCACGCGACGGCACCGCGTCGGCTTTGCGCCACAACAGCCCATGCAGCGCTTGCGCGTCGCATGCGGGCTCGCCAAAATCCGCCCTTCGTTTTTCAGCGACAGTTTCTTTTCACCGCGCCTGGCGACGACCAACCTCCCGGGCGACAAACCAATCCAATGAACCGTTTCCTGAACACCTGATCCGCACACCGACCGCCCCGGCCGGACGTGCATCCATGCACCCGCCGAGGCCCGTCGACAAAGGCCCCGCGCAGCCATTCGCCGGGGCCTTTCTGTTTTTCGGAGTGTGCGCACATGAGTGCTCAACGAAAGGCCCGCGACGACGACAAGCGTCTGGGCCGGTTTTACTTTTCGGTGCCCGGCGTGGCACCTCGCAATCCTGTAGTGGCCGCGATGGCGCGCGGCGAATCGAACCAGAAGGCAGGGCGCCACCTGCGCACGCACCGCGCCGAGCGGCGTGCGCAGAAGGTGGCACTGCAGAAGGCCGTGCGCAGCCTGTCGCAGGACTGACGGCATGCGTGAAGACATGGACAAGCCCGTCGTCGCGATCGCGCATGATGGGAAGCGCGCCATCGCCATCCACGAAAGAAGCACCATGGGCACCACCGCCTCCAACTGGTTTCTCTGGGCCGCCCTGTCGGCCGTCTTTGCCGCGCTGACGGCCATCCTCGCCAAGCTCGGCCTTGCCGGCGTCGACTCCGACATGGCCACGCTGGTGCGCACCGTGGTGATCCTCGTGGTGCTCGCGGCCTTCGTGCGCGCCACCGGCAAGTGGACGAACCCGCTGGAACTGTCGCCGCGCACCTGGCTGTTCCTCGTGCTCTCCGGGCTCGCGACCGGCGCGTCGTGGGTCTGCTACTTCCGCGCGCTCAAGATGGGCAATGCCTCGCAGGTCGCGCCGGTGGACAAGCTCAGCGTGGTGCTGGTGGTGCTCTTCGCCGTGATGTTCCTCGGCGAACGGCCGAGCGGCCGCGAGTGGGCGGGCGTGGCGATGATCGCGGGCGGCGTGCTGATGCTGGCGATCAAGCGCTGAGCCGCACCGGCGCCGCCGCGCGCGGCAGCACGAGGAACGCGAGCGTGCCCGCGGCCAGCATGGCCGCGACCGTGAGAAACACCGCGCGGAACGGCTCGACGCCATTCGCCACGGCCCACGACGCGGCCACGCCTGTTGTCCACTGCATCAGCGACACGCCGAGAAACATCGCCATGTTGAGCAGCGCCATCGCGCGTCCCGTCATCGCAGCGGGGTAGGCGTTCCTGGTGTAGGCGTACTGCAGCACGCTGTAGCCCGAAAGCAGGCCGTAGAAGACCGGCAGGCCGATGTCCACCGCGCGCGATTGCGTCAGCGCCATGGCGCCGAACATCAGCGCGCCGGCGAACGAACATCCCATCATCCAGTGTGCGCGGCGTGCGCCGCCCGGGTCCATCCGGCCGAACAGCGCCGGGCTGAGCATGCCGGCGACCGTCATGACCAATGCGACATTGCCGCTGGCCACCAGCGACAGGCCGTGCCGGTCGTGCAACACCGGCCCGAGCCACAGGCCGCGTAGCGTGATGAAGGCCGCGTACGACACGCAGGCGAAGCACAGCAGGCCCAGGGTGTGCGGCATCGCGAACAGCGGCAGCAGTTCGCGCACCGCCTTGCGCAGCGACTGGCGCTCGGCCGGCGCTGCCTGCGGGCTCGCCTGATCCACCGCACGCACCGGCTCGTGCACGCGCCAGAAGATGAGGATCCACGAGAGCACGGCGAACCCAGCCAACACCGCGTAGCCCGCGCGCCACGAGGAGGCCTCGATCAGCAAGGCCAGCGGCGTGCCGGTGAACAGGATGCCCAGCCCGGCCATGCTCATCACCAGTCCCGACATCGCGGTGAAGCGCGCAGCGTCGAAGTGCCGTGCGATGAACACCGTGCACACAAGGAAGGCCGGCGCGCAGCCGACGCCGATCAGCGCCTGCCCCAGCAGCAGGGCGCCGAAGCTCGACGCCATCGCGCACAACGCGGCCCCTGCAATGGCCAGCGGAAAGGCGACCAGCACCGTGCGGCGCACGCCGAACATGTCGATCGATACGCCCATCGCGAGCTGCATGATGCCGAACATGAAGTGGAAGGTGCCGGCCCAGGTGCCGAGCTGTTGTGGCGTCAGGCCGAAGTGGCCGGCGAGCGGCGTTGCCATCATGGCGCCGACGGTGCGGAAGGCCTGGCTCAGGGCGAAGGCGCTGGCGAGAGCCACGAGCATGGCTGCCGCAGAGGAGGACCAGTGCGAAAAGCGGGAAGGGCGTGAGCTTGGGCCGGAGTTGCCGGTGCGCTCCGTGGGCTCGGGTGCCGCGTTCGGATTCATTGGGGACGAGAGGCCAGGAAGGTTGGGGCGGTCATGATGCTAGTTGTTCGTCCTGTGCCCGGTCACGGCGGCGACGCTTTGCGAGGGTTCGACCTGCGAAGGCGGCCGCCTCCATAATTTCTGCACAACCCTTCAGAGTCGCTGCATTGCCAACGCCTTCCTCCTCCCCTCGCGCCCGTACGGTCAAGCCGGAACCCAAGAAGGCCACTCGGCCGCTTTTCAGCCGCGTGCGCGAGATCCTCGATGCCGCGCGTGCTGGCGTGGTCCGCACGGTCAACACCACGCAGGTGGCTGCCAACTGGCTGATCGGGCGCGAGATCGTCGAGGAAGAGCAGAGAGGTCAACGCCGGGCGGGCTATGGCGCCAAGCTGCTCGCCGACTTGTCGACACGCCTGACCGCCCAGTTCGGCCGCGGTTATTCCGCCGACAACCTCGAAGCGTTCAGGCAGTTCTATCTGGACTATCCGCAGCTGATTTCCGAGACGCCGTCTCGGAAATCGGTCGCATCGCTGGCGTTGCCTCTCCAGGCCAATTCCGAGACACCGCCTCGGAAATCCGACGACGCTGCGGACTGGCGCCCCGGAGTGCTGCACCCGTCTCTCTCGTGGAGCCATTACCGCCAGCTCCTGCGCGCGGCGCGCCCGGAAGCGCGTGCCTTCTACGAGATCGAAGCGATCCGCAGTGCATGGTCGGTGCGCGAACTGCAACGCCAGATGGCCAGCCTGCTGTATGACCGCCTGGCCAAGAGCAAGGACAAGAAGGGCCTGATGCGGCTGGCAACGCACGGCCAGGAGGTGATGCAGCCTCTCGATGTCTTGAAGGACCCGATGGTCATCGAATTCCTTGGGTTGCCGGAATCGCCGAAGCTGGTCGAATCGAGGCTTGAGCAGGCGCTCATCGCCAACCTGCAAACCTTTTTGCTCGAACTGGGCAAGGGCTTTGCATTCGTGTCGCGCCAGGAGCGCATCACCATCGACGGCGACCATTTCTACATCGACCTGGTCTTCTATCACGCAGTGCTCAAGTGCTACGTGCTCATAGATCTCAAGGTTGGCAAGCTCACTCATGGCGACCTCGGCCAGATCCAGTTCTACGTGAACTACTACGACCGCGAGCGTCGCACCGAAGGCGACAACCCGACGCTGGGCATCATTCTTTGTCCCGACAAGAACGATGCCGTGGTGAAGTACACCCTGGGCGAGCAGCAGGAGCGCAACATCTTCACCAGCCGCTACCAGTTGCACCTGCCGACCGAGCAGGAGCTCGAACGGGAGTTGCGCCGCGAATTCCGGCAGTTGTCCATGGCCGTGCCGCCCAAGGTAGCTGTGAAGAAGACCAAGCCGCGCACATGAAAAAACGGCACCCGAAGGTGCCGTTTTTTATCTGGTGGTGGAGGCTTGCTCCGGCGGGATTTCAGGCCTCGCCCTTGACCTTCAACCGCCACGCATGCAGCAACGGCTCGGTGTACCCGCTCGGCTGCTCGATGCCCTTGAACACCAGTTCCTGCGCCGCCTTGTAGGCTGCAGAGGTCGCGAAGTTGCCGGCCATCGGCTGGTAAAGCGGGTCGCCCGCGTTCTGCTCGTCGACCACCTTGGCCATGCGCTGGAAGGTCTCGTCGACCTGCGCCTTGGTCACCACGCCGTGCAGCAGCCAGTTGGCGATGTGCTGGCTCGAGATGCGCAGCGTGGCGCGGTCTTCCATCAGGCCCACGTTGTGGATGTCGGGCACCTTGGAGCAGCCCACGCCCTGGTCGATCCAGCGCACCACGTAGCCGAGGATGCCCTGCACGTTGTTGTCGATTTCCTGCTGGCGCTCTTCGGGCGTCCACTTGGCCTCGGGCGCGATCGGCACCTGCAGCAGCGCGTTGAGGATGTTGTCGCGCTCGGCATCGGCGTCGATCTTCTCCAGCTCCTGCTGCACTGCGGTCACGCTCACCTGGTGGTAGTGCAGCGCGTGCAGCGTGGCGGCGGTGGGCGAGGGCACCCAGGCGGTGTTGGCGCCGGCCTTGGGGTGGCCGATCTTCTGTTCGAGCATGGCGGCCATCAGGTCGGGCATGGCCCACATGCCCTTGCCGATCTGCGCCTTGCCGCGCAGGCCGCACGACAGGCCGACCAGCACGTTGTTCTTTTCATAAGCGCCGATCCATGCGCTGGACTTCATGTCGCCCTTGCGGATCATCGGGCCGCCCTGCATGGCGGTGTGCATCTCGTCGCCGGTGCGGTCGAGGAAGCCGGTGTTGATGAAGGCCACGCGCGCGGCCGCTTCGGCGATGCAGGCCTTGAGGTTCACGCTGGTGCGGCGCTCCTCGTCCATGATGCCGAGCTTCACCGTGTTGGCGGGCAGGCCGAGCAGTTGTTCGACGCGGCCGAACAGCTCGCTGGCGAAGGCCACTTCGGCCGGGCCGTGCATCTTCGGCTTGACGATGTAGATGCTGCCGGTGCGCGAGTTGCCCTTGCGCTTCAGGTCGATGGTGGCGATGGTGGTGGTGACCACGGCGTCGAGGATGCCCTCGGGGATTTCCTTGCCGCCTGCATACAGCACGGCCGGGTTGGTCATCAGGTGGCCCACGTTGCGCAGGAACATGAGCGAGCGGCCGTGCAGCTTCACGGGTTGGCCGTTGGCGCCGGTGTATTCGCGGTCGGGGTTCAGGCCGCGCGTGAAGGTCTTGCCGCCCTTGGCGACTTCTTCGGTCAGCGTGCCTTGCACGATGCCGAGCCAGTTCGTGTACGCGACCACCTTGTCGGCCGCGTCGACCACGGCCACCGAGTCTTCGAGGTCCAGGATGGTCGAGAGCGCGGCTTCGAGCACGAGGTCGCTCACGCCGGCCGCGTCGCTCTTGCCGATGGGCGTGCCGCGGTCGATGCGGATGTCGAGGTGGATGCCGTTGTGCTTCAGCAGCACCGACGACGGCGCGGCGGCATCGCCCTGGTAGCCGATGAACTGCGAGGCATCGGCCAGGCCGGTGCTGCTGCTCTGCAGCGCGACGACGAGCTTGCCGTCCTTCACGCTGTAGCCGGTGGCGTTCTTGTGCGAGCCGTTTTCCAGCGGCGCGGCCTGGTCGAGCACGTTGCGCGCGAACTCGATGACCTTGGCGCCGCGCACGGGGTTGTAGCCCTTGCCCTTCTCGGCACCGCCGGTCTCGGGAATCGCGTCGGTGCCGTAGAGCGCGTCGTACAGCGAGCCCCAGCGCGCGTTGGCGGCGTTGAGCGCATAGCGTGCGTTCAGGATCGGAACCACCAGTTGAGGACCGGCCTGCAGCGCGAGTTCGGAGTCGACATTGGCAGTCGTGGCCTTCGCGCCCTTGGGCTGCGGCAGCAGGTAGCCGATCTTCTCGAGGAAGGCCCGGTAGGCCGGCATGTCGGCGATCGGGCCGGGGTTCTTCTTGTGCCACGCGTCGAGCTCGCTCTGCAGGCGGTCGCGCTCGGCGAGCAGCGCGACGTTCTTCGGCGCGAGGTCGTGGACGATGGCGTCGAAGCCCTTCCAGAAGACGTCGCTGGCCACGCCGCTGGCGGGCAGGACCTTGTCTTCGATGAAGCGGTGGAGCTCGGTCGCGACCTGAAGTCCGTGGGCGGTGGTGCGAGTGGTCATGGGGTTTCTCCTTGAGAAAGATGCAATCCTGAACCGAACTTTATTCGATACTTTGCTGGCGAGTAAGAGCCGAGGGCGGGATTTATCTGTGACAAAAATAGGGGTAATCGAAGCTCTTCCGCGATGGCTTCAGACCTGTCCGGTGAGCTCGCGCGCGGCCGCGCGCACCGGCTCGATATAGCGCTCGTCGTAGCGGTGCGTGGGCATCGTCAGCGTGACGGCCGCAGCGAGGCCGCCATCGGCATGGAACACCGGCGCCGAGATCCCCGCCAGTTCGGCCGTGCGGTCGCCCACCAGCGCGCAATAACCCTGCGCGCGGATGGCGTCGTACAGCTTGCGTTCCTTGGTGCCGCGCGGCCGCTCGGCCTCGGGTCCGAAGGCGATCAGCACGCGCGCCCCCGCGCCGCGGTCGTTGGGCAGCAGGTCGCCAGCGCGCACGTGATCGCGCACCACATGCGATGAGTCGACCCGGAACTGGCACAGCCGCACCCAGCTGTCGCCCTGGTCCTGCCGCACGTGGTACGCGGCGCTTTCGCCCGTTGTTGCGGCGAGCGAGCGCAGCACCGGCGGCACGATGCGGTCGAGCGACAGCGACGCCGCGTACAGCCCGTGCAGCCGCGCGATCTCCATACCCAGCGCGTAGCGGCCGTCGTCCTGCCGGCGGATGAGCCGCGCATGTTCGAGCGAGGCCAGCAGCCGCAGCACGGTGCTCTTGTAGAGCTGCGTGCGCTCGGCGAACTGCGCGAGCGACAGCGCCTCGTCGCCCGGCTGGAAGGCGCAGAGCAGGCTCAGCGCGCGGTCGACCGCGGCGGCGCCGCCGGGGGCGGCATTGAGGTCGGACACCGATTCGGTCTGGGCTTTACGGGGCATGGCTTGGCTTGACAGTCGATTGGATCGACGGTCTAATTCTGTTTGTTGGAATATAGTTCTATAAGATAGAACAGTCAAGCCCAAGGAGACAAGTTCGATGACACCCCCCGACGTCCTCATCAGCGAGGTCGGTCCGCGCGACGGCCTGCAATCGGTCAAAGCCACCATGCCGACGGCCGACAAGCTGCGCTGGATCGACGCGCTTCATGCGGCCGGCGTGCGCGAGATCGAGGTCGCCTCTTTCGTGCCCGCGAAGTTGTTGCCGCAGATGGCCGACGCCGCCGAGGTGGTGCGCCACGCCACTACGCTGCCCGGCCTCACGGTGATGGCGCTGGTGCCCAACCGCAAGGGCGCGCAGGCCGCGCTCGAAGCGGGCGTGCACAAGCTCACGATGCCGGTGTCGGCCAGCGTGGCGCACTCGCTGGCCAACGTGCGCAAGACGCCGACGGAGATGATCGAAGAAGTGCGTGCCATCGCCGAGCTGCGCAACGCCATCGCACCGCAGGTGAAGCTGGAGGCCGGCATCTCCACCGCCTTCGGCTGCACGCTGCAGGGGCTGGTACCGGAGGACGACGTGATCCGCCTTGCCGCGCAGTGCATCGAGGCCGGTGCCGACGAGTCGGGCCTGTCCGACACCGTGGGCTACGCCAACCCCGCGCAGGTGCGCCGCCTGTTCAAGCGGCTGCGCGCCGAACTCGGCCAGCATGCCGGCGCGGCCCACATGCACAACACGCGCGGCCTCGGCATCGCGAACTGCCTCGCCGCGTGGGACGAGGGCGTGCGCACTTTCGATGCCTCGCTCGGCGGACTCGGCGGCTGCCCTTATGCACCGGGTGCGTCGGGCAATGCCGTCACTGAAGACCTCGTCTTCATGTTCGAGGCCATGGGCGTGCGCACCGGCATCGACCTGGAAAAACTCATCGCGGCGCGCGCGCCGCTCATGGCCGGGCTGCCCGGCGAACCGGTCTATGGCATGACGCCCGAGGCCGGCCTGCCCAAAGGTTTTGTTCAGGGCTTTGTCCAGGAAACCAGCACACATGTCTGAAGCCAACCCACTTCCCTACGCCGGCGTGCGCGTCGTCGAGTTCACCCACATGGTCATGGGCCCGACCTGCGGGCTGCTGCTGGCCGATCTCGGTGCCGAGGTCATCAAGGTCGAGCCCATCGAGGGCGACAGCACGCGGCGACTGCTGGGTTCGGGTTCGGGCTTCTTCCCGACCTTCAACCGCAACAAGAAGAGCATCGCGCTCGACCTCAAGAAGCCCGAGGGCGTGGAGGCCGCGCTGCGCCTGATCGCCACGGCCGACATCGTGAGCGAGAACTTCAAGTCCGGCACCATGAAGAAGCTGGGGCTCGACTACGACACGCTGAGCAAGCTCAACCCGCGCCTCATCTATGTGAGCCACAAGGGCTTCTTGCCCGGCCCCTACGACCACCGCACCGCGCTCGACGAGGTGGTGCAGATGATGGGCGGCCTCGCCTACATGACCGGCCGCGCGGGCGACCCGCTGCGCGCCGGCACCAGCGTGAACGACATCATGGGCGGCATGTTCGGCGCCATCGGCGCGATGGCCGCCCTGCGCCAGCGCGATCTCACCGGCAAGGGCTGCGAGGTGCAGTCGGCGCTGTTCGAGAACAACGTGTTCCTGGTCGCGCAGCACATGATGCAGTTCGCCGCCACCGGCAAGGCGGCCGACCCGATGCCCAGCCGCATCTCGGCCTGGGCCGTGTACGACGTGTTCACCGTGAAGGACGGCGAGCAGATCTTCCTGGCGGCCGTGAGCGACAAGCAGTGGGCCATCTTCTGCAAGGCCTTCGGCCTCGAGGAGATGCTGGCCGACCCGCGCCTGAAGACCAACAACGACCGCGTGCTGGCGCGCGAATGGATGATGCCGATCCTGCGCTCGCACCTCGCCAACCACAGCGCGGCCGAACTCGCCGCGGTGTTCGAGAAGAACGAGCTGCCCTTCGCGCCCATCACGAAGCCGCAGGCGCTGTTCGACGACCCGCATCTCAATGCCACGGGAGGCCTTGCGCCGGTGCGCATGAACGACGGCAGCACGGCCAAGGTGCCACTAATGCCGTTCACGCTGGGCGGCGAGCGGCCCGGCATCCGCCTTCAGCCGCCGCACATCGGCGAGCACAGCCGCGAACTGCTGAAAGAAGTGGGCTACAGCGACGAAGAGATCGCTGCCCTCGCCACACACAACATCACCCTCGGAGACTGACACCATGTTTTTCATCACACGGCGCGCCTTGCTGGTTTGCGCCGCAGCCGCTGCATGCCTGCCCGCTTTCGCGGCCGACACCGCCTGGCCCGACAAGCCAGTGCGACTCATCGTTCCCTACACGCCCGGCGGCGCCACCGACATCGTGGCGCGGCTTGTCGCCCAGAAGCTGGCCGACGACACCAAGTGGACCTTCATCGTCGACAACCGCGCGGGCGGCAACGGTAACATCGGCATGGACGTGGTGGCCAAGGCCAAGCCCGACGGCTACACCGTCGGCCTGGGCCAGACCGCCAACCTCGCGATCAACCCGACGCTTTTTTCGAAGATGCCCTACGACGCATTGAAGGACCTGATGCCGGTGTCGGTCGTGGCCTCGCAGCCGGTGGTGCTGGTGGTGCGCGCCGACGCGCCGTTCAAGACGCTGGCCGAGCTGGTCGCCGCCGCCAAGGCCAAGCCGGGCGAGATCCGCCAGGCGCTCGCGGGCACCGGCACGCTGGGCCACATGGCCGGCGAAGTGCTGGCCAAGCGCGCGGGCTTCAAGGTGCTCAACGTGCCCTACAAGGGCGCCGCGCCCGCCATCACCGACCTGCTCGGCGGCCAGACCGACTACATGTTCGCCACGCCGCAGGGCGCGTTGTCGATGGTCAAGGGCGGCCGTCTGCGCGCGCTGGCCGTCACCTCGGCCAAGCGCCTGCCGGTGATGCCGGACGTGCCCACCGTGGCCGAGAGCTACAAGGGCTTCGAGGCGGTGGACTGGAAGGCGCTCGTAGTGCCGGCCGGCACGAGCGCCGATATCGTGAAGAAGCTCAACGCCGCCGTCGACAAGGCGCTGGCCAAGCCCGCGACCATCTCGCAATTGCTGGCCGAGGGCAGCACGCCCGTTGGCGGCACGCCGGAGCAGGCGGCGCAATACATCAAGGCCGAGCACGCGCGCTGGGGCGCCGCGGTGCGCGAGGCGGGCGTGCGGCCCGAATAAAGAAGAGGGCGGAACAAGGCGGGCGATATAGTTCCCGCCCCATGGACCGCCTCAAGCAGCTCGAATCCTTCGTCTCGGTCGCAACCCGCGGCGGTCTCACGGCCGCGGCCAAGGCCGAGGGCGTGGCGCCGGCCATCATGGGCCGCCGGCTCGATGCGCTGGAGGAGCGGCTGGGCGTCAAGTTGCTGGTGCGCACCACGCGGCGCATCACGCTCACGCACGAGGGCAGTGCCTTCCTCGAAGACTGCCAGCGACTGCTGACCGAATTCGCCAACGCCGAGGCCAGCGTGAGCGCCGGCGGCGTCAAGGCCAGTGGCCACCTGCGCGTGACCGCGCCAGCGGGCTTCGGCCGCCGCCACGTCGCGCCGCTGGTGCCGCGCTTTCATGCGCTGCACCCCGAGGTGACGATCTCGCTGAACCTCAGCGACCGCGTGGTCGACGTGACCGGCGAGAGCTTCGACTGCGCCGTGCGCGTGGGCGACCTGCCAGATTCGTCGCTGGTGAGCGTGCGGCTCGCCGACAACCGGCGCCGCTGCGTCGCGACGCCGGAGTTCGTGCGGCGCCACGGCAAGCCGAAGCACCCGGGCGAGCTCTCGCGCTTTGCCTGCCTCGCGCTTTCCAGCGACGCCTCGCAGACGCGCGGCTGGGCTTTTCGAATCACCAACGAGGCAGGCGCGCAGGAACTGATCCACCTGCGCCCGAGCGGCCCGCTCGACTGTTCCGACGGCCAGGTGCTGCACGACTGGTGCCTGGCCGGCCACGGCATTGCATGGCGCAGCACCTGGGAGGTCGAGGCCGAGATCGACGCCGGCCTGCTGGTGCCGCTGCTCGACGAATTCGCCGCGCCGCCCAACGGCATCTACGCGGTGTTCGCGGGCGCCAAGCACCTGCCGCTGCGGGTGCGACTGTGGCTTGATTTCCTCAAGGAGCAGTACGGGAAACCGGAATTCTGGGGCGGGAGGGCGTAGAGCGCTTTCGTCGCGTCACAATCTGGTTACATTCCAGTTCCATTGACGCTCCACCCACGCTGAAGGTGATCGCGGCTTTTTCGCGGAACACCGAGGAGCCGGCTTTGCCGGGCCTCAGGTGTTGCCCCCGCAGGGGGAAGGAGAAGCGACACGAAGTGCGCGAAGCCTGGGGGCGAGTCACAGCCTTGAAAGCCATCGATGACGCTCGAAGCCATCCTCGCCTATCTGCACTTGCTCGCCATCCTGACGATGGTCGTTTTCATTTCCAGTGAGGCGGCGCTGTGCCGCGTGCAGTGGCTCAACGCGGCCGTGGTGGAGCGGCTGGCCAAGGTCGACATGGTCTACGGCATCGCCGCCATCGCGGTCCTCGCCACCGGCATCGCACGCACGTGGTGGGGAATGAAGGGCACGGCCTGGTACTGGACCAACCCGCTGCTGCATGTGAAGCTGGGGCTCTTCATCATCGTCGGCGTGATCTCGATCTTCCCGACGCTGACCTACTTCCGCTGGCGCAAGACGCTGCGCGCCACCGGCAAGCTGCCGGCCGAGGCCGACGTGAAGAAGACGCGCCGGCTGGTGATGATCCAGGCGCACCTGATCGCGTTGATTCCGCTGGTGGCGGTGTTCCTGGCGCGCGGCTTCGGCAAGTAGGCCTCCGGGCGGGAAGAGCCGCACGGGGTTCGCCGGACTTCAAGGCCGGTCACGGCCATGAAAAAGGCCCGCACGCGGCGGGCCTAGTTTCACGAGCGACTGTGCAGTGCCGTTTCAGGCCTTGGCTGCATCCGCCGTGCACTTCTTCATGAAGCTGTTCTTGGCGGCGCCGGCCAGAGCCTTGCCGTTCTTGTCGACCGCCTTGGTTGCGCATGCGGGAGTCGCTGCAGCCTTGGCTTCCTTTTCGCACTTCTTGATGGAGCTGCTCTTGGCGGCGCCTGCCAGGGCCTTGCCGTTCTTGTCGACCGCCTTGGCTTCGCAGCTGGCGGCGGGTGCGGCCGCAGCGGCCGGGGCTGCCGCAGGTGCGGCGGCCTTGTCTTGCGCCTGTGCGGCACCGAAGGAAAGACAAGCGCCGAGTGCGACCAGGGAAAGGAGCTTCTTCATGGTGATATGTCCTTGCAAGATTGAGTTGTGACAGGAGCCCCGCCTTGGGGCCGGCCCTCCTAACGGCCGAAGACAACAATCGGATGACGATCGTTAATTGGGTCCGGGTTTGCCCCCGGTAAAATTCGCGGATGCTATTGGTCAAACAGGAGCTGCTCGCGGCGCTCGCGAACACGCTCGAATCCCTCTCGCCCGGCGCCGGCTCCAAAGCCGCGTTCGAGTCGCCCAAGGTCGCCGCGCATGGCGATTTCGCCAGCACGGCCGCGATGCAGCTCGCCAAACCGCTGGGGCGCAAGCCTCGCGAACTGGCCGAGCAACTGAGCGCTGCGCTGCTCGCCACCCCCGCTTTCGGCCAGTGGGTCGAGGCGATCGAGATTGCCGGCCCCGGCTTTCTCAACATCCGCTTGAAGACGGCGGCCAAGCAGCAGATCGTGCGCGAGGTGCTGTCCGCTGCGAATGCTTTCGGGCAGCAGCCGGCCACCGGCGAGAAGGTGCTGGTCGAATTCGTCTCGGCCAACCCGACCGGCCCGCTGCACGTCGGCCACGGCCGCCAGGCCGCGCTCGGCGACGCCATCTGCAACCTGCGCGCCTCGCAGGGCGAGAGCGTCTGGCGCGAGTACTACTACAACGACGCTGGCGTGCAGATCCAGACGCTGGCCAACAGCACGCAGCTGCGCGCCCGCGGCTTCAAGCCTGGCGATGCCGAATGGCCCAGCGGCGAGAAGGCCCCGGCCTACAACGGCGACTACATCACCGACATCGCGGAAGACTTCAAGGCGAAGAAAACCGTCAAGTCGGAAGACCGCGAAGTCACCGCCAGCGGCGACATCGAGGACCTCGACGCGATCCGCGAGTTCGCCGTGGCCTACCTGCGCCACGAGCAGGACCTGGACCTGCAGGCCTTCCGCGTGCGCTTCGACCAGTACTACCTGGAGTCCAGCCTGTACACCAGCGGCCGCGTCGAGGCTGCGGTGCAGAAGCTCGTGGCCGCCGGCAAGACCTACGAGCAGGACGGCGCGCTGTGGCTGAAGTCGACCGACTACGGCGACGACAAGGACCGCGTGATGAAGAAGCAGGACGGCACATACACGTATTTCGTGCCCGACGTCGCGTACCACATCGCCAAGTGGGAGCGCGGCTTCCACAAGGTCGTCAACATCCAGGGCACCGACCACCACGGCACCATCGCGCGCGTGCGCGCCGGCCTGCAGGCGGCGGGCGAAGGCATTCCCGAGGGCTACCCCGACTACGTGCTGCACACCATGGTGCGCGTGATGAAGGGCGGGGAAGAGGTCAAGATCAGCAAGCGCGCCGGCAGCTACGTCACGCTGCGCGACCTGATCGAGTGGACCAGCACCGACGCCATCCGCTTCTTCCTGCTGAGCCGCAAGCCCGACACGGAATACACCTTCGACATCGACCTCGCGGTGACGAAAAACAACGACAACCCGGTTTATTACGTGCAGTACGCCCATGCGCGCATCTGCTCGGTGCTGGCCGGCTGGGGCGGCGACGCCGCCACGCTCAAGGACGTCGACCTGTCGCCGCTGGAGAGCCCGGCGGCCCAGGCGCTGATGCTGCTGCTGGCCAAGTACCCGGCCATGCTCACGGCAGCGGCCAAGGATTTCGCCCCGCACGACGTTACTTTCTATCTGCGCGAGCTGGCCGCCAGCTATCACAGCTACTACGACGCCGAGCGCATCCTGGTCGACGACGAAAAGGTCAAGCTGGCCCGCCTCGCGCTGGTCGCCGCGACCGCGCAGGTGCTGCACAATGGCCTCGCGATTCTCGGCGTCAGTGCGCCGAGCAAGATGTGAACTCCCTCACCATGAAGAAGACAACCAGACAACGCGGCAACATCGTCATCGGCCTGATCATCGGGCTGGTGCTCGGCCTGGGCGTCGCGCTGGGCATCGCGGTCTACGTGACCAAGGTGCCGATCCCGTTCGTGACCAAGACGCAGCGCGGCGGCGCCGAGCAGGACGAGGCCGAAGCCCGCAAGAACCGCGACTGGGACCCGAACGCGCCGCTGGCCGGCAAGGCCGGGGCCGCCAAGCCCGCGCCGGCTGCACCGGCCGCCCCGGTCAATCCCGTCACCGGCGAGCCGGCAACCACCGCCGTGGCCCCGGCCACCGCCCCGCCCACGACAGCACCTCCGGTGCCCGTGGTGGTGGCGCCCAAGCCGCCGCGTCCGGCACCGGTGCCGGCCGAAGCCAACTCCCTGCCGGCGTCGAACGATCCGCTGGGCGACCTCGCCCGCGCGCGTTCGGGCAGCGTTTCGGGCTCCGGCACGACCACTGCCTCGGCCGCGCCGAGCAGCAGCAACAACAGCAACGCCAGCAGCAGTTCAGGCGCCGATCCGTTCATGTACTTCGTGCAGGCCGGCGCCTTCCGCACCACCGACGACGCCGAGGCGCAGCGCGCCAAGCTGTCGCTGATGGGCGTCGAGGCCAAGGTCACCGAGCGCGAGCAGGCGGGCCGCACCGTCTACCGCGTGCGCGCCGGCCCCTTCAACAAGAAGGACGACGCCGATCGCCTCAAGGAGCGGCTCGACGGCGGCGGCATGGATTCGGCGCTGGTTCGCGTGCAGCGCTGACCCGGCGGCCGCCACGAATAGCCCCTAAGCTTCGCGCCGCGGCATTTGCCGCCACCATCTGTCATCGCCTTGGGCGCGCCGTGAGTTGGGGGAACTCCCCGCCGCGCGCCGGCTCAGTCTGCGTACCAACTGGAGAACCCTTTCAATGAAACGTCGTGACTTTTCGCTGGCCGCCACTTCGCTGGGCCTGCTTTCGCTGGCTGGCAACACCGCCCACGCCCAGGCGCGCGCGCCCAAGGCCGGCACCGAGTACCTGGCGCTCGACAAGCGCGTGCCGGTCGACGCGCCCGCCGGCAAGATCGAAGTGGTCGAGTTCTTCTCGTACAACTGCCCGCACTGCAACGACTTCGAGCCGGCGCTGGAAGCCTGGGTCAAGACCGTGCCGAAGGAAGTGGCGTTCCGCCGCATTCCCGTGCCCTTCGTGGGCAACGACGTCGAAGCCAAGCAGCGCCTGTACTACGCGCTCGAGGCCATGGGCAAGGTCGACGAATTCCAGCCGAAGGTCTTCAACGCGATCCACGCACAGCGCCAGAATGTGAACGGCGACGCCAACATCATTGCCTGGGCCACGGCCAATGGCCTTGACGGCGCCAAGTTCAAGGAAGTCTTCACCTCGTTCGGCGTGGCCAGCAAGGCCAAGCGCGCCTCGCAGATGACCGACGCCTACAAGGTCGCCGGCGTGCCGGCGATGGCCGTGGCCGGCCGCTGGTATGTGGACGGGGAAACCGCCGGCAACATGACCAAAGTGCTTCAGGTCGTGAACTATCTGGTCGGCGAGGCAAAGAAGGGCTGACCCCCAGGGCTGCGCGCACTTCGTGTCGCTCTGCCTACCCCTTGCAGGGGGCAACACCCGCGGCCCGGCGGAGCCGGTTCCGCGGTGTTTCTGGTAGAACCGGAAGGAAAGTCAAGCCCGCTTCGGCGGGCTTTTTCATCTGTGCGAGCGGGGCTGACGCAATCAGCCGCATACAATGCCGAGCAAGTTTCGTGCCTCTATGACATTGCACTCTCACCCCACCACTTCCTTCCTTCGTCGCATCGGCCGCCTGGCCGCCGGCGCGCTGTTGCTGGCCGGCCTTGCCTCGGGCGCCGTGGCCGAGACCGCCGACCGCGCCAAGCCGATGAACATCGAGTCCGACTCGATGCGCTACGACGATCTGAAGCAGACCAGTGTGTTCACCGGTAACGTTCTGGTAACAAAGGGCACGATCATCATCCGCGGCGCGCGGCTGGACGTGCGCCAGGACGCCGAGGGCTACCAGTACGGCGTGGTGACCGCCGCGCCCGGCAAGCGGGCCTACTACAAGCAGAAGCGCAACGCGCCCGACGAGTGGATCGAGGGCGAGTCCGACGTCATCGAGTACGACAGCCGCGCCGACAACGTCAAGTTCATCCGCAACGCCACGATGCGCCGCCTGATCGGCGCCACGCCGAACGACGAAAGCCAGGGCGCGCTGATCGTCTACGACCAGAGCAACGACACCTACACGGTCAACGGTTCCACCGTGCCGCCGAACACCGCCGTCAACGCGGCCGCCCCGGGTGGCCGCGTGAAGACCATCCTGACCCCCAAGGCCGCGACCGCGCCGGGTGCACCCGCGGCGGGAGCCCCGTCCGGCGCCAAGGCGCCGCCGCCAGCGCCCACCCCGGCGCCCGGCAAGGGCCTGCGCCCGAGCACCACGCTCGGTGACGAGGGAGAAACCCGCAAGTGATCGAATCCGTTGTATCGCAGGACGCCAACAGCACGCCGGGCAGCCGCCTGGTCGCGCGCGGCCTGAAGAAGAGCTATGGCAGCCGCACGGTCGTGAAGGACGTCTCGCTCGACGTGCAGAAGGGCGAAGTCGTCGGGCTGCTCGGGCCGAACGGCGCGGGCAAGACCACCTCGTTCTACATGATCGTGGGGCTGGTGCGCGCCGATGCGGGCGACATCACCATCGACGGCGAGCCCATCGCCCACATGCCGATCCACCGCCGCGCCCGCATGGGCCTGAGCTACCTGCCGCAGGAAGCCTCGATCTTCCGCAAGCTCACGGTCGAGGAAAACGTGCGCGCCGTGCTCGAGCTCCAGAGCGAGCCCGATGCCAACGGCAAGATGGCACCGCTGTCGAAGCAGCACATCGAAGAGCGCCTGTCCGAACTGCTGGCCGACCTGCGGGTGGACCACCTGCGCGACTCGCCCGCGCTGGCGCTGTCGGGCGGCGAGCGCCGCCGCGTCGAGATCGCACGCGCGCTGGCCACCCAGCCGCGCTTCATCCTGCTGGACGAGCCCTTCGCCGGCATCGACCCGATCGCGGTGATCGAAATCCAGCGGATCATCAGCTTCCTGAAGGAGCGCGGCATCGGCGTGCTCATCACCGACCACAACGTGCGTGAAACGCTGGGCATCTGCGATCACGCGTTCATCATCAGCGACGGGCATGTGCTGGCACAAGGTACACCCTCGGAGATCGTCGACAACGCCGAAGTACGCAGGGTGTACCTGGGCGAACACTTCCGGATGTGATCGTGCGGCGAGGGTCAAGGATCATCGTGGCCACCGTCCGCGCGGAGCTTCCTCGCGGGGGCCGCCGCGCACGGCCGCCCGAAGCGGCCGGCCCGCCCCCGGTAGGGGGTTGGCGTAGCGCGAAGCGCGCAGCCTGGGGGGGAGCCATTTCCTCATGAAGCAAGGGCTGTCCCTTCGCGTCTCGCAGCATCTGGCACTGACGCCACAGCTGCAGCAGTCCATTCGGCTGTTGCAGCTTTCCACGCTCGAACTGAGCCAGGAAGTGGAGCAGATGCTGGACGAAAACCCGTTCCTCGAACGCACCGCGGAAGAAGCGGCGCGCGAGGAATTCGGGCTCGACACGGCCGATGCGCCGGTTCCGCGCGATGAGGGCGAGAGCGACTTCGCGCCTTCGGCCGCCAGCGCGCCCGCCGAGACCACCAGCACCACCACGGCGGATACCGACGGGCCGGCTGCCGAGATCACCGAGCGCGAGCCCGACTGGGAGGGCGACGGCACCGTCGACATGGCGGCGCCCGACGACAGCGAGTGGGGCAGCGACGCGCCCGCGCGCCAGAACAACCTGGGCGACGACGAACGCGCCGACGCCACCGAACTCGCGCGCAGCCAGGAGTCGCTGCAGTCATTCCTGCACCGCCAGGCGCTGAGCCTGCGGCTGAACGAGAACGACAGCGCCGCGCTGCGCTTTCTCATCGAATCGCTCAACGACGACGGCTACCTCGAAGACTCGCTGCCCGCGCTGGCCTCGGGCCTGGCCGGCGACGACAACGACCAGTTCGACGACCTCGTGCATCACTTCCAGGTGGCGCTCGGACTGTTGCAGAGCCTGGAGCCCGCGGGCGTAGGCGCGCGCGACCTCGGCGAATGCCTGTGCATCCAGCTGCGCGCCATGGCCAGCGAGGACGAGACCGACGAAGAGGCGCTGGTCCGCAAGACCGCCATCACCGTCTGCAAGCAGCCGATGGAGCTGCTTGCGCGCCGCGATTTCAAGCGCCTGGCCACGCTCACCCGCAGCAGCGAGGAGCTGGTGCGCTCTGCGCTGCAGATCATCGCGCGGCTGGAGCCCAAGCCGGGCCGGCGCTTCGTCGACGTGGAGCGCAACATCGTCATTCCCGACGTGATCGTCACCAAGACCGGCCGCGGCACCAACGTGAAGTTCCGCGTCATGTTGAACCCCGAGGTGATGCCGCGCCTGCGCGTGCACGACATCTACGCCGGCGCGCTCAAGTCGCACAAGGGCGAGGGCAGCCAGGCGCTGTCGCAGCGGCTGCAGGAGGCGCGCTGGTTCATCAAGAATATCCAGCAGCGTTTCGACACCATCCTGCGCGTGAGCAATGCCATCGTCGAGCGGCAGAAGAGCTACTTCGTGCATGGCGAACTTGCGATGCGCCCGCTGGTGCTGCGCGAGATCGCCGACGAACTGGGCCTGCACGAGTCGACCATCTCGCGCGTGACCACCGCCAAGTACATGGCCACGCCGTTCGGCACCGTCGAGCTCAAGTACTTCTTCGGCTCGGCGCTGGGCACCGAGACGGGCGGCAATGCGTCGAGCACCGCGGTGCGCGCGCTGATCAAGCAGTTCGTGAGTTCCGAGAGCATCAAGAAGCCGCTGTCGGACAGCCAGATCTCCGAGATGCTGAAAGAGCAGGGCATCGAGTGCGCACGCCGCACCGTGGCCAAGTACCGCGAGGCGCTGCGCATCGCGCCCGCCAACCTGCGCAAAGCCCTGTAGAAAGACGCCGATGACCCGTCGCCTGCTGTCGCGTTGTGGGCACTGGGTTTTCGTCATGGCGGCGGTGTTGCTGTTCGCCGGCTGCGCCACCCTGCCCGACGAGGCCCCGCGCGCACCCACCAAGGCCATGGCGGTGTCGGCCGACACCGCCCTCGGCAAGCTCGCGCTGGCCTCGCAGCCCGACCCCGACCTGAGCGGTTTTCGCCTGATGCCCGGTGGCGACTTCGCCTTCGACACCCGCATCCAGCTGGCCCGCCGCGCCCAGCGCACGCTCGACGTGCAGTACTACCAGATCGAGAACGACGAGACCGGCCGCTACCTGCTGCGCACCCTGCGCGACGCCGCCCAGCGCGGCGTGCGCGTGCGGGTGCTGATGGACGATCTCTACACCTCGGGCGAGGACGAACTGCTGCTCGGCTTTGCCGCCACGCCCAACGTCGAGCTGCGCCTGTTCAACCCGTTCCCGGCCGGGCGCGCGAGCATCCTGAAGCGCTTCACCGCCTCGCTGTTCGACTTCAGCCGCGTCAACCGGCGCATGCACAACAAGCTGTTCATCGCCGACGGCGCGATGGCGGTGGCGGGCGGGCGCAACATCGGCAACCAGTACTTCACGCGCACCGCGGGCGAGAATTTTCTCGACCTCGACACCTTCGTCACCGGCGCGCTGATCCCGCGGCTGGGCAGCCTGTTCGACCAGTACTGGAACAGCATCTACGTGCGGCCGATCCAGTCGGTGGTGCGCAGCGAGCTGTCGGCCGAAGAGCTGCAGCGCCGCTTCGACGCCGCCACCGGCCCCGACACCACGCCGCCGCCGCCGAAGCCCGCGCCCAACGACCTGCTCGGCTACAGCCCGATGGTGGAAGACCTGAACGCCGGCAAGCTCGGCCTGATCTGGACCACCGCCGAGGCCTACGCCGATTCGCCCGAGCGCGTGATCGGCAAGACCGCCTCCTACGGCGGCGTGCCGCTGCTCGACGTCGACAGCGTGCGCTACAACGTGGTCGAGCAGATGCGCCGCGCGCGCTCCGAGGTGACCATCGTCTCGCCCTACCTGATCCCGGGCGCCACGGGGCTGGAGGTGATGCGCGAGATCCGCAACCGCAACGTGAAGATCAGCGTCGTCACCAATTCGCTGGCCGCCACCGACGAGCCGCTGGTGCACACCGCCTACCGCCGCTACCGGCCCGACATGCTCAAGCTCGGCGCCGACCTCTACGAGTTGAGCTCCACGCGCACCCGGCGCAGCGTGCGGCTGGGCCTGTTCGGCACCTCGGTCGGGCGGCTGCATGCCAAGTCGGCCGTGATCGACCGGCGCACGCTGTTCGTCGGGTCGATGAATTTCGACCCGCGCTCGGAGTCCGCCAACACCGAGATCGGGCTGATCATCCACAGCGCCGAGATGGCGCAGCAGGCGCTGAAACTCATCGACGTGCTCAAGCAGCAGGGCGCCTACCGGCTGCGCTTTGCCGAAGGCAGCAACGAGTCGCGCATCGAATGGGTCAGCGAGGATGCCGGCAAGCTCACCGTGCTGACCGAGGAGCCCGACTCCAGTTTCTGGGGCCGGGTCATGCTCGAGATCCTGGCGCCGCTGACGCCGGAGAGCCTGCTCTAGCTGGCGCTCGCGGCGCCGGCGATGCCGGGCAGCGGTGTCATTGCACGTTGACTGCTTCGACCTGCACCAGCAGCTTTACCTTGTTCTCGAAGCCGAAGTTCAGCCCCCAGGTAATGCCCCAGTCGCTGCGCTCCACCGTGGTCTCGAAGTCGCCGCCGCACACCTGGCGGTTGATCAGCGGGCTCAGGTAGCAGTTGAAGCGCACGGCCTTCAGCGTCACAGGCCTGGTCTGGCCCATCAGCGTGAGCGTGCCGGGAACGTCGACCACCTTGCCGCCGCTGAAATCGATGCGGTCGGCCACGAAGCGGCCGGTCGGAAACTCGGCCACGTTGAAGAAGTCCTTGCTCTGCACGTGGCGGTTGAGCAGGTCGACGCCGGTGTTGATGGAGCTGATGTCCATCGTGATGTCGACCTTGCCGCTGGCGCCGGTGCCGTCGATCTGCACGGAGCCGTCCTTGGTGCTGAAGCGCCCGCGGTTGGTGGTGGTGCCGTAGTGGCCCATCTCGTACATCACGAAGGTGTGGGTCGGGTCGATCACGTAGTTGGCGTTCTTCGCCGGCCCACCCGCGGGCTTGGCGGCCACGGCCGGGGCGAATTCCGCTGGCAGTTGCTGTTGCTGCGCCGTGGCGCTGCCGGTGAATGCGGCGGCCGACAGGGCTGCGGCGAGAAGGAGCTTTTTCATGGCGTTGGATGCGGGAGGAAAGAGGAAAGTGAATGAGGGGCGGACAGCCTGGCGCTTCACAGCGGCCCGAAGCCCGTGAGCGTGAACCTGAAGCGCACCTGCACGTCGTTGCCGACCATCGAGGTGTCGGTCCATTCGCCGTCGCCCACCTTGTAGTCCAGCCGCTGGATCGTGAAGCTTCCGGTGGCCACCGCCTCCTTGCCACCGGCCGCGGCGATGCTGACGGGCACCGTCACGTATTTGGCGATGCCCTTGATGGTGAGCTTGCCCGCCATCTCGAACTTGCCGTCGCCCAGTGCCTTGATGGCGCTCGACTGGAAGCTTGCCTGCGGGAAGTGCGCGGCGTCGAACCACGGCTGCTTGGGCAGCTCCGCATCGCTCATCGGGACGCCGAAGCCGGCGCTGGCCGTGTCGATCTGCAGCGCGACGGTGCCGCCCTCGGGCTTCTTCGGGTCGAAGGCCACCTGCGCGTCGAACTTCTTGAACGTGCCTTCCACGGGCACGCCCATTTGCTTGCTGACGAAGACGATCTGGCTCTTGTCGGCCACGAGCTTTGCGGCTGCGGGCTCGGCGCCGGCCGGCAGCGCCAGGGTGGCGAAAGCCAGCGCCGCGAGGGACGGCGCGAGACGGAAAAACAGGCGCTTGATCATCGAGCAGGTTCCTTGCGTGGCCGGGGCCACATGCGTTTCAGAAGACCGTCGCGGTCGATCCAGTGGTGCTTGAGCACCGCCGCCACGTGCAGCAGCGTGACGCCCGCCAGCACGAAGGCGCAGTTGCGGTGCAGCGGCTGCAGCACCGCCTCGGCGAAGGCGTGGTCGACCGGCACGAAGTCGGGCAGCGGCAGCACGCCGAACCATGCCACCGGCATGCCCATGGCCGAGCTGTAGGCCCAGCCGGACAGCGGCACCGCGAAGAACAGCAGGTACATCAGCGTGTGGCTGATGCGGTAGCTCGCCAGTTGGAGCGCCGACATGCCGGGCGGGAGCGCCGGTGGACGATGCCCGAGCCGCCACAGCAGCCGCAGCGCCGACAGCGCGAGGATCGTGACGCCCGCCCACTTGTGCCAGCTGTAGATCTTCAGGCGCAGCGGCGAGAACGGCAGCCCCGTCATGTAGAGCCCCACGCCGAACGAGCCCACGATCAGGGCCGCAAGCAGCCAGTGCAGCGCCATCGTGAACGGGTCGTAGCGCGGGTCGGCGGCGAGGGGTGAGGAGGATGCGTCTGAGGACATCGGGAGACAGGGCGGGGCGGCCTGTGCGCGGAGCATATATCGGAAGCGATGACATCACCGCACGGCCCGTGCCAGCCCGTCACCCTGCCGGCCTCAGCCCTGCGACGGCTGTTGCGCCCTCAGCAGCACCCCGCGCAGTGCGTCCGGCTGCACCGGCTTGCGCAGCGCGTGCCAGCCACGCTCGGCGGCGAGCCGCTGGGTGGCTTCGTTGATGTCGGCCGAAATCAGCGCAATCGCCAGCGACGGCTTCTGCCGCTGCAGCTTGTCGGCCAGCGCGATGCCGTCGAGCGCACCCGGCAGGCGGATGTCGCACAGCGCCGCGTCGAGCGCGCGCAGGTCGGCCAGCGCCAGCGCCTCGGCGGCGCTGGCATAGACGCGCGGCTCCACGTCCCATTGCCGCAGCAGGGCACTGAGACTGTCGGCCACCACCGTGTTGTCTTCCACCACCAGCACCGCGAGCCCGGGGCGCAGCGTGCGCGTTGCATCGGCGCCGTCGTCCTGCGGCGCGAAAGCAGGGCGCGCCGCCACCATCGCACCTTCGGGCGCGGCAGGCAGCTCGAAGCTGAACACCGACCCCCGCCCCGGCGCCGAGCGAAGCGACACCGCAATGCCGAGCTGCGCCGCCAGCCGCCGCACGATTGCCAGGCCCAGCCCGTGGCCGCGCTGCAGGTTGCGCTCGACGTTGCCGATCTGCTCGAAGTCGTTGAACACGCGCTGCTGCGCGTCGGCCGCGATGCCGATGCCGCTGTCGCGCACCTCGACGCGCCAGGCCCGGCCGGTGCCGCGCCGGCGCGCCCGCACCGCCAGCAGCACGCGCCCGCGCGGCGTGAACTTGACCGCGTTGTCGACCAGGTTGGCGAGCACGCGGCGCAGCGACACGGTGTCGCTCCAGGCGATGGCGTCGTGCGGGCAGCGCACCAGCACCCGGCCGTCGCCTGCCTGCCGCGCCAGCCCCAGCAGCAGCGGCGCCAGAGCCACTGCCACCGGACGCAGCGGATCGACCGCGGCCTCGATGCGGCCGATTTCGAGCAGCTGGTTGGTCAGCCCTTCGAGCGCCTGCTGCGCGCGCGCCAGCGAGCCCACGGTGTACTGAACCGCCTCCATGTCCGCGCCGCTGCTCAGCTGCTGGCGCAGCACTTCGGCCTGCAGGCCGATGGCCATCACCGGCTGGCGCAGGTCGTGGTTGGCGGCGGAGAAGAAACGCAGCCGCTCGGCCTGCGCCTGCTCGGAGGCGCGCAGGCCGGCCAGCGCCTGTTCGCGCAGCGTGCGTTCGTTGAGCCGCAGGCCGATGTTTTCTTCGAGCTGGCGCGAGCGTTCGGCCACCAGCTTCCACATCATCGCGATCAGGCCGATGCCGATGACCGCCACGGCCATCATCACCGGCGCGCCCAGCCAGAGGCCGGTGACGATGATCGGCGCCAGCAGCAGCGTGATCGCCAATTGCGTGGCGGGCGTATAGAACGACACCGAGAAGGCCGACGACAGCGTCATGCCCATCAGGATCAGGCCCAGCAGCAGCTGCAGGTCGACGCGCGCGGGGTCGAACAGCAGCACGCCGGCCAGCCCGTGCGCCAGTTCCCAGATGGCCGTGCGCAGCGTGTGCGTGCGCTGTGCCTCGCGCAGGTTGGTGGGCGTGAAGGGCTCGGGCAGGCGCTGCGGGAAGAAGCCGCGCATCACCGTCACCCCGGTGACCAGCGCGATCCACACCAGTGCGCGCGGCACCGAGTACTGCCAGGCGAAGAGCGCCGCCACGCCGCAGTTCAGCAGGTATTGCACCAGCAGCACCGGGCCGATGGGCCGGATGGACAGCCGCAGCACCTCGCACTGGATCGCGAAGCGGTCGCTGCTGCCGGCGGCGGCCGGGGATGCGGGGGTGGGAGTCATCGGCAAATCGACTATATAGAGAAGGTGCGTGACGCGGCGACAATGGAGTCCCCTAGTCGGGCTTCCCGATGGCCAATTTTTTGTGAACGATCTCTCTCTTTTCCTGCCTTGCGCCGCCGGCGTCGAGGAATTCCTCGCCCAGGAGGTGCACGCCCTGACCGGCCGCGCCGGGCAAGACCTGCTCACGCTGCGCGGCGGCGTGCGCGTGCGTGCCGACTGGCGCGACGCCCTGAAGCTCAACCTGCACAGCCGGCTCGCGCAGCGCGTGCTGGTCGAGCTGGCCCACGCGCCCTACCGCAACGAGAACGACCTCTACGCCATCGCCAACGGCGTGGCCTGGGAGATCTGGTTCACGCCGAAGCAGACCTTCAAGATCGAGACCACCGCCCAGCACAGCCCGCTGCAGAGCCTGAACTTCGCCACCCTGCGCATCAAGGACGCCATTGCCGACCGCTTTCGCGCCAAGGCCAACGGCGTGCGCCCGAGCATCGAGACCCAGTGGCCCGACTGCCGCGTGTTCGCGCACCTGACCACCGACACCTGCACGCTGTACATCGACACCTCGGGCGAGCCGCTGTTCAAGCGCGGCTGGCGCCAGGACAAGGGCGACGCCCCGCTGAAGGAAACCCTGGCCGCCGCCATGCTGGCCGCCAGCGGCTGGTGGAACCCCGAGACCGGCGAAGTGTCCACGCAGCCGCTGTACGACCCCTGCTGCGGCAGCGGCACCATCGCCATCGAGGCGGCGCAGATCGCGCGCGGCATCGCGGCCGGGTCGCTGCGGCGCTTCGGGTTCGAGAAACTGCTGCCGTTCCAGGCGCATGTCTGGAACGCGATCAGGCAGGAAGCCGAGACCGCCGTGCGCGAAGGCAGCGTGGCGATCTTCGGCTCCGACGTGTCGCACCGCATGGTCGACTTTGCCGAACGCAATGCCGAGCGCGCCGGTGTGGCGCAAGCGGTCGAGTTCCGTGGCGGCGATGCCTTGCAGCGCATGCCCCCGGCCGAAGGCGGCGTGATCGTGCTCAACCCGCCGTACGGCGAGCGCATCGAAGTGGGCGGCGTGGCCGGCACGGGCCGTTCCGGCGCGCGCGAATCGGCGCAGACCGCGCAGGGCGAGGGGAGTGACGGCGGCGAGTTCTTCCCGCAGCTCGCCACCCACTGGAAGAAGAACTACGCCGGCTGGACCGCCTGGGTGCTCACGCCCGACCTGAAGCTGCCCAGGCAGATGCGGCTGAAGGAGTCGCGCCGCGTGCCGATGTGGAACGGGCCGATCGAGTGCCGGCTGTTCCGCTTCGACATGGTCGCGGGCTCAGCGCGGAAGTAGCGCGCCTTCGGGCCGCGGCTGTTCCCTGGCTTCCTTGGGCCGGACGGCGCAGGCCGCGTTGACCGTGCGCATGACGAGATCGCGCGCGCCGCCCAGCATCACGGGATGGATGTCGTCCTCTTCGAAATGCCTCACCGCGACGGGTTCGCCGACGAAGTCCGGATGGCCGAAGTAGGTGGCGCTCACGTAGCGCGCGCTGCGGGTTTCGCAATCGACCTTGGCACGGGCCTGGAAAGAGCGGAACCGGATGCCGTCGCGTTCCGTGCGGTCCTCCGGCAGGCTCATGCGCAGGCTCACGAGCCGGTTCGATCCTTCCACCTCGACGCTGGTCGGCTCCACCTGCACGTAGCTGCTGGCGGCATCGCCGGGCGTGCCCGACAGGGTCAGCCACTCGGCCCGCACTCCCGCGGACGCGAGCACGACGAGACAGAGCAGCGGGAGACGTTTCATGAAGGAAGGGCGGGGGTGGGCAGGCAACGGCCTATTTTCGTCGGGCGGGCCGACAAGGGCCTGACTCCGGCCCTGCATGGTGCAACATCGGCGATATTCCCCCTGCACATTCCATGACGCTGACAGAATCCGGCCCCGTCGTCATCGACACCAACATCGCGCTCGACCTGCTGGTCTTCGAAGATCCGGCCTGGGGAGCGTTGACCGCGCGGCTTGCCGCGGGCGAACTGCGCTGGCTGGCCACGGCAGCCATGCGCACCGAACTCGAACGCGTGCTGGGCTACCCGCTGATCGCCCGGCGCATGGCGCAGCGCGGGCTGGAAGTGCCGGCGGTGCTGTCCGATTTCGATGCGCGGGTGCGGATGGTGGAAGGCACTCCGCCGCGCGCGCCCTGCGTGTGCAGCGACCCCGACGACCAGGTGTTCATCGACCTGGCCGTGGCGCACGGCGCACTGCTGCTGAGCAAGGACCGGGCGGTGCTGTCGATGAAGAAGCGGCTGGCACTGCGCGGTGTGGCGGTGCAGGCGGCGTTCGCGCCTTAGCCTTAGTTCGGGAGCGCGGGCGGCGCCAGGTGCCACTGCCCCAGCAACCGTGCCACCGCCCGCACCCGCTGCGTATCCCGTCCCCATCGCCGGCTCGCCGGCAGCTTCTGCGCCCACTTCATGCGCCGGGCTGCATTCGCGATGCGCTCGCGCACCTCTTCGTTCACGCCGGCCAGCGCCGCATGCCAGTGCTGTCCCGCGGCCTGCGGCGCGGCGGCTTCCAGCATCATGGCCGTGGAGTGCAGGTAGCTCAGCCAGTCGCGCGCCTGGCATTCGGCCAGCGTCATGACCTCAGCCGGGTCGTCCTCGAAATCGATGTAGCCGATCACGCCGTCGGGGCACTGCACGAGGTTGCGGTCGAAGGCCTGGCTCAGGTGCTGGCCGCGCATGTGCACGGCGGCAATCGCGGCAAGGCCTTCGCGCCACACGGCCAGCAGCGCGGCGGGACCGGCGGCGGCGGCCTGGTCGAGCCGCTCCTGCAGCACGACCGTCGCGCGGCCGCTTTCGCCCAGGTCCGAGATCAGCAGGCCGTCCGGCTGCTGCGCCAGCACCACCGGCACGCGCAGGCCCGCGGCCGCGAGCTGCTTGAGCCGCCGAGCCTCGGTTGCGATGGCCGCTTCGCCGCCCGGGTTGGGCACCGGCTTGATGATGTCCAGCCCCGCCATGCGCGCCACGGCCGCCATCACGCGGTAGCCCCATTTGCCGTGCCGGGGCCCGGCCTTCTTGAGCCACACGCGCTCGCTGCCGAAGCGGTGGCTCGCCACGTTCTTCTCCTGCCGCGGCAGGGTGGTGCGCAGGAACTCCGCGTAGTCGCCGGGTGCCGGCGGGTTCGGCAGGAGCGCGTCGAGGGGCGCGGGCGCCGAAGCTGCGCCCTTGCGCGATTGCAGGCGCCCGTTGGCGCCTCGTCTCAAAGGATTCATGCGGCCAATGCAAAGCCCGCCACCAGCCCGTGCGGGGCCTGCGTCACGGGTTGGAAGCTCTCTGCGCTGGCCAGCGGCCAGTAGGTTCGGAAAACATTGTGCTGCTCGTCGAGCGGGCCGAGCAGGGCGCCCGGCTGCACCTGCATCACCAGGTTGCTCAACAGGCGCACCTCGGTGTCGGAGATGCGGCGCACGATGTGGTGCGCGGTGATCTGCTGCGGATGGTCGAGGCCCGCGGCCTGCACCAGCTCCTGCAGCGCATGCAGCGTGCTGCGGTGGAAGTTGCGCACCCGGTCGGCCTTGGTCGGCACCACCAGCGCCTGCTGGCGCAGCGGGTCCTGCGTGGTCACGCCCGTGGGGCAATGGCCGGTGTGGCAGCTCTGTGCCTGGATGCAGCCCAGCGCCATCATGAAGCCGCGCGCCGCGTTGCACCAGTCGGCACCCAGCGCCATCATGCGGGCCACGTCGAAGGCGGTGATCACCTTGGCGGCGCAGCCGATCTTGATGCGGTGGCGCAGGTTCACGCCGATCAGCGTGTTGTGCACCAGCAGCAGGCCTTCCTGCAGCGGCGCGCCCACGTGGTCGCTGAACTCGACCGGCGCCGCGCCGGTGCCGCCCTCTGCGCCGTCGACCACGATGAAATCGGGCGTGATGCCGGTGGCCTGCATCGCCTTGACGATGCCGAACCATTCCCACGGGTGGCCCAGGCAGAACTTGAAGCCGGTCGGCTTGCCGCCCGACAGCTCGCGCAGCCGGGCGATGAAATGCATCATCTCGGTCGGCGTGGAGAACGCGCTGTGCGACGAGGGCGAGATGCAATCCACGCCCACCGGCACGCCCCGCGCCGCCGCAATCTCGGGTGTGACCTTGGGGGCGGGCAGCACGCCGCCGTGCCCGGGCTTGGCGCCCTGGCTCAGCTTGATCTCGATCATCTTCACCTGCGGGTCGCGCGCGTTGGCGGTGAAGCGTTCCTCGTTGAAGCTGCCGTCGTCGTTGCGGCAGCCGAAGTAGCCCGAGCCGATTTCCCAGATCAGGTCGCCGCCATGCACGCGGTGGTGCTGCGAGATCGAGCCCTCGCCGGTGTCGTGCGCAAAGCCGCCCATCTGCGCGCCCTTGTTGAGCGCGAGGATCGCATTGGCCGACAGCGCGCCGAAGCTCATGGCCGAGATGTTGAACACACTGGCGCTATAGGGCTGCGTACAGAGCTGCTCCGGATTGGCGCCGACCGGCTGCGGCGTGCCGCCGATCACGATGCGGAAGTCGTGGTTCGCGAGCTTCGTGGGCTGCATCGAATGGTTGATCCACTCGTAGCCCGCGATGGTCACGTTCAGCTGGGTGCCGAAGGGCCGGTTGTCCGGGTCGCCCTTGGCGCGCTGATACACCAGCGAGCGCTGGGCGCGCGAGAACGGCGCGGCTTCGGAGTCGCTCTCGATGAAGTATTGCCGCATCTCGGGGCGGATGAACTCCAGCAGAAAGCGCAGATGGCCGATGACCGGGTAGTTGCGCAGGATCGCGTGGCGCGCCTGCCGCAGGTCGTGCACGCCGGTACCTGTAAGTACCGCGAACACGGCAACGCCGGTCCAGGCCAGCCACAGGTGCGGCGACACCAGCACGAACGCCAGGCAGGCCGCCAGACCGGCCACGCACAGGGCGAAGGCGCTGTAGCGCGCCGGAAACGGAATAATCGTGGGCATAGAAGTAGTCTCGACCGGAGCCTGCTGCATCATAGAGGGCTGCCCCGAACTTGCCATGACGACCATTCCCGACCCCATTTCGCCTTCCGAAGCCCCCTCCGCAGCCCGTACACCCCTCGGCCCCGACGATTTCGACGCTCTCGACCAGGCGCTCGACGCCATGCGCGAGCACGACGAGGAAATCCCCCAGTGGGAGTTCTGCGAAGGCTTTATGGCCGCGCTGATCTGCACCCGCCGGCCCATCATGCCCTCCGAATACTGGCCCGTGCTGCTGGGCGACAGCTTCTCCTCGGCGCAGCACATGGAGTTCGTCTGGAACTGGAAGCGCCGCTGGATCGAGATCGAGGAGGGCCTCGACGCCCCGGTCGAAACCCTCGACGACGAACGCAGCTGGCAGCCCGAGGTGCTCGACACCCGCGGCGCCATTGCCTCGCTGCCCGAGGAAGAACGCGCCGAAGTCGCCGGCGAAGCCATTCCGTCCTTCGCGCAGGTCTGGGCGCTGGGCTTCATGTACGCGGTCGAGAACTGGCCCGAAGACTGGGCCACGCCGCGCGACAAGGACGCCGCGCGCATGCTCGACGACGCGCTCGACAACATCGTCGCCCTGACCGAGGACGACACCGCGAAGCCCACGTTGTCGATGTACAGCGACGACGCCCCGCCCAGCGTGAGCCAGCAGCGGCTCGACGATTTCGGCGCCGCCATCTGGGCCGTGTACGACCTGCGCCAGCTCTGGAAGAGCCTGGGTCCGAAGGCCGAGACCATCCGCAAGGAAGCCACGCCCGGGCGCAACGATCCGTGTCCTTGCGGCAGCGGCAAGAAGTACAAGAAATGCCACGGTGAATGACCTGGGGCGTTTGACGGGGCGTGTTCTTCGGGGCGCGATCACGCCGACGCGGTGACCTTTTTCGCGAATGTCCCCCGCCCTTCGGGCTCCTCCTTTATTTCGCGAAAAGGCCCCCGCATCGGCGTGATCGTTCAGAGCACTGGTTGATCAGCGGAACAACGGCCGCGCTCGTCGTGCGCAGGGCACCGGGTGCTCCCCGCAGCGAAATAAAGGAGGAGGGCGAAGCCCGGGGGACATTCGCGGAGGGGAGTACCCGGTGGCCTGCGCACACGCCCCGAACAACGCAGCTTCAAGGCGAGCCCTGTTCAGATCTTGAAGGCGCGTTGAATATCCGGCCGCACGAGGTCAGCGTACTCGCGATGCTTGCGGATGTAGCCCGCGATGAACTGGCACACCGGGATCACATGCAGCCCCTTCTCGCGCGCCTCGTCGAGCACGTGCCTCGCGATGCCCGAGCCCACGCCCTTGCCTTCGTGCTCCGGCAGCACCTCGGTGTGCGTGAACATGATCGCGTCGGTCAGCAGGTTGTATTCGGCATAGGCGGCGAGTTTGCCGTCGAGCACGGCCTCGTAGCGGTGCTGCGCTTCGTTGTTGGAAAAGGCGAGGGCGGTGTTGTTGCTCATGGCTGGCGTGCAAGAAAAGTGGCGAGGTTGGCTGCGGCGGTGGCGCGCACCTTGTTGCGCAGCATGGGCGTCCAGCCCAGCAGCAGGCCCGGCGTGCCGAGCGCCTGGCGCGACCAGGTCCAGAACGGGAAGCTGTCGCGGTGCGTCGCGATCAGCCCCTCGGGCGTGAAGGTGAAGTGCGCGTCGATGCTGTTGTCGACGAGGCGGCCGGTCGCACTGAAGCGGTAGTGCGCATCCCAGTGGGCGCTGCCACTGGTGTCGTCCGCCTTCACGTCGCGCCAGGTCAGGCGCCACACGTCGGCGCCCTTGGCATGCGTGGCCGAGGTCAGCATGCGCCACATGCCGCCCACCTCGCGCTGCCCGCGCAGCGAGAAGGCCTCGTCGTCGAACACCGCATCGCTGGCATAGCAGGCCTTCATGGCGGCGCCGTCGAGCTTCGCGAAGGCGCTGTAGAAGCGCTCGATGGTCTGGGCATTGGTGGCTGCTGTCATGAGTCCTCTTGGGTTTGTGAAAAATCGGGTCAGCGGCCGAGCAACTCGACCAGCGTCTGCAGTGCGTACCGCACCGTGGCCGCGCGCACCGTGGCGCGGTCGCCGTCGAAGCGGCGGCGCTCGGTGCGCACGTCGCCATCGACCGACCAGCCGAACCACACCGTGCCCACCGGCTTGTCGGGCGTGCCGCCGGTCGGCCCCGCCACGCCGGTCACGGCCAGCGCCACGCGCGAAGGCGACGAATGCGCGATCGCGCCCGTGGCCATCGCGCGCGCCACCGGCTCGCTGACCGCGCCGTGCGCCGCGATCACCGCCGCGTCCACGCCCAGCAGCTCGGTCTTGGCCTCGTTCGAATAGGTGATGAAGCCGCGCTCGAACCACGCGCTCGAACCGGCCAGCTCGGTGCAGGCCGCGCCGATCAGCCCGCCCGTGCAGCTTTCGGCGGTGGCCAGCATCCAGCCTTTTTGCTGCAGCAGACCGGCCAGCGCCACGACCAGCGCGGGCGTGTCGTGGTCCGCGAGCGTCGGCAACGTCGAAGAAGAAAAGGAAGAATCCATCGGGTTCACCATGCGCGCCAGAGTGCAATGACCAGCAGCGTGCAGAACGCCGCCACCAGGTCGTCGAGGATGATGCCGAAGCCCGCGTGCCACCAGCGCACCTGCGCCGCGTCGCGCTGCTTGAACAGCGCATCGGCCCAGGCCACCGGGCCGGGCTTGGCGGCGTCGAAATAACGGAACAGCGCGAAGGCGATGGCCTGCGCGAGGAGGCCGGCCGGCGTCACTAGCCAGAGCACGATCCAGAAGGCGATCACCTCGTCCCACACCACGGCGCCGGGGTCGGCCACGTTCATGTCGCGCGCAGTCACGGTGCAGGCCCACCAGCCGATGGGCAGCGAGGCCGCGATGATCCAGCCGATGGTGGCCGGCGTGAACCACAGCTGCATCACCGAGAACGCCGCCCAGGCCCACAGCGTGCCCACGGTGCCGGGCGCGATGCGCGGCAGGCCCGAACCGAAGCCCAGCGCGATGAAGTGCGCGGGATGCGAGAGCAGAAAGCGCAGCGTGGCGCGGCGCATCGAGGGTTGGGGCATGGCGCCGGAGATGGTGGTCGTGGAGGAAGAAGAAGCGGCTTGCATCGGGGCAGGAGTGTCGCGCATCCGGGCCGGCACCGGTTCGGCGCAGTTTCTATTTATCAAAGCAATAGCTTGTTTAATTGGTGCTCCTCGCCTAGCATCCGGGCTTCTTTCCGACTTCGTTGCTTGCCATGTCCTCCTCCTCCTCTGCCGCGCTGCGCCCCCCACCTCCCACTGCCGCATGGAGCGAGCTGTTCAGCGGCCGCAACGGCTGGCGCGCGCTCGCGCTGACCGGCGGCGTCGCGTTGCACGCCGTCAACGTGCACATCGTGACCACGGTGCTGCCATCGGTGGTGCGCGAGATCGGCGGGCTCGACTGGTATGCCTGGAGCACCACGCTCTTCGTGGTCGGCTCGATCCTCGGCGCCACGCTGTCGGTGCGGCTGCTCGCGGTGCTCGGCCCGCGCGGTGCCTGCCTGGCCGCGCTGGCGGTGTTCGCCGCCGGTTCGGCAGGCTGCGCGCTCGCGCCGGCCATGCCGTGGATGCTCGCGGGGCGCGCGGTACAGGGATTGGGCGGCGGGTTGCTCGCGGCGCTGAGCTACGGGCTGATCCAGCTGGTGTTCGAGCAGCGGCTGTGGCCGCGCGCGGTGGCGCTGGTGTCGGGCATGTGGGGCGTCGCCACGCTGTGCGGGCCGGCCGTGGGCGGGCTGTTCGCGCAGGCCGGGCATTGGCGCTGGGCCTTCTGGTTCCTGCTGCCGGTGGCGGCGGCGCAGGCATTGCTGGTGCTCGTGCAATTGCGGCCCGAAATGGGCGTGAAGTACGCGCGGCCCGCCACGCCGCCGCGTGTGCCGACGTTGCAGATCGGCCTGCTTGCGGCTTCGGTGCTGGTGATCGCCGCCAGCGGTTTGGGGTCCGACCTGCTCTGGCAGGCCGTCGGCCTGGCACTGGGCCTGGCCATCGGCTTCGCGGCCACCCGCATCGACAGCCGCGCCGCCGTGCGCGTGCTGCCGCGCGGCGCGTATGCGATGAGCGCGCCGCTGGGCGCCATCTATGCGAGCGTGGCGCTGCTGCTGATCGGCACGGAAACCGAGATCTTCGTGCCGTACTTCCTGCAGCTGCTGCACGGCCATTCGCCGCTCATGGCGGGTTACCTCACGGCCGCGATGGCGGGCGGCTGGAGCGCGGGTTCGCTGCTGTCCTCGGGCCGCAGTGGCGCGGGAGCCGACCGCATGCTGCGCGCCGGCCCGGTGATCTGCACGCTGGGGCTGCTGGCACTCGCGTGGCTGCTGCCGCCGCAGGAATTCTTCGGTGCCGGTTTCGAGACCCTGCTGATCGCTGTCGCGCTGGCGGCCGTGGGGCTCGGCGTGGGCATCGGCTGGCCGCACCTGATCACGCGCGTGATGTCGCTGGCGCCCAAGGGCGATGAAGGCCTGGCCTCCGCTTCGATCACCACCGTGCAGCTCTACGGCATGGCCGTGGGCGCGGCCGTGGCCGGACTGGTGGCGAATGCGGCGGGGCTGACCGTGCCGGGCGGTGTCGAAGGCGCGCAATCGGCGGCCGTCTGGCTGTTCGCGGGTTTCGCGCTTGCGCCGGCCGCCGCGGTGTGGCTCGCATACCGCGCTGTCGCGAAGCGCGGCTGGTGAGCGGGCCGGCAAGAGTTCAGGCGACCACGCCTTACCGGGCCAGCGCCCGCTAGCGCGCGCCTTCATCGAGGCCGTGAAGCGCTCCCTATAATTTTTGCCACCACAACATACGGGAGGGCCTCTGCCCATGAGAACTTTCATTCAACGTCTCGGGGCCCTGTCGCTCCTCATGGCCTTCAGCCTTGCACTGGTCGCCTGCGGCAACAAGGAAGCCGAGCAGCGCAAGGCCTTCACGGCCTTCCTGCAGACCCGCGTGCTCGACAAGCCCGGCCTGCGCGTGCCGGTGCCCACGGAGGAAGAGAAAGCCTCCTTCGGCGACTACGCGAAGCACTACGCGGTGATCACCGATTTCAACGAAGGCATGAACAAGTCGGTGAGCCAGCCCATGACGCAGATCATGGCCAAGGGCGCGCTGCGTTCCATCGCCGACCTGGCCTCGCGCCGCGACGACCTCAAGGCCGCGAAGGACGGACTGAACGGCCTGCGCACCGCGCTCGACCAGCAGACCGCCAAGGCCGATGCCGCGCACGCGCAGCTCAAGCAGCCCGACGACCTGAAGCCGGTGTACGACAAGGCCTTCGACAAGACCGTGACCGCGCCGGCCGGTACCTTCAAGGAAGTGTTCCCCGCGCTCGACACGGTGTTCGACAGCGCGCTGACCATCGGCGACTTCCTGGAAAAGAACAAGTCGAAGATCCAGGTTTCGGGCACCACGGTCACCGTGACCGACCCAGCCGTGCAGGCCGAGCTCAACAAGATGCTTCAGCAGCTGAACGGGCAATCGGCTGCGATCAACGCGGCACAGCGAAAAATGCAGGCGATGGTGCAAGGCTCCTGAGCCGCGCGCACGGCTCAGGCCTTCAGACGAAGTGGTCGAAGGAGCCGAAGCGCTGTGACACCGGCGCGCCGGCTGCATCGACGATGCGCAGGCCGGCATCGGCCTCGATGCGGCCGATGCGCGTGACGCAGGTGGCGCTGTCTTCCCCGGCTTGCTCGACGGCGGCGCGCGCCGACGGCGCAGCGGTGAAGACCAGTTCGTAGTCGTCGCCGCCCGAGAGCGCGCAGGTGCGCAGGATCTCGGTGCTCAGGCTGGGGGCCTCCACAGCGATCAAGGCCGTCGCCGCATCGGCATCGAGCGTGGCACCCACACCGCTCGAGGCGAGGATGTGGCCCAGGTCGCCGATCAACCCGTCGCTCACGTCCACCGCCGACGAGGCGATGCCGCGCAGCGCCAGCCCGAGCGCCACGCGCGGCGTGGGTTGCTCCATGCGCGCGCGGGCCGACTCGAAGGCTTCGGCCGGCAGCGCGACCGTGCCGCGAAAGGCTTCGAGCGCCAGCCGCGCGTCGCCCAGCGTGCCGCTCACCCAGATGTCGTCGCTCGCGCGCGCGCCCGAACGCAGCAGCGCCGCGCCGGCCGGCACCTCGCCGAACACCGTGATGCAGATGTTGAGCGGCCCGCGCGTGGTGTCGCCGCCCACCAGCTCGCAGCCGTGCGCGTCGGCCAGCGCGAACAGGCCGCGCGAGAAGCCTTCGAGCCAGGGCTCGTCGACGCCCGGCAGTGCCAGCGCGAGCGTGAAGGCCAGCGGCTTCGCGCCGCAGGCCGCAAGGTCGCTGAGGTTCACCGCCAGTGCCTTGTGGCCCAGCCGAGCCGGATCGACGGTCGAGAGAAAGTGCCGGCCCTCGACCAGCATGTCGCAGGACACGGCGAGCTGCATGCCCGGTGCCGGCGCGAGCAATGCGCAGTCGTCGCCCACGCCGAGCGGGGAGCGCACGGCGGGGCGCTTGAAGTAGCGTGTGATCAGGTCGAATTCACCCATGCGGCGAGCATAAGCGGTGGCCGCGGCACCGGCTGCAGGCACGGCGGCGCGGTTCGGGTAGATTCGCCGTGGCGCCCGCCTTTCACTGCCGAAGTCTTCTTGAAATAGAAAGTTCTCGACCATGGCTGAAACCGTTTCCGTGTCACCCGCCACCATGTCCACGACCGAGCGCGTCGGCGAGGCGATGCGCAGGGCCCTGCCCCTGCTGCCCGGCGAGGCGCGCCAGACCGTCGAGGCCATGCTGGAGCCGGCCGCGCTGGCCATCGTGGCCGCCACGCTGGTCGTGTGGGCCGGCTCGCACTTCTTCGGTGTCGGCGAGGTGGTCGACGTGATCCTGCTCGTGGTGGGGTTCGCCGCGCTCGGCACGGCGGTGTTTTCGGGCGCCAGCGAGCTTTACGACTTCGCGCAGAAGTCGGTCAACGCCAGCTCCGATGCCGATCTCGACGAGGCCGCGAAGCACTTCGCCAAGGCGGTGATGCTGCTCGGCATCTCCACGATCCAGGCCCTGCTGCTGCGCGGTGCGGTCAAGCCAGTGGTGGCCCGCGGCATGCCCAGGATCGAGCCGCTGCCCGATGTCGGCCTGCCGCCGCCGCCCGGTGGCCCCCGCCTGCAGCTGAGCCGCCCGCGCTCGATTGCTGGCGGCGCGCTCGGCGGCACCGACATGTACGGCGCCGTCACCGTCGCGCGCAACCAGAGCCTGACGGAGCAGCGCATCACGCTGTTCCACGAACTCGTGCATCGCTACTTCGCGCCGCGCACCGGCCCGCTGCGGCAATTGCGCGCGCAGCTGCGATGGAATGCCTATTCCAAGTCCGCGCTGCTGCGCTACCTCGAAGAGGCGATGGCCGAGGGCTACGGCCAGCTGCGCGTGCACGGGCTGGCGCAGGCGCTCGGGGCCTATCGCTTTCCGGTCCAGTTCGGCTATGTCACCGTCTCGCAGATGCAGGTCGAAGGCATGGCGATCGGCACCATCATCCTGGGCGGCACCAGCTTCTGGGTCAGCGTGAGCGACGGGCCGATCCCGCCGAACGCTGCGCTGCCACCGCTGCCGCCGCCGGGGTCGCGATGATCGACGAGAAAGAGGCCATCGCTCTGGCGCGCGCTGCCGCCACGGCGGCTGGCTGGGCCTTCGTCGAGCCGGTGCAGGCGCGGCTGCGCAAGCCCTGGTTCGGCGAGGGCGCGGGGCGTTGGGAGATCAACAGCAACGCGATGGCGTTCGGTGCGCGTGCGCGCTTCGTGATCGATGCGGTCGACGGCCGCATCCTCGACAAGGGCTACATCCCGCGCTGAAGGCCGCGCGGCCGCCGCTCAGGCCGCCGCGCCCCTGAACCGCAGCGCCGCCTGCCGCACCACCTCCGCCAGCAGCTGCTCCTTGCCCTGCTTCTCGCGCAGCCACCGCGCATCGTTGCGGTTGGCTTCGACGCTGGTGCGCAGTTCGCCCAGCGCCTGCGTGGCGTTGAGCGCCTCGCTGTGCCATTCGAGCTGCGTCATGGTCATCAGGATGTGGTCGCGCAGCGGCATGTGCTGGCCGGTGGCCGGGTCGACGTACACCGCGTCGAGGCCGAAGCGGCAGGCCTGGAAGCGGTTGTAGGTGTAGACGAGGTAGTCGTCCTCGGTCGGCGCGAAGGGCTGCTCCTGCAGGAACCATGCGGCCAGCGACTGCACATAGCCCGCGAGCGCCGCGGCGCGTTCCACCGTGAGCGGCGTGTCGAACACGCGGATCTCGATGGTGCCGAACTCGGGCTTGGGGCGGATGTCCCAGTAGAAGTCCTTCATGCTGCGCACGACGCCGGTGCGGGTCATGCGCTCGAAGTAGGCCTCGAACTCCTTCCAGCTGGTGGTGAAAGGCGCGCGGCCCGACAGCGGGAACGCGAACACCGAGTTCAGCCGCGCCGAGTCGAACTGCGTGTCCTGCCCCTGCACGAAGGGCGAAGACGCCGACAGCGCGATGAAGTGAGGGATGTAGCGCGACATGCGGTGCAGCATCAACAACGCCGCGTCGGCGTCGGGGCAGCCGATGTGCACGTGCTGGCCGAAGATGGTGAACTGCTTGCTCAGGTAGCCGTACAGCTCCGACAGTTCGCGAAAGCGCGGCTTGTCGTAGATGCGCCGCTCGTGCCACTGCTGGAACGCGTGCGTGCCGCCGCCGACCACCGCGATGTTGAGCTTGTCGGCGTTCTTGATGAGCGCCTCGCGGATCGGCGAGAGCTGCGTGATCACGTCCTGCGCCGAGTGGCAGATGTCGGTCGAGATCTCGATCATGCTCGACGTCATCTCGGGCACCACGCTGCCGGGCAGCGGGGTCTGCGCCATCAGCCGCAGCATGTCTTCGGCGTACGGGGCAAGGTCGTAGTCGTGCGTGTTCACGAGCTGCAGTTCCAGCTCCACGCCGAGCGACAGCGCCTCCGACTTGTTGAAGGGTTCGAGCTTGACCGCGCGGCTCTCGGGGTCCGATGGCAGCGGCGCCGAGCGGATGTCGTCGCTGTCCGGGTCGACGGGGGTGTTGTTGGCTGCGGCGCTCATCGCTGGGTGTCCTCCGTGATGCTGAAGGCCTGGGGCGCCCAGGGCACCGAACTCTCGCCCACCGCGTGGATGGCCACCGTGGCGAGCACCGCGCCCACCACCTCCATCAACAGGATCGAGGGCAGGGCCACCTGCGTGATCATCGTGCCCAGCAGGGGCGAGGCGGTGGCGAAGTTGGAGGCGATGAGCAGTGCGATCGACGACAGCGGCGACATCGCGCAGCCGACCCAGAAGGCCTGCTTCCAGCTTGCACCGCTGCCCGGGTTGGCAATGGCCACGCCCGAGATCTTGGCCAGCAAGCGCACGCCGATCACGGCCACCACCACGCTGGCCACCGGCAACGTCCAGTCGGCCTGGGCCGCCACGATCGACACCAGCACGAACATCAGCATGGTGAGCAGCGAGGCGGCCGTGCCCAGCTGCCGCTGCCAGGCCCACGGCTTGGGGTTGAGCGTCTTCAGCAGCACGCCGCCGATCAGGGCCGCCAGTGGCGCCGAGCCGCCGATGTGCGCGGTGAGCGCGGCGCCCGCCGCGATGATCGCCAGCAGCAGGATCGACGTGTTCTCGCTCGACGGGCTCATCACCCGCAGCGCCGAGCGCAGCGCCAGCGCCATGATCCCGCCGACCACGAACGAGAGGCCCAGCACCACCGCCACCGGATAGAGCTTCTGCAGCATCGTCTGCGGCGCGCGCTCGATCAGCCCGGCCTGCGCATAGCCCAGCGCCAGCGCATAGAAGGTGTTGAGCGTGGCCAGCGTCATCGCGCGCTCGGTCACGGGGCCGGCGGCGCGCGTGTCGATGATCACGCGGCTGAGTACCGCGGGCGAGGCGACGATGGCCATCAGCGCGATCGGGTTGGCCACCGGCTCGGGCAGGCCCAGCAGCGTCAGCACCCAGTACACGCCGAAGTAGGTCAGCGTGGCTTCGAGCAGGCTCTGCACCAGCACCATCGGGTTGTGGCGGAACCAGCGCAGCGGCAGCCGACCGCCGGCCTCGAACAGCACCACGGCCACGCCGAGTTCGAGCAGGAAGAGGCTGATGCCGCGCAGCGGCCAGATCGCGCCTTCGAAGCCGGCGAAGCCCACCACTGCGCCGACCAGCGAGTAGCCGATCACCTTGGGCAGCCCCAGGTAGCGTTGCACGAGGTGACCGGAAGCCGCCGCCACCGCCAGCAGCAGCGACCACAGGACGGTGGGCAGGCCTGCCGAGGGGCGTACCCATTCGGACCAAAAGCCCAGCAGATCGTTGAGGAAGCTAGTCAAATTCATCCAGAAGAAGGAAAAAGCTCTGCGGCGCCGAGGAAGGCGCCGCTGCGGGGTTGTAACGCATGGTCGAGTCCATGGCGTGCAGGACAAAGGCGTTTTCTGTCCATCCGGCGATTTGATCGCCGGAGAACGCCGCGGCGCAAGAGGTTACCTAGTGCAGCACGCGCGAGACGGGGGCGCCGCCGATGTCGGCTTCGAGCACGAACATCGGAATGGGCACGTCGAAACGCTCGCCTTCCTCGGTCACCACGAAGTAGCTGCCGTGCATCGTGCCGCTGGGCGCCTGCAGGCGGCAGCCGCTCGTGTAGCGGAAGGATTCGCCGGGCGCAAGCAGCGGCTGCTGCCCGATCACGCCGAGGCCCTTGACCTCCTGCGAATGGCCAGAGGCATCGTTGATCAGCCAGTGGCGGGCGATCAGCTGGGCGGCCACCGAGCCCGTGTTGGTGACGGTGACCGTGTAGGAAAAGGTGTAGATGTTGTCCTTGGCGGACGACTGGTCGGCCAGGAAGCGCGGTTCGACCTGTACGCTGAAGGGGCTGTGCGGCATGGGCGCATGGTAACGGAGGCCTTTGGTCGGACTTGCGGCGGCTGCGAGAATCAAGGGTTATGAGCACCCCGTTCCGCATCGCGCCCTCCATCCTGTCCGCCGATTTCGCGCACCTCGGCAAAGAACTGACCGACGTGATCGCGGCTGGCGCCGACTGGATCCACTTCGACGTGATGGACAACCACTACGTGCCGAACCTGACCTTCGGCCCGATGATCTGCCAGGCGCTCAAGCCCTACGCCAAGACCGCTGCCGGCACACCCGTGCCCATCGACGTGCACCTGATGATCCAGCCGGTCGACACACTGGCGGCCTCTTTCGCGCAAGCGGGCGCCGACTACATCAGCTTCCACCCCGACGCCTCGCCTCACACGCACCGCAGCATCCAGGCCATCAAGGCGGCCGGCTGCAAGGCGGGGCTGGTGTTCAACCCGGGCCTGGGCCTGGAGGCGCTGGACTGGGCGATCGATGACATCGACCTGATCCTGATCATGAGCGTGAACCCCGGCTTCGGCGGCCAGAGCTTCATCGACTCGGCCCTGCGCAAGATCGAACTCGCGCGCAAGCGCATCGAGCAGAGCGGGCGCGACATCCGCCTCGAGGTCGACGGCGGCATCAAGGCCGACAACATCGCGCGCGTGGCCTCGGCCGGCGCCGACACCTTCGTGGCCGGCAGCGCGATCTTCAACGCCAAGGACTACGGCGCCGTCATCGCCGACATGCGCAGGCAGCTGGCCGGCGTCGTCAGCGCCTGACCTTCCCGCCGCCTTCGACGCTGTCGGCCTCCAGCGCGCGGTCGGTGTCGACCAGTCCGCGCTCGACGTCTTCATGGGCCTGGCGGCCCACCCTGGGCGGATGGCCGTCCTGTGTCTGCTGGCTGTCGGACGACTGGTCGCGCTCGTGCGGCAGGCGCGGCGCCGATTCGCCGCCTTGCTCCACCTTGGTCTTGCCGCCGCCGGCGTCCTTCAGGGGATCGGCCGGCGGGGTCTTGCGCTTGCTGCTCTTGCTGGGGGTCATGCGTGGCTCCTTCGATGAGGAACGAGCCTGCGTCGCCGCCGCCGCCGGGCCGGTAGGAAATACGAGGCAGCCCCTGTAGGTGTCCGCTCGGTGCTATGAAATGGGTAGCGCCTTTGCGCGCATGGACGGGCCTCCGCAATAATCCCCCGATGTCCTCCGATCCTTTTGCCGGCGTGGCCACCGACTGCCTGCGCATCCACGCCTTCGCCTCGCTGAACCCCGGTCCCCGGCTGCTCGTGATGGGTGGCGTGCACGGCGACGAAATCTCCGGCACCCTGGGCATCGAGCGCATCCTGGCCGAGTTCGATGCCGGCACGCTGCAGCTGCGGCGCGGCGAACTGACGATGGTGCCCGTCGCCAATCCGCTGGCCCGGCGCCGCATGCAGCGCGAGGGCGAGCGCAACCTCAACCGCCTGTTCCGTCCCACCGAGGCACCGGCCGACTACGAAGCCCGCATCACCAACGTGCTGGCCCCGCTGATCGCGCGCCACGAGGTGCTGCTCGACCTGCATTCCTTCCAGAGCGAGGGCGAGGCCTTCGCGATGATCGGCCCGCGCGACAACACCGGCGCGCTGGAGCCTTTTGCACGCGCGTATGAAGAAGGCCAGCTCGCGCTGCACATCGGCACGCCCATCGTGGTGGAAGGCTGGCTCGACATCTACGCCGCCGGCCTCGCGCAGCGCGCAGGCGGCGTGCCGGCCGACGAGGCCGCGCTCGACTTCGGCCGCGGCACCAACGAATACATCCGCAGCCGCGGCGGCTACGGCGTCACGCTCGAGTGCGGCCAGCACCTGGACCCGCAGGCGCCCGAAGTGGCATGGCGCGCCATCCGCCGCACGCTCGCGCTGCTGGGCATGGCGGCGCTGCCCGAAGGGCTGTCGGGCGGGCCCGCGCAGCCGCCGAAACTGCTGCGCCTGGCCAGCGTGACCGACCGCCTGCACGAGGAAGACAGCTTCGTGCGCGACTGGGCCACCTTCGACGAAGTGCTGCGCGGCGAGCCCATCGGCATGCGCCACGACGGCACGCTGGTGAGCGCGCCCGACGACGGCTTCATCGTGTTTCCGAATGCTGTGGCGCTGCCGGGCGCCGAGTGGTTCTACTTCGCGCGCCCGAGCGAGCGCCAGCTCGGACCCGTGGCCGGCGCGGCCTGACGGCGCCTGGGGCCGCGCTCCTACACCGCCCGGGCAGGGGCGGCGCACATTCCCAGCCTGAAGGAGTGCGTCCATGTCCATCTCGAAAAAAGCTCCCGCGCCGCGCGTCCTGTGGAAAGGCGCCATCAGCTTCGGCCTCGTCCACATCCCGGTCGCGCTGTACTCGGCCACCACCGACCACGGCATCGACTTCGACTGGCTCGACAAGCGCACCATGGACCCGGTCGGCTACAAGCGCATCAACAAGAAGACCGGCAAGGAGATCGCGCGCGAGCAGATCGTGAAAGGCATCGAGTACGAGGACGGCGAGTACGTGGTGCTCAGCGACAAGGAGATCGCGGCCGCCTATCCCAAGACCACGCAGACCATCGAGATCGAGACCTTCGTGCCGGCCAACGGCATTCCCTTCGTGTACCTGGAGCGGCCCTACTACGTGGCGCCGATCAACCGCGGCGCGAAGGTGTACGCGCTGCTGCGCGAAACCCTGCAGCGCAGCGGGCGCGTGGGCGTGGCGCGCGTCGTGATCCAGACCAAGCAGCACCTCGCGGTGCTGGTGCCCGTGGGCCCCGGCCTCGTGCTGAACCTGCTGCGCTGGGGCGCGGACATCCGGCCGTGGACCGACCTGCCGCTGCCTTCGGAAGACGCGAAGAAGGCCGGCCTGAGCGAGCGCGAGCTCAAGATGGCCACGCAGCTGGTCGACGACATGAGCGCCGACTGGAACCCCGACGAGTTCAAGGACGAGTTCAAGGACGAGATCATGCGGCTGGTGGACAAGAAGGTGAAGGCCGGCCAGACCGAGACCGTCACGCAGCCCGAGCCCGAGGAAGAGCAGCGCACCGGCGAAGGCCGCGGCGCCAAGATCCTCGACCTGACCGAGCTGCTGCAGCGCAGCCTGCGCAAGGGTGGCGGCAAGCCCGCCAAGGACGAAGAGGAGGACGCAGAACCGGAACCGCCGCCCAAGGCCGCCGCGAAGAAGCGCAAGCCCGCCGCCAAAGCCGCGCGCAAGGCCCCCGCCCGCCATCGCCGCGCCGCCTGAGGGAGGCCGGCCGCGATGGGTACCACCGCATCAACCGCGCGCAAGGCCCTGGCGCGCTACCACGGCAAGCGCGATTTCTCGCGCACGCCGGAGCCCGAGGCCGGCGGCCGGCCGGGCAAGGGCGTGCTGTCCTTCGTGATCCAGAAGCACCACGCGAGCCATCTGCACTACGACTTCCGGCTCGAACTCGACGGCACGCTCAAGAGCTGGGCCGTGCCGAAGGGGCCGTGCCTCGACCCGTCCGTGAAGCGCATGGCCGTGCACGTCGAGGACCACCCGATCTCGTACGCGGATTTCGAGGGCACGATCCCGCCGAAGCAGTACGGCGCGGGCACCGTGATCGTCTGGGACCGCGGCGACTGGCTGCCCGAGGGCGACGCGCGCAAGTCGCTCGCGGCCGGCAAGCTCAAGTTCGAACTGCGCGGCGAGAAGCTGCACGGCCACTGGACGCTGGTGCGCATGCACGGCAAGGGCGACGACAAGCATGAGCCCTGGCTGCTCATCAAGGAACGCGACGGCGAGGCGCGGGCGATCGATGAGTACGACGTGGTCGAAGAACAGCCGGCGAGCGTGATCACCGGGCGTGGCGTGGACGAGGTGGACCAGCCGCCGAAGAAAGTCGCCAGCAAGGCGCCCGCAAAAAAGCCTGCAGGAAGAACCGAGAAAAAGACCGCGAAGAAATCCCCGCTGCCGGCCACCTTCCAGCCCCAGCTCGCCACGCTCGCGGCTTCGCCGCCCTCATCCCCCGGCGACTGGCTCTACGAGCTCAAGTTCGACGGCTACCGCCTGCTGGCGCGCATCGACCGGGGCAAGGTCCGCTGCTTCACCCGCAACGGCCACGACTGGACCGCGAAGCTGCCCGCGCTCGAGAAGGCGCTGGCGAAACTGCCCACGGCCAGCGCGTGGCTCGACGGCGAGATCACCGTCGAAGGCGAGAACGGTGCGCCCGACTTCCAGGCGCTGCAGAACGCCTTCGATCGCGGCAAGACCTCGTCCATCGTCTACTGGCTGTTCGATGCGCCCTTCCTCGATGGCGAAGACCTGCGCGACATGCCGGTCGAGGAGCGTCGCGCGCGGCTCGCGAAGCTGCTCGGCAAGCGGCCTCCGGCGCCGCTGCGCCTGAGCGAGACCTTCGACGCTTCGCCGCGCGACCTGCTCGCGTCGTCGGCGCACATCGGCTTCGAGGGCATCGTCGGCAAGCGCAAGGGGTCGCCGTACGTGTCGCGCCGCTCGCCCGACTGGATCAAGCTCAAGAACCAGCAGCGGCAGGAATTCGTGATCGGCGGCTTCACCGCGCCGAAGGGCTCGCGCACCGGCTTCGGCGCCTTGCTGCTGGGCGTGCACGACGAGGCCACCGGCCGGCTGCGCTACTGCGGCAACGTGGGCACCGGCTTCGACGCGGGCCGCCTCGCCGACATCAAGGCCCGCCTCGACAAGCTGGCCACCGACGCCTGCCCATTCGCACCCGCGCCGCGCGGCGTCAGGGCGCAATGGGTCAAGCCCACGCTCGTGGCCGAAATCTCGTTCGGCGAATGGACGCGCGAAGACCGCGTGCGCCAGGCCGTGTTCCAGGGACTGCGCGCCGACAAGCCCGCGCGCGACATCCGGCGCGAGCGGCCGCAGCGGATCAGGGAGATCGAGGCCGCACCGAAGCCGAAGAACCAGGAAGCAAAGACACCCATGATCCCGAAGATCACCCACGCCGACCGCGTGATCGACAAGCACAGCGGCATCACCAAGGGCACGCTCGCGGCCTATTACGACAGCGTCGCGAAACTCATGCTGCCGCACCTGCGCGGGCGGCCGGTGTCGCTGGTGCGCGCGCCCGAGGGCGTGGGCGGCGAACTGTTCTTCCAGAAGCACCTGCAGAACAGCGAGATCCCCGGCGTGCGCCTGCTCGATCCCGCGCTCGATCCGGGCCACGAGCCGCTGCTGCAGATCGACACGAAGCAGGCCCTGCTCGGCGCCGCGCAGATGAACGTCATCGAGCTGCACACCTGGAACGCCACCTCGCGTGCCATCGGCAAGCCCGACCGCATGACCTTCGACCTCGACCCCGGCGAGGGCGTCGCATGGCCGCAGATCCAGGAGGCCGCGACGCTGGTGCGCACGCTGCTCGACGAACTGGGCCTGCCGTGCTTCCTCAAGACCAGCGGCGGCAAGGGGTTGCACGTGGTGGTGCCGCTGCGGCGGCAGTACGACTGGGACACCGTCAAGGGCTTCTCGCAGGCCGTGGTGGCGCACCTGGCCGAGACCATTCCGTCGCGCTTCGTGGCGAAGAGCGGCCCACGCAACCGCGTGGGCAAGGTGTTCGTGGACTATCTGCGCAACGGCTTCGGCGCAACCACCGTCAGTGCATGGTCGGCGCGTTCGCGCCCGGGGCTGGGCGTGTCGGTGCCGCTCGCGTGGGACGAATTGCCGGCCTTGACCAGTGCCGCGCAATGGACCGTCGCCAATGCGGCCGAGCGCTTCGAAATCGGCAACAAGCCCTGGGCCGCCATGGAGCGCAGCCGCAAGAGCCTGACGGCCGCGATGAAGCTGCTCGGCTACGAGCAACAGCAGAAGTAGGGCGGCCGCTCAGTAGGCGCCGCGCGATTCGGGCGGCACTGCGGCAGCCGAGGGCGCGCCGAGAAATTCGGCCGCCAGCTTGCGCGCCGCGCCCGCGTACAGCAGCACGTCCACGCCCACTGCCACGAAGGTACAGCCCAGCTCCAGATAGCGCCGCGCCAGTTTCGGATCGGAAGTGAGCGTGCCGGCCGCCTTGCCCGAAGCCACGATGGTCCGCATCGCGGCCTCGATGGCAGCCTGCACCTCGGGATGGCCGGGCCTGCCACGATGGCCCATCGAGGCCGCGAGATCGGCCGGACCGATGAAGACGCCGTTCACGCCGTCTACCGCGCAGATCTGTTCGAGGTTCGACAGGGCCGTCACCGTCTCGGCCTGCACCAGCAGGCAGACCTCGCCGTCGGCCACATCGAGATAGTCGGTGCGCGCGCTCCACTGCGACGCGCGTCCGACCGCGCTGCCCACGCCGCGAATGCCCAGCGGCGGATAGCGCGTGGCCGACACCAGCGCGCGCGCCTGCTCGGCGGTGTCGACCATGGGCACCAGCAGGTTCTTCGCGCCGATGTCCAGCAGCTGCTTGATGAGCGCGGTATCGCCCTGCACCGCGCGCACCACGGGCTGGGCACGGTGCGGCGCCACCGCCTGCAGAGCGGCCAGCGTGGAGCGCAGGTCGTTGGGCGCGTGCTCGCCGTCGATCAGCAGCCAGTCGAAGCCGGCGGTCGCGCTGACCTCGGCCATGTATGGATCGGCCATCGAGAGCCAGAGGCCGACCTGGGGCTGGCGCGCGGCCAGCGCGGACTCGAAGGGGTTTGTTGCGGGCATGGGGCTTGTCCGTCGATGAAATGGGAATGCCGGGAACTCAGTCGAGCTGGCCCTGGCACACGTACTTGGTGTGCATGTAGTCGTCCAGGCCGTGCACCGAGCCTTCGCGGCCGTAGCCTGATTCCTTCACGCCGCCGAAGGGCGCGGCCTCGGCTGCGAGCGCGCCTTCGTTGATGCCGACGATGCCGCTCTCCAGCGCATCGGCCACGCGCCAGATGCGGCGAACGTCGCGCGAATAGAAGTAGGCCGCGAGGCCGAAGGGCGTGTCGTTGGCCTGGGCAATGACCTCGGCTTCGCTCGTGAAGCGCGTGAGCGGCGCGACGGGGCCGAAGGTTTCCTCGCAGGCGCAGGCCATGGTCGAGTCGGCATCGGCCAGCACGGTGGGCGCGAAGTAGTTGGCGCCCAGTGCCGGCAGCCGCGTGCCGCCGGTGAGGATGCGCGCGCCGCGCGCGACCGCGTCCTGCACATGGCGCTCGATCTTGTCCACCGCGCGCGCATTGATCATCGGGCCGATCTGCGAGGCTTCGTCGCTGGCCGGCCCGACGCGCAGCGCCGCCACGCGCGCCACCAGCAGTTCGGCAAAGCGATCGTGCACCGACTCGTGCACGAACACGCGGTTCGGGCACACGCAGGTCTGGCCGCCGTTGCGGAATTTGGCGGCCATCAGGCCTTCGACTGCGGCGTCGAGGTCGGCGTCATCGAACACGATGAAGGGCGCATTGCCGCCGAGCTCCAGCGACAGCTTCTTCAGCGTATCGGCCGAGCGGCGTGCGAGGTGCTTGCCGACCGGCGTCGAGCCGGTGAACGTGACCTTGCGCACGCGCGCATCGTCGAGCCAGGCATCGACCACCTCGGGCGTGCGCTCGCGCGAGGCGGTCACGATGTTGAGCACGCCCGGCGGCACGCCGGCTTCGGCTGCCAATGCAACGAGTGCCAGCGAGGTCAGCGGCGTGTCTTCCGCCGGCTTGCACACCACCGTGCAGCCTGCGGCAAGTGCCGGAGCGATCTTGCGCGCGATCATGGCCGCCGGAAAATTCCAAGGCGTGATCGCCGCGACCACGCCCACGGGCTCCTTCAGCGCGAGCATGCGCCGGCCCGTCACCGGCGCCGGAATGATGTCGCCATTGGCGCGCGTCGCTTCTTCGGCGAACCATTCGATGTAGCTGGCCGCGTAGGCGACCTCGCCGCGGCCCTCGGCCAGCGGCTTGCCCTGCTCGCGCGAGATGAGCCGGCCCAGGTCTTCCTGGTGCGCGAGCACGAAATCGTTCCAGCGCTTGAGGATCTGCGCGCGCTGCTTCGCCGGAACCTTGCGCCATGAAGGAAACGCGGCATGAGCCGCATCGACGGCCGAGCACGCGTCGGCCGCATTCGAATCAGGCACTTGCGCAACGAGTGCGCCGGTGGCCGGGTCGGTCACGTCCAGCGTGCGGCCGGGCGCGGCGCGCAGCCACTCTCCGGCGATGAAGTTGGCCGAGCGCATCAGCTCGGGCCGCGAAAGTGTCAGAGGCATGTACTGGAGAGAGAAGGAAGGAGGAAGGAAGTCAGCTCACGATGCCCAGGTGCCAGGGCACGAACTCGTGGTCGCCCAGCCCCAGCACTTCGCTCTTGGTCGCCTCGCCGGAGGCATGGCGCAGGATCTGCTCGAAGATCAGCTGGCCCAGCTCGGCAACAGTCAGCTCGCCGTCGATCACGCTGCCGCAGTTGATGTCCATGTCCTCCTCGAGGCGGCGGAACATCGGCGTGTTGCTCGCGAGCTTGATGGTCGGCGCGGGCTTGCTGCCGAACATCGAGCCGCGCCCGGTGGTGAAGCAGATGAGCTGCGCGCCGCTGGCGATCTGGCCGGTGACGGCCACCGGGTCGTAGCCCGGCGAGTCCATGAAGACGAAGCCCTGCTCGTCGATGGGCTCGGCATATTCGTACACCGCGCGCAGCGGCGTGGTGCCGCCCTTCATCGCGGAGCCCAGCGACTTCTCGAAGATGTTGGCCAGCCCGCCGGCCTGGTTGCCGTGGCCGACCACGCCGTTGAACTGCGCGTTCTGGCCCGCCGCGTAGCGCTCCCACCAGGCCAGCCGGTCGAGCAGCTTCTGCCCGACCTCGGGCGTGGCGGCGCGGCGCGTGAGCATGAACTCCACGCCGTGGATCTCGGGCGTTTCCGACAGGATGGCCGTGCCGCCGTGGCGCACCAGGATGTCCATCGCCGCCCCCAGCGCGGGGTTGGCGCTGATCGCCGAGAAGCCGTCGGAGCCGCCGCACTCCAGCCCGATCTTCAGGTGGTTGGCCCCCACCGGCGTGCGCCGCGCGGCATTGGCCTCGGGCAGCATCTCCTCGATCGCGCGAATGCCGGCCTCGACGGTGGCGCGCGTGCCGCCAACGTCCTGCATCACCATCGTGCGCATCAGCCGGCCGCGTTCCAGGCCCTGCGAATCGACCAGCGCGTCGACCTGGTTGCGCTCGCAGCCCAGGCCCACGATCAGAACGCCCGCCAGGTTCGGGTGGCGCGCATAGCCCGCGAGGGTGCGGCGCAGCAGGTCGAAGTGCTCGCTGGGCGACGACATCCCGCAGCCGCTGCTCTGCGCGAAGGCGGCCACGCCGTCCACGTTCGGAAAGGCGGCCAGCCGTTCGGGCGTGAAGTGCGCGGCGATGCGCTTGATGACCGTGGCCGAGCAGTTCACCGACGACAGGATGCCGATGAAGTTGCGCGTGCCCACGCTGCCGTCCTCGCGCACGAAGCCCATGAAGGTGGCGCGCTCGGCCTCGGGCACGAAGTCCACTGGCCGAGCGTCCTGGCAGAAGGCCGGGTCGCGGTACGAGTCCACCAGCGTGATGTTGTGGCTGTGCACGTAGTCGCCGGGCTGGATGTCGCGCGAGGCCACGCCGATCACGGTGTCGTATTTCTTCACCTCCTCGCCGGCCGCGATGGCGCGCGACGCGATCTTGTGGCCCGCCGGAATCTGCGCCCTGGCGCGCACGCCGAACTCGGCAATGGTCTCGCCGAGGGCGATGGCGGTCCTGGCGACCAGCACGTTGTCGTGCGGGTGCAGGCGGAGAAGGGGGCTGTCGTTCATGGAAGGGCGCGGAAGAAAGGCGAAGAGGTCAGGGGCTTCAGCCCTTGGCCATCAGCTCCTTGAGGTTGAGCTTGCGGATCAGGTCCGTCTCCTGCCGGTACACGGCCTGCACGTACTTCTGATAGTCGGGTCCGTCCTGGTACATGACGGGCGCGTCGATGCTCTCGGCCACCTTGCGGAAGTCATCGCTGTTGACGGCCACGCGGAAGGCGTCGCGCAGGCGCTTCTCGATGGCCGGCGGCAGGCCCTTGGGCGCGCCGATGCCGTTCGGCGCCTCGACCACCACGTCGTAGCCCAGCTCCTTGAGCGTGGGCGTGTCCTTGAAGCGCGGCGTGCGCGTCTCGCCCCAGGTGGCCAGCAGACGCAGCTTGCCGCTTTCCACATGCGGCGCCCACGAGCTGCTGTCGGCCAGCATGTCGACCTGCTCGCCCAGCACGTCCTGCAGCGCGGCCGAGCCGCCCTTGTAGGCGATGGCGTTGAACTTCACGCCCGCGGCCTGCGCGAACTGCTCCATGCCCACGTGCGTGGCACCGCCGATGCCGGCATGCGCGTAGGTCAGCACGCCGGGCTTCGCCTTGGCCTGCGCGACCATTTCCTGCAGCGTCCTGAACGGCGAGCTCGCGGGCACGGCGATGCCGAAGGTCTGGCCCGAGGTGCGCGCGAGATACGTCAGGTCTTTCAGCGGGTCGAGCTGCACGGTGCCGATCTGCGCGAAGCGCGTCACCGAGATCGGCACCTGGCCGATGGTGTAGCCGTCGGGCCGGGCCGAGGCCAGCGCCTTGGTGCCGATCATTCCCGAGGCGCCCGCGCGGTTCTCCAGCACCACCGGCTGGCCCAGCTCGCGCGATGCGATCTGGCAGATGGTGCGCATCGAGCGGTCGGCCGTGCCGCCGGCGGGCCAGGGGCAGATGAAGGCGATGGGGCGTTCGGGATAGTTGGCGGCGGCGAGAACGCGCGAGGGTGCGGCCGCGAGGGCGGCGGCGCCAAGGCCGCCGAGCACGAGCTGGCGCCGTGCCTCGGAAGGAAGGGATTTCATCGTTGTCTCCGGGAATCTGTTGTTCGGTCGGCAGTGCGGATTCTTCCGGAGACAATCATTGCCATCCAATGAAATAGCGGACTCTCTTCATGAGCTTTAGGTTATGAAGAGGCAGGCAGCCGCTCAACGATGCCATGAGCCAGATCGACCGCGCCCTTCGCTCCAACCTCAAGCTGCGCCACCTGCAACTGCTGGTGGCGCTCGACGAGTTCCGCCACCTGGGGCGGGTGTCGGAATTCCTCTCGATCACGCAGCCCGCGGTGTCGAAGATGCTGGCGGAGATAGAGCGCATGTTCGACCTGCAGCTCTTCGTGCGCTCCACGCGCGGCACCGAGCCCACGGCCTACGGCGCCACCGTGGTGCGCTTCGCGCGCTCGGTGCTGGCCGACTACCAGCGCACGCGCGACGAGCTCAGCGCCGTGGCCAGCGGCGGCGCCGGCCGCACCAGCGTGGGCGCGATGGTGGTGGCCACGCCCAGCCTGCTGGTGCAGGCCATCCAGAAGCTCAAGGAGCAATCGGCGCTCACCACCGTGATGGTGGAAGAGGGCGACCTCACGCGCCTGCTGCCGCGCCTGCGCGTGGGCGAGCTCGACCTGATCGTCGGGCGCCTCGAACCCGGCTATGCCTCGCCGGACCTGGAGACCGAGGCGCTCTACCCCGAGCCGATGTGCATCGTGGTGAGCCCCGTCCACCCGCTGGCGGCCGCGCCGAAGATCGACTGGACGATGCTGGCCGAGGTGCCCTGGGTGGTGCCTCCGCCCTGGGCCTCGTCGCGCTCCAAGCTCGCGCAGATGTTCTACCGACATCGCCTCGTGCCGCCGGCGGACATCGTCGAGACCGCGTCCTTCCTGGTCACGCTCTCGGTCATGCACGAGCGCCCGGCCGTGGGCTTCCTGGCGCGCGGCGTGGCCCGGCATTTCGAGCGGCAGGGGCAGCTGCGCATCCTGAAGATCAGGGTGCCGATCGAGCTGCCGCCGGTGGGCATCATCACGCTGCGCGGCCGCGCGCAGACGCCCGCGAGCGAACTGCTCATGGGCTGCCTGCGCAAGGTGGCCATGCCGCGCTAGCCGGCGTTGGTCTTGTTCAGCGCGCGATGCCGATCGTCGCCGCCGCGGTGTAGCCCACGCTCACGCTGCCGCTCATCGAAGGCGTCATCGCCGCGATCTGCGCCGCCGTGTTGTCGCCGAACACGTTGTCGGTCGAGAGCGAGATGGCCGCGAAGTTCGCCACGCTGTTGGTATAGCCGGTGGCGTAGGGGTAGACCGCGCTGCACACCGCGCTCGGCATCGCGAGCTGCGAGGTGAGGACGGAGTTCCTGCCTGTGGTGGCGGTCGACAGGCTCTGGAACACCTCGAAATGGATGTGCGGCCAGCGTCCCGAATAGCAGGCGGGGAAGATGGTCGTGAAGGTCACCTGGCCGTTGCTGTCGGTCACCTGCACGCCGCGCAGGTAACTCTCGGCGGGCGCCGAGTACAGCGAGTAGTTGCCGTCGCGGTCGCAGTGCCACAGGTAGATGGCGTAGCCCGACAGCGGCGCGCAGCTCGAGGAGGTGTTCGCCAGCGTGAGCGTTAGCGTCATCTGCACGCCGGCCGCTTGCGTGGTGGTGCTGATGAAGCTACTGCGGATGTCGCTGCGCACGATGCCACTGGCGGTGAGGATGTCGGAGGTCGAGCCCGAAGACGTGTTGGTGCCGTCGGCGGGGTAGGGCCCCGCGGTCTCGCCGGGCAGGGCGGTGCAGCTGCTGCTCGTGGTGGTGCTCGTGCTGCCCGAACTGGAACTGCTGGTGCTGCTGCCGCTCGTCGTGGTGCCCGACGTGGTCGTGGCAGTCGTGCCCGATGCGGCCACCAGCCCCGCGAGGCTGGCGGTGCTGCCGCTGTCGGAACCGCCCCCGCCGCCGCAGCCGGCCAGCAGCATCGCCGGGCCGGCCGCGGCCGCCGATCCCAGCCATGCCAGCGCCTTGCGCCGCTGCAGGCCGAGCTGCGCCGCCATCAGCGGAAGGTCGTCGGCCAGGTGGTGGCCGTGCGGTGGCTCGGCCGGTGTGTACTTATGGTTGTTCTTCGACGCCAAGTCGGAAATCGACACTTTTGCTCCTCGATCATGGATGGAGCCGCGAGCGTCGGGGCGAGGTGTTGCCGGCAGATTTCACCGTGTTGCGGCGTGTTGCGATGCAGCGCCGCCGCCGGGGCCGGGAGTCAGGTGAGCACTTCCTCTGTCGTCACTTCAAAGCGATCCAGCGTGTTCGCGCCGAACACCATCGTGATCGGCACGTCCGCTGCGTCGCGTCCGCGCGCGATCACCACGCGGCCGATGCGCGGCGTGTTGTGGCGCGCGTCGAAGGTGTGCCAGCGGTTGCCCAGGTACACCTCGAACCATGCGCTGAAGTCCATCGGGGAGGGCACCGGCGGAATGCCGATGTCGCCGAGATAGCCCGTCACGTAGCGCGCCGGAATGTTCATGCAGCGGCACAGGGTGATCGCGAGGTGCGCGAAGTCGCGGCACACGCCCGTGCCTTCGCGAAAGCCTTCCGTGGCGGTGCGTGTGGCCCGCGCCTTCCCGTAGTCGAAGCGCAGGTGCCGGTGCACGAAGTCGCAGATCGCCTGCACGCGCGGCCAGCCTGGCGCCACGTTCGAGAAGTTGGCCCAGGCGAACTCCAGCAGTTCGCTGTCGACCTCGCAATAGCGGCTCGGCAGCACGAAGGGCAGCGTGTCCACCGGCAGGTCGGCCGCCATGTGCCCGACGGCGCCGAAGTCCACCGGGTCGGGCCAGCCGGTGTCGTAGATCACCGCGCGGTTGCGCAGGCGCACGCTCTTCACTCCCGGGGGGACGTGCACGCGCGCGCAGCGGTTGCCGAATCCGTCCAGGTAGTGGTCGGTGGCCAGTGGCGGGCTGAGGGTGATGTTCTCCTCCCCTTGCAGGTCCCGGGCGCGCGAGGGATGCACCTGGAGCATGTAGATCACGGCCGTCGGGGCGGTGACGCCGAGTTCGATGTCGAAACCGATTCTGATCAGCATGGTTCTTTTCTTTCCCTGTGTTGGACCCATGCTATGCGACGGCGCTCTCCGATCCCACGGCCAGGGCGCGCGAAGCTTCGTAGGCGGGCAGGAGGTGCTGTCGGCCCGCTCCTACCTCGTCCGCGTGCCTTCTCCCACAGCGGTGGAAGGGCGGCCACTACGGGGTCCGGGCGCCGCGAAACATAACCTTGCATCTCGCTTTCAGCCCCGGAGTGATCCATGGTCTCATCGCTTTTCGACTCGTTCATCGGCACCTGGGGCGCTGAAATCCTGTTGTGGACCGTCGCCGCCGCGGCGGGCAGCATCTGCCTGATCGCCCTGGTCAACGTGCTCGACATGTTCCTCGACAACAACGAAACGGGCTGAACGCCCACCCCATGAAAGACTCCAGCAGATCCACGATGACGCCGCAGAACAAGGCGGTCGCAGGCCGCCGCGCCAGCGCCGCCAAGGCGGGCGACGGCAGCAGCGCCAAGCAGCTGCAGCTCGAAGGTTTCACCGTCGAGCACCCGACGACGCTGACCACCAACCAGGGCCTGCAGATACCGGACAACCACAACTCGCTGAAAGCGGGCGTGCGCGGTCCGACGCTGCTGGAAGACTTCATCCTGCGCGAGAAGATCACGCACTTCGACCACGAGCGCATCCCGGAGCGCGCCGTGCACGCGCGCGGCTCGGCGGCGCACGGCTACTTCCAGGTCTACAAGTCGATGTCGCAGTTCACCTGCGCCGACTTCCTGCAGGACCCCGACGTGAAGACGCCCGTCTTCGTGCGCTTCTCGACCGTGGCCGGCTCGCGCGGCTCGGCCGACACGGTGCGCGACGTGCGCGGCTTCGCCGTCAAGTTCTACACGCGCGAGGGCAACTACGACCTCGTGGGCAACAACATCCCGGTGTTCTTCATCCAGGACGCGATCAAGTTCCCCGACCTCATCCACGCCGTCAAGCCCGAGCCGCACCACGAGATGCCGCAGGCCGCGAGCGCGCACGACACCTTCTGGGACTTCGCCTCGCTGATGCCCGAGAGCACCCACATGCTGATGTGGGCCATGAGCGACCGCGCCATTCCGCGCAGCCTGCGCATGATGGAAGGCTTCGGCGTGCACACCTTCCGCTTCGTCAACAGCCGCGGCGAGAGCCACTTCGTGAAGTTCCACTGGAAGCCCAAGCTCGGCATCCATGGCCTCGCGTGGGACGAGGCGCAGAAGATCGCCGGCAAGGACCCGGACTTCCATCGGCGCGACCTGTGGGAAGCCATCGAGAACGGCGACTTCCCCGAGTGGGAGCTCGGCGTGCAGATGATCGCGCAGGACAAGGAGCACTCGCTCGGCTTCGACCTGCTCGACCCCACCAAGCTGATTCCAGAAGAGATGGTGCCGGTGCAGAAGATCGGCCGGCTGGTGCTCAACCGCAACCCCGACAACTTCTTCGCCGAGACCGAGCAGGTGGCTTTCCATCCGGGCCACGTGGTGCCCGGCATCGACTTCAGCAACGACCCGCTGCTGCAGGGCCGCCTCTTCTCGTACACCGACACGCAGATCTCGCGCCTGGGCGGCGCCAACTTCCACGAACTGCCGATCAACAAGAGCGTGTGCCCGTTCCACAACTTCCAGCGCGACGGCATGCACAGGCAGACCATCGCGCGCGGCCAGGCGGCCTACGAGCCCAACACGCTGGGCAGCGGCACGGAGTTCCGCGTGGACGGCGGCAGCCACGGCTTTCAGTCGTTTCCGGAAGAGATCGAGTCGCCCAAGGTGCGCCGCCGCAGCCCGTCGTTCGACGATCACTTCACGCAGGCGCGCCTGTTCTTCAACAGCCAGAGCGCGGCCGAGAAGGAGCACATCATCGCGGCCTTCCGCTTCGAGCTGTCGAAGCTCGACGTACCGGCCATTCGCCAGCGCATGGTCGACAACCTCGCGCACGTGGACGAGAAGCTGGCGCGCCGCGTGGCCGAGCCGCTGGGCATCGGCCAGCCCGATGCCAAGGCGGCGGCGGGCCGCGCGGGTTTTCGCGACCACCGCATATCGCTGCCCATCGACGAGTCGCCGGCGCTGCGCATGGTCGACACGGGCGACGGCTCCATCCGCACGCGCAAGGTCGCGATCCTCGTGGCCGACGGTGTCGATTCGGCTTCGCTGAAGCCGATCCGCGATGCGCTCGAACAGGCCGGTGCGCAATGCAAGACCGTGGGCCCGAAGCTGGGCACCGTCGCCAGCGCATCGAAGCGCCAGATCGACGTCGACATGACCTTCGCCAACACGCCCTCGGTGATGTTCGACGCCGTGCTCGTGCCGGCCGGCAGCGAAAGCGCCGCCGCGATGTCGGGCATCGGCGATGCGGTGCACTTCGTGCTCGAGGCCTACAAGCACTGCAAGGCGATCTGCACGGTGGGCGAGGGCGTGCGGCTGCTGTCTACGCTCGGTATCGCGGCCGACACACCGCCGGCCGATGTGCCGGCGGGCGTGGTGGTGGCGGCCACGCCGGTCACCAACCTCGGCGACACGACGGCGGCGATGCAGGTGGCGAACGATTTCATCGCGGCCATCGCCAAGCACCGGCACTGGGACCGTGCGAACGTCGACGCGGTGCCCGCGTAGTCCATTTGCGCTAGACCGTATTGCGAATAGGCGCGGCAGGAGGCCGCTCCTAGACTTTCCCCCCGAGGCCTGAACGGCGCGCACTCTCGCGACGTCGATGGTCCGCTGACCGCGGGCTCACAGGGCTGCGCACGGGGGTCCAATGGCTTGGTTTTCGAGTTGGGAATGGCAGCGCCCGGCACGTTGTCGTGCAGCTGTCGCGAGTGCTCTCGGTCTTGCAGGCATTCTTTTCCTGGGCTTCGGCCCTTCGGCATCGGCACAGCAGCAACAACGGCCAGCACCACCGGCGGTGTCGTCGAATGCCGAAGCCGCAGCCAGCAAGATGGAGCAGGCCCGCCTGGACGACACCGACACCTTGCTGGCATTGACCAGCGAGGGCGCAGTGCTCTACGGGCAGGACGCGGTCAAGCTCTCGGGTTACCAATACTGCAGCCAGGCCGTCGCACTGGCCGAGGCCGGCGAGTTCCGCCAGAGCGTGCGCGCCGCGAGCAAGGCGCTGCACCTGGCCAACGCCACCAACGACCCGAACCTGATGGCCATGGCCAACCGCGACCTGGCCATCGTCTACAGCTACTCGGGCCAGCTCGAGAAGGCCGAGGAGTTCGCACGCGAAGCGCTCAAGCACCCGGCGCGCGACCCCAAGCTGGTGGTCGGCCCGGTGCAGAAAGTGATCGGCGACGTGCGCACGCGCCGCGGCGATTTTTCCGGCGCGGTGCTCAGCTACGACGAGGCATTGGCCAACAGCTCGCCGCGCTATGCGCCGCTGGTGCAGGCCTCGCTGGTCAATGCGCTGATCGAGTCGGGCGACCCGGCGCGGGCACGCGAAGTGCTCGGCACCATGGCGCCGCCGAAGGACGCACCGCTCACCGCGCAGCTCGACCGCACCCGCGCGCGCCTGCTGCTGGCCGAGAACAAGCCCGCCGAGGCGCGCGACATGTACCGCGCGCTCACCGCGCGGCAGGTCGGCGCCGACACCGAGTACTACCGCCTCTGGGCCTGGGACGGCGTGGCGCGCAGCGAACTCGCGCTGGGCCAGAAGCAGGCCGCGGCCGAAGCCGTGGGCCGCGCTCTCGGCGACGTCGACAAGGTGCGCGCCAAATTCCGCAGCGAAGAATTCAAGATGGGCCTGTTCTCGGACCTGCAGACGGTGTTCGAGCGCGGCGTGGCCATCTACAGCGACGCGGGCGATGCACGCCAGGCCTTCGAGGTGAGCGAGCACAGCCGCTCGCGCGCATTGCTCGACGCGGTGCGCGGCCGAGCCAAGATCAACGAGCAGGCCGCCAACACCGTCGATCTCGCCGCGCTGCAGCGCACGCTGGCACCCGACGAGCGCGTGGTGCAGTTCCACTCGCTGCCCGACCGCCTCGTGGTGTGGGTCGTGAGTTCCGGCAACATCACCGAGAAGACGGTGGCCGTGAAGCGCGACGACCTCAACGAGCTGGTCGAGACCTTCCGCAATTCCATCGTGCGCGGCCGCCGCGCCGCCATCACCAACGCCGACAAGCTGGGCGCCGCGCTGCTCGGGCCGCTCGGCCTCGCGCCGGGGCAGCGGCTGATCGTGGTGCCGCACGGGCCGCTGCACTACCTGCCGTTCCAGGCGCTGCGGCTGGACGGCCGCTACGTCATCGAGACGCATCCGGTGGCCGTGGCGCCGTCGATCAGCATCGCCGTGCAGCTCGCGCAGCGCACGCCGCGCGTGAACGCGTCGCTCACCGCCTTCGGCAATCCGCGCATCGAGGACAAGTACGACCTGCCCGGCGCCGAGACCGAGGTGAAACAGCTCGCGCAGCTGTTCCCGCGCAACACGGTTTACATGGGCGCGGCCGCCACCAAGACGCAGTTCCGCGACGTGGCCGCGCGCTCGCCGCTGATGCATGTAGCAGCGCATGCCGAGGCCGATGCGGTCGATCCGCTGTACTCGCGCATCCTGCTGGCCAACGAAGGCGGCAAGCAGAATTTTCTGGAAGCGCACGAGATCCTCGGCCTGCCGATGGACGGCACCGCGCTGGTCACGCTGTCGGCCTGCGAGTCGGGCCTCGGGCGCATCGCGCAGGGCGACGAGGTGCTGGGCTTCACGCGCTCGTTCCTCTCGGCCGGCAGCTCCAGCCTGATCGCCTCGCTGTGGCCGGTGTCGGACGACGCGACCGCGGTGCTCATGAGCACGCTCTACGGCGAGCTGGCCAAGGGGCGCGACATCCAGAAGGCCATGCAGGCGGGTCAGCTCGCGGTGTTGAAGGACCCCAAGATGTCCCATCCCTTCTTCTGGGCGCCGTTCAACCTGATCGGCAACTGGCGTCTTACGGTGGGGGGATGAGATGACTTGCCTTGTTTTTGACGAGTGCTGTTCGGGGGGTGATCACGCCGACGCGGTGACCTTTTTCGCGAATGTCCCCCGCTTCGCTCCTCCTTTATTTCGCGAAAAAGGCCCCCGCATCGGCGTGATCGTTCAGAGCACTTGTCGATCGGCCGCGAACCAGCAGCGTGCCCTCGTGCACAGGGCGTCGGGTGCTCCCCGCAGCGAAATAAAGGAGGAGCGAAGCGGGGGACATTCGCGGAGGGGAGTACCCGACGGCCTGTGCACGCGCCCCGAACGAACCACCCAAAAGCATCCCGCAGCACAACGCAAGGTGGAGCACTGAGATGCGCGCCAGTCAACGGACTACACCGATTGCCTTCGCAGTCACAGCCATGGTCAGTGCAACCTTGCTGGTCGCAGCCCAGCGTACGCACGCGGCCGATACCAACACTTTGCTGCCGACCCAGGACCCCTGCGGCACCTGCGACCGCCCGCTCGCGCAAGCCCCCACCGGTGCTGTTGCACCGCAGAGCCTGCCTGCGCCGCCGCGCCCCGCCGGCTCGACATTCAAGCTCAACGACCTGCGGCTCAACGGCGTGAAAGCGCTGAGCAACGAAGAACTGCAATCCATCACCGCCCCCTACATCGGCCGCGACGTCGCGCTCGGCGATCTCGAAGAACTCGCGAAGGCGATCACCGCACGCTACAAGGAGCGCGGCTACTTCCTCGCGCAGGCCGTGGTGCCCGTGCAGACCGTGCGCGACGGCATCGTCGAGATCAGCGTGATCGAAGGCCGCCTCGGCAAGGTCGATGTGGTGGTCGCGCCCGATGCGCCGATTTCCGAATCTCGCGTGCGCGGCTTCCTCGCGCCGCTGCAGCCCGGCGAGGCCGTGAGCGCGCCGGCCTATGAGCGCGCCATGCTGCTGCTGTCCGACCAGCCCGGCGTCAAGGTGTCCTCGGGCCTGCAGGAAGGCTCGCAGGCCGGCACCACCGATCTTTCGGTCGAAGTGGCGGCCGCGCCGCGCTGGGCCTTCACAGCCGAAGCCGACAACCACGGCACGAAGGAGTCGGGCCGCTACCGCATCGGCGGCACGGCGCGCTGGCTCAGTCCCTTCGGAATCGGCGACAACCTCGACATGCGCCTGATGGTGTCCGACAGCAACGCGCTGCAGTTCGGCCGTATCGCCTACGAGGCGCCCATCGGCACCAGCGGGCTGCGCGCGGGCGTCGGGCTGTCGCGCGTCAACTACGAGCTGGGCGGCGAGTTCTCCGAACTCGGCGCGCAGGGCCGCGCCGACGTGGTCGACCTTTCGCTCAGCTACCCGCTCATCCGCCAGCGCCAGCAGAACCTGTTCCTGCGCCTGGGCGCCGACATCAAGGACCTGACCGACGAGATCGGCGTGGCCGACGTGCGCGTGAAAAAGCGCGTGCGCGGCCTCGGCCTCGGCTGGACCTGGGAGCGGCGCGACGAGGTGCTGGGCGGCGGCTACTGGGCCAGCTCGGGCACGCTGTACCACGGCCGGTTGTCCATCGACGACCCGGCGACGCGGGAGGCCGACCAGGCCCTGGGCGGACGGCACACCGAGGGCGGTTTCTCCAAGCTGAGCTTCCAGCTGTCCCGCCTGCAGGCCATCGTTCCCAGGCATTCGCTGTACCTGTCCGTCGGCGGCCAGTGGGCCAGCAGGAACCTCGATCCGTCGGAGAAGCTCGCGCTCGGCGGCGCACGCGCCGTGCGGGCCTATCCGTCGGGCGAGGTGCTGGTCGACCAGGGCGTGATCGGCACTGTGGAGTGGCGCTGGTCCTTCAACGAAGAACTCACGCCCTTCCTGTTCTACGACGCCGCGCACGGCAAGCTCTCGCGCAGCCCCACGCCCTTCGACGGCAGCAACGGCCGCAGCCTGCGCGGCTACGGCGTCGGCGTGAGCTGGTCGCGGCCCGGCAACTTCTCGATCAACGCGACGCTGGCCTGGCGCGATGGCACGGCACCGGCGCAGACCGACGGCGGCGGACGCAATCCGCGGCTGTACGTCCAGCTTCAAAAGGCGTTCTGACCATGACGCACCGCACACCCCCCTCGTTCCGGCTGCCGCTGCGGCCGTTGGCGCTCTCGCTGATCTGCGCAGGGGCGCTCCCCGCCATTGCCCAGACGCTGCCCACCGGCTTCCAGCCCATTGCCGGCAACGTCACGATGTCGCAGCTCGCGAACGTGATGACCATCAACCAGGGCCTTGCGCGCGGCATCGTCAACTGGACCGGCTTCTCCATCGGCGCGGGCGGCGTGGTGAACATCACCCAGCCGGGTGCGTCGAGCGTGCTGCTCAACCGCGTGACGGGCAACGAGCTTTCCACCATCGCGGGCCAGCTCAACGCCAACGGGCGCATCGTGCTGGTCAACCCCAACGGCGTGCTGTTCAGCCAGGGCGCGACGGTGAACGTGGGCGGCCTCATCGCTTCCACGCTGGCCATGACGACCAGCGACGCCGACTTCCTCAACGAAAACACCAAGCGGTTCACCTTCGAGCGCGCCGACGACAACGTCGCGACGGTGATCAATGCCGGGCGCATCACCGCGACCGGCGGCGGCCCCGTGGTGTTGATGGGCGCGACGGTGGCCAACACCCGCGTGGGCGACGACGCCAACAGCGGCCGCATCACCGCCGACGGTGGCACCGTTGCGCTGGCGTCGGGCCGCAAGGTCACGCTCGACCTCGCGGGCGACGGGCTGACCAACATCGTCATTTCGACGGACACCATGGCCACCCATGCGAGCGTCGGCAACACCGGCACGCTGCAGGCCGACGGCGGCCGCGTGGCGCTCATGGGGCGGTCGGCCACCGTGGGCGAACTGGTCGTCAACCATCGCGGCACGGTGCGTGCGCGCACGGTGGGCACGCGCAACGGCGAGATCTTCCTGGGCGGCGGCCAGGACAACGAGGTCCAGGTGACCGGCGGCACGCTCGACGCCACGGGCGCCGCGGCCGGCGAGCGCGGTGGCGACATCCGCATCACCGCCGGAAAGGTCACCCTGCAAGGGACGGGTGACGGCATCAAGACGGTGGCCGATGCCAGCGGCCAGGCCGGCGGTGGCTCGGTCACGGTGCAGGGCTACGACGTGGCGCTGTCGGCCGGCTCGGTGCTGAGCGCCGATGCCAGGAGCGCGGGCGCGGGCGGCACGGTCAGCGTGGGCACGGCCAGCGGCACGGCCTTTCCGGGCGATGCGGAAAACGCCCTGCCGTCGCGCGAATCGCACCTGCAGGCCTTCGGTGAACTCACGGCACGCGGCGCCGGCAGCGGCGCGGGCGGCAACATCGCGACCTCGGGCGATTTCGTGCGCATCGACCCCGCGCGCGTGGATGCCGGCGGCGGCGCACAGGGCGGTGCCAACGGCCGCTGGACGGTGTCGACCAGCGCCGACCTGGGCGTGGACCAGACCCTGCCGGCCTACGACGGCGGCTACCCGCAGCTGTCTTCCAGCAGCGTGAGCGCCGGCGCCGTGGGCGTCGCGCTGGGCCGGGGAACCGACGTCACGCTGGCCAGCACACACACCGGCGACAACGCGGGCGTGACCTTCGGCAACGGCGCCCAGGTCGTGAAGAACGAAGGCGGCACCGCCACGCTGCGGGTCGACTCGGGCGGCGGTATCGCCATGGCCAGCGGCTCGGCCATCGACGCGCGCATCGGCGCGCTCAACGTCGACTTCAACGCCGACGCCAGCGGCGTGGTGGCCAAGAACGCCACGCAGGTGAACGCCGGCGGCGGCAGCCCGAGCTTCGAGCTCGACTACGGCGCCTCGATCGGCCTGACCGACGCCACCATCAACGCCAACGGCGGCAACATCCGCTTCTTCGGCCAGGGCGATGCCGTAAACGGGCGCGCCATCGGCGGCTCGGTTTCGAACAGCGAGGACACCTGGCGCGACGGCATCGCGCTGAACGGCAGCACGCTGACCACCGCCGGCAGCGGGCAGGTTTCGCTGCGCGGCCAGGGCCGTACCCGGGTCGACACGCAGGACAGCGACACCGACTTCGTCTACCGGGCCACCGACGGCGTCACGCTGCAGGGCAGCGCGGTGCAGGCCGGCAGCGGCGGCGTCACCATCGACGGACTGGCCGCGCTGGGCGGCGGCGGCGTGCGGATCGGCAATGGTTCCAGTCTGGAGACACCGGGCAGCGTGTCGGTCACGGGCCGCGGCGCGACCTGGACCGACAACACGCTGCCGGCCGGCTCAATCGGCACCACCACGGCCGTCGGCATCGACAGCTCGTTCATCGACGCCGGCGGCGACGTGCGCATCGAAGGCACGGGCGCGAACCTCGAGGCGCTGACCAAGTACCTCGGCTTTGCGGCCAATGGCCGCACGGCGGGCGGCGGCAACGGCGTGGCGCTGTCGGGCGGCGTGACGGCGGGCGACGGCCGCCGCATCGACGTGGTGGGCAAGGCAGGCAGCGCGGGCTTCACCGCCGCGCTGGACGGCGGCGGCGGCATCGTCACCACGCCCACCGGCGAGTCGATCTATGGCGTGGCGGTGAGCGCCGACGCGTCGCAGCCCAACCCGCTGCGCACGGCGGGCGGCACCATCGCCATCGACGGGCAGGGCACCGACGTTGCCCTGCGCATGAATACCTTCGGCTCGGGCCTTAGCGTGCCCGTGGGCGCGATGCTGTCCGTGGCCAGCAGCAGCGGCCGGGGCGGCAGCATCTCGATCAGCGGGCGCAACGTGCTCGTCGACGGCTCGCAGAACTTCGACGGCACGCCGCTGGTCGCGCGCCTGGACGCCAGCGGCGCCACGGGCGGCGGCAGCATCGACATCGCGGCCACCAACGTCGTCGCGCTCGGCACGAACACCGCCCTGGACGCCAGCGGCACCTCGGCATCGGGCAACGGCGGCAGCGTGAAGGTGGTGGCGGGCGACACGCTGCGTGCGCACGGCAGCCTGTCGGCGCGCGGCGGTGCGGGCACGGGCAACGGCGGCCAGGTGGAAACCTCCGCGCCGCACTTCGACCTGTCGGGTGTGCAGGTGGATGCCTCGACGACGGGGGGCACGGCGGGCACGTGGCTGATCGACCCGTTCGACGTCACCATCAACCACGGCGCGGCCGCGGGCACGCTGCCCACCAACCCCTTCGACCCGCTGGCCACGTCGGTGGTGCTGGACGGCGATATCAACAATGTGCTGAACGGCAACACCAGCGTGATCATCACCACCGGCACGGGCGGCCCGCCCGGCGCCGGCACCATCACGCTGGGCACCGGCGTGCTGATCGACCGCAACACCGGCGCCACGCCCGTCACCTTCCGGCTCGACGCGGCCGCGAACATCAACAGCTTCGATGCGGCGACGGTGATCCGGTCCGACCGCTCGGTGGCCGGCGTGGGCGCGCTCGACGTGGCGTTCAACGCGGGGCTGGGCGTCAACGGCGGCAGCATCTTCTTCACCGGCGCCATCAACACCAACGGCGGCAACGTCTCGATGACCGCCAACGGCCTGAACAGCGGCTCCGTCATCTCGCTGAACAACGCGACCATCGACACGCGCACCGCGCTGCTCGACGCGGGCACCGGGGGCGCGGTGTCCATCGACGGGCGCTCGACCGCGACCGGATCCTCCTTCTCCGGGCCGGTGGTGAGCATCAGCAATTCCAGCATCAACACGGCCACGGGCAACGTGTCGATCGCGGGGCGCGGGCTGGTCGACACCGGCGTGGCGATCAGCGGCACGACGGCGACCCAGGGCGTGTTCACCACCGGCGGGCGCATCGGCATCGTGGGCGTGGGCAGCGCAGGCTTCTCCAGCTTCACGCCGCTGGCGGGCTACGGCGTGCTCATCAACGGCGCCACGGTGCGCAGTGTGGACGGCGACATCCAGGTCGACGGGCTGGTGCGCACCGGCGGCAACACCGCGCTGGGCAGCGGCGTGCGCATCGGTGCCGGCAGCCTCGTGACCTCGCTGGGCAACGGCAACATCACGGTGACGGGCGAATCGCAGGCCGACGGTGCCGGCGTCACCATTTCACCCATACCGCCTCTGAGCACCTTCGCACAGCCCGCAGGGCGCATCGACGGCAACAACAACGTGGTGCTGCGCGCCGCCAACGACGGCTCGACCGACGCGCTGGTGATCGGCGGCACGGTGCGCGCGGCCAATGTGCTGAACCTGCGTCCTGGCGGCGTGGACACGGCGGGCAATGCGAGCGACCGCACGGGCAACCCGATCACGCTGGGCGGCACCGCGGCCACCGGCTTCGCGGTGTCGGCCGACGAGTTCACGCGCCTGAGCGCGGGCACCATCGTGGCGGGTAGCAACGCGCACGCGGCGGACATCACCGTGGTGGCGCCGCTGACCGTGTCGTCGCCGCTGACCCTGCAGAACGGCGGTGGCGGCAACATCCAGCTCAATGGCGCGGTGAGCACGCCGCAGCTCGGCTTGGTGAGCGGGGGCGACATCCGGCAGGCGGCGGGCGCGGCCATCACCGCGGGCACGCTGCTCGCGCGTTCCAGCGGCGGCAGCGTGGTGCTCGACGACCCGGGCAACCACGTGGGCACGGTCGGCGGCGGCGCGGCGGGGCGCTTCGCCTACGTCGATGCCGATGCGCTCACGCTCGGCGCGGTGTCGGTCACCGGCTTCGATGCGGCGGGCAACCTGCCGCAGCCACTGTCGGCGACCTCGATGGCGGCCGACACCGTGTTCGTGCGCACGCTGGCGGGCGACCTCACGCTCGGCGCGTCCGTAACCAGCGCCAGCGGCACCGACCTCGTGGCGGCCGCGCGCTTCCAGAACCCGGGCGGCAACGGCATCGGCGGCGCCAGCTGGCGCGTGTGGGCCGACACCTGGGTGGGCGAAACCCGCGGCGGCCTGGCGGGCTCGGCACCGCTGCCGAACTTCTATCACTGCGCCTACCTGGGCCTGTGCACGGTGACCGTGCCGGCCACGGGCAACCACTTCATCTACGCGCAGCAGCCGCTGGCCACCGTGACCATCGGCAATGCGCAGCGCGCCGGCGGCCTGCCCAACCCGCCGTTCGTCTACAGCATCTCCGGGCTGATCCTGGGCGACACCGGCGCGGGCATCTTCGGCGTGCCGGGTTCGCCGGCCACGCGCTCCAGCCTGCCGGGCTTCTATCCCATCGACGGCAGCTTCACCTCGGCCGAGGGCTACGCGGTGCGCGTGGTGCCGGGGCAGCTGCAGGTCACCGGCTTCGTGTCGCTGCCCAGCGTGGACGTGGTGCGCGACCAGCCTACCACCTGGCTGTACGACCGCAACATCGGGCAGGCGCCGATCTGCCTGGCGACCGGGCCGCTCGACGGCGACCGCGCGCAGCAGGGCGCGGACGTGCTGGCGCGCGAATGGTCCCGCGTGCGCTCTCGGCCCAACCTGCTGAGCTGCGTGGACACCGAGAGGCGCAACGGCTGCGCGGACTTCTGAACGAAGCCGCTCAGACGCCGCGTGCGCGGCGGTTGGACATCACGACGTTGTCCTTCGGGATCGCCTGGCCTTCCTGCATCGCGGCGATCCATGCCGCGGTCGTGGTCACGGCCGCGAAGTTGCTGTGGAACACCACGCTGAAGACGCGATGGATCTCCTCGGCCGTGACCTTGCCCGCGGCGTTCTCGTACGGCAGCGCGCCGCTGGCGTCGGACAGGAATTCCACGTTCAGGCCGCGGTGCATGGCCTCGTACACGGTGGAGGCATCGCAGTTCTGCGTCATGTAGCCGGCCACGCTCAGCGTGTCGATCTCGTGGCGGGCGAGCCAGTCGGCGAAGTCGGTGCCGGTGAACACGCTCGGGAAGCTCTTGGTGACGAGATGGTCGTGCGGACGCTTCGCGATCTCGGGGTGCAGCTGGCCGTTGTGGGTGTCGGCCTGGAACACCGGCGCGCCCTTGGGTGCATGGTGGCGCACCACGACGACGGGTGTGCCGGCGGCGCGTGCCGCGTCCATGGCCTTCGTCGCGTTCGGCAGCGTGTCTTCGATCGGCGGGTACTCGATCGGCAGGCCGCCGCCTTCGAAGTATTCGTTCTGCACGTCGATCACGACGAGGGCGCGGCGCGGGGCGGTGTTGCTGCTCATGAAGGGCTCCTTCTCTTGTGTGGTTCGGATGGCCTGATTCTTCGCGGTTGCGTTGTCTCGAGAAAGTGGCCCGAAAGCCATTCATCGATAAGATCGGGCCATGCCAGCGCCAGCCACCGAAACCATCGCTGTCGTCGCCTTCGACGGCATCAGCCCCTTTCACCTGTCCGTGCCGTGCATGGTCTTCGGCGAAGACCGCACGGAAGCCGGCGCGCCGCGTTTCCGCCTGCGGGTGTGCGCGCCGGAGCCCGGCCCGCTGCAGACCAATGCGGGCTTCACGCTCGTGGTGCAGCACGGGCTGGAGGCCATCCGCCGCGCGCAGATCGTGGTGGTGCCTTCATGGCGCGACGACGGCAGCGCGGCGCCGCCCGCGTTGATCCGCGCGCTGCAGGCCGCGCACCGGCGCGGCGCCACCGTGGTCGGCCTGTGCCTGGGCGCCTTCGTGCTGGCCGAGGCGGGCCTGCTCGACGGCCGGCCCGCCACCACGCACTGGAAGCTGGCTCCGGCCTTCGCGAAGCAGTACCCGCAGGTGCGGCTGCAGCCCGAGGTGCTGTACGTGGACGACGGCAGCGTGCTCACCTCCGCCGGCACGGCCGCGGGCATCGACTGCTGCCTGCACCTGCTGCGCGTGCGCTACGGCGCCGAGACGGCCAACCGCGCCGCGCGGCGCATGGTGGTCGCGCCGCACCGGCAGGGCGGGCAGGCGCAGTACATCGAGCAGCCCGTGCCCGCCACGGCCGAGCGCGATCGCCTGGCGCCGCTGCTGGAGTGGCTGGGCAAGCACCTCGATACATCGCATGAACTGGACGACCTCGCGCGGCGCGCGCTCATGAGCCGACGCAATTTCACGCGGCGCTTTCGCGAATCCACCGGCACGACCGTGGGCCAGTGGGTGCAGAACCAGCGCCTCGCGCTGGCGCAGCGGCTGCTGGAGACCACGGACCATCCGGTCGAGCGCGTGGCGACCGGCGCCGGCTTTGGTTCGGCGGTGTCGCTGCGCAAGCATTTCACCACCGCGTTCAAGGTGTCGCCGACGGCGTATCGCCGGCAGTTCTCGCGGGCCGAGACGACGGCCTGAGCCCTCACTGCTTGCTGCTCAGCGCTTCAGTCGGCCACCGGCGGCAGGGCCGCGCGCGCGGCCAGCCGCAGGTAGCGCGCCTGCGTGCCTTCGGCCAGCGCGCCGCGCTGCTCCAGCAGCAGCACGCAGCGCAGCGCCAGATCGAAGGAGCGGAAGCACCAGTGCGCCAGCATGGCCAGCTGCTTGAGCTGTGCGTCGCTCATGGCGTCGGGCCGGGTGATGTCGCGCACGTAGACCAGGTCGGCTTCGAGCAGCTGGCGCAGCGGCTGGCCCGGATCGCCGTTGACCACGCACGGCGCCATCGGCCAGTGCTTGAGCTCGGCCAGGCAATGCGGCAGGAAGCCCTGGCGGCGCAGCTCGAGGTCGATGTCGCCGATCGATGCCTGCCCTTGGTAGAGCGGCACGAACGACACCTCGGTCTGCACCGCGACGGCCTGCGCCAGCCTGGCCGTGCCCGCGCGCAGCACCGCCAGCTCGCTGCCTTGCGCATCGATCTTCAGGAAGTCGAGGTGCTCGACTTCTTCCATGTCGTCGAGCCGGCGCGTCTGCATCGTGACGCGCGCCACCACCTGGGCCATCGGCCGCAGCAGGTCGAACAGCGCGAGCGCGGCCGGGTCGGGTTCGAGCAGGCTGGTCATGCCGGGGGCGGCGCACACGTGGAGCGTGTGTGTCCGGCCGTCGCCCACGGCCCACGGGAAGTAGCGCTCCAGCGTGCCCCGCCGCTGCCGCAATGCGCGCAGCGCGTCGGGCTGCGGCTCGAAGCCGGTCACCCGGCACTGGCCGGCCGCCAGCATCGCACGGTAGGGCGGTTCGCCATCGATCGGGTTCGCGCCGACGTCGACCACCTCGGTGGGGCGATCGAGCGCAAGCAGCCTGGCCAGTGCTTCGTCGTTCATGCCGGGGGGCCGCCGCGCGCCGCCAGCGCCTGCCCGAAATGGCCCGTGTAGGTGCGAAGGCCCTGGTGCGACAGGTTCGAACGCGCATCGATCCAGACCTTGCCGCCGATCGACTGCCAGCGGCGGCAGAAGGCGAAGTCCTCGGCCAGGTAGGCGCCGTTGCCGGGCTCGGCGAGCACGTCGAAAAAGCGGTAGTGGAACGCGGCGCGCGCGCGGTCGGCCGGGTCGGCGTGGCGGTCGGGCGCATAGCGCAGCTGGGGAAAGGCGGCGGCCATGCGCTCGAACACACTGCGTGCGATCAGCATGAAGCCGGTGGGCGCGTCGAGCATCTCGGCGAAGCCGTCCGCATCGATGGCCAGCCGGGGCCCCGCGGCATTCGCGGCGAAGCGGGCATGGCGCGCCTCGAAGTCCTGCCGCGTGCTGCCGGCCGGCAACGGCGCGTCGAGCCCGGCCTCCGGCCAGCCGTCGGTCTTGTGCGGATAGATGCCGGCCACCACGTCGCGGTCCGCCAGCAGCAGCCGCAGGGCCGCCTCGGGCTCGAAGCCGATGTCGGCGTCGATCCAGAACAGGTGCGTCCAGCGCGCATCGGCCATGAACTCGGCCACCAGCCGGTTGCGTGCGCGCGTGATGAGGCTGTCGCCATCGAGAAAGCGCGTCTGCATCGCGAAGCCGTGCGTCCAGGCCAGATTGACCAGGCCGAGCAGGCTGCGCACGTAGTTGCTGCTCATGGTGCCCGCGTGGCTGGGCGTCGCGACGAAGGGGCGGATGTCTTTCAGGGCGGCGAGTTCGAGCATCGGCAGGTTTCCTTGAAGGAGTCAGTTCGCGTGCACGTGCCGCCGCGTGGTCAGCAGCGCGCGCAGCTTGGCCGGCGCAACCGGCTTGGTCAGCAGCATCACGCCGCCCTGGCGCAGCCGCTGCAGCACATCGGGCCCGGTGGCGCCCGACACCAGCACCGCGAGCGCATCGGGCTGCAGGCGCTTGGCGGCGTCGATCACGTCCACGCCGTCGCCATCGCCGGCCAGCTGCAGGTCGCACAGCACGGCGTCGTAGCGGATGTCGCCGGTGCCCAGCCGCGCGATGGCCTCGGCGCCGGTGTTCACGCATTCGACCTCGCAGCCCCATTGCACCAGCAGCGCGCGGCTGCCGTCGAGGATGGCGGGGTCGTCGTCCACCACCAGGCAGCGCAGGCCGGCCAGGGGCGCGGGGGCCTGCTGTGGCGCGTCGGGCGGCGTCACGTCGGCCAGCCGTGCCGCGGGCAGCGTGAAGGCGAAGGTGCTGCCCGCCTGCAGCGCGGAGCGCACGGTGATGCGCGTGCCCAGCAGCGCGGCGATGCGCGCGCAGATGGCCAGCCCCAGCCCGAAGCCGCGGCGCCGGTCGCGCTCGGTGTTGGCTACCTGGTAGAACTCCTCGAAGATGCGGCCCTGGTGGATCGGCGCGATGCCCACGCCGTTGTCGCGCACCTCGATGCGCACGCCGGCCGTGCCGCGCCGCGCGGCCACCAGCACCGTGCCGCCCTCGGGCGCATGGCGCAGCGCGTTGGCCACGAGGTTGCCGACGATGCGCTGCAGCATCGCCGCATCGGTGCGCACGGCCAGGCCGCGGCCGCTCCAGCGCAGACGTACGTGCGCCTCCGCGGCGATGGCGGCGTGCTGCGCATCGAGCTGGTCGAACAGCGCGGACAGCGCCACATTGGTGATCGCCGGTGTCAGCACCTGCGCATCGAGCCGCGAGATTTCGAGCAGGTCGTCGAGCAGCACGCCCATGAACTCCGTGCTCTCCTGCAGCCGCAGCACGGCCGGGCGCTGCGCGGGCGAGGCGCCGGGCAGCAGGCCGTCGATGAACAGGCCCATGGCATGCAGCGGTTGGCGCAGGTCGTGGCTCGCGGCCGCGAGGAAGCGCGCACGCGACAGCGCCGCCTGCTCGGCCTCGGCCATGCGCTGCAGCGCGACGGCGGTGGCCTCGCGCACGCGTTCTTCGCTGAGCTGGCGGTTGCTCTGCAGGCGCTCGGCAAGGCGATCGATGTCGTGCGCGAGCACCGCGAGCTCGTGCGTGTCGCGCGTGCTGTCCTCGACCACGTCGCAGCGCGCCTCGAAATGCCCCGACTCCAGCGCGGCGACCGTGCGCGACACGCGCCGCAGCGGCCGCGTCACCGTGCGCGCCATGTGCCGCACCGAGGCCCACGCCGCCACCAGCGCGACGAGCGCGATGCCGATGCCCGCGAACAGCGAGCGGCTGCGCTCGCGCGTATAGGCGGTGGTGTCGCGGAAGGTCTGCACCAGGCCGATGGGCGTGTCGCCCGCCGCGGTGGAGCCGGCAGGCGCGAAGGCGCTGGCGCGCGAGGCTTCGCGCAGCGTGACCGGCGCGGTGAACATGCGCAGCTGCGCCAGCGGCGGCGTCTTGGGCCCGGCCGTGACGTAGACGCCCGCGCTGTTGCTGATTTCCACGCGCGTCACCTGGCCGCCGCGCAGCGCGGCATTGGCCACGTTCTGCAGCGCCGGCAGGTCGCCGGCATAGAGGCTCAGATCGGACATGGCCGCCACCTGCCGCGCCACGGCCTGGCCTTCGGCATCGAAAGCATCTTCGAGGGTGTGCAGCCGGTTGTGCGTGAACCAGCCGGTGAGCGCCAGCGCCACCGCCGCGCAGGGCACTACGCCAAGACGGAACAGGTCGTGCTGCAGGTTGCCGCGCACGGTCAGCGTATGGGGAGACTGGAGCGGCGGCGGTGTTGGGGACGACACCGGCGTCCCCCCGGGTGCCACCGGACCGTGGGAAGGCGGTGCGGTGCTCATCGGGGGGGCGCGAGCCGATCGGCCAGTTCCCGTTCCTCCGGCAGTCGCAGGCCGAGTCCGCGCGCCACGGTGGCGTTGACGCGCACGGTGGCGGGCGTTGCCGCTTCCACCAGCGGCACGTTGCTGTTGCTGCTGCCGCCCACGCTCGCACTCGCCACCTTCTGGCCGAGCAGCCGCGCCTGCTGTGCGAGCTGCGACGGCGTCGAGACCGCCGCGGCCAGGCCACCCGAGCGCACCAGCCCTTCGCTGGCGCCGAACACCGGCAGGCCCGCGCCCGCACCGGCGCGTAGCACCGAGAGCGTGGCCGCCTGGTTGTCGCCGATCAGGTCGGGCAGCACCATCAGTGCGTCGCTCTGCGGCACCACGAGGCGCAATGCGGCGGCGAGCGACCTGGCGTCGGGTGCGTATTCCACGCGCAGCTCCCAGGCCGGGTTCGCGCCCTGTGCCGCGCGCTGCAGCTCGCGCACCAGCGGCTCCGATTCGGGCGTGGCGACCACGCCCACGCGGTGCTTCTGCGGCAGCACCGCGTTGATCAGCGCGAGCTGGTCGGCCATGGCCGGGTCGCGCAGCAGCACGCCCACGCGCCGATCGCCGCGCCGCAGGGCGGGGCTGGCGGCCTTCAGGGTTTCGTACTCGAGCCGGCTCAGCATCGCCAGCACCAGCGGCTCCTGGCCCGGCCGTTCGACAGCGGCGCGCGCGGCGGCGGGGCCGACGGCCATGGTGAGCGGCGCATCGGAGGCGGTGCGCAGGCTGCGCGTGCGCACGCCGGAGTTCGCCGCGCGCTCGGCGTCCGAGGCTTCCGTCGACGCTTGCGGATCGGCGCCGCCCGGCGCGAGTCGCACCAGCTCGAACCTGCCGCCCGGCTCCTGGTCCGCGCGCAGCCGCTGCACGAACTCGGAAGACGCAGCGACGTCGTCGCCCATCAGCACCGTGAGGCTCGCCGCCGTGGCGCCGCCGCTGGCGCCCCAGGCCAAGCCCGCGGCCAGCGCGGCACCGGCCGCACGGCGCAACCTTCCGGAGAAGGGCGAGAAAAAGGATTTCACGGCAACAAACATGGACTGCTTTCGCAGCGAGGGAGCGATGGTCCAATGTAAGGACGGCCCCTGCTTCGCGCGATAAGGCAGAGGGCTTATGTCAGCCCTGGCAGGCGCCTGCCAGTGTGACGAAACTCACACCATTGCAGCCGCTCGGCCTATGTCCGACGGACTACCTATGCACCTACCATTTGCGCGGCGGCCGCGCGCTGCGCTTGGATGGCCTGGCGCAGCACGCGCGGCGACACCGGCTTGTAGAGCACCGCGATGCCTGCACTCGCCACTTCGCGCAGCCGGTCGGGCTTGGTCTCGCCGGTAACGAGCAGGCGCGCGGTGCCGGCGCCGATGCCGCGCGGATGGCGCTCGAGCGCGCCGATCACGTCGAGTCCGTTGTCGCCGCCCTGCAGCAGCAGGTCGCTGATCACCATGTCGGGCGGCTGCGCCCAGGTGTCGGCGAGTGCCAGCGCCTCGGCGCGGGTCTGCGCGGGCAGCACCTCGGCGCCCCAGTTGGAGAGCACCACCGTCAGGCCTTCGAGGATGGTGCGCTCGTCGTCGATCACCAGGATGCGCATGTTGGCCAGGCTCTCTTCCTCCTCGATGGCAGCGACGGCGGGCGGCACCACCGGTGCCGGCAGCGCGGGCGGCGCCGAACGCACCATCACCCGCACGCAGGTGCCCTTGTGCAGCTTCGAGCTCAGTTCGACGCGGGTGTTGAGCAGCTCGGCCAGCCGCTGCACCGTGGCCAGGCCCAGCCCCATGCCGCGCGCGCCGCGCGCCGCCTGGCGGCCGGTGGGCTCCACCTGATAGAACTCCTCGAACACCCGGACCTGGTGATGCGTGGCGATGCCCACGCCGGTGTCGACCACGTCGATGCGCACGCCCCTGCCGCGCCGCCGCGCGCCGACCAGCACGCCGCCCTCGATGGTGTGGCGCAGCGAGTTCGACACCAGGTTGTTCAGGATGCGCGAGAGCATCACGTAGTCGCAGCGCACCCACAGGTCGGTCTTGCGCACCACCAGCCGCAGGCCCTGCTGCTCGGCCACCGGGCGGAAGTTGCGGCTGATTTCCTCGAACAACCGGTCGAGCGGGAAGTCGATCCACTGCGGCTGCAGCACGCCGGCGTCGAGCTGCGACAGGTTCAGCAGCTCGGAGAACAGCCGGTCCAGCGAATCGACGCACTCGCGGATGTGGCCGATGCGCTGCAGCTTCACCGGGTCGGTCTCGCCGTTGGCCAGGCCGTCGGAAAACAGCGTGAGCGCGTGCAGCGGCTGGCGCAGGTCGTGGCTGGCGGCGGCCAGCAGGCGGGTCTTGGCCTGGCTCGCCACTTCGAGCTGCTGGTTCTTGCGCGCCAGCTCGGCCGTGGCTTCGTTGATGCGGCTTTGCAGCAGCCGGTGGCTTTCGGCGAGCGCGCGCGCGGCCTGGTTGAAGCCCTGCTGCAGGTGGCGCACCTCGGACGTGCCCTCGACGGCCACGCTCGCGTCCTCGCCCGCGCCGAGGCGGTCGACCGCCTCGCCGAGCGCACGGATCGGCTCGCTGATGCGGCGCGCAGCCCACCAGCCCGCCAAGGCCACGCCGACCAGGCTGATCGCCAGCACCAGCCCCACGTTGAACCAGACCGAGCGCCGCGCGCTCTGCACCGCGGCCAGGCTCATCTCGACCATCACCTGGCCGGTGTGGCGGCCGTCGTCGCCCACGATGGGCACCACCACCTGCAGGCCGTCGCCGCGGACGCGGTCGACGGTTTCGGAATTGGCCACGATCTCGCCGTCTTCCGTCCAGATCTGCACCTGCTGCACGTTGGGCTGGTAGGTGCCCGACTGGGCGGTGCGTGCCAGCGCGCGCCGGTCCATGCGCGCCAGCGGCGCCTGCGCCACCGTGGCCACCTGCAGGGCCACCGTCTGCGCATTGGCGCGCATCAGCTCGGTGAGGTTGCTCAGGTGCTGCCGCGTCAGCACGGTGATTGCCGCGAGCGTGGCCAGCGTTGCCGGCACCAGCGCCAGCAGGATCAGCTGCTGGGCGAAGGTCAGGCGGGCCAGGCCGCGCAGGACGCGGAAGTTCCAGTTCATGAGGGCATCGCAAGCATGGGCGCCGAGCTTAGAGGGGCAACCCGGAACTGGGAAGGCAGGAAAAACATCACGAAACTTGCGTGTATTTGATATTTAATGGCGTCCGCGCTGCCCATGTTAGACCCGCCGATGCGCAACGGCCCCCTGTCCCAGGCCCACAAATGCAGGCTTCCATGCGCCGATTTGCCGATTTTCCAGGCGCCCTCCGTGCGGCGGCGCTGGCATTGTTCGTGGGGCTGCCGCTGTGGGCCTCGGCCCAGGCCGGCGCGCTGGACGGGCCGGTTCGCTTCGGCATCCTGCCGCTCGGAGGCGCCTTCGAGTCGCGCAACGACTGGGACCCGCTGCTGGCCGAGCTGAGCCGCGCCATCGACCGCCCGGTGAGCGTGCTGTCGGTCAATTCGTACGAGGCGCTGGAGCAGGCCATCCAGCGCGACGAGGTCGACATGGCCTTCCTGTCGGGAAAGATGGCGCTCGACGCCGTGACCCAGCGCCGCATGAAAGTGGTGGCGCAGGTGGTGCGCCACGACGGCCTGCCCGGCTACCGGGCGCTGCTGCTGGCGCGCAAGGCGCCGCCCTTCAATTCGCTGAAGAGCATGCTGGAGCAGCCGGAGCGCTGGCGGCTGGCGCGTGGCGAGAAGCAGTCGGTGTCGGGCTTCATCGTGCCGCAGCTGCAGCTCTTCCTGCCGAACCACATCGCGATGGAGACGCGCTTTCGCAGCGAGACCGTGGGCACCCACCAGACCAATGCACTGGCCGTGGCCAACAGCGAGGCCGACGTGGCCACCAACAACTCGGCCGACTTCGAGCGCTTCAGGCTGCGCTTTCCGGCCGAGACGGAGCGCCTGCAGGTGCTGTGGGAGTCGGAGCTGATTCCGCATGCGCAGATCGTGGTGCGCCGCGAATACCCGCCCGAACTGCGCAAGCGCGTGCAGGCCTTCCTGGTCGGCTACGGCCGCGCCAAGGGGCCGCGCGGCGACGCCGAGCGCGCGGTGCTCAAGTCGCTGCACGACCTGGCCGGCTTCGTGGCCGCCGACAACAGCTCGCTGCAGCCCGCGGCCAAGCTGGCCTACCAGCTCGCCAGGCAGAACGCCATGACCGCGCAATGGGTGAACGACGCCGCGCGTCAGGCCCGCCTGCAGCGCATCGAGAGCGGCTATGCGGACCAGGTCACCGTGCTCAGGGACACGACACCGTGATGAAGCCCTTGCGCGTTTTTTTTGCCCCGCCATGGTGGCTGCTGGCTTTTCTGGCCGCCTTGCTTGCCGGACCCTTGGCGGCCATGGCGCAGGGCACGGGCGCCGCCGCATCGACCGAGAAGACCGACAAGGCCGCCCCCGTGCCGCCGGCCGTCAGGATGATCCGCTTCGGCGTGCTGCCGCTGGGCGGCGCCGTCGAATCGCGCGCGCTGTGGACGCCGCTCATGGCCGACATGAGCCGCAGCCTCGGCATTCCGGTGAGCGCGTATTCGGTGCCGACGTACGAGGAGCTGGACCGCGCCATCGGCCGCGACGAGATCGACATGGCCTTCCTCTCGGCCAAGATGGCGCTCGACGCCGTGATGCAGCGGCGCATGAAGGTGGTGGCGCAGATCGCGCGGCACCCCAGCGTGCCCGAGCACCGCGCCGTGCTGCTGGTGCGCAAGGACGGGCCGCTCAACACGCTCGAAGGCGTGCTCGCGCAGCCGGAGAAATGGCGGCTCGCGCGCGGCGACAGCCGTTCGGTCACCGGCTTCATCGTGCCGCAGAGCCAGCTCTTCCTGCCGCACAACATCGAGATGGAGACGCGCTTTCGCAGCGAGTTCGTCGGCACCCACCAGGCCACCGCGCTGGCCGTGGCGAACGGCGATGCCGACGTGGCCACCAACAACACCACCGACTTCGAGCGCTTTCGCCAGCAGTTCCCGGTGGAGGCCGAGCGGCTGCAGGTGGTCTGGCAATCGGAGCAGCCGCCCGGCGCGCCGATGGTGGTGCGGCGCGACTACCCGCCGGAGTTCCAGGCGCGGCTGCAGAGCTTCCTGACCGGCTATGGCAAGGCCAAGGGCGCGCGCGGCGACGCCGAGCGCGAAGTGCTGAAGACCCTGCGCGCGGCCTACGGCTATGCCGCGGCCGACGACAGCGCGCTGCTGCCGCAGGCGCGGCTCGAATACCAGCTGGGCCGGCAGCGTGCCATGTCGGCCTCGTGGGTCAACGAGGCGGCGCGCGAACAGCGGCTGCAGCGCATCGAGAAGACCTACGCGGAGCAGGTCGAGACCTTGCGCGCGGCCGCCCGCTGAGCGGATGGCCCTAGTCCCTTCGCCGTAGCTCCAAATCCCCACGCCTAGGCCATTAGCTGATATGGCTTGAACCTGTCAACAGCGCGAGCCGATCTCTCCGGGTGCCGGATTGCAGAATCTTTCGCGAATGCCGGATGGGGAACGCGGCGGAG